>CAZRIV010000080.1:0-1030 GCA_964600235.1 uncultured Bacteriovoracaceae bacterium | reverse complement strand
ACGTCCCTGGAGGAGCGTTGCACTTTTGCAGAAGTCTGTAATAACCGTCTGGATGAACAAAGACTTGGCTGTCTGCTATCTTCTCGAAAATCACGGTTTCAGCATCGTATCTCTCGAGTTCGGCTTCTATGAAAGTCGGTTCCACTGGAAGCCATGATTCCGAGATCATATCGAACCCCTCTATTAAAGCGTCTATGAAGAACGTATCGAAAGCCTCGACTGCAAGTTGGTTTATCGACTGGCTTTCCTGCAAGTACTTTATTCGGATATTAGTGATAAACATATCAGGCGGCGGTTCGTATGTACGCTCCATCCAAGAGGACTGATTGTCTGAACACTTGAGTTGCACCCAACCACTAGGAAGAAGCACCGGGTGTACGTCTCCGCCAAGTGCCCATTCTGTGAGCCCTGTCTCGAGCCAATTTCTCCCCCTCACTATGATATTTCTCACTCTTCCACAGTCATCGTATTCACCGTAGCTGGAATCTTTTACATACCTAAAGCGGAATATGTGTTCCTCATTAGGCAGGGTGCTGGAGAAAGTACCAGAATCCAAGCCGCTTCGCCTGAAAAAGAGTATGTCATTCACATAGGCCTCAAGGAAATCGTAATTGAATTCGCTTGAGGCTTCCCAATCAAATGAGAATTGCATTTCCTGAGGTTCGGTGGCAAGAAGATCTCCTATTGCCTCTGTTTCCTTGCCTTCCGGCGAAGTTATCCGCAAATAGCCTCCTACAAATTCGACTGTACCATCTCCTTGCTTGGTCCAAAAGCCGATTCCCTGAGCGAGTATATCGAAATCCCCGTACACAGCCCTGTGTATCCTTAGTTCGGGGGATCCGCCCGAATTAGATGATGTGTTGATTGAAACGTCTATAATGTGTTCTTGTTCGTCTAGCAAGACTTTGAACGTTCCTGACGCTTCTGAAGGCCCTTCCTCGAAATAGACTCCTCCATCAATGTAAAAAGTAGCATAGGCTCTGCTCCCTATCGGGACAACCAGCTGCCATTCTATTTCCAGCAGAGTCAT
>CAZRIV010000079.1:0-1053 GCA_964600235.1 uncultured Bacteriovoracaceae bacterium | reverse complement strand
CCCTCGTATATATAATTATATCATATCAATTAGTCGTTCACCCATACTTGCCATTTGAAGCCTACTTGCGTTCCTGCTGGACTTCCCTCTCCCTCGGTAGACTCAAATACCGAAACAATATTTATTTGTAGTTCTGTTGGCGTTATGTCGTACTGATAATACATCATTGGTGGGTCAAAAAGAAAGAATGGAAGCATAGCAAACTCAGTATTGGTAAGAATAGGGTCAGGTTCTAAAACGGAAAGAAATACCGATACACAAGGAATATATCCGTAATCATGTGTAACCGTTTTGATTCTAGTTTTTCCTACTGGAATCGTTGTAGGAATAGTTACCTCTTCGTACCCTTCCAAACTCTCCTCTATTTTTGGATAATCAAATCCACTATGGATAGCACATTGTTCAGGGGTTGCAGTGTCTACATCGTATCCTGGCAAGGAAACCTTAAACGCACTGTCATTTTCTACTGATATTTTAGCCATTTGTGGTTAGTGTGTCTTTGAATATTATATAGGCAAAATTTGAGAAACCACTAAAGTAGGAGGTAGTTAGCGAATCGTTTGTGGAAGATATTACCAAATCAGAAGCAGAAGTTAAAAAATGGTATCTATCACTTTCGCTCTCAATATAAAAAAAATACATAGGTTTATATCCCAGATTATGGGTAACAACAAACTGGTTCGTTGGAGTTGTTGTATACCCAGTCTTGGCAATCATAAGTTGTCGTACATCGCTTCTTATACAAAAATCTCTTTTATCAGTAGAACTAACATCTTTTCCTGGCAGTGAGACCAATAAACCGTAATCATCATCAGTTTCTTTTGTAGCATCGGTCATATTGGTATTTACAGAAGCATAGTTCGTTTTGAGCGGTCTTCTAAATATCTTCCACTTGAGGTTTATATCTGTTGTTACATAACCAAAAAAATACATCTTATCTTCATCACAACTTACCCAGTATGGGAAAAAATCACCCCCACTTACCCTAAGTACATAGAAAGCTGGTGTATAACCTAAATTATGCTCAAAAATAGTAACAGTAACATTCCCAGG
>CAZRIV010000078.1:0-1053 GCA_964600235.1 uncultured Bacteriovoracaceae bacterium | reverse complement strand
AGCCTTGTAACCCTGTTGATACCAGCCATTACATCATTATTAGCAGGAATAAATCCCCAACCTTCCTCTTGTAATTGGAACATCATGCTTTGCCCACTCGTCTGTTGTGTCCCCTTACTTGCTGGGTCAATTACAAACATCTCAATATCTTGCTCCCTTAAACCATTCCTGATTAACATCCCATTTAGTTGATTGCTTATCTCTTTGGCTGTTAAGAATTGCTCTCTAAACTCATCAACTACAAACAGATTCCCATTAGTATCCTCTTTAACTAAAAGCCCTGCAGTAGGGTGATTCCATCCCACATCAAGCCCTACAAAGTAGATGTCCGTCAAAGCCTTAGGAGACTCCTTACAATGCCTTGCCTCGTTAAAATCAGGATATATCAACCCTTCAAACTTCTCAAAGGAAGCCAAATACTCTTGCTTAAACATCATGTCGCTCAAATCTTTTCTTGCTTGTTCTATTAGTGTTTGGTCTATGTAAGGATTGTCTAAAGTGGTGAACTTCCAGGCTTCAAACCCAGGTTCTTTATCAATAGCAGGTTTGTAAAAAGTATCATACACCCAGTCATAACCTTGTGGGGTTGTTGTTATCCATGCTATACCCTTCTTATCTGTTAGTGTAGGATACAAAACTTCCCATACTTGCTTACTCATAAAACAAGCCTCATCTAACCATATCCAGTCCAGCCCTACACCCCTTAGCCTATCAGGGTTCTCTCCACTTCTTAGGGTTATTGTACTTCCATTCTTAAACTCCAGCCTATTATCCGACTTATTCCAACTTGCAATCGTATCGGGATTACACCACTCCATTAAAACAGGGATATTAACATCTTTTAACATCTGATAAGTTGGGGATATGATCCAACCATGTGTGGGGGTTTGTATCTTTTGTTTGTTTCCTATCTTTGTACCATAAGCATAAGACAAAGCCTCAAGTGTTCCTGCAATAGTTTTACCTCCCCTTCTTCCCGCTATAAAGGTTCTAAACCTGGCATTACTCTTATGGAAAGCCCTTTGATATTTATGTGGCCTGTATGTCTTCATT
>CAZRIV010000077.1:0-1086 GCA_964600235.1 uncultured Bacteriovoracaceae bacterium | reverse complement strand
TCCGTCAATCAGATCAATGCTCATAATCTTCTTACCAAAACTCTTAAATCCTTTTTTAACTTTCCCCCATATCTTGCTTGATTCTTTTTTAATCGTTATTTCCTTCATCTTATTTTTTACCCTTTAATTTAGCTAATTTCTCCTCTACTAATTCCAAGGTTTTACTATCCTCTTGGTAACAAGTTTGGAATATCTCTGTAAGAACTTCTATCTTTGCTTTGTCTAGTTCTTGGGAGATGAAGTCTGCCATTTCTTCATAAAAAGCCTTATCACTATAGACGCATTCTCCACCCTCTAGTCTATAACCACCCCGACCTGTGGGTATCTCTTTTCCTCCAACCCATTCAAAATCCCAGTATATAGCCCCCTCGGATGTGTTCTCTTCGTGTTTTGACAGTATTTTCTTTACCCGTTTAATTATTTCCTTTCTCTCCATATTCTTATTTAATAGATTTATATGCTTCATACTCATTATACATTCTCTTTACTAGGTTATCTCTCTCTTGCAACATTTTCTTAGTAGCTCTCTCTCTCGCATAGTCTCTTGCTAGAACTTCTCTACATCTGGCATTCATTCCATAGGTTAGAAGTTGCTCTCTTGCTGTCTTCTCTCTTACATGTATAACCTTAACTCCATTTACTACTTGATTGTTTTTTATATCGTCAAACATTTTAATATCCTCTAAAATTAAATTAGTCTAGCTCCTCAATAGCAGCCATTCCAATATTATTGTAATCTCTCAATGCTCTTGCCTTTGCTCTAGTCTCCGCCATTCTCATCATGTGCTTAACTATCATTGGGTTAACATTCCCCTTACAAGCGTCTCCATATCCTTCAAAAGTTCCCCTGGTGCCCGTTACTATTGCTTTGAAGATGAAGAATACTTCTTCTCCGAGTTTCTTTGACACCAACTCTGTGTGTATCTCTTTTCCACCATTCTCGTGGAATAAGTTTAGTAATCCCTCGTACTTCACGAAGTCCTTACCTGATATGTTTTGTATAAAATCTTTGTTTATATTCATTCTATTTACCTTCAATCAATTTATATCCATTACTCACCAAGACCCTTATCAGACTATTGAACA
>CAZRIV010000076.1:0-1122 GCA_964600235.1 uncultured Bacteriovoracaceae bacterium | reverse complement strand
ATCTGATAACTAGGGCGGGGTTATTATGGGTAGTTTTAGCCTCGCCTTAGCAGATAGTTAAATTAAAAAGGAAAAAAATAAAATGAGAAAAGCAAAGAGAAACTTCTTTTATAAATTGTGGTTGTTTTTGGAGATAATGACACTAAAGAGAATTCTGCTAAAGGGAGGAGATATAGATTATGGGTCTATAGAAAACAGAAAGGACAATTATGTTAATGAATTAAGGAATATTAGTTAATTTTAGTTAGTAAAAAAATGGTTATAGATAAAAAGTTCAAGGGATTAGTAAAAGAAGATTATAGATATGTGTTTAATGGAAACATAGAAATCACAGAGAATTTAGAGATAGATTTAGATATGGGGTTGTTTGTAACTGGGTATATCAAAGCAGGTGGGTATATCAAAGCAGGTGGGTCTATTAAAGCAGGTTGGTATATTGAAGCAGGTGGGTATATCAAAGCAGGTGGGTCTATTAAAGCAGGTTGGTCTATTGAAGCAGGTGAGTCTATTGAAGCAGGTGGGTATATTGAAGCAGGTGGGTATATTGAAGCAGGTGGGTCGTATGGAATAGTTGCTGGACTGTCAATTACCTGTAAAGGTACACTATCGTTTGGGCTAAAAGCATTTGCAGGGGTATATAGTTGGAGAGAAGTTACAAATGAAGAGAAAACAATTACTTGTGGAAAGTTAGAGGGTGGAACTGTTGAGTATGGAATATTAAAAGAAACAGGCTTAGAAGAAGGAGAGGACGATGATAAAACAGAAGAAGCAATGAAGTTATTAAAAGAAAAAGGATATAAAATAGTTAGACAATAAGTAATATGGAGAAGAAAGAATTAAAGAAAGAGTTATTTGAGAAGTATAATTGGGACAGGTTCTTTACGGAAAAAGTAAAAGAAGATGTTTGGGAGTGGGTTGAAGATAAACTAGACAAAGCAAGGGAAGAGGAAAGGAAGATAATGATAAAAACCATAGAGAGTATGAAGTACAAGGGTGATATTGAGGAATTCAAGCACATAAAAACAGCCTTTGATTGTAAAACTGTAGAGGAATATGTTTGGTTTATAGGGAGTATGACATTAAACAGAGTTATATCTAAATTAAAAGACAATAAGTAATATG
>CAZRIV010000075.1:0-1203 GCA_964600235.1 uncultured Bacteriovoracaceae bacterium | reverse complement strand
ACTCTGCACATCTCACTAATAGCCTTCTCATAATAGTCTAAATGCTCCAATATGTGCCTAGCTGTTACTATGTCAAAGCTCTTATCCTTGAATGGTAGCTCCTCAATACTTCCGTGTACGCAGTCTATTCCTTTCTCCTTTGCCTCCTCTACCAATCCCTCACAAAAATCAACCCCCTTGTATTTAATAGGAATGCCCTGGCTCTTGTATTCAAAATAATCCATACAAGTACCACAGGCACAGTCTAAAACACTCCCATAGGGCTTAACTAATTCTGCTAGTCTTTTCCTTGTTGAGTTGCTATCTTGTGCAATCCAACCCCTAAAGTCACTTCTCTTGTAATTCTTGTCCCACCAGTTCATAAGTCGTTTTTATGTAATGAAGTAGCAAAATCTATTATATCGTTGTTCCATTGGTTGTCCTCTATTGTCCCTATCCTCAAATCAGCCTCTCTGGCACATATAGGAAAGCTTAATTGATCCTGATATGTGTATTTATTGTTATGCCTCCACCATAGTTTATTGAACTTTTTAACCTTATCATTATGTCTCCTTATCAGCAATCCACAAGCCCACAATCCACCATGTACAGGATAGCCCCCTCTTTTGTATTCCATGACCTGTTCTAGTATTGGAAGACCCCTATACTTAGCCATACCACGACTAGCATTGGCCTCATCGTAAATACAATCTCTATCAGGGTGTCTAAACAAAGCTATGTCATTGTCTCCCAACTTTTCCATGCACCACTCCCTAAAGTATGGGGTTTTTATAGTAGCACTACCATCAATCCAAATACTAATATCACAATCCAATACCTGGTGTGGCATACACTTAAAATACTTAGCCTTCATTCTAGGGTGCTCTTCTTCTCTAAAGACCTTTCTAACCTCCCAGTCTGTACTCTCGCTTGTATCTGTAAATAAAATGGGCTTCTCTTTGAGGGGTTGAGCCTTCGGTTTGTCATAATCACCATAGATTGCACTGTATACAATAGTCTTCATAGTTTTATTCTTTATTAAACAAATATAGGGAACATATAATCTTCTCTCAGGTCTTTTACTGCTTCTTTAACCTCCTTAAACCAGATTTTTTGTATTTCTCCACGGTCCAGGATTCTCTTAGCTACTACTACATATTCGGACAATTCACAGGAGGGTATCCTTTCTCCACTCCAATACGATTCTATCAACTCTGCCCAGTC
>CAZRIV010000074.1:0-1257 GCA_964600235.1 uncultured Bacteriovoracaceae bacterium | reverse complement strand
TTAATACTAAAGACATTATGGAGAATCTACCAGATGACCCGTTTTTAGACAAAAGAATAACTCCAGGGCAACAGCAAAGGAGAGATTTGTTTGTAATACAAAAACTAAAACTAGGTAGAAACCCGACTAAGGAAGAACAGGCCAAGTTTTACATTGACAGAATGGCTACAATACACGAGAGCAACCTAGAAGAGATTAGAGAATTAGAAGATATAAATTTTAAGGAGGACTAATATGTTTTGGATTATAGTTGGTGCAATATTGTTTGTTACAGTAGTTGTCCCTTTTCTCATGACGATTGTAGTTTGTGCTTATGAGACAGCTAAAGAGGGTGGTTGTTCGTGGTTATTTTGGACATTGATAGTGATTGTTTTACTTTGTATAATTTTAACATAGTGTATAATATAGAAATATGAAGACCGTATACCAAATAGCAAAAGAGAATAACATGAGTGTAGCAACCCTATACAAGAGGGTGAAGAGTAGAAAAATGTCTTATGTTTTAGAAAAAGGAATTATGATGTTTAATCCTGAGCAAGAGAAAGATATATTAGTTTATTCAAAGAGAGGTCGCAAAAATGCCCAGCAAGACCTTAAGCAAGAAAGGTAAGAAACAAAAAGCTTGGACCATGTTTAGTAGGTATATAAGAACCCGAGATTGTATAAAGACCTCTAAGTTTCCTGATTGTGGTAAGTGTGTAACCTGTGGTAAATTTTTTCCAATAGCAGAACTTCAAGCTGGTCATGCCATATCGGGTAGGAATAACTCTATTTTGTTTGACGAAGAGTTAGTGAACGCTCAATGTAGGGGTTGTAATGGCTATGGTAATGGAAGGTATGCAGATTATTCCCTATGGTTTATTAAGAAATATGGACAAGAGAAATGGGAAGAGAAAATAGTTTTAAGTCATCAGATAGTACCCGATTTAGATTACGATGAGATATACAAAAAGTACAAAAAGAAGTATGAGAAAATGATGGAAAAGTGGCCTGAGTTTAGGTAATTTTAGAAGTCATTGACAACAATTTATGTAGGGGTTATAGTTAAGATAATTTGCTTATATACTGCCATGAGTAAAGGAGAAGTAGATTTTGTAACATCAAGTTTAGGGTTAATCTCATTCTTGATGTGGCACGACATATATCCTGTTAATTTAACCTTTGAGCCTCAGGTCGCCTGTTTGTATAAGAACAGGAATGTGGACTGGGCAGAGTTGATAGAATCGTATTGGAGTGGAGAAAGGATACCCTCCTGTG
>CAZRIV010000073.1:0-1261 GCA_964600235.1 uncultured Bacteriovoracaceae bacterium | reverse complement strand
TGCCGTTTCCAGTATTAGAGTTTCGAGTTTTTTGATTGATCTGTAAACTTTTTTAGATATTAGACTTGCGCCATCTTTTATTGTGCTATAAATAGGTTCTCCACAGGCTGCATGGGGCAGCCGTGACAATGTGGAGAACCAAAAATGGACAACATTAAAGCACGGACGCTTCGGCCTTATGAACGCCAAAAACTGAAACGCATGAAACAGCAACTGACTAATTCTGTCAATAGGCTTCACGCCCGAATTATTCTGTTGTCGCAAGGCGGCCGGAAGAATGCCTATATTGGCCAACAGTGCGATTGTTCGCCCGTCTGGGTGCGGCAGATCATTCACCGTTTCAACAAGGGCGGGATTGAAAGGATTGCATGGTATCCGTACCATTGTGGGCCAACCGGACCGCATACGTTTGGAGCCGACGTGGTCGAACAAATCTGTGAGATAGCCCTCTCGCCGCCCAAGCAGTTGATCGGCATGACCGTCTGGTCGCTGGCCAAACTGCGTGACTATCTGGTTGATCAGGCGATCATTTCGTCTATTTCGCTGGAATATCTGCGTCAAATCCTGCGTCGCTGCAAGGTCAAATGGCGTCATACCAAAACCTGGAAGGATTCTGTGGATCCTGAATTTTGGGCCAAATACAGGCGAATTAAGCGTTTGTATGCCAAACGTCCCAACGGCAGCCGCCGCATCAGTATCGACGAGTTCGGCCCGCTGAATCTGCTGCCGCGACACGGCCGACATTATGCCAAAACCGGGCATGTGGATCGGCTGCGGGCGACGTACAATCGCCACGGGGGTGTGCGGCACATGTTCGGGGCGTATGATCTGGAACGGGATACGCTGGTGGGGACTTTTGAGTCCAAGAAGAACTGGACGACCTATTTGGCGTTTTTGAAGTGGTTGCGTCGGCAGTACCCGCGAAAGGAAACGCTGCACATTATTCTGGATAATGCGACATACCACCATAAGGCTGAAGTGCTGATGTATGCGAAAACGCACAATATCCGATTCTACTGGACGCCGACCAATGCGTCGTGGCTGAATCGGATTGAGTGTCATTTTGCGGCATTGAAGAAGTTCGCATTGGAGAATACCGACTATCGCAGCCATGTTGAACAGCAGGAAGCGATTGAACGATATTTGTCGTGGCGAAACCGCAAACGCGACATCAGTATGCAAAATTGGAAAACCTATCGTCGTCATAAGAAAGCAGCATAACCTTATGATAAATTACGAAACTCTATTACTGGAAACGGCA
>CAZRIV010000072.1:0-1346 GCA_964600235.1 uncultured Bacteriovoracaceae bacterium | reverse complement strand
CGGAGCTGCTCTACCTTTCCATCCGGTTTCAATTCCTCATAGGTAGTCTGGAAGCATGAGCATTATTTCTTTATTCGCCTCGTCGTACAGTTTCAATTCCTCATAGGTAGTCTGGAAGCTTGAAAAAATGTCAATGTCTCCCGAAACCTTCCTGAGTTTCAATTCCTCATAGGTAGTCTGGAAGCAGAAAATTCTCACCCTCAAATACAAGGAGAGTCTGAGAGTTTCAATTCCTCATAGGTAGTCTGGAAGCGCGAAAAAACATTGGAGCTTGAAGCGTCTTCGGTTTCAATTCCTCATAGGTAGTCTGGAAGCCTGAGGAAGGCTACGCGAGAATGGCGGAGTATTGTTTCAATTCCTCATAGGTAGTCTGGAAGCGGGCAGACAACAGCTCTCTTGCGTGGACGTATGTCAGTTTCAATTCCTCATAGGTAGTCTGGAAGCGGAGACCGGCAAGTTCCAGGTCGAGTTCTACTGGTTTCAATTCCTCATAGGTAGTCTGGAAGCTTTACGCTGGCTATCCATGCGGTAGCCAGCAAGTTTCAATTCCTCATAGGTAGTCTGGAAGCTTTATCCCGGCCCAACCATCCTCACCGTCGACGGTTTCAATTCCTCATAGGTAGTCTGGAAGCGGTTACCGAGCGAACCATCCAGAGATGGAAGCCGTTTCAATTCCTCATAGGTAGTCTGGAAGCGTGAACAGGACGGCCAGGATGACCCCCTTATTCTAGTTTCAATTCCTCATAGGTAGTCTGGAAGCGCTCCGGGAAAGATTTTTATTTCGTCATTCCCTTGTTTCAATTCCTCATAGGTAGTCTGGAAGCAAGATCCACGATCCGAACGAAGCGACTCTCGAGTTTCAATTCCTCATAGGTAGTCTGGAAGCAAGTCTATCTATCACAAGAAATGGGACGAAGAATATGAGTTTCAATTCCTCATAGGTAGTCTGGAAGCGGTTCGCGCATATACAGCTTTTCAACCTGATTTGCATGTTTCAATTCCTCATAGGTAGTCTGGAAGCTGTCGATGTGTTCGTACTCGTCGCCTTTCATTTCCCGTTTCAATTCCTCATAGGTAGTCTGGAAGCGAACTTTCATCAAGAACCGGTCGACATCAAGGGGTTTCAATTCCTCATAGGTAGTCTGGAAGCGGAACGGGTTGTGTAAGATTTCGAGTGGTTTTGGTTTCAATTCCTCATAGGTAGTCTGGAAGCAGCTCTTCGGCGTCCGCATCCGGTCTGTCGTTCCCGTTTCAATTCCTCATAGGTAGTCTGGAAGCAGAAATGTATAAAACTGGCCTCACTAATCAGGACCTCAGTTTCAATTCCTCATAGGTAGTCTGGAAGC
>CAZRIV010000071.1:0-1386 GCA_964600235.1 uncultured Bacteriovoracaceae bacterium | reverse complement strand
TCTTGCAAGGTTAGTTAGATATATCCCATGTATCAATATCTTCTTTATACTAGATCTTTCTAAAGTATCTAGAAATATACCAATCTGTTCATCAGTGATTAGTTTTGTTGCCCACCTCATGGGTGCGGTTGGCATAATTTGGATACTATTTACTCCATATCTCTCCCCATTAGTTATTGAGTTTTGTATACCACCGGATGATGATACATGAATACCTAAGTACATATACTATTCTAGCATATATTAATTGAATGAAGTATAATTGGAAACTGTTTATGGAGAGGTGCCTGAGAGGCCGAAAGGAACTCACTGCTAACGAGTCGTGGGCCCATAAGCCCACCGAGGGTTCGAATCCCTCCCTCTCCGCCATTTTCAAGATGTTCCAACAAGACCTGTACACTATGTTTTAAAACCCTTATGGGGACTGAGTTATTTTGGCCTTAAAAGTGAAAATCTCAAAAGTAAGGCCTGGTGGATAAAAAACCTCTAAAGGAGACCAAATTAAATACCCCTTGGTTCGAAGTAAGAATGTTGATTTAACACAATAATCACCGTATTACTAAAAACACCATCCTCGTTCGAGTCCTGCTTCTGTTTACTATATTGTGTGGATACTTCTTCTTATTCAAGAACCTTCATAACAGCAATATACTTTTCTTCTACCATTTCCTTTGCTTCGGGTATCATCTTCGCATAACTCTCACTAAATTTCTTTCGAAGTTTTTGTTTACCCTCTTCAATATCACAACCAAGATCTTTGTATACGAAATAGAACATATCAGGAATACTTCTAAAATGTGCCATAGCGTCTCCAGAAGCTAAACATTTTGCCTCTATTGTTTTCTGAGGAATACCTGCACTACCTCTATGAGAGATAATACTATCTTTAATTATAGGAATCTTCCCAGAATCATACCCTAGGTTATTTAGTAATTCTTCTGCATACTTTGCACCTTCTATATGATGATTTTCATTTAAGCCGTCTATTCTAGCTATATCATGTAATAATGAAGCTATCTCTACTACTTCAACATCTGCACCTAGTTTATTTGCTAATGTTTTTGCATACTCAACAACATATCTAACGTGAGTGTCATACATATCCATACCTTCTGCATCATCTCTTTCTTGATATCTTTTTATTACATGTTTTCTGACTTCTTCAACTATATTCATATGTCTAATTTACATTAAATATCTTAGAATTTAAAGAGTGGCCTGTTTCACCTAGGAAACGATGCTCGGACCTTACCTTAAAAAAATCCCTTGTCTGTTTGATAATATTTCTTCTTGGTTCGAGTCCCGTCCATCCCGCCATTTTCAACATGTTCCAACAAGACCCGTCCACTACGTTTTAAAACCCTTATGGGGATTGAGTTATTTTGA
>CAZRIV010000070.1:0-1448 GCA_964600235.1 uncultured Bacteriovoracaceae bacterium | reverse complement strand
AAGCCGACCCACTGGGTCAATGATTTTTTGGCAGTATTCATATTATTTTATCCTCGTTTGATTTATTTACTCTCCATTCTCTTAACCTTATCAAGTCCAGCAACAGCACCACCGATTAGGGCAACTATTACTGCATACAAGATCTTGTACCAAAATTCCCCACTTACTAGACAACTTAAATCTCCTGGAGTCTTCTCTAACTCTAGGAGAATCAAAGAAAGAACTATGGGGAGAATGACACTCTTAAAAGTATTGTATACTCTAAACCCAAAAGCCCTTACCACCTCGTTCTGTATCTTATTCAAAAGTGCAACTACCATATTATGTAAAACTAAAATTATTTTCTATTAAAGAGATTACTAAGCAACTCAGCAATCCTTTTAACCCAGTCTGAACTTTGTTTTAACCTATCCAACTCCTCTTGGGCTGCTAACTTCTCCTGTTCTATCCTGTCCTTCGCTTCCAATACTTTAGTATAATTCTCCTCCATGTTAGCATAATCATTTTTTGCTTCTTCAATTTCTGCCTCCAATAAGTTTATTCTTCCCCGTGCCTCCGACAACTGTCCATCCCTGACTTTTAACAGGTCTTCTGAGGCCCCTAGAGCCACGCTAAGGCCCCTGTTTACCTCAAGTAGTCTGTTTACTTCTTCTCTTAAATCCGATGCCTCATCTGTGGGTGGTTGAATTGGTGGAATATACGCTTGGAACTTCCCCACATCTGCTACCCAGTTGTTGTTTTTTAAGTCGTACCAAGCATAACCGTCGGCAAATCTTGGTCCATCTTCTATCTCGTAGGTACTACCAATTACTGATTGGCCGGTTATATCATAAGAAGTCCCACTCCCTTTTCGGATATTTTGGATGTCTGTAAAGACTATTGAGTCTCCTCTCTTGAACCTTTCTGTTGGTTGGGCTTGTAAACTTGGTAGGGGATCAATATGCGAATCCCAGACTGCGGCATTGCTTTGTAGACCAAAATGGGTATGAGGACCCGTAGATTGTCCTGTATTTCCTGATATTCCAATGAGTTGGCCTTGTTGAACCAAATCCCCTACCTTCACCTTAAACTCGGATAAGTGCAAACACCAGTGTCCCTTTCCATCACTTGCTAATACCTGGATATATTTCCCCCCATAACTATCTGACTTAGCCAGTCTTATCTTCCCACTTACTGGAGAATATAGTTCTGTACCAACTGGCATAGAGACATCAACTCCGTCATGGAAACTTCTTACACCACTAATTGGATTGGTCCTCCAACCATAATAACTGGTAATTGGGTGGTCTCCTTTCCATGCAACGCTCTTCATATTATATATTATACCACTATCTTAAACCCTGTTTAATTACAACATTTTGATATAGGTCTACCCGCCCTACCCACTCCTACTCCACCGAGAGGGGTATATACCCTATTTTCTAAAAAGACCGTTGCAAAGGGATTTT
>CAZRIV010000069.1:0-1455 GCA_964600235.1 uncultured Bacteriovoracaceae bacterium | reverse complement strand
AAATTTTATGTATTATTCTCAATTATCTATTTATGATTGTCTTTCTTTATTGCTTTTACAACGATGAGAAGAAAGAAATATAGTCTAGTGACTTATTGGAACAAGCAAAGCGGCTTTTCAAGATTCCTAGTGTAAGGTTCAGGATACCAGTGAAAATGAATCAAGTCGGGTTATCCCTATTCAAGGAGTGGTTAATCAGCATTTCCGTACTCCTCGAACCATTCAAGATATTCGGAAACCATTGTTTCGTGGATTTCACTATACCTTGAGTATCTGATAATCGGTGATGTTGAGTACTTTCTCATTAGAGTAATTATTGGATAGAGTTCGTAAGCTGGAGTTATCAGGAAGCATACTTTGAGTTCACCAGGAGGCAGTTCCAAATAGAATGACTCTGCGCCATCTACTATGAAATTAATGCCGTAGTTCCCATTAATATCTATAAAGTCGGCAGGTAGATAAAGGGTCTCTTCATCTGTATTCTCGATAAAAAGGGATAGTCCTGTGTTGTAGCCGAAAAGTCTTTGAAGATTTGCTAGGCCCGCCGCATCTTGGGAAAACCATCCAGAACTGATGAATGCAGGATACACTGGAGACATAACCATAAGGACTCCTGAATCCATATAGAACAGAGGATCCTGGGTACTGCTGTTCTCAAAAGCTTTGCTAAATGCCTCAACATACGTCATTGAAATACCGAAGGCAATACCTAGGCAAAGTGAAATTGCAATTACGGTACAGAAGAGCTTTTTCATAATCCTTCCCCCCTCATTCAATAGATTCTCTAAACGCATCTGTGCCGCCCAAGCCTTTCCTTTCATTGACAATTACTTTGAGCTCAACCTCGGAAGTCATACCTTCTTCGAAATATGAAATACGATTACCGCTCCTGGTCGCTTTCATCTCACGAAAGATGCCAGGTTGAACTTCTTTCTTTTCATTATTCTGGTTCTTTATGTGGTCCGTTGGAGCTTTTCTCAGGAGGCTATTAACAAGATTGAGTGATTCTGCTCCGAACTTTCTCTTGAAATCTTGCATTTTCATCCCATAGCACCTCTTTTATTCGTAGTATCTATCGACAAATCACTTAGGCGGGTTGCAGATACTGCAAGGTGTATAACCGTATCCTTGAGCAACAACTAGCTTGGTGGAGCGTATTTCCTTTCCTTCAAGTAAAGGACAATTCACGCGGTGATACTTTCCGTCTGAAGTTAGATATACTGTATGAGAATCAAATACCACCTCAGAAGTCTTTTCATCCACAATAGGAGGGTCACACATCGGGCAGGGTACATACCCCTTGGAAATAGCTGTTGAAAGCCACAATTGAGATAACCTGGGGTTTTGTACTGTTAGCAGTGGGCAATCCTTTTCGTGGTAGCGAATTATTGCCGTTTTGTCTGTCAGTTCGCTCGTTACTACGTACACAATGACTTCTTCAGGTCTATATGAAGG
>CAZRIV010000068.1:0-1476 GCA_964600235.1 uncultured Bacteriovoracaceae bacterium | reverse complement strand
AAGTTTTAGTATTCCACTTCCAAAACCTACTAACTTTTACAAGTTTTAGACTTCCATTTCCATAACATACGGTTTTGCGTATATTATAGAAACATATAGTCCTTACAATTTAGTTTACAAAACTAAAAGAGAGGATATTCATACCAAAATGGATATATACAATACCCTCTCTCTACCAACTAGCCTTGTCTTGGGTCGTAATAATCGTTCCCATGCTTCTCGTGGATGAGCTTATGGCACTTTGAGTGAACCGCTACACAGTTGATTGTTGAATTGTTGCCACCTCTACACTTGTTTTTACAATGATGTATTTGTAGGGTACTGTCTGTACCTTTTAACCCACATACGGGGCATACATAACCTTGCAACACCTTAATCTCGTGCTTCCAATTAAACTTCGCCTTTTTAGGCACATCACACCTCCTCTAGTTGGATTTTTAACGAACTGTATCTCTAGATACTTCCCATAATTTCTAATACTTCTGCTGTACTTGATAGAGGTATCATCATCTTCTGTTTATGATTGAATAGAATCCAGTTAGTACCAAGGGCTTCACCTTCTTTTCTCTTAAATCCTTTTGTATCTAAGAAGTCATCAGTTCTCTTAAATGTCTTCCCTGACAAGAAGACTACCTTTTTACTGCCCTTTGCTGTTTGTCTTACTTGAGATTGTTCTGCACCTGCATGAGTATGGGCTGTCATTACAAAGTCATAACCTTCATTCTCCATGATAAATCTCTTTTGTGCATGATTAGGGTTAAAATAACTATTTCCTTTTGCTTCGTGTAGAATTGCCCCTGTATAGGTTATGCCATTGATTACTAAGTCTACCGTTCCTGTTCCATCAAAGATTGGGATGTTCTTTCTAATGTCTTTATAGGAATCTAGCCCTGTTCTTCTTGACCATTTCTCATGTGATCCCATTACCCCCCCTAGTATCTTGTCATACCCCATATACTCAAGCATTTTATGTAGGTATAGGTCTTGCTCATTAAGATTGGCGATATCGGCAAACTGTGCTGGGTTCCAGACAAAACCATCGACCAAATCGCCACCGAGAAAAACTCTCATATATGGGTTAAGTTTAATCTCTTCTACTTCCCATCTTAATCGCTCATAGTCTATATCTTGACCCGCTATATGCGTATCTGCAAACCAGCCGATAGCAATAGGACTATCTGTCTCTATCTCTATTCTTGTATTGTATTCTTTGTTCTCTACAAGCTGTCTTAACTCAGACCTTCTTAGCATTTCCCCGTGTAGTTCATCAAAGGACAACTCGGTAATAAATCTATCAGGATAGCTCACACTCACCTCACCCTTTCTAAGATGTTTTATTTTGATGTCTCTTATAGACTCAAAACTACTCTCATCCCCTGAAGTATACAAACCCTCTGTCCCCTTATTTTCTGGTGTCATAGCGTTAGGAATGTTTATTTTAACTATTGGTCCTCTTTTTTTGTTCTTACTTCCTTT
>CAZRIV010000067.1:0-1477 GCA_964600235.1 uncultured Bacteriovoracaceae bacterium | reverse complement strand
GCCTCCCTTAGTAAGTCTATCATTTACCTTGTCTCGTTTTAGGGGAGCAGACCAGTAATAATTCATAAGGTCCCTAAACTGCAAAGACATACCGGAGACGATTGTTCCGTCAATGGTATTTTCAATTCAGATTGCCTAGGGTTTGATGAGCTCGCGCTAATTTGGTGATTCCGGCAATTTATCGCCAATCAGACTTTTCGTACCTTTTATTATAAAGGGAATAGAGTAGACGAGAACTGGCAAAAGCAACCTGACTTCAGAAGGTCTCCCTACAATGTAATTAAGCACTAGAAACGGAACTATCCAATACCACGAAGATGCAAAAAAGGGCATCTTCCTAATCTGGCCGGAGAAAACCAGTGGAATAACCATGAATACTGCAGGGAATATCCATGACCAAACATTCCCTAGATTATAGTCAATCTGGATTAATGAAACGTAGTATTCTGCTTGAGGGAACACTACAGATGAAAGGATGAATGTTGCAATTAAAGGCAATCCGAGCAAAAGAATTATTCTCAGCAAACCTTCAAGGGATCTTCTCTTAACCAAATTCGGAAACTCATGGAAAGAGTAAATTAGAGCGGCGAAGAGCATATGATCCGTGCGGAGAGTGCATCCTAACACAACGCACAATATAATGACCAAATATGATTTCCTTCTTGCAATAAGGATGAGAAGCAATAAAAAAACAGTAAGTGCACACATAGTTTCAGCTTGCTGGAAGTCTTGAGCAGCGAGAGGAATCATCCCTGAGAAGAACATGACTCCTGCAAGGGAAGAGAATGGATCGAGGAATTCCCTGCAGAACAAATATATCAAAACCATAACGATAATCGTGAAGAAGAAACGCATATTGAAGTAGCCATTAACGACACTGCTTTCGTAACTATCCTTATTGAAGAATAGAAGTATGTCCTCCGGGATGTATTCACCTACAAGAAGGGCCAATTTCTCAACATCAATTACATAATCCGGCCATTTCGTGGAGTTTATTGCGGTTGTCAACATGTTTTTTAGAAGTAAATTGCTGCCAACGAAAGAGTCCAGTATATCTGATATAACATCCTGGATATCATTTACGAGTTCATATCTAGCACTTTCAGGCCAGACCATCTCCATTGTTTTTCTCGAATCGTCATCCCACCCTTCCTTCGACAGGAGATCATAACTCATCTGGTTATCATGCCACTTAATAGGCAAAAATCTGAAGAAGTACTCTACCAAATAGAATGACCCAAAACGGTATTGATCAGGAGCCATTGTTTCTCCCTTTATTGCGGATTCATGCTGCTTGAATCTACACCGTATCCAATAAACAAATCAGCAACAATTGAGGTAATCCAGAATAGGATAGTTGAGCACGAACTTGGAGAAGGCAAGAGTAACAACCGTTAGAAATAGTGCCGTTACTCTGGACAGGAGATCATCTCTGCCCCCTTTTCTGGGAATCTCCACTCTGAAAACATTCTATATG
>CAZRIV010000066.1:0-1576 GCA_964600235.1 uncultured Bacteriovoracaceae bacterium | reverse complement strand
TGCAAACAAAGTAGTGGAATAAGTAAAGAGAAGTGTTTGGAAAAACTCGAAGGCCTAGTGTTGAAAATAGATTCGAATAGAACACGAGCAAACAAATACTTGGAAGTGTTCTTTAGAAGCGAATTCTTCGATTCAGAAACCTGTGTCAGTATTTCAGAAAAAGATTACTTACTTCACAAAGGCTCACCTTCTATAATTTCTAGCTATGAAAACTTCAGAGACTTCGTTATTGCCTGTGTTTTAACAAATGTGCGCTCTTGCTCAACTAAGAGTTTGTCTATAGTTACTGGACTATCTTCTAGACAGTGTCAAAGGCTTAGAAAGAGTCTTGTCAAGAAAGGGTTAGTAAGGCGAAAAGAACGTTTTGTATTTGTTGAGGAAGGCACCCTGGGTCCGAACAGGATTAGAAAAATAATGGTAAGAAGAAAAGGCAAGAATGTAATCATTGAATGTTTTCAAATTTCTCCGTGTTTCTACAAAACAACTAAGCTAAAGAAAATGCTCTTTTCGGAATGTGGAAAGGTGCCCCCAAAAACACGTAGAAAAAAGCAAGCTGCCGCTAGAAAGGATAAACGAAGCAACCCAGGGCGAACTAAAATATACAGACTGAGGAGATTGGAGAACCCAAATGGGGGTGTTAAGTTAGGGAAGAAAGAAGGCTACTCAACGTCAGCGGAAATCATAAACCTCTCAAATTTCAGCGATCTTGATCCTTCAGGTCTTAGTTTCTCTGAAATAAAGGAATTTTCCAGAGATTTTGACGGAGACAAATCTGATCTTGTTATGCAAAAAATCATAAATGACGCGTCTGAGAAAGGTAAGCTAAAAAAGATTAAGATAAGCAATTAATAGAGTTTCAATGTGCACCAGAATTCAAACATTTGAAAGAATAGACAACGCATAACCCTTCCCCAGACTGAATTACATTCCTTCTTTTGGTACAGACAAAGTAGTGAAGAGAGCCCTAATCGGCTTTCTTTCTAATTTTCGTGCAAAAAGGAGGAATTTTTATGAATGTTCAGACTGTTAACACCACTTCCCTGCTGCTACAGCTTAAACAGATTAAGGACCTCGAGAACCGCCTCAGAGAGAGGAAGAAAGAGCTCGAAACTCAAATCTTCCACACAATTCAGAGACCAGACCGCGGCCAATCATTACAGGTAGAATTGACGGACTTCACCGCTAAACTAAGTTGGTCCACAGAGGCCAAAATCAGCCAACCAGATGCCCGGATCATAGTTTCAAAGTACCCGGATATCGCCACACAAGTTTTCTCCACTACTTACAAGCCAAAGATCAGCATTATCTCAAGGCTCCGTATGCTGCAGCCCGACCTTCCTGCGTTATCAGAGCTTAGCGAATATCTGACTGTGGAAGAGAAGCAATCAATAGTCTTCCTGGAGGTGAGCGCTGATGCTGCCGACAACAGCAAATAACGAGTCACCGTGGAGTAGGGAACAGGTAGAGCTAATCAAAAGGACCGTCGCTAAAGGTGCCAGTGATGATGAACTGAAACTGTTCCTACACCTTGCCTCCAGATACGATCTCGACCCCTTTACAAGGCAGATATGGTTCA
>CAZRIV010000065.1:0-1592 GCA_964600235.1 uncultured Bacteriovoracaceae bacterium | reverse complement strand
ATGGTATAATTATATATTAAGAGGACTTTAGTTTAGTATCAATAATATGGCTAGAAGTAAAAGAGTCGTACAGAAATATCTTGATTTTAGTGGTGGACATCAATCGTTTACTTCTCCTTTGCTTTTGCGAGTAAATGAGTCTCCTTTTTTGTACAATGTAGACATAAGTAGACCAGGGAAGCTACAAAAAGCCTATGGGTTTGCACAGATTGGAAGTGGAGTAGGAAGTGGGGCTAATAGGGGAGTTTACGCTTGGAATAAAGAGAATGGGGATAATGAGTTGTATCAAGTATATGGTAGTGATTTATACAAGTATTTGGGTAGTGCTAGTGGATTCTCTTCGGTAGGGAGTGGATTTGGAACAGGTACAGCACCAGTAGAATGGGGGGTATCTTTTATTAACACAGGAACAGGCGTTGGTACGGGGGCTGATACTTTTAAGGAAAGACTGTATATTACACAAGGAATTGAGGGTGAGGTCAAGTATACAGATGGAACTAACATGGGAACTTTAGCCAGTATATATGCCAAGCACCTAGAGGTCTACAAAGGGAGGCTATATTTAGGAAATGTTAAAACTAATACCGAAACATACCCTTCAAGAGTGATATTTAGTGATGTAAGTAAAGACAATTTCCCAGCAAATAACTACTTTGACGATATGGGAGAGGCCATTGTAGGACTTAAAGAATATAGTGGTGCATTGTTTGTATTTACACAAAACAAGGTCGCAGCATGGGATGAATACTCACTAAGAGTTATTAACACAAACGGAGGTACTTCTAACAAAGAAACAGTACAAGTAACAGAAGGTAAAATGCTTTGGTATAACAGAGGGGGAGTTTACATGTATGCTGGTGGAACAGAGGGGACTTTAATATCAAGAGCAGTTGAAGACTGGCTAAGCGTTGTAGTAGATGCTAATAGTGTAACAGGTGGACTCGATTCAAGGGGTAGATACTGTCTATACATTGGAAATGTTACCTACGAGACTGTGGCTTACAAGAATGTGATATTAAGATACGATGTTCTATTGAATGCTTGGGATGTACTAATCAACAGACCTTACAAATACTGGACTAGAAACAAGGCTGGTGGAGTCTATGAGGTATATACAACCAATCCTGATGGGCAAGAGGTATGGCAGACTGACCTTGGTTATGCCTTAAATGGTTCAGCACAAGAGAGTGTATATCAGACCCCTAAGTTATACGGTTCGCCTGAGAATGTAGAAGATATTAAAAATGCCTACGAGGTGCAAGTAGTATCCAAGCCTTCTAATGCTAGTGGAGAGTATTTAACAGCCCAGTATAGAATAGGGGGGACAGGAAACTGGAGCAAGATAGAGGGCTCAACAAATAATGTAAGCCTAGCTGGTACTGATGAGATTAAGGTAGAAAGATTGATACTGCCTCCTAAAGCGGCTGGTAAGTTTGTAGAATTAAAACTAAGCCATAGTTCAAGTGGAGCTGGTTTTTCTATTTATGGATTGAATCTAGTTTATGATGTAGAAGCAAAGGAGGATCACTAATGGCACTCACACTAACAGAACAGGAGATTAGAAATCAGTTAGGGGCTTATTTGACCAAGCC
>CAZRIV010000064.1:0-1625 GCA_964600235.1 uncultured Bacteriovoracaceae bacterium | reverse complement strand
CAGTTCAAGATACACAGTCCATGTTTCAATTCCTCATAGGTAGTCTGGAAGCCCTGAACTTTTTTGCTTGTTCATTATCTCCGACTACGTTTCAATTCCTCATAGGTAGTCTGGAAGCAAAAGTCGAACTGTGGGTCGGAGATAGGCTCAGTTTCAATTCCTCATAGGTAGTCTGGAAGCCTGTGGTTCACAGTGTCGATGAGGTGAAAGAGATTAGTTTCAATTCCTCATAGGTAGTCTGGAAGCGGTCCTTTCATTGTGATTGAGCCGGATATTTGGTATTCGAAGTTTCAATTCCTCATAGGTAGTCTGGAAGCGCATATACGGTTATGGCAGTTCCCACAGCATACTTTAGTTTCAATTCCTCATAGGTAGTCTGGAAGCTGTTGTGAAGGCGTAGGGAGGAATGAGAATGAGGTTTCAATTCCTCATAGGTAGTCTGGAAGCAATACTCTTCCATAAAGAAATCCAGCCAGAACCAGCCGGTTTCAATTCCTCATAGGTAGTCTGGAAGCAGGACCTTTTCACAGGAGGCGCGACCATGACTCAAGTGTTTCAATTCCTCATAGGTAGTCTGGAAGCTTGGCCAAAGCGGATAATAGAGAATTGACCAGGTTTCAATTCCTCATAGGTAGTCTGGAAGCAAAGTGCCCGCTTGCTCAGTTCGGTTCGGCAGACAACGGGTTTCAATTCCTCATAGGTAGTCTGGAAGCACTCTTCCATAAAGAAATCCAGCCAGAACCAGCCGGTTTCAATTCCTCATAGGTAGTCTGGAAGCAGTATCGGGATTGACCCTTGACCTTGAAAGCCGTTTCAATTCCTCATAGGTAGTCTGGAAGCTCGTCGGTGGCAAAGAAACCGATAGCCGGCAAAGGTTTCAATTCCTCATAGGTAGTCTGGAAGCGGAATGGCGGCGGGCTACTACTGGGAACAGTTTGGTTTCAATTCCTCATAGGTAGTCTGGAAGCGTTTTTATTGAACGCCGTAGAATCGTACTATCGCTGTTTCAATTCCTCATAGGTAGTCTGGAAGCATCATTGTACCAAATATACACATCTCTATTAGCAGTTTCAATTCCTCATAGGTAGTCTGGAAGCCGTCCATAGTGCCGCTGTGGCATTGTGATAGGCCGTAGTTTCAATTCCTCATAGGTAGTCTGGAAGCCTTTGATGAATGTCGAACATTCACACTCCCCTAGACGGTTTCAATTCCTCATAGGTAGTCTGGAAGCCGAGGCGCGCACCAGCGCGCCTCATCTTTGAAGGAGGTTTCAATTCCTCATAGGTAGTCTGGAAGCCGGGCCAGTAGGCCCTAGCGGTCTTCCAGAAAAGTTTCAATTCCTCATAGGTAGTCTGGAAGCGATCACTGGTTGCAAGGGTTATGGCCTGCTGTTCCCAAGTTTCAATTCCTCATAGGTAGTCTGGAAGCGGTGATCGACGCGACATTCGACCTGTCGAGGATTCGTTTCAATTCCTCATAGGTAGTCTGGAAGCGCTCTCTGCGCATCGATCTCGAACCAATTCTCGTGGGTTTCAATTCCTCATAGGTAGTCTGGAAGCCGTCTTGAAGTAAAGAACGTAAGCCGGCGTACCGTCGTTTCAATTCCTCATAGGTAGTCTGGAAGC
>CAZRIV010000063.1:0-1659 GCA_964600235.1 uncultured Bacteriovoracaceae bacterium | reverse complement strand
AAATAGATTCTATCTCGTCAGTGTTTTTACCCTTTATTTTATTTAGTTCCTTGTCAGTGTAGTTTGTTATACCCTTGGCAAAGATCCCTTCACCTGACTCTATTGCCACGATATCCCCGACATCAAAGTTCCCTTCGATGTCAATGACCCCCCGCGGAAGGAGGCTTTTGTGGTCAAGAAGTGCATTCCTGGCTCCTGTATCCACTATTATTTTTCCTTTTGGTTTTGCCAGGGTGATCCACCTTATTTTGTTGCCTTCAATGTTCTTTTTTGGGAGGAAAAGGGTCCCAACTTCCTCTCCGTTCATGACTTTTGAGATAAGGTCTTTTTCTTCACTTGAAGCAATGACCATATAGCAGCCTGACTTTTGGGCTATCTTCGCAGCCTCTAGCTTTGTTTTCATCCCCCCGGTGCCTTTTTCACTTGCACCGCCACCAAAGCTTTCAATCTCTGGCGTTATTTCTTCTACTACTGGGATTTTTATTGCATCTTTTGCCTTCTTTGGATTTTTGGTGTACAAACCGTCTATATCGGTCATTAATATTAATAGATCAGCTTCGACCTTGCTTGATACCATTGCCGATAGCGTGTCATTATCCCCAAATGTTTCCCCGATCTCATGGACACATACAGGGTCATTTTCATTTATGATTGGTATGACCCCTAGCTCTAAAAGGGATGACATGCTGTTTCTAAGATTCAGATACGTTTTCCTGTCTGAAAACGCATCATAAGTTAGAAGGATCTGGGCAACTTTAAGCCCATGCTTTTCAAAAACATTGCTCCACTCATGCATAAGCAGGCTCTGACCAACTGCAGCTGTTGCCTGTTTTAAAGGGATTGATTGTGGGCGCTCTTTAAAATCCAGGATCTCACAGCCAATTCCTACTGCCCCAGAGGAAACTAGTATCACGTCCTTTCCTTTTGATTTTAGCTTCGATACCTCTCTTGCGATATCATTTGCGAACTCTCTATTGAACTTCCCGTCCTTTGTGATGAGGCTTGAGGTGCCTATCTTCACAACTATTTTTTTTATGTCCTTGAAAAGTTCTTTTCTATCATTCATTTCAATCATCCCTCGTTTGACCTATAGTTTTTTATGAGTATATGGCCTTGCATTCTTTCCAACATAATCTGAAACTTTATGGCCGTTTCCTATTAGTTTGTATTTATAGATTAGCATCCCTTCCATGCCTGTCGGTCCTCTAGCGTGAATCTTCCCTGTGGATATGCCTATCTCAGCACCCTTGCCATACCTGAAACCATCTGCAAATCGTGTCGAGGCGTTTAGCATGACTGATGATGAGTCAACGAAGTTTAGGAAATACTCCCCCGCTTTTTTATCACTTGTTATTATGGCATCTGTGTGATGGGATCCGTATTTGTTTATGTGATCTAAAGCTTCTTCAATTGACCTAACAACCTTAATTGATATTATCAAATCATTGTACTCTGTTGACCAATCCTTCTCTTTTGCCTTTTTTACTTTGAGGTCCTTTAGTATTTCATAGCTAACAGGACAGCACCTCATCTCAACTTTAGCTTCCTTGTACATCTTTCCGATTTTAGGGAGGAATTTTTTGGCTGATTTTTCATGGACTAGCAGAGTTTCAATGGCATTACACACTGCAGGGTATTGCACCTTGGCATCAAAGCACA
>CAZRIV010000062.1:0-1678 GCA_964600235.1 uncultured Bacteriovoracaceae bacterium | reverse complement strand
TATCCCTCTTATGGGAAAGAAGGTCAAGGGGGATACTTTTTGCCTTTACCACCCAAATATGATGAATAAAACGATTGACATTTTTGGGGTTACTAAGATCATTGCGTATATATGCTAACGGCTCAGAATCTTTTGCCTTAATAGAATTATCGTATAGTAGAATACCATGGAAAAATGCAGAAACTGCGGTGAACCAATTGAATTGGATCAATATCTCAAACGAGATGGATTATGAACGTTATGCTGGATGAAACAGATGAACAAAGAATTGGCCAAAGGGAAGAAAGTATTGGATCTTTCAGGCGGAGGCTGCTTAATTCCCATAGTATTGTTATGTGTGGGAATCTCGCTGGTTATCTTTTTATAAAGTGAAATATAAATAATTATTATAGATGAGCATAGATAATGTAGTATCTCTGTATGTGAAAGTTGGAAACATTATCAGATAACACTGTTGTTTAGAATACATATACATCAGGAGTATATACACAATGAAAGTAATATTAAGTCGCAAAGGATTTGACAGCACGGCAGGTGGTTATCCCAGTCCCATCATTGATGGAAGTGAACTTGTTAGTTTTCCTATTCCCGAAAACCTAGACAAGGTAGTAGACAGTTATAGATCTGTTCCTGGGAGTAACTACAAAGATCACGTTACTCAAACAGGGATGTCTTATGATGTCCTTTTGAATCAATTACTGCCAAAAAGAAATCCAAGTTTGGTATTAGAAAAGAAGAGGATAGGTCTAGATAAAGCATATTGTCATAATGATCCACAAATATTCTCAAAAGAGTCACAAGCAACGACACTAAAATACACAGGACTATTTGGTCAAATCGGTAATGCTCTGGCTCATCTCAAGAAGGAAGGAGTCTGTGTTGGCGATATTTTTCTTTTCTTTGGGTGGTTTAGAGATACAAAAAAAATATCAGAAAGAGTGTATAGATATATTCCCAACACTGATAAACATATTATATGGGGATGGTTTGAAGTAGGAAGCTGTAAGAATGCTAACCAAATTTCTGATGCTGATGATATATGGCTTAGACAGCACCCCCATAACTTTGTTAAAGACAAATCAATTGATAACATTATTTATATAGCTTCCGATAAACTCACGATGTTTCCAGATTTACCAGGAGCCGGGATTTTCAAATACAACAAAAAGTTAGTTTTAACAAAAGATGGAATGTCGAGATCAAAGTGGGATTTACCGAGGTTCTTTAAAGGCAATATTAGTTGTCATAATGCAGAATGTTTTAAGAAAGACTACTTCCAGTCACGGAGTCGAGGACAGGAGTTTGTAGTTCATGCTAATAAGGAGGTACTACTATGGCTGGAAGATATAATAAAAACAGCACTATAGAGATTGGGAAGCGAAGAAGTTATAAGGAAGATTATTTACATTAATATATCCGAAATCATTAGCCCTATAGCAGATGGGAATTCTGGTTTACAAGTTATTGATGTTTCTAATCTTGCTGCTCCAGTATTATTAAATACTATACTTCCTCATCCAACCAGTAATATTAACAAATGCATTATCTCCAATAATCTATTAATAATTTCAGATAATAACTGGAATGAATTATATTTTTATAATATTAGTAATCCTGCTGTTCGGTTATGTCTTCAAAAGTGGTGTAAAATTGGTAAGGCTGAAGGAGAAAAAGGTTG
>CAZRIV010000061.1:0-1680 GCA_964600235.1 uncultured Bacteriovoracaceae bacterium | reverse complement strand
TGTTATGGAAGCGTATAGCCAAGCTTTAGGCTATTTGCTTAATCCAAAGGTGCATCATACATGGCCTATGAGGAAATAAAACAGGAAATATGCAGCAAACACGGGATCTCGATAAACGAGCTCTCCCGCCTAGTTTGTCTAAAAAAAGATGAAAAGGGGGTGAAAGAAGAAAGTTCCATTGATTCAATGAAAGACTATTCTGAAATAAAAAATTATAATTCGAATAAGCCAAATGAATTTGCTATTCTGAAAAAAGCTCGTGAGAAGATCTCTAACTGCTTCTTTGAAAATTTTGCATATTCAAAGCTACGGGAAAACACAGCTAACGCCAGGGTGTCGTCGTGATTCTATACTACACTTTGGCCCTATTTTACTTACACTTTGGCTGTTTTGTAAGTAAAATCGGCATAAGTTTACTTACAGCCATCATTACAAAACACCTGTTTTTGGCCCTATTTTACTTACACCATACTTACAAAGTGCCATTTTTAGGGCCAGTTTTACTTACACAAAAAAATGAAATCAAGGTGATTTAGCGTGGGAAAAAGCCACATACGATACGGTAAGCGGCTGATACAGGCATGGATCCCTGAGGATCTTTTAGACAGATGCTGTGAAATATCATCGAAAGGATTTACTGAGACGATAACGGAGGCATTGTTTCAATACGTAGAAAAGAACAAATCAGAGCTAGAACAGCTTGAAAATCAGTATGAAGGAGTTATTCTTGAAGCCACACGAATTAAGGCCAAGATTGACGAATTAACGAAGAAAGACCTGAAAGAAACTAAAAAAGAGATAAACAATAAAGTTGACCCTAAAATTAAGGCCAAAGAAAGGCAACTGACTGAAGAAGAGCGAGAGAAACGCTGGGAATTTTCCATCTGGCCTATCGTCAAGAAGAAGATTTCAGAGCAGGGATATGAGAATGTCATAAATGATGAGCGCATGTTACAAAACTTCTCAAAGGGTCTACGCATTTCCACTGGAGAATTGAAAGAAAAGATCCGCATTAATGCGGGTGTAGTGTAGTGTAATGTAGTATGTAAGTAAGTAGTAAGTAAGTAGTAAGTAAGGAGGAAAAATTTTGGCAAAAAGTGTTGATGTTTTTGAAAAAAGGTTGAAGGGCATTCTCCCCATGTTTACCAGGGAAGCATTGTATAGCTTCAACATCTTTGATCTTTCAGAGATGATCCTGGCCATCGAGCATGCTATAAGCTACACCGAAGGGTACAGATTTTTGTTTTTGTGCTTTGGCAATGAAGATTCTTCAGATCTAGCAAAGATTACTATAAAGCTTTTGAAAGATTACCTAGAGCAAGTCAAGGGTGTTTACAGATTCAAGGTCAATGAGAAAAAGAGGAAAGAGAACTTCCTGAAAGGAGAAATTTATTAGAGGTGGCTTTATGGAGAAAAGATACACCGATTTTGAGATGAGACTAATTTCTTATTACGACAAGCACAAGGAACTTCTAGAAACTCTGGCTAGATATGATGATATGTTGCTTCAAGCGATTGCGTTATCTTTTATAAAAAATGTAGAGGATATCAAAAAAAGAAATTGATTTGCAATAATTTTATTTTTTTTCTAAAAAAGAGCTTAGGGCTTTCTAACTGGGTTAGAATGCCCCGTACGGACCGAAAAAATTAAGTCGAATGCCCTAGGACAAACGACTTATA
>CAZRIV010000060.1:0-1802 GCA_964600235.1 uncultured Bacteriovoracaceae bacterium | reverse complement strand
CTTCTTCAATTCCTGTTTCTGTGAAACCCGTGATTCCCATATTTCATCATCCTTTTAGGTGTTTTCTTAGTTCTCAGCGTTCTCACTTGCTGAAAACACTATAAACTGAATACTTGAAGCCTAAGAAAGTATCAAGAGTTAAGCTGCCCAAGATCAAAAAAACGCGCTTCTATTATCTTCCGGAACCTTCACCGGACAGATTTGAACTCCTCGGCTATTTTTCTTGCTGCTTCATCTGTGAACATGTCAAAACAATCTATGATTGAAAGGGGATCGAATTCATTGATTAGTAAATCTACATTTTCGTCGGGTGCGTTGCTTGAAGAGATGCGAGATTCTAGCTTAAGACTAGAGAACTCAGCATCTGTTATTTGAATCTCATTGGTAATACTCCGCGTCTTTAAATATACTTTCTCTTCGAAGTGAACAAAGCTAATACCTGCAATGCTTGGTTTGAGACATTTTGGATACTTTAATTTCAGTTCAGCTAGGAAGTCTCTCGATTCCTCAAGTAAAGCTTCAAAAGCCCTATAAGCATCATAATCCGTTGCAAACAATAAGTCGCTCGTAGCATAGGGAATCCCAGCAACAATTACTGCTTCCTCATTAAAATCCAATAGCTTATCCAACAGATCATTTCTTGTTTTCTGATCGCTGTCCTTTGCCTCTCTTTCTTTTATAGACTCATCAAGAACCTGTTCAATATCTGGAATATCGAATAGCATAGCGAAAACGTCCAACGCTGCTTCTCGAATAGCATAGATATCATCTGCCACAGGAATCCCCGAATCTCCTTCGTGATATTGTTTGTTCCGAATATCGTGATAGTATGCAATCTCATCTATTGGTTTCTTCAATATGTAGTTTCGCTGTTGTGCTTCCTGTACCAAGAATACAAGCTTAGTATGGAAGTTGGTCAACCATCTCCTAACATCTTCTTTGGGGTATTGCTTGCCTTTCCTTTGTATTGGATTCAATTTTAGGTAGATTGCTATAATAACTTCAATTGCATTGTCAAAGCTTATATGAGCGATGCTTCTGTCAAAGTCGTCTCCTATTATTCGATGTTCCTCTGCATGAAGGATGAGACTAAATGCCGCTCTAGTCCATGGCTTAAGTACTCTCGGCATTGGACCCCCTCCCCAATTTATCTTCAATATCGGTAACTCTTAGCTCACCGCTCATGAGCTTTGGCAGAAGTGCGTCGCGGAGCTTTGAAAGCTTACCATTCTCTTCATCGTTGGTTAGCATAATTTCAAAAAAGGAAGCAATTCTGTCTCGAAAATTCCTTTCCATACGTGCTTCAGGAATCAATGCCTTCGTACTTTCCAAAGTCGCGGTTGTTATGGTACTGAAAACAGCACCGTGGGAGCTTTGTTTAAGTGAATCCACAAGATTGTCAATAGCGAAATAGAGAAAGTACTGACTTACCTCTTTTCCGGTAAGTGCATAACACGACTGATTCATTGCCATCGGTGTTCCAGCTAGTGCAAGTTTTCCTACGGTTCCTCTTGCAGTTATGAATACTGTATTCTTCTCATATAAACGGCTACTGCAGCTTTGAAGCCCCTTCTTAGTCAAACACTTCTCTGTATGGATGCAATAGAGAGCTTTTGCGTCTTTTGGCGTGAAGAATGGAATGTCTCCGTCCCAGTATTCATCGATGGAAGTTCTCGGCGTTCCTCCCCCCAGAATGTTTGCGATATCACTTATATTCCCTACTCTCCATCCTTTTGGAATAGGGCCGAGGGGGGAGTCGATCATTTCGCCGCCGGAGGATTTGTAAGGCTCGCCGTTTTCAT
>CAZRIV010000059.1:0-1833 GCA_964600235.1 uncultured Bacteriovoracaceae bacterium | reverse complement strand
TGCAATCTCTTCTGGGGTTCTATTTGTAATCACTCTACTGACATCACCGCTCATAATGTTTTAACCCAATCTAAAATTAAATCTAAACTTAAACTTGGTCTCTTAATATATCTATCCATATCAATGGGCTTTTCCTTAGGTATTTTCTCTCCTATCTCAAGGTATGTATTGTCCACTGGTACCTCTTCTGGCTCTCCTAGGGCTTTGTACGAGGCCTTTTTATCCACAATATACACAGGAATACCCATTAGCCTAGCAAAACTCTCAAAAGTAGAAGCTCTTGGAGTAAATACAATATCATACTCAGGAAGCCTCTCTTTTATGTCTTCTAGGATATTACTGTCTACATCATTGTACCAAGTCCTCTCTGCAAACAACTTACCAGTCTTATCGGTTAGTTTTACAGTCCACTCGTACTCAGGGTATGCGTTCCTTAACTGCTCATAAACACTTTGATTGTATGCTCTTAAATCTCTACACCAGTGTAATGGTACAAACAGGGCTTTCTTTCCTGTGTGTTTAGTCTTCTTAATATCATCATAGATAGGATTGCCTGTCATTAGTATTCTACTTGGATCAACCCCAGCCCTTATCAAACTATTCTTACTCTCTTTTCCTAGTACAATATACCCATCAGCAATAGGCTCTCTGTCATTTAACTCATAATCAAACATAGACCCAAACCCATGCTCGTAAATAACAACCTTCTTGCCTAGTAAATGTAGCTTAGCTATCTCTTTTGCAAATGGCCAATCACTCCACATAAACACTACATCAGCCTCCAGTAGGCTACTTCCCCCCATAGGGTATTGCCAAAAGTCATGATGATTGTATACGAAGTATCTCATTTGTTAAAAGGTGTTAAATAAACTTGTTGCCTTGGTAATCCTCCCCATTTCTCAATAAAATATTTGTCAGTATCTCGCTTGACTACATCTTCTTTTATTCCCTTACAGTTTTTAACCGTGGTCTGACCAAAATGTATAAACTTAGCCATCCAAACACAGGTATGCTTCTTACCTGCCAACTCTATTCTGTACTGCATGTCTACATCCTCTCCGTAAGCAGGTATAAACTTCTCATCAAATTGCCCTACCTCTTTGAACAACCTATCGCTCACCATAAAGAATGCAAAGTTGTCATACACTAAATGGCTATTAACTATAAAGTTATCATCAGGGAAACGACCTGTATTATTACTACACCAGCCACTCCATACTACCGAGTCGTCCTTACTGGCATACTCTACTAGGTTGTCTATTGTGTCCTCTTTAAGTTCTATATCTAGGTTGGGTACTATCACATACTCGCAACCATCCTTGAGGGCTTTTTTAATCCCATCATTCCAACTCTTAGCTAATAGGTTTTTCTTATTGATACTTACCTTGTTAAATCTCTTTAATATACTCTTGTACTTGTTATTAAGTTTAGTAACCCTTGCGTAAAACACTAGGTAATGCTCTGACTTCATTGTATCTAGTGTGTGCATAGCCTGTTTGTAGGTAGTGTCGTTGTCTATATACAAAGAGCAGACAATCCCTATCTTCTTGGGTACGATTCTCTTTTTAACTTCCTTCTTGGTCTCTTTCTTAATCTTGAGTATAACTTCACTTCCAACACTAATCCATTCTACCTCTCCAAACATTCTAGCAAACTCCTCAACCTTAGCCTTGGAATATTTATTTACATTCACCTCATAATTAAGATTAGCGTCTTTTTCCAATACCTCTATCTCCTGTGGTGGTAGAAAGAATATAATAGCCACCTCATACTTAGCTACTCTGCACATCTCACTAATAGCCTTCTCATAATAGTCTAAATGCTCCAATATGT
>CAZRIV010000058.1:0-1929 GCA_964600235.1 uncultured Bacteriovoracaceae bacterium | reverse complement strand
AAGAAGAACTACTCGACCTTCAGTTGTCACGGCGTAAAGGTTCGCAAGTGATACTGTTGTTACCAGCAAAATTAAGAACAATAGCATAACTTTTTTCATTGTTTTCCTCCTTTCACTGTATCTTTACGGCGACTCCATTAGTTACCTGTTTCTTTTCCTACCAATATGAGTCTAGGTGGATTACAGATGCTGCAGGGCGTGTATCCGCGTCTAACGGCTTCAGAAAGTCTTATGGCAATCTTGCTTTGAAGCAAATGTTGACAATGAGCCTGATGATACATTGTGCCGGTATTTGTGATGTATACAATAGGGTTATATTCAGGTTCAGGTGGCATATTCGCAAACTCCTCGCTAGCCCACAAACCTTGCTTACCAATCCTGGCGATTCTTTCTGCTTCAATGAAAATCTCCATATACTTATCTTCAAAAGGGTAGATTGTATAGGCGTGGCCGTACCCATTAGTAATAAGAAGAAGGTTGAACAATACCTTGTACTCGTTTCCCTCAAAAGTTGCTGGAACCCAAACATAACCCAAAATCCTTCCATAAGTATCCATAGGAGTTTGATCATAAGAAAGTGCACACTTTTGATTTTCAAGTGCGGAACGGGCAAAATCTGCGGCCTCATTTCCAAAGTATTCTAGTTTTTCATCAGAGTCTTTGCTGTTGGGGGCATCAACTCCAATGAGTCTTAGAAGCTCTATGAAGTTCAGGGACTTGTGTCTGATCATTGTGAAAGTGTCTCCGTCCATAATGCTGGAGATTAATACATCATCGTAACTGAGTTCACTATTGAAGAGTGTCAGATATTCCTCGTAATAATTGACTTCTATACCCTCAATATTGATTTTAATAGGAGTTATGGCAGCAACCAACACACAAATAACCACGAATAAAAGGACAAACAACCTACGCATTGTTATTCCTCCTTTCATTCATAGAATATACTTTGTTACGTTCATTACAAAACTATTGGATTGCTTAATTCAAAAGATGTTTTTATCAGCGCTTTCCGTTGCATTTTGTTTCTGAGCAATAATTAGTTATCATATTAGTGAATCTTTAGAATTTCACGAACCTTTTTGAGACTTTCTTTTGCTTTGGGGATTATGGATTGCGACCAAGAAGGCGGTGGTCGCGTGAAGCAACTAATGCTTGTCTTACTCTTCCTATCTTCGGCCTTGTTGATAGGACTAACTCCTGCGGTACTTGAATTTCCTTCTACAGATGCAACTTACTCTTACTTTGAGGAGTATTTCGATCTGTTTGAGCTTGAAACTGAGTTCAAGGATCTGAGATTTCTCGGTATGGATAGTGTAGACAGTCTGCTATTCCTTGGATCAAACTCATTGCCTACTTTTATTACCCCCATAGGAATACAGGGTTTTTCAATAGAGGCTGACTTGAAAGGTGAGTTGGAGACACTTCTTAGGAATACAGAGTTGAAAGTTAGTACCGGGGACGTGTTTACAATAAAGAATAACCACACACCTGCTTACGTTTGGTTTGGTTATTCAGATATGGGAATGGACCGCTGGATATTGCTGAGCTTGTTTCTTGTTGAGAATGGGCTCGCCGAGTACGAGAAGTGCAGTGTCTTGAGAGAAGAAGTTGCCGTCTTACTTTCTGAAGCAAGCAAAAAGGCCCAAGAAAATCTTACCGGGCAGTGGAAAGTAGTTGCTCCATCTAGATCTGAAAAAACAGACAATTCAAAGTCGACTGGATCAACTTTCTTCTATTCACCGGCTGGCTCTTCAGAAACATATACCGTGGATCCTTTAAAATATGAATCACTAAGCCCTCCCGAACTATTCGCCGCTCTTGAAAGTGATTATGCTAAGTCTGAAACCGGTGAGTACAAGCTTAAGGATCAGCCTTCATATAGACCTGAAGAAGTCATTGTGTACGTAGTAACGAGCGAACTGACAG
>CAZRIV010000057.1:0-2022 GCA_964600235.1 uncultured Bacteriovoracaceae bacterium | reverse complement strand
TAGATGGTTGTTTTCCAAATATAACCCACTATTGGTAGGGTTTTTAGAGATGATGTGAGCTCCGAGGCCTGCATTAGGAATATCGAGGCATAATTTTGTATCATAAACAGATAATCCAGCGGGCAATCTTGGGGCTTAGATAATCAAGCTAAAAGAGGGGAAAGAAAAAATCTTTTCCCTTTCACTTGCTCTTGATATATAAAACGGCGGCTTTTTCAATTGCCGCCACTTTTATATATAACCGTTTATATAAGAACGGTTATATAAAACCTTTATATAGGGCCTTTTTTTAGTCTGTAATCCCTATCCATAAAGGCATAGCTAAAAGGGCTACCTACTTTGTGTGCCACAACGCCTACTTTGTGTGCCACAACGAATAGGATTTGCCTACTTTGTGTGCCACAACGCAAAAGCCGCCACCAATAAGAAAGACAGCGATTGCAATCGCTGTCTCTATCTTGAAAAGCCAATCACAGTTTGTGGCACTAAATGTAGGTAACTATACTCCAATTGTTATCTTATAGGCACCGTTCTCCTGCCTCTTCCAATGCTCGATTATTCCCGTCTCTTTGAGCTTGTCGAGGTAATCTTCAAGAGTTGAAGTTACCCGAGACTGTTGCCCCATTGAAAGCCAGGAATTGATCCCCAAAAGCCCCGCCGCCTTTTCAATGCCGATAAAGGCTGTTCGAGAGCCGTTAAAGGAATTGCTGTAAGCCATAAGGTGTGTAAAGAGCCGGGCCGCTGGGTTTACGCTTTGAAGAGGCAAAGCCAACAATCGAGAGTAGCTTTGCGGTTCTACCAACACGAAGCGGTCATCTTTAATTGAGAAAAGGTCATCATTGAGGCGTAATTGAGTTACCCTTTCTATTCCTTTGACGCCTTCGAGATCTCTTTCAATAATCATCGAAGTAAAAGCAACTGCAATTTTGATACTGACGTCCTTGTCATCCCTGTCCTTTGCCCTTATTCTCCAAAAAAGGCGCGGAGTATTCGAGAGGGCGTCTTTGACGCGCTTTAATTTATCTGTGTCATCAATTCCTGTAAGTTCTTTGATACGGTCAGTTTCAATTAAAACAAGATCCTTCTTTTTGGCTTTCTCTATTACCTCATTTGAAGCCTTACCTTTAACTACCCAAAAGCGATCTTTCCGCGCGATCCTCTGCAAACGCGCCAATACGTCAAATACTGCGATATAGTCATAAGCCGTAATAATACCTTGCTTTGTGTCGAGTTCTTCACTTAAAATTTTAAGCTGATCTCCAAATGGCACAGGTAGATCTTTCCAGGTCTCGGGGCGGTTGTGGTCGTCAGCTTTTTCAAAAAGCAATTGACTACTCTTGTAAGGCGCGGGCCATTCATTCCAGAAGAGAAGAGCTTCAGGAAAGCCCCGAGTTAAAGGATCAATACCTTTCTTTTCGTATTCAATTGCTTCTCGAATTGTTACCCTTCTTACTTCCATGTTCTTCGTTGATGGGTCCTTTGTAGGGTTATAAAAGATTTTCTCGTAAGGTGTCCCGGGAGAAGTAAGGACCATCTTAACGGTATTGCCAAGCTCCCCTTTGAGGGTCTCTCCTGTGAAGGTCTCAAGGATTGCTCCGATTACAATTGAGTTTTCGAGATCGTTTAATCTAACCTGGTTAAAGATCTTGTTTATCCCCCTCTTGAGTATGTCGGCCTTAAGTTCTCCCTCGATCTTCTCGTAAGGGTAAAGCTTGCTGAGAGGCCGGATCATTTCAACGATGGCCGAGTAATCATCGTTTGCTGATCCTTTGGAGAGAAGCGATAATATACCGCTTACATCGCCTCCGGGCACTGTTATCACGCATCTTTCGTTCTCTGTGAAGATCCATGCCGCGCCGTGGCTCAAAGCAACGACAACATCCTTAGACTCTAAAAGAATGTTCTCCCCACTTCTGAGATCCTTAAACAACTTCTTAATCATTACCACTCACCTCAACTTAAACTCGCTCGGGTCCGGGTTGCTTATCGGGTCATATTCGCTCTTTGATGGGATTCGCCCCG
>CAZRIV010000056.1:0-2149 GCA_964600235.1 uncultured Bacteriovoracaceae bacterium | reverse complement strand
CACAGGAGGGTATCCTTTCTCCACTCCAATACGATTCTATCAACTCTGCCCAGTCTACATTCCTGTTCTTATACAAACAAGCGACCTGGGGTTCAAAGGTTAAATTAACAGGATATATGTCATGCCACATCAAGAATGATATTAACCCTAAACTTGATGTTACAAAATCTACTCCTCCTTTACTCATGGCAGTATATAAGCAAATTATATTAACTATAACCCCTACATAAATTGTTGTCAATGACTAACTTATCCACTCTGGGTGGGCCTTACTCCACTCCACAACTCTTTTAATACTATCTTCAAAACCAACTGGTGCAACCCAACCCAAATCGGCCAATCTCTTACCACTCATGGCATATCGGCTATCGTGTCCTGGTCGGGTGCTATGGAAATCTAAATAACAATAATCCTTCCCCTCTACTACATCTCCCTTACCCATATACTTAGCTACTAACTTGTACATCTGCAAATTATCCATCTCTATATCTCCTACAATATGAACCTTACTTTGAATGATTGGATTCTGTAAAAGGAACAAAACAGCGTCTGCTGCATTCCTAGCATGTAGCCAATGTCTCTTTCCTACATTCCCAGGTGTTCCGTGTATTGTCATCATCTTACCCTCTTGTATAGCCTTCATGCACAAAGGTATTAACTTCTCAGGGTCTTGTCTTTCTCCAAATATGTTCATGGTATTCGTTATTAAGTAAGGGAAGTCATAAGTCTTACCATACGCCATTGTAATCATTTCTCCGGCAGCCTTACCAGCACTATACGGATTGCTCGGTCTTAGTTTGTCCTCTTCAGTAAAATCGTACCCTTCTGGAGCTGGACCATAAACCTCATCCGTAGAAAAATAAATAAACTTCTTGAGATTAGGCTGTTTAGTTCTAGCATACTCAAGCATATTAACCGTTGTCTTAGCATTGTTGTTAAATACCCCTACTGGGTCTGATATGGAAGTATCAACATGACTACAAGCTGCTAAGTGTGCAATATAATCAACCTCCCCTATATGTTTATGTACGGTATTAAGACTATCGTTCAGATCGTGCCTAACAGTCTTTGTCCTTGCTAAATACTCAGGGTGGTCGTTTAGTGTCTCCTGGATTCTATTTAAGTCCCCAGCCCTATCCATTTTTACTAGGCCTATTACATCCCAGTCTGTTGTCTTCATGGTATGCTCCCATAAATGACTTCCTACAAACCCAGCCATTCCTGTAATTAAGAGCTTTGTTTTTTTCTCCCCCATTTTATTTATTGATAAATTTATTTAACATAGTATCTACTTTTCCCTTTGTCTCCTCATTAAAAATCATGTAATCCTTAGCCTCAGAGTACCACTCCATTAAGTTCTTTCTTCCCCTTGCCTTAGCAGCTCCTACCCAATCGCATATCATTTCCTTTATATACTTGTCTGGCATAGGGCTAGGTTGTTTTCTCCCGTAACAGTAATATTGCCAATGGTGTGGACTTGTTTTTCTATGTCGTAATATCTCCCTATTTATTCCCCTATCTCCAGTTTTGGGATATAACTCTTCTGGCTGTTGAGCCTTGAATAATTTTCTCTTTTGATATTTATTGTAAGCAACAAAATACTCAATTCTAAACTTGTCTAGGTCATGGACTATCCCCTCCCATATTAAGCCAACCTTAAAACACTCTATCATAACAAACCATTTATGTCTTACAATGTACCAGAAGTGTCTCATTCCTTGTCAATTATCTTCTTCAATTTAACTAACTGCTCCTGCATATCTTCAAGAGTCCACTTCTTAATCTGATTTTTAACCATGTATAAGTAGGCATAATCTTCCCACCTTTTATCTTCAAGCCACTCTTTGGCCCATAATGGGTCCTCATGGAAGCTCTCAATACCAAACTTATGGTGTTTAACACAAACACAGACACCGTTTTTTAGATCCCAACGGGTCATTCTATTTCTTCTACCTACAATGTGATGACTATTTAGTGTACTTTTTGCACCGCATACTTCGCACTCATATCCTGCTTTCTGTTTAACCGCTAGACTCCATGCTTCGTCTAACTTCTTACTTAATTGTGCCTTGCTCAAGGTCTTGGGCATTAGTACGACCTCTCTTTGAATAAACTAATATATCTTTCTCTTGCTCAGGATTAAACATCA
>CAZRIV010000055.1:0-2175 GCA_964600235.1 uncultured Bacteriovoracaceae bacterium | reverse complement strand
TGTCAACGCCGGATTGTTTTTGACCCAATCGCCGGTTAGAAATTGACCCAATCGCCGGTCATTCCTTTGCCGGTTTATCCAGCGCCGTAATATCTGCTGCCGGAACTGTTTTAACCCCGGTTTTCAATCGATCCTTCAGCCGGTATGTGTCACCCCTTATGTTAATGACATGGGAATGATGAAGCAGCCTGTCCAGCATGGCTGTAGCAATTACTGTATCACTCATTAGTTCACCCCAATCACTGAAAAGTTTATTGCTGGTCAATATGATACTGCCATTTTCATAGCGGGAGCATATCAGCCGGAAGAACAATTCCGCCGATTCACGATCTAGCTGCATGTACCCAACTTCATCAACGATTAATATATCCGGTCGTGTGTATATCCGCCATCTTCGTTCCAGCCGGTTTTGTAGCAATGCCTTCTTCAGATCTGCTATGAGCTGTGACAGGCTGGCATAGTACACTGTCATCCCAGCTCTAAGTGCCTGTACAGCAAAGCCTATTGCCAGATGTGTCTTGCCTACTCCAGGGGGTCCAAGCAATATCAGGTTTTCATTTCTTGCAGCGAATGCAAGGGTAGATAATTCTTTAATCAGTCGTGTATCTATACTGGGCTGAAAGCTGAAATCAAATTCCTCAAGAGTCTTTCTATTGGGCAGTCTGGAAAGCTTTATTCTCGTTTCCTCGCTGCGGCGTTTCCGTTCCTGCTTCTCAACCTCAAGCAAATCACTTAAGAATGAGAGGTATGTGATTTCCTTATGTGTTGCAGTCTCCAACTTAGCATCCAGGATTTCGTAAGCGGTATTGAGTCCAAGGTCTTTAAGTAGGTCACGAGTATGCTCCAATTCAACCATTTGACACCCCTGTAAGTCTGTCATAAATGCTTAACGGTCTAATTTCAACAGTTGTATCCATTTTTCTGGCGTATGAAAATGGAACCGCAATGCCATTTCTCTCCGCAAGGCCTTGGTACTGGCCCTTCAGCCAAACAATCCTGCCTGATGTATATTCAATTTTCTGATTTACAATTCTAACTTCCCCATCATATGCTTCAAAGCAATCTCCACATATTCGTACTCTAACTTCCTTACCGCTGTATTGCCATGGTGATCCATATTTAGCACCATCAAAGCTTATGAATCCATCACGGGTTACCTTCCTTGTTTCCCACCTGTATTTATCACGAACCACTTTATCCGGCAGAGGAAGCAAGGACTCATTTTTTAATGCTTCCAATGGTATTTCCCCAGTGGTACCGTGCGGTTTGCTATCAACCTGTTTGCACCATTGGATCGCTTGATTGTTGAGATCATCCAAGTCCTCAAACTGTCTTCCGGGAAGAAAGTTGTCCTTCAGGTAGTCCACCAGTCGTTCCACTTTCCCTTTAGTCTGTGGCCTCCTTGCTCTACAAACCTTTGGTATGAATCCCATATCTGAGGCAAAATCCTCAAACCTTCTGTTCCATAGGGGGCTACCTGCCTCCATGCCATTAATTATCGTCTTCATCCTGTCAGTTAGAACAATCTCAGGAACACCGTCATAATATTCAAAGCCATTGACAATGCACCTAAGAAGGCTGTAAAAGTCACATCTTTTGGTGAACTCGACGTATTTGGCTCTTGAATTTCCAAGGATCATTACAAATGCCGGTGTTTTATGCACCATACCTCGCATGTCAACATATTGAGTTATGCCCCAATCCATTTGTGCCTGTTTTCCCGGCAATGTTTCATATCTCTTAACTGCCGGACTGCTTTTTGCTGGTCGAAATTGATGGATGTAATCCTTCAAGATAGTTATCCCGCCAGCATAGCCGTCGCTTTGTAACTTCTGTAATATCACCACACAGTTGAATATGCCCTTACTCAGCATGCTGTCAATCTCTGGCTTGAAGGAATCCAGTTTTGATCCTTTTATTCTTCCTTCTAATCCATGTGCTCCTACATGCCGGTCTAAGTACCTTTTTGCAGTATTCTTTGATATGCCCAAATCTTTTCCTATGGCATATGCGCTCTTCCCTTTAAGAGCTTTTTCACGTATCATATTAATTAGCCCACTCCTTATCATTCGGCCCTCCCATGAAAGTATTAGACACACTTCTATGGTAGCCGTTGTTATGGTGTGGGTCAATTTTCGTCCGGCGCTATGGGTCAATTATATCCCGGCGGTGACA
>CAZRIV010000054.1:0-2210 GCA_964600235.1 uncultured Bacteriovoracaceae bacterium | reverse complement strand
ACCGCCTTGAGAGTGACAGCTCTCGGCTTCCAGACTACCTATGAGGAATTGAAACGCCGGGGTGTACTCTTGGAGCTTGCGTAAAATCAAGCTTCCAGACTACCTATGAGGAATTGAAACACGGTCTATTGGTTCCGTCGTCTTCTTGTCTAGCTTCCAGACTACCTATGAGGAATTGAAACGTCGATCGATTGAATGAATTGGTCTTGAGTGGTTCGCTTCCAGACTACCTATGAGGAATTGAAACAGCCATTGGTCGATCGCTTCTGCGAGCAATTGGGGCTTCCAGACTACCTATGAGGAATTGAAACCAAAGAACCATTTGACAAAGCTAATTCAAGCATGGCTTCCAGACTACCTATGAGGAATTGAAACGTCAAGTGACTGAAAATGAAGCCATGACATGACGCGGCTTCCAGACTACCTATGAGGAATTGAAACAGAATATCGATAATTGCTCTAAACAAACGGTCTTGCTTCCAGACTACCTATGAGGAATTGAAACCGCTATTTTTCAGCATCATCCTCTCCCCGATCTGGCTTCCAGACTACCTATGAGGAATTGAAACAGCAACGCCGGGTAGCCACACTGACCGAGCTGGCGCTTCCAGACTACCTATGAGGAATTGAAACTGATCTCCTGATTCGCCGCGCTTTCCACCTTTGTGCTTCCAGACTACCTATGAGGAATTGAAACATCCATGCTCGAAACTTCCATTTCGCCAAATATCATGCTTCCAGACTACCTATGAGGAATTGAAACTCGAATATACCAGGTTTTTTCGGTTCTTCCGGGAGCTTCCAGACTACCTATGAGGAATTGAAACAGCCTCTTGTTCGCGGCTTCTTCGTCGCTATAGCGCTTCCAGACTACCTATGAGGAATTGAAACCTAGTTCAGGCCGCGCTCGAGACGGGTTGGGGAAGCTTCCAGACTACCTATGAGGAATTGAAACCGGGACTGGTAACGCTACTTTTGTAGTCTCTCCTGCTTCCAGACTACCTATGAGGAATTGAAACCCATGAGTTTCCGGTACGGCTCCCCATTCGGTTTCGCTTCCAGACTACCTATGAGGAATTGAAACAGCCTAGGCTTGGCTATTCCGCGTTCGTATTTGCGCTTCCAGACTACCTATGAGGAATTGAAACTTCCTTGCACCTCCCTAATACGAATACTTAATAGCTTCCAGACTACCTATGAGGAATTGAAACCAAGGCAACGAAGCTGAAGATCTGGCTTGAGATCATCAAGCTTCCAGACTACCTATGAGGAATTGAAACGAGCTAGAGCCGTGGAGTCTTTGCCACCGGACCGCTTCCAGACTACCTATGAGGAATTGAAACATTGAGCCGTTCTTCCACACATCAGCGGCAGCAAGCTTCCAGACTACCTATGAGGAATTGAAACTAAAAACCGATGGCGGAGAAGCGTTCAACAGCGCTTCCAGACTACCTATGAGGAATTGAAACTTCAAAACTTGCAAGTCCAACGTATTGACTACAACCGCTTCCAGACTACCTATGAGGAATTGAAACTCCCATCTATACCACATATGCCCATTAGTACCACGCTTCCAGACTACCTATGAGGAATTGAAACACAAATTCCCACTTCCATAATTAGCATCAACCCAAGCTTCCAGACTACCTATGAGGAATTGAAACACCAGGAAGGCCACACCTAAAGCCCCTTGAATCCGCTTCCAGACTACCTATGAGGAATTGAAACGCTCTAACGTTGTCTATCAGCCAGTCAAAGACGGCTGGCTTCCAGACTACCTATGAGGAATTGAAACGAGGATAGTTGACCGCTACAAGGACCCTTCCAGCACAAGCTTCCAGACTACCTATGAGGAATTGAAACTGGTCTATACAAGCTCTATGTTTTTAATAAGTCTGCTTCCAGACTACCTATGAGGAATTGAAACGAACGTACCCAAACCGTTTTCGGTTCGGTTGGGCTTCCAGACTACCTATGAGGAATTGAAACCGTGTTGGTAACGTGTTTGTGTTCTATCAATGAACGCTTCCAGACTACCTATGAGGAATTGAAACCCGTCGACGTGATCCACATAGTCCTCCAGTACCTCGCTTCCAGACTACCTATGAGGAATTGAAACTCTCATAAATGCCTTCCTCCATCTCCGACACTTCCAGCTTCCAGACTACCTATGAGGAATTGAAACACGAACTCTGACCACCTGGAGCGGT
>CAZRIV010000053.1:0-2229 GCA_964600235.1 uncultured Bacteriovoracaceae bacterium | reverse complement strand
CCACCTTTAGTTGTAACTGTAACCTGTGCCGAACCTATTTGAGCAGAACTTGTTGCTGATTGTTCACTTGTTAAATAAGCTATATAAGAAGCACCAACCTTTCCTGCATCAGAATAAGCCTTAATACTCTGCTGTGTTGCTAATTTCTTATCACTATTAGAAGACATAGTATCCTCATCCAAAACCGCAGTTCCACTTACCTGTGTGTCAATTACTGGACTTGTTAATGTCTTATTAGTCAATGTTTGCGTTCCTGACGGAGTTACAACATCTCCTGTAGGAGTATTTATTACTGGACTTGTTAGTGTTTTGTTGGTTAATGTCTGTGTTTCCGTTGTTCCTACAATAGTATCTGGTAGTACCCTGTCTCCTAATAACTTTCTAACAGTAGCCTTTTTAGTTGTTCCTGTACTATCTTGCGTTGTATCACTTGTATCAACAACAGGTATGTAATCAGTTGTTTCTGTTATCTCTGTTGCCTCTGTTAAATCAAGTATTTTTATGTCTGCCATTTTTACACATCATTTATTTTAGTATATGTTGTTTCTATATCTGCTGTATCAGTCCATATTTCTAAATCCTCTCCATGACTGTATACAAGATAGTCCAAGTTTCCTTCCGACATTAGATTTTCTCTGTATCCCTCTGTAACAAGCCTTATCAGTCCACCCCAGAAGCCCCAAGAAGTATCCTTATCACTAACATCTGTAAATCCACTTTCTATACCTTGCTCTACTAAATCAAATCCATCCTGTGTCTGTAATCCCTTTCCGTCTTGTGTTGTTAGTCTATCTCCTCCACTATATTTCCTAAAAGGGGTTGTTTTATCATCTACTTCTGTCCAGTTTGTCATTATAGTCCTCCATAATTATCTACCATAGCTATTGTTCCCCCACTGTCAATGTTTCTCTCTACAATGTTGTTCTCCATCTCATCAAGACCCATTGTAAATTGACCCATCATATTGTTCCCTTCTTGTGGTAGTCCTAGGGTATACTTTCCCTTGGCACTAGCATAAAGGGTCAATAGATGGTCATAATCTAAGGGAAGTCCTGAAGTATCGTCATTGTCAGTCATATCGGCAGGGTTCTCTACATATACCATGTATAAACCATTAGTTACTGCTGCTGTCGGTGTCGGTCTTAGCTCAAACATATTGCCTATTATCGTATACTTTGGGTCGGCTTGTGAGTATACCTCTACACTAGGGTCTCCTATCTCACTTAGATCAATTTGGTCTGCTTTAATCCTGTCCGTGGCATTGTTATAGCCTACTTCTAGTCTTGCAAACTTTCTAAAGTCCGTTGGAAGGGAATAAAGGGACTGATTGGCTACAGTATCAGCCTTGGCTATTCTTAGGAAGTAATTTTGACCCAATGTTAGCAATCTGTTTAATACTAAGTCTCTCGCTGTGTTTAAGTCTCTTTGAACTTGGGTTGTCGTAACGGTAGAGTTTGCGTCTATGGTCATATTGAGCAAATCTCCCACTTCTGTCTGCATTTGCGAGAATGTCATTGTATTATCAAATCAATTAAATCATCCTCGTATCACCTTATATATAATTATACCATAGCTACAACAACTCCCTTTGGGTTTCTTCTGGCAGAATACTCTTATATAACTTGACTAATTTACCTGCCTCCTTGCTAATTTCCCTCTCATTCTTAACCCATTCTTGACCTATTTTAACCTTGTTTTGAGCCTTTTTAGACTTAATATCCTCTATCATAGCCCTTAATTGCTTCTCAAACTCTACATTGTCCTTGTATGGGTAACTATTCTCCTCTGTTACGACCTTTGAGTACGGTAGCATGTTCTTTACTACACTTGGCAACCCCAAAGCAGTAAATTCTACAAACTTTATTTCGCTTTTGTACTCATTGAATGGCTTACTTTCCAATGGAATGATAGCTCCATCCAGTCCTAGGGTCTTTAACTTGTAGGTATACGCCTTAAATGGATACCAGGGGTATCTTGTGATTCTATCGGCTATGTCTATGAACTGATTCTTGTAATAACTTCCTAGAATATGTAAAGTAACCTCAGGATAATCCTTTAATACCCTTACTAATGGCTCTTTTATCTCTTCCCAGTCTCCCAAGTGGCTTACTCCCCCCTGCCAACCTAGTCTAATCTCCCCCTTCTTCTTGTCTTTGGGTATAAACTCCCCCTCTGGGTATAAATCGTAATTAAGAGCATTGTGTACTATGCCCCCTTTAACCTCTTTAC
>CAZRIV010000052.1:0-2321 GCA_964600235.1 uncultured Bacteriovoracaceae bacterium | reverse complement strand
TGATGGATATATAGGTTGATTTATTACTATAGAAGAGAAGATTTTAGGATACATTTCCTAGCTCATGACCCGAGATACACTTGTAAGGTCCAGCTTCTTCTTCATGCATCTATTGAGTGAGTATCCAGCTATCTTAGGCACGAGAACAGTAAAACCTCCTTTACTTACCAGCAAGCCTTGGAGACACACAAAAAATCACCAGTAGCGTTTTATCGTAGAAGGTAAATTTAGAGGTGGACATGGTAAGAGTATTTTTCTCTAATCTCCAGCAAATGTTTTTTATTAAGGTTATGTAAAACACTTTGATATAATGAGATCGTATCCAATAGATAGACGAAGAAAGAAATACGGCAAAAAAGGGTTCTCAACACCATATAGAATGCTTTTTGTATGAGAAAAACAAAACTAAGGGAGGATATTTGATATGAAGAACTTTAAAAGGTATATATTGATTATTGCAATATCCTTTATTACCTTTTTGACGGCTTGTAATTTTTCGGACGAAAAGTCTGACGGTATTATTAGATTTGCCATCACTTTTCCTAGTGACAATTATCAGCCCAGTGTAATACCGCAAGGGACGGACAGATTCTCGATTTTCGTGCAGCAAGTCGATTATCCGGAGACTGATCCAAAATACGTGGAAGTTTTTGGTGAGCCTGGCGAAACCAAAGAGGTTGAAATAGAAATTGGGGCTGGCAATTATAAGGTTGCAGTGTTTGCAACAAAGACTCTGACTCTGCCCAGTGATAGCTCTATTAATTCTATACTTGCTGCAGGGATCTCTAATCAGCTGGAAGTAATCCCTAATCAAGTTACTGAAGTATCTGTAGTTTTGGAAGAGATTATATGGTCCGATCTTGTTTATCCCTCCGAAGTGTTAAAGGATACTGTCTATACTTTTAGCGTATCCATGAATCGTGTCTTCATTGAGAGTCGTATCGGCAACAGTTTCATCTGTGCTCAAGCTTATGATGAAGAGGGCTTAGAAATTCCAAATGGTTTTATTAGCGAGTATTTCTCGGAGGATTCGGGGCCTGTTTATGGGGTTAATCTCAGAATGCCTAATGTAGATGGAACAGGCACTGTGAAAATTTACTTCAAATTTGGAAATGCACCATTTGGTTATAATTTGGCTGCCGAATACTTCGTATCTCCCTTTATGGAAGCCACGCTAGTTGAAGAAGCAGGAACAGGAATAATAGTTATAATCCAGTAGATATAAGATCTAACACATAAGCATAAACAAGTTAGGACTACCTGTTTGACCCCTCTATGATGAAACAGGAAGATTGTTAGCTAAGATCGATTTTTGATGAGGGTTTTGGAATATATATGATTAGGATTATCTGGTTTTGTATTAATACCATTAAATGTTGATACTTAGATACATAACTATTTTATAGAGGAGATGATGATATGTCTAAGGTTTTTGTTGTTATTTTTTTAGCTTTCGTGTTTTTATTTTCATCAACAGCTTTAGGAATTTCTTCTTATTCAACCAGTAACTCCACTCCAACTGATACATCGTTAGACTTATATATAACATTTAGAGACAGTTTGTATCCATTAGTGGAAGAGCTTTACAGCCTTTCTGCATTCTCAGCAAACAACGGATTATCAAAAACACAGACATATGCAGAAATATTGACATTGCTTACTTGCTGTATTAGAAACGAATATTTACCTGAACAAACTTTGATTTCTGTCGTTTCTTACTATAATGAATTCAGCGGTATATCTTCCTTTATGGGATATTTAGCTCAAGAGAAAGATGTTGTCTCTGTTACAAAAAAGCTAGCTATAACAGCTTATGGATTCTCAAAGCCGACTGCAATAGACGTAATTAAAGGTTCAATCAAATGCTCAGATTATCTTGCAGCTTTTCTATATGATGCAATGAAGGACTATTATTACATCGAAGAGGATTTCAAAATGTTCTATTTAGTATTGGACATGTAATACACCCTAATCAATAAACACTATTTACCCACATTGCCTCATATATAAGTTTTGCGAACATGTCTTTGTTGCTGCTGTTATGGTCTGCAATTCAGCAATTTTGGTATATGATAACCTGTATCCTATAACTGGCTTCAATAGCTTAATACCGCTCTTTGTATATTGCCTTCTGCTGCATTTTCTCACTTGTGGTGGTGTATTTACCCATACGAAGGAATTAAAGTGGTTTAGAATCGATTCTGTAAGCTGTTGTTTTTCGGTGTTTCAGTGAATTTTCCAGTCTTCCCATTTTTCCAGTATTGTCAAGGGGTATCTACTATATAGATAATCCAGTTGTATGATCGGACGGAATATTATCT
>CAZRIV010000051.1:0-2343 GCA_964600235.1 uncultured Bacteriovoracaceae bacterium | reverse complement strand
CTGCGTGATCTCTGGAGAGGCAAATATCAAATTCAGACACATATTGAACAACGAAGTAATTTCCTACAAAGTCTCGGGAGAAAAAATCGAAATAATAGACATCCCCCCGGGATACACACACTCGATAGAAAACACAGGGGACACCGAAATGATCACCCTCTTCTGGGCGAATGAAATGTTTGATGCAAGTAAGCCTGACACATATTATGAGAAGGTGGAATGATGCGTAACGGCTTAAAAGTGGAAAAGCGTAATGGAGCAGCCGCATAAAGGCTTAAAAGCGGAATGGAGAATATGCTTAACAGCTTAACGGCAGAAAAGCGTAATTAAGCCCTTAAGCCATTACGCCTTTACGCAGTTCCAATTGTTAAGCCTTTGCGCTATTAAGCCTTTATGCTATTCCACCTTTACGCATATCTTTTTAACCGAGGTATTCCATGAAAACCAGTTTCAGCGGTCTGGAAGTATGGAAAGAAGCATTTGAATTCACAATCGAGATCTATAGAATTACCGGGAAGTTTCCAAAAGAAGAGAAATACGCTTTGACAAGTCAACTAAAGAGGTCTGCTTCATCAGTACCGGCAAACATAGCCGAGGGAAGAGGCAGAGGAGGAAACAAAGAGTTTTGCAGGTTTCTGTACATCGCTCGTGGCTCACTGGAAGAAAGCAAGAGCCATCTATTGCTGGCAAAAGGACTTGGCTACATAGATGAATCAGATATAATAGGACTAGAAGAGAAAACAGAACGACTAGGAGCAATGCTCAACAACCTAATAGTCCGATTACAGAAGTCTATTTAGCCTTTTACGCTATTACGCATTTATGCTCTTAAACTTTTGTACTTTTACGCCATTACGCTTTTAAGCTATTATGCACTCAACTGGAGGTTCTTTTAATGAGCAAGACCAAAGTTATGACCATCATCGGCACCCGCCCCGAAATCATCCGCCTTTCGGCAACGATAAAGGCCTGTGATAAGTATTTCGATCACATTCTCGTTCATACAGGACAGAACTGGGATTATACATTGAACGAAATCTTCTTCCAGGAGCTCGAGATAAGAAAGCCGGATTATTTTCTCAATGTTCCGGGAAAGCATCTGGGCGAGACGATGGGAAATATAATCAGTGCCGCTTATGAAGTCCTACTGAAAGAGAAGCCAGAGGCACTTCTGATACTTGGCGATACAAACAGCGCTCTGAGCGCTATTCCCGCCAAGAGACTGAAGATCCCCATATTCCACATGGAAGCAGGCAATAGATGCTTCGATCAGAACGTGCCTGAAGAGATAAACAGAAAGATAGTCGATCATATAAGCGACATAAACCTTCCATACACAGAGCATAGCAGAAGATATCTCCTTTCTGAAGGCTTCAGAAAGGAGCATATCTTCGTCACTGGCTCTCCCATGCCTGAAGTCTTGTATCACTATATGGATAAGATAGACAACAGCGATGCTCTTGAGAGACTGAACCTTGAAGAGGGAAAGTATATCCTTGTCAGCGCCCATAGAGAAGAGAACCTGGATATAGAAAAGAACTTCAATGAAGTAGTGAACACACTCAACGCAGTAGCCGAAGAGTTCAAATTACCGGTGATCTACTCTACCCATCCCAGGAGCTGGAAAAAGATAGAAGAGAAGGGAGTCAAATTCAATCCACTAATCATGAATCTCAAACCCTTCGGCTTTTTCGACTACAACAAGCTCCAGAAGAAATCGTACTGTGTTCTCTCAGATAGCGGCACTCTCAGCGAAGAGTCTTCTATTTTGGGTTTTCCGGCTGTTCTTTTCAGAACAAGTACCGAAAGACCTGAAGTTCTCGACAAAGGCCCGATCGTTATTGGTGGGATAAAGGCAAGAGGAGTGGTCAACGCCATAAGAATCGCAAAAGAAAGCTTCGATAATGAAGAAAGAGCGCCTTTGTCACCGGACTATCTTGATAGGAATGTATCACTTAAGGTCGTGAAGGTTATTGAGAGTTATGTGAAGCTAATAAATAAAGTGACATGGTTTAAAGACAGCTACAGTGAAGAGGCTGATGGAATTTGAGAGTTCTTTTCCTTTTTATAGCATTTCCCGAGCCTGAGGCTGACGACAATCTCTACACAGATCTTGCAGAAGAATTTCATAAGCAAGGACACGAGGTGTGTGTTACTACTTTGAAGGAATCAGGAGATCTTTCTAAATCATCAATCAGTGAGGAAAGAGGCTTTCCGGTTCTCCGCGTTGGTTGTGGAAAGATGTTCAACGTCAACTATGTTCGGAAGGCGTTGACGATGATGAGCATTCCTAGAAAGTATATCTCTGCAATAAAAAAGCACTTTGGAGACAAGAAGTTTGAT
>CAZRIV010000050.1:0-2381 GCA_964600235.1 uncultured Bacteriovoracaceae bacterium | reverse complement strand
ACATGGTTGATGTGATGACACATTTAAAAATTTTTAAAGAAATTTCGTAAGAATAATTAAACAAAAAACTGATAAAAATATGCACTTCTTTTAAAAGAAATTCTTAGTTTGCCTTGATGATGAGAATCGAGCTTTCTATTAATGAAAATTAATACAAGAACAGCAATTCCGTTATTTCGATTATATTGCTCTTCGTATCATTTAAATTATTGATTGATATTCAAAAACATAATTTCTAAACCTTAAAACATTAAATTAACATGAATGCCAGGAGAACATACAGATTAGTCCTAAAACATGCATTATTGTTAACACTAATGCTCCAAGTTTATGGATTCACCTATTCTCAGCCCTCATCATTCAGCTGGAATGATAGACATTATTCTATTGATTATGTTTCTGATGCTAAGGATCAAAAAGACCAGGGGCCATGCGGAGTATTTGCCACGGTCGCTGCCGTGGAAGCTATGATTGAGATCTATTTTAACCATAGTAATTCATATGAAAATTTGTCAGAAAGTAATTTATACTCTGAATGTGGAATACAAAGTGGATGGACACCAGCTAGTGCACTACCTTTCTTTGTTTATACGGGTGCAGTGGATGAGATTAGTTGGCCATTTCCTGTTAACCCAGTCAATAATCCTCCTAATAAATATTTTCTTCCAGATTTACTATGCAGCCAATATGTAAGTTATTATTATAAAGCTAAAATTCCAGGATGGGGAGAATCTATTTGGGGTAATCAAAATTGCACTATAGATACAGATGAAAAACTTAAGAAAGCAATTATGGATTATGGTCCAATTATTTTAACAGGAACCGGAGCAGATCAATATGGTAAAAAATTAGGACGAGCATTGCATCCTGGTGGTGATAATGTGAATCATTCTATTCTTGTAACAGGATGGACTTCAGACGGAGGGTTCAAATGGGAAATTAAAGACAGTTGGCCAGGGGCTCCTGCTTCAAAACGCAAAGTTGCAATTAATTTCTTTAATTATGCTCCAAATTGTTACTGGATTAAGCCAGTAGTTAATAACAATGGTAACCTAGAATATATCACAGTAAAGGATTATTACAACAATAACGAATATAACAGGCAGCCGGCTGTAGATATGGACAAAGATGGGTTTTACAGATGGGGATTGGAAGCCTATCCTACACCCGGATTCACAGGATATTATCCTAAAATGGATTTTGATGATAATAATAAATATGTCATTTTTTGTGATGGCTATACACCTTTAGATGGCCCTCGTATCTCTGATACTACTTCAAAGTGGGTATGTGCCAGTGGTAAAACTTTTACCTTGGCTTACTTTGATCCTGTATTAACAAACAAAGGTTTCTCAACTGAATGGAATGTGACACCAACAAATTATTTTAGTTCTAGTACTCAAGGAAATGGGATAAGTGCAAATGTTGTTCCAATTGCGGGGTATGTTGGAAAAAAAGGCAAAATTGAATACAAGTTAAAGTATAACGGGAATGTTTTAACGACTCATAAATTTGAGTTTAATCTAATTGGACCAAGAGAAGATTATGTCTCCATTTCCATACAGGATTCTTATGGCGGATCACCTCAGGGCTCAGGTGATTTTTATTATTTATGTCCTAACACAAACTATACAATCACCTACAATAATTACGATCAAAGCTGTACTACTTCTAATTTCAGCTGGGGATTACCATATGGCTGGACAACAAACTATGCTTATAATAACCTTATTTCTATCAACACAAACGATTATCCGTATGGCATGGTTCAAATAAACGCTACAACGTCATGTTGCGGTTCAAATGTAGTTCTAAAAAGTCTATATTTTGGGGAGGGAGTTTGTGGAAGATATTTCGCGGCTAATCCTAATCCGGCAAATGATTACGTAAATATAGATATTATTAAAGACAAATTCCCTGTAGATGAAGATACCTCTGCCGAGCAAAGCATTCTTTCCATAATTGACTGGGCGGGGGTTGTTAAAGCCAAGCTTAATTTCACGGGTTTCCCCTATAGATTCAGTACCAGTAATTTACCTGACGGATTATATTTTTTAAACATTCAATATAAGGATAAAAAAACGACGATAAGATTATCGATAAAACACTGATTTGCTTGTGTTAGAATGAAGTGATTAGCAGAATATAACAGATGAGGAATTACAGAATTTGACTGCAAATACTTTCCTTGATTATAAGAAAATTCATATACATCATAAACTCAAACTATTCTGATATGCATAAAGTGAGATTTTATTTTATATTACTGGCATTATTCTTTCTGGTACAAAGCTGCGAGAAAGATAAAGGACCGGGATTGCCCACTGACGGTGATGGTAATACTTATGATACCATTGTTCTTGGAACACAGGTTTGGCTGA
>CAZRIV010000049.1:0-2526 GCA_964600235.1 uncultured Bacteriovoracaceae bacterium | reverse complement strand
TTGAGTATATATTAAAATGTTTGAAGATATAAAAAGTGGATCAGTTGTAAATGGAATTAAGGTCATACATGTAAAGACAAAAAGTCCAAGAGAGCAGTTTCTATATAATTCTACTTATGGAAGAACTAGGGAAATATTAGCAAGAGATTATGCAAAAGAGAAAGCAACTAAAAGAATGTTAGTAGAAAGGGACTCAATGGTTAAGAGAATGTTCAACGAGTACGAAGCATATAAATCTATCAAATAAAAATATGAAGGAAATAAACATAAAAAGTAAAGTAAACAAGATAGGCAAGTGGTTTAAGAGTATAGGAAAAAAGATAATGAGCATTGATCTGATAGATGGACAAGGAAGATGGGTAAGTATGGCAAGAAGATTTCTAATTCTATTACTGCTTTTATTCTCCTTGTATATTTTGATAGACTTACTGGTACACAAGGGACTTCTAACTACCAACGAACAGAGGCAACTTAGCCAAGCTATTCAACAGCCCCTAGGAAGCCCTGTAATGGCCCTAGAACAAACGGAAGGGGAGAAGGTGGACAATCAGACCACCGAGGATGTAGAAGGTCTTAAATCCACCTTGCAGCCCCTTGGTAAAATTGAAGAGTATATTTTAAGTTATGGGGGAAGATACGACAGTGAATATTTAGCAAGTCTGAGAAAATATTGTAGTGAAGATACATTGAAGTTAGTAATAGCAATTAGTGTAGCAGAAACAGGAATGGGTAAAGCGAGAATGGACAGGAATACCAACTGGTATGGATATTTTTACAAGGGAGATAGGCAATACGACCCTGATGTAGACACAATGAGTAGGGTAATTTGTAACGGAATAGGGAAGTATTACATGGATGTAAATGTTAATGTAGAGAGAGCCAATACTTATACAGGGGGAGATCACACTACAACATGGATGGCTAATGTAAACAAGGCATTGAGTAATATGTAGTTCTTTAATAGATTATGTGAGGTACTTTAGTGGCAAACTGCAGTCTGTGCCAAGGGGGACCGCTAAAGGTCATAAACAAACTGAGAGTCGCACTCTCAATGCTCCTAGTAATGTTGGAAAGTACATACCTAGAGTACCCCAAATAGTTTATTAGTTCTTTATATTGTCGGATTTGTCGGCATTCTGGAGTCTGAGAGGATTATCTGGAGTGTCCGAGAAATCTGATAACTAGGGCGGGGTTATTATGGGTAGTTTTAGCCTCGCCTTAGCAGATTTAATTTTAGTAGTAGTAAAGTGAGAGAAGCATTTAAGGAGAGGTATTGGACAGGGTTATTTGGGGAATACTATGTCCTTACTGAACTATCAAAGAGGAGAATAGCTGCTCAGAGATTGTGCGATAAACTCTCTGGTTGTGATTTAATAACAGAAGATAACATTTTAATAGAAGTTAAGACTTCACAAGCACATATTACAAAGAGAGACGGGCAGCATACAGAAAGTAGGGGTTGGCAATTTAACAGTATTAGAAAGGGTGCTATTAAAAAACCAGATATATTGATATTGGTTGCTCTTAATGACAAGAGTGAGTTTAAGATAGAGCATACCTGGATTGTACCAACTGAGGATTTGGTGGGAAATAATAAATATGGATATAAAAACAACTTCCTCATAAAGGATACTGATTGGCAGAAGGTAAATAGTAATAGACCAGACTTAGTATCTGAGAAATGGGTTGAAGCCTATGAGGATAATTGGAATATTTTATCTAAATTAAAAGACAATAAGTAATATGGAAAAGAAAGAACTAAAGGAGGAAATAAAGAAAGTTTTAGAAGGTAAGTCTATTTATGAGATGTCTCCAATTAGTGGACTAAACCCAATGACTAAAGAAGAGATAATATATTGGATTGTAGAAACATACATAGACCAAGAACTAGAGAAAGCAAGGGAAGAGGGGTATGAGAATGGAGTAAAAGACGGAATGAAGGGTAGAGTATTTAAGAGGGTTCACATAACGGAGGAATACAAGCCATTTAAGAATAGGGGGGAGTTAGAGTACTTTTTATCTAAGCTAAGCGAAGAAGGAAAATGGCAAGACCATTAAGGATATTAAACTTGTATGCTGGAATAGGTGGTAATAGGAAACTCTGGGGAGATGAACACGAGATAACAGCAGTGGAGTATAAGCAAGATATAGCAGATATATACCACGACTTCTTTCCCAATGACAAAATAGTAGTAGGAGATGCACACCAGTATCTACTAGACCACTATAAGGAGTTTGATATTATTTGGAGCAGTCCTCCTTGTCAAAGCCATTCCAGTTTTAGACAGAACATCTGTGTTAGGTACAGGGGAACAGAAGCAGTTTACCCAGAGATGAACTTATATCAGGAGATACTCTTTTTACAATATAACTTCAAGGGTAATTGGGTCGTGGAAAATGTAAAACCATATTACAAACCACTAATTGAACCAACATTTGTATTGGATAGACACTTATTCTGGAGTAATAAGAAGATAGAAAAAAAAGAGTTTAAGAAAGACAATATTAGAAAGTCCCAGATTCCAC
>CAZRIV010000048.1:0-2531 GCA_964600235.1 uncultured Bacteriovoracaceae bacterium | reverse complement strand
TCGGCAAGGTCTCCCTTCAATCTATAAGCTACGGGCAATCCCTCTCTCTCGCTCAGCCAGTTGCAGTAAGCTATTGCATCCCACCAGCTTACGTTTATAACTGGTCTGGTTCCTCTTCCCCAGCCCCAGTCGTGGGGTTTGCCCCTGCCGGTGGCATTGCAGAAGGCGTCGTATTCTTCAAATGTAGTCTCATACTTGCCTATGTAGAAGTTGTACGTGAACGGCACTTTGTGGGTTGTTTTTTCCCAAAATCCATCTCCCCACGTGTCTCCCATAGTGAAGCTGCCTTTTTCTACAAGTACCGTTGATAACGGAGAATATGCAGTAAATCTCCAAATTGCTCCCTCTTTAGTTGTTCCACTGGTTTCATCGGAAACCGTCATAACGATTCGAAATCCAACTTCATACGCTAGATAAGTGTTTTCAATAACGATTCTTTCTGTAATAGGAAGTTGTTTCTCATTATCGAAAAAACAACCCCCCTTTAATGCTTTGCTTTTGTATCCTTTGTATTTAACCCACTCCCATACATTTCCTGACATATCGTATAGCCCGAGTTCGTTAGGAGCTTTCCTCCCAACCTCCTGAGTCTTGTTGCCGGAGTTCGAATCGTACCAGGCAACATCATTTACGTTATCGCTCCCAGCATATTTGTAACCCTTGCTCTTGTTCCCACCACGAGCTGCAAATTCCCATTCGGCTTCTGTCGGTAACCTGTATCCGACCACCTTCGACGGATCTGTCGTTACTCTTCCGTCTTTATCAAGGAAGTTTCCGTTGCTGTCATATGCTTTTGGAAGCTTCTCTTTCTCGCTCAGCCAGTTGCAGTAAGCGATAGCGTCCCACCAGCTGACCCATATTACAGGTCTGGTTCCCCTTCCCCAGCCTTCGTCGTTCGGTTTACTCCTGCCGGTGGCATTACAGAAGGCATCGTATTCATTGAAAGTTACTTCGTACTTGCCAATATAGAAGTCGTACGTGAACGTCACCTTGTGCGTCGGTTTTTCGTCGCTGTCTCCTCCACCCCACGTGTCGCCCATTGTGAAGCTGCCTTTCTCAATTCGAATCATCGCTGGAACTGCGCTAGAAGGCTTATAAGGAAGCGTTGCAGTTGTTGTGAATCTCCATACTGGTCCTTCTATTGTCAATCCTTTATCGTTCTTAGCAACCACTTTCCAGTAGTAGGTAGTGTTATATGACAGGTTGGTTATGTTAAGGCTCTTTCCACTCTGTTCGGAAGATGCCTTTGTGGTTGGGTTGGCATTGGTATCGAAGTAGATGTCGTATGTAAGTGGGTCTTCATCAGGATCACTGCAATCCCACAACAGAGCAAGTGTCACAGGCTGGTTCGTCGCAGTGTTGTATGGTCCAGGGTTAGATGGGGTATTCGGCGGTCTGTTGTTCCGTGTTGTGAATCTCCATACTGGTCCTTCTATTGTCAATCCTTTATCGTTCTTAGCAACCACTTTCCAGTAGTAGGTAGTGTTATATGACAGGTTGGTTATGTTAAGGCTCTTTCCACTCTGTTCGGAAGATGCCTTTGTGGTTGGGTTGGCATTGGTATCGAAGTAGATGTCGTAAATCGGCGGATCTCCATCAAAATAACTGCATTTCCACGACAGCATTACTTCCAATGGTTGTCCTGTTGCATCGTTCAATGGTTTTGGATTAGAGGGTTCCTTAGGATTTCTTTGTGTTGTGAATCTCCATACCCGACTTTCCGTTGCCAATCCGTGATTGTTCTTAGCAACCACTTTCCAGTAGTAGGTTGTATTATACGAAAGATTACTCTTATTAAGTGTTCTATCACTCTGGTTAGAGGACACTTTTGTTGTCGGGTTAGGATTGGTATCGAAGTAGATATCATAAGTCAGTGGATTCCCGTCTGGTTCGCTGCATTTCCACGACAGCATTGCTTCCAATGGTTGTTTTGTTGCATCGTTCAATGGTTTTGGGTCAGATGGTAATTTTGGAGGTCTCGCAGTAGTGAATTTCCATACCCGACTTTCCGTTGCCGCTCCGTGATTGTTTTTAGCAATTACTTTCCAGTAGTAGGTTGTATTATGTGAAAGGTTCTTCCTTTCAATTTTATTACTGCTCTGATTAGCTGCTACTTTTGTCGTTGGATTAGGGTTGGTATCGAAGTATACGTCATATATTAGAGGCTTTCCGTTAGGATCTTTACAGCTCCAGGTCAATTTTAATGACAATGGTTGCCTTGTTGCCTCGTCCAATGGCCCTGTTTTGTGTGGCTCATAAGGTGGTTTGTCTCTCTCTTCAAAGATTATTGTCCTGCAGAGGCGGAACCCTAGATTTTGGGAAGCTTCATCAGGTGAACCTATGCGATGATCCATTAGCAGCAAGCTCTTACTCGAGCTTAAACAACTACCACCACGCATCACCCTACCGGAATCGGCTGTACTATTGTACGGATTGATACTTGGGCTCTTGCTATAGTAACTATAATTACTATCCCACCAGTCACTGCACCACTCCCATACATTTCCAGACATATCGTAGATGCCCAGCTC
>CAZRIV010000047.1:0-2701 GCA_964600235.1 uncultured Bacteriovoracaceae bacterium | reverse complement strand
CTTTTGTCTAAAAACGGGTCATCTGGTAGATTCTCCATAATGTCTTTAGTATTAATCTCTGCTTCTAGTACATCTACAACATCAGTAATTACTGCTACTGCTATATTACCCCTCATTCCCCTAATCTGGGCTATATCACTATCAGGAACTTCTAGTAAAGAATCAAGTTTGAGAGATACTGTTCCATCTTTGCGATCGTTATAGTTTTCTAAAACACATTTAAGAATCTTCATATTACTTATTGTTTTAATTTAGATAATTTCTCTAGGGCTTCAATCTGTTCCTTTAGTGTCTTCGCTTTCTCCATATCCCCAAGCTGCTTCTTAATTTTCTCGCCATACTGATAGTTACTCTCCTGTATGACGGTCATTGCAGACACTATTGAGGCTTTGATGCTGGGTGAGTTTGTAGATTGATACAAACTATACAGTTCGTTAATATTTAGCTTTGTAAGGTTTGGGTACTCGTTGTAATTCATTCTTTATTCTCTGATAATAAATTAGGATTCTCATAAATATTCCCAATTACCTCCTCGCCATCATCCAGAGCATCAACATCACCATCCTTAAATTCTATATAAAAAGAACTTTTTACATATTGATTATAATATTCATTATTGCCCCCTGCGTAAAAATCCCCAAATTTTACTACGGAAGCACCTCCCCTTCGCAATATATCTCCCTCATATATCTCCTTACCATTTTTATCAAGAAGTCCTGTAAATTGTAGACTGACAAACTCGTTGTCTCCCCACTCCGCCCTTTTTATATCTTCAAAATACAAATAATCTAAGTCTGGAAACGAGTTTTTGGGATAACGCATAACCTTTTCTATCTTATCCCAAAATCTGAATTTTATCTCTCTTTTATTTTTCTCCATATTACTTTTGTTTTAATTTAGATAATTCTTCTAGTAGATGATAATAAAGTTAAGATAATTCTATTGATATACTGGGCTTGTATTTTCTATTATTTGCACCGCAAACATCACACCAATATATGACACGAGTCCCGCAACAATGTCCTTCTATATTACCACCGCAATGTGGACATACTTTATCCTTATTTGTAAATCTATCTGTTAACTTCTTTCCCCTGTATGTTTTAGGTACTTTCTTCTCCATATTACTTATTTGTTTTTAATTTAGATAATAACTGTATCTGTGCTGAGCTAACAGTAAAGTCCATTGACCCCCACCAAAAATTATCTTTACTACTAATATTGTATATTCTAATATACCCATCTAACATTAAATCAAGATTTGGTTTTAGTTTAACATCAGAGTATTGATACAACTGGATATGGTCTGAAGTGAGATTTAATATAAGTTTGTCCTCTACCTTATTGTCATTACCAACTGTCATATACCCAACCTCAAAACATCTAAATCCTGATTCGTGCTTATATCTATTGGGTTTAATATAACAATATGCTTTTAACTCTTTTAACAATTTTAACCATTGTTCTTTCGTTTTTATTTCTTTCTTCTCCATATACTCTATTGTTTTAATTTAGATAATTTGTCAATGTATTCCAGAATCTCTTTTCTCCCAGACTTACCACTTTCTGATTTAACAAAATCGGATATATACCTAGAGGTTATCTCCGAACCCTCTCTTCTCCCCTCTTCCCTTGCTTTGTCTAGTTCTTCAGATATGAAGTCCTCTATATCAGAGTCACTTGCCATTTCTCCATTTGGAAGATAACCTTCGATTGCAACATCTTCTGTTAACTGTTCCCACCTCTTTCTCCAGTTCTCCATATTACTTATTGTCCCACTTTAATTTAGATATTTCTTTTACCAACGGTTCTAATCCCAAACCTTTATGACTAAACTCTGAATTTATTATCGCATAATACTTTCCCTGTTCTGCCAATTCTCTTTGTTTTTTAGTAAACTTATTTTGATTAAAATACCAATATAGTTCTGTTGTTACATGTTCCCTTAAATCATTTGATTTTGCCAATCGCAAACATTCACTTTTAGGGACTATAATCCACTTCTCCATATTACTTATTGTCTTTTAATTTAGCTACACTTTTAACACACTTTTCCAACCAATCCTTCGGAAGTTTCCCTTTTTGTTCCTGACCTCTACCAATCCACTTATACCACCATATTCTTGTATTCGTAGGTTTGTATATGAAGTTAGGTTCTCCTCCATAACACCATTTACAATCTCCCTCATAACACCAACAGAATGGATGCATCATAAAAGTATCATTCTCGTACCTTACGCCATACCCATACTCACCTCCAAGACCACCCCCTTGCGACTCTCCATCAAAAATCTCATTAGTTAAAAGCTCTGTAAGATATACTAATCCGTTTTCCACATCTGTTGTAGCACCCTTGGGAATTATTATCGTTATGTTCTCTTTCTTCTCCATATTACTTATTGTCTAACTATTTTATATCCCTGTTCTTTTAATAACCTCATAGCTTCCTGCGTCTTATCATCACTCTCCTCAACTCCTGTTTCCCTTAATATTCCATACTCAATAGTCCCACTCTCTAATTTTCCACAAGTAATTGTTTTCTCTTCATCGGATATCTCCCTCCAATTACATATTCCAGCAAACGCTTTTAACCCAAAAGAGAGTATTCCCTTACAAGTGATTGAGAGTCCTGCGATTATTCCATATGACCCACCTGCTTCAATAGACCAACCTGCTTTAATAGACCCACCTGCTTCAATAG
>CAZRIV010000046.1:0-3163 GCA_964600235.1 uncultured Bacteriovoracaceae bacterium | reverse complement strand
TTTTCGTCTTTATCTCCACTACGTTCAACTTACTCTCGACCTTCAACAGCTTGCCTCCGTTGAGAAAACTACCCCACTTCAGAGCGAGAATATCAGAGATCCTCAGTCCGGTGTTTATGCCCAGAGTGAAGAGAAGAAGGTCCCGGTAGTTAGATTCACCCTTCATAATGGACTTCATCGCATCGATCTTCTTAGTATCGCGTATCGGCTGGACTTCCTTCATAACTACACCCCTTAAAACGCTCTCTGACGCACTTTCTTATGCGGTACCCTCATCTATCTATGCCGAAAGGCAAAACTTTCAATACAACGCGTTTAATACATAGGAAAACCCAGCTGTATAGGTTTCTCGTTCTTCTTCTCCCTCAGATACGGCGGTTTGACCACGGCGTAACGATGCTTCTGTCTCAGACGAAGCTGCTGCCTGAAGTATCTACGGGCCCTGTCTTCTGTTGGGAAGACTTTAGTCACAAACGTCGCTCGCTCGGATATACGCCCGAAGATTATAGTGACCGGATACCCGACAAAAGTGGTCTGGTGTTCATCACTTATAAAATAGAACCTCTTCGCATTCTTCTCAGGTATGACTTTCTCCAGATAGATCGACGGCACTTCGGGACCTCCGGAATAGAATCTATGTACTTAACATAAAGCTATTATATACAATTATTAGTTAAATACAAAATCGAGCTTCGGAATCACCGCCGGAGAGAACTAGGTTGAAAGCCTTTGTAGAAAAGGGAAAGGAGAGGGCAGGCGAACTTAACACAATACTCTTGTGTTAAATTGCTTAGCGGATACACTTTTCAGAAAAGTGTGTTTGTCTCGACTAGGTTTTCAGGGTAGATGGGCTATGATTTCAGCATAGGCTTTACGTTGGTTATTAAACCGCAGAGGAGATGGTTTTGTGTATTCTTTCGATAGCGTAAAGAAGATACTCGAAACTTCAATAGACAGTCTCGTGGACAAATTCATAAAGAATCCTTACACCCATCGCTGTGAGCACTCTCTTCACTGTGAGCTATATACTATGCTAACTTCCCATAGGACCTTACAGGGGTTGTATCCGATAGGAGATAGTGGTCGGAAAACTTCGCTTGTTCATAAGGAGTGGCCAGAACCTTTTCTTAGAGAGGGGAAAAAAAGGAGAGGAAACGTTGACCTTTCGATTTTGAGCGTTGAAGACCTCGCACACCCTTTAGTAGCAAGTGAAACTCAAGGACTGTTGCCCCAGAATGCCCATAGAATGAAAGAAGAAGAAGTTTTCACCCACGGTTACTTAAAACCTGATTTCATAGTTGAAATGGGTCTCAATTACGAGGTAAGTAAGCATTTGGATTCAGACCAAGCTAAGCTAGTAAACAGCGGTTACAGCAAAAGCACTAAAGACAGAGCAGCTTATCTAGTGCATTTCTGGCAACCGCGAACGCGCAATGGAATACCTAAAAAGGAGTTACAGGCCATAAAGGATTTTATTGCCAACGGTCCTCAAGTGGCAATCGCGGTTGTGGTGTTTGCTAAATCCCACGTATGGGTAAAGCATTTATCGGACAAAGTACTCACGTAGAGGCCTCTATGAAGACAGGTTACTTCGTATAGAGCTTAGATCAGAGTCATTATTGAATGAAGCTTTTCTCCAGAGGCGATAGAAGGACCGTTTTAAGGCGGTTAAAGAAATGACGGGAGGGGATCCTTGTGGAGGAGTATGGAGCTTTTGGAAATGGCGAGTTCTCGGAGATTGTAAAAAGCATTGTAGATGAGCTTCATCAAAGAATTAACGGTGTAGGCAGCGAACAGATTCCGGATATCATTGGAGGAGGAACGGGTTTATCAGAGGTAAATTGCTATCCTGGTTACCCATCGAATAAGTGTTATCAGACGGCATTCTTTGTTTCTCTGAACTCAAGGACAATCGCCAGGGGTGGCGGACACCTTCACTTTCGGAAGATTCTAGAGCACCTTATAGACCATATGATACTCAAATGTGGTGGAATAACGAAGAATGTGGTCATCATAACTGACAGCTGGGACGCCCGTATTGCCAGCAATGAGCAGAAATACATAGACAAGATAAAGAGCCAGGCGAATGTAGAGCTCTACTTCTTTACTGTCAGCCCCGTTTTTTCTATAACTCAAATACCTTTTTGATGAAATGACAGAAAAGACAAGAGGCTGTGTTGAGCGAAGCGACCAACAGTCTTTCAGGCATTTACACCGGAGGCTGCGGAAGCCGTAGATGCCTTCACTATAAGAGAATTCAGCAACTCCTCAGAAGTGGTGTCTGATTGTTCGCTCAGCTCGGAAAGCATTTCTGCGGCCTCTTCGGATAGCTTAATGTAGTTATCTGCTTTTTCAATCCCTCTTCTTCTCTTCATCGCCTTTCCTGTTAACTTGGGGAAGGGTAGGTTAGTCTTTCCTGTTTGGAAAGGAAAGAATATCTGCTATAATTAGAACAAATGGCAATTTTTGAATATATTGCCAGTTGTTCTAAAAAGTGAGTTGATCGATTTGAAAGACAAGACCTGGTCATCAAAGCGGAGTGGCGAAAGAATAGGTTCAGAGCTTAAAGACAGGGATTCCTTTACTACCGAGGAGCTTAAGCCATTTCTTACTCTTCCCGGAGAAGAGATAAGCCCGGTTACTATCCGCACCAGACTGAATGCTCTGAAGAGGCGCGGAGTAATAATCCCTGTGGGACGTGGTCTGTACACTCTTAGAAGGCTGTACGATTATACTCCAGAGATAGACCAAACTCTTAGAAAGGTATATCTCGAGCTAAGGAAACAGCTGCCGCTAACCAGAATATGTGTCTGGAGGCCTTCCTGGCTGAACGAGTTCGCACTTCACATAGTCTCTATGCAGACAATAGCTGTTGAATCGGAGAGAGAAACTGAAAGGGCCGTCTTTGAAGTGCTGCAGGAAGCGTTGGAGAAGAACTCCTCTCTTACCGGAACTCTCCTACTTCTAAACCCCTCTGCAGAAGATATCGACCTGTATGTTTCAGGCCAGTCCCCCGCGATAGTTGTCGGGAGACTCATCACCGAAGCACCGATCAAGGAGAGCGATGGAGTCGTCATACCGAGACTCGAGAAAATGCTTGTGGATTTGCTCTCAGGAGAGCCCGTTCTTGAGCCTTTTGGTGGTGCCGAAATGGACAGTGTTT
>CAZRIV010000045.1:0-3323 GCA_964600235.1 uncultured Bacteriovoracaceae bacterium | reverse complement strand
AATTTATAGATTTAGCTTATATATGGCAGGAAAGGGCAATTGAGGCCGAGGCCGAGGCTGAACGGTTGAAGAAGGTTTATGCCACAACTAATGACTCATGGAAAAAACTACAAGCCGAAAACACCCGACTCCACAAGGTGGCAGATGCGGCGAGGGAGTTTTTTGAGGGTACTGGATGCAAACCTAAAGAGTGCAAGAAATGTGACCCCAAGTATATCAACTTTTGCGAACGGTCAAGGATAGGTCAAGCCCTTGCCGAACTGGACAAGGAGGTTGACAAATGATTGAACTGAACAGGATTTATAACGAGGACTGCTTGGATGGTATGAAACGAATACCTGACAAGTCGGTTGACCTGACCGTGACATCACCACCATACGATAATCTGCGCACATATAACTGCAACATATCCCAATGGAGTTTTGAGAAGTTTAAAGCGATAGCAAAAGAACTTTACCGCGTTACAAAGCAAGGCGGAGTGGTCGTTTGGATTGTTGCTGACGCAACGATTAAAGGAAGCGAAACGGGAACATCATTTAGACAAGCTCTTCACTTCATGGATTGCGGCTTTAATTTACATGACACGATGATTTGGAACAAGCAGAACTGCTCTTCTATCGGTTCGCTAAATCGCTACGAAAACACGTTTGAGTATATGTTTGTGCTTTCAAAAGGCACGCCTAAAGCGCACAACATAATTTGCGATAAGCCAAACAAAAGGGCTGGAGAGCTACAGTGTGGCTCAATTAGGCAAAAGGACGGGACGGTTAGAAAAACATCACAGTACGGAAAACGAAAAATCGCAGAGTATGGCAGGCGGCAAAATGTGTGGAATGTTTTTCCTGTAAAATCCGCAAAGGAAAGATTGCACCCCGCTCCATTTCCGGAACAATTAGCAAATGACCACATTATTTCGTGGAGTAATGAGGGCGATACCGTTCTCGATTGCTTTATGGGCAGTGGCACAACTGGTAAAATGGCGTTGCTTAACAACCGCAACTACATAGGTTTTGAACTGGACAAGCATTATTGTGACATAGCAAACGAGCGCATACAGAAAGCCCTGGCCGATTCGACGAGAAAGGACTATGACGAGTGATTGAACTAAATAAGATTTATAACGAGGATTGCTTAGATGGGATGAAAAGGATACCGGACGGCTTTGTAGATTTAACCGTTACATCACCCCCATACGACAATCTGCGTACATACAATGGCAATATTGAACAATGGAGTTTTGAAAAATTTCAAGCAATAGCAAAGGAATTATATCGCATTACTGCTGACGGCGGCGTTGTTGTTTGGGTAGTTGGAGACTCTACGTCGAAATTTTGTGAGAGTTTTACTTCTTTTAAGCAAGCATTAAAATTTCATGAAATAGGATTTAATCTTCTTGATACAATGATTTACTATAAACAAAATTACGCTCCTGCCTACCCTTCATTAAGAAGATACGCTAACCAATTTGAGTATATGTTTGTATTTTCAAAAGGCAAGCCAAAAACTTTTAATCCAATTCAAAAACAAAAAGCAAGAAACAAAACCGAAAAAGTTGCATTTAGGCAAAAAGATGGAAGCTTAACACGAAAAGTAAAACCTGAAGGTAGAGAAACAAAGGATGCATCAAATGTCTGGGAATATGCGGTAGGTGGTAATTTAACTGGGCATCCTGCCGTTTTTCCTGAACAATTAGCAAATGACCATATCCTTTCATGGAGTAACGAGGGTGATGCAGTTTTAGATCCATTCATGGGTTCAGGCACGACCGCAATCGCCTGTATCAACACAGGGCGCAACTTCATAGGCTTTGAACTGGACGAGCATTATTATGAGATTGCCAACGAGCGCATACGGCAAGCCCTTGCCGAACTGGATAAGGAGGGCGAGAGATGAGGGGTACAGAAGTTAGTGAATTTATAGATTTAGCTTATACATGGCAGGAAAGGGCAACCAAGGCCGAGGCTGAGGTTGAACGGTTGAAGAAGGTTTATGCCACAACTAATGACTCATGGAAAAAACTACAAGCCGAAAACATTAAACTGCGGGCGGTTGTGGAGGCGGCGAAGAAACTAGTTACTCAGATAAACAACCGCACTAAGACTATGGGATTAGATATGAGTAACTACCACGCTATATCCATTACGGTCAAACCCGGTGATGCAGGGAGGGATTATTGGGAGGCGGTATGGGCATTTGAGCAAGCCCTTGCCGAATTGGACAAGGAGGGCGAGTAGATGAGGGATTTGGAAGCGGCACTAGAAGGAGGGCAAAGCGTGAGAAATCTGCTAGATATTATAGAATTTGCTAAAGACGGCCATATGCCCACTCATGAAGAATGTTTTTATGGAATGTTGGCCTATCAAGCCATGTTTAATATGGATCATCGGAATTTAATAGATGTCCTTATGAATGATAAACCAAAACAAGATTTTATTAAAAAATTAAAGGCCGAAAACTCCCATAAAATGCTTCAAGCAGCATTAAGTAAATCTCCCAAAGATTGGTTGGGGGCGAATTGGGACCCACTCCAAGAACAATGTCAAAAACAACGGCAAATGCATAAGAAAATTTTTGATAAATTTATGGAACAAAAGCAAGCCGAGGAGGAGGGCGAGAGATGAGGGATTTACAGGCAGACAAGGCGATATGTGACAAAGCAACAAAAGGGCCGTGGGAACGCAATGAGAAACCAAGTTTTGGTGATTGGTGGGTGTATGTTGGGGGGCAACACATTTGCTTACTCCCAGCGGATAAAAAGGGCACTCACTTTGGCGAGATGTTTAAAGCCAATGCCGAATTTATCGCCCAAGCCCGTGAAGGTTGGCCTCATGCCATCGGACGGGCAATCAAGGCCGAGACTGAGGTTGAGAGGTTGCGGAACAGATTATCAAAAATTGAGGATATGTGTGTGGAATTTCATGAGTGCGGGCCATATCAAGAAGGCGAAGAAGTAAAAAGGATAATGGCAATATACGATATGGCGGGAGGGATAGAGAAATGAGCGCGGGTAAAATAGCCCAATCAGCAACCAATTCTGTTAAAGCCACCCCGCGCGGCACTCATGAGTTTATGGGCCGCACATACCAAAACGAAAAAGACCTTGCTCATGTGATGGACGAGCCGACCGGCAAAGTCTATCCCGGTCATGGCTGGCCCAGCCTGACAGCGATATGGAAAATAGACTACTGGCTGACAATGGGGATTAGGGCTTTAAGCATTAGGCCCAATGAAGCCGAGAAAAAGCAATTAATTGCCAAATACGGGCTAGTGTGGGACGAACGCAAAAGGAGATATACCAACAGCCCAGAGGAAATATGGCAGAT
>CAZRIV010000044.1:0-3472 GCA_964600235.1 uncultured Bacteriovoracaceae bacterium | reverse complement strand
TGACCAAGCCCTTGATAGTGGAAACAGGAGTATTGAGTACACAACAAACAAGCTCAGTAACCTCTATTGGAGAGGGTGGGGTACAAGGGAAATGGACCTTTGGACCTAATGGACAAATTATAGTTAATGATGGAACGAACGACAGGGTTTTAATTGGAAAGCTAAGTTAATGGCAACATCAGGAGTTAAAGTAAGCCGAATAGGTTATGATGTGAATACTGCCAGTGATAAACAACTGGCCTTTTCTAGTGAATGGCCCTTATTACCCATTGAGGCAGAGGGCGATTTAACAATCAATCCGCCTGGTGGTGGTTCTGGGAATGTTAGCGTTGATATTTACACCCACAATCTAGGATATAACCCAGTATTTTATGTGCAAAGAACAAGTGGTGGACCCTTTTTCCCTGGGTGGACAAGTTGTGATACAAGTAAATTGTATTTTAGTGGCTATGTTAGTTCTGCCATAAACTTAAAATGGAAAATATTTAGAAGAAACTTACTAACTAACTACCTCTCAGGAAATTACAATACCACAGACGCTACCAAGGTTGTAGATGGTGATTATGGTATTTTTATTTCCCTCCCTGGAAAAAGTATATCCTCTACCAACAAAAGAGATTTTGCTATAAGAAGTGATGTGAGGCAACTTATGATTCACCAATCAGGATATGTAAATTCCCCTGCACAGCTCGTGGTTACACATAACCTTGGGTACCAGCCTATGTACTTAATATTTGCAAAAAGTGGTACTAAGTATCAAGCTCTTACTCAGTCTGGAAGTACAGGGGTTAGTGCAACCAATACACAACTCACGGTGGTTGATTATGGAGCTTCTATTGCAGACTGGGCGTATATTATATTTAAGGACACTTTAACCACAAATGGCTAAAATATCAGTAGAAAATGACAGTGCATTTAAGGTTTCCCTACCAGGATATGATGTAGATACTGCAACCCCAGAACAATGTGTCATTCATAGTGGGTTTGATTATCCTAAAATAGAAGAAAATCTTGAAGGGTATGAGGCTGTAACCTTGCCAAACTCAATCTCGGCTGGGACAACTGATATAAAAGTAATAACACATAATTATGGATACATTCCAAACGCTTTTGTATTTATGAAGGTGTTATCCCCCGATGTGATTCTATACAATACAGAGTTTGCTATGCTCCCTTACTTTCTTGTTGATCCACCTTTCCTTTATTATACCTATGAGATAACGACAACTCAATTAAAGATTCAGATTGTATACGATGATATGTTCGGCTCTGGGCCAATAACCGTTGTGGAGGGAGGTCTAGCAGGAACACAGGTGGGTTTTAAGTGGCAAGTTTGGGTAAATGACTAATAATTGAGATATGATATAATTATATATACGAGGGGACACTACGAGGACTGTAAATTGATACATCTTACTAATGGCGGTATACATCGTGCAAAAGGGTGATACTCTAAGTTCCATTGCAAAGAAGTTAGGAATATCAAATTGGAGGACTCTTTATGACCAGAACAAATCTGTTATAGGAAGTAATTACAATCTTATTAGACCAGGACAGCAACTTACTTACGGTGGTTCAACACCAGAGGCGGTACCAGTAGTCCCTACGGTCTCAGCAGGAACGCAGGCTGGAGAGGCAGCATATTTAACCCCCTTTGCAGAAGTATTACCTTGGGAGCAGTATTTTCCAACAGAACTAGCACAAGGAAGTGCGGAACAGGCTTATGCGAACTACTATGCTCCTATTGTGCAAAAGGCTCAGGAGGAATTGGAGAGAGGCTTTGCAGGCAGAGGTTTAACAAGAAGTGGGATAAGAGGAGGTGCTTTGAGTAATATGTATAACCAGTATGGTACAGAACAGCAGAGAGCTATTGAGGCAGATGTATTAGCACAACAAAACCTTGCAAAACAAGACTATGGAATGTACCAAAATTTATACGAATCAAGTGAGGGCAAACAGAAACCAGCGACAACACAATATACACCTTACAAAGTAGAGTTACCCAAAACAGATGCAGGTATTTACGGAAGTTCCTATATAGATTGGCTTAATAGAGCAATTAGGAAGTAATATTTGATTTATTAAATAAAATGGCAACAACAGCACAAAGACTAGCAGAATATGAGGAAGCTCTTAAAAAGGCACAGTCCTATGACTCCAATGCCTTCCAAAATCAATTCCAAAAAGATTATGGAGAGGCTACTAAGTATAACCAAGACCTTATAAACCAACAGTCTACTGCACTTGGTCAACTTCAATCGGTAGCACCAACTTTAAGACAAAAGTATGCAAACAGTTTAATAACAAATCCTACCGACCAAATGGCTTTAATCGCTCAGGCAAGACAAGCACCTTTAATGGACTACTCTAATGCTGTCAACTTACTCTCCGCAAGGGGAAATAAGTATCAAGATATTCTAGCTAAGGCCTTAGGGGCTTATCAGACTTCAGCACAACAAGCCAACACAGCAGCGGAGAATGCTTGGAGATTATACCAAGACGCTCTTCAACAAGATCAATTTAATGCACAACTAAGGGCAAGTAGAAGCAGTGGTGGCGGTGGCGGTTCTAGTATCGCAGACTTACTTAACCAGTTATATGGAAACACTGGCGGTGGTGGTAATGAAGAGGAAAAGAATGTCTATGAGATACCAACAGGCGGAATTGCCCCTCTTGGAGACTCTTTCCAGGATAGACTTGCACAGCGAATATTAGATCAGCAAAATGCAACTGGACTTGGGAATATTCTAAAATCCTATTTGAATACGGAACTTGAACCTTTTAGAAATATTAAGTCTCTTAATGATGTCATAAGTATTCCTACAAGAGCAATTGCTGCAAGGACGACACAGGTCTCAGATTTATTCAGAAGATTACTTAATAAAAAATAACATGGCATATAAACAGGTTACAAGAGAACAATTAGAAGAGTACATAAAGAACAACCCAGGAGCGAAGTATAGGGTGAACGGACAAGAAGCTCAGTCTCCCTATCAAGATGAGAACAAGGGTTTTTTGGTGAACCTACTTACTACACTATCAAAACCTATAAGAACAATGGGTGGTGGTGCTTATGCTGCGGTTACTGGGAATCAGAAGAATAACCCATTTTTTACACAAAGAGAAACAGATGAGTTCGCTAAAAACCCTACATTGTTTGGGTCAAAACAGGCTATTGCCTTAGGTTCTCTTTTGGCACCAACAGGAGCGGCCAAAGGGGCAGCAACCGTTGGCTCGAGAATAGGAACTGCGGCACTAAGGGGTGCTGGGGCTGGAACATTGGGGGGATATGGATATTCAAAAGAAGGTGAAGAGTTAAAGGGTGCATTAACAGGTGGATTAACGGGTGGTCTGTTTGCTGGGGCATTACAGGGTATTGGAGAGGTTTCTAAAGGAATCAAGGCTGCAAAAATATCTAATAAGTTAGACGATATGGCAGACGAGTTACAGGCATCTGCACTTAAAAAAGACA
>CAZRIV010000043.1:0-3969 GCA_964600235.1 uncultured Bacteriovoracaceae bacterium | reverse complement strand
TTCACGCAGGTACTTGAACCATTCAACATCCGTAAGGGCAAGAACGTCCAAGATTCCTCACCTCGTTTTCAAATAATGGTCAAATCATGAAACTGACTCGGGAACGACCTGTTATTCAAAGTCTGGAAAAGTAGTCTTTGACCTTTAAGGAACCGCGAAAGCAAGTGCAATGATTACAGCGGATAACGTCTGCCAGCAATTCCTGAAGTAGTACAAGATCATAGTCGTTACCCTATCCATTCAAGCGCTTTTGTAACCTCAGACAGAATGTCGGAAATGCTACTATCTGGGGTTCTAAGGTCAACGAAACGTACGTCAACCCTAACGTTGTCCTCGGAGCTGTATTCGATATCGGTTCTGCTAATCCTGTCCGAATACGGATAAACCAAAACGATCCTATCGGCTTCGTACTTCTTGCCATAAGCGTACATCTGGTACATATCTGATTGCGAAATACCGCCGTTTCGTTCGGTATCTGAGAGGAGTTTCCATTTTGTATCCATAACGACTTTGCGCTTACCGAATTCTAGCACAATATCCGGGCGAAGAGCAAAGGCGCGCCTGGGTGTATCAAAGAGGCTGTAAGTCATATCCTGAGTCCTGATGTTGATACTTGAAAATAGGAGTCTGACCCTGTTTTTTTCCATGATGTTGATACTTGAAAATAGGAGTCTGACCCTGTTTTTTTCCATGATGTTGATACTTGAAAATAGGAGTCTGACCCTTTTTTTTTCCATGACCCTGTTTTTTTCCAAACTTCTCTGAGAAGAATCGTTGGAAGTGTAAAGCACTGACCCGAAAGGTGCTCATCATATACAGTCGCCGGTTCTCTGCGTACTAGTCTGGCGAACGTACTACAGCTTGATCGTTCAACGAAATCGCTTTCAACAAGCACAGCGAGGACTGTCCGGATCTCGCCCCGGCTATGGTATTATCTCTCTAGAAAGCCTTAAATTTTCTTTTTGGGGAAATGAAACGAGCGAAAAGAGCCGCATTATAAATTGACAGTCATAGTCTTTTCCCATACCAATCACTTCTTTTCGTCGTTCGCTCATACCCTTACCCGTAGACAGCGACCCGGCGAAAGACTAGCAGACCGGGTTTCGGAACCCCCAGGTCCGGGTATCCCTCGAATCGCGGGGAAGAGTCGACGGCAGTTGTTTTGATGAGTGGAGTGAAGATCCATCTCGCTTACCGGCGGTCCGTGCTTTCAGCCGAATGATGGCGGGAGTCCCGGATCAAGAATTTGTCGTGCGGACGTACTCAAAGCTAGGGGAAAGGGTGTAAGTAAGTGGAAAAGTGGAAAATGAAGGTGGGACAACAAAGAAATAAGCCGTCTTGTCAGTCGTTTTGGTAGTGGTCGGTATTGCGATCGCCCACGTATTCATTGGCCTTATGGCATGGCAGCTGTTTGGGTGGACTCCGCTGGACATTTCAAGACGGTCGGAGTCGCCGTGCCGGAGCTTCTAGCGATTAGAACTAAGACTACAGTAGTATATTTCGACTACACGATAATAGTCAGTTTCGATGTCAAAAACAACATCGGCCGCCCTATGAAAGTGCTTGCAGGCAGTAAGCTGGACTACGACAAACAGTGGTACAAAGAAATGGAAATCACCGTTCCGCGGAAGAAAATAGCGGAGTTCAGCAAATACTTCTATGAGCCGGAATTCCTGGGGAGCGTGTTCGAGGACAGGATCTACGTGAAAGTCAAGGTCATCAAATACTCGCTTGTCAACGAGTAGCGGTTTTTCACGGTTCTCTTCATCGAATATGCCCGCCCGGATATCTCATAACCATAACCGGGCTTGATACGAGGACCAAGTCGCCGTTCCTGTTTGATGATTGTGGGAGGAAGAAATGAAAACAAAACTCTTGTGGTATTTCTTGTCATACTCTGTGTCATGTTTCTTTCGAGTTGTTCGTTCATGACGATCGAAGAATTGACCGATCTGGAAACCTTTCAAGACTATCTAGCACAGAAAAAGCTTTGCTCGATGTTATGCTCAGGTTTAGGCAGGCTATAATCGTTGTCGCAATAGTATTCGCGGTACTCGAACAAATACAAGACTACTTCTTTTCGAAGGAACTGAAGAGGCGGAAAACGGAAATCGCAGACCTGAAAACCCAGCTCTACAATCTTGACAAAGAAATGGTAGTCCTTAAAAAAGACTTTGGAGCGGATGGAGCAAGAACGCCAGCTGGATGAGAGGCTGCGGGAGGTCTCGAAACTCAAAGAGAGACTCAATGCGATTGAGAATCCACCAAGCGACGGACAGATAAAGTAATCGCCTCGCCCAGATGAAGAGAGTTTGGGTTTTCTGTTCCCTTAAAACAGTGAAGCCGCATTGGGCGGTGAAGCGTACCGGTCTATTCATAATAGCAGCAACGACAATAGTGCGGATAATCTTATCTGTTATAGGAGGGCAAATATGAGTCCAGTTATGGGCAAGTTTACGGAGTTTCTCAAGCAAATCGGTTATACGTCGATCACGCGTCGGACCAAAGAAGCGGTGTTTGCGTTCATCAGGCGCGGTGAATGGCAGACTTTTGCCGTCATAAGGATCTTTGATAACGGTGAGGCGATCTCGATATACAACTTCGTGCTTGATACGGAAAGGGAGATGACTTACGAGCTGCTGGAGAGGGAATACGAAAGGTCCATAAACGACCCCGACCCGCGGTCTGACGAGTACGAAGGCTACATCGCCTACAACGCCCGCTGAAGGTTTAGATTACGTTCAACAATTGTTAGCCAAGCAATGCAAGTAATGGATTAAAATACTGCCGCTTTGTTGGTTTGAGTAATCTTCAAATTATTCAGGGTGAAGGGGGGTCAGACTTTTCTTGAGAAGGTTCGATACTGAGGGCTTGGACCAGAGAATCAGTGCCGTAAACTAATTATCAATGAAGATCACCAAATTGAGCAAAATATCCGAATAATGGAGGAACTATGAAATGAATAATTGGAGGGAACATGAGAAAAAATGCTTTGATTATCTGAAAGTAAAATTTGCCGGAGAGAGTGTGCAGTTCAGTCTAGTGGATCAGGGCGATTCTACAGAATCCGATATAAAAGTTACCAAAAGCGACACTGACTATTTCTATGTGGAAGCAAAGATGAGGAAATCGCAGTGCTGTCAATTTGTTTTGCTTCCTGACAACGAGAAACAGATCTTCAAGTATTCAGAGAAGAATAAGACCTGCTTAAGTCCGAATTGTCAACATATCATTCAGTATATGAACGAAAATTTCGTAACCTATAGCAAAGCAGGAACGACGGGCAAAAGGATATGTATTGACAAGAAAATTCTTTGGGCATGGCTCAAGGATGTTCATAAAGGAAAAAACGTACGGTTTGTCATAACAGAAAACATTAGAGGAGAGTTTATCATAAGTTCTCTGGAATCAATTGAAAAGTATTATAATGTGGAAGCCACTTACAGAGCTAAGCAAAGCGGGTCGGTAGTTGTTCCAAAGAAAGATAGGGAAGATGCAGTAAATTATCTTAAGAAATCAGAAGCATATATAGAGTGCCTTTCTTCAGCGGAAGAAATGCTTGTTTCTTTCTCCAAGCGATTGGATGAAAGCGGCAAATATTTCCGCTTGTCAAACAAATGTTACTATTTGCATCTTTCGGAGAGCAATCAAAATCAGTACATATACAAAGTAAGGAAGCTCTCTTCCACAAAGAACTCCAATGTTATCTTTTCGCTTGAGCTGAAAGCTCAAAAACAAAGTGAAGAAGAGTTGAAAAAATTCCGAGATAGCTTACGATAAAACGATTATCGGAAGGCTGTTTAAGGAATGTCAGCATTTCGGTTATCGCAACTTATGCACTTCGAGGGTTCTTCCTCAATATGTATGAGAGAAGAGGAAGAAGGGAAAGGATAGAAGAATAAGCAGCGGAAGAACTTCGAACTAAGTGGATGAAGTAATCGAATTTGATCAATTCAAGGAAATCCCTGA
>CAZRIV010000042.1:0-3984 GCA_964600235.1 uncultured Bacteriovoracaceae bacterium | reverse complement strand
CTCTTGTGTTAAATAGAAATTGGGTTGTTGAGGACTGATGCTTTACGCCTGTTCGTAGTTTGTATTACTAATTAAAGCAAATAGTTGCAACGTAAAAATAGAGCAGCATTTTGCATACGCTATATGGTTCTTAGGCAACTTTGATATGTTTTGCTCTATCAAGCAAACCTATAATACATAACAAAGAATTTCCTCGAGTAGTTGAAGCGTTACGGGGCTTGATGTTAATCAAACAAAGTCCAAACAAATGCTTCAACCTAGCATTTTTCAGGAGGTTCTTTTTGCATTTCTTTCAATAACTTTAATCAAAGAACTCCTCCGCTTCCAACGGTATCAGTAATTGATTACTTGGTAAGGAGAAGGGCTAATTATTGAAATATACCATTGCATCAAACTCAGTAGGTTCAAATGAATTTATAAGAACAGTTATATTGAAGAGAGTTCTGTCATTACTATCTAACGAAAGGTATAGCCGCTTGTACTTCGCGCCGTTATCACTATCATATCTATACCTTGCCACAGGATTTTCACTTGGTTGCTGTGCGTTATCAAGAAAGTGGAGTCCTCGGTAGGAAGAAGAAGAATAGTTACTGATATTATTGCTTATCAAGGAATGCTCTTTTGTTCCTCTAATAGTCAGTTCTTCGCCATCACTTAGGAACCTTAGTCCTCTGATGTTTTTCAAGTATAATTCAGTGTCACCAATGGCATTGAGATATTTGAGATCCTCACCTTCCCTTTCATAACCTACCAGTTCAAATGAAAAAGCTACTGGCAGGCCAAACCTTGCACTGATCTCATTGAGAAGCCGAGCTAATTCTACTCTAACAAGATTTGAGTTATTTCTTCCTTTTTCGTAGTCCAGATCGAAAGCTTCGGCTATTTGTTCAACCGATGAATCATTTAGTGCAAAGCAGGGGGTTTGTACAAATATGGATGGATATTGAAGCGCGAACTGGTCGTCTTTGTCAAGAGCACTGTCGGGAAAAGGGATATACTTGTTTGTATCTAGGTATTGGTCACCGTTCATCATAAAAAGCACAGAGGCCGATCTCCTCCCTAGAATTGCTGTTCTAGAAGGTATTCTTACGAATTCGATTCCAGCTTTCTTAAAACCGTTTAGCATTTCTTGTGGCATTTGACGAATAAAAAGCGGATTTTCATCAACAAGTTCCAAGAGTTCCTTCAAGTAATCAGGGTATGCTAACTCTTGCACCAGAAGATATTTGTAGTTTTTCCCAACAGTTGAAAGGAGAGCAAAACTCTTTTCTTCAATTACGTCTAAGTCATCTGGAAGTAACTCGGGATCGAAACCTGACTCAACAGTCTTTTGTAGTTTTTCAATTTCATCTGGATCAGCGAGCTCTTCCTCAAGGCCTTTATCTATCCATTCGAGTAACTTTGAGTATAGGTTTGTAAAAGCTGCAATTTCATCCTCAACAAACCTAGCTTCTCGACCAAATTTTGGAGCCGCAATAATACTAACACTAATTATTACCAACAATAGCCCTAGAACTGCTGCTTTTTTCATACTGCTACCTCCTAATTCAAATATAGTGTAAGGGTATCCTTCAGAACTACCTTCGGTATAACCACCCGGAATGAAGCCACACCGGGTGATAACGTGTTGATTTCCAGAAGATCTATTCCACAATCAAGCAAATTAATACTCTGTGCGAATAATTTCGAAGTAGTTTTCTTTTTAGAAGCCTCAAGGTTTGCCAGACGAGTTTGTTCAACTTTTCTACCTTTATAATCATAATAACCTTCAAGGAATTCGGCATTGTCAGTATTTTCAAACTGATTTGCCTCTTCTTTAATAAAAGCGACTTGCTCTAACATTAGCAACGATACCCCGTTAGTAACTCTAGCAAAGTTCTCATCATAAGCCGAGGGAAGCCCTATTTCTTCTGCTAACAAGTTGATTGCAAATATCGAACCTAAATAAGTCAGATCTTCACCGTTCTTCAAAATAAACTTGAGTCCTCTATAAGTTGTTTCAAGAGGTATTTTGCTGAAACGGAACGCACTTAGCTGGTATTTACTGATATATGAAGTCTCGCTCTCCACAAACTCAATATTAGATACAGAAGAAACCTCAAACTTTAGTTCTTTAGTCAAAGTAGCTTCTCCAGATGTAAGACGTATATTAACGTAATATTCTCCGAAATTTCCCGGAATAATCGTAACGCTTTCTTCTTTTTGCGAAACGTCGAATTTCGTTTCTGCCTTTCCAGATCCGGAAATCACAAGAGTAATCTTTGAGGTCGAAGGAAGGGTTTCAGGGAAATAGAGTCGTATCTCGAATGGGGTATTCAGTCTAGGAACTCCCCTAATTTGCGCTTGAAAATCCATAACCGGTGGAGTGATGTGCCTTGTTGGATCATCGTTATTTGTGGCGGTGGCGTAAGAGATCTGTTCATCAGCATTATTTGACCAATCGTTCAGATTGGCAAAATATTCTTCTTGGATCCCAACGTGGCTTACATCGGATGAACTCAGATGTTGTAGATCAAAAACCACTTCTATATCCGCTAGCATTTCATTCGTAATTCTATAACTGTCCCAGTCCTTTGAAGAGAGTATTCCTACAGAGTATGAGTTATTCACAAGAGTTTCCCCTAAAGAGAGCGGTTCTTTCCACTTGTTGAAAACCAATCGTTCAAGTTGAAACGATCTTGACCTCGCGAAAGCTCTTTCTTCCAGTCGTTTCTGAAATGTTGTCATCAAATCCCTTTCTCGATTTGAAAGTAGATCAATAAACTTGATTACCGCTTCGCTTTTCAAAAGGTCGACTTCTACCAGTTCCGCTCTATAGCAGAGCTGGCTAATAGTAAAAAGCCTTGCAAGCATTTCATTTGAAAACTCAATCGGGTCATTGCTTCGAACACTTGTCAAGAATGTCGCATAATTTGCAGCAACAAAAGGAGATAAAATAGAATCAAAAATTATAACTGCTTGTTGCTTTGAAATGCTTATTAAGACCTGTGTTAACTTGTCGATGTCTTCTTTATATCTCTCGGAAAAGGCATAATAGCTTTCAGTTACGATTTGCCTGAAGTTCTCAGACTCTTTTTTCTTTTTGCCCTCAAGAGAAACTACAGCTCTTTCAAGATTTTCCACAATTGATTCCTGGTGCTCCAGTACTGTCTTAAATTGAGCGATTTGCTCTTGCCTCTCTTTGATTTCCTTCACACGAGCGTCAATCCCATTCGGATCTTTCGCGTCTGTATAAACATCATACGCAAAAATCCTACCCTGATTATCTCTAAATTGTTCATTACTCTGATAAGCCAAACGAAGTGATGAAAGTTTGTTGGATGAAGGTGTATGTAAATGACTCTTGTATACAAAATTCAGCTCAGTAAAAAACTCTTTGCAGAGGTATATACCACGTTCGATTTCCTGAACCAAAAAAAAGATCACCAAAGGGCTTTCCTCATTTATGTGATTCAGTTCTTGTTCAAGGGAATAATGTTCCGCAAGTAATTCGGAATCTTCCAGTTCTTTTTCTTGAAGTAGCTTCCTTTCTATTTGTAGATCTTCATTCTTCTCTCGGAGCTTATTCTCTATATCTACCAGTTTATTTAATGAGCTGCCTAAAGCGTTCAACTGTGATACATAAATAGCGTCTAATTCGCTTCTATGATTCTCCAGTATCTCCAACAACTCTGATTCAATTTCACTAGTAGAAAATGTGATTAATTGAAACACCAATTCTGCATACTTTAGCTCTAGTAGTGAGAAAGCTTCCTTCAATTTCAGCAGTTCTTCTTCGAAAAGAGAGATCAACCGTGGGATCTTCACTGATTCATTTAACAACCTAAGCCCAGACAGTCTATTTTCCTGAATCAAATTATCAAAAGCAAGAAAGTCAGAGAAAATACCGAGTGCCAACGAGGAAAATATTGTGATTATTAACACGATCAATATCAACTTCTCAGACATCTGAAGGCTCCTTCTTACTTAAAGTATCAACATTCT
>CAZRIV010000041.1:0-4034 GCA_964600235.1 uncultured Bacteriovoracaceae bacterium | reverse complement strand
GGAGATCCAGGGAGACAGGACCCGAGGGAAATTACAGCACTTCTGAAACGCTACCCCCCGTTGTCCCCTGACCCGTACGAAGAGTCGCCCGATAAGACCTATTCCAGGGGAAGTGTCTCGGCCATCGATGTACGGGAACCGCCCTCCCGCATCCTCTCATTCATCGCGGAGAAGAAACCCGATTTTATCGGGGGGTATACCGGGACTATCGGAATGATTGCCGCGTATGCGCAGGAGCACGGCATTCCGGTCTGGAAGCCCCGCCTGGTCGGTATCTCCGCCGAATCGCCGAAGCCCCAGACAATCCAGCTAATCAGGGATGTTTTCGGGGCCCCGGTGATGACATTCTATGGGTCGACCGAGAGCGGTATCTTTGCTGTAGAAAAGCGTTTCGGGGAAGGACATGAGATAATGATGCACTGGGATGTCGTCGTCGAACTGCTCGATGACGACGGCCGTCAGGTTCCCGACGGGAAGGTCGGAAACGTCGTCGTCACGACACTCTCGAACCGTGCGATGCCGTTCATCCGGTACGACGGGGTATCAGATTTCGCCTCGTTTAAGCCACGCAAGGAGGGCAGCCTGCCCGTTCTTGATAAGGTTTATGGGAGGAGGGTTGACTATCTGGCACGACGCGACGGCAGCAAGGTGAGCCCGCATCTTTTGGACGTCATCATGGAATCCCAGCAGGGAATCGGCCAGTACCAGATTGTGCAGCATTCCATGGATGATATCGAGGTCCGATACATTCCGCTCCGGGATGAGAATGGAACGCCGGTTTCGCCGGATACGGAACCGGCAGCTCGGGAGTTTGCACAGGTATTTGGCCCCGGAGTAATTATCCGGTTCAGTCCAGTAAACCAGATACCGCGGATTGTGGGAGCGCGGAAAACCCCGTTAATCGTGTCCCGGGTGACAAATCCGGAGGGTTACGACAGACTCCACCTCAAATCTTAAAATCATAATCCGATCTCATTTATCCCCTGAACAACGATTTCCTTCACCGATTTCCCCTTTACGAAGAGCCTGTCCAAAGAGCTCGAAGATTGGTTGGAAGAATTACCAGGAAGGTTTCTTCACACTCATTCCAAAAAAGAGAGGCCGGCGCTGATCTCCATGAACGTACCAAGACGCGTTTAGCACATCACAATAGTACCCGCGATCGCTCGCTCCGTACCCGGTACGGCGATATCACCCTCACGAAACCACAGTTTCGCGAGAGGCCGTTCGAGACGAAGGTTTTGATCACTATGCCCGTGTCGAGAAGGCCTTGGTGAACGCGATCGCCGAGTCGTATCTCCAGGGCGTCTCCACGTAAAAAGTCCAGACGATCATCGAGCATTTCGGGATCGAACAGCACTCATCGTCATCGATCTCCCGGATTGCCTAGGACAGTGACCGTGAGGTACAGGATTTTTTGACGCGACCGATCGAGAGTCCCATCCCGTATCTCTTCCTCGATGCTTCGTATTATACCGTCCGCGACGGTCCCCGCTACGTCCCAAAGGCACTGCTCAAGACGGCGGGCGTCCGGGACGATGGCTAACGCGAGATCCTCGGCGTCACGATCGTCGATTGCGAGAACGAAGTTTTCTGGTCCGGGTTCTTCGACGACCTGAAAGAACGGGGATTGACGGGAATTCAACCCGTGGTCTCCGATGGCCATAGGGGGATTCAGGTGGCCGTTCTGGCCGACTTCCTGAGACCTCCCGACAGATATGTCTCGTTCATACGACCCGAGCGGTCCTGAACAACGTCTCGAAGAAAGATCAACGGGAGGTCGCGGAGCTCCTTCGGGAAGCGTACGGCAGTGAAGTGAGATTGCAGGCATGTGCTGACACCCTCGATGATCGGCGATATCGCAAAGCGGGGAATACGAATGAACGTTATCTCCCCCGGACTCCTCAATTACACAGCCTTTCCAAAGGCGCATGGAAAATGGCTCCGGACGACCACCATCTTGGAACGAGTGAAAGAACGAAGTGAAACGAAGGACGAAAGTTGTGGGAGCGTTTCCCTCGGAGGAGGTACTCATGAGGCTTCTGGGATCGATCCTCAGGGACATCAATGAGGAGTGGGTCACCGGAAAAAGGTATTTGTCGAAAGAGTAGTTTTGGTAATTTCAGGATACAGGGTCCAATACAAAATACAGCAATTCTGAGACACTACCGGGGAGCCTGGTGTACATCGATCGGATTCAGAGTTACAATGGTCTTATTTCCTATGGCGTTCGGCACAAGCGGATCGATCATAGTAAACGATTCGCCAATGGGAAAGTCTACATCAACGACATCGAAGGTTTCTGGTCCTTCGCGAAAGAACGTCTGATGAAATACCATGGAGTCGATCCGGTAAGTTCCCGTTCTTTCTCAAGGAACTGGAGTTCAGGTATAATTACCGGAACGTTGATCTCTTTGATCAACCGATCGAAACGTTTGCTGAATTTGCTCGGGTGGCAGTAACTGACTAATCACCATAACTTTACAGGAGGGATGGCATGTGAATGGGCTACATCTAATTGCTGATATGTACCGCTGCACCTGCACTGCTGATCTACTGTGTGACCAGAGCATGTTAGAGAGACTCTGTGTGGATGCATGTGTGAATGCTGGTCTTACCCCGCTCGGAAGATATTTCTACCAGTTTTTTGATGAAAATGGGAATAAAGCAGGGGTTACTGGCAACGTGGTTCTGAAAGAGTCACATCTCGCCATCCACACCTGGCCGGAGAATAAAGGGGTGACATTTGATGTCTATGTCTGCAACTACAGCCGGGATAACAGTGATCGGGCCAGAGAGACCTTTCATGAAGTTGTAGCAGCCCTTGGACCGGACAAAATAGTAAGCCATGAGATCATCAGGGGAGAGATCAACCCTGCCGCAGTTACAGCAAGCTGATCCATGGATTCATCAATATTTTCTGACTTTCTCTGTGAAGCACTGAATGAGAACAGTGGATTTTTTTTCAGGAAGGGAACACTCCTGGAACAGGGAATAACTCCCCATCAGATCTATGAGGTCTGGGATACACCGCAACTTGGACGGTTGTTCCGGCTGGACGGTTGTTTCATGACTTCAGAGCGGGATGAATTCTTTTACCATGAGAATATGATTCATCCTGCCATGATCTCCCATCCTGACCCGGGGTCCGTCCTCATTATCGGGGGAGGGGATGGGGGATCAGCGGACGAGGTGTTTAAACATCCGTCGGTAAAACGCATCGTTCTTGTCGAACTTGACAAAGCGGTTGTTGACCTTTCACGGAAGTACCTTGAATCGGTCCATCATGGATCTCTTGATGATCCCCGGATTGAGATTCTTATTGAAAACGGGCTGAAATATGTTCGGGAGATTGGGCCGAAAGAAGAAGAAAGATTTGATCTGATCGTACTGGACCTGACTGATCCTATCGGTCCGGCTGCTGAACTGTACTCAGCACGATTTATGGCTGAGTGCAAGGCACTTCTCAATGAAGGAGGGATATTTGTCCTGAATATCGGGCCACCAATATATTCACCAGGATGGGTGTCAGGGCTGATAAAAAATCTCTCCAGGGTCTTTCAAATTGTTGCACCCTACTTTGTCTATATCCCCATATATGGAAGCCTGTGGGGTATGGGCTGTGCATCTGATACCAGAGATCCTAGGGAAATGTCCAGAGTACACGTTGATGAGATCATCCGGAAGCGTGCACTTGCGGATCTCCAGTATTATAATGGTGCTACCCATGAAGCAGGATTTGCCCTGCCTGAATACCTGAAAAAAATTCTTAATTCCTAATTTATTTACAACCAGCGGTGAGTAAAGTTTACGATTGCGGGATTCAGTGGTTCGCTAATTTTATAAACGCCCTGATGTTTCTCCGATCGTTGACTCAGAGGGAAAACAGGCAGATCTCAATACAATGCAGGCTGCCCCTTATGGTTCCCCGACCCAAGGACATAACCTGCACCCAGGGTTCGTCTGTTTGCCCGAATCAATGATTCGATCTCGCTGTCGTTGCCCTGGACCAGCACCCGAGCATCCCGATCCGG
>CAZRIV010000040.1:0-4229 GCA_964600235.1 uncultured Bacteriovoracaceae bacterium | reverse complement strand
ATCACTGCGCGCGAACGTGACACGCCCCCACGGTCGCCGGTCTGGCGATCGCATTTGGTTCAGGCGCAATGACGAATTCCTTTGGCGAATTTGAAAACGCCAAGATGTTTTTAGTGATCGGTTCCAACATGACCGAGGCACACCCCGTTGCCGCCACCTTCCTGAAGAACGCAGTCATGAAAGGTGCGGAGCTCATCCTGGTGGATCCGCGGAGGCAGAAGCTTGCCGATTTCGCAAAACTCCATGTCCCCATCAAGGTGGGCAGCGACATCGCGTTCCTGAACGCCCTCATGAACGTGCTCATCACCGAGAACCTCTATGACAAGGAATTTGTAGATGCCCGCTGCAAAGGGTTCGAAGAGCTCAAGGCCATGGTCATGAAATATTCGCCCGAGTATGCCGCCGAGATCACGGGAGTGAGCGCCGATGTCATCCGCGAAACCGCCCGGAAGCTCGCATCCGTCAAACCGGTCATGTGCTGCTACACCCTGGGCATCACCGAGCATACCTGCGGCAGGAACAACGTGCTCAGTGTGGCCAACCTCCAGATGCTGCTGGGTAACATGGGCATGGAGGCCGGCGGGGTGAACCCGCTGAGAGGCCAGAACAACGTGCAGGGTGCCTGCGACATGGGCGCGCTGCCCAACGTGTTCCCGGGCTACCAGCAGGTGGCCAATGCGGACGCGCGCGCCAAGTTCGAGAAGGCCTGGGGAGTGAAAAATCTCCCGGACAAGCCCGGCCTCATGATCCCCCAGATGATGGAAGGACTTGTGAGTGGGAAGGTCAAGGGCATGTGGATCTTCGGCGAGAACCTGGCGAATACCGAGCCGGACATCGCCAAGGTGGAGCACGAGCTGGCATCCGCCGAGTTCCTGGTGTGCAACGATATCTTCCCCACCGAGACCACCCGCTTCGCTCACGTGGTTTTCCCGGCTGCTGCCTGGAGCGAGGACGACGGAACGTTCACGAGCTCTGAGCGCCGGGTGAGCCGGGTCCGCAAGGTGAGCGAGGCACCTGGAGATGCCAGGCCCAACTGGTGGATCTTCAAGGAGGTCGCCAGGAGGATGGGAAACGAGTGGGGTTCAAACAGCGGACCCGAGCTCTGGGACAATGAGATCTCCGTCCTGGCGCCGGCCTTCGGAGGCATCAAGTACCGCCGAATCGAGGGCGACGGCCTCCAGTGGCCATGTCCCAACGAGGAGCATCCCGGGACAGCGGTTCTGCACCGCGGAGGCGTGTTCACCAGCGGCCAGGGCACCCTGACGCCGGTTGAATGGACCCCGCCTGCCGAGGTTCCTGACAAGGAATACCCATATGTACTCTCTACGGGCCGCAGGCTCTATCACTACCACACCCGCACCCAGACAGGTCGCACCGGCCTGGACTGGCTGCTTTCCGAGGAGACTGCGGACATATCGCCCGAAGACGCCCGTGCCCTTGGCATCGCGCATGGCGAGAAGATACGCGTGCGCTCACGGAGAGGGAAGGTGGAGGTCAAGGCCAAGGTCACCAGACAGGTGCCCAAAGGCATGGTCTGGATGTCCTTCCACTTCCGGGAAGGCAATGCCAACTGGATCACCAACCCGGTGTTCGACCCCTTCACGCAGACGGCAGAGTACAAGGCGTGCGCGGTGGCACTGGAGAAGATCTGAAAAAGTTTTAAGCAAGATCGCTATAAACGAGCGGCCCTCCACGGGAGGGCCGCTTTTTTCCAGCACAGCACACGGCGAGTGCCGGATGTCACACCTGGCAGGGCAGGGTGACGGAAAAGGTCGTTCCCCTGTCCGGTACGCTCTGCACGGAAACCGTGCCCCGGTAGAGCCCGGTGATCCTCCTGACGATGGCCAGCCCGAGCCCGGTCCCCCTGATGTCCTGGGTCCGGCTGTTCTTGATGCGCACGAACTCACCGAAGAGTCGGGGGATATCCTGTGCATCGATGCCGAGCCCCGTGTCCGTCACGTCGAGGACGATCTGAGGACCTGAGCGTTTCATGCTCACCCGCACGGTTCCGTTATCCCGGTTGTATTTCAAGGCATTGTCCACGAGATGCCGCACCATGATCCCCATCTCCCCGGGGTCGGCCTTCACGGAGAGGCCGTCTTCGATATCTGCGGAGATCTCGATGCATCTCTGCAGAGCTTCAGGCCGGTGCCTCTCCAGAACGTCCCGCACGGTCTTGGACATATCCATCACGGTGTGCTCCCGCTCGGGTGTGGCCTGCTGGATCCGCGACCAGTCCACCACGTCGGTGATGAGCTCGCGCATCTGGCGCAGCCTTGCCACCGAGTTGTCCAGGATCTGCATGTAGGCCTCGATGCTCTCGCCCAGGACCCTGCCCCGGAGAATCTCCAGGTAGGCCTCCACGGAGTTCAATGGGGATTTCAAATCGTGACCGAGCACGGTGAGGATGTCGAAGGACTTCTCCGCTCCGGACTGCATTCTTCCCTCCTGTGGGGCATCCATGGTTCCATTGACCTCAACTAAGCCGATTTCTCAAGGTTCACCGCACAGGCCTTGTACTCGGCGGTCTGGGTGTAGGGGTCGAACACCGGGTTGGTGAGCCAGTTGGCATTGCCTTCCCGGAAGTGGAAGGCCATCCAGACCATGCCCGGAGGCACCTCCTCGGTGATGCGGGCCCGTACCGTGACCTCTCCCCGGCGGGACCACACCCGGACGCGGTCACCTTCGCCGATGCCGCGCTGCCTGGCGTCCCTGGGCGAGATGTCCGCAGTCTCCTCGGGCAGGATCAGGTCCATGCCGCAGCGGCCGGTCTGGGTACGCGTGTGGTAGTGGAACAGCCTGCGTCCTGTCGAGAGCACGAAGGGGTACTCCTCGTCCGGCACCTCGGCGGGCGGGGTCCACTCTGCCACCGTGAACACGCCCTTGCCGTGGGTGAACTTCCCGTCCCGGTGCAGGAACGCGGTGCCCGGGTGCTCCACGTTCGGGCACGGCCACTGGAGGCCGTCGTTCTCGATGCGGGAGTACTTGATGCCGCCGTAGGCCGGCGCCAGCACGGACACCTCGTTGTCCCAGAGCTCGGGGCCGCTGGTTGACGACCAGTCCTGGCCCAGCCGCTTCGCGACCTCTTTGAAGATCCACCAGTTGGGCCTTGCCTCGCCGGGCGCCTGGCTCACCTTGCGCACCCGGCTCACCCGGCGCTCAGAGCTCGTGAACGTTCCGTCGTCCTCGCTCCATGCAGCGGCCGGGAAAACCACGTGTGCGAACCTGGTGGTCTCGGTGGGGAAGATATCGTTGCACACCAGGAACTCGGCGGAGGCGAGCTCGTGCTCCACCTTGGCGATGTCCGGCTCGGAGTTGGCCAGGTTCTCGCCGAAGATCCACAGGGCCTTGACCTTGCCGGTGACCAGGCCCTCCATCATCTGGGGGATCATGAGTCCCGGCTTGTCGGGCAGCTTGTCCACGCCCCAGGCCTTCTCGAACTTGGCCCGGGCGTCCGCGCTGGCCACCTGCTGGTAGCCGGGGAACACGTTCGGCAGCGCGCCCATGTCGCAGGCGCCCTGCACGTTGTTCTGGCCTCTAAGCGGGTTCACGCCACCTGACTCCACGCCCATGTTACCCAGCAGCATCTGCAGGTTGGCCACCGAGACCACGTTGTTGCGCCCGCAGGTGTGCTCGGTGATGCCCAGCGTGTAGCAGACCATGCAGGGCTTCACGGTGGCGAGCTGATGTGCTATGCGCCGGATCTTCTCCTGGCTGACCCCGGAGATATCGGAAGCCCGCTGGGGAGGATAGTTCTCCAGGATGTGCTCCCTGAAGGCCTCGAACCCGGTGCAGTTCTCCTCCACGAATTTCCTGTCGTAGAGGTTTTCCTTGATGAGGACATGCATGAGGCTGTTGAGGAAGGCGATGTCGCTGCCTACCCTGATCTGGGCGAAGATGTCCGCGAACTCAGCCAGGGGCTGACGTCTCGGGTCGGCAACGATGAGCTTCGCCCCGTTTTCGACGGCGTTCTTGAGGAAGGTTGCGGCCACGGGGTGTGCCTCGGTCATGTTGGTGCCGATGCAGAAGAACATCTTTGCCTTTGCGAACTCACCGAAGGAGTTGGTCATTGCCCCGGAGCCGAATGCGGTTGCCAGACCGGCAACCGTGGGGGCGTGTCACGTACGCGCGCAGTGATCGATGTTGTTGGTGCCGATCACTGCGCGGAAGAGCTTCTGCATCTGGTAGGAGTCCTCGTTGATGGACCGGGCGCAGCTCACGCCTGCAAT
>CAZRIV010000039.1:0-4351 GCA_964600235.1 uncultured Bacteriovoracaceae bacterium | reverse complement strand
TTAATATGATATAATTATGTATATGGAGACAACGGTATTTATTTTGTGCATTTTACTAGGATTAGCTATTTTATCAATGGGAGTGATAACTTGTTTACAGGTTGTTGTAGGAAGTAGAGAGAGAAAGGAATTACAGAAGCTATTAAAGGCTAGGGACTTACCAGAGTTTACAACTTATGCCCAGAAGCCTGAAGCAGATGAGATTGAAGATACTAGCAATCTTGTAGAACTAGAGAATATGGACTCGGTTATACAGGAAGCGATAGAGAAGAATGTAAAGTAGAGGATAAGAGGATATTAAACTTGTAGAATACACAAATGGCAACAAGCACAGCCCAGAAGTACGAGGAGAAAAAGGGGAAAGAAAAGTACGACAAAGAGTATTGGATGACCTATACCAAAGAGAAGTTTGAAGAGAGTAGAAACTGGAGAGGCTCAAATGTAGAGCTTCAATGGTTTGTAAACTACATGTACTACAAGGGCAATCAGAATCTCAAGTTTGACAGAACAACAGGAACATTCGTAAAGGATGTTAGAAACCCATTGACCTTTTATATCAACCACACATACATGGTGTGTAGGGCTATAAGGAATGCAGTCATGAAGACTAACCCAAGCTGGGATGTAGACGCCTTGCCTTATGGAGAGTTAGACAATGACACTTCAAGAATATTAGGAGAGTATTTAGCCTTCCAATACGATAGATTAAACCTAGAAGAGAAGATTAACAAGGGTTTGCTTTTTGGTTTACTTTATGGACTTGGTATATTCCAATATGGTTATGATGACAAATTAGATGATGGAGAGGGTAACGCTTGGGTAGAGTGTTTAGATCCTTTTGATACTTATATTGACCCATACTGTACAGGAGTAGAAGACGCAAGGTATGTGGTTAAGGTTATGAGTAAGCCTTTGGAGTTAATCCAGGAGAACCCTAATTATGACGAGAAGGCAATAGAGAACCTTACTACCACTTCAGACCTATCAGAGAGTGATTACAAGAACTTAATACTAAACAGTGAGAATAATACTAGCAATTCAAGTAAGAATGTCATACTACACGAGACTTGGTGTGTTACTAAAGAGGGTATAAGAGTTGTTACAACAAGTCCACAGAGTAATGAGATACTTAGAAATGAGCTAACAACCTTCAAGAAATTACCTTTTGAGATATACCAACCTGATATAAATGTAGGTGGTATTTATGGTGAAGGCTGGGTTAAGAATATAGTACCATTAAACAAGGCTAGTAACTATTTAGAGACCTCAAGGTTGGAGTACAACATCTTAATCAATAAAGGAAGATTACTTATTCCTAAGGGAGCAGGAGTAAAGAGTGTTACCAATCAGAATGGTGAGAAGATATACTATAAAGCAGGGTTTAAGCCTGAGTTCTTACCAACACCTCCAATGGGAAGTGATGTAGACAGGCAGATAAACGCACTTGGGATGTATATTCAAATGATAGGAGCAGCTAACGAGGCCTTTATAGGACAGACTCCGACTGGAGTAAAGAGTGGCATTGCTATTGAGACTTTAATTGCCTCTAACTTCAATCAGTTATCTGACCTTGTAAACAACTTAGCCAACTGCTTGGCAAAACTAGGGGAGGATATACTCCAACTAGGGTATGAGTATCAGTTACTTACAAAGCCATTTAGGGCTTCAAATGGGAAATATTACGGGGTACTAGGTGGAGGGCAACCGCCAATAGATATAGAGAGGCTTCTAAAGGTAGTAGCTATTCCTTCCAACCCAGAGGTCAAGGTAAGAATCACAAGTGGAGTTGCTCATACAAAGGAGGCCAAGAGAGACATTCTAATGGCCCTAAGAGCAGGTGGGGATGTAAGTAGGCAGACCCTATTGGAGAATCTTAATATAGACGCAGAAGAAGAAAAGGAAAGAATAGCAGAAGAGCAAACGCCACCAATGCCAATGGGAATGGGTGAGGTAGACCCTGACGCACCGCTGCCAGAGGGGATGGAGTTACAAGTGTAGGGTCGTGTTATAATTAAATAAGGATAGTCTTTATTGCGCAGCAGGTCTATCCTCGGCCTGTTGCTCAGTGGAGAGTATCCACTAATCGCTCTTTATAGTTAAATTTAATAACCCAACCGACACTGAAGTCGTTAAAATGTGGGAAAAGTTATGGAGGAGAACACAATAGCTGTAAACACAACAACGGAAGCTCCCGTTACTGATTCAGCACCAGTAGAAACAAGCACTGTAGATACTTCTATTGAATCGTCAGAGAAGACGGAAACCACCAGTGAGGGAATACAGGATGGTACTAAGGCCCCAGAGACTAAGAGCATTCCTTATGATAGGTTTGCAGAAGTTAATGAGAAGGCTAAGAAGTACGAAGCGGAATTAGCAGAGCTTAGGGCACAACAGGAAGAAGCCCAAAGACTTGCCAGTATGACTCCTGACGAACAGGCTCAACAACAGCAATTAGAGGTCGCAAAAGAGACACTCAAGAAGCTAGGGTTTGTTACTAAGGAAGAACAGCAAAAGATTATGCAGGAAGAGAAGGCAGCAAATATGTTTATCTCGGAGTGTAATCGTTTGGAAGGTAAGTACGATGGATCTGATGGAATGCCAAGGTTTGTCGCAACCGAAGTCGCCGCTTATATGGATGAGTTGGCTAAAACAGGGCAGTTTATATCTGACCCCGAGACGGCCTATAAGTTAAAACACTTAGACCAGATAGCAGAGGCTAGAGCAAAGCAACAGAGAAGTTCTACATATTCCGAGAAGCAGCAAGGGGGAATGAACCAGGTAAATGATACCAGGAGTTCAGAGCTTGAAGCTGCTACAAAAACAGGAGACTTTACACAGTTTCTTAAGAAGTTTGCACCAATGCCAAAGGCTTAACATATAGCCGAAGTAAAAGCGTTGGGAAGGTGGAATTATTCACTAGACTTCTAGGGGCTGTTATTCACGAGGATACAGAGGACATTAAAATTAGTTATTATTACAATGGCTGTTTATCAGACATACAAAGCATCAACAAATCACGAAGATTTGACAGATGTATTAACAAAAATCGGAGACATGACGACACCCGTGTATTCAAAGCTCAGAAAGGTATCTGCAAAGAACACCCTTCACGAGTGGAGTACATACGAGCATGACAGTGCCGCCGCAAACGCACAGATAGAAGGTGCTACATATGAATACGGAGCATTAACTGCACCAAGTAGATTAACAAACTATACCCAGATATTCAGAAAAACATTCCAAGTATCTAACACCCAACAGGCGGTAGACCCAGCAGGAATGGAAGATGAATACGCATTCAGGGTTCAGGTTGCCTTGGAGGCTATCGGTAGAGACATAGAGAAAGCTCTAGTCACAGGTTCCGGTAACTCAGGAGCATCTGGAACTGGTAGGGAGTTAAAGGGAATCATGGGATTCATTACCACCAATATATCCTCAGGGACAGGGACTGGAAGGGCCTTAACAGAGGCAGAGCTTAATAGCTTAATCCAGGATTGTTATGAGAATGGTGGAAGACCAGACTGGTTACTTGGTTCATATACTCAAGTAAACAAACTTGCACAGCTTATGAGTTCAGACAGGACTTACAATGATGGAAATAAAGAGTTTACATCTCAGATGTTAGTATACTCTTCTCCATTTGGAAGACTTATGGTTGAAGGCGACAGTCAGGTTGCCGATACCGAGTTAGCAGTCCTACAAAAAGATATGTGGGCTATAGCACAGCTAAGACCAGTTGCTAAGAAGGATACTCCAGAAACAGCAGACGCAAAGAATGGAGTCTTGATTGGTGAACTGACCTTAGAGGCAAGGGCAGAGAAGATGAATGGTAAAATGACTAGACTAGCAGTTTAGTAGTTTTTACTTCTAATTCTTTGAGAAGGGGGGGGCAACCTCTCCCTTTTCTTTTTAATGGTATAATTGATATATGACATTGGTAGACCCAAGTGGGAAGAAGCTAACAGGTAGAAGCAAGGAGGAGGTAGAGGATATTCTTCTTAAGTTAGCTCCTAAGAATAAAGAGCAGGAGCAAATATTAGCTAAAGCCATTGGAGAGAGAATAGAGAAGATAAGGAAGGAGAAGATGGCGAGGGGGTTAAAGAATGATTTTGATGGGGTGTTTGAGAGAAACGCAAAGATGAGAGCAAGTAGGGGTGATGGGTTCAGTAAGAGTAGAGATTGGAGGCTAGAAGCTATTATCCCAAGAGAGATGTATTATGTGGCTAAAAAGGTGTGGGGGGATGATGTCATTACAAACCCTGTAAAGTTTAAGGAAGCCTTTGTAAAGGACGAGCAGGGGAGATTATGTTTAACAGTAGATCCTAACACTATTTAGGAATATAAATTATTA
>CAZRIV010000038.1:0-4488 GCA_964600235.1 uncultured Bacteriovoracaceae bacterium | reverse complement strand
TGGGTCTTGATGAGATGGAGAACAACATTGTAGAGAGAAACATTGACAGTGGGGGTACAATAGCAAAGGTAGATAATTATGGAGGGTTATAATGACAAACTGGACAGAAGTAAGTGACAAAACTACCTCTTTTAGGAAATACAGCGGTGGGGACAACTTAACAACACAAGATGGAAGAAGATTGCTGACACAAGATGGTTTGGGATTGGTAGAACAGGGAATTGAGAGTGGTTTTACAGATGTTAGTGATAAAGATACTAATTGGGGGTTCTTTGGGGGATTGATTAGGCTTGTTACAGAGGGATACAGAGAAAATCTAATGTCGGAAGGAAACTTGGACTATCTTGTATACAGTCATGGAGAGGATTTAGAAATATGGACTGATACAGCAGATATAGAAACAACATATACTAAAATAAATGATGTGTAAAAATGGCAGACATAAAAATACTTGATTTAACAGAGGCAACAGAGATAACAGAAACAACTGATTACATACCTGTTGTTGATACAAGTGATACAACGCAAGATAGTACAGGAACAACTAAAAAGGCTACTGTTAGAAAGTTATTAGGAGACAGGGTACTACCAGATACTATTGTAGGAACAACGGAAACACAGACATTAACCAACAAAACACTAACAAGTCCAGTAATAAATACTCCTACAGGAGATGTTGTAACTCCGTCAGGAACGCAAACATTGACTAATAAGACATTAACAAGTCCTGTAATAAATACTCCGACGGGAGATGTTGTAACTCCGACAGGAACACAGACATTGACTAATAAGACATTAACTTCACCAGTAATTGACACACAGGTAAGTGGAACTGCGGTCTTAGATGAAGATACTATGTCTTCTAATAGTGATAAGAAATTGGCAACACAACAAAGTATTAAAGCATATGTAGATTCTGGTAAAGCAGGGGCTTCTTACATTAATTTTTTAACAACTGAACAATCGACAACAAGTTCTGCTCAAATAGGTTCGGCACAGGTTACAGTTACAACTAAAGGTGGTAATCTTCTAATTATAGGGACTGCAACAATTAAGACGAGTGCTGCAACTTCTGGTCTTATTTTAGAAATAGATGGATCTGATGTTTCTGGAGCAAGTTCGCTAACAAATTCAACAAACTATATTCCTTCAACGGTAGTTTATGTAAAAACTGGTTTGTCTGCAGGAAGCCACACAATAAAATTAAAGTGCTTCCCACAGGCAGGAAATACTGTATATGTAGCAGCATATCATAATTTCTGTTTGGCAGTTGCAGAACTTTAATTTAGACAATATACAAAATGGCAGGTAACAAAACATTTACAGAATTAACAACACTAGAAACAGTAGACAAAGATAACGACTGGATGGCTGTTGTAGATGTGTCAGACACTTCTGCTTCTACTTATGGAACAACTAAGAAGGCAAACGTTGCTCAATTTGTAGGAGAAAAAGGAGATGCTGCGACAGTAGATGTAGGAACAACTACAACAGGATTGGCTGGTACTAATGCAAATGTTGTAAATAGTGGTACTACAAGTGCCGCAATACTAGATTTTACTATTCCTAGAGGTGATAAAGGAGACAAGGGCGATAAGGGGGACAAGGGTGATACAGGTACTGCTGCGACTGCTGATGCTGGTACTACAACAACATTGGCTGCTGGAGTAAGTGCTACAGTTGTAAACTCTGGAACCACAAGTGCTGCGGTCTTTGATTTTGGTATACCTCAGGGATTAAAAGGAGATAAAGGTGATAAGGGAGACAAGGGAGATACTGGTCTTACTGGTCCTGCTGGAGCAGATGGAGTTGACGGAGAAGACGCTTATGTATATATTGCTTATGCTTCAGACTCAAGTGGTACAGGCTTTACAACTACTTTTAATGCCAACCTAGACTATATTGCTATTAAGTCAACGACTACACCTATTGCAACGCCACAGGCTTCAGACTTTACTGGACTTTGGAAAAACTATAAAGGTATTCAAGGTATTCAAGGAGAGCAAGGAGTGGCTGGTGAAGATGGAAGTAGTGCCTATGTGTATATAGCCTATGCAAGTGACGCAAATGGAACAGGATTTACGACTACATTTGACGCTAGTTTAGACTATATAGCGATTAAAGCAACAACCTCTCCAATAGCCTCTCCACAGGCTTCGGATTTTACAGGTCTATGGAAGAATTACAAAGGAGAAAAAGGTGATAAAGGAGATACAGGTGCTGCTGGGGCTGATGGAGAAGATGGATTAGATATTAATTGGAAAGGAACTTACAGTAGTGGGACAGCGTATGTTGTCAATGATGCAGTTTTTTATGAGGGTTCTAGTTACATTTGTATACTTAATTCAACAGGGAACTTACCTACTAACACAACCTATTGGAACTTAATGGCTCAAAAGGGGGCTGCTGGTGAGGGTAGTGGAGATGTTAGTGGACCTTCAAGTGCAACAGACAATGCAGTAGCAAGGTTTGATTCAGTAACTGGAAAACTAATACAAAACTCTTTAGTAACTATTGATGATAGTGGGTCGGTAAATATACCAACTGGACAAAATTATCTTGTAAATGGAACTCCTGTTAGTGGGTATTCCGACGAACAGGCACAAGACGCAGTAGGGACAATTTTAGCAGACACAACAACAGTTGATTTAACATACACAGACGACACTCCTTCAATAAAGGCTGATGTTAAGAGTGCAAGTTTGACAACCTCTCACTTAGCAAGTGGGGTATTAGACACAGATTTAAGTTCTGTGAGTGCAAGTGATGATACATTACCTAGTGCTAAGGCGACTAAAACCTATGTTGACAGTACAAAGTTTACTTGGAAAGGTCCTTGGGCTACTTCAACAGTTTATGCAGTAAATGATACAGTACAACAAGGTGGTAGTGGGTATGTTTGTGTAACAGCCCATACTTCAGGAACATTTGCAACAGACTTAAGTGCAGGGAAGTGGAATCTATTGGTAGAAGGATTACCAACTCCTAACTTAACAACCTCAACAACAACAAATCTAACTGGTGTAATAACTGGGAATGGAAGTATCTTGGCTGCTAAAACTAATCCATCAGGTGCTTTTGTAGGCACTACTGATACACAGACACTAACCAACAAGACCTTAACAAGTCCTGTAATTGATACGGGGGTGAGTGGAACAGCAATACTTGATGAGGACAATATGGCTTCCAATAGTGCAACTAAACTGGCAACACAACAGAGTATTAAAGCCTATGCAGATACGAAGATTGCAAAGGCAACCAATGTAACATCAATAGACGACGCAGGAATTGCAGACGGAGAAGTGGCTATTTTTGACTTGACCAATAAAAAGATTAAGACTTCAGACAAGACACTTCCTAGTGGAGCAATAGTAGGAACAACAGACACTCAGACACTAACTAATAAGACAATAGATGGAAAGAACAACACAATAACGAATACTAATCCTCCTGGTTCTATTATGATGTTTGGAGGTTCTTCTGCACCAACAGGATATTTACTTTGTGATGGTAGTGCAGTAAGTAGAACAACTTATGCAGACTTGTTTACAGCAATAGGAACAACTTATGGAACAGGTGATGGTTCAACAACCTTTAATGTTCCTAATGTAAAAGGTAAAGTGCCAGTAGGTCGTGATAGTGGCGATACGAGTTTTGATACTCTAGGAGAAACGGGTGGAGAAAAGACACATACACTAACAGTAGCAGAGATGCCAATCCATAATCACCCTATGTGGACTCTTAATCAACAGATAGGTACAGGTGGAGATGCATTATTAAAGGGAACTTATAATTTTGTAAAAGATACTGAAACTGGAAATGCAGGTGGAGGAAATGCACATAACAACCTACAACCTTACATAGTATTTAATTACATTATTAAGACCTAGTGCAAAACCGACACAACATACACAAATATATAATAGGAGGAGTTCTTTTGATAGCATTGTATTTTCTGCGAGATTACATTGCTTACTTCTTTTTACTTTTAAGTTTAGGATTATTTAGATTATGAGTGATTTTAACTTGAGAGTGGATTAACAATGAGAATAACAAGAGGACACACAATATCATTTATAGTAGGAGTTCTAACAACCCTTCTCTTATTGTTTTTATTAAGGTGGAATATCATGTGTTTTTTAATTTGGGTTTATCTTAGATACTAATGGCACAAGCATACGATGCAGTAATAGCGACAATTACAGTAGCAAGTGACGCTTCCCAAGTCGTAAAGACAATGGTTAAGTCAACCGAGTGGAGAGAAGGTACCTCTGGGTCTTGGTTGACTACTGACTGTACACTAAACGCTAGTACCATCTACCAATTTAGAACCCCCTTGTCTGGGATGTCTTCTGATGGTACTGCTATACTTCCTAACATAAAAGCAAGTGTTACCGTTGCGTGGGACACTACTGCAACCCCTATAAGTACAGTAGGGGATTATTTTATGTATACCTACGCTAATGGGTGTAGTAGTCTAACAAGTTT
>CAZRIV010000037.1:2319-4769 GCA_964600235.1 uncultured Bacteriovoracaceae bacterium | reverse complement strand
CAATCCACTCCTTCTCAGAGATATTTGGAAGCGCGATTCTTATGGTAAAAAGGGGTAGAGGTGTGTTGGGTGTTATGGCCTCTTTGATTGTATACATAGCGTTCTCTGCCTGTGATATTGGATCTTTCTCTCTTTTCTTATTGAACAAGCTCCCTTTGTACTTCACGGTAAATTTCCCTGAACTGACTTCCAGTATTTGATCAATACTGTGGTTTTTAACTTCTATAACTGCGGCCCCCACTTCCGGAGTACAGAGAAAAATATCCGTAGCGAAGGAGGTAGTTGTACACAAACGTGGTTCAATAAGCAAAAGACCACTTCTTTCAGAAAAAAACCCTGTAAGAGCCTTCGCGACCGCTTCTTCCGATGTGTTACGACAACTCTCAAATCCGACAATTTTAAGCACGGCTTCCCCCTTCTATCTTAAGGAATATCCCTGTTTGATTACAATGGTCAAGAGTAATTATTACTAATATGGTCCGGTTATACAGAAAGCAGGTCATCTACCTTCATTAAAGTACCGTCTAGCACTTTAATGTATAATCGTCGGTACAAGAACTTATTTGTATTATTATAACAAAAACATTAACCATAACAAATTAAGTATGTGTCGGAAGGCATAATTAACAATCTTTACGAATACTCTTCCCACATTCAAATTACCACGAGGGGTGAGAATAATAGAAAATCCATACATTGAGCACCTGGAAAGCATCTTTTCAGGGGTGCCATTTCTGACAACAAAACAGATACTCGAAGGGCTAAGAGTAAGCTTTCCGGAGACCCCGGATTGGGCTCTGAGCTGTGCCGTAGGCAAGCTAAAGAGAGAGGGTGTTATCAGGAAGATCGATGGTAAGCTCTTTGCCTACGGAAACAAAAGGTGCTTTACTCCGGATATCCCAGATGAAATTGCAGACCTTTTTCAGAGCGCTCAAAGAAAGCTCCACGGATCTCTTAGACTTTCGGTATCTTACACCTTATGGCTTTCAGAGTTCTATATGGCAGGAGCTTTACCTCAAATAATAGTGCTTGAGACAATACAGGATACGGAAAGAGAGTTAATCTACTTCCTGAGAAAAACGCACCCCGAAATGTTCTTCAGCTCTAACATAACCAATGTTCACAAACGCTCTCGGGAAGGAGTGAAGTGCTGCTTTGTGAGAGCCGCTATGGGCAACGGAGCTTTGAAATCTGTAAGCAATGTCCAAATTCCAAGCCTTGAAAAGTTGCTTGTCGATCTTGCCGACAACTACCACTGGCTGTATGGCCTCGGATATGATGAGTTGATAAGTATATTCTACCGGGCTCTGGTGTGCTACGAAATCAACTACGGTTTACTCCGAAGATACGCAAACAGCCTTGACCGAGGAATTGAGGTTAAGAACCTTCTTATGGCATTGAAAAGGACTAAACCTATGGAAGCGAACAGTCCCTCCAAATGAAAGCCTTAGGACAGAGGTTGGGGCAATAATGCTTTATATTTTTCTAGTCTCTCCTCAAGCTCGTGTGCTTTTAGCTGTAGATAGTCGACAAGGCTATTCCTATCTTTGAAAGCGCTTGTTTGCTTCAGCAAAACAGACATCAGCCGCTTCAATTCTTCTAAACCTGGCGCCTCAAAAGACTTATAACGAAATGTCTCACACAATTTCATAAAGTCCTTGGCTTCTTGCAGGTCATTTTCAGTGAGCTCATCTCGGTCTTTTTCTTCAACTATTTTGATCCAATAGGCCTGCGGGTTCTTTTTTGCCTGCGTAGTTGCTTTTTTAGCCAATGCAATTACCGCTATTTTTTCATTATCTGACAAGGCAGCTGAAGAAACTAGCTTCAGAACTTTTTTGGATACAACCACCCTCCCCCCTGCAATTCTGATAATCCCAAGGAGGTCAATAGCAACAAGAATTTCTTCGATGTTGTTTTGAATTGCCTGCTGTCTAAACGATTTTCTGGGGGGTACGTTTTTCGTACCCCCTATTGTTTGTTTGTTTGTTTGCTCTTTATTTATATTATTATTCATACATACATACATACGTGAAGACCCCGGTACGGTTTCCGTACCCCCTAGAAATGGACTAAGATCAACGACTACACCCGTTATTTTACGCTGAACACCGATGATTTCTTCCATCTCCAGGGTTCTTAGAGCTTCAACCATTGTAGCTTTTCTGGTGCCTGCTTCTCTACTAATAGCACTAACGGAGATTTCTTCTTTAGTAGCACTCATTGTGATAAGCATATGGAGCAGAAGACAGCGCGCTGAATGAGGTACATTTAGGGCTAGAATTCGTTTGATGACAAAAATTCTGTCGGCATCTGAAAGCCTGTTTATAAGCTGGTTGCAGGCTTCGGGTACGCTTTCCGTACCGGGTACGCTTTCCGTACCGGGTACGCTTTCCGTACCGGGTACGCTTTCCGTACCGCTTTTTTCCGTACCGGGTACGCTTTCCGTACCG
>CAZRIV010000037.1:0-2219 GCA_964600235.1 uncultured Bacteriovoracaceae bacterium | reverse complement strand
ACCGGGTACGCTTTCCGTACCGCTTTTTTCCGTACCGGGTACGCTTTCCGTACCGCTTTTTTCCGTACCGGGTACGCTTTCCGTACCGGGTACGCTTTCCGTACCGGGTACGCTTTCCGTACCGCTATGGTCTTTAACCGGTACGTTTTCCGTACCGGGTACGCTTTCCGTACCCCCCACTCCCTTGTCTTCTTCTTTTATTGGGATATGTGCTTCCTTCTTTTCTCTTTGTGCTGAAATCCCCCAGATTGATTCAACCCCCTTTTCATACGAGGCGGCTTTTGATAAAGAACGTGCCTGCTCAACTCCAATTTCATTAACGCTTTCCGTTGAGAGGAGAATTTCGTCCAAAGTAGTGTCTTTCTTCTTATCCTTCTTCACCATATTAGTCACCCTTTATGAAAAGTGACCGGATGCTCTATTCTGTTAAACATCTCGGCGAGTAGGTTTATCATAATGTTTCTGTGCTCTACGGCGATATTGTGTAAAACATTACGACGTGCAGCTATATTTTCCACCATTCTTGAGGATGTTGGAATTATTGTATCAAACGAGAAGGTGTCATACTCCTTCTGTATCGCCTTCAATAAAGTTGTTTGCAGCCTGTATCGCTTATCATAGGCGTTGACTAACAGACCCAGAACGTTCAGCTTAGGATTTTGGCTCTTCTTGGCGGTTACCAAAAAAGTGAGCATATTGCTCACTCCCAGGAGAGCGTGTTTAGTTAGAGTTAATGGAATTAGAATATTATCGGCCGCCACAACAGAGTTCTGTGTAAATATGCCGAGGGAAGGCGGAGTATCTATAATTATAAGAGAGTAATTATCACGTATTTTACTTATTGCATCTTTGAGACGGGTTCTTCCATCTATCTGAGATGGCAAAGTGTTGCTTATGCTTTCCAGTTTTATAGATGAAGGAACGACGACAATGTTCTTATGCTTTGGGGACTCCTGAAGCAGAGAAATTCCGGAGGTAGTTTCGATGACTGAAGGGTTTTCGTACAATTCTAGGATATTGACTGGGACTTCAACAGGATCGATTCCCAACGCTTCGGTCGTGTTTGCCTGAGGGTCCGTGTCTATAACGAGAATCGGAAGTTTCCGCATATTAGTGGGAAGTGTTGAACTATCATTTTTTTGTAGCCAAGTAATTGTACTAGCAATCGCAAGAGTAACTAAGGTCTTTCCTACTCCGCCTTTATTGTTTGCAATAGTTAGAACTTCACCCATAGTAGCACCCCCCAGACTTACTTTCGGTGTGATTATATCACAAAGTGTAGGAAAGCAAAAAGATGTATTATCAATAGTGAGAAGCGCTTAATTATTGATATATAGAGATTAGTGCTTTACTTATGATGATTCCAAACTCTTATATATGCCTTCGTCTTGCCAGATTCATCACAAAAAATGTGCTATTTATTCATTATTTCTCTCTTGAGTTTTCACTTAAGAACGATGTATTTGTTATTGGAGGAGCGTTTAACGCTTTGCCTGAAAAGTGGATGAAGTATTATAAACTTCTCAAAACACTCTCGATCTCTGCCTCCAGCTCCTCCGGTATCTTCGTGCCAAAAAGGATGATCGTCCCGTAGTTTGAGCCGTATCCCTCTCTCAGTATCTTCTTTATCGAAGCCTGAAGCTTCTTACCTTCTTCAGCTTTGAAAACCTTTGAGCATTGAAAGCGTATCCTGTTTGGGTAAAGATTATCTTCCCACAACACCTCGTCAGACTGAAACTGCTCACTCGTCAACTCGCCTATGGCCACTCCGTCTTCCTCAACAAAGAAGATCAGTCTCTCGCCCATCGTCCAGTTACCGTAACGCTTCCTGTTGCAGCCCCAGACTCCGTTCTCCTTACCTATCTCGAAGGCTTCCCAGGACTTCGATTTGACTATCCTCATCAACTCCACACTCCTCTCTTATGCTATTCTCAACTATATACTAGCTTAATATCAGCAAATCCTATCTACAAGAGTAAGAGATGTGTCAAGACAGGGGGCTTTTCGACTTCTAACTGCTCCAAAAAGCCTGTGAGCGTCAGATTTTTCGTTTGGTCAAACGACAACATCGTTGCTATACTCTAGTTACCTAACACGGAGGTTCCAGCATATGCCGTCAAACTCAAAAACACACCTTAACAGGGCCTTCGACCATCTGGACAATGTAATTTACATAATGGGCGAAGTCATAAAGGGAAGAAATGCCGAAGAGATCAGGA
>CAZRIV010000036.1:0-5107 GCA_964600235.1 uncultured Bacteriovoracaceae bacterium | reverse complement strand
CTCGCACCTGATCCGGCGGCAGTCGTACGTCGAGTTCGACCTGGCCCGGATGATGGAGGAGGAACGGTTCGCGGACTTCGCGCTCTTCGTCCGCATCCTCCACGCGACCCGCCTGCCCCGCACGGGCGAAGACGTCAAGGACTGCCTCCTCGAGCGGTACCACCGGACGACGGTGGAGCAAGGGGGTCGGGTCCGCGACCACCTCCGCGACGGGGTGGAGAAGGCGCTCACGACGATCGGCGACGGCCTCCTCGCCCACCCGGCGAACGACGCGCTCCGGGCGCGGGTGGCGTCGGGCGAGCTCTCGCCGTTCGACTACTACCAGCAGCTCCTGAAGCTGATCTACCGCCTTCTCTTCCTCGCGGTCTCGGAGGAACGCGGCCTCGTCTCGGACGATGCCCGGTACCGCGACCACTACAGCATCTCACGCCTCCGCCGCCTGGCCGAGGTTCGGGCGGCGTACTCCGAGCAGCGCGATCTCTGGGAAGGGCTCGGGACCACCTTTCGCCTCTTCGGCGACGAACGGGCGGGGGCGGCCCTCGGCGTCCCGATCCTGAACGGCGACCTCTTCGCAGTCGACGGTCTCGCTGACCTCGCGGAGGGCGCGCTCCCGAACCGCACCCTCCTCTCGGCGATCTGGGACCTTTCGATGTACCGCGAGAAGGAGCGGGCGCCCTGGCGGCGGATCAACTACGGCGCGCTCGACGTGGAGGAGCTCGGCTCGGTGTACGAGTCCCTCCTCGACTTCGCGCCGGTCTTCGCCACGGCGAACGGCCGGCCGACCTTCGCGCTCTCAGCCGGGACCGAGCGGAAGTCGACGGGGTCGTACTACACCCCACCCGAGCTCGTGAACGAGCTCGTCCAGTCGGCCCTCGTCCCGGTGATCGACGGCCGGCTCGCCGCCGTGAGGACGCCGAAAGAGAAGGAGCAGGCGCTCCTCTCCCTCTCGGTCTGCGACCCGGCCTGCGGCTCGGGCCACTTCCTGCTCGCGGCCGCCCGCCGGATCGGCCGGGAGCTCGCCCGCGCCCGCACGGGCGACGAGGAGCCGTCGTCCGAGGCGCAGCGGCTCGCGGTCCGCGACGCGATCACGCACTGCATCTACGGCGTGGACAAGAACCCGCTCGCGGTCGACCTCTGCCGCGTCGCGCTCTGGCTCGAGGGGCACTCCATGGGCCGGCCGCTCACTTTCCTCGACCACCGCATCCGTTGCGGCGACTCCCTCGTCGGCGTCTACGACCTCTCCGTCCTGACCGACGGCATCCCCGACGATGCGTACACGGCCGTCACGGGTGACGACAAGGCCGTCGCGCGGGAGATCAAGAAGCGGAACAAGCTCGAGCGCAGCGGCCAGACGACGCTCACCATGGCCGAGCCGGTCGACCTCGGCGACCTGAACAAAGCCCGGAGCCGGCTCTACACTATCGCGGACAATACCCCGGCGGAGGTCAAGGAGAAGGCGCTCGCGTATCGCACCGCCCAGGCCGAAGGGACGCCCCTCTGCCACAACCGCACGGCCTGCGACCTCTGGACGTCGGCGTTCTTCGCCCCGCTGACGTCCGAGGCGCTCGATGCCGGGACGATCCCGACCACAGGGACCGTCCGATCCTATCTCGCCGGCGGCCCAACAGTCCAATCGTTCGAGGCGGTGAAAGAGGCCCGACAGCTCTCTCGGCGGTACCGGTTCTTCCACTGGCCGCTCGAGTTCCCCGAAGTCTTCGCGAGGGGTGGGTTCGACTGCGTGCTCGGGAATCCACCGTGGGAAAAAACAAAAATTATTGAGAGGGAGTGGTTCATCGGAAAATGTCAACAAATTGCTGAATGCACTGATAAAAGAATAAGAGCAGAGCTCATCCATGGAATATCAATTCGCGAACCTCATCTATTCTCTGAATGGATAGGGGAGTTACGATATTCAAAGAAATACTCAACCTATATCAGCAACTCAAAGAGATTTCCCTTGTCTGCAATAGGGGATCTTAATACCTATGCTTTATTTTCAGAATTATCTTGTATTAATCTAATTTCACCAATGGGTATCGCAGGAATTATTGTAAAAACTGGCGTTGCAACCGATTATTACACCCAAAATTTTTTTTCTCATATCGTGATCAGCAAGACGCTTATATCGCTTTATGATTTTGTGAATTCGGAATTAATTTTCCCCAATGTTGCGCCGATTGAAAGGTTTTGTCTCCTAACAATATCAGGTGATAAAAGACCATCCGAAACAGCAAGATTTTCGTTTTACAATACTAAAATTATTAATCTGCGCGATGATTTACGAATGTACGATCTTCCGATCAGTGAGATTCAGCTACTTAATCCAAATTCCCATACATGTCCTTCTTTTTTAACAATTGAGGACAAAAATATTACATTAAAAATATACAGATCTACTCCAATCTTATTCAATGAATACCGGCGAGAAAATGAATGGAACATCAAATATTCTCGTATGTTCGACATGACCAATGATTCTGGTCTTTTCGGATCAAACACATACGAATCACTGCAGAATCGAGACTGTTTATTGTCTGCAGGAAAATTGACAAATAGCGTCGAAGTATTTCTGCCATTATATGAGGCAAAGTACATTAATATCTATGATTCAAGATTTGGTACTTTTTTAAATGTCCCTGTTGAAAGAAGATTCATTGCTCGCGCTCAACCTTTTCCGCTATCTAAAGAGGAAAAAAAAGATGCTAACATATCCATTGTCGCGAGATATTGGATGAATAAAAATCACTTTCTTGAAACACACGGATTAAACTGGAAAAAGAGTTGGATATTCGCCTTTAGAGACCTCACTCGAAAATCGTCTGATTCAAGGTGCGGCATGGGAACAATTATCCCATTCTACCCAGTCGGGAATACTGCTGCTGTCATCACTTTCAACGGAGAAAATATTGTCAAGGATGCAGTCTTGTTTTGCGCCAATTTTTCTTGTATTATTTTTGATTATGTCATCAGGCAAAAGATGGGGGGTGCTCATTTGAATGCCTATATTCTCAAGCAACTCCCTGTCATCCCGCCAGACCGTTACACCCCCGACGACCTCGCGTTCATCGTCCCTCGCGTCCTCGAACTGACCTACACGGCCTGGGACATCAAGGCCTTCGCCGACGACGTCTGGCGCGACGCGAACGACGAGATGCGGGGCCGGCTCCGCGAGCAGTGGGCGGCGAACGCGGCCGTGACGGCCGGCCACCCGTTCGAGCCGCCGGCTTGGGCCGAGATCGCCGAGGACGGGTGCCCGCTCGCGCCGTTCGTCTGGGACGATGAACGGAGAGCGGTTCTCCGCGCTGAACTGGACGCGCTGTACGGCCGGTTGTATGGCCTGACTCGAGACGAGATGCGGTACATCCTCGACCCGGCCGACGTCTACGGCGATGAGTTCCCCGGCGAAACCTTCCGGGTTTTGAAGGAGAAGGAGATTAAGAAGTTCGGCGAATACCGGACGCGCCGGCTCGTGCTCGAGGCGTGGGATCGGATGGAGCAGTTATTCACCGAATCATCATGAGAAAAATCGATCCATCTAAGGCTTTGGAAACCCGGTCACCCCTATCCAAACATAAAAGAAAAGGGAAACTGCTCATCCCCCCTTTCGCTCAACTGCCTAATATTGCATTAATGTCATGGGTTAATGACAGACTTCCGGAAATGCTTTGGGCTGCTCTAATTATCTGCAATATTAAAAGGCCAGATGCATTGTCCTTTTTCAGAAATACAGTAAATTATTTCTCCGATCTACCGGAGGAAAAGCAACCACCAGATCTGACGCTGACCGCGTTAGGGAAAATTGATCGAGAGATATTGGAATGCTATATTGAAACACTATGTGATTCTAAACGCATCCAATATACATTATCGCCACTGTTGCTATTTGACGCGCTCCCCGGGAAGACAAGTTGGCGAGAAAAACTATCCTCGAATGCTTCAGAGCAAGACAAATGGGTGGCGCTTCAGCATTCAGTATTCTCTTGCTATGATCATCAGTCACAAGAGTCCACTGATTGCCGATGGGTGCGAGTTCTATTCCAAATCACACGGGGAAAATTGCATTTTGATAAAAAATTATCAGAAACCGCCAAAGAACTTATTCTATATCCAAGATACGGGGATATGAGAAAGGTTCGACCCACAATCAGAGCAGCAGAAGGCGCACTATCGGACTTGAATGAACCTGACAAAACATCCTCAAATTCTTGGTCACCAGATTTTTGGGATGAGTGCCTGAAAAAGACGTGTTGCGTTACGCTGCCCACTACTAAGACAGAAATTAAGAGTCCTATGTCTCCCTCTGCTGAATCGATTAATGAATTAATCGAAGAAGTTGCTGCTCACTGTGATAAGAGCCGAACAACTACTGGGATTGATGCTCAACATGACACCATATTTGGAATTGCCCTTTATTGTTTACGAATTTATCATGAGATCCTGAGCGGTTATGCAAGCACGACTATCATCTCTCGAATGGCGTTGAGGGGGATTGTCGAGAGTTATATTACCCTCAAATATTTGGTAGAGAATGACGACGCGGCTTTATGGTTGACGTACAGAGAGTATGGAACAAGTCAAGCAAAACTCGCACTATTAAAATATGAAGAAATGGGCCAATATCCTGAATGCATCGATTATGATTCATTAAGAATTCATGCAAATCAGGACGTGTCACAAGAATTTACGACAATAAATTTGGGTAATTGGGAAAATTCAAATCTAAGATCAATGAGTGAAAAGGCCGGGGTAAAAACAGAATATGATCTCTATTACAATTGGTCATCCGGTTATATTCATGGGACCTGGGCCGCAGTGAATGAATCAATTTTTGGTTTCTGCGCCAATCCTCTACACCGGTTTCATAAAATTCCAAGTGATGGAGAGGGAAAATTAGCTAGCATCGATCAGGATGTGACAAGGCTTCTTAATAAAATATTAGAGATAATCGACGATAAGTATCCCCAATTCCCTCGACGAATTTTGTTAACATGAAATCGTAATATCAAACCTGTTTTTAAGCGTTCAAGGTATCTCAATTATTTAAATCTTGAATCATCTGACATTCCGCACTAATTTTTCAGTCGATAATATTTTTCGCACTCTGGCC
>CAZRIV010000035.1:0-5441 GCA_964600235.1 uncultured Bacteriovoracaceae bacterium | reverse complement strand
CCAGAAGCAGCATCAGTGACGACATTAGAAATATCCTTTGCAGTAGCGCCAATATGAGAAGAGCCATACCGCTGATTCTGCGTTTGCTGATGAACTAAGTCAACCTCAGCACTAACCTTGCGAGTCATTTCTTTGATTTGGTCATTGGTAAAATACTGACCAGCCGTTTGAGCTTGAGTAAGCATTTGGCGCATAATCTCGGAAACCTGCTGTTGCTTGGAAAGATTGGTGTTTTCCATAATAGACGCAACGCGAGCAGTAGACTCCTTCTGTTGATAAGCAAGCATCTCATTTTGTGCATATACCTGGTCTTTCGTATTCTGGCGTGAAGTCGCCGACTGAATGCCAGCAATCTCTTTTTGAGTCTCATTTTGCATCTCGGCAATCTCTTTCTGATTGTCCAGTTGCATTTTAGTAAGCTCTTTTTGATTCTCAAATCCGGCGTCAACCATACCAGCAGAGGAAGCATCAGCACCAGCACGCTCCCAAGCATTAAGCTCAGGAAATGCAGCAGCAAGATAATCACGAGTATCCTTTCCTTTATCAGCGGCAGACTTGCCACCAAGTCCAACCAAATCAAGCAACTTATCAGAAACGGCAGAAGTGCCAGCCTGCAACGTACCTTCAAGAAGTCCTTTACCAGCTTTAGCCATAGCACCAGAAACAAAACTAGGGACGGCCTCATCAGGGTTAGGAACATTAGAGCCTTGAATGGCAGATTTAATACCAGCATCACCCATGCCTACAGTATTGTTATCGGTAGCAAGCACATCACCTTGAATGCCACCGGAGGCGGCTTTTTGACCGCCTCCAAACAATTTAGACATGGCGCCACCAGCAAGAGCAGAAGCAATACCGCCAGCAATAGCACCAAACATAAATCACCTCACTTAAGTGGCTGGAGACAAATAATCTCTTTAATAACCTGATTCAGCGAAACCAATCCGCGGCATTTAGTAGCGGTAAAGTTAGACCAAACCATGAAACCAACATAAACATTATTGCCCGGCGTACGGGGAAGGACGTCAATAGTCACACAGTCCTTGACGGTATAATAACCACCATCATGGCGACCATCCAAAGGATAAACATCATAGGCAGTCGGGAGGGTAGTCGGAACCGAAGAAGACTCAAAGCGAACCAAACAGGCAAAAAATTTAGGGTCGGCATCAAAAGCAATATCAGCACCAACAGAAACAACCTGATTAGCGGCGTTGACAGATGTATCCATCTGAATGCAATGAAGAAAACCACCATTACCAGCATTAACCGTCAAACTATCAAAATATAACGTTGACGATGTAGCTTTAGGTGTCTGTAAAACAGGTGCCGAAGAAGCTGGAGTAACAGAAGTGAGAACCAGCTTATCAGAAAAAAAGTTTGAATTATGGCGAGAAATAAAAGTCTGAAACATGATTAAACTCCTAAGCAGAAAACCTACCGCGCTTCGCTTGGTCAACCCCTCAGCGGCAAAAATTAAAATTTTTACCGCTTCGGCGTTATAACCTCACACTCAATCTTTTATCACGAAGTCATGATTGAATCGCGAGTGGTCGGCAGATTGCGATAAACGGTCACATTAAATTTAACCTGACTATTCCACTGCAACAACTGAACGGACTGGAAACACTGGTCATAATCATGGTGGCGAATAAGTACGCGTTCTTGCAAATCACCAGAAGGCGGTTCCTGAATGAATGGGAAGCCTTCAAGAAGGTGATAAGCAGGAGAAACATACGAAGGCGCATAACGATACCACTGACCCTCAGCAATCTTAAACTTCTTAGACGAATCACCAGAACGGAAAACATCCTTCATAGAAATTTCACGCGGCGGCAAGTTGCCATACAAAACAGGGTCGCCAGCAATATCGGTATAAGTCAAAGCACCTTTAGCGTTAAGGTACTGAATCTCTTTAGTCGCAGTAGGCGGAAAACGAACAAGCGCAAGAGTAAACATAGTGCCATGCTCAGGAACAAAGAAACGCGGCACAGAATGTTTATAGGTCTGTTGAACACGACCAGAAAACTGGCCTAACGACGTTTGGTCAGTTCCATCAACATCATAGCCAGATGCCCAGAGATTAGAGCGCATGACAAGTAAAGGACGGTTGTCAGCGTCATAAGAGGTTTTACCTCCAAATGAAGAAATAACATCATGGTAACGCTGCATGAAGTAATCACGTTCTTGGTCAGTATGCAAATTAGCATAAGCAGCTTGCAGACCCATAATGTCAATAGATGTGGTAGAAGTCGTCATTTGGCGAGAAAGCTCAGTCTCAGGAGGAAGCGGAGCAGTCCAAATGTTTTTGAGATGGCAGCAACGGAAACCATAACGAGCATCATCTTGATTAAGCTCATTAGGGTTAGCCTCGGTACGGTCAGGCATCCACGGCGCTTTAAAATAGTTGTTATAGATATTCAAATAACCCTGAAACAAATGCTTAGGGATTTTATTGGTATCAGGGTTAATCGTGCCAAGAAAAGCGGCATGGTCAATATAACCAGTAGTGTTAACAGTCGGGAGAGGAGTGGCATTAACACCATCCTTCATGAACTTAATCCACTGTTCACCATAAACGTGACGATGAGGGACATAAAAAGTAAAAATGTCTACAGTAGAGTCAATAGCAAGGCCACGACGCAATGGAGAAAGACGGAGAGCGCCAACGGCGTCCATCTCGAAGGAGTCGCCAGCGATAACCGGAGTAGTTGAAATGGTAATAAGACGACCAATCTGACCAGCAAGGAAGCCAAGATGGGAAAGGTCATGCGGCATACGCTCGGCGCCAGTTTGAATATTAGACATAATTTATCCTCAAGTAAGGGGCCGAAGCCCCTGCAATTAAAATTGTTGACCACCTACATACCAAAGACGAGCGCCTTTACGCTTGCCTTTAGTACCTCGCAACGGCTGCGGACGACCAGGGCGAGCGCCAGAACGTTTTTTACCTTTAGACATTACATCACTCCTTCTGCACGTAATTTTTGACGCACGTTTTCTTCTGCGTCAGTAAGAACGTCAGTGTTTCCTGCGCGTACACGCAAGGTAAACGCGAACAATTCAGCGGCTTTAACCGGACGCTCGACGCCATTAATAATGTTTTCCGTAAATTCAGCGCCTTCCATGATGAGACAGGCCGTTTGAATGTTGACGGGATGAACATAATAAGCAATGACGGCAGCAATAAACTCAACAGGAGCAGGAAAGCGAGGGTATCCTACAAAGTCCAGCGTACCATAAACGCAAGCCTCAACGCAGCGACGAGCACGAGAGCGGTCAGTAGCAATCCAAACTTTGTTACTCGTCAGAAAATCGAAATCATCTTCGGTTAAATCCAAAACGGCAGAAGCCTGAATGAGCTTAATAGAGGCCAAAGCGGTCTGGAAACGTACGGATTGTTCAGTAACTTGACTCATGATTTCTTACCTATTAGTGGTTGAACAGCATCGGACTCAGATAGTAATCCACGCTCTTTTAAAATGTCAACAAGAGAATCTCTACCATGAACAAAATGTGACTCATATCTAAACCAGTCCTTGACGAACGTGCCAAGCATATTAAGCCACTTCTCCTCATCCAACGCGTCAGTTTTTGACAGAATCGTTAGTTGATGGCGAAAGGTCGCAAAGTAAGAGCTTCTCGAGCTGCGCAAGGATAGGTCGAATTTTCTCATTTTCCGCCAGCAGTCCACTTCGATTTAATTCGTAAACAAGCAGTAGTAATTCCTGCTTTATCAAGATAATTTTTCGACTCATCAGAAATATCCGAAAGTGTTAACTTCTGCGTCATGGAAGCGATAAAACTCTGCAGGTTGGATACGCCAATCATTTTTATCGAAGCGCGCATAAATTTGAGCAGATTTGTCGTCACAGGTTGCGCCGCCAAAACGTCGGCTACAGTAACTTTTCCCAGCCTCAATCTCATCTCTCTTTTTGCGTTCTGCTTCAATATCTGGTTGAACGGCGTCGCGTCGTAACCCAGCTTGGTAAGTTGGATTAAGCACTCCGTGGACAGATTTGTCATTGTGAGCATTTTCATCCCGAAGTTGCGGCTCATTCTGATTCTGAACAGCTTCTTGGGAAGTAGCGACAGCTTGGTTTTTAGTGAGTTGTTCCATTCTTTAGCTCCTAGACCTTTAGCAGCAAGGTCCATATCTGACTTTTTGTTAACGTATTTAGCCACATAGAAACCAACAGCCATATAACTGGTAGCTTTAAGCGGCTCACCTTTAGCATCAACAGGCCACAACCAACCAGAACGTGAAAAAGCGTCCTGCGTGTAGCGAACTGCGATGGGCATACTGTAACCATAAGGCCACGTATTTTGCAAGCTATTTAACTGGCGGCGATTGCGTACCCGACGACCAAAATTAGGGTCAACGCTACCTGTAGGAAGTGTCCGCATAAAGTGCACCGCATGGAAATGAAGACGGCCATTAGCTGTACCATACTCAGGCACACAAAAATACTGATAGCAGTCGGCGTGTGAATCATTAGCCTTGCGACCCTCGGCAGCAAGAACCATACGACCAATATCACGAAAATAGTCACGCAAAGCATTGGGATTATCATAAAACGCCTCTAATCGGTCGTCAGCCAACGTGAGAGTGTCAAAAACGATAAACCAACCATCAGCATGAGCCTGTCGCATTGCATTCATCAAACGCTGAATAGCAAAGCCTCTACGCGATTTCATAGTGGAGGCCTCCAGCAATCTTGAACACTCATCCTTAATACCTTTCTTTTTGGGGTAATTATACTCATCGCGAATATCCTTAAGAGGGCGTTCAGCAGCCAGCTTGCGGCAAAACTGCGTAACCGTCTTCTCGTTCTCTAAAAACCATTTTTCGTCCCCTTCGGGGCGGTGGTCTATAGTGTTATTAATATCAAGTTGGGGGAGCACATTGTAGCATTGTGCCAATTCATCCATTAACTTCTCAGTAACAGATACAAACTCATCACGAACGTCAGAAGCAGCCTTATGGCCGTCAACATACATATCACCATTATCGAACTCAACGCCCTGCATACGAAAAGACAGAATCTCTTCCAAGAGCTTGATGCGGTTATCCATCTGCTTATGGAAGCCAAGCATTGGGGATTGAGAAAGAGTAGAAATGCCACAAGCCTCAATAGCAGGTTTAAGAGCCTCGATACGCTCAAAGTCAAAATAATCAGCGTGACATTCAGAAGGGTAATAAGAACGAACCATAAAAAAGCCTCCAAGATTTGGAGGCATGAAAACATACAATTGGGAGGGTGTCAATCCTGACGGTTATTTCCTAGACAAATTAGAGCCAATACCATCAGCTTTACCGTCTTTCCAGAAATTGTTCCAAGTATCGGCAACAGCTTTATCAATACCATGAAAAATATCAACCACACCAGAAGCAGCATCAGTGACGACATTAGAAATATCCTTTGCAGTAGCGCCAATAT
>CAZRIV010000034.1:0-6019 GCA_964600235.1 uncultured Bacteriovoracaceae bacterium | reverse complement strand
GACTACATGGCGCTGACGGAAAGGGGAGAGGAGATCACTTGAAAGCTCTCGTGACGGGAGCCGGAGGCTTCATAGGCTCGCATCTGACGGAATATCTAGTCCAAAAAGGCTTCCAGGTCAAAGCCTTCGTCCGCTACAACTCCAAAAACAACTGGGGCTGGCTCGAAGAATCGCCTTATAAAGACAGAATAGAAGTCTACACCGGCGACATACGCGACTTCGATTCAGTCAAAGACGCGATGAAAAATACAGACGTCGTCTTTCACCTGGCCGCGCTGATCGGTATCCCCTACTCGTACGTCTCGCCTCTGGCCTATATAAAGACAAATATCGAGGGAACCTACAACGTACTCCAGGCCGCCAGAGAGCTAAAAACACAGAAAGTGATCCATACATCCACGAGCGAGATATACGGCACGGCCCAGTACGTCCCGATAGACGAAAAACACCCCGTCAACCCGCAGTCCCCTTACGCGGCTACCAAATCGGGGGCCGACCAGCTGGCGCTGACCTTCCACCGCTCCTTCGGCCTGCCTGTATCGGTCATCCGGCCCTTCAACACCTTCGGCCCGAGACAGTCGGCCAGGGCCGTGATCCCCACGATCATCTCCCAGCTCCTGGCCGGAAAGAAGAGCATAAAACTCGGCAACCTCGAAGCGACCAGAGACATGAACTACGTGCTCAACACCTGCGAGGGCTTCTGCCACGTGGGCCTTCACGAGGCAAGCACGGGAGAAGTTATAAACCTCGGCTCGAACAGAGAGATCTCCATAAAAGACCTCGCGCAACTGATTGCGAGCCTCATGAACAAAGAACTCAAAATAGAGATAGACGACCAGAGAATAAGGCCCGAAAAGAGCGAGGTGGAAAGACTCCTCTGCGACAGCTCCAAAGCAAAAGAGCTGACCGGCTGGGAGCCAAGACACACGCTCGAGGAAGGCCTGAAGGAAACGATAGCCTGGCTCAAAGACCACATGGAACACTATAAACCCGACATATATAACGTGTAGAGGATGTTTTGAATGAAGGTAGTTATAACCGGTTCTGAGGGAATGGTTGGAGGCAGACTACAGAAAGCGTTAGAAGCCAGAGGCTTCGAGCTTATATGTACTAACTTCGACCTCGCGGAACCGGAGTATCCCGACCTGAAACTGGATGAAGAATACCTGGTAATACATGTGGCAGGCGAAAAAACCAACAACCCGGCCGCGTTGTCCAGAAACAACGTGCTTGCAACGAATTGTGTTATATACAATCTTTGCAGCCAGGAACTATGCAAAGGACTTATATACTTCTCCAGCATCGCGGTCTTTGGCATTCAAGACGGAGTGGTAACCGAAGAAAGCGAAAAGAAACCGGATAACTTCTATGGTTTCTCAAAGCTGATCTGTGAAAACCTGATTCAAACAAAATTGAAAGACAAAACAACAGTTATAGTAAGACCGACCAACATCATAGCTCCAAATACAAGCACACTCGTAGGCCAGATAGTTCACTCAATACTCGCCGGAGAAACCTTCGAAGCCTGGGAGTCGAGCCTGGTAACGAGACGCGATTATATCTGGATTGATGATGTAGTGGATGGAGTTGTGAAACTCGTAGAAATGATCCAGGCCGATAGCCTGGCTGGCAATAACGAGATCAACTTCTGCATGGGTAAATCATATAGCTTGAAAGAAATAATATACACGGCTGAGAAGATAACGGGAAAAGAGCTCAGGCTCATAATAACCGACTCAAAGACTTTCAGGGGAAGAGATTTGAATGTAAGGTCCAGCATAATGGAAAGAATCATAAGAAGAAAGCCTGAGACTCTTGAACAATCTGTAGGATTTATCGTAAGTAACTCCTAATACAAGTTAAAAGAGAGGAAGACATGATAGGAATTATCGGCGGTTCTGGATTCATCGGCACAAGACTTGTAGATAGAATGTTGAAGGCCGGAGAAAAAGTAAAGATTATAGACAAAAACAAGAGTGAAAAGCATCCGGAATTGTGGAGCTTTGGAGATGTAAGAGATGTTGGCTCACTCACTAAAGCTCTTGAAGGTATTGATTCGATAATTAATCTGGCCGCAGAGCACAAAGACAATGTAAGGCCTTTCAACCTCTATTACGATACCAATGTTCAGGGAGCAATCAATATATGCGAAGTTGCAGATAAACTTGGAATAAAGAAGATAGTGTTCACAAGTTCAGTTGCAGTCTATGGGTTCACAACAAAAGAAACAGATGAAACTGGGAAGCTAGAACCCTTCAATGAATATGGCCGAACTAAGATGCTTGCTGAAGCTGAATACAAAAAATGGTTTGAAGCAGATCCAGAATTGAAAACACTAGTATTTATAAGGCCGACAGTGGTCTTTGGAGAAGGAAACAGGCAAGGAAACGTATATACCCTTATGCAGCAAACGAGAAAGAACAGCTTCATAATAGGTAGCGGCAAAAATATCAAGTCTATGGCATATGTTGAGAATGTAGCTGCATTCATAGAGTATTGCGCCAAGGATTTCACCTCAGGCTTTCACCTATTCAACTACATAGACAAACCAGACTATAACATGATCGACCTGATGAAGCTATTGAAAAGACTGCAGAACAACAACTCGAAGCTTATTAAAGTGCCTTATTTCATAGGATATACAGCTGGCAGGGTCTTTGATCTACTTAGTAAAATGACAAAGAGAGAGTATGCAATAAGCAGAATTCGTATCAAGAAGTTCTGTTCGAGCAGTCATTTTACTTCTTCGAATATAAAGCAAACCAGATTCGAAGCACCTATAAGTATTGAAGAGGGATTGCAGAGTACAATAGAGAACGAATTTGGCCGTGAAAGGTAAATCCGATTAGAATTTGAAAGAGCAGGTTTAATATGAACAAACATATACTTGTAGTTGCGCAGTACTTCTACCCCGAGCAATTCAGAATAAATGACATATGCGAAGAATGGGTGAAAAGAGGTTACAAAGTGACCGTCTTGACTGGAATCCCTAACTACCCACAGGGGAAGTATTATAAAGGATACGGACTTTTTCGGAAGCGAAGAGAGAACTATAATGGAATAGATATAAGAAGAATTCCTCTAATACCAAGAGGCAAAAGTTCCTTTATGCTAATACTAAACTATCTTTCTTTCATTATATCTGGTTTCTTCTTTTCAAAGCTTACAAGACTGCACGCCGACCATGTATTCATATATGAGGTCTCTCCAATGACTCAAGCGCTACCTGGTATCTGGTTTGCAAGAAGAAGAAATATTCCATGTACTCTATACGTAATGGACCTATGGCCAGAAAACATAGAAATTGTTGCTGGAATAAAGAATAAAAGAATACTGAACTTTGTGGGAAAGATAGTAGATAAAATCTACAAAAACTGCGACAGAATACTCACCTCCTCCAGAAGCTTTGTAGAGCTGATTGAGAAGCGTGGTGTAAGCAGACAGAAACTTGAATTTTGGCCACAATACGCAGAGGATTTCTATAGACCGTTGCCTCAAGAAAGTGTTGAAGAGAGCAGAATTCCGCAAGATGGGAAATTCAATATATTATTTGCAGGTAATATCGGTTTTGCTCAAGGACTTGAAATACTTCCTGAAACAGCCCAGATTCTAAAAAAAAGAAACTGTAACTCAGTACGTTTCAACCTTGTTGGTGATGGAAGAGCAAAGGTATATTTAAGAGACAAGATCAAAGAGAACAGGGTTGAAGAGTTTTTCAACTTCATCGATAGACAACCTGCTGCGACGATTCCTCGTTTCATGGCAGTATCTGATGCCGCTTTACTTTGCCTTTCAAAGAGTAAAGTTTTTGAAACAACTATCCCAGGTAAAACACAATCCTATATGGCTTGTGGAATACCGATAATTGTTTCAGCTGACGGTGAGATCTGTGAGATCATAAGATTATCAGGTTCAGGATTTTGTAGCCCTGCAGGAGATCCAGAAGGGCTTGTTTCAATAATAATTGAAATGAGCAACTTACCAAAAGAGAGATTACACGAAATGGGTAGAAGAGCTCTAGATTATTATGAGAAGAACTTCGATAAGAGCAAGCTTCTAGATAGAATGGATGAACTATTCAAGCTACAGAAAGGAGACTTTGCCTATGTTCAAAAATAAAACCCTTTTAGTCACCGGTGGCACCGGCTCTTTTGGAAACGCAGTTGTCAGGCGTTTCCTTCAGACAGAGATAAGCGAGATCCGCATATTCAGTCGTGATGAAAAGAAACAGGACGATATGCGAAAGCTCTATAACAACGACAAGCTCAAGTTCTATATAGGAGATGTACGCGATTACAACAGCATCGAATCCTCTCTCAGAGGAGTAGATTTTGTTTTCAGTGCAGCAGCATTGAAACAGGTTCCCTCCTGTGAATTCTTTCCACTCGAGGCTGTCAAAACAAATATACTGGGAACCGAAAACACCCTCAATGCCTCAATAGCCAACGGCGTGAAGAAAGTAATCGTCCTCAGTACTGACAAGGCAGTCTATCCAATAAACGCCATGGGTATGACCAAGGCCCTCATGGAAAAGGTTATGGTAGCCAAATCTAGAACGATCTCGGAGAACAAAACAGTTCTCTGCGGCACGAGATACGGAAATGTCATGGCCTCCAGAGGCTCTGTTATCCCGCTCTTTATCGAACAGATCAAAGCCGGAAAACCTCTTACAATTACCAACCCAAACATGACTAGATTCATGATGAGCCTGGACGATGCCGTAGATCTGGTCCTCTACGCTTTCAAGAATGGCAACCAGGGGGATATCTTCGTCCAAAAAGCCCCGGCTGCAACGATAAAGACTCTCGCTGAAGCCTTAATAGATATCTTCGAGGCAGACAACAAGATCCAGATTATCGGCACGCGCCACGGAGAGAAGATATACGAAAGTCTTCTGACCTCTGAAGAGAAAGTCATAGCCGAAGACCTCGGAGGCTATTACAGAGTCCCGGCAGATACGAGAGATCTCAACTACTCGAAGTACTTCGATAAAGGAGAACTTCTCTCAAACAACATAGAGCCATATACATCTCACAACACCGAAAGACTAGATAAAGAAGGAATGAAAGAACTCCTTCTAAAGCTTGATTATGTACAGGAAGAACTGAAATCATGGAAGGCGGTAAAGAGATGAGAAAGATACTCATCACCGGAAGCGAAGGCTTTGTGGGAAAGAACCTACAGGTACAGCTGAGAAGAAGAGGAGATATCGAGATCATCCCCTACGATAAAGAACACACTCTCGATTACCTGAAAGAGGCAGTAGATAAGGCCGATTTCATCTTCCATCTGGCCGGCGAAAACCGTCCGAAAGACCCTGCAGACTTCATGAAAGTCAACAAAGGACTTACGGAAACACTCACAGAACTCGCAATGCGAACCGGAAAGAAGGTCCCGATAGCATACACTTCTTCCATCCAGGCAGAACTCGACAACGAATACGGAAAGAGCAAGAAGGCCGCTGAAGATGCGTTGATCGAATACAGCAAATCAACAGGTTCACCTGTCTGCATCTTCAGATTCCCGAACCTCTTCGGTAAGTGGTCGAGACCTAATTACAACTCCGTTGTCTCTACCTTTTGCTACAACATCTCGCATGATCTGGAAATAACCATCTCGAACGAAAAGAGAGAGCTTGAACTGACATACATAGACGATGTAGTAAATGCTTTCAATAGGTTACTCGACATCGAACTTGATCCAGAAAAGCACTTCTACCCTGTGGGGAAATCCTTCAAAATCACACTCGGCGAACTGGCGAAGAAAATCTACAGCTTCAAAGAGATGAGAGAGACATCTATACTACCCGATCTCTCGGACGAATTCACGAAGGACCTGTATTCTACATATCTCTCTTATCTCGAGAAAAACAACTTCTCCTACCAAGTAGAGATGAAAACCGACAACAGGGGAATGCTCTTCGAACTCCTGAAATCCACTCATTTCGGCCAGATCTTTGTATCCACAACCAAACCGGGAATAACCAGAGGAAACCACTATCACGACACAAAGGTCGAGA
>CAZRIV010000033.1:0-7853 GCA_964600235.1 uncultured Bacteriovoracaceae bacterium | reverse complement strand
TCCTAGAAAGTATATCTCTGCAATAAAAAAGCACTTTGGAGACAAGAAGTTTGATTTGATTGTTTATCCAACTCCTCCAATAACTCTTGCTCCAGTTGTGAAATACATTAAAAAGAGGGACAACGCACGGACCTATTTGATACTGAGAGATATCTTTCCTCAAAACGCGAAAGACCTTGGTATGATAAGAAGTGAGCTTGTATTCAAATATTTCAGAAAGAAGGAACAACAGCTCTACGATATTTCCGATAGAATCGGCTGCATGTCTCAGAGAAACATAGATTATGTTCTGAAGCACAACAAAGTTCCAAAGGAAAAACTTGAGATTCTCTATAACTGGAAGAAGCCATCTAATTTACCTCTGATAGATAAAGAAGAAGTCAAAAAGAGCTATGGTCTGGAAGGAAAATTCGTTGCCTTCTTTGGCGGTAATATCGGTTATGCCCAGGAGCTAGAATTCTTGATAGAGCTGGCGGAGTGCTACAAGACAAGAGATGACATAGTCTTTTTGATAGTGGGAAAAGGAGTCATGAAACCCAAGATAGAAAACCTTGCGAAAGAGAAGCAGTTGCAGAACGTCAGGTTTATAGATTATCTACCAAGAGACGAATATGAAAAGCTTCTCCGAGCGGCAGATGTTGGTTTGATAAACTTGAGCAGAAAATTCACGATACCGAATATACCATCTAAAGCGGTAAGTTATATGGAAGCCGGCATTCCAATACTGGCAGCTACAGACAAAAATACGGACTTTGGCAAAATGATAGAGGATATTGGTGCCGGTTTGTGGTGTGAGACGGGGGATTTGGTCTCGTACAGTCAAAAGTTTGAGAGACTTTTGATAGACAAAGAATTGAGAAAGAAAATGAAAACTGATGAAATAGCTTTTTTGAATGCTAATGCAACGGTTTTTTTTGCATTGCATATAATTCTATCAAAGTTTATTGTATGACAATGATAAGGAAATGGAGAATCATTGTATATGAAATGCTATAAAAAAGAAGTAAAAGGGCTGTTGAATTGGAATACTTTTAGATTTGTCAAAGATCTATTCAAAGAAAAAACCTAGAGATTTGAAGTACTCGAAATGGTTCAGTAGCCATTCCCAGAATAAGAGCAAGGTAAATAGAGACACATGGTATCAGCTATAAGTTAGTACAGATGAAGATGATTGCATATCATTTGATCGAGAAGAGGGACTGTTTTGGCGAAGAGGATACTATCCATAAATTCTACTAATCGGGGTAGCACTGGCCGAATAATGGCTCAGATAACGAAGCTAGCAAGAGAAGCTGGCTATGATGCATACATGGCTTATGCGAGAGGAAACGAACCATCTGACGAGAAGTCGATCAAAATAGGAAGAAAGATCGATGTTTACTGGCATGGTCTGGTAACTAGAGTAACTGGAAAGCATGGCTTTTCATCTAAGAGAGCAACGAAGAGTTTTCTTGAGAAGGTAGATGAGATCAAACCTGATCTGATTCACCTGCATAACATTCATGGTTACTACTTGAATATCGAGCTTCTGTTCAGATATATCAAAGAGAAGAGAATTCCAGTGATCTGGACATTGCATGACTGCTGGGCATTCACAGGTCATTGCGCGTACTTTGACTTTGCTGGTTGTGAGAAGTGGAAAAACCAGTGTTGTGAGTGCCCACAGATCCATACTTATCCGAAAAGTTTGTTCATAGACTACTCTAGAAGGGCTTACGAGAGAAAGGAGAAGCTATTTATAGGACTCAAGAATCTGACCATAGTTACGCCCTCCTACTGGCTTAAAGATCTTGTGGGCCAATCATTTCTGAAAGACTACAGGACCATTGTAATAAATAATGGAGTAGATACCACCATCTTTGCTCCAACAAATGTAGATAAGTCAAAGTACGGAGTAGCTTCAGAAGACTTTGTAATCCTTGGTGTTGCTGCTCAGTTTACACCCAGAAAAGGATTGAAGTATTTCATAGAGCTTTCGGAGAAACTGGCCAGTGACACGAAGCTATTCCTCGTCGGTCTGAATGACGAGCAAATCAAATCTCTTCCCGAGAGTATTATAGGCATGAAGAGGACGGAGAATATTGAACAGCTTGCTGAACTATACTCAATGGCCGATGTCTTTGTAAATCCGACCCTTGAAGATAATTTTCCGACTACTAATCTTGAGGCTTTGGCCTGCGGAACTCCAGTAATAACATTCAGAACGGGCGGCTCGCCGGAAACAATAGACGACACCTGTGGTCTGATTGTAGATAAAAGCGATACAGAAAGATTGCTTAATGCGATAGAGATCGTGAGGAAGAAAGGAAAGGGAGAGTACACCAAGAATTGTAGAAAGCGTGTAATTGAGAACTTCGATTCGAATGGCAGATTTCGTGAGTATATTGAGCTTTACAAAGATATCCTATCGAAGTAGAACCTTATGTTCTAGTAATTTGATACTCTGAATCTTTACGAAGCAAAAACAAGCTTAGCATTCTGTTGTTCGGATTACAGATGGTTTAACTTACAAACGCCTGCTTAAACGGAGTGGATCAAATATTGAAGATAGTACATGTTGAAGATAATTTTTTGCCTACATCTGGATATCAACTGAATTTCCTAGCCAAGTGGAATGTTAGGCATGGACATGATGTTACGATCATTGCCAGCGATAATCTCGAACCGTGGACCAGTGTGGGCTTCGCCAGTGATTCGCTTGAGAAGATTGACAGAGAGTATGAATTACAACATGGCGTGAAGATAGTGAGGATTAACAGTAAAAGAAGAATTTCTGGACGGGAAGTGCTAGAAAGAAGGCTCTTCCAGATAGTGGCAGATGAGAAGCCGGATGTGGTGATGGTTCATGGATTTGATACTCTCACCGGGCTGAGATTCATATGGAAGCTTGGAACACTGAGGTACCCCATCATTTCAGATAGCCATATGTATCCGGTGGCTTCTGTGAATAAGTTTGCTAAGGTTTTCAAGATTTACGTTAGAAAACTAGTGACACCAAAGATCGAACGTTTTTCTCTGAAAATTGCTGCTGTATCACCCGCAACGAAACGATTTATGATGGATTCCTATAGAATTCCCAGTCACCTAATACCAGTAATTCCTTTTGGAACAGATACTGATCTATTCAAACCTGATACTTCACAGCGTTACTTAACGAGGAAGGAACTCAATATTCCTGAAGGTGCTTTTGTATTGATCTACACTGGGAAAATCACCGAGGACAAGAAGGTGCTTCTTCTTGCGGAGGCTTTTGCTAAGATGTGCAAACAGAAAGCTTCTGGAAATCTTGTCCTTATCCTAGTCGGAAGTGGGAGCGGAAGTTACTATGAAAAGGTAATGCGCACGCTTGAAAGTCCAAAGGAATACGTAAGATATGTCCCTACACAGGACGTGTGGAATTTACCAAAGTTCTATCAGGCAGCAGATCTTGCCATATGGCCTGGAGCATGCAGCTTGAGTTTCTTTGATGCCCAGGCCTGTGGGCTACCAGTCATCGCAGAAAACATCGCTGGTAACGATGAACGTCTGAGCTATGACAACGGTTGGTTGTTTAAGTCTGACTCTCTAAGTGATTTGGAAGATAAAATTAATGAAGCCTTAGAACTCTCTTCTGAAGAGCTGAAACAGAAGGGGTATCGAGGAATGGAAATAGCTGTGAAGAATCAGAGTTATGACAAGATCTCAAGGGACTTCGAAGAATTAATGATACAAGAGATAGAGAGATTTCGAAAGGGTGGCAGAAAATAATGGAGAAAAAAGCAATCACAATAATCGGAATGGGCTACATAGGTCTGCCAACGGCAACTATGTTCGCTTCTGCAGGATACAAAGTAAAAGGTTTTGACGTTAACAAGAGAGTGATAGATACTCTCAAAAGCGGAAAGATACACATAGTTGAGCCGGATCTCCAGGGTCTCTTCAAGAGCGTACTTGATTCAGGCAATCTGATTCCAACAGATACTCTTGAAGAATCAGACATATTTATTATCTGTGTTCCCACACCTTTCAAAGAAGATCACGAAGAAAAGCTCGCTGATCTTTCTTACGTTGAATCGGCATCGAGAGAAGTCGGAAAAGTCTTGAAGAGAGGCAATCTCGTTATCCTCGAATCGACAGTACCTCCAAGAACTACGGATGACATAATGGGAAAGGCTCTCGAAGAAGAATCCGGTCTCAAGATAAACGAAGACTTTCTTGTCGCTCATTGTCCTGAAAGAGTTCTACCGGGAAAGATATTGCATGAACTGAGAAACAACGACAGGATAATAGGAGTCTCTAACAAAAAGGCAGGAGAGCTATCGAAAGAACTGTACTCTTCTATAGTCGCCGGAGGAAGTATCTACCTTACAGATACCATTACTGCCGAGATGTGTAAGCTTGTAGAAAATACCTTCAGAGATATAAACATAGCCTTTGCCAATGAACTGAGCATAATATGCGATGAACTGGGAATAGATGTATGGGAACTTGTTCAACTAGCGAACAAGCACCCGAGAGTGAACATCCTCAACCCAGGAGCTGGTGTTGGTGGCCACTGTCTGGCAGTCGATCCCTGGTTCATTGTTGAGAAGTTTCCAAAGACTGCGAGGCTAATAAGAACTGCGAGAGAGACGAATGATTACAAGCCGAAATGGATAGTTAAGAAAGTAGTTGAGGATATCCGGAGAAAATTCTCAGACAAGAAGATAACGATAGGAATACTTGGCCTCGCTTACAAGCCCAATATAGACGACCTTAGAGAAAGCCCGGCTCTTGAAATCGCCAAGGAACTGAAAGAACTCGGGTATAATGTAATTGCATGTGAACCTAATTCGGAACTTTCTGAAGTAGATTCGATAGCAAATGTCAAACTGGATGAACTTATAGAGAAATCTGATTATCTTGTCTATGCAGTGCCACATAACCAATTCAAGGATTGGTATAAAGAAAGCGTGAAAAATAAACCTCTTTTTGATGCAGTTGGCGATTTGTAGAGTAAATGACTGATTGAATCGCATTTTCCGGATAGGAAAGGTGGAAGAAGTTGTGCTTGATTACCCGATTCGTGTGCTTCATGTAGTCTCAAAAATGTCGTTTGGTGGCGTACAGTCATTTATAATGAACTATTATAGACATATTGATAGAAGTAGAGTGCAGTTCGACTTCACTGTGCAGAGCACCGAGAAATGCGAGTTCGATGAAGAGATTATTATGCTTGGAGGCAGAATACATAGAATTGCTCCACTTTATATTGATAGGAAGCATTTTACAATAGATTTAGAGGCTCTCCTTACTAGTTGTCCGGAATATAGGATTATTCACACGCATCAGAATTTTATGGATATTGTCCCATTAGCTATTGCAAAACAGCGTAGAATACCAGTCAGGATTTCACACAGTCATAGCAACTATAGGGCAACATCTATTTCTAAGACACTTCAAAGAGCAATCTTTAGAAAGAGTATTCGCTTTTTTGCAACTGATTGTCTCGCCTGCTCGAAATCTTCGGGGAAATGGTTGTATGGCAGCAGTTTCGGTAAACATGACAACGACGCGGTAATTCATAATGCTATTGATCTCGACCATTTTACATTTAATCAAGAAATCAGAAGGGAGATCCGAAATAAACTCAGTATCCAAGATAAGTACGCTATCATGCACGTAGGCATGTTCTCTCCTGTAAAGAACCATGGATTTCTTCTAGAAATATTCAATGAGTTTCATAAACAAAATGAAAGATCAGTTCTCGTGCTGGTTGGTGATGGCAAGGGTAGAGCTACAATTGAAGACAAGATTCATAGACTTGATCTTGACGAATTCGTTTTATTGCTTGGGATTAGGAATGACATACCTCATCTGCTAATGGGAGCAGACTGTTTCGTTTTTCCTTCTGCAAACGAAGGTTTCCCCGTAGCAGTTGTTGAAGCTCAGGCAACTGGAGTTCCATGCCTGGTATCAAAGGAAGCTGTCCCGCCAGAAACTAATATTACTGGGAACGTGCACTTCTTGAGCATAAATGATAATCCGAAGTATTGGGCAAACAGGATTTTCAGTCTGTCTGACGGCTTCGTAAGAAGAGATATGTCCGAATTAGTTACCTCAAGTGGCTATGATATCAAGACCGAATCAGAAAAACTGGAGAACTTCTACGTCAAAATGGCAAAAAAAGGATGATTTAGGTTGAAGAAAAATCTTCTTATTCTGAATTATCAAAGAGTGATACCACCTTTTATGATTACGGAAATGAACATTGCTAAAGATATCTTCGATGAAATTATATACTTGACACCGAATATGAATGAAAAGAATGGCTCTGAATATGTTGACTCAGAAAATGTAAAGATAATAGAGATCCCAAGATCGAATTGGAGATTCGCTTTTCTAATATTGCCATTCATATTACTTAGAAAAGAAGTTCTGAGAGACGTAAGAAGAGCATTGAGAGAAAAGAGATTGAGTGCGAAGTATTTTCGGCATTTAATAGCATTTGTCCATAACGGTCATTTGCTGAAGCGCTGGGCTCAGAGACTACTGAGAAGACATGAAAGCTCTCCAAACTCCTGGGTAGTCATGGCCACATGGTTTTCCTCAGAAGCTTATGCAGCATCAATGTTAAAAAAACAATTCCCATCGGTCTTTGCTGTATCTCTTGCCCATTCTTTCGAGGTTGATCCAGTAAAAAACGATTTTATCGACCTTCAGTTGAATGGCTATCTACATAAAAACCTGGATGAAATTAATTTTATATCACAGGTAATATATGAAACCTATAGAGATATAGTAATGCGCAAGTATAGTATTCAAGATAATAACATAAAAGTGCGATACCTTGGTTGTTTGAAGCTGTTTTCTGAACACATTACACAACCAAGCTCTGATATGGTCTTTAGGATTCTTAGCTGTTCAGGTGTAACTCCGGTTAAACGCTTACATTTGATACTACAAGCTATAAAGAATTGGGAAATAGGAAAACTTCAGTGGACCCATATTGGAGATGGCCCTTTGTTTGAGGAGCTGAAGGATACTTCTAGCAATGCTATGGTGAACAATACTAACATTGATATAAGACTACTTGGGAATTACCCCAACAGTGAAGTCCATAAGTATTTCCTTGAAAACAGTGTCGATGCGTTTATAAATGTGAGCGCTGCTGAAGGATTGCCCGTATCGCTCATGGAGTGCATGGCATATGGAGTACCAGCAATTGCTACAGATGTTGGGGGCAATCGAGAGATTGTAAACAAAGAAACCGGGATTCTACTTAAGAAAGATATTGAGCCTGATGAACTTAGATCAAAACTTGAGCGATTTGTCTCACTTGGTTCAACAGAGAAATCGATAATGCGTGAAAATGCATTAAGGATATGGTCAGAAAGATTCAATGCAGATCAAAACATGAGAGAGTTCTTTTTGGAATGTCGTGGAGACTGAGGGAGTATTTCTAAATGTATTTGCCTGCAAAGGAAGAACGACAAAACATTCTTATAGATAATAGAGGAAGTTATAGCAGTTCAACTAGTGATTGCTTTAGACCATCAGTTCTGACTGAGGCTCTTATTGCTCTCTATTTTAGCTTTAGTATCTTTGAAGGTTACCTGTCAGAGCTTATAGGCAATTTCACTAGATATTACCTTATCGTCGTAATTGTAGTTCTGGCGATGTCTTATAATAAATTCAAGCTAAGAAGCATACATTTCGCAATCTTTTCCTGGATGACTCTCAAATTCGGATCGGCCTTATTTACACTAGGTATGCCAGGTTTTAGGGTTGTTCAAAGTCATCTTTTATCACAAATAGGAATGGTAGCATTCTTCATAGTTACACCGTATCCAATAAACAAATCAGCAACAATTGAGGTAATCCAGAATAGGATC
>CAZRIV010000032.1:0-8895 GCA_964600235.1 uncultured Bacteriovoracaceae bacterium | reverse complement strand
AGAATTAATGAAGACTTATCAGCTTATGGCAGAAACTGACTATACTGGCGCGCTTACAATGATCTTTAGAAGTGGTACTGAAAGTCTATCTTCGTTATTAACAGATGACTTCTTCCCGTCTCAGTTTGAAGAAAACGATGAACTGAGTATGGATAAAATTGAAGATTACTTTACGAGAGGCTGAGGAGAGCGCTTATGCCTGAAAAACAGGAATTAAGACTCAACAAAGATGAGTTTGTGGAATTTAGAACTCTTATTGACAATATAGAGATAAGAGACGTAATCACAGTCAAACAAGCTTTTGAAGCTAACAGAAAGCAGAAAGTAACTGGATCTGTAGAGGTTAATATAGAATCAGCACCTGCGGAAATCAATATTGAAGATCAATTAACTGTGTTGAAGAGCTATCGAATCGTGGTTAAACAAGGAAAGAAAAATGTTCTTGTCTTTTCGGCGACTTACGAAGTTTCGTTCGATGCTAAAAATGCGGAAAAAGTAAAGAGCATACTGGAAAAAGAGAATATCCGACAGTTTTTTGAAGGCCTGCAGTTGTCTAAAATTTTGTGGCCTTTCATTCGTGAAGAGTTTCGAACAGCTTCCTCAAAGGCCGGTATGAAGCCGTTTACTCTTCCTTTTATGAAGTAAACAGGAGTGTTTCGGATTGCGATGACATAAACTAAGTATAGGGGGAAGAGGTCTTGTCATCAGCGTTTCAAAGCAGAGAAGCGAGTGGGGGTTTCTATCTAACCTACCTTCGTGAGCTTCGAGAGAAAATTGTTACTTCTTCACAAGTAGTTCTGCCAGATTTAAGAGCACTTTCGGTCTTCAGTATCAAGAAACTTGAAAACAAAACAAAGGTACATAACAAGGAAATCCAGCCATTACTAGCCGTGTATAGAAATATCCTCGCTCGTGGCGAGCCCACTATTCCATCTCTTCTAGTTGAAAGGACAATTCTTTCGTCTCTTCAGCCCTTAGTAAAGGTTGTTGAAAGCAACAGAGCCGGTTCTATAAAATTCGGGCCGGAAACAACTTATAAAAACTGTACGGAAGAAGAATGGATGAAACAACTGGCCAGAGCCCACTATCTGATAGATCCAAGACTCAAAAACCCGAAAGAAAGCTTAAACGGAGTTTTCGATAGCGAAGAAGAGAAAACCTTCTTGGCCTCAACAATTCCCGAACTACTGGGCAAACACGCCTGGCAGCTTTTTGAACCCCAGAGACCACTGGAACAAATGATAGGAAATGGAGAAGCCTTTTCTCGGCAAAAGGTTGATTTTTCTTATGAATCAGATGCCTGGAAATTGGCATTCGAGATTGATGGAGAACAGCACCTTAATAGTTCTCAGAGTGACTTGGATAACAGGAGGAGTTTGGAGCTTAGGGAAGCAGGATGGACCGAACTAAGGATCCCGGCTTCACAAGTTCGCCAGGGGGTAGTCTCGAGTAGGCTTTCAAATGTCTCAAAAACTCTGGCACAAGACCCCTTGGTCAAAACTACATATGAGAACTTCACCACCCCGCTTTGGCAATCAGCGACAGGGTTAGCTGCTTTAAACGCAGTCCTCAGTCCCGTTGCAGTAGCAAGAATTCAGGTAGCCCTTATCGAGGCCGTTGAATCGGGTACTTTGAGGCTGGATCAGCAAATGTGGAATATTGTGGTAATTGAACGAGACGTTCCTTGCGCGAAACTAGCAGTTATTGATTTCCTTCAGCACCTTTCGAAGCTTCTAGAATTGGCAGGATTGCCTTCCAAGTTGCCGAAGATAAAGCTTACTATCCTTAATACAAAAGAGTTTCAGAAGGTCACGGACAGAGTGCCGAAGCATTTGTATGAAGACTATGGAGTTAGCGTAAAGACTGCTTTAGTAGACTCTGATTCCGATTTCTATGACGCCGATGTTTGTATAGATATTTCAATTCTTCAGAAAGATAATTTTGCGCATCCAGGTGCGGGTTGGTACAAAGGTTTAGTAAAAGCTTCAGGAGACGTTTTTATCCTTCGAGGGGTACATTCATACAAGAAAGCCCGAAAAATTGCAGCAGACACGCCAATAACTTACAAAATAGACCATAAGAGCAAAGAGACCTTACGTTTCTTTCTGAAAAACATCTTTCGAAAGGAAGATTTCCGTGAAGGGCAATTCGAAGTAATTAGCAGGGCACTACGACTTAAACCGGTAATAGCATTGCTTCCCACAGGTGCCGGAAAGTCCTTGTGCTACCAGATGGCAGCTCTTCTTCAGCCTGGAATAACGATTGTTGTTGATCCTTTGAAAACTTTAATGGTCGATCAGGCTGAAAATATGAAGGCAGTCGGGATTGACTGCGTGGAGTTCATAAACAGTGATCAAACAACAAGAGAAAGAGAAGAAGTCGTCAGAAAGTTTGAGCGAGGGAGTTATCTGATGGTTTTGGTCTCTCCAGAGAGATTCCAGATTGGAGAGTTCAGATCAAGCTTATCAAAAGTTACGGTGAATCATTTGATACCATACCTAGTGATAGATGAAGCACACTGCGTTTCGGAGTGGGGACACGATTTCAGGACTTCATACCTTAATCTCGCGCGGAATGCTCGTAGATATTGTAATTACAAAGGATTTGAACCTGTTGTGCTTGCTTTGACAGGCACGGCTTCTTTTGTGGTTTTAGCTGATGTACAGAGAGAAATCGGAGTCGAAGATGAAGAAGCTAAGATTCAGCCTACAACCTTTGATAGAAAGGAATTGAAATTCAAGATCGAGAAGGTTCAGAGCAGCTATAAGGCACCTCAGCTTCTAAAGACCCTTAAAAAACTTCCTGAAGAATTGAAGAAAGAGGCGAAGGATTTTTTTAAAACAGACGGTGATAATACGTATTCAGGAATTGTTTTTGCACCGCACGTAAATGCAGATTTCGGAGTATACAAGATTTGTGGTGCGCTTCGCGCGGCCCTTCCTGATACAAGAGTAGAGTTCTTCAGCGGGGAAGTACCAAAGCTAACTGACTGGCAAAACAAGACCAAAATCCCAGTTATGTCTAGTCAAGAATTTGATGAGTATAAGCGAGAGACGCAGAAAGCTTTCAAGAACAACAAGTTTCCACTCTTGGTAGCGACAAAAGCTTTCGGTATGGGAATCGATAAACCAAACATTAGATACACAATTCATTACGGCATTCCACAATCGCTCGAGGCTTATTATCAGGAAGCAGGACGGGCCGGGAGAGATAGGGAAGATGCTATTTGTGCTGTAATTTTTTCAGATGATGACCCGGATTTGACGAAGAGATATTTCGACCCAGATATTGATGCAGACGGGCTTGCCGAAATTCGGGATCCAGGCTGGAATGATCGTGGCGATGTATGCCGTATGATGTATTTTCATAAGTACTCGTTTCAGGGAGCGAAAACCGAGAAACGCGAGATAAAGGGACTTATAAGCGGATATCTTCTTAAACATCTTTCAAGTATGAAAACAGAAGAGCGAACGACAGTAGAGATCCCCTACAATTGGGAAACCGATCGCGGAAAGAAGGAGAAATCAATCTACAGGCTCAGCTCATTAGGTCTTGTTGATGACTATACTATCGACTACAACAAGAAGAATTTCGTTGTGGAAATCGTTAAGAGAACGGACGAAGGCTATCTCGAGGCTTTAAAGAATTACATTGGGCGCTACAAAACGGAAGAGTATGTAAGGAGCATACCTTCGCTCGTTGAGAAAGAAGAAGGAAATGGGATTTTAGAAAAGGCTTTAGGTTTCCTAATAACGTTTGTATACGATGAAATTGAAAGAAAACGAAGGCGTGCTCTTCAAAACATAGCGGAAGTAGCAAGGAGCAGCAAGAATGGCGAAGATATTCGTCGTGCCCTGCTAGACTATCTTGAATCGTCTCCGTTTACAGGGCCACTTCAAGAAATTTTGCAAAAGACAGATCCCGCACAGTGGTGGAAAATATTGGATATTTTAGAACGCAATGATGATGTTGATACTGCAAGGCAGCTTTTAGGAGGCTGTAGAAGGTTTCTTGAAAGCAGCCCAGATCATCCTGGTCTGCTCGTTCTAAGCGGCGTAGGAACTCTTGCTGTAAAATCTCCAAATATTGATTCAGGTTGTTCCTCTATCCGAAGCGGTTTGCTGCAGCTTTTGAAAAGTGGTTACAATACCACAAGTTTAGAAAAAGTCGCATTGGAGCTATTTTCGCGAGTAATCAGAATAATCAAGCCCAAACCGAATCACAGAAAGATAATCACTGCTGTCGCCGAGATGCTTCTCGAAACTTTGCCCACAAGAGGAATGGCCATAGGACTTTATAGTTACTGCCAAGAAAAAGCAGAATTGATCTTACTAAACGAAATTACCAAAAGAGTGAAGAAATTCAACGATAAATTTATTGGGGTGAGGGGATGAACGAAAACAAGTTGCTGAAGACAGAAGAGGTTTTGAACAGCCTGATATCGGAATTGGAGCGGGTGAAGACAGCTTCGAAAAACTTAGAGGATGCCAGTTCCACGGTTGTTACCATAACCGATGCAAGCGATAAGGTTGTGAAAAAAATTGGCACAGTTGTGGAGGTAGCTAGTGAAGTCTTGGAAAAAATCGAAGAGGCCAAAATCCGCGAGCAGTACGATAAGGTTGAAAGAGAACTTACTGATTTCTCTACTAAAGCGGAATTGATTGCAAATGAAATCGCTGCAATGAAAAAGGCGCAAACAGATAGTTTAACGGATTTTCAAGAAAAAGCGGAGAGTCTTACGCGAACCTTAGCAGAAGCGCAGGGGAAGACGTCAAGAGAGGTAGCAGAGATACGATCGGAAATTATTACATCTAATAGGTCAAATCAGGCTGAATTAGGATATCTGAAAAAGCTTACCATTGGTTTGTTTGGTGGGCTCTTTATAATCAATGTCATTACAATGATAATCGTCTTGGTAAGGTAGATTAGATGGATGAAGAGTACAGGAAAAAGCTACAAAGATTGTGTGATAAAGCGCTTATAGAAAGCGCCTGTAAAAGACCTGATGTAGTTTATGAGAGCCGTGTTCGTAAGTTATCCTCTGCTTTCAAAATCGAAGTATTTCTTGCGAGCTGTGTGGGATTTGGGTTCATTGTCTTTTATGTATTGTCGAAAGTGATGAAGTAGAGAAGAACAGAAACTTCTAGGAACTTTTCAAAAAGGATCTGATCGGCATTGCATTATATGGATTCTTGTACGGACCATAAGCGCCTCATTAACGGCAGGATTGACTGGTTTCTACCAGTTAAAGTGATTATTATAGATAATGAAGGCTTTTGCATAGGGATCTGGAGGAAAGCTCGAGAAGATAAGCCTTTGATTGTAAGGCTTCAGGATCGCTCCGGGGTTTCTTGTGCTGTTGAGAAAAAACCAGGTCTTACTAGGAAAATCCTCACTGCTTTGAAAAGTGAAGAACTGGAGAACTTTGATTTTTTGATTGACTCGATTTGGTGGTCTAGGGTTATCGGAAAGAAGGACAAAGAGTACTTTCTGCTAGCAATGTTGTATGACTATGAAGAGGATGAAATATCCGGTGTAATCGTAAAATCATCTGAAGCCTTAGTGATGAATAATGGGATATTAGAATCAGGCGGTGAATATGGATAGTTTCGTAGTGATCGCTCTTTCCTCCATAAAAGGGATAGGTGCGAAGACGTTAGTTAAGTGTCGTGAGAGTTTGAAACAGTGGGTGCTTAACGAGCCGCAAGATATTTTAGAAATTTTGAGACAGCTTGTTTCAGAAGGAAAAATACCAACAAAATTTACTGACGTATCATCGAAAGAAGCCGAGGAGGCCTTTCAAAAGACTGCGGGGATTTTTGCAGATATGGAAGAAAAAGGTATTAAGGTTGTGACCCTCTTAGAATCAACCTATCCGGAGGGGTTTCACGAGTTGAATAGACCGCCGGTTGCAATCTATTTTAGGGGTAGTACAGATCTTCTTACTAGAAAAGGCATAGCAATTGTGGGCACTCGCAAAGCCTCAGGAGCTGGTATTTCCTGGGCAGAGGAAAACGCTAAAAGAGCTGCCGAAAACGGATTTGTAGTAGTAAGCGGATTAGCTCTTGGCATTGATTCGGCAGCTCATAACGGGGTAATTAACTCACTTAATCCGTCGAACACGATAGCAATATTGCCTTGTGGTGTAGACAAAGCCTATCCAGCAAGGCACAAAGAACTTGCTGAAAGAATTGTCGGCAGGGGAGGGCTCCTGATTTCAGAATACATTCCTGGAGCGGGTGCAGAGAAACACAACTTTGTTGAACGCGATAGGCTTATTGCGGCTTTGTCTAAAGCAATAGTTGCGGTTGAATGTTCGAGCAAAAGTGGAACTATGATAACAATGAGTTATGGCTACAAGCTTAAAAGGAAGTTGTTTGTAGTCAAGCATTCAAATGAAGATGCAAAAGAGTTATCAATTGAGGGGTTAGAGAAGGCGGTATTTGATTATAGGGCAATTTGGATCGATCAGATTGATAAGGCTCTAATTAGTATTTAGAAGCCGTTTGTGCGAGGGCGAAAGTAACGACTTCCAAGGGCTTATGTTGAAGCAGAAGCGTTTTATTTGCCTTAAGTGAATTGCCAGTAGTTGTAACGTCGTCAAGCAAAAGCACTTTTCTTCCCCTGATAATATCAGGATCCTTTACCTCGATACTTTCCAAATCGACGCTCAAGTCTCTGCACCCACCATAGGATTTCTTCTGGATAGACTTAGTCCGAACAAGCACGGACGTTCCATCAAGCCTTAATCCTTTTTTTGCCAAATTCTTAGCCACTTTGTGAATGCCGCTGGAAGGGTTCCTTGAAGCTGATGACGGGGGGACAACACAAATCACAAAATCGTCGAGAGTTAGCTTCGCATTAAGTTTGTCTGAGTAATACTCTATTGCAGAAGAACGGTCCTGCTTTAGATCGAGAATTCTTCTCGATTCAGCGTTCTGACAGCCACTGCTAACAGTTAGGTAATAGTGAAGAAATGAGGGATATTTGAGGGACTTGGGTTTGAAGATGCAGTTAGTTCTTTGAAAGTAAGGTGTGCTTGCAAAGGCAACTTTTGCCTTGTTTATCGGATTTTTGATCAATTTGAGATGGTCTGTTTGTGGGATATGAGCTGCGAACAGCCTGAAAATATCGATTAAGGCTTCTTGTGAGATCGGTGAACTCTGCGCAAGCTCTAATACGACACCAGTAAGGTCTGCGTTAAGAATAAGGCTGATGAATCGGTCGCGATCGAAAAACTGGGGATCATAACTATCGATTCCAGTATGTTTCATAGGGAGAAAGAATAGAGAATGAAGCATTTTTGTGACGTAGAAGGGTTTTTTGTTTTTGCTGACAAAGGCTAAGCGCCCATCAATAGAATCTAGAACATTTGAGAATACCTTTTCTGTTTTAAGCGTAATAATCACTCCTTTTCAATTGTCGTGCCATTTTAGTTTGTTGTTCTTATAACAGGTGATTACAGTCGAACCGTCGGAAGATAAGAGCACGTGAATGCCTTTTACTTTGTCCGGGCACTTCTTGTGTCCAAAGTAAAGAATTGCCTTTCTTTCACTAGAACGGTGTTTGGCTCCGTTGTTGATAACGTAGAGGATTTGATCTTCCTTTATTCCGCGTTGAGCCATTCTTTTTAGAGCGTGATCTGAGAATTGAAGATTCTGCATACTTTTCCTCCTTTTTTGAATGAAATGGGACGAGCTATGCTGTGCTCGTAATGATGTGGATGTATATAATTGGTTTATTGAATAAGTGGGGAAACCGAAGTTAAGTTACTATAAGATCTTTACTCCACGCGCTATATAATATCTATGTTATTGATCTACATCTTTAACAGTCCGCCGCTTTAGATTATATGTATGACATTTTGTAATTAAGATTTCGAAAGGGTAGTATCTAATGGAAGAAGACGCTAAAAGCGCTATTATGAGGGAGATTAGATCAATCTCCTATGGCAATAAGCTAGAAAAAAAGCCTTGCTTGAAAATCCAGAAATTCATTCCTGCTTCGATGTCGAGTAGTACTCTCCTATTTGGTGACGATCACTTCAAACCTGTTCGATATGCTTCGAGGTCCGGAAAGATAAGGAATCTAGTTGTCACTATTAATGGTAAGAAAGGGTATTTGCACGCATTGGTCAAGGAAGATTATGTTCCGGGGTTTTATCTTTTCTATGACTGTGTGAGACTTGAAGATAAAGAATACAGAGAGTTGTTTCCAGCGGCACGATATCGGATTTTCTCAGTGGATGAATACCAGGCTTTCTTGCATCAAATTAAGGAACTCACACAACCGGTATTGCTTAAAACAAATCTCGTGTCTCTATCGCCTTTTAGTCATTCTCGCGTCGGTGGTAACAGTTATTATGAGCTAAGAATTGATGGAACCTATAGCAGTATTGCGAGTTTTCCCGAACTGATAATAACTTTTGCTTGCGTAATATATGAAACCTCGAGGGATCCCAAATTCAAAGGGAAGACCTCTCGAGTAGCAAAAGCATATATGACGACTAAAAAAATAAGTGAAGACGGAGTTTTTGTGTTTCAAGGATAGCGTCAAAAACCAGATGCCCTCAGGAACTATTTTATAGAGTAAGGAATAACCTATATTTGTAAGAGTTCCCGCACCATAAGAACCTCAGTCAAGTTTTAATAGTAGAATTTCGAAGACTTCTATATGCAAGTTCTTCAATTTGAGATTTGATTATAATAATAGTAAACAGAGAAGTGAAAACCACATAAAATCACTGAAAGAGAGTATGTTTTGGGAGAGTATTTGTACAAGCGAAACTCTAAAGAATATATCCTTGTTCCAACAGCAATTCCATTGCCGAGGTCCTCAAGAAATGGGAGCTTTTTAAAAATGCTTTTCTTGGCTACTTTGATTAACGATTGCAAA
>CAZRIV010000031.1:0-9285 GCA_964600235.1 uncultured Bacteriovoracaceae bacterium | reverse complement strand
TCAGGAAAAAGAAGCTTGTCGAGCTTGTAAACGGTGCCAAGCTTCACGATATAGGGAAGATGGGAATCTCGACAAGCATTCTCAGAAAGAAAGGCCCTCTGAATGAGATCGAATGGGAAGTGATGTTTAGCCATCCCGAGCGCGGTAAGAATCTTCTCGAACAGTTCAAATACCTTGGCGAATATGTGCCTTACGCATATATGCACCACGAACGGGAAGACGGCTCCGGATATCCTCGGGGACTGAAGGGCGAGGAGATACCCTTTGAAGTGAGGATTCTCGCAGTTGCAGACGTCTTTGAAGCCCTAACGGCAGACAGGCCTTACAGAGATGCCTATAGCTTTGCAGAAGCGGCCGAGATGATGGCAGATATGCCTCTTGACCAGGATATAGTATCTGAGCTATTCAGGGCGCTTCCCGAACTTGAGAGGGTTCTCAATCCTAGAACTGCAGAACCTGTTCAGGGGGCTTTAGATAGTGTGATTTGAGTCGGTTATGAATTATGGCGAAGCGATCCTCGGTTCGCCTGGAAGAGGCCTTCTATAGGGTTCAAATTCGGTGAGTTTACTTACCTGGAAACGAGAAATTCTCAGGAGTGCTGACTAGTGATGTCTTCGATAATCAGATTGCGCTCCATAATCTTCTCATTTTCATCCCACTTTCCATCCCATCTTATCTTCAATTTCAACTCATTTGACTTAGCGTTGTCTCCTTGAGCTATGACTGTCACTTTCAACTCACCTTCACAGTCAAGATATCCAGAAAAGTTGTTCGGACATACATAAGTTAGTAGTCTGAAGCCTTGACTATCAATAACTCCAAAATCACACACATAAGCTTGACCAATTTCCTTGGAAATTCCTGAATCATAGGGATTAGAGAATTGCCAACGCAACTGCAACCATCCACTGTGGAATACTTCCTCCCAACTCATTCTCTTGCTGTTCTTCCATACTTCTTTGATAAACACTCGTACATTCTTTCCAGGGTTTACGTTTTTTTCATTGAAGACTTCAAGGTGATAGTAGATTTGAATAACGCCGCTGCTCGTTTTAGTCTTCTCCCCCAAAGAAGAGCGAAGCCTTAGCTTGAGTTTGGGACGAAAAATCACATTCTGAATTGCAGGTCCAAAAATGGCGACAATGGCAACAATTATGGATCCTATACTTCCAAGTGCGATAAAAAAGATTTCCGTGTCCATCACCTCTTCAATTCCACCCAAATCACTAATCTCAAGGCTTACAAGCACTGCAAGGCTCGTACCCTCTCCTTATTGCTTCTGAAAGCCTTATAGCTATCTTCCCAAGGTCTAGAGAAAGATCTGTGTATGAGAGCCTTTACTTTCAGCTATGATTGCCTCAATAGAGATTGTACTCTTTGCTACATTCAATACCAAGTAACTTATATGACTTCAGACTAGTTCTGGCATGATCTTATGAGATACAGATTGTGACATGGTATGAATAGGCTGTCTAGTTCTGAGGATAGTGCGATAGAATAGCAGTAAGAGATTGCATTCTTAACTATTTCGCGATGCCGGGGGGGCTGAACTTGTTCGACGCTTATTTGAAAGGTCTCTTTGAAAAATACAAACATGGAGATGCTAGAGAAGAGAGCTACTACTCAGTCCTTGAAGATCTTCTCAACACATATGCTGGGAATAAGAAAATTAAGGCTAGTGTGACGACGCTTCCAAAGCAAACGGAAGCCGGTAATCCAGACTTCAGAATATGGGACGGCAAGTCGAATGTGATAGGTTATATAGAAGCCAAGAAACCCTCTGCCAATCTGGATGATGTTGAGAATTCCGAGCAGCTGAAAAGATACAGATCAACCTTTCATTGTCTGATACTTACGAATTTCTTCGAATTTAGACTTTACATAGATGGACAGAAGAGGGCAGCAGCCTTGCTTGCCTTCTCCGATATCATGCTATCTGCTTTCAGAATTCCCCCTGTTCAAGATGAAGAAGGAATGCTAAAGCTTCTTGATACCTTCTTTGAATCATCTACGCCTGTTGTGACCACGGCAAAAAGCCTGGCAATTGAGCTTGCAAAGCGAACTCGTTTCCTTAGAGATGAGGTTATTAGAGTTGAACTCGAAGGTCAGGGTCACGATTCTCAGGATCTGAGAGGCTTCTATGAAGCGTTCAAAGATTATCTAATTTCTGATCTTACAGTGGAAGGGTTTGCAGATCTATATGCTCAGACTATAACTTATGGTCTTTTTGCTGCGAGAACGCGTGCTGATGATGATTTCAACAGAAAACTCGCCTATGATTACATTCCAAAGAGCATTGGCATTTTGAGTGACGTCTTTCAGTACATTTCGATGGGAAGAATCTCCAAGCCGATGGAATGGATAGTAGACGACATATCTGCGATACTGGCATCTGCAGATGCAAAGGGGATACTTGATCGCTTCTATCACGAGGGAAAAGGATCTGATCCAATAATACACTTCTATGAGACTTTTCTTGCAGAGTATGATTCCACCACTAGAGAGAAACGAGGAGTCTATTACACGCCCGAGCCGGTAGTCTCTTATATAGTAAGATCGTTAAACGTTATTCTTAAAGAGAAGTTCGGCAAAGTTGATGGTTTTGCTAGCGAAGGCGTGACAGTTCTTGATCCGGCGGCGGGAACAATGACCTTCCTTGCACAAGCGGCTAAGCTAGCTGTTGAAGAATACTCTCAGAAATATGGTGAGGGAATGGTTCCCGGACTGATAAAGGATCATATACTGAAAGACTTCTATGCCTTCGAACTCATGATGGCACCTTATGCGATTGGCCATATGAAGATGTCTTTCTTTCTCGAGGAGCTTGGCTATCGAATGGAAGATGAAGAGAGATTCAAGCTGTATTTAACCAATACACTTGACAAATATAAAGTACCCCAGACCAATCTCCCCGGAACCTCATCTCTTTCAAAAGAATCCTCTCTTGCACTCGAAATCAAGGAAGAGACGGAGATTCTTGTAATTCTGGGAAATCCTCCATATTCTGTGAGTTCGGACAATAAGTCAGAATTCATAGAACACATTATGAGTGATTACAAGATAGCTGTAAGATCAGAGAAGAACATCCAGCCACTTTCAGATGATTACGTAAAGTTTCTGAGATTTGCGCAGTACAAGATAGACCAGGCAGGCAAAGGGGTAGTGGGGTTTATAACTAATCACAATTATCTTGACGGGCCGATCTTCAGGGGTATGCGCGAATCACTTATGAAGTCCTTCGATGAGATCTACATCTATGATCTTCACGGAAACTCTCTGCGAAGAGAGAAATGTCCAGATGGTTCCAAAGATGAGAATGTATTTGACATCAGAACCGGAGTAGCAATTGTGCTTCTAGTAAAGCATGGAAGAGAAAACAAAGGGGTTTTCCACAGCGATCTTTGGGGGAAAAGAGAAGATAAGTATTCTTCGCTCAGTGCACAGAACATAACAACTACTAAATGGAAGAACCTTGTACCCAATGAACCCCATTTCTACTTCCACCCAAAAGATACTAAACGCCTTGATTCGTACAGCAAGTTTGTTTCGATTTCGGAGATTTTCGAGACTTTCAGCAGTGGAATAAAGACGCATCGCGACCACTTTGTTATCGACTTTGATAGAGAGGCATTACTAAGTAGAATTCGCCTTTTTCTTAATCCCGAGATAGATGATGACACTGCACGAAAGATCTTTGGTCTTAAAGACAACAGAGATTGGAATCTCTCGGAGAAGCGCAGACGGATTATGGATGATTCAGATTGGAAGAGTAAAGTAATCAAGATTCTGTACAGGCCTTTTGACTTCAGATGGCTTTTTTACCACAGAGATGCCATTGATTTTGACAGAAGGCGTGTAATGGAGAGTCTGGTTGGAGGAAAGGCCCTTGCTTTACTTACAACCAGGCAGGTTTCGGGAGATTTCCATCATGTGCTGGTCTCGGATACCCCGGTTGACATCTGCGCGGTTTCCTCATTTACAAAGGAAAGTGGGTACGCATTTCCGAACGTCATTCTTGAGGAACCTCATGATCAAATGGATTTTGTTAGAGTATCTTCTAGACAGAACATTAGGAGTGATTTCATTAAGGGGCTGTCAAGCTCGTTTTGGGAGCACGATACTAGATTTATCATCGGCTACTTATACTCTCTCCTCCATTCCAAAGTGTACAGAAAAAACTATGCTGATCTTCTGAGATCAGACTTCCCAAGAATTCCACTGACATCGGATTCGGAGCTTCTTGAGAAAATCGCCTCTTATGGCATTAGACTCATTGATCTTCATCTACTAAAGTCGCCTGACCTAGAGAGCTCAGTAGCTAGATTCCCGATTGCAGGGAGTAACGAGGTCGAAAAACCATTTTATGAAGAGAAGAACAGCCGGATATACATAAACAAAGATCAGTATTTTGAGGAGATCCCAATGCAGGTATGGAAGTACATGATTGGAGGCTATCAGGTTTGCGAAAAGTGGCTGAAGGATAGAAGAGGCAGAACACTTTCAAATGCCGAAATACTCCACTATCTCAAAATAGTGACTGCAATATCAAAGACAATCGAGATACAGAGTGAAATCGATGAGTTGTATCCTTTAGTAGAAAGGAGTTTCAAGCAATGAAGTGAAACCAACAGAAATTCAACTGGTGCCACTACTAAGAACTTGCATTGAAGTAGATCTGTTATATAATGCAGCTAGGCTGGCCGCCGATGTTAAGTTCGTTTTCTGTTGAGAATTATAGATGCTTTTCAGACTTGAAGCGGGTAAATCTGATTACAGGAATTAACAATGTAGGTAAAACAAGCTTGCTTGAAGCACTTTTCATCTTCTGCGGAACTAGTAATCCTTAATTGCTTTTAAGAGTGAAGGCTCTTAGAGGATATAGTGAATTCGTCATTCAATTTGATTCTTTCGTATCTCCACCATGGATAGCACTATTCAACGAATTTAACCTAAACAATGCGGATTTGCCTTCGTGGTTTTTTCAAAGGTAGTAGCGCACGAACATTTAAGATATCTCATAGCTCAAAAGCGCACTATAATTCTGCAAAACTCATTCCAACAAAGCAAAACGAGAGCGGTCACGCATCTTTTCCCCACTTCTTGAACTCTTGTTTTGAAATCTCGATGCAGCATCCTAATAGCCAATTATAGATCTCCTCTCTTCCCCAGTTCTTATCAGAATCTGCTACACGCACTGCGATCTCAACTATTTCGTCGTCATTGGCATTTAGCCTATAACCATTCTTGTTCAAGAATGCTTCACCTAAGAATATACCAAGTCTTTTGTTTCCATCATAGAGAGGATGACCCTTTATAATACTTCTTATGACAACTGCGGCTAACATGAGTATGTTGTCTTCGTAATACTCGCTCACCGCGCATAAGCCCAAGACGTAGCCCAATGGGCCATTGTTAATAATACAGATTGGGTCATTTGGATACTCTCGTGTAAGGATATTTACGGCCCTATTAACTGTCTCTTCTGAAAGCCACTCAATACTTCGACAATTTTTCAAAAGCAGATTTCCTGCGCTCTATAATGTTTTCCATTATTTCAAAATCTGATTCTTTGACATGCGGTTTCACTCGCATCACTAGACAGCCACAAACTATCTTCCCATGTGAAACAGTTCTGGATCTAATTCTACCTGTCTTCTTGCTTTTCATATAAATTACACCTCTTTTATTCCGTTATTACTATGACTCATAATAACTGAATCTGGATCTAAAACCCTTCCTTAGAATACTTGCCGGTTAACACCCTAATAGTACCACACTTCGGGTTATCCCGAAGAATGAGAACAACCCTTTCGTATTCCGAGTTCTAAGGCTCTATAATGTGCCTAGGCTTCACTAAGCTATTTCATTTAGTCATTTCTTCAACCACTATCTCATAACTCCCGATGGCGTTGAAACTTAGATAGAAAGTGCCTTTCTTGTATATATAGGTTTCATCTGTACCAGAGCTGTTCATTGATATCACAACATCTTCTATCCTCCCAGTGGAGGCATTATAAAGAGAGATACTGAACATTGATGCTTTTGAAGTGACTTTAATTCTCCAGCTACTTCCGGAGATCGTGAACGGATCGGTATTTTTACTGGATGATCCGGTGTAGGATCTAACCACTCTCCATAAGGAAGTCGTATCATACTTCCAGGTACCGTTTGAGTTCAAAATAACCGTCTTCCCATTTTCGGCAATTGCAGTCAAACTAAACGAAGCGCTTACAAGGAGCAGAATAAAGACAGATACCAAGAAAATTCTTCTCACAGCCACACCTCCAGAAATTGTTGTAGTGACTGCAATCTAGACAGCTACCTATTCCCCAAAGCAAGTAGAAATAATCAAAAATCAGAAAGTTTTCTCTTCAGTCCAACGACTACACCAATAATAGCACATTCGGTGGTCCATCTATCTCTATTGATCCTTATTGGTTTGTAATCAGGGTTTTCAGAAGTGAGGATGATTGTGTCTCCAGATTTGTGGAAGTATTTGATCACGCCTTCATCGCCGTTGATCCTCACGACGACCATCTGGCCGTTTCTTGCGAGCTGTTGTTTCCTAACGAAGACTATATCCCCATCCAGGAGCTTCGGATACATACTATGACCATGGACTACCAGGGCAAAATCAATCGACTCTGTTTCGTCTATCATCATATGCCCGATCACATCATCTTCAGCAGGAACTCCACTTCCGGCCGAGACTTGACCGAGAATAGGGATCTGCTTTTGAGACTTGAGATTTGCATTTGTGACCTCACCTCTCAGGTTACTCAAAGGGCTATCAACAAGGCCAAGAAGATAATCGGTTGTTACTTCAAGGATCGTTGCCAACTTTGCCACTTGATCACTTCGAGGAGCAGCTCTTCTCTTCCCGGATTCATATTCAGAGATTGTAGCTTGGGCAACTCCACTCAATGAAGCAAGTTGATCTTGATTAAGATCGCGTTCTATTCGAATTTTTCTCAGCCTCTCTCCAAATAGCTCAATATCTATATTCATTGTCAACAGCTCCATGACCATCTCTCCTTAGAAGTATATCACAATGTCGATATTTGCTTATCAATATCGTAATTACGATTTTACTGTAAGGAAACTACCTACGATATCGGAATTATGATAATATCGTGATACCGATATAGCACGAGGTGAAATTCATGACCAAACTAAAAAAAGTGAGACTTGAAAAAAGAATGACAGTGACTCAAATAGCCAAACTCACAGGAATAGCTCAGAGTTCAATAACAGAAATAGAAAACGGCAAACACGATCCAAGTCTCTCAAAAGCTATCTCTCTTGCCCGTGTATTTGGAATGTCAGTAGAAGAGCTATTTGATCAAGTTGGTCATTCATCTCTGAAAAAGCATATATCGAAAGTTGAAGTTTGAGCCAACTGGGCACTTGGTCTTTGACAACTGAATAGCTAACCTTGCCGCAGGTGGGATCATCCGACCGTAAAGCGGGGAGGAAGAGATGCGAGACGCAATGATACTACAGATCAGGCTTAGAATTGAAACTAAAGTATAATTCTTACTCAGGGTTCAGAAACATATCTAGGATTTCAAGAATAAAGACTTCTATATTTGAACAACTCTATCTCCTATTCGTACTACAGGATCGGGTTTCACCGGCGTAACTGCACTGGTGTCAACATCAAGTTCTTTTCGGGTACTGACTGTTCTATTAAAGAAGTCTAAAGACTCAGTCAAGACATTCGATGTTTTTTGCACTGTTTCAGTCCTGCAATAGGTGAAATGCTCGAAGATCTCTCTCGCAATAACGTATCCCTTAGTATAGGAGAACTCTCCAAGTATTATATCACCGTCCTTAATGGGAATTCCGTCTGAAGACTTGATAGCAAATCTCATTTCATCGGTTACGCTATCCCCGAATCCAATATTTATAATGACTTCTGTTTTGCTTAGTATCGCGACGATTCTACCCTCTATCATCTAAATCACCCCCCGTTACCTTTATGCAATAAGTGAGCTAAATACTCTAAGTGGTTCTTGATCTCCTCTAGGTCCATCAGAGGTTCCGAAGGAGAAAGGGATATCTCACACTTTTCACCTGATCTCTTAAGAGTGTCAATCATTGAGCCTCTGCAAAAAGAATCATGCCAAAGGTATGTTCCATTGATCTGCCGTACTGCTCTATGAGCCGTGGTATTTTCCCAGAATACATCTAGATATAGAGTTCTATACTTAGGCCAGATGCTTCTGTCTGTGAAGTCTATTCGTCCGTTATTGTGCTCGATAATGATGTCGTGATGTCCAGGCAGATGTGGATTGCTTTTCTTTTCTCTTCTGAATTTTGATTGCAGAATCTCACTTTCGATGAAATCAGTGTAGCGTATCATGACAGCCCTAAAGTCAATCTTTTTAAAAGGAAAAAAGAAACGGTTGATTTCATCCTTCTTCTTTTCAAGCTCAGCAAAGTGATTCTCAATTTCCTCATCTTTGAACTTTGCCCTTTCTTTCAGCATTTTGTAAATAGAAAGAGCGATAGCACTGAACTCTATTATTCCACTTATTGCTTCAATCAAAACAACCACCTCGGAGGTGAATACCTTGAAAGAATTGCTGGAACTCGTCAAAGAGAGGAGCTATGCTGAGGCACAAGGGCAGAAGTTAATCGATGCTATGTCAGAGTATATGCGAGCCCAGCTTCAGTATGATCAGGGACACATGTCTCACTTAGATTATATCAGATCATTCAGAAGATTCTTAAGTACATGTGTCGAAGTTCTTGATTACCTCGAGAAAGACGAGATTGAAAGACGAGATAGCACAAAAAAGAGGCTAGGCACCTTCTAGAAGATTCGTGTCTCGCTCAGCTGTTAAATAAGACCAGGAAAAGAGCGCGGGGCTTTTTTTGTGGTAAGGATTATGTGCTACACAATCAACTATGAGTATTAGTTGGGGGTACTGCGGTAATGTGGTGAAACTTTCGTGCCGTCTTTTCTTGTATATCCACGCACATAGACCTTCTTCTTACCCTCTTGAGTTTTGGCCATGCTCATCACCTACCTTTCATCCACACCCCGCGCATAGCTTAAGGTAGGTAACACAAGTATGATAGCTCAACGATTTTCAGATTTATGTTAACGACTTTCTCAGTACAAAGGACCTCGTTCTCATATCCAGGCAGACCAGAAACCCCTTTTCAACTCAAAACCTCCTTGGAAAATGACGCGATCAGACGGGAAATATTTGCCGGTGGCTTGACTACCCACCGGCCTTTCTGAGTATGCGAACGAGTTACCCAATTCCCCGTAAC
>CAZRIV010000030.1:0-11179 GCA_964600235.1 uncultured Bacteriovoracaceae bacterium | reverse complement strand
ATAATATATAGACAACGTTCTACAATATAAAGTTGTCTATTTTATTTTGCGTCAACAACTTAGCAAAGAGTATTCTGGAAAGAGAATTTATATGCTAGTAAATATAAATAAAAAAATGTTGTGAAACTGTGGCGGCGCACCCGCGCAGCAAGCTGCGGGGCATCAAAGGCGCCGCCGCATGAAGGTGGAACAAAGTTAAGCTGATCCAAACTTATGTTGAATACGTATGCCCTTTATCCCATGCAAGCATCTGGGTATTGATATAAAAAATTATTGGAGTGTCTAAATTGTTTAGAAGAGGCTTGTTCATTTTTGCGCATCAGATTGGAGATTATAGATTCTATTCTTCTTATAAGAAATATGAGAAGAATCAATGGCGGACAAATTCTGAATTAAGAGCAGGACAAGATGTTCAATTAAGGCGAATGATAAATTATGTATATAATAATGTTCCATATTATCATAAGGTTTTTAAAGGCCTCGACATAATGCCCGGAGAGATAAAAAACGTCTCTGATTTGGAGAGACTTCCAATTTTGACAAAGGATATCATTAAAAGAAATTGGGAGGATTTCAAACCAAAAAATTTAAAATCGATGAAATATTACGAAATTTCAACAGGTGGATCTACGGGTACACCTTTCCGATATAGGCTTTCAAAGTACGATCGTTTTCTCTCTGGCGCTATGTTATACCGTGGATGGGGATATGCAGGCTATCAGCTTGGTGATAAAATGATTTTTTTAGCAGGATCATCTCTTGATATAGGTTCGAAATCAATCATAATTAAAAGAGCTCATGAAATTTCGAGAAATATTCGGAAATTATCTTCATTTGATATGAGCATCTGTGATTTGCAGAAGTATATTCAAATATTTAATTCATTTAGGCCAAAATATCTTCGGGGATATGCTTCATCAATTAATTTTTTTGCTAATTATATCAAAGAAAATCAAACTGCGCGCGGCCACCCCGCCCTAAAGGGACGGGGTATGCTTCGGGCCGCGCGCTGCCGTTCTCCGGAATTCAGAAATCATCCAGTCTTCGTTGACCTGAAGCCCTCGACTTGCACAATCGGACCTCTGTTACAGCTTTTCCTTGAGACTCCCTAATATAGTGCGCAATTGTGTCAGCAGTCACATTTCCTACAGAACGAAAAAATTTGCCGCTTGACCATAGATTTCCACCCCAATAACGTTTTTTCAATTCAGGATGAAGTCTGAACAATCGATAAGAACTGCTTCCTTTCAAGTATTGAACAACTCTTGATAGAGATATGCTTGGATGGAATTCCAGGAACAAATGAACGTGATCCTCTACAATTTCCATTGCATGAATTTTGTAGCCTTGCTCCATACAAATATTTCTAAGGATCAACTCGCAATCCTTTTTAACTTGCCTATCGTAGAATATTCTGTATCGGTACTTAGGCACCAGTACGATGTGGTAGGTTATCTGACCATAGCCATGGCTAAAACTGCGCAACTCCAAGCTTATCACATCCTAGCCATAGGTGGCTGGCACCACCTGTGGCTAAGGTGCTTAAAGGCCTCATTTTAAAAGAAGGAACGGTTTATTGAATTAGATAGCAGAAAAGAAGAAGCGAGGGTTCACTTCATCCCCGACCTGAAGGTCGGGGTATTCGTGACCCTCCGCACTCCCTTTGTAATAAAAACGAATTTTATGTTTATTTTAACCGTTTTTCCCCTGCGTAATTATCCCTGCTTTCTGCAAGATGTCTGGCACACCAATAGCAAGAGCATAGACGATAGGTAGAACAAATAAAGGTCTTAACATAATAGGACCCAGCCAAGACCATAACGGCATTGAAGCAAAACCTCCAAATAAGTACATTGGACCAATGTCGAATATAGTAGCCAGGAAAGCTGCGAGTAGAATTACCGACCAGTTCCATTTTCTATAACGAAAGATGGCGAAGCCAGTTTCAAATGCCACACCTTGAACAAAACCGAATGCAAGATTGGTCAAGCCAAAAGGATCTCCAAATAAAATTGCAGCTACAGAATTAAGAACTTGCGTAGAAAAAGCAACTCCTGGTTTCCTAATAATGCGAGCAGCCATGAGCCCACATGAAAAAAATGGACCCGCTAAAATGGCACTCGACCAAGCAGGCCCCATAATTGATGATAATAAAAAAAACAAAGAATTGAGACCTAGCCCAACAAGGCCAAAAACTGTCGCTATAACAACCATGATCACAATTTCGAGAGTAGAAAAACGGTGAGATTTCGCAGCAGATTCAATATCCTTCATGCAAACAGTACTCCTTCAGTTTAGATAATAAAAAGCAATAGGAAAGATATAAGTGTAATCATCACTGATATGACCATAAGTGTCTTACCTTCCTTCGTATATCTGACCTCTGTTATAAAGGTCCTATCTGGTCGGCTTCGAAAAGCGCGACTATCGAGGGAATAGGACGTGACAATACATCTCCTAAAGCCTCGAAAAAGTAATAACCGTATATAATCAAATATTTTTGGCTGAAATTTATTGCGTCTAAATTCTATTTCAGAAGCACGAATTTTATTTGAGTCTTGTAGTTCTTCAAACTCTTGCTCAAACAATGGAAGTATGCGAATAATGTAAAAAATGCTGAAGGCAACAGAATAGGGCATTTTCCATTTCTGTGTTAAAGCTAATGCCAGTTCACGTGGCTCTGTTGACCCAATGAATATCCTAGCTAACATCACCATGATAAGGGTTCTTAAAGCTACGGCACCTGCTGCATTCATACCCTCATACGCTAGCTTTAATGGACCTATTTCTATTAATTTTTGACTTCCTCCAATTAATATGGACTGGATAAAGAACCAACAAATAACAAACAATGTAATCATAGTCACTATAAAGCCAGATTCCTTTATTGTGATTTTCGCAAAAATATTAGCAATTAATATAATTAATATAAATAAAATAGATTGAGGCAAAGCATCAGTAATTACGATCGCTAACGCTGAGAAGCAGAAAAGCCATATCAACTTCGAAAGAGGGTCACATCTATGAAGAAAGGAATCTTTTTGTTCATAAGCAAAGAGAAGTTTTTTCATGACCATATCACTCGAATTGATCCATCAATTCCGGAATCGTTAATGCTGGTCTAAGGCACATCCCTCGCATTAAATGTAAATTCTCATAGACTAGCCATGGTATCGGAGGAAGAACTTTGATATAATTGATGAGCTGTTCTTGCTCAATTAGTTGGGATATAGGTCCATCATAAATAATGCCACCCCCCACTAATGCTATCACTCTATTGCATAATAATCTTGCAAAATTTAAATCGTGAGTTATAATTATTGTACTCAAAGAATCGTTCTTGATCCATTTAAGCATCTCAATGATTTTTTGCATAGCTTTGAAATCAAGTCCGATAGTAGGTTCATCAAGAATAATCATCCTCTTGCCTGGTTTCAGAGCAGTAGCTATACTCAGCATTCTTCGTTGGCCCATACTTAGCTTATATATATAGGATTCTATGTAATCAATTAGTCCTATATTTGTTAGGATTTCTTTTGCATGACGGACAGCTTCCTCATGAGAAGATGAAAAATCACTGCATGCAAGAATCATGTCTTCACCAACCTTCTCTTTTATGAATTGATGATCTGGTTCCTGAAATACGAAGCCAATCTGTCTTGCCTTCTCTATCGGACCCATCGATAATAGATCGATGCCGCATAGCTTAATAGATCCTGTTGTTGGAATTCGTAGGCCTGCTATAGTTTTAAATAGCATTGTTTTTCCTGCACCGTTTGCACCAATGACTGCTACAGTCTCCCCTGGGAAAAAGGATGCATTAATGTCTTGAAGCAACACATGTTTATCTTCTGATTGAATGCTGAGATTTTCTACAGTTAAAATCGGTGCATGTTCTCGCTGCAATTTTAATTTATTTTCTTTTTTATTTTCTGGACATATGCATCTAGCAATTTGGCATGAAGATACTATATAATCACTGACACCATCAACGCTCATATTGCCATCATAAGGCTTTCCAGCATGCATCCGTTGAATTTCGTTTATTAAGCAAAAGAGATCTGGAACTTTAATGCCTAGCGCCTGTAAATAACACATTTTTTCGAGATATACTTCGTTTGGAGTTCCTTGGAGAACGACACAACCGTTGTCAATCACAGCAATACGATTTGCAGCATCCGCGAAGCTATCTGTATCATGTTCAATAACTATTATTGTAATATTATATCTATTTTGCAGTGTCTTCAGCATTGTAACTAAACTGCGTACTGAATATGCATCTAAATTAGAAGTTGGTTCATCGAGAACCAAGATTTTCGGCTCCATTGCTAAGATTGATGCCAAAGCGATTCGTTGTTTGAGACCAAGTGAAAGCTCCTGTACGGGAGTTGCTAAATAATCGGTTAAACCCAAATCCTTCGCAATCCAAGAAATTCGCCTTTGAATTTCTTCAGGAGGAAGGCCGAGATTTTCGCAGCCAAATGCAAGTTCATCGAAACCATATAAGTTGAATATTTGGGCATCAGGATCCTGAAATAATAATCCTACCTGTGTAGAAAGCTTTGCTACAGTTTTTTCTCTGGTATCAACTCCATTAATGAGTACACGACCTTTAAGATTTCCTTGCAAGACATGCGGTATTAAACCATTAAGACACATGCCTAGAGTGCTTTTCCCGGATCCAGTAGGACCAACAATAAGGAGAAAATCTCCTAAAAAAATGTCCAAATTTATATTTCGGATGCTAGGCTCATTTTTTGTTGGATATATATATGTAAGGTCTTCTACACTAATTATTTTTTTCGTCATCACGAATAAATTCCTCAGGTATCCCTGCTAGATAAATCTCTTTCACACCAGTCGCAGTCATCAATCGTTTACTGCGCTCTCTAGCAATGAGATGCCAATTTGAGATGTATCAATCCTCGCCAAAATCCCTTCTGGTAGGATCATATTTTCATTTTCGTGCCCGAAATCTAAATTAGCCATAATAGGGAAATTATAAGATTCAGCAATATCTAAGACAAGATCCTGAATTGAAGGAGCTAATCCCGCAAATTCCTTTTCTTCGCAGCCTGGCGTTTTTCCTATTAGCATTCCGCGGACCCGCTCAAATACCCCTGACAGGCGTAGTGATGTAAGGATCATATCAATTTCATGAATCTCTAGGTCTATTCCTTCCCAGAACAAGATGATGTCGTCAATTTCTGGCCAGTATCTCGTATTCGCCATATAGCCAAGAGCAGGTAACCATCCCCCAACTAACCTTCCTTCAGCTATTCCATCTCTCCAGATTTCCCAGTTGCCATAAGGTGCAACATTACCTAATGGCAACTCTGTTGTTGCAGCCTGCAAGAATTGATTGATGCTGTACTCTATTGCAGGGTCACCTGTCTCGCCTCCAAAGCCGAAGAGCAGGTCAAGACCATGGAATGAAACCATATTTGCTTGTGCCAGGAAGGCCAGATGCAAATGAGTAATGTCACTCATGCCTGTGAATATTTTTGGATTAGCTGCAATTATTGAATAGTCAAGGCGATCCAGAAGCCTGTCTGCAGATGATCCCCCCATGAGGCTAATGATTGCTTTTACTTCAGGATTTAAGAACATCTCCATTATGTCATTCGCCCGAACTTTATCGGAACCAGCCATATAGCCACATTTACTTTTAATTGTTTGACCCTCTTCAACTCTGAAACCAAGAGCTTTTATTCTATCAATTCCACGCTGATAGCTCATCCGATCTAGCGAGAAAGTGGAAGGAGCAACTATACCGATAGTATCTCCCTTTGCTAAGGCTTTAGGCTTATTCAGTTTCATGCAAATTCCTCAAATCATACGTGGGGGTAAGGTATCCATATAACATCTTGAATACTCTCTTGCTCGCATATAATCATCAACCATCGATCTATTCCAAAGCTTGATTCGGACATAGGCGGTAAACCATATGCTTTTGCTTCGATTAATGATAAATCTAGAGGACAATTCTGTCGGCCAAAGGCTGCACAATACCAACTTCTTTCGTCCTCCAATCTATCAATAAAGTCAACAGGATCATTAACTAGAGTATAGCAATTTGCAATTTCAATGCCATCAATATATGCCTCAAAGCGTTCAATGTAATCCGGACATTCTCGCTTTCTTTTAACAAGCCAATTTGAGTCGACAGGATAATCATAGAGGATCGTAGGCTGGATCAAGTTTGGTTCAACAAATGTCCCTATGCAATGCTCAACCAAGCCCCAGAACCAATTGCAGTAGGGTTCGGGGGGCAAGGTTTCTGTTCCTGAAGGCGAATCTGCCGGGGGCATTGCGTATGGAGAACTTGAACCTGATTTGGTGGCAGTTTCAGATAGCTTCTCAATCTCTTTACGAAGAATATTTGGAGTGGAAGCTGAGTAGATGTCGATGCCAGTAAATTCTAGGATGGCATCGCGTACCGTTATTTTTTTCCATGGAGGTAATAAATTTATTTTATCGCCTCTTCTTCCAAGGATTTCGGTTTTGCCTATTGTCTTTTTCGTAACAATCGAATATAGATTCTCTGCATGCTTCATCATGTCATGATAATCTGTATACGCTTGAATTGTCTCAAGCTGAAGAAACTCAGGACTATGTTTCCATGAAACATTGTCTGGACGAAAACTCTTCCCAAGCTCAAAGACCTTCTCAAAACCACCAGAGATGAGTTTTTTTAGCTGATCTTCGTGGCAAAGACGCAGATATAGAGGACGTCCCTCAACATCTTTTGTGGAAAATTGGTCAAAGCATACAAGATCATACCAAGAGCGTAGGATGGGGGTCTCGATTTCCCGCATACCCTGCTCTTCTAGGAAATTACGGATATTTCGAATGAGTTGCACTCTTGTTCGAAATATTTCTTGCGCTTTTTTCCGAACAGCTAAATCTATATATCTCCGACTTCTCTGAGCATTCTTGTTTTGATTCCAATCAATTGGATCAGGAAGATCTTTAAGAGCTTTGGTTAAAATTGTGAGACTCATTAGCTTAATATAAGGCTCATTGGATTCATTCTGTTTGAGTACGCCCTTAACCCCAATAAAATCGCCCTTATCGATGTTATCAAGAATTAATTGGTGATTGGCAATAGTATTTGAATCCATATATGCATTTATCCTGCCCGATGCATCCTCGAAAATAAGCTTAAGCTCAGGATCTTTTTCTATTGAAAGGAGTCTGCCAACAAGATCCACTTCTTTCATGATCTGCGGGGAATTGCCAGAAAGAACTTGGTCAATAGAATGACTGCGTTTAGCTATACTTGGGTAAGGATCAATACCATGTTCAATGAGATGATTTCTTCGTGCTAGACGTTCTGGTGAAAAGCCGTAATTTTGAATCAAATGACAACCTCCTGAGATGCGCCCTCAAAGTGCTCTCTCGCCCCTGATTTTAAGCGGAATGGAATCCCCATTTTTGAGGCTAATTTCTCCGTATCAGTAGTTAGCATGGCGATTGCCCAAGCTTGGTAGTCAGGCCACCGCTCATTAACAAAATCTCGAAGTACGTCGTCGGATGTTTCTTTTCCTTTAAAATAGAATTGCTTTAATGCCTCCCGCACATAACTGTCTAAATAGAAAATGTCGCGCCTTCGAAATGCTAGTATAAGACATAGATCTGCAGTGTATGGACCAATTCCATGCAATTTAAGAAGGTTCATTTTTGCCTGTTGATACGACATCTGTTCAATTTTTGCTAATTCAATTTGGCCCTCTTTTAGCGCTTGAGCAATACTTCTAATATAATTTCCTCTATATCCAACTTTGCAGGCTCGAAGCTCTTCCATGGAGCATGCAGTACATTTGCCTATTGAAGGAAATGCTGAATAAGTATATCCATTGATTGATATCTTGCTGCCTAAATGTTCGCAGAGATTTCCCATCATAGAATACACTCGTTTGAATTGAGAATTTTGTGCACACACCGTCCCAATCAGGGCTTCAAAAAAAGAAAAATTTGCCTTATCTTTTGCACCATACCGCATTTCAATAGCAGCACACATTATGGAGTCGTCTCGAACTAGATCGTAAAACGGTTTTAGATCATCGGACAGGCCCAACCAACGATCTATCCCCTTCTTTAATTGCATCAAATCGTTTTCACTAAGTGGAGCAGTCGATAAAGCTTCAAGTTTTAATATAGGCTTATTAACAGAACCTAAAGATGAAATCCCAATTCTTACAATTTTATCATCAAGTGATACTACGTTAAACAATTTATTGCCTAACCGCTTCTCAGGTGGAATAATATAGTTTTCAAGTTGATAGCAAAAATCATGCGGTTCAACTATTTCATTCATAATGATTTCAGCGCTAAATAACTCTTTATCCTCAGTTTTTGCCAAACCATCACCTATTTGCGATCCCCTTGCCAAACTAGCGCTATAGGCATTTCCTATATCATGAATGCTATTTGAATGTTTCGCGAATAGAAGCGAATTTTCGGTAAAAGAATATTCTATTAATATTTCAGTAGAGATAAAAATTTTCCTAAAAATATAAAATTAGCGAATTTGTCTTAGTCGCAAGTGTCCTATAAACGTATAGAGTTTTCGGAGAAGGTAGTGAGATGTGAACTTTATTTACAGGGTGGCTGACTAGCTCAATTAGAAGTGTCAAAATCTGCAAAGCCGGTCGGATAGGCCCTTTGCAATGCTCGATAGGAATTTTTCTTGCCTTATTTGATTTAGTTCCTTCAGCTATCCTGATCTCCTCTTCCGCCAGCCAATGCAGCCCGTATGCCGTCGCAACGATCAGCTCATCCATCTGCCTGATCCTGTCCCGCAGCGGCCCCAGCTTGTCCAGCGATCCCTCGAATTTGGCCCGGAGCAGCTCAGCAGGCTCCCGGCGCGACGGATCTATGGCCAGCATCTTTTTGTTGTTCTTGAGCAACATCAAAAAGCTCGCATAATAATGCTCGTAGTAGCCCTGTAACTTTATCTTGGGCGTGAGGTCCTCCACCTTGGCCCCCAGGTAGCTCTCCAGCCAGCCCAGGAAGCCTTTGACCTCCGTTTGCTTCTGCTTGTCCATCTCTAGCACCCTCTCCGCCAGGAAGGCCTGGAGGTCGTGCACCACACCAGACATCTCTTGCTCGGCGATGAAGTTGCCAACCTCTTCTCTGGGCAGGTATCCACCTGGGCCAGGATCTCAAGCGTGCTCGCCGTCGGCGTAGAGCTTATGCAGTTCCGCTCCCATTCGGGCGCGTGAAGCCTGCCTACTGGAAGGCCTGGATGGAGCCAGCGGACATCCGGGACCGGATGCGTGAGCTGCGACATGCTGTGCGGGGCGAGGGCGGCGCACGGCAGAGACCCGGGCGGGCTGAGGATGGAGAAATGCCCGGCAGCGAAGTCAGATGCGGGAGGCAATTGATGAATTTTCTTGATCGTCCTCAGGTGATAAGGCGCAGGCAAATGTATCTCTACAGCTTCCCGGTTTTTTCCTATAGCAGCGCCTGACTAGCCTCAAGATAGGTATTTGTATCAGAACAACGGCTGAGTATCTACATGGGCTTGATAGATTTGGATAACCTTAAGCCATACTACGACTCCGACAGAGATGATGTGCTTAACGACTTTTATATTCCTGTTCTCAAGGAGTCTGTCGATTATTGGAGATTAGCTGGTTTCTTTTCATCTACAGCTCTTGCAGTAGCTTCACGAGGAATAAAAGGATTATTAAATAATAATGGAAGAATAAAGCTGGTTGCAGGTGCTATTGTTCATCCTGAGGATGTAGCTGCTATTCGAGAAGGAATAGAAAATCCGCTCGAGGTGATCGAGAGAAATGCATTGGAGAATCTAAATAGCATTAGAGAAGAATTCATTCGAAATCATGTACGTGCACTTGGATGGTTGGTTGCAAGGAATAGACTAGATATTCGAATGGCCATAGTTAAAGACAACGATGGTCTACCTCTTGATTCAATCTCTATTAATAAAAATGGAATATTTCATCAAAAAGTTGGCATATTTGAGGATGCTCAGGGACAGAAAATATCTTTTAGTGGATCAATCAATGAGACTAAAATGGCCTGGTGCAATAACATTGAGGAGTTCAAGGTATTTCGCGAATGGGCAGATGGAGAGAAAGCACATTTTCAAAGTGACCAGGATAGATTCATAAAATATTGGAGCGGCGAATCCTCGCGGGTCCAGATAATGGAAATGCCAGAGGTCATCCGGAAAAATCTTATTAGAATGGCACCGGAAGATATCAGAACCATAGATTTAAGCTATCCGCCAAGAAGTTTAATCAAGAGGTTAGATAATACTATGAACTATAAATACAATGATCAGATAAATAAAGATATAAATAATTTAAGAGATTATCAATGCACAGCGATAAAAAAGTGGAAAGAAAATCGCTATAAAGGCATATTAGAGATGGCAACGGCCTCAGGAAAAACATTCACGGCCATTATTGGATCATATTGCCTATATAAGGAAATTAAAAAATTATGCACTATAGTACTTGTCCCAAGCAGACCATTGGTCACACAATGGGGCATTGAAATTAGAAAATATTCAGATAATGTAGTGATGGTATCATCAGAAATAAAAAATTGGAAAGCAATGATTCAAGATCTGATTTTTTTGTTTGATGCAGGGTATATAGACCATTTTTATGTGGTTTCAACTATCCAATCTTATATAGGAAATCTAAGTAATTACTTTTCACATATTTCTTCAGAACACATCTTATTAGTTGCCGATGAAGCTCATTGGCTCGGAGCAAGTCAAGCAAAATCATTCATGGGATCCACATCATTTAAATATATCTTGGGGCTTACAGCAACTCCCATTCGTCATTTTGATGAGGACGGCACTCAATTTCTCAAATCTTTTTTTGGAGGTGTGATTTTTCAATTCGATATAAAAAATGGCCAAGAAAGAGGATATTTATGTAATTATAATTACCATATTAAATTTTGCAATCTAGATTCCGAGGAATTGGAAGAATATATTAGTTTAACAAAGAATATTGTTAGGTCAATTCATAATCTTAAAAAAAATGACGATGACAAAAAAATAACAAGGCTTTTAAATAAAAGAGCTGCTATAGTTAAGGATGCTGAATCGAAATTTAAGGTTTTTGATGATCTTCTGGTCGTGACCCTCTAATGGGTTTGAGTTTTGTAATATGGAAAAGTCAAGAGTTCC
>CAZRIV010000029.1:0-13065 GCA_964600235.1 uncultured Bacteriovoracaceae bacterium | reverse complement strand
GGAAAGAACTCCAGGATTATGCAGTTTATCTTGAAAATCAGCGATGAACAATACATTCTATATTTAGCAAAGGATGATAATAAAGGATGATAATAATGAAGCTAGATGAATCTATCAAACGCAAAGAAGAAAAAATATCCATAATTGGTCTCGGCTACGTCGGCCTTCCTCTGGCAATTTCCTTTGCCAGGGTGGCGGATGTTGTCGGTTTCGATATCTCCAGAGAGAAAGTTGAAAAATACCATGCAGGTATCGACGTAACAAAAGAAGTCGGAGACCAGGTTGTCAAAGAAACAACTGCCTTTTTCACCTGTGAAGAGAAGTATCTCAAAGAATGCAAATTCCATATAGTTGCCGTCCCAACACCGATCAATTCAGACAAGACACCAGATCTCAGACCTGTTATCGGCGCGAGCAAGACCGTTGGAAGAAACCTGACAAAAGGCTCTATCGTTGTATATGAGTCAACGGTTTATCCCGGAGTCACTGAGGAGATCTGTGTTCCTCTACTTGAACAGGAATCCGGCTTGAAATGTGGAGAGGATTTCAAAGTCGGTTATTCACCGGAGAGAATAAATCCGGGAGATAAAGTCCACAGACTCGAGACAATTGTGAAAATAGTCTCCGGCATGGATGAGGAGTCTCTCGAAGAGATAGCCAGAGTCTATGAAATGGTTGTAAAAGCCGGTGTCTATAGAGCCGAGAGTATAAAGGTGGCCGAGGCTGCGAAAGTCATCGAAAACTCCCAGAGAGATATCAACATAGCCTTTATGAATGAACTGTCTATAATATTCGATAAAATGGGAATAGATACAAAGGCAGTACTGAAGGCTGCGGGAACCAAGTGGAATTTCCTGAACTTCTTCCCGGGCCTTGTCGGAGGTCACTGTATCGGCGTCGATCCATATTACCTGACATACCGTGCGGAGCAGATCGGCTATCACTCTCAGATAATACTGGCCGGAAGAAAGATAAACGACGACATGGGCAAGTATGTAGCTGAGAACACGGTAAAGAAGATGATAAAGGCAGATAAACAAATAAAAGGCTCGAAAGTCAGTATCTTTGGTGTCACTTTCAAAGAGAACTGCCCAGATACAAGAAACACGAAAGTCGTGGATATCATCAGAGAACTCGAGGAGTACGGAATAGAAGTACAGATAGTAGATCCTGTGGCCGATAAAGAAGAACTCTGGCATGAGTACGGCCTGAGGCTGAGCGAAATAGAAGATATAAAGAATGTAGATGCGCTCATATTCTCAGTCTCTCACGACGAGTTCAAATCTTTGACGCTGGAACACTTGAAGGATCTGTACAATAACAACAAACACGTCTTGATAGATGTCAAGGGTCTCTTCAATAAAAAAGAAGCCGAAGAGATGAATTACATATACTGGAGACTATGATGGCGGAAAACACTAGCGAAAAGAAAAATATTTATCTAGTGACCGGCGCGGCCGGCTTCATAGGCTCGCATCTCGTTGAAAGGCTCCTGAAGGATGGAGAAAAAGTCAGAGCCGTAGATAATCTATCTACCGGCAGATTCAAAAACATAGAGCCTTTCATAGACGGGATAGAGTTCATCCTTGGGGATCTCTCCGATTACAGGATTGCAGAACAGGTGGTCGATGGTGTTGACTATGTTCTTCATCAGGCGGCTGTGCCTTCTGTCCCACGATCTTTGAAAGATCCTATAAGAACAAACAACAGCATAGTAACCGCGACACTCAATCTCTTTGAAGCCGCCAGAAAAGCGGGAGTGAAACGAATAGTCCAGGCCTCTTCCTCTTCCGTTTATGGCGACTCTCCGACTCTGCCAAAAGTGGAGACGATGCCTCCAAACCCAAAATCCCCTTACGCAGTGGCAAAATACGCACAGGAGACTTATGGAAGAGTCTTCTCTCAGCTTTATGAGATGAGCGTAGTCTCTCTCAGATATTTCAACGTGTTTGGCCCGAGACAGGATCCTTACTCGGAATACTCAGCCGTTATACCGAAGTTCATCTCGCTCATGCTTCAGGGAAAGAGCCCTACGATATACGGTGACGGAGAAACAACCAGAGACTTCACGTATATAGACAATGTAGTGAACGCAAATCTTCTCGCCTGCAAATCAACTAAAGCCGTAGATGGAGAACATATAAACATAGCCTGTGGCAACAGAATAAGCCTCAAAGAACTTGTTGATATAATAGGCAATATACTGGGAAAGAAAATAGAACCGAAGTTTGCTCCAGAAAGACCGGGAGATGTGAAACACTCACTTGCGGATATTGGAAAATCGAGAGAATTGATCGATTACATACCACTAGTATCTATTGAGGACGGAATAAAAAGAACTGTAGAACACATAGTTTCTTCCAAAAAATAGAATCAAAAGCTTATCTCGAGAAACCTCAACGATTATGTGTTCTTTGAGCGAGGTGATAGAATGAAGTCTTCTTACAATAAGATCTACGATAAAAGCCCGATATGGCTTCAAAACATTCTGATCTCAATGTTTGGCTATAAGCTCTACAGACAGAGATATGGCAAAACATACAAGGAATACTTCAACGAATACCTGAACAAAGACTATTCAGATATGAAGAGCGAACTGGAATATCAAAGTAGAGAGTTACAAAAACTGGTCACGCATGCCGTAAATAACAGTCCTTTCTATAGAGATTTCTATAAGGGTATCGATACTACTTCAATTAAGACAGTAGACGATCTTAAAAAGCTCCCAATACTTGAAAAAGAGATTCTCAGAGAAAATGTCGAAAAGGTCTATACACTGAAAAAAGAAGAAGGAATAACAGGTATAACCGGAGGAACAACCGGAAAATCCCTGGTAGTCGTGTTTACTAAAGATGATTTTCAGAAAAGAATGGCTTATCTAGATGCATTTAAGGCAAGACTGGGCGTAAGAAACGGGATGCGAAGAGCCACCTTCAGTGGAAGGCAATTTACAACGCACAATCAGAAGAAAAGAGTATTTTGGAGGTACAACTTCGTGTTGAAGCAGAAGTTTTACTCCACATTTGACATGGTCTCCGAAAACCTGCCTCTTTATATTCGGGATTTGAACAAATTCAAGCCGGAAACAATTAATGGATTTGTTTCTGCCATATACGATATAGCAAAATTCGTGGAAGATAACAACATCGCCCTTGATTTCAAACCAATAGGGATATTTACTACCTCTGAAACTCTACTTCCGTTTCAAAAAGAGTTGATCGAAAGAGTCTTTTCATGTCCCGTATATGATCAGTACGCCTCGGCCGAAGGGGCTCCTTTCATTACGGAGTGCAAGAACAGAAACCTTCACTACAATTTGGACACAGGTATTATCGAGCCGCTGGAAACCGATCATGGCACGGAAATGCTTGTTACTAGCTTCACTTCCTACGGTACACCTCTGATAAGATACAGAATCGGTGATATGGTCGAGTTCAGCGACAGAAAATGTTCATGTGGTAACTGCCACCCTCTAGTAGAAAGAATAGAAGGCCGTCAGGTTGACTATTTATATAGCAAAGAAAGGGGGAAAGTCAGTCTTTCCCACCTTGCCGATGTTATAAAAGGAATGCCAAACTGCATAATTGCTATGCAGTTCATTCAAGACAAGATCGACGAAATAGAAATCAAGCTTGTAGTTGACGAAAAGCAGTATAAAGAACAACACGAGCATATGATACTTGAAGAGATGAGGTACAGGTTTGGCGAAAGCATGAGGTTCAGGTTCGTGAAGGTAAATGAGATTCCAAAAGAATCTAGTGGGAAGCATCGTCTCATAAAAAACAGTGTTGGAATTGGAGAAGGAATATGAAAATCGCTCTTCTCGGCGATATTGCTTTCTTTGGAAAGCACTCAATCACAAATAACAAGAAAGCTGTATTGAAATATTTCAAAGAAGCCGCTGAGTTCTTGAGCAAATATGATATTGTAGTGGGAAACCTGGAGACTCCTTTCTTTGATGGGGACAAACCCTATGGCCACAAGTCAGCACACATTAAAGCTGATCCTGCAAATGTAGAGTTATTGAAGTACTTAAATATATCAGTTGTAAACCTGGCAAACAACCATATATTTGACTATGGAATAGAAGGATATAGATCAACTCTATCAATTCTTGAAAAGAATGGCATTGAATACTTCGGAATAGAAAACAAGCAGCATTTTGTTACTCATGAAAACAACAAAATAGCGTTTTCTGGCTTTTGCTGCTATTCAACTAACGCATTGGGATACTATGATGCCAAAAAAGGATACGGGGTAAACGTACTAAATGGATTTGACGTTGAGAAAACTTTGGTAAAGAACAACAACGAAGGATTCTTCAATATAGTGAGCTTTCACTGGGGACAGGAACACGTCAACTATCCGAACTACGATCATGTGCTGCTAGCGAGAAAACTCGCTAAAAGAGTGCCATACGTACTTTATGGCCATCATCCGCATGTTCTTCAGGGAATAGAAGAATACTCAGGGTCTTTGTTAGCCTATAGCTTGGGAAACTTCTGCTTCGACGATGTTTATACGGATAAGTCCAATTCTCCTCTAATAGTTCAAAGCGAGATTAATAAAGAGTCAGTTGTATTAATCTTAAATATACAGAATAGTGAAATCGCAAACCATGAGATTATATCTTTGAAAGCACTAGGAGAGAAACTACAGGTAGGAGAAGATCTAGATATTCATAGCAAAATGAAGGAATACTCCGCTTTTTTGTCTCGAGAAGAAGATGAATACAAAAGTCTAAGAGATAAAGAGATAACCAGCTATTTACTCAATAGGAAAAGTGACAGAAACGTATCTTGGTATCTTAAAAGACTGAATCTAGTTTCTTTTGTGCGGATATTAAACGCCAGTAGGAATCAATCCCATTATAGAAGGGCCATTCTCGATTATTTGGAGAACAACACAAATGACTGAAGTCCGTGTAGGAAAACTCTCAAATTCTCTAGGCTTTAGCAATACAAGCAGTATATATGGAACATTGATAGCTATTTCGCTCTTTTTTTCTCCTTACACTGCGTTGAGAGTATTTCAGATAGGAATTTCAGAGTCCATGATCCTTATTCTATTTGGTTTGACGCTTTTTAACAAGAGAATAAGACTAGTACTTAATCTTGGAGAGAGCTTTGTTTTTACAAGATTTTGGTTGTACTACTTCTTCTTCAGTTTTCTGGGATTTGCATATAACCATTTCTTGATGACGTTTCCGAGTGGTACTCTGTCATCAACTATTTTCGACTTCGCTGCGTATATCTTTGTTTTTATCTGTTGTATAAGTCTGGAGTCACTATTTGGAAAAGACCCTATAAAACTCGACTTCGAAGGTCTTTTTAAATCCGTTTTTGTATTTTCAAGTACTGTGTTGCTTTTCCTTTTTATTATTAGTAGCAGGATCCATGGTTCAATTTTTGGATTCTCACTCAATTACTTTGGAGCATTCAGACCATTCGCAACAAATATACATCATGTATCGATGTTCGTTGCACCGTTACCTTTTCTAGGACTCAAAAGTCTTTTCGATTCGAAGCACTGGTATTTACGAGTAATTCTCTTTGGCCTCGTCATCTCAGATATATTAATTGGTATGAATACCAGATCTACGAAGTTCACACTATCTATTATCCTCGGTCTGTTTACCTTCTTGGTATCTGGAGTGTTGAAAAGCAGATATCTCTGGCATGTGCGACGAATTCTAATTCTTCTTCTTGTTATCTTTTTTCTGCTTTTAGGTTTGCTGTTTTGGGATACTATTTATTATCAGGCTTCAAACTTTTTTGTTGAAGAAGATCTTAGTAGTGCAAGATATGTAATATACACAGGAAGCTTAGAGAAATCACTAAATTCGCCAATTGTCGGATATGGGCCTGGCGCACACGCTTTAGGCATTGGTGGATCTTTCGTTGATGCTCATCAAACGTTTCTAACCGCTTTATTGCAGGCTGGAATTTTGGGGGTAATTATCTATGGTGTATTGATGATTAGAATACTAATAAAGTGCACCAATGATCCATTTATACTTGGGGCTTATTTTTCAATTCTTCTGTATTCTCTTGGTGGAGACATTATGAGACGACTTCCTATGTGGTTATTCTTGGTTCTTTTCTACTATTATTGCCTGCAAAAAGATGAAAGTAGAATAGCGGTTAGAAAATATAGCAATCGAGGAGGTTATAGTTGAAAAGGTTACTCGTAATCGCAACCGCATTTGCCCCAGAAAATGCTATTGGCGCTGTTCGAACAACCAAACTAGTTAAGTATTTTGTGAGAATGGGTTGGAACATAACAGTTATCTCTCCAAAACTATCGGAAGATATCAAAAAGGATAATTCCTTGATCTGTGACGAATTGGATGAAGTAAAGAAGATAAATATTCCCTATGGTAGATTCTTCAGCAATTACATCTATAAGAAGAGGAATAAAGTAGTTGGGAATAACTCTGCTAGCAGTTTTATCAAATCTACAGGACATTCCAGGCTTTCCAGGGTAAGAGCTTACTTGACTAAGAGAACCCTCTTCATATATACGTTAATCAGAAATTTCAGCTGGAAAAGACAGGTAAAAAAATACATAGACGAAAATTTCAAAGAGAACGAATTTGATTACATATTCTCTAGTTATCCAAGTGCATCCTCTCATCTTGCTGCAAAATGTGCTCTCAAGAAAAAGATAGCGAAAAAATGGATAGCCGATTTTCGTGACCCTATGGCTTATGAGAGCATTCACTCAAGATTTGAGTATTTCATCTATAACAAAATGCAGAAGAATATTTGTAGGAATGCCAGCGCAATTACAGTTGTTTCTAAGGATCTTGCAAGAAAGCTTTCTCAAGAATTTGAGATAGAGAAGAAAACCCATTATCTTCCGAATGGGTATGATGAAGACGATCTGGAACTCATTGAAGAAAAAGTAGAAACAGAAAATGGTTTTGGTTTACTAAGACTCGTTTATGCGGGAAGTATGTATGGTGGTCAAAGAGATTTTAGTCCAGTGTTCTTTGGACTCAAAGAACTTCACTATAGAGGACTAATTAATGTTGAAAAAATTCGCTTCACTTATGCAGGCAAAGACTTTCAAATAGTGAAAGATCAGGCAGGAAAATATGAACTTGATAGAATACTTGAAAATCAAGGTTTCATTTCAAGAATCGATTCACTGAATCTGCAGAATACCGCAGATGTAATTCTGGTAAGCACATGGAACTCTGAAAACGAACAAGGAATAGTTACTGGCAAAATATTTGAGTGTTTTTTATTGAAGAAACCTGTTCTAGTCATAATAAACGGGACAAAACCTGGTGGTGAGCTGAGTGATATGATTGAGTCTTCTGGATTAGGTATTTCATTTGATTCAATGATAGCTGATCCATTTCAAGATGAAAGACTTAAGAACTTTCTTCTCAATGCTTACAAACAGGCTATTGATGGTCATGTTGTTTCGACAAATGGCAATCATAATTATCTAGAATCATTTAGTTATAGGGTTCTTGCTAAGAAACTTGAAGACATACTTCTATCAAATGGATCAAAAGGAAATCCATAAGATTAAAAAGAATTGTTATCAGCACTTCAATGGACTAGACTATTATCAGGAGGAATAACTAATAGATGAGAATTACTTCATTAATCGGTGCTCGTCCGCAATTCATAAAAGAAGCTATCGTGGGGGCAGAACTTAGAAAAGCAGGTATCGATGAAGTGCTTGTCAATACCGGCCAGCATTACGATGCGAACATGTCAGATGTATTCATACAGGGCTTGAGCATCAAGACTCCCGATTACAACCTGGGTGTGGGTTCTGGATCTCACGCCTATCAGACGGCAACAACGATGCTCAGGCTAGAAGAAGTGGTTCTGAAAGAAAAGCCGGATATGCTAATGGTCTATGGAGATACAAATGCGACCGTTGCCGGGGCGCTTGTAGGTTCAAAATTGAAGATCCCAATAGCTCATGTCGAAGCCGGACTGAGGCAACATCCAAAGGATATGCCAGAGGAGATAAACAGGGTAATTACCGACCATATCTCTTCGCTTCTATTCTGTCCGACCGAGAAAGCCGTTAATAATCTCAATAAAGAAGGAATAACCAAAGGAGTACACTTCGTAGGTGATGTAATGTACGATCTCTTCGTGAAGATGAGAGAGAGTCTCAATATAAGCAAGACTTTGTCCAATTACTTGTTAATCAGAGGAAAGTATATTCTGGCAACGCTACATCGCGATTTCAACACAGATGATAGATCAAGGTTGAAAAACATTCTTGAGGCCATGAATGAAGTGAGCAAAAAGATCAAAGTAGTCTTGCCGCTTCACCCCAGAACGAGAAAGGCAATCTCAATGAATGGTTATGGAGATCTGATAAAAGATATCACGATACTTGATCCATTGCCATATAGCGATATGATGTCATTGCTCATCGGCTCGAAGAAGGTAATCACTGATAGTGGCGGTCTCCAGAAAGAAGCCTACTTTGCCGGGGTACCTGCCCTTGTGATGATGCCCGATACAGGATGGATAGAACTTATAGAAGTTGGCTGGAATGTTCTTGTTGATGCTAATAAAGAACTGATCATTGATAAGGCTTTCAGTCACGAACCTCCGGTCAATTCTCCAGAGAACCTTTATGGAGATGGAAGAGCTGGGGAGAAGATATCAGATACCCTCATGGATTCTGGACTGTAGTTAGTAAAAGGACGACCACGAAGCTGCCCGTAATTCAAAGGTGTTTGAGATTCTCAACTTATACACTTCGATCAGCGCATGTTTTGAATGTGAACACTCTCCCCGATAAATCAAATTTGCTCTATGATAAAATCGTCCCGAGGTGGTGTTTTTGAGCGTTGTGGTGGGGGTTATACTCTTTTTTGTAGATGCCTCTTTTCTTTTTGCCAGCGTCTATTTGGTGAGTCTGGTCAGTTTTCTGATGCCGATCGGCCAGTTCGCCATTATCATCGTGAGCCTTCTCTCTTTTTATGCCTTCAGGCTCTATGATCTCTCGCGCATAAAGAGAACGCAGAACCTCCTCAGCAACTCGCTTCTGGCCGTCATTGTTTCGGGCGTCCTGGTAGTGTTGATCTTCTTCCTGCCGAGGCTTGTACTCGAGCAGATATCCAGAAGGGCCCTGCTTTACGAGTCCCTGTTGCTTCTGGTGTATCTCTATCTCTCCAGAAAGATAGCCTCGAGCCTCATAAAAAGATCGCCCGTCAGGTTCTTTGCCATAGGCTGCAAGGTCGATTGCGTTGAAGACTGCTCTGTGAAGGCCGTTTCAAATTATACAGACACCATCGACTTTATATCTCTCCAGGAAGCCATAAAGGAGTTCAAACCTGATTTCGTGGTCGTTCCCGTCGATTCGAAGTTGGCGAACGTGAACATCCTTCCCCTGGATATGCCCGTGATCAGTTCCAAACAGGTCACCGAGATCTTCGGCCTCCGGCTGGATCTCGGTCAGTTCAGGCCGGAAGAGCTCTACGGCTATGCCTTTTCATCCTGGTACACGAGCGTAAAAGCCGTTATCGAATGGATCGTTGCCCTGGCGCTCAGCATCCTCTCTTCTCCGCTCGTGTTGATCGCCGCTGTTGCCGTCATTATAAACGACCCGGGCAACCCCTTCTTCGTGCAGGAGCGGCTCGGAAAGAACGGAAAGCCCTTCAAAATAATAAAGATACGCACTATGAGAAAAGAAGGGGACCACACAGGCTGGACGAGGGACAGTGACGACAGAATCTTCGCCGCCGGGAAAGTGATAAGAAAGCTCCGCTTCGACGAATTGCCCCAGTTCTGGAACGTCCTCCGCGGCGATATGGCGATCGTCGGCCCAAGACCGGAAACACCCGCGATAGCCGCAAAACTGGCCGAGGAAGTCCCGTTCTACAGCCTCAGGATGAAAGTCAAGCCAGGCATCACAGGCTGGGCCCAGCTCAACTGGGGCTACGACCGCAGCGTAGAAGACGTAAAGATGAAACTCTCGTACGATCTCTTCTACATAAAAAACCGCTCGATAATGTTCGATCTCAGGATAATGCTCCAGACGATGGAGACGATGTTGCTTGGAAGGGGAGCGAGATAGTTGTGCGGTTAAGAGTATTGCAAATGATTACCAAGAGCGACTGGGCAGGCGCTCAAAGAATAGTTTATGAGATATGCAAAGGAATAAAAGAAGCAGCCGATACCGGGATAGACGTTGAAGTAGCTGTGAATGATGAAGGTCCTCTAGTGGAGAAAATCGAAGATCTCGGCGTGAAAGTTCATATAATAAGGAATTTCGTGCGCGAGATAAATCCGATAAAAGATCTCGCCGCTTATATTGAGATAAAAGAGCTTCTTAAGAAAAACAAATACGATATTGTTCACTGCCATAGTTCAAAAGCGGGTATTCTAGGAAGAATAGCGGCCAAAAAGACAAAGATAAAAAAAGTGATATACACAATACACGGTTGGTGGGGAATAACTCAATATAAGGGATTTAGAAGAAAAGTCGCACTTTCCATCGAAAAGCACTTGTCAAAAATGACGCATAAACTAGTATTCGTCTGCAACAAGGACAAAGACTTTGCGATAGAACATAGAATTGGCCAAACAGCTCAGTATATAGTTATAACGAACAAAATAACAGTTCCCAGGTATCAAACCGGTAAACTACGCTCGATCCTGGGCGTTCCTGAAACTACAAAAATCGTAGGCAACGTCGCCAGGTTGTCTCCCCCGAAAAACCCTATTCGTTTTGTTGAAGTGTCGAAAAGAATTGCCGATACTCTAAAAGAAGTGATGTTTGTCTGGATTGGGGATGGAGAGTTGAAACAAAAAGCCGAGGAGCTTTCCGAAAGTCTTGGTATAAATGAAAGGACCAGATTCATAGGGTTTCATGAAAACGGTGCGGAATTAATGGCCAATTTCGATTGCCTGCTTATGACTTCCGACGACGAAGGATTACCAATAACGGTTCTCGAGGCATTAGCGCAGGGTATTCCTGTCGTTTCAACAGATGTGGGTGGAATAAAAGAAATTCTCAGCGACAGAGATCTCGTGATACCGATCGGCGAAACGATGATTTCCGACTTATCAGAAGCGGTTGCCAAGGTCCTAAACTCTGCAGGAAAAGCAGTTTCTCTCCATAGTCAGAGTAGTAAAGATATGATAGATGCTTATGTGAAAATATACAAGGAATGAAAAACTCCCGTCGATAGACCTGAGTATCTACCATTGCTTAGATCCAGGAGGCCCCGACTTGAAGATAGCTTATCTTGACCTCAGTAGTATATCCGACCCGAACACCGGATACAAAAAGAAGATAGCAAAACAAGCTGCTGCTCTCAGAAGTCTGGATGTAGAAGTGACCGTACTAGACATCGCATTGAGTGAATCAGGCAACGAGTCTGGGAAATACAGTGGTAGTGGAATAATTAAGACTATCAAAAGAAGAAAGATGCTTCTAGACAAATGTGAAGAGCTAATTATATCTCACAAGATCGATGCAATTTACGCCAGATATCCCGGGGGAGATGCAGTATTTGCAAAGTTCGCATCGAAATACGGATGCCTAATTATTACTGAGCATCAGTCGCTGGAACTTCAAGAAATGCGAATAAACAAAATGTGGCTCAGATATATTTCTGAAAGCATTTATGGAGCTTCCATATTGAGAAATGTAGCCGGCCTGGTTGGTGTGACAAAAGAAATATGTGACTACGAAGTAAAGCGATCGAGAGATTTGAACAAACATTGCTTCACCAATGGAAACGGTATTGAAGTCTCTTCTGTTCCTATCAGAAAAACTCCAGCATTTGATGGAAAAAATCTCGAACTCCTTAGTGTTGCTCAAGTAGCAAAATGGCACGGACTTGATCGTTTGATTTATGGTATAGCTGAAAACAAAAACCACATAAGTGTCAGGCTTCATATTGTAGGACACGGCTCTGAGATTTCAGCTCTCAAGAAACTTGTTTCTGATCTGGCACTTGAACGCTCAGTTTTGTTTTATGGTTTCAAAACGGGAGAAGAATTGGATGCGTTCTTCGATAAGTGTCATATTGCTGTTGGAAGTTTAGGTTTACACAGAATAGGGGTTTCTGAAGGCTCTATTCTAAAAGTGAGAGAGTATTGTGCCAGAGGGATTCCATTTATTTATGGAGCAATGGATAGTGACTTTTGCGAAGATTTTCCTTATCTTGTTAGAGTTGCACCAGATGAAAGTCCAATAGATTTGAATGTTGTATTTTCTTTTGCAGATAGAGCACTTTCTGATACCGAGCATTCTGTCAAAATGAGAGAGTATGCCAAAGAAAATCTCGACTGGTCGATAAAAATGAAGAAGCTTAATGATTTCATGAACGAAATCTCAGGAAGTAAGGTGAGAAGATGAAACTAATCTCAATCATCGGCGCTCGCCCACAATTCATTAAAGAAGCGATCGTAGGAGCAGAACTGAGAAAAGCGGGTATCGATGAAGTGCTTGTCAATACCGGCCAGCATTATGATGCGAACATGTCAGATGTTTTTATACAGGGTTTGAATATCAAGACTCCCGATTACAACCTGGGTGTCGGTTCTGGATCTCATGCCTATCAGACTTCAACAACTATGCTTAGGCTCGAAGAAGTGGTTCTGAAAGAAAAGCCGGACGCGCTAATGGTATATGGCGATACAAACGCGACCATTGCAGGAGCGCTTGTTGCATCAAAGCTGAAAATACCTGTCGCTCATGTCGAAGCCGGATTGAGGCAACATCCAAAGGATATGCCCGAAGAGATAAACAGGGTCGTTACTGACCACATCTCTTCGTTTCTGTTCTGCCCAACAGAAAAAGCTGTCGATAACCTGGAGAAAGAAGGAATAACCGAAGGCGTACACTTTGTGGGTGATGTTATGTACGATCTCTTCGTGAAGATGAAAGAGAGTCTCAATATAAGCAAGTCTCTGTCCAATTACGCACTGGTCAGAGGAAGATATATCCTAGCTACACTTCACCGCGATTTCAACACAGATGATAGAAAGAGGCTGAAAAACATCCTTGAAGCCATGAATGAAGTGAGCAAAAAGATCAAAGTAGTCTTGCCGCTTCACCCCAGAA
>CAZRIV010000028.1:0-15001 GCA_964600235.1 uncultured Bacteriovoracaceae bacterium | reverse complement strand
CAATCGTACCCACATTCACATGCGGCTTCGTCCTCTTGAATGTCTCCTTAGCCATAGAGCTGTCCTCCTCTCGAAACTTTTAAGGTCTCGGAGATGCTGCTCGGCACCGGTTCGTAATGGGATACCTGCATGGTAAAGGTTGCACGTCCCTGGGTGAGTGAGCGTATCGAGGTCGCATATCCGAACATCTCTGCCAGCGGGACCTGGGCTGCCACGACCCTGACATCGGATCTGGTGTCCATTCCGAGCACCCTGCCTCTCCTGGAAGAAAGGTCGCTGATCACATCTCCAACATAATCCACCGGGCAGACCGACTCGACGTCCATGATGGGCTCCAGCAGGATGGGGCCGGCCTTTCTCACTGCGTTCTTGAGTGCCATGGAGCCGGCAATCTTGAATGCAAGCTCCGAAGAGTCCACCTCGTGGAAGGATCCGTCAAGCAGCGATACCCTGATGTCCTGGACCGGGTATCCGGCAATGGGGCCGATCTCCAGAGACTCTTCAACACCTTTCTTGACGGCCGGGATGTACTCCCTCGGAATGACGCCGCCGACGATCTTGTTCACGAACTCAAAGCCGGATGCAGGCTCCAGAGGCTCCACTGAGATGACCACGTGGGCGTACTGGCCATGGCCGCCGGTCTGTTTGACGTATTTTACGGTCTCCTGGACGGGCTTGCCGATGGTCTCGCGGTACGCCACCTGCGGTTTGCCCACGTTGGCGTCCACGCTGAATTCCCTCTTCAGCCTGTCCACGATGATCTCCAGGTGAAGCTCGCCCATGCCCGAGATGAGTGTGTCACCTGTCTCGCGGTCGGACTGAACCCTGAAGGAAGGATCTTCCATGGCGAGCCTGGACAGGGCAAAGCCGAGGCGTTCCTGGTCGGATTTGCTCTTGGGTTCGATGGCAATGGAAATGACCGGCTCCGGGAAATCCATGGATTCGAGAATAATGGGCTTGTCCGGGTCGCACAGGCTGTGTCCGGTGATGGTGTTCTTCAGCCCGAGTACAGCGGCGATCTCTCCGGCGCAGAGCGTCTTGATCTCTTCACGCTTGTCCGCATACATGCGCACGAGCCTGCCGATCCGCTCCTTCTTCATTGTGCTGCAGTTGTACACGGTTTCGCCCGAGTTCAGCACACCCGAATACACCCTGACAAAGGTGAGCTGGCCCACATACGGGTCGTTCATGACCTTGAAGGCCAGGGCGGAAAACGGCTCATCATCTCTGGGATTGCGGGTCGCGTCATCGCCCGATTCGGTCTTGCCCTTGATGGCGCCCACTTCAACCGGTGAAGGCAGATAATCCACAACCGCATCCAGCATGGGCTGCACGCCCTTGTTCTTGAATGCAGACCCGCAGAGTACGGGCGTGACGAGCCCCAGCAGGGTTCCCTTCTTGATGGCGGTCTTTATGGCTTCCTTGGTGATCTGTTTGCCTGCCAGGTACTCCTCCATGATGCCGTCGTCGACATCGCAGAGCGACTCGATGAGGCGTTCGCGGTACTCATCAGCAAGCTCTTTCAATTCGAAAGGTATCTCAACAAAGGCATAACTGGCACCCTTGTCGGACTCGTCAAAGGTGACGGCCTTCATTTCAACCAGGTCGATGACACCGGCGAAATGATCCTCCTGGCCTATGGGCAACTGCAGGGCAATGGGCTTTGCTCCGAGCTTGTCCCTGATCTGGCCCACTACCTTGAGGAAATCGGATCCCACGCGGTCCATCTTGTTGACAAAGGCCAGCCTGGGAACCCTGTACCGCTCCGCCTGCCTCCAGACCGTCTCGGACTGGGGCTCTACGCCGCCGACAGCACAGAAGACAGCAACAGCGCCGTCCAATACCCGCAGGGACCTTTCGACCTCAATGGTGAAATCCACATGTCCGGGGGTGTCAATGATGTTGATGATATGGTCTTTCCAGGAACAGGTGGTGGCCGCCGATGTTATGGTTATGCCGCGCTCTCTTTCCTGGTCCATGTAATCCATGGTCGCCTGACCGTCGTGAACCTCGCCGATCTTGTAGCTCCGCCCCGTGTAGAAGAGGATACGTTCGGTAGTCGTGGTCTTCCCCGCATCGATATGGGCCATGATACCGATGTTTCTGAGTCTCTCTATCGGGACTGATCTTTTCACAATGATAATCCTTACCAGCGATAATGAGCAAACGCCTTGTTGGCCTCCGCCATCTTGTGCGTGTCTTCTTTCTTTTTAATGGAAGTTCCCCTGTTGTTATACGCATCCAGGATCTCTGCGGCCAGCCTCTCGCTCATGGTATGCTCCGAGCGATCACGGGCTGCGTTGATGATCCAGCGGCGTGCCAGCATGTCTCTCCGGTCGGGCCTTACCTCCTGGGGTACCTGGTAGGTGGCGCCTCCGATCCTTCGGGAACGTACTTCAAGAGACGGCTTGACATTGTCAAACCCCTTTGTGAAAACCATCAGCGGGTCCTCTTTTGTCCTCTGGCCTAAGATCTCCAGTGTCTCGTAGAAAACTATCTCGCTCACGGATTTCTTGCCGTCCCACATGAGGCAGTTGATAAACTTGGCTACGGTCAGATCACCGAACTTTGGATCCGGTGCGATGTCCCTTTTCAGGCTTCCTCTATTTTTCCTCGGCATAACAGTTCCTCTACTTCGGTCTCTTCGTGCCGTACTTGGACCGGCCCTTGCGGCGTTCGGATACGCCCTCGGAGTCCATTACGCCACGGATAATGTGATAGCGAACACCGGGAAGGTCTTTGACACGACCGCCCCTGATAAGCACCACCGAGTGTTCCTGGAGGTTGTGCCCCTCGCCCGGGATGTATGAGGTCACCTCGTAGCCGTTGGTAAGACGTACACGGGCAACCTTTCTCAGAGCGGAATTGGGCTTCTTGGGGGTTGTGGTATACACCCTCACGCATACTCCCCTCTTCTGGGGGCATGATTCCAGGGCCCTCGTCTTCTGACGCTTCTCGATGGTCTTTCTGCCTTTCCTCACAAGCTGATTCAGTGTGGGCATTGCTTTTTATCCTTTTTATCTCAATCAAGAGAAAATAATAAATTTTCCTTAATCCGTGCTCGGATAGCCGCAGTCTTCTAACAATCCGAGCCTTACTCTGTCAAGGACTTTCTATACTAAATCGTCCTCGAATATTTCCTCGTCCCCCAGCTCGATATCCACCTTGCGATAAATGGGGAATCCGGTGCCTGCGGGTATGAGGCGTCCCATGATGACATTCTCCTTCAGGCCCACCAGGTGATCCACCTTGCCTTCCACGCTGGCTTCCGTCAGTACGCGGGTTGTTTCCTGGAAGGAGGCGGCCGAGATGAAGCTTTCCGTGTTCAGGGACGCCTTGGTGATGCCCAGGAGGAACGGTTCGGCAACGGCCGGGGTCTGTCCCTGTCCCACCACGCGCTGGTTCTCCTCTTCGAAGAGGAACTTGTCCACATATTCGCCTTCGATGGTGTCGGAATCGCCCGGATCCTTGATCTTGACCCGTTTGAGCATCTGCCGGACAATGACCTCGATGTGCTTGTCGTTGATGCGCACGCCCTGGAGTCGGTAGACCTCCTGAACCTCGTTAACCAGGTACTTGGCAAGGTCCTTCTCACCCCTGATGCGCAGGATGTCGTGAGGATCCACGGCGCCGTCCATGAGAGGCTCGCCTGCACGCACGAAGTCACCCTCGTGAACACTGACGTGCTTGCTCTTGGGGATCATATAGTCCTTGGGCTGTCCCAGTTCGGGCGTGACCGTCACCTTGCGTTTGCCTTTGGTGTCCTTGCCGTAACTGACCTCGCCGTCGATCTCGGTGACCACGGCGCACTCCTTGGGCCTTCTGGCCTCGAACAGCTCCACCACGCGCGGCAGACCGCCCGTGATGTCCTTGGTCTTCGTGGTCTCGCGCGGGATCTTCACCAGCACGTCGCCTGCAAAGACCTCCTCGCCTTCCTTGATAAATATATGTGCTCCCACCGGCAGGTTGTACCGTGCCTGGTTCTTGGTCCCGGGGATCTTGAGGATCTTGCCCGCATCATCGGTAATGAGGATTCGGGGCCTGAGTTCCGGATCCTTGGGCTCGATGATGACCGCGCGGGACAATCCGGTGACTTCGTCGATGTGCTCCATGACCGTGATCTCTTCCACCAGGTCCATGAACTTGACCCGGCCCGGCACATCGGTGATGATGGGTAAGGTGTAGGGGTCCCATTCCGCCAGCAGCGTGCCGGCCTCGACCTTCTGGCCGTCGGTCACCTTTACCTTGGCGCCGTATACGATTGCATAGGTCTCGCGCTCTCTGCCGTTCTCATCTTCGAGGGCCACCATACCGTTGCGGTTCATGGACACCAGGTCGCCCTCTCTCCCGAGCGCCACCTTGAGGTCCTTATATCTGGCCGTTCCGGCATGGCTGAACTTGATGCTCGACTGTTCCACAACCATGGCCGTACCACCCACGTGGAACGTTCTCATGGTCAGCTGCGTGCCGGGCTCGCCGATGGACTGGGCCGCGATGATGCCAACGGCTTCGCCGATGTTCACCATCCTGCCGCGCGCCAGGTCCTTGCCATAACATTTGGCGCAGATGCCGTGCTTGGAGCGGCATGCCAGTGCCGAACGGGTAACGACCTTCTCGATTCCCGCGTCGTCGATGAGCTTGACGTGGGATTCCGTAATCATGGTGTTGACCGGAACGAGGACATCGCCTGAATAAGGGTCCCTTATGTCGTCAAGGGTAACCCGTCCCAGTATCCTCTCGCCCAGGTTCTGGATGATCTCGCCGCCTTCGACCAGGGCCTCCATCTCGATGCCGTCGAGCGTCCCGCAGTCTTCCTCGGTGACGATGACGTCGTGGGCCACGTCCACAAGGCGCCTGGTGAGGTAACCGGAGTTGGCCGTCTTGAGCGCCGTATCCGCAAGACCCTTTCTGGCACCGTGGGTGGAAATGAAGTATTCGAGGACATCGAGACCTTCGCGGAAATTCGACTCGATGGGAGTCTCGATGATCTCGCCCGAGGGCTTGGTCATGAGTCCGCGTATGCCGGCCAGCTGCCTGATCTGCTGGGCAGAGCCTCTGGCGCCGGAGTCGGCCATCATGAAGATGGGGTTGAAGGAAGGCACGTCAACGGTCTTGCCGTTCTTGAGCTTTATGGAATCGGACTTGATGGTGTCCATCATGTCCAGAGCGATATGGTCGGTCACCTTGGTCCAGATGTCCACGATCTTGTTGTACCGCTCGCCGTCTGTTATGAGGCCTTCATTGTACTGGTTGATGATCTGGGACACGTCGTCCTTGGCCTTGCCGATGATCTCCTCCTTGGACTTGGGGATCTTCATATCCTCAATGCCGATGGATATGCCAGCCTTGGTGGCATGGAAATAACCCAGGTCCTTGATGCGGTCGGCCAGCAGGACCGTCTTTTTGTCGCCGGCCACGCTGAAGCAGGTATCCACCAGCTCACCCAGGGCCTTCTTGGTCATGGGTTTGTTGATGGCATCAAAAGGTATCTCGGAAGGTACGATATCCCTGAAGATGATCCTGCCCACGGTGGTCTCCACGAACTTGCCGTCCATGCGCACCTTGATCCGCGCATGAATGGAAGCCACGCCGCCGTCATAGGCCGCACGCACCTCGTCGGGTCCGAAGAACACCATGCCCTCGCCCTTGGCGTCCGGTTTGTCCCTGGTCAGGTAGTAGATTCCGAGCACGATGTCCTGGGTGGGGGCAATGACCGGCTTGCCGTGTGCCGGGGACAGGATATTGTTCGTGGACATCATGAGCACCCGTGCCTCCACCTGTGCCTCGATGGAAAGAGGCACGTGCACGGCCATCTGGTCGCCGTCGAAATCGGCGTTGAATGCGGTGCAGACCAGCGGATGCAGCTGAATGGCCTTGCCTTCGATCAATATGGGCTCGAAGGCCTGGATGCCCAGCCTGTGCAGCGTGGGGGCGCGGTTCAGGAGCACGGGGTATTCCTGGACCACTTCGGCCAGGCATTCCCAGACCTCGGGGGTCTCGTTCTCCACCATGCGCTTGGCGCTCTTGATGGTGCTCACATGGCCCTTGTCTTCAAGCTTGTTGTAGATGAAGGGTTTGAACAGCTCGATGGCCATCTTCTTGGGCAGTCCGCACTGGTGCAGTCTCAGATCCGGTCCTGCGGTGATGACCGAGCGGCCCGAGTAGTCCACCCGCTTGCCCAGGAGGTTCTGCCTGAAGCGGCCCTGCTTGCCCTTGAGCATATCCGAGAGCGACTTCAAGGGTCTGCGGTTCGCGCCGGTGATGACGCGACCTCTCCTGCCGTTGTCGAACAGGACATCCACGGCCTCCTGGAGCATGCGCTTCTCGTTGCGCAGGATGATGTCCGGGGCCGAGAGCTCGATGAGCCTTTTCAGGCGGTTGTTGCGGTTGATGACCCTGCGGTAGAGGTCGTTCAGGTCGGACGTTGCGAACCTGCCGCCGTCGAGGGGCACCAGCGGTCTTAAGTCAGGCGGCAGCACCGGTACGATCTTCAGGATCATCCAGGAAGGGTCCTGCCACGGCTTTATATAGTCGATCTCGTCATGGGAGAGACGCCTGGACTCCACGAGACGGTCGATGACCTCGTTGATCTTGGGGATGATGGGCTTCTTCTCCTCATAGGTGGAGGCCTCTTCCCAGCGTTTTACTATCTTGCGGCACTCGGTGAGGAATTCACCCAGGGCGCGCCTGAACTGCTCGTCTTTTTCCAGGTGGAAGCGGTCCTCGATGAAGGCCATGAGTTCAGCGGGCTCTATGCCCCTGAAGACATTTACCATGCGCAGGCGCCTCGACAGTTTTTTCTTCTTGGCCTCGCTCTTGGTCTTGGTGGTCTCTTCCTTGAGCGAAACCGAAAGCGACGGGATATCGAGGTCCTTTATAAGCTCGTCCACGGCCTCTGCGCCCATCTTGGCCGAGAAACTGCCGATGCCGTACTTATCCACGGCCTGACGGAATTTGTCCTCGGTTAACAGCTCACCCTTCTTGAACGGCGAGTCCTTGGCGTCGGTCACGATGTAGCTTTCGAAATAGAGCACCCGCTCCAGCTCTTTGATGGAAAGGTCAAGGAGCGCCCCGATCTTGCTGGGCAGGCTCTTCAGGAACCATATGTGGGCAACCGGCGTGGCAAGCTCGATATGCCCCATGCGCTCTCTGCGCACCCTGGAATCGATGACCTCGACGCCGCACTTCTCGCAGACCACTCCCCGGTGCTTCATGCGCTTGTACTTGCCGCAGATACACTCGTAGCTCTTGATGGGCCCGAAGATGCGTGCGCAGAAAAGGCCGTCACGCTCGGGCTTGAAGGTCCGGTAATTGATGGTCTCGGGCTTTTTTACCTCGCCGTACGACCATGCCAGGATCTTCTCGGGCGAAGCCAGCCCGATGCGAACCGCCATGTAATTGGAAGGATCCTTGGGTTTTTCAAAATAGCTGTATAAGTCTTCCAATGTTATCCCCCCTTAGTGTTGGCCCTGGCCCTCGATCAACGAGATGTCCAGGCCTAAGCTCTTGAGTTCTCTGGTAAGAACGTTGAATGACTCGGGTATTCCGGGCTCCAGCTCATGCTGTCCCTTGACGATGGATTCGTACATCCTTGTGCGGCCCGCCACGTCGTCGGACTTGACCGTGAGGAACTCCTGCAGCGAGTAGGCCGCTCCATAGGCCTCGATGGCCCAGACCTCCATTTCACCGAGCCTCTGGCCGCCGAACTGCGCCTTGCCGCCCAGCGGCTGCTGGGTGACCAGTGAGTACGGGCCGATGGACCGGGCATGGATCTTGTCATCCACCAGGTGGTGGAGCTTGAGCATGTACATGATGCCCACGGTGACCTTGCTGTCGAAGGACTCTCCGCTCCTGCCGTCATACAGGCTTACGCGGCCGCCGTCGGTAATACCCGCGAGTTTCAGCACGCCGGCGATATCATCTTCCGTTGCGCTGTCGAACACCGGTACGGAGACTGTCAGCCCGCTTTCCTTTATCTTTGCGGCCAACTGCAACAGCTCATCCCTGGACGCCTTTTCCAGGATCCTGCTGATCTTCTTGGAACCATAGACCTTCTTGAGTGACCCCTTGAGCTCCTCTTCCGGGTACTTCTCTTCGATCATCTTGTTGATGAGCTCGCCGATGCCGTGCATGGCCCAGCCCAGGTGGGTCTCCAGGATCTGCCCCACGTTCATACGCGAGGGAACGCCCAGCGGGTTCAGCACGATGTCCACCGGGTGACCGTCCGCGAAGAAGGGCATGTCTTCTTCGGGCAGGATGCGGGAAATGACGCCCTTGTTGCCGTGACGGCCCGCCATCTTGTCACCCACCGAGAGCTTGCGCTTGATGGCCACGTAGACCTTCACCATCTTGTTCACGCCCGGGGGCAGGTCGTCGCCTGCCGAGAGCTTTTCGATCTTGGAGTCGTAGAAATCCAGGATGAGCTTCTTCTGGTGGTCCACCCGCGTTATGACCTTCTCGATCTCCTGCTCGATGTCTTCACCTTCCGCCACCCTTATATCCTTGAAGTCATCGATCCTGAGCTGATCGAGCATCTCTTTGGTGACATGGCTGCCCTTTTTGGCAATGATGGTGTCGCCCAGGTGGGAAAGCATGGGCCCCGAGAGCTTCTTGCCCACAAGGAGGTCTTCGAGACGCGCACGGCCGCCCTCCATGATGATGGCCATCTCGTCTTCCTGGTCTTTTCTCAGCTGTTCTATCTCGGACTGCTCGATCTGGAGCGTACGCTCGTCCTTTTCCTGGCCGCGCCTGTTGAAGACCCTGGCATCAATGATGGTGCCTTCTATCCCCGGCGGCACGCGCAGAGAGCTGTCTTTCACCTCGCTGGCCTTTTCACCGAAGATGGCCCGCAGCAGCTTTTCCTCGGGGGAAAGCTGGGTTTCTCCCTTGGGTGTGACCTTGCCCACCAGGATATCTCCGGGTTTGACCTCGGCGCCGATGCGGATGATGCCCGAGTCGTCCAGGTCTTTCAATGCCTCTTCGCCCGCATTCGGGATGTCCCGGGTTATCTCTTCACTGCCAAGCTTCACGTCACGGGCCATGACCTCGAATTCCTCTATATGCACCGAGGTGTAGAAGTCTTCCTTCACCACGCGCTCGCTGATGAGGATGGCGTCTTCATAGTTGTAACCGCCCCAGGGCATGAAGGCGACGATGAGGTTGCGGCCCAGCGCCAGCTCGCCGCTCTTTGTGGCCGGCCCGTCGGCAATGATCTCGTTTCTGGCGACATGCTGGCCCTTGTGAACGATGGGCTTCTGGTTGAAGGACGTATTCTGGTTTGCACGCTTGAACTTGGTCAGGCGGTAGATATCGATCCCGGTATCCTCCCGGTCTTTGCCCATGGAATCGGACTTGATAACGATGCGCTGGCTGTCCACATCCTGAACCGTTCCTGGCCTGTGGGCCACGACGCATACGCCCGAGTCCCTGGCCACGAGCTGCTCCATTCCGGTACCGACTATGGGGGGCATGGAGAAGAGCAGAGGTACGGCCTGGCGCTGCATGTTCGACCCCATGAGCGCCCTGTTGGCGTCGTCATGCTCCAAAAACGGGATGAGGTTGGCGGATACTGAAAAGAGCTGGTTTGTAGCCACGTCCATATAGGTTACCTGATCACGGGAAACAATGCTGTACTGGCCGTTTCGAACGCGCACGCGCACCAGGTCGGCAATGATCCTGGAATCCTCGTCGAGCGGCTCCGTAGCCTGGACGATGACCTGCTCGTCTTCCTCGATGGCGCTCATGTATTTAATCTCTTCGGTGACCACGCCATTCTTTACTGCATAATAAGGAGTCTCGATGAAACCGAACTCGTTGACCCTTCCATATGTGGACAGGGATACGATCAGCCCGATGTTCGGGCCTTCAGGGGTCTCGATGGGACAGACGCGTCCGTAGTGAGAAGGATGCACGTCTCGCACCTCGAACACGGCGCGTTCCCTGGTAAGGCCGCCTGGTCCCAGCGCGGAGAGCCTGCGCTTGTGGGTGATGGCGGACAGGGGATTGGTCTGGTCCATGAACTGGCTCAACTGGCCGGAGCCGAAAAACTCCCTGATGACCGCTGTCACGGGTTTCGGGTTGATGAGGTTGTTGGGCATCATGGTCTCAACGTCCTGGAGGCTCATGCGTTCCTTGATGGCCCGCTCCATGCGTACAAGGCCGATTCGGTACTGGTTTTCCAGGAGCTCGCCTACCGAGCGGACTCTCCGGTTGGACATGTGGTCGATGTCGTCCACCGTCCTTCCGGCAACACCGTCTCTGAGCTGCAGGAGGTATTTCACGGTGAAGAGGATGTCCTCCTTGCGCAGCACGGTGAGATCGATCGATGCCTCTTCCTCGCTGATACCGAGTTTCTGGTTGATCTTCATCCTCCCCACGCGGGACAGGTCGTAGTAGGAGGGATTGAAGAAGAGATTGTCAAAGAAATGCGTGGCGATCTCAAGCGTAGGAGGGTTGCTCGGTCTGAGCCGCCTGTATATCTCTATAAGCGCCTCTTCGGGCGTGTCCACCTTGTCCAGCGCCAGCGTCTTGCTGAGTGAACTGCTGTACGTCATCTCATCGAAATAGATGGCCTTGATCTCAGTGATATGGTTCTCACGGAGCTTCTCAAGTATTTCTTCGGTGATCTCCTCGTTGGCGTCGATGATGATCTCGCCGGTTTCCATGTTCACGATATCCTGGGCCAGAATCTTGCCGAGCAGGTCCCCGGGTTCCATGACAATGGGATCGAAGGCCTTGTTCTTGTATTTTGCGGCAGTCTTCTGGGTGACCTTTCTGCCTGCCTTGACCACCACCTCATCGGAATCCTTGAGTTTTATGTCGAAATCCACCTTGAGGCCCATAAGGCTCTCCAGGTCGATGTGCTTGTGTACGGCCTCGCCCTCGAAGGTATAGAGCTCGTTGGGGTAATAGATGGCCAGGACATCCTGGTTGGAAAATCCCATGGCCTTCATGAGCGTGGTCACGGGCATCTTTCTGCGGCGGTCGATCCTCAGGTACAAGATGTTCTTGGCGTCAAAATCCAGGTCGAGCCATGATCCACGTGCAGGTATGATCCTTGCCGAAAAAAGCACCCTGCCGCCGGTGGCCGCCCGGGCGGTAGTCTTGTCGAAGAAGATCCCCGGCGAGCGATGAAGCTGGTTCACGATAACCCGCTCCGTGCCGTTTATGATGAAGGTCGAGCTCGGGGTCATGAGCGGGATCTCTCCGAAATAGACTTCCTGCTCCTTGATGTCCCGGATGCTCTGGGTGCCTGACTCCTCGTCGCGGTCGTAAACCACGAGCCGCACCTTGAGATTTACCGGGGCGGCGTAGGTGAGGCCTTTCTGGAGGCACTCGTCCATGTCGTATTTCGTCTCTCCCAGCCGATATTCCACAAACTCCAGGGACGCGTCCTCATTGAAGTCCTTGATGGGGAATACGGATTTGAACACCTGCTGAAGACCGACATTCTTCCTTTTTTCCGGCGGGACGTCCTTCTGCAGGAAAGCGCTGTAGGACGACTTCGGGAGTTCAACCAGATCGGGGATATCCAGGGTGGTCTGCCTCTTTCCGAAGTTTTTCCGCCTTAATTGCGGATTTAAAAGGATGCTTTCTATCATCTTTTTGGTCTTCCTCTTTTTGTGAGTTGTGGTTCCTCTGCGAGGCAAGAAAGGGGGGCAGGCGGCGCCTCCCCCCTGCTCAAGGTGTCCTTTATTATAATGGAACTACTTAATCTCAACGACGGCGCCGACTTCTTCCAGTTTCTTCTTGGCGTCTTCGGCATCTTCCTTGGATATACCCTCCTTCAAGGTCTTGGGAACGCCCTCAACGGCATCCTTGGCCTCTTTGAGCCCCAGGTCGGTGAGTGCACGCACTACCTTGATGACCTGGATCTTCTGGGGACCCACATCCTTCAAGACCACATCGAAGGTGGTCTTTTCCTCGACTGCGGCTGCAGCCGGTGCACCTGCGCCTGGCATTGCAGCAACGGCGGCGACAGGGGCGGCAGCGGTGACACCGAACTTCTCTTCAAGCTGCTTGACGAATTCGGACAACTCGAGAACGGTCATGCTCTCGATGAACTTTATGACATCTTCACGTGTAATCTGTGACATTTCTACTCTCCTTGACTCTTTTTGTTTTCAATGGCTTTCAGTACGTAAACCAGCTGGGTGACAATAGCCGACAGCACGCCCACGAAGTTGGAAACCGGGGCATTCAACGAGCCGAGCATCCTTGCCAGCAGCACTTCCCTGGGCGGCATCTTCGAGAGTTCCTGGATATCAGCCGCTGTGACGGCACGATCTCCCAGCATACCTGCCTGGATCTCGAATTTTTCGTTGTCCTTGGCAAAGTTGACCAGAGCCTTGGCAACGGCCACTGCATCGGTCTTGGCTATTGCAACCGCCGTGGGTCCAACGAAGAACTTCTCGATGCCCTTTGCGGGAGTCCCTTCGGATGCCCTTCTCAACAGGGTATTCTTGACGACCCGGTAGGAACCGCCTGCGCCTTTAACCTCTCTCCTGAGCTTGGTAATCCTCTCCACGGTCAGACCCATGTAGTCGGTCACGAAGACCGCCTGGGATTTTTCCAGCTCTTCGTGCAGTACCTGCACTAACTGTTCTTTCTCATCCCTTTTCAATGAAACACCTCACCCCTTTCTTTTTTGGATTAATCCTGTCAAAGGGTGCCTATGAGATACCCAGATCTCGGCGGGAATCTTTAAGCACGTACGCCATGTGCTCCCGCTGTCTTTGACCAGGACTTATTTACTTTATAAAACTTGATACCTCGGACGGATCGATCCTTACGCCCGGGCCCATGGTGCTTGATACCGCCACGCCCTTGACGTATGTCCCCTTGGAGCCTGAAGGTTTGAGCTTCATGATCATCTCGAGCAGCACCTTCAGATTATCAAGTATCTTGTCTCTGCCGAAGGAAACCTTGCCCACGCTGCAGTGGACAATGCCCACCTTGTCTACACGGAAGTCGACACGGCCGGCCTTCATATCGGTAACGGCCTTGGCCACGTCAAAGGTGACCGTACCCAGCTTGGGATTCGGCATCATGCCGCGCGGCCCAAGGACCTTGCCCAGCTTCCCGACGGTACCCATGAGATCGGGTGTCGCGATGACCTTGTCGAACTCGAGCCAGCCGCCCTGGATCTTCTCTGCCATTTCCTCGGCGCCCACATGATCGGCGCCTGCGTCCCTGGCTTCCTTTTCCTTCTCGCCCTTGGCGAACACCAGGACCCTGGTGGTCTTGCCCGTACCGTGCGGGAGCACGACCGAGCCTCTCACCATCTGGTCGGCATGCCTGGGGTCTACTCCGAGCCTGAGCGCCACATCAACACTCTCGTCGAACTTGGCAAAGGCATTATCGACTACCAGGCCGAGCGCGTCAGTCAGTTCGTATTTCTTCTGAGGGTCTACCTTGTTCCTCGCCTCAGCAAATTTCTTTCCACACCTCGCCATAGCGTGTTTCTCCTTCAGTCAACAATCTCGATCCCCATGCTGCGGGCGGTACCGGCAATGATGTTCACGGCATTGTCCATGTCCTGCGCATTGAGGTCATTCATCTTCTGTTTCGCGATTTCCTTCACCTGGTCCCTGGTTACCTTGCCTACCTTGTCCTTGTTGGGGACCGACGAACCTTTCTCTATCCCGGCTGCCTTGATGAGCAGAGTGGAAGCCGGCGGGCTCTTGGTGATAAAGGTAAAGGAACGGTCTGCAAACACGGAGATCACCACAGGGATCTTGTAACCTCGCTGCTTGTCCGTGGCTGCGTTAAACGCCTTGCAGAACTCCATGATGTTCACCCCGTGCTGACCCAATGCCGGTCCGACGGGGGGCGACGGCTTTGCCTCGCCTGCGGGTATATGAATCTTGATTTTTGCCAATAGTTTCTTTGCCATATGTTACCTCTAAAAGGTCTATTTCTTGGTTATCTGGTCGAAGTTCAGCTCCACGGGAGTCGAGCGGCCGAATATGCTTACGAGAACGCGTACCTTTCCCTTGTCGGGTTTGCAGTCATCCACAACACCGCTGAAGTTCTGGAACGGGCCTTCATTCACTACCACCTGGTCCCCAACGGCAAACTCGCACCTCAAGGACTGTGACTCCATGCCCTCTTCGAGCTGCGTTTTCAGTGTTTCCACCTCTATGTCGGGGATGGTGGACGGCGTAGTCCTCCCCCCCACGAAGCCGGTAACCTTGGGCGTACTCATGACCACATGCCAGGTCTTGTCGGTCAGGGCCATCCTGACCAAAATATACCCGGGGAAGTACTTCCTGGCCGAGGTCTTCTTTTTGCCCTGGGCGGCAGACTTCTTGATCTGCTCGGAAGGGACGAGGATTCCGGAGAAATAATCCTCGCAGTCGTATGCCTTGATCCTCTCTTCCAGGGATTTCTTGGCCTTGTGCTCGTAATTGGAGTGGGTATGCACCACGTACCACTTGTGTTCCAAGTGCTCTTCCATAATGTCTACCCGAGCTCCAGCAAGAGCTTTACCACCTGGGACAGCCCTGCATCGATCACGGAGAGGAACAATGAGACGATTATACTCAGTATAACCACCGCCACAGTCCCGCTCATGACCTGCTTCTGCCCGGTCCAGGTGACCTTCTTCAGTTCGGCCCTGATCTCCTTGAAGAACTGTTCGATCTTCAGGATTACCGCTAATTTTTCGTTTTCCATACCATCCTTACCAACCAGACTGGCAGGCCAGGAGGGACTCGAACCCCCAGCATCCGGATTTGGAGTCCGGCGCTCTGCCATTAGAGCTACTGGCCTGCATTATCTCTTTTACTTTGTCTCTTTATGGAGTGTGTGAACCCTGCACGATGGGCAGTACTTCTTCACCTCCAACTTGTCCGTTGTTTTCTTCTTGTTCCGGCTGGACATATAATTACGCCTTTTGCAGTCGGAGCAAGCCAGAGTAACACTGTCTCTCATGGGTATCTACCTTATCTAGTCTGGGATGACCTTGACGATGACGCCCGATGCCACTGTCCTGCCGCCC
>CAZRIV010000027.1:0-15164 GCA_964600235.1 uncultured Bacteriovoracaceae bacterium | reverse complement strand
CCCGTCGCGCCGCGCTCCGCGCCGCGCTCGGGCGACGTCCGGCGCCGTCTCGCTCGCGCTCGACCGCGCCGCCGTCCCGCTCGCCGAGGCTCGCGGGCCGGGGCGGTGTCCCGTCGACAGGCGACCGCTCGCCGACCTCGCCCGCGCCTGCCGGCGCGACCTCGCCCGGCTTGCTGGCCGGGCTATCGTCCCGTCCCCGCCCATCGGGGCGGGGCTATCTCGCAGCGCCGAAGGCGCAACGAGGAGGGGGAAGCCGAGCGCAGCGAGGCGCGGGGGAGGGCTCCCCCTCCCCCGGGGGATACCGGCGAGCAGCGGAGCGGGAGCGAGCCGGCTCTGTCGCAGAAGCTGGGCCGCCCCTCGATATCATAGACGGAGCGCCGCCCGCCGTCAGGGCCGGCAGCCATAAAAAGGTTGCATCAGAAGAACGTAAGGGCGCGGCGTGTCCCCTTGGATTGGCCTCCTGGAAGCACGCCGCGTCCCGCTAGGTTTCTCAGCCCATCGCGACCAGTGCAACGAGGGGACCCACGCCGGTACAATATCTCATTCGAAACTGTGCGATCCGAACTTGAGCGTAGCACAATTCTCCCGAACTGCTCTCTGAACAGCCTCGTCAAACCCTTGAGCGTCGTCGGCCTCGATCTCGATCGTGATCCGGACTGCGGTGCCATGCCGGGCCGTGAACTGCTCAACGACCTCGTCAACGATCTGGCCGAAGTCCATCTTTGCTTTGACCGGGTTGAGATCGACCCGTCCATAGAAGTGGCCCTTCTTCACCGTCGGATATATTGGAGGGTTGATGATCGGAGGATCAATGATCGGCGGATCAATAATTGGGGGTTCAATGACAGGTGGCTTCGGAGGAACAATCGATGCTTCATACCGCTCCGCCTCATCGGTTCGAATTAGGACCGTTGCTGCTGATATCAAGCCGGAACGTGGTTTGCCCAAGCTGAATTCGAGATATTTTTCTCCCTCACGGCGGGCTGCAATCCCGAAGTAGTCACGGGAATCACTCCCCTTCTCGATCGCCGCCATAAGGACCCGTTCGTTTCTGAGCCGGGGGAGGTAGAGGTAGGTCCCGAAATCCTTCCAGAGTCGGTCGGCTTCGATGTAGAGCCGATCGTCGCGCCAGTACCAGTCGCGGATCACGGGAGTGAGCAGGGCAGGAGCCCACTTCAGAATCACAACCTCGTTCTCGTTCAAGACGCGCGCGATCTCGGCCGCCGGTGCGACTCGTTCGCCGGTCCCGATCGGATGAACCTCCCAGGTTACATCCACCTCGGGCCGTCCTTCACGAACCACCTGTGTCGGCTCGAGTATGAAGCGGTACGCCTCACGGACTGTTCGGGTCACGGTATCGCGGGCGGTTTTCGCGTGGGTTTTCGCGTTCTCGATCACCAGGTTGTCGAGCGTGAGCCGCTTCTCGTTGTAGTCGGTCAGGATCGATTCCCAGGCGAGCCAGGTCCGGACGTGGTCGAGGAGCCGGGAGACCGCGTCGCTGTCGGGGGCGAGAAAGATGAGCCGGTTCTGCCGCTGGCGCGGCTGCTCGCCCCGGTTCTTGAGGATCGTGGCCGCGGCCCACTCAGCCTCTTTCATGCCGCTCCGGCCGAAGGGGGCCGAGGGCGGGAGGACGACGAGCCGGAGGGCGAAGTCATCAGGGATGTCCGCCGACGGGGTGAAGACGTGGACACCGTCGAAGAGCTCGCCGTGAAGGAGTTTCCCAAGATCTCCTTTGATCACCGGATACAGGTCCGCGATCTCGCTGAACCGGTCTTTCCGGCTCTCCATCTCCCGCCGAAGCGTCGGCTGGACATCGAACCAATAGTGATTACCCGCGCTGTTCAGGTAGTGGAGCCGGTCGACACAGCGCTTGGTGGCGTCCTTAAAGATGCCTACCTGCTGACCGGGCTGGAACGAGCCGATGAGGACGCCGGGCAGGTCGATCCCGCGAACGACCGTGTTGCGCGAGGTCCCGGGGGCCGAGCCGAGGAAGATCGTCCTGGCAGCCCGCCGGCACGCCTGGACCGCGCCGAGCCGGGTGTCGGCCCGTTCGATCGTGGTCGTCTCGGCGTTGGGGCCGTCGATGTCTCGCTCGACGACGGGGTCCCAGCCGGGCGGGAGGTAGTAGACGATCTCGTTCCGGACGTCGCCGTCGTAGAGCGGGAGGCTGCCGGGGAGGATGAGGAGGTCGTTGTTGCCGTCCTGCCAGAGCCGGTAGATGACCTTGGCCATGAATTTCAGAACGCCGCGAGTCCGCTGGAAGGTGGGGAGCGTGGACCAGTCCTCATAGAGGCGGTCGAAGACCTCGGGGTGGACCGGATACGCGCCGAGGAGCCGCTGGTAATACTGGGCGCCCTGCGTCTCGGGCGGGAACTCAGCAGCGTTCGCGAGGTAGGTGTCGGCGAAAGCGCGGCAGGTGGCATCCCGGGCGCTGTCATCGGCCACGCGCTCGAAGAGCCGGCGGCGGACGATCTCAAAGGCCTCCTCGGCGGCGACGGGCTTCCAGAGGGCCTGGACACGGGCGAAGTAATGCTCGAGAGTCGTGAGGGCATCGACCCCGCGAACAGAGCCGGCCTCGCGGTCGGACTCGGGGAGTGAGGCGAGGAGGACGGCGTTGGGGACGGCCTTGATCGCCTCGGTCAGGACCTGGACAAACGAGAAGATAGCGTCATAGGTCCCGCCGGTGTACCGGGTTCCCTCGTTGAACTGCCGGACGTAGGCGACGAGCTCGTCGATCAGGATCACGCAGGGGGCGTAGTCGCGGAGGAGCGAGGCGAGGACCTCCTTGCCGGGGGTTGTCCCGGAGGTGTCGGCGTCGGCGATCCGGCGGTACGCGGCCTCCCCGCCGAGTTGCCAGGCAAGCTGGCCCCAGAGGGTGTTGACCTTGACATCGCCGTGGACCTCGGGCATGTTCGGCGCGATCTTGGTGCCGTCGAGGACGACGATCCGGGCGTGCGGCGGTTCGACCACGCCGGCCGCGTCGAGGATCGGCGAGACACCGGCGAGTTGGCTTGCGGGAACGGCGCCCTTCGCGATGTGGTAGACGGCGAGCATGGTATGGGTCTTGCCGCCGCCGAACGCGGTCTGGAGCTGGATGACAGGATCGCCGCCGGTGCCGGCGATCCGGTGGAGGACCGAGTCGAGGAGGAGGCGCATCCCCTCCGTGATGTAGGTCCGCTCGAAGAAGAGGACGGGGTCCTGGTACTCTGGCGTGGCCGTGCCGGCGTGGACGCGCGAGAGGTCGGCCGCGAACTCGGCTTGCTTGAAGGTGCCGCGGAGGACGTCGGCGTGCGGGGCGACGACCTCGCGCCAGGGCTTGAGAGTTGGTGACATGGTTACGCTCCAAAGGTGTCGAAGGTCGATTGCGGGCCGTGTGAGGCGGTGGTGACGTCGTGCGAGACAGCTTCGACCGCGTGCCAGGAAGTGATCAGCTCGTTGTACTGCCGGGCATCCTCGGCCCAGCCTTTCCGTTCGCAGAGGGTGTAGAGGCGGTAGGCGAGCTGGCGGACGGGCGCGGCTTTCGCGCCGAGCGCCGCGAGGAGGGTGCCGGCCTCGCTCTCGCCGCCGGACTGCAGGGCGCGTGAGAGGTGGTGGAGCGCCTCCCAGATAGGTAGCCGTGAATCGTTCGCAGGATTCCAATCGATATCGTACTCGCCAGGGCGAAGGAGCCGAACATTTCCACCTCCGGACTCCACAACCCCTGCGGCCCTCACATCGTCTACCGATGTGCCCTTGGCGCGGGCGAGCACATCGGCCTGGCCGAACGCGCCGGGAGCCCAGCCGAACTCTTCAAACCAAGCGATCGCAAAGCGGGTGTCGGAGTCGAGGTCGCCCTCGGCCTCGGCGAAGTACTCGTCAAGCGCCTTGTTGATCAGAGTGAGTGCGGTCCGTACTGGCATCGGGGTACCATCGGCTTCAAGCACTGCCTCGTACCGAGAGAAGACGGCCATGCCCGGGCCGATAGCGGCTTGGGCGAAATCGACAGGCGCGATCGGAGTGGTCTCGCCCGAAGTCATGGCGCCTAATGCTTCGGGCAATTCAGTCCTCAATACCTGGAGAAATTCTTTTCTTGATGCTTTCCTTCCACCAAGATTTCGAGGCCGGCAGACGAGTACAATCGATGAGCCAAGGGCATTTGTCCCAGTCTTTAATCCTTTTTCTTGTTCTGTACTCATTGGCCAAGTTCCTAATATCATCAAATTTGATTTTATTATCGCTTCGAGAAACGCCTCCCATCCAATCGAACTCGTTTCGTCGTCGCTCGTCTCAGTTTGTTTAAATGCATAGTATATTGTAATTGGGAAACCGGGATGCGATTGTTGAGATAAATTGGCCATCGCCTGCATCATGCCGTGCATGAAAAAGGCTTCAGCCGCTTTTTTCGAACTATGACGATATGGGGTCGCAACAAGTTCCTCCGATTTAGGTACAGTTAGGGTGGCGAGTAAATCGGGAAAAATCGCCTTTAGTGATTTTCGATGCCAAACATAAAAGAAGTCAGATAGATCTGCATATCCAATATTATCGAAATACGGAGGGTCGGTTGAAATTATTGCACATTCATGTTGCCTCTCAAGGGCACTCTTTTGAATCGCGAATCCTGCTTTTGATCCGGGGAAATTGGAACCGACCTTGTCTAAACTCTCAATGGTATATTTTACACAATTATCCCAACAAATCGAAATCTTCGAGAAGACATTTGACTCAGGGAAATCCCAAGTCATTGGGACTGTTTTACTTCGAAATAGGTGGATGACTTGCTCGCCGGATGTTTTCCAAATACATATCTGATTGTTGTAATCTGCTAACCGAGTTATTGCAAAGGTTAAATAAAGGCATATGGCATCGGCATATTCTGTTGACCTAGGTCCTGCAGATGTGTGTTCAATACCCCCTTCTGATGCGTTATTATTTATTTCTCCAATGATTTTCGCATGGACCTTGGGGATTAGATCCGCAAATGTTGATAGTGTAACAAGTTGTCGGGGCGTGAATAAATCTATCCACCTTTTCATTCCGTATTGTTGAACTCGGAATCCCAAAGCTTGTAAGGGCAGCTCGGTTATGGGTGCCTCGACCAATTCGACTTTCTTCGCAATAATTTCGTTTTCAGCGTTTGGAGAAAGATAGACTCGCCCATTTTTCCCTTCTGCAATAATCGCCAACAGGCGAGTGCCCATGCGTCCCGCTTGCCCCTCGGAACGTATATATTTAAAATCAATGGGACTGCCGGACAGAATACAATAACCGCCGCGCCGATTCACCGTTTCAACGATGGTCGGTGTCCCACTTGTCCGGACGATAAACTCATAATCCAACCCATCCTTGGAGATAATGGGCTCGACCCAGATCTGCTTTTGTTTCTTTTTCGCAAGGTAAAATGTTCCCACAAGAGGGACATCATGTTCAGAGAACGCAGGATTTGGAGATTTTACAGTTCTTGCCCAGAGCCAGGCAGTGATCTTTAAGTGCTTTCCAACATATTCCTGGAGATCTGGTCTATCTTGGGCCATTTCTGGGGTAATTTTTATGCCTGGATACAAATGACCAATTTTCCTTTCCGCCTCTTCTCGCATCCACTGTCCATAGAAATTCAAATCTTCCGCAATTCCTTGGACTCCCCGCCAACCATCGAGCCTTCCTTGTTTGCGAGATTCGGGATTAACGGGTGATGAGCCGTTGAATTTCGCGGGATACTCGATCATCGCTTTATTGATCAGAACAGCAACCGGGTTCAGATCTGAGGCGTGTGCCTCAAGCCCTAGCCACTGTGCTTCGAGCGGGATAGAACCACCGCCTGCGAACGGGTCGTACAGCGCTGGAAGCTTTTCAGGATCAAATAGTTGAGAAGCTTGAGGATGGTTTTTATTGAGAGCACAGGTTTCGCGCCATGATTTCCAGATCTCTTCTCGTGCCTCTTCAAGAACGGCATTGTTGTTGGTATTCTTCCACTGTACAAGTCGGCGAATGATACCGAAAAGCCGTTCGCGCTCGGCCTCGGCTCTCTCCTTGTTGACCCCGCGTTGGAGAGCCCGTTCGTATCCGGGATCATTCACGAGTTGGGCGAAGAGAACTGCGCGAGCTGCAGTTAATGGACGGCGTGCCCACCAATGATGTAGGCCTCGAGGATGAGGGCCGATTCCCGGTTTTTTTTCGTACGCGGCAACTTTGTTGATGTCGTCGAGCGGCAGCGCGACCTCGATTAACTTCTTGGGGGCTTTGATGGGAACAGACGTAATCCTCTCTCCTTTCGATCGTTAAAGAAGCCCGGCCGTGGGGCTGGCCGATGGCTCGTCTCGTGATTGATGATCGGGCGTGCGATCATGTAAAGGGGGTGCCTTCGTTCATCGCATTGGTGAATGTCCATCCGGCTTGAACTGAGGGAAAACCGGCAGGTCAAAGCGAAGAAAAAGCGATAGTAGTCGAGAGAATGCATGAGCGGCAAACGGCCGTCGCTGTTCGGACGGCTCAGGCGGTTCCTTCGGCGCCTGCTCCGTGGACCACGACGAAAGCCCTCTCGGGCCAGACCAGGAGTCGTGCGGTACAACCTCGAGGCCCTCAACCGCGAGCGCCGCAAGCACGGCCTCGCCGAGCTGCGCTTTCATTCCGGCTATGCCGGCCTCTGCCGCAGTCACAGCCGCTCGATGGCTAGCGCCGGCCGGATCTTCCACGGCGACAATCCTCGGCACATCCATTCCTCGTGGTCAGGCGAGAACGTCGCAGAGATTCCGATGGGGAAGGTGCGAGGGTTCCGCCGCCGGATCTCGAATGAGCGCGATGTTGCCCTCGCGCTACACCGGATGTGGATCAACAGCCCTGGCCACCGCAGGAACATGCTCGATCCACGGTTCCGGCAGGTCGGCATCGGGGTGCACCGGCGCGGCAACCGGTACTACGCGACGCAGCTCTTCAGCAGTTGATAGGGAGTTTGCGGAGACAATTACTCATCATCTTCATCAATGGATATTTGTGCAATTTTGTCAAGTGGCGAACCGAAATTTCTAATATATTCTTCGTATCTTTCTTGTCTCAGATACTTTGCAATATAGAATTCAAATTCCATGAAGACTAGCCAGGCCCAATGAATTGCGCGCTGAGGATCGATTTCCAGCTTTCGCACAATGGCTGTATCAGAGGACTTTGCGGGATCGATGAATTGAAGCGGGACTTCATTTCGTTTGATAGCCGAATTGATTTTTTCCATTCTATTTAGGAATTCTCTGATTTTCTCTTCAGAATCAAGCGAACCTACATGGAAGGACCATGCAGGCAATAATTCGTAACCCAGTATGTCTCGGAAATTTCTGTGAGTGTATGGATCCCTTATCGTATTCTTGAATCGATAAAGAAATTCGATATCCTCTGGACTCATTATTTTTCCTTTATCAGCAATTCCAAGGGCCTTCCCAAAGGTTCCTCTAAGAGCCGTTCCGGTATTGATCAATATTATTTCTTTCAATGTAATTTCCATCAATTGTCCCATCAGAATTAGGCCGGCGTTATAGAGACCTAGGAGAACACAACTATAGGCCTCTTTGTATATTGAGTATAAATTTTCATCTTTGACGACTGAGATGTCAAGAAAATCAGGCAATGCTATTCTATTTTTTTCAATCTCTCTTTCAAATACACTGACAATTTTATCGGTTGTAAAAAGATATCGGTCTTGAATCCTATCTGATCCTGACAGAGTGTCGCCGGATACGTTTTCAACCATTGCTTACACATCACCCGGTGCGACTGCCCGCTCAAGCAACGCCACAAGACCCATCGTCCGGCTCACCTCGGCCCAATCGATTGCCTGCGAGAACGGCCGGCGAACGTAGAACGGTCCCTCGTAGGCCTCATCCTCGACGAGAACCACGGCGAGGTAGAACTTGTCGCCCAGGGTCAGGCCGGCCAGCACCTCGTTCTTCGAGACCGTCACCGTCGTCTGTCCCTTTGCCCGGCCCTTCACCTCGATATGCCGCGGGTCCGGAACTGACCCATCTGCCCTGCGCGGCGGCCGGCTCGTTACGTCCCAGCCGAGGTTTAACGCCGAGACGTCCGTCACCTCGTGGCCGAGCGCCCGCTCGGCATCCATCACCGCCCGCATCGCGACCAGTTCCACGGCCTTTCGTGCTGCCGCGTCGACCTCAGTCTCGACCGGCTTCTTCTCCCCACGACGCACCGCGAGTAAACCCGCCGGGATCACAAGTGCCGCCCCGACCACCACCGGCGTCGCCGAGACCACGTGCCGCATCGCGGTCAGCTCGCGCTTCCGCGACTCGAGCCGGCCGCTCATCTCCTCGACCGTCCGCCGGACGTTCTCGAGCGGCAGCCGGACGTCCTTGCCGGCCTTCAGGTCGTCCTGCAGCGACAGGTATCGTCCGGACCAGAAGTTGATCTCCTTCACGAGCCGTTCGTTCACGGCCGCGAGCACCCGATCCACCTCTTCCGTCCGCCGGGACTGCACCTCGGCGAAGTGCGCCGGCACGAGGTTGCCCGACGCGTACCCGAGCGCGAGTCCCTCTAGGTCATGCGTGATCCAGTCGGCCCCGAGCACGTCACCGAGCAGCGCCCGGTCCGCATCCCCGAGCGGTTCGAGGTCCAGGTGCGGCGCGTACCCCGCGCTCTTTGCCTCGTTTGGACCCGAGAGCGCGACGAACTGCAGCCGGCGCGAGATCGCCCGCCGCGTGTCGGTCCCCTCCAGCACTTCGTGCTCGAGGATCAGCAGCACGTACGGCTCCGTCCCCGGGTCGTTCGGGTCCACGAAGACCGCGCCCTGGCGGAGCGTCCCCCGCCCCTCCTCGATCACCAGGTCCACGACCGCCTGCATCAGCGGGTGGCCGGGATGGATCAGCGACGCCATCGGTGCCCCGACCCGGTCCAGCAGCCGGACGTACTCACGCTCGAAACAGACCCGTTCGTACTTCGTCAACACCGGGGCCGGGTACCGCCGGTCCCGGTTCTGGAGAAGCCGGTCCCGTTCCCGGACCTTGTACGGGACGTTCGTGATCTCCCACCGGCCCGGTTCCCGTGCGCGGAGCTCGCCGCCGAATCGACCGAATCCCTGGACGAAGAACGACCGGATGAAGAACGGCTGGAGCTTCTGCGCCTCGGCCTTCTCCATCTCCTCCCGGACCGCGAAGAGCCGTTGCTCGTCCAGCATCTCGGCCGCGAGAGCGTTCCGCTCGATGATATCACGCAGCCGTTCCGGGTCGAAGGCATCGTCGAGCTCCGGCAGCACTGTCGTGCTGCGACCCGAACCCCCTTCGCCGCGGATGGCCCTGATCAGCAGGTCTCGGAGGCTTACCTCCTCGAAGACCTCCCCGAGGATGTCGAAGACCTGGCCGCCCAGCGCCTTCCGCTCGTTCTCGATCTTCTCGAACAGCCGCAGGAAGACGTCTCCCTCCCGCGTGCCCAGGGCCACCATGTTCCAGAGGTGGCAGATCTCCGTCTGGCCGATCCGGTGGATCCGGCCGAACCGCTGCTCGATCCGGTTCGGGTTCCACGGCAGGTCGTAGTTGACCATCAGGTTCGCGTTCTGCAGGTTCACGCCCTCGCCGGCCGCGTCGGTCGCGACGAGTACGCGGACTCGGGGGTCGTTCCGGAAGAGTTCCTGGACGTTCCGCCGGGCATCGCGCGGGGTCGAGCCCGTGATCGTGACCACGGCCCCGGGGTCGCCGAGCAGCCCGCGGATCCGGTCGAGCAGGTAGGTGATCGTGTCCTTGTATTCAGAGAAGATGATCAGCTTCCGCTGCTGGCCATCCCTGTCCCGCATCTCCTTCGATTGCAGGAGTGTCGAGAGCTCCTCCCACTTCTTGTCCGTCCCCGACAGGACCACCCCTCGCGCCTGCTCCTCGAGCCGCTCGAGCGTCGCGCACTCGGACTCGAGCTCGCCGATGGTCCGTGCCGCCGTCGACTGGTTGGTCACCTCCTCCTCGGTGGTCTCCCAGGCCTCTGCCGAGTAGTCGTCCTCGTCATCGACGGCGGGCGGCTCGGAGACCTCGACGAGCGTGGCCGCGCCATTGGCCGAGATGCCCCGGAGCCGGAGCCGCTCTTCCTCGACGCGGGCCTGCAGCCGCATCCGCCGGCGCCGGAGGGTCTGGAAGATCGCCTCGGGCGAGGAGGCGAGCCGGCGCTGGATCGAGGTGAGCGCGAACCCGACGTTCCGCCGCCGCTGTTCGTTCTGGATCTGGTCCGCCTTGTTCATCTCTTCGCGGACGTACTCCGTCACCGCCTCGTAGAGCGCTGCCTCTGGAGTCGAGAGTTCGTACTTCGCCGTGTACGCCCGCCGCTCGGGGAAGAGCGGCGTGCCGTCGAACTTGACCAGCCGCTCCTTGACCATCCGGCGCATCAGGTCCGAGACGTCGACTTTGTGGACCCCATCACGGAACCGGCCAAAGAACCGGTCCGAGTCGAGGAGAGAGAGGAAGAGCTGGAAGTCCGCCTCCTTGCCGTTGTGCGGCGTGGCCGTCATCAAAAGGAGGTGCCGGGTGTGCGATCCCAGGAGCTCGCCGAGCGTGAACCGTCCCGTCTTCTTGAGCTTCTGGCCGTAGTACGAGGCCGACATCTTGTGCGCCTCGTCCACGACCACGAGGTCCCAGGAGACGTGTTCCAGCTTCTCACGGAGGTCCTCGTTGCGTGAGAGCATGTCGAGCCGGGCGATCAGGCGCGGGTGGTCCTCGAAGGGGTTGCCGGTCCGTGACTGGACCTCGAGCTCGCGCGAGAAGATCGTGAATTCGAGACCGAACTTCTCGAAGAGTTCGTCCTGCCATTGCTCGACGAGCGAGCCCGGCGCGACGATCAGGATGCGTTCGGCATCGGCCCGCATCAGGAGCTCGCGGATGTAGAGGCCGGCCATGATCGTCTTGCCCGAGCCGGGGTCGTCGGCGAGCACGAACCGCAGGGGCTGGCGAGGGAGGAGGGACTCGTAGACCGCCGTGATCTGGTGTGGCAACGGATCGACATTTGAGGTGTGGACCGCCATCATCGGGTCGAAGAGGTAGGCGAGGTTGATACGAAGGGCCTCGGTCGCGAGCTTGAAGGTGTCGCCATCCGCGGTGAAGGCGAACGGCCGGCCAGCTTCGGCGAAGGAGAGGTTCAGTTCTTCGTGCCGGAAGACCATCCGCTCGTGGACGGCGCCATCCATCGTCTTGTAGTAGAGCGTGATCGCCGCGTCGCCAATTGGGACTGCCGTCACGACTCGGACAGGTTGGCCGGGCTCGATCCCCTCGACGAGCGCGTCCTTGGTCAGATCTTCAAGCCTCAACAACGGTACGCCTCCCTTTGTTCCCTACTCCCGCTCGCCATAGTGTAACGGAGATCCGTTAGGCGTCGGGATTGATACGAGCTTTGCTTTGAAGGCAAGTTCCTCTGAGGGGGATTCCAATTGACCCCGCTTGGTGCTGCCGTGGAATGACGAGCGCCACACTGACTTCGCCGACGTAACGGGGCTCATCGCCGCGGGTGCTCCCCTACATTCGTATTCACTCTCTGGTGTCACCACCGCTGACAATCACGAATCCGATATTGTATGGACAATGCCTCTCTCGTTTAACCGCTCAATAAGATGCATTGGATGGAGACCGATGCCGACGTCAATAGTCACACTTTTATCTTTTTGGTGCACCTTTCCATTCCGCCGTTCGGTGACTCTATAGTTGAGCGAAATGGATTGAGATTGAGAGTTGATGCTCCAGAGATTTCCATCATGATCGAACATCGGCCCCCCGCTCTGACCTGAATATGAGGGATTCGAGGTTTCAATAACATTGACCGGAGCAGTCATTTCAGGAGTGTGGTACGTAGCGACACGGGAAAAGATGCCGATTGTTGGATAAACATCTCCCCGAACGGGGGATTGCCCGCCAGGCATCAAAGACCAAATATCTCTATCAAAATCATATTTCATCGTGTCTTGAGCGAACGGATACGCCAATCTGAGGAGACAGGTGCCGGGCTTGATAGTATCCGGTCTTTTTATCACCGGATATACTGAACACCAGCTCGGGTCGAATGGTTCGAGCTTGCCGATTGCAATGTCAGCCCCTCGATCGACGGTCCTCTTAGTCAATTTTACACCCGGTTGACCCCAAAAATATCCCATCCTGTCTAATGACGGGATCGATGGAAGGATCGATTTTTTGCTCCTCGATGATTTTAGATTGGTATTTCTTTCGCTTTTTCTGAGAATCTCACTTAACATAATTGAATCGACGACATGCGCTGCAGTGACAATCCACCCCTCAGAATTAATAATTACATATTGCCCTATGCCATAAGCTGTATTCTCGCTCCCAGACTGGATTGCTGTCAGAACCGGTTTAGTATATTGGATTGCTTTGGAGAATCCATTCGCAAACATTCTCTTTCTCACCGTGGTTCGTTCTTGATGACTCGAGGTTGCTGCATTTTCTAAACGGAAAGCCCCTAACACCGCCCGATCCTTAAGTCGTTAGGAATTCGACCGAAAAGTCGTTGCAATTCATCACATTTCATCGTTCGACAAGTCCTCTGCCATCTGGCCAAGATACCCGAGCATCTGAAACAGGCTTGCCTGGCGGGAGGGAGATCGGGTCAGAACACTGTCCAAAAGATGCGGATCCGATCTCAGGGCCTCTTTCGCCCCTAGGTACTCTTTGAGAGATCGTGTCTCTGCGACATGATCCCGAGTATTCGCTATCTCATTTTGCACGAGGACACTGTTTAAGAGCCGGTGGACAGGGGGTCGAGTTAGCACAGAGCGTGGATCGATTGGAAGGGGATCCCGATACTGAGCGAGAATCTGATAATAATACGTTTCGGGATCGAATATCCGATGCTTATGTTGGATCTGCGCCTCTTGATATTCAGCGACTGTAGCGAATCCATGGGCTGCTGCTTGGCTGGTTATCCAGTCATCCGAGGAGCCGGATTGATCACCACCCATTCTGAAAGGTTCCCGAGTGATCCCAATTAGATCAGCACCGTGAAACTGAGTCAGTACGTCCGAAGCAGGAGCGTTATCATCGCGAAGATGAGCCAAAATCTCGCGTTTGATGTGAGAAAAATACAGAAGATAATCCATCCCTGCCATCCATCTGTCTGTTTCTCGACGCAACACCCGCAAATTTGATGCATAGGTGTTGTCACATGAGCGAGCGTTGAAGTTCACCCAAATATTGGAGTAACCCTGTTGACGATAATGTTTTAAAATCGTTTGAAGATCGCCTCGAGAGAAATCCGGCTGAATAGGTACAAAGATAGGCTTGGTATTCCACGTAGATAGGATGGCTACAGTTGTGTCTACAAAGGCACAATATTCCGTCACAGAAAGGTGCGAATCGCGGGGAAACCGGATATCCGGGCAGAGAATTGCAGCGGATGAGGCGGCGTGAATATAGTCGAGCAAGCACTCGAATTGTCCACTATCTAGTGCAGGAACGCGAATAGGAGGTTTTTCCCTCGGCAAATAGATCTGCTCAGCAAAAGGATTCTGCTGAAAGACCACGGAGAGTGTGGTAAGCGCTGAATTCCAGAGTTTTTTCTTTAGTGAAAAATATCCATCAAGACCAGCGACACGTTCGGAAGCGGAAGCATCAAGCAGAGCATGGAGACGGGTGCCGGCTTGATGTCCGTGGATATATCTTCCGGATTCATAAATGAGATCGGGTTGCCCTGAAGGTACGATGGTGTCGGCTAGACCGCGCGAGACATCGGTTCCATCGAGCACCTTGAAAGGAGCTTCAAAAGTGCGCCGCTGGTGATCCAGGGTGATCTCTTTTAGAACGAATGTCGAATCGGTGGCGCTCCCAATTCGTTCGACAGAGATATGAGGATCATACGCGGCGCTGGGCATACTCTTCTTTCATCTCGCGGAGAAGCGGGATAAGGATTTGTGTGCAGAGTCCCTCATCGATGCTGCAGATCCTTTTCCGACTTCCTGTGTTCGCCGAATGTGCAGAACAAATCGCCTCGAGAATCTCAATTCCTCGGGCGAAGTCAAGTCGACGATCTCCCCGACTACTTGCATCGATGAACCCTATGGTTCCCGTGAGATATGGTTCAAGCTCGGGGAAATGGGTCTTGGTGAACGAACGAGCTCGTCGGTCGTCAAGAATGAGATAACGGAGTTCTTGAGTTCCATATCTTTGAAATGCCATGCCGATAGCTTCGTACTCGCCGTCTGTGGAATGCGAAGGTGAACGCGCAAGAAGCGGGAGAACAAGTGTGGAGTAATTAACAGAGTCGTCAATCTGGACGGCCGCTGAAATTTCTGGATCTGCGAGGATGTGGCCGATCTCCCTACAAATATTGAGCCCTAAACAGAACTCATAGAGACCGAGGATGTCAACGAGCCAATCTTTTCGGTAGAGATCGCATATGCAGCAGCTATAGAAAGTGGAATCTGCCACAACTGTCTCGGCCATGTTATCCACGATTGATCAATGACTCGAGCCGTTCCCGGTCAATAACACCGCGACGGGCCATTTGTTCCGCGAGCTCAATCCTTCGCTTTTCGATGTTTGCTATCACTGTCGACTTAGTTGCAAAGTTCGGGTAGGTGTCATAGATGAGAAGGAGGAGTTCTTCATCGGTAAGCTGATCATAAAGCCGACGCACCATCCGAATACCCGTAAGGAGGGCATTTAGTGATGGTTGCTGTTGCTTCTGCATTAACTCAAAAAGGTTATTATACTGCTTGTGACCTGCAGAGGTCAACTCAACTTGTCCTCCACTCATACGATCACCTCTCATAGGAGGAGTGTAGAGCCAGCAATCTTCGCAATATACAGGTGATCGGATGGTATCGGCAATTTCCTTTGAGAATGGGCCTCGAAGATGCGCAACGAACTGGATAAAATCGTGGACACCCGGATGAAAGTTCCAAAGGATAAATGCCTCCTTCTCGAGATGAAGCATTGAGATACGGCCAGTGCCACCTCCTATCAGTAAGAGCAGAAACATCTCGACCCCCCGTTGGGGATCCACGTCAGCCGCTTCTGGAAACAGAAAATCTTCTCGAGAGGTCATAGGGCAGTTCCCACCAGTTGATCAGAATATTCCCTTGATAGATACGTTGAGATTATTAATCTAGTTGACACGGTTTGAAGATGGAAAACGTCCTCAAAACAATGTCCGCTGTGCCTTCGCCCTCGCCGCCACCGCCACCGTCGCCCGTGCCGGCGCCGGCTCGGGCA
>CAZRIV010000026.1:0-19942 GCA_964600235.1 uncultured Bacteriovoracaceae bacterium | reverse complement strand
GATTAGTTGCCTTTGGGAGTATCATCCTTTTCTTTAAAGCTTCGATACCGTGAGGGAATCATAACCTGGCTTGTTATACAGGTATCATCAGGAGATCGAAACATCCATGAGTGATGATAATGCTGCAGATTATATGGTTATCATATTGGTGCTAAATTAGAGATTATGTACCATGAATAAAGGTGAGATTTGAATTACACTCACCAGAGATTCTAACTCAAGATCACTACTTTGCCTGAACTGTTGCTTTCTGCGATATCTCGGCACGTTCGAAGAACCTTAATAATGATGATCTTGGTTTACAATCTATTCTGCAAAGCGCTTCTTGTCAGAGCGTAGCTCGTGGAACAGAGGTCATCCGTTTCTCAGGATTTGTGAAATAGATCTTTATTGCAGAGATCCTGGTACAGGAAGTCTTTTTTAACCCAATTTTCTTGGTTGCTTTATTTTCTCTTTTTTCCTTGCAGTTCATTCAGGAGATCCATCTGAACCTCCTGAATCTCTACAAGCCGCTGCCATTGGTGTGACATAAGATGATCCAGTTTCTGGTGCAAATGTCGTATTTCCAACTCAGCCTTCAGATTCACCTGGTAATCATGCATGGCTCGTGTGCGGTCCCGGGCTTCCTGACGGTTTTGGCTCATTATGATGATGGGAGCCTGAACAGTGGCAAGGCATGACAGCACCAGATTCAGCAGGATGTATGGATACGGATCGAATGGATGAGTAGCAAGGAGATAAGAATTGATGACCATCCATGATACTATGACCAGGGCAAAGATAGCGATGAATACCCAGCTACCCCCGAAAGTTGCTATCCGATCGGCAAGACGTTCGCCAAGGCTGAACGTAGCTTCAAAGGCATCAATCGGGTTTTTCGAGAGGATTTCCTGCTCCTTCAGGCTGTCAATCACTTCTCGCTCTATCTCCGTTAATTCCCCTTTCTCTTCCTCGAGGATCTCTTCTACATATTTATGGCGGTACCTTTCAAGGTCGATGGCACAGATCCAGCCATGTTCATCCCATTTTCCATAATCACGCCTGATCAGTTCACCTACCTCGGGCCTAACCATGACTCCCGGTCTCAGCTCTGAATGAGGTCCTGCACCGCAGATCTGACAGGCACGAGTCACATCAGCCTTATCCACCTTTACCCACCTTCATATTCCACTGTAGGTATACATTTGTGCATAACGCTTGTCCTCACCTTGTCTGAAAAACGATTACATATGAGCTTGATTGCTCAAAAGCAATAAAGCGCACATCCCTTTGAAAGCAGTGTTTCAGAAGTCCTAATATTGTCCGGATTCGAAGTATCCATGGGGATGACATCCTGCGAGTTTTGCACGTGGCTCATATATTCACTTCTTTCCCCATTTCCCTGTAATAAAATAAACCGTCCAGATGAACAGGCCTGTGAGCATGATGGCTTCGATTATAATAAGTTCATACTGTTTGATGTCATGAAGGAGAAGCTCTGCTGCATGCCCGAATACATAGCCCAAGCCGGTTATCACAACGGCCCACGTTAATCCGCCCAAGGTATTCAACACCATGAACTTCAATGGGGAAATACCGGTTGCTCCTATGAGGAATGGGGTAATGGTGCGGGCCCCATAGATGAACCTGAAGAGAAGGATTACCAGTGTTTGATGTCGTTGTATCAGTCTCAGGATACGATCAGACTTTATCCTCCAGGTTGGGTGGGTATCAAGATAGGTGATTCCCTTTTTCCGCCCTATAAAAAAATAGAGTTGGTCGCCGGCAAATGTACCTGCGAATGCAACCATGACAACAAGCGGAAACGCCAGATAGCCACGGTGTACCAGGAACCCGGCCAGTACCACGACTGTCTCACCTTCAAAGAAGGCGCCCAGTAGAATGACTATATATCCGTATTGGATAATGAATGTCTCAATCCCCATGGATGTTATTCCACCATGTCACATTCTTTGAGCTGTTTGAATCATATATGAGAAATCTGATCCAGTCATTATCCCTGAGCAAAGGCAATAATATAAAGCACTTTTACCTAATGTTCCGACTTATTCTTAGGTATTCCGATACTCTGTACACTTGTGTTTGGGTAATTTATTGGTGGGTCATTCAGTTTTACCAATCCTCTTTTTTTCAAGCTTAGCCGCACACTCTTCACAGATGCCGTGACTGGATTTCAGAGAATGCCTTCTCAAGACATATTCTTCGAAACTCACCCATTCATCATCCACCCATATCTTCCTGCACCAGGCACAGACCCTTAAGAATCGCTCAAGACGTCTGGATCTGCGCAGCAAGATTAAAGTTATGGTCATGACGATTATTGCAACCAATAATACGGAGACTGTTTCTATGATATATTCCTGCGGTCTGTATGGAGTTGGTGGCGCCCCCAGCAAAAGGTAAGGAAAATCTATAACCTCATCAAGCCATAAGACCATAGTGACAATGAAGAACAAGCCTGCTTCCCCTGCAATCAATGCCCAGTCTTTACTTTTTAAACTTTTCATAAGAGGTTATCTTCGCCCTTATTCATTTATAATCTGATACAGACAGAAGAGTATACAATGGTTAAATGAAGATAAAAATCCTTATTTTGATTTATTGAGATGAGGACTTGACTGATAGCTTGTGGTTTTCTATGAGGCACTTGAATATTCATGGCTCTTTAATAATGTAAGGGGGTAAAATGGCACAAACCGATCCAGGTAATCCAAAAAGCAACCATATTCTTTCTGCTTCCTCAAACCTGCTGGGGATATGTTTCTTGATATTCAGCATAGTCAGGACATCAAGCATGTATGAAAAAACTATGCTTGATGATCTATGTCTTGTTGCAATCTTATTGTTTATGGCTTCAAGCGTGCTCTCTTATATCTCAATCCGTTCTACAAAAAATGGGGATTCCTACGAAAAGTACGCTGATGTTATATTCATTAGCGCATTGAGCTTCTTGTGCCTGATAACAATATTTACCTTGTTTGATTCTATTCTTTGATATGCCCATGCCCCGAAACAGATTTGACATATATTGACTTTGAAAAATCCTGGCTTATCATTAACCCTTTAAACCCATTACTATTCAATGATCCTGCAATTTCATGAAAACCTGATCATAAGGAGGAGGTGCCCCATGAACAAGAGAAGTTTCGCATCGATAATTGCCCTTGTGCTTCTGAGCTATGCGTCAAACAGTTTCGCAATTGCCGTATGGTTCGATCCATCCCCGGCATCGATTCAGGCAGGGGATAATTTCGACCTGATCTTGCGAGCAGATTTAGGAATTAGTGATCTATCGGAGCCTGTAACACAATTTAAACTCGACATACTATTCGATCCCACGCTCATGATGTTGAACTCCATTACCGGGGGGGATAGCTGGCCGGTTGTAGATCTCGTTGATGGGCATATACTGGATGGAGGAGTAGGTCCGTTCTTCATAGCCATAAATGGAAACGACATAGTCCTCGCTACACTTCATTTCTCCTGCCTGGCGTCTGGGACATCAGAAATTAATCTCGCCGGGGCTCTTGAGGGTTCATACGGGTTCCAGTATTATAATTGGCTGGGTCCCAATCCTGTTACACATTATTGGGATTGGACATACACACCGGCCATTGTTGATCAGACAGAAAAGGCTCCAGTGCCTGAGCCAGCTACTATTCTCCTGATAGGTGTCGGGCTGTTTGGGCTTGGTGAGTTTAGAAAAAAGATGAAAAAAATGACTTTTTCGTCTTGATGGCGTTTCGAGCAGGGTTCATTTCAGGCCCTGTTCCGTTGCTCATCCAGCCCTGTTTGACTATATAGTAACCCTCATGCCTGAGCTTATGCAGGGCGCAGGAACAGAAGAGTTCACCAGGCCTCACCCATCACCCGCCCTGGGACTGGACCCACTGAACCGCGCGTCTGGCCAGCTCGGGCGAGCTCCTGATGTTAAGCTTCTCCTTGATCTTCTCCCGGTAGCTGCCGATGGTCTTGATGCTCACGTTCAGCAGTGTTGCCATCTCCTTCCTGCCCGTTCCCTTGCCGATGAGGGTGAAGACCTCCAGTTCCCTGTCCGAGAGGGTGGAGACGGGGTCCTTGGCCACGGCAGGGGAATGGACGGCGACGCGGCCCAGGATGGACTCCACGATGTCCTCGCTGAAGAACATCTTGCCGTGGAGCACCTGCCGTATGGCAGTCACCACCTTGCCTGTCATCTCCTGCTTCATGATGTACCCGCGCGCCCCTGCCTTGAGCGCCCGTTCCGCATATACCGTTTCGTCGTGCATGGAGATGACGAGCACCGGGCGGCCCGGGCTGAGGTCGTGGATGTATTTGATGAGCTCCAGGCCGCTTGCCCCTTTCAGTGAGAGGTCCACGATCACCATATCCGGCTTGAGCTTATCGATGAGTTTCTTGGCGCCCGGGACATCTTCGGCCTCGCCCGACACCTCCATGTCGGCCTCCTCGTTGATGAGCTGGCCTAAGCCCTTGCGGAAGATGGGGTGGTCGTCGACGATCATGATTCGTGAGCGATCTGACATATGACCGAGGTCCCTCCTTTCGGGTTTTTCTTAATCGCCAGATCGGCTCCGATCATGCGCGCACGGTGGCGCATGATGCTCAGGCCGAGCCCTTTATTGTGCTCGATTTGATCAGGAAGCCCGCTGCCGTCATCGGCAATGGTGAGCGTGATGAGGCCCTTTTTCGGCTTGAGGGTGATGGCGATCTGCCCCGCCTTGCCATGTCGGACTGCGTTGTTCACCGCCTCCTGGATGATGCGGAAGATATGAACGGCCACGGCATTGTCTTTCACCTGCACCGTCTTGCTCACATCGAGCCGGAACGATACCCCGAATATGGACGCGACCTGTTTCGCAAGGTCCCTTATGGCGGTGAAAAGCGCGCCTTCGTCGATGTATACCGGGCTCAGTCCCCTCGCAATGGTGCGGGTCTTGGTGATGGCCTCCCGGATCAGTCCAACCATTTCACGGGCACGCCCGGCATTGGGCTCCGACTTCTGGTCCAGGCGGTTTTCCAGCAGCAGCGCAAGGGCCTCGATGCCGATGAGGTGCTGCTGAAGGTCGTCGTGCAGGTCCTGTCCGATCTTCTGCCGCTCCCGCTCGCCGATATCCAGGATCTCACGTTCCAGGCGCCGCTGCTGTGTGACGTCGGCGAACACGGAGATGATGTGCGGCACGCCCTGCAGGTCTATGGACTCGGCGGAATACACGATCTTGCGCACTTCGCCCGACTTGATGCGGAAATCCACCTCCACGTCCTTGATGCCGCCCTTTTCCACGGCCTGGGCCATGATGTCGCCCCTGAACTCCGGGGAGGGCCACAGCCCGATCTCGATGGAGGTATGGTCGATGACCTCGCTGCGGTCATAGCCCGTGATCCTCAAGAAACCTTCGTTGACTTCTATGAAGCGGCCCTCCTTCAATGTGGTGATGGCAACCGCATCAGGGCTGGACCTGAAGGCCTTGGCGAACTTCTCTTCCGAGAGCCTCAGGGCCTCCTCGGCGATTTTTCTGCTCGTTATGTCGGTGAATACCGCGAAGCTGCCGATGAAATTCCCGTCAGCGTCATGCATGGGTCTCGGTGAGACAATGGTGTGGATGACCTCCCCTTCATGGCTTTTCCATGTAACCTCGTAGGGTTCGTAGAGGTTCTCTTTGCGCTTGAGCATCTCATGGATCCAGACGGCCTTCGATTTCTCGGTGAGGAACTCATAGGCCTGGGAGCCGATCAGCTCTTCTGTGGTGTATCCGAGCATGGTGCAGACCCTCTCGTTGACATAGGTGATGTGCCCCTCGGCATCCTGCACGCCGAACCCGTCGTTCATGGTATCCACCAGCTCTCGGAACTGTTCCTCCTTTGCCCTCAGGGCCTTCTCCGCCTCCCGTATTTCGGTGATATCGAGGAATGAGGCTATGCTTCTGCCTGACCCGGGGAGCACTGCCACGGTAAGGTAGCAGTCGATCATCCTGCCGGCACGGTTGACGAACCGGCATTCGTAGTTCCTGGGGGCGGAAGCGGGGTTGATGCGCCGGAAATGGTGGTAGTCCACCATGCGGGCCCTGTCGTCATGGTGGATGAAGTTGACCCATGACATTCTGCCTTCGATCTCGCCCTTGACAAAACCGGTCAATTTTTGGAACTCGGTATTCGCCATGACAATGACCGTGTCCGCCTCGATGAGGATGGTGGCCGTTCCCGTGTTTTCGAAGATGGTGCGGTAGGTCTTCTCGGATGCCTGCAGGGCTTCTTCTGCCTGTTTCAACCGTGACTGAGAGGCCTCGAGCTCGCGGACCTTCAGCTTCAGGGAGTCAAGCTCATGAAGAGCCTGTTCATAATCTGCCGGATGGGGCATTATGGTTGCGCTCCGTATCCACGTAGTACCCGTCTCTAAAAATCCCCGGGTCTGTATGAAGAATTAATAATCTCAGATACTAGGAAAGCAATGATGAGTACAGTACAGGGTTGTTTGAGAAGGGTATGTCAGGAATGATCAAAAAAGGCGGTTGCGGTACGCGCTTGTTTCTTTCGCCTATACCTACTGCCTGAGCCTCGGGTCGATGGCGTCCCTGATGCCTTCCCCCAGCAGGTTGTAGCCCAGCACCGTGATCAGGATGGCCATGCCCGGGAAGAAGGAGAGCCACCAGGCGATGCCCAGCACGTTCTGGCCCTGGGTCAGCATGTTGCCCCAGCTCGGTGTGGGCGGCTGGACGCCGATGCCCAGGAATGACAGCGCGGATTCGGTGAGCACGGCCGCGGCGATGCCGAGCGTGGCGGAAACGAGCACCGGGGCCATGGCGTTGGGCAGGATATGGACGAATATGATCCGGGCATTGCTCGCACCCATGGCCTTTACGGCCAGGACGAAGTCCCGCTCTTTCAGGGTCAGGAACTCGGCGCGCACGAGCCGGGTGATCCCCATCCACGAGGTGAACCCGATGACCGCCATGATGTTGAAGATGGACGGCTCCATGAAGGCGATTACCGCCAGGATGAGGAAGAAGGACGGGAAGCAGAGCATGATGTCCACGAAGCGCATGATGACGACATCGAAAAACCCGCCGTAATATCCCGATATGGCGCCCAGCACCGTGCCTATGAGCACGGCAATGCCCACGGCCACGAAGCCCACCTTCAGCGAGATGCCCGTACCGAAGAGCATGCGGGTGAACACATCGCGGCCCAGGTCGTCCGTACCGAAGAGGTGCGCCCCGGAGGGGGGGGCAAGGATGTTGTCCACGTCGATCATGCTGGGGTCATACGGTGCGATGTACGGGGTGAGCACGGACAGCACGAAGAAGCCGAACACGATCAGCAGGCCCGCGAGCGCCAGCTTGTCCCTGAAGAGCCTGGCCCAGAACCCCATGTCACGACACCCGTATGCGCGGATCGGCAATGCTGTAGGCAATGTCCGCAATGAGGTTGCCCAGCAGCGTGAGTACCGCCCCGATGGTGAGGCTGCCCATGATCATGTTGTAGTCCCTCATCATGATGGCCTCGTAAAAGAGCTTTCCCAGGCCCGGTATGGCAAAGATGCTCTCGAAGATGACGCTGCCGCCGATGAGGCCGGGGATGGACAGGCCCAAGATGGTGATGACCGGCAGCAGGGCGTTGCGCATGGCATGCTTGTAGATCACGGTGCGTTCACTCAGCCCCTTGGCCCTGGCGGTGAGTATGTAGTCCTGCCGGATGATCTCCAGCATGCTCGAGCGCATGTACCTGCTCATGCCGGCCAGGGACCCGAAGGCCGAGATGACCACCGGCAGGAAGAGGTGCCTGGTGGTGTCCATTACCTTGCCCCAGAGCGGAAGGTTGATATACTCGGGGGAGTGGATACCCGAGATGGGGAGCCAGCCAAGCCTCACCCCGAAGAGGTCCATGCAGATGAGCGCCAGCCAGAAGCCGGGTATGGAAAACCCGATGAACACGAATACGGTGATGGAGCGGTCCAGGGGGCTCCCCCTCTTCAGCGCCGAGATGACGCCCAGGGGTATGGCGCTCAGGAAGATGATTATCATGGAGGAGATGTTGATGGAGATGGTTATGGGGAGGCGCTCCTTGATCTTGTCCCACACGGGCCTGGCATCCGATGATATGGAGTTGCCGAAATCCAGCACGAGCAGGTTCTTCATCCACAGGAAATACTGAACGGGCAGGGGTTTGTCCAGACCGTAGTGCCTGTTGAGCGCCTCGATGGCCTGGGGGGTGATGTCCGGATTCATCTGGGTCTGCATGTCCGTGGGAGAGCCCGGGGCGAGGTGGATCACGGCGAAGCACACGATCGTGATGCCGATGAAGGTGGGGATGAGAATGGCCAGGCGCCTGATCAGGTAGCGGAGCATCCCCTCACCCCTTTACTGTAACGCGGTGTATTTCTGAAAAGCCTTGGGCACGAACCATTTTTCAAGGTTGTAGGTGATCCCGGCCGGCGCCGGCACGATCCCCCTGATGCGGGAGCTTACCGCGGGAAGGCTGTAGGGCACATAGAGGAAGATATAGGGCTGCTGGTCGGCCAGGATCTCCTGGAAGCGGTCATAGCACAGCTTACGCTTCGCCTCGTCAAAGGTCTGCCTCCCGTCGACGAGCAGTTTGTCCACCTCTGGATCTTTATACCCCACGAAGTTGAGGCCCTTTTTCACGGCCTGGCTCGAATGCCAGACATTGAAGAGGTCCGGGTCCTGGAGGATGTTCCAGCCCAGGATCAATGCGTCGAAGTTGCCCTTGTCCACATATTCCTTCAGGAACACGGTCCACTCGATGATGCGGATCTTCACCCCGATGCCGATGGCCTTGAGCCGCTGCTGGATGATCTGGGCGGTCTTTTCGCGCAGCGGGTTGCCCTGGTTGGTCAGGATGGTCATGGTGAAATCCTTGCCGTCCCTCTCCACGATGCCGTCGCCGTTCCGGTCGAGGTAACCGGCTGCCATGAGCAGTTCGCGGGCCTTGGCAGGGTCATAGGGGTACGCGGCGACCTTCGTGTTGAACCACTTGGTCCCAGGCTTGTAGGGGCCGTTCGTCGGTTCCCCCAGGCCGTTCAGAACGCCCTTGATGATCTCGTCGCGGTCAAGGGCGTACGATATGGCCTGGCGGACCAGCTTGTCGTCAAAGGGCTTCTTCCTCAGGTTGAAGCCCAGGTAGGTGTACCCGTCGGAGAGGTACTTGTACTTGGTGATCATCTTTTTGAAATCGGGCGTTTCGGTCTGGCGCAGGTACTGCAGGGGGGTGAGCCCGAGCATGTCTATGCTGCCGGCCTTGAGCTCCAGGAACTCGGTGTTCTGGTCCGGGATGATGCGGTAGTTGATGCCGGTGAAATAGGGCATGCCGTCGAAATACTTCTCGTTGGCCTTGAGCGTGATCCTCTGGCCGGTCTGCCAGCTCACGAAGGTGAAGGGCCCGGTGCCCACGGGTGACCTGGCAAAGGGGGTCTTGGTGATGTCCGCGTCCTTCAGGATATGCTCGGGAAGGACCTGGAGCGACCCCCAGCTGATGAGCGCAGGGGCGAGCGGCTTGTCGTACTCCACCTCGAAGGTGAACTCGTCTATAATGCGCGCGCTCTTCACGAGCTTGTACTTGTCCGCATAGGCCGTGGGCGTTTTGGGGTCGATCATGAGCTGGTAGGTGAACATGACGTCTGAGGCCGTGAATTTGACCCCGTCGTGCCAGAGCACGTCGTTGCGCAGGTGGAAGCGCAGGAGCTTGCCGTCGTTCTCGATGTCCCAGCTCCGGGCCAGGTCGCCCACGATGTTGTAGTCTTTGTCATACTTCACCAGGCCGTTGAAGAGAAAACCCGCCACCTCGTGGGAGCTGGCGTCCGAGGAGAGCATGGGGATGAGGTTGCTGGCATCCCCGATGGACGACAGCACGAGCACGTCGCCGTAGGCCGGGGTGGTATCGGCCGGGATGGCCTTGCCGGATGCCTGCGGGACAACCGCCTTGTGATTCTCCTGCTGGCATGCTACTATGGCCAGAGCGACCCAAAGCAATGCAAAATATCTCAGATAACAGCCCATATGCCCGCCACCATAACAGAACAGACTCTCCACGGCAAGACGCCTTGTTGATGAAATTGACAGAATATTCTAAGGATATGAGATGAAATTCTTCTGCGATCTGCACGTTCATTCCAGGTTTTCCCGTGCCACGAGTGCGAGCCTCACCATCCCCGAACTGGGCAGGGGGGCAGTGCGAAAGGGCATCAAGGTTATCGGCACCGGGGACCTCACGCACCCCTCCTGGATGAAGGAGATCGAAGAGGAACTCATGGAGGCGGAGCCGGGGCTTTTCCGGCTCAGGAACCATGCGGAGGAGACGCGGTTCATCCTCACCGGCGAGATCAGCACCATCTACAAGCAGGGCGACAAGGTCCGCAAGGTCCACCATGTGATCTGCGCGCCCGATATCGAAGCGGCCAGGAGGATAGGGACTTCTCTGGCAAGGGTGGGGAACATCCTCTCGGACGGCAGGCCCATCCTCGGCATCACCTCGCGCAATCTGCTGGAGATCGTATTGAGCTCAAGCGCGGATGCCTTTCTGATCCCGGCGCATATATGGACCCCCTGGTTCTCGGCCTTGGGGTCCAAGTCGGGCTTCGACACCATAAAGGAATGCTACCTCGACCTGGAGCCCCATATCTTTGCCGTGGAGACCGGGTTGTCATCCGACCCGCTCATGAACTGGATGGTAAAGAGCCTGGACAGATACAGCCTTGTCTCCAGCTCGGACGCCCACTCGGCCGAGAAGCTGGGGCGCGAGGCGACCGTCTTTACGTGCGGGCTTGATTATTATTCCATCCGGGAGGCCCTGGCCACGGGCACGGGCCTGGCCGGGACCGTGGAGTTCTTCCCGGAAGAGGGGAAATACCACCTGGATGGCCACCGGGACTGCTCCGTGGTGGTCACGCCCGAAGAGACCAGGAAGTATAACGGTCTCTGCCCGAAATGCGGCAAGCCGCTGACCATAGGAGTTCTGAACCGCGTGGAGGAACTCGCCGACCGGCCCGAAGGCGAAAGGCCCCCGGGCGCCAGGCCCTTTCATTCCCTTATCCCCCTGGCCGAGATACTCTCGGAGATCATGCGGGTGAAAACCCCCACAAAGAAGGTCATGGCCTCCTGCGGGATGCTTGCCTCCCGGCTGGGAGGAGAGCTGCCCCTCCTGCTGGACACCGACCTGGACGAGATCAGGGCAGTGGCGGGCGACACACTGGCCCTTGCCGTAGAGCGCATGAGGTCCGGCGAGGTCCACAAGGAGGCCGGCTACGACGGCAGGTTCGGCCGCGTGCGGGTGTTCAGGGACAACGAGCAGGACATGCTCTTTGCCGGGGGGCTCACCGGTGCGCCGGCGAGGAAGAAGAGGGCTGCCTCCGGGAAGAGGGGGCTCGCGAAGGCCGAACCCTTAAGTGCCTCCATCAAGCTCGATGAGGAACAGATGAGGGCCGTTGCGTGGTCCGAAGGGCCGCTTGCAGTCATCGCGGGTCCGGGCACCGGGAAAACACGCGTCCTGGTGGAGCGTATCAAGAGGCTGGAGGGAGCCTCGGAGACACCGATACTTGCCGTCACCTTCACCACGCGGGCCGCGCGGGAGATCAGGGACCGGCTCTGGGGCAGTGGCGATACGATGCAGGAGACATGCCCCGGCCCGGCCGAGAATGCAGCGGGGTCTTCCCCGCAAAGGCACTTGAACAGGGACGCCGGAACCATGGTATGCACCTTCCACTCCCTGGCCGCGGCCATTATGCACGAGGCAGGCATGGCTTTCGAGATTGCGGATGAGGACATGCTGGAGCATGCTGCTGCGCCGGGCATGGGAAAGGACGTGAAGGAATGGGTGGATGACCTCGTCCTGCGCCAGGGCACGGGCCGCACCCTCGAACCTGAACAGGCGGCACTCCTTTCCACCTTGAAAGACCAGGGTTATCTCACCTACGAAGGGCTCGTCGCCGAGGCCGCCGGCATCGTTTCCTCCGGCCGGTGCGCAAGGCCCTGGCGGCATGTCATGGTGGACGAGTTCCAGGATATAAACCCGGTGCAGTATTCGTTTTTCAAGGCCCTGAGCCGAGGTGCCTTGAGCACCATGGTCATCGGCGATCCCTTTCAAGCCATCTACGGGTTCCGGGGAAGCAGCAGGGCATCCTTTGAGGATTACCGCAGGGACAACCCCGGGCTCGTCACCATGAGGCTCTGCACGACGCACCGTCTGAGCACGCAGATCGCCTCGGCGGCCAATGCCTTTATCGGCCATGAAGGGATAAGGTCCAGTAGGGATGCATCAAAGGTGAAGATCGTGCGGACCGACAGGGCTTCCGAGTTCATTGTCCGGGAAATCGAGGCCCTGGCGGGGGGGCTGTCGCATGAGGCAGTCCCAAGGGCGAAAGGGGAGTACGCCTTGAGCGACATGGCCGTGATCGTGCGCACCAAGAGCCAGGCGCAGCCGGTCATCAATGCCCTCGCCCGGGCATCCGTGCCCCATGATACGGCCTACGCAAGGCCCATGGCACAAAAGCCGGGCATCCGTGAGCGCATGGAGCTGCTTTGCGGCAAAGGCGTTGAGCATCTGGTGAAAGGTGTCGGGGACAAGACCATGGAACGCATTCATGCCGGCATGAAGAATGCGGATGGCCTGACAGAAAGGATCAGCAGGGCTGTAGCGCTGCTGGAGGGATTGTCGGGGAGTGTCACTGAGCGTCTCGCTGCATTGGATGCCTCAGGGCTCTTCAAGCTCCCGGAGCTGGACCCTTCCAGCCCTTTCTATCAGTATGCCCGGCTCTATGGTGATGACGTGCAGGGGTTTACGGAATTCCTCAAGCTCAGCAGCGACCAGGGCGCACTGGGTTCGGAAAAGGTGCATGTCATCACGGCGCATGCCGCAAAAGGCCTTGAATTCAAGTGCGTGTTTCTCTCGGGGCTTGTCCGGGGCGTTTTCCCCATGGCCGGGTGTTCGCCCGAGGAAGAGCGGAACCTGTTCTATGTGGGCATGACACGGGCCAGGGACCTGCTCTATCTGGTATGTCCGCACCAGGGTACATCTGAATACGCAGGGCGGATACCTCCGGGATGCATGGAAGAGACTGAGCTGAAGCCGGGGAGGTCAAAACCCGGCCAGATGGTCCTGTTCGATTGAGCTTGAGAGGGGGTGGCACAGCAGTATGATTACCGGAGCCGATGAGGTGGTCTATTCCATAGCGCTCGTCTTTCTTATCATTATGTCCGGATTTTTTTCCAGCAGCGAGACTGCCTACATGAGGGCGAATAAATACCGTATCAGGTCGCTCGTGGAGAAGGGGAACTCTCACGCAAAGATGGTGGAGGAGATACTGAGGCATCCGGAGCGGCTCATCAGCACCATCCTCCTGGGCAACAACTTCGTGAACGTCCTGGCCTCGGCCATTGCTACGGCCCTGTTCATTTCCATATTCGGAGAGCGCGGCATCCTGTATGCCACCATTGCCATGACCGTCATTCTCCTCATATTCGGTGAGATCACGCCCAAGACGGTTGCCGCTTACCAGCCTGATATCATCGCATTGCTCTTCTCGCGTCCCATAAGGCTCATGATCAGGGTGTTCAACCCCATTGTCAGGCTGTTTACCGCGTTGTCCCGATGGCTGCTGGTTCCCTTCGGGTTCAAGATGGGCCATTCGGACCACCTCACCGAGGAAGACGTGGGGACCTTCATCACCATGGGGCATGAAGAGGGGTTCATCCCCGAGGCCAAGGCAAAGATGCTCATTGCCATCATGGACATGGATTCGGTCCCGGTGAGAAAGGTCATGCTGCCGCTCAACGAGATGGTGCTCGTTTCAGCCGGGAGCACCTTCGAGGATGTGGTGCGGACCGTGACGACCAAGAACTTCAGCAGATACCCGGTGTACAAGGAAAGGAAGGACAACATCGTCGGCTACCTGCATATTAAGGACGTGTGGCCCTTCATCAAGGAGAGGGCCGGATTCCTGGTGAGGGATGCCATGCGCGAGGCCCACTTCGTGCCCGAAACCAAATCCATTCTCACGCAGCTCATGGACTTCCAGAACATGCACCTGCACATGGCCTTTGTGGTGGACGAGTACGGCACCGTGAAGGGCTGCATCACCCTGGAGGACATCATAGAAGAGATAACGGGCGACATCGCTGATGAGCATGATATCATAAGGCCGCCGCTCGTTCCGGTGAGCGGCAAGAGCTTCATCGTCACCGGCTCCATGAGCCTGCTCGACCTGGAGCGCTCCATAGGCCAGGAATTTCCCAGCGACTACGACACTCTCTCAGGGTTGATCTATGGCGAACTCGACCGCATCCCCGAGGAGGGCGATACCCTCACCCACGGGAACATTCACCTGAAGGTCGAGCGCATGCGGGGAAACCGCATCGTCAGGGTGCGCCTGACCATGAAGGAATAGTGGAGGGACATGCTCCCAGCGATTCAGGGGAGATCCCACGGCCATGCCGGGGACGCCCGCCGTTGCTCAGAGGTCTCCTTCCTCGGGCAGGAGGACGGTCCGGTCGGGCGTCGCCTTCCTCGTTCTCTCCAGCAGGAGCGTCGCATCCGAAGCCCTTACATAGAGGGGTTGCACCTCATCGTGGAGGGCGTCAAACGGACCTTTCAGGGCAATTCCAGCCAGCACCGAGGCCTTAGGATGCCAGAGGTCCACCGGTCCTTCGTGGTAGTGTTCGCCCAGCACCCTGGAAAGCACGTCCCGGTAGAGGGCGCACCCGTTGCCGATGAACAGGGTGTCTTCCCGGACCACCGCGGCAATGCCCTCGGGCCTGAGGTTCATGTAGCCCGTGAGCATCGATCCGTCGGCTGCATAGAGTGCGCAGAAGATCTCGCCTTTTTTCGCATCGAGGATGGGCATGACCTGCATGTCCCGGGGAAGTGCCCCCTGTGCGATCGTATCCAGGGTGGGCACTCCTGCCAGGGGGCAGCCGACGGCAGAGGCGAGCCCCTTGGCGGTCGCAATGCCGATCCTGAGGCCGGTGAACGACCCCGGTCCCGTCCCAGCTGCAATGAGCCCGATTTCTTCGGGCTTGATCCCGCCTTTTGAGAGCACCTCATCGATTACCTGGAGAATCAGGCCCGCATGCCCGGTCTTAACCTCGCAGCCGACCTCGACGAGCACCGAGGTGTCTCTCATGAGCGCAAGGGAGAGGTGGTTCGTCGCCGTGTCCAGGGCCAGGACATTCACGCCGGTCAACCTTTGAATATGCGGGTGATGTCGTTGTAGAAGGCAAAGAGCATGAGCATGATCAGGATGAAAAGCCCTATCTGCTGGGCGATCTCCCTGGGTCTGCCTTCCACGGGTTTGCCCGTGATGCCCTCGATGAGGAAAAGCAGCAGGTGACCGCCGTCCAGCACGGGGATGGGCAGCAGGTTGATGATGGCGAGGTTGATGCTTATGAATGCGATCAGGCTCACGAAGGGCAGGAGGCCTGCCTTGAAGGTCTGACCTGAAACCTGGGCTATCAGGATCGGTCCGCCGAGGCTCTCCTTGACACTGATGGAACCCTTGATCATCTTCGAGAAAGCTATGCCGGTGAGCTCTATGATCTTGTAACACTGGCCGAACCCGTACCCGATGCCGCTTATGGGGCCGTATCTCTTGATTGCGGTCTTATCGGAGGCGCTGACTCCGATCATGGGACGTTTGATCTCCTCGCCGAAAAGGTTCTTGCCCTTGGTCACCACCGGCGTCACGTGCAGTACGAACACCTTGGAATCGCGCAGGATCTCGATCTCTATGGACTTGCCTGCCGCTGAACCCTGGAGGGTCGCGGACACATCGTCCCAGGCACCCACCTTTTTCTTCTCAATGGTCTGTATCGTGTCGCCGGCCAGGAGCCCTGCCCTGTCGGCAGGCGAATCCTTCTGGACGCCTCCTACCACGGGCAGGAGATACGGAACGCCTGCCCAGGCCACAACCGTGTAGATGAGCACGGCCAGGAGGAAGTTGAAGAAAGGGCCCGCAAATACGATGGCCGCCTTTGTCTTGAGCGGTTTATGCGAGAAGGATTTTTTCGGGTCTATGTGGCTCAGCTGATCCTTGTCGTCCGGGTCCTCACCCAGCATCTTGACATAGCCGCCCAGGGGGAACGCCGCCAGCTGGTACTCCGTCTCGCCGAACCTCTTCCTGACGAGGGCCGGTCCGAAGCCTAACGAGAACTTCAGCACGCCCACGCCGCTTGCCTTGGCCATGAGGAAGTGACCGAGTTCGTGGATAAAGATAAGGATGCCTAGGACAAGAATGAATGCAAGGATTGTTATCATGGGATCAAAGCCTCTGCCGTCTTTCTGGATTTTCTGTCAAGTCTCATAACTTCCTGTGGACCTTCTACCTCGGAATCCATGAGGGTGTCCATGGTCTTTTTCACCACGCAAGTGATTTGGTCAAATCCGAGGCGGCCTTTGAGGAAGGCGTCCACCGCCACCTCGTCGGCCGCGTTCATGACGCAGGGCAGTACCCCGGGCCTGCTCATGGCATGTCGGGCCATGGCGAGGGCCGGGAACTTCTCTTCATCCGGAGGGAGCAGTTCCAGATGAACCGGTTTATCAAGCCCGAGCGGCACCAGGGGGAGATCCATGCGCTCGGGCCAGGAAAGGGCATATGCAATCGCCATGCGCATGTCCGGCACGGAAAGCTGGGCCTTGATGCTCCGGTCCGAGAATTCCACCATGGAGTGCACGATGCTCTGGGGGTGAACGCACACCTGGATCTTGTCCATGCCGACCCCGAAGAGCCAGCATGCCTCGATCATCTCAAGGCCCTTGTTTATCAGCGTTGCGGAATCGATGGTGATCCTCCTGCCCATGGACCAGGTGGGATGGTTCAATGCCTCCTCGGGGGTGATATCCCTGAAGGTCTCAAGCGGCCTGTTCCTGAAGGGGCCGCCGGATGCGGTCAGGATGATGCGGCTCACTGCCCGGCTTTTTTCCCCTGCAAGGCATTGAAATACGGCCGAGTGCTCCGAGTCCACGGGTATGACGGGAACCCCCTTGTCTTTTGCCTCCTGAATCAGGAAGCTTCCGCCGATGACCAGGGATTCCTTGTTGGCCAGGGCCAGGGTGGCGCCATTGCGGATCGCCTCCAGGGAAGGCATGAACCCCGCGGCGCCCGAGATGCCGTTCACCACGATATCGCCTTCGGCCCTCCTGATCACCTCCACAGCCGAATCCTCACCCGTAAGGATGGTGGACGCCGATGAAACAGGAGACGCAGGGCAGCAGAGCCCCAGGACCTTTACGCCGAATTCCTTGGCCTGGCTTTCCAGAAGCGTCGAGTTCGAACCGGCGGACAACCCGACTACCTTGAACCGTCCCGGGTGCATGCGCACGACATCCAGTGTGGACATGCCTATGGACCCGGTGGACCCCAGGACGACAATCCTTTTCATCTATGACACTGCCTTGAGGATGCAGTAGAGCAGACAGCCCACGGGCATGACGCCGTCCATGCGGTCGAGCATGCCGCCGTGCCCGGGGATGATGTTCCCCAGATCCTTGATCTGGAACTCGCGTTTGAACATGGAAGCGGTAAGGTCGCCTGCCAGGTCAAGGGCGCCTATGCATGCAGAGAGCAGCACCAGGAGCCACACAGGGTAGAAGCCTTCCATGGGGCTGAGCTGATAGTAGGCGATAACCTTATTATATATGACGAATGCCGCGTACCCGAGCGCAACACTTGTACAGATACCCCCGATAAAGCCCTCGACAGTTTTCTTGGGGCTGAGGATCGGGGCGATTTTACGGCTCCCGAAGTTTTTGCCCACATAGTATGCCCCGGTGTCGGATCCGAAAACACCCACCAGGGCGAAAATCATCCAGAACCTTCCGTCAACGCCCATGCGCAGGAGAATCCAGAACCCTATCAGGGACATGGGGTAGATCAGGGCGGTTATTGAGTACACAAGATCCCTGGCCGTGGACATGTTCTTCTCGAAAAGGAAGAGGGATGTGATCATGAGGATTACGCTCGTCACCCCAACGGTGATAAAACATCCACTTAAATCGGTCTGGTAGGCGAAAAAGAGGAAAGGGAAGGACGCCGCCATGGCTATCAGTGACAAAACGGACGCGCTGCGGCTCAATGCCGCCCGGAGCAGCTCGAACATGCAGACGGGGGTGACAAGCAGGGCAATTATCAACAAGGCCCAGGCAGGTCCGAAGATGGCCGGTACGGCGAAGACGATGACAAGGACAATCCCTGCTATGAAACGTTTCATCTGCCACGGCCCTCCACCTGCTCGCCTGTCATGCCGAACCGTCTCTGCCTGGTATCGAACCACCCTATCGCCTCATCCAGGACGTTTTCATCGAAATCAGGCCAGAGGGTGTCGGTGAAGTAGATTTCGGTATACGCCAGCTGCCACAGCAGAAAATTACTGATGCGTTTTTCTCCCCCGGTCCTGATGAGGAGATCCGGGTCCGGCATGAAGGACGTATCCAGATGCTCCGAGAAGGTCTTTTCACTGACATCCTGCGGGGGAAGTCCAGATACCATGAGCTTCTTTACTGCACGGATTATCTCATCGCGTCCGCCGTAGTTCAACGCAATGGCCAGGTGCAGCTCCGAGTTTTCCTTCGTCTCTTCGAGAGTACGATGGATGGTGTCCTGCAGGTGCCCTGAAAACCGGGACAGGTCTCCGATGACATGGATGCATATGCCGCTTGACTTGAGGCGGTCCACCTCTTCGGCGATGAATCTTTCCAGGAGCCGGAACAATCCTTCAACCTCTTCCCGGGGTCTGTTCCAGTTCTCCGATGAAAAGGCATACAGGGTGAGGTACCTGATGGAGCGGGCCTTGGCGGATTCCACGATTCTCTTGGCGGCCCTTGCCCCCATCTCATGCCCTTTAAGGCGCGGCAGGCTTCTCTTTTGCGCCCACCTCCCATTGCCGTCCATTATAATGGCAAGGTGGTTGATCGGGTTATGCATGAGAAATCTTGTTAACACAGGGTGGTAGGGGGGTCAACAGCACAGAAGGTCAAAAGTCATCGGGCCTTGATATCGACCCAGCTCTTATTGTGGACGATGGAGCTGGTATCGTTTGTATAGTAGGTACGCAGTGGTGTGGTAACAACAATGGGGTCATTGGAAATGGCGGTGCGGCCGTCGGGATACTCGATGCTGCGTTTCTGTGAGGATTGCTGTTCCATTGATGCGGCTGCAAAGGGCGAATCCGTCGATGCATATGCGGAATTCTCTTTTAACGTGCGCTGGTCTTTGAGGTAATCGTTTGTTGAGTAGGGCTCATTCTTTTCGCCCGTCAACATGAGATAGAGAGCCGGAAAGGGCTGTATGTCAGACAGGGGTTCTTCCTCATCGGCGCCGGGATACCTGAAACGGAGGTCCCCAAAGGCTCCCCGTAAGCAGGCGTTCTGCAGGAACTTCATGATGCATCCTGCGTCACCGTCTTTTGCGGCAGCGTAGTCCCTGTTCGCCATGTCTTCGGGAATGGCGCTCAGGCTCAACGGATTGCTGACGTTGCTCAGGTCAAGTTCGGTCAGGGGCCTCATGGCATACAGGGCCATGGGGAGCAAAAGAAGCATCAGCCAGATGGTAGCCTTTTCCATTGTGTTGTCCATAACACCCTAAAATTAATTGCACAATATTAATGGAATAAGAATGAATATGCAAGCATTTATTTGACATAGGATGTCGCCGTGTTGTTTACATTGCCCAAAATCAGACTACCATGAATATATCAAGGGCATGAAAAACCTGCAGGAATTGATTCAACATCTTGTTATCATTGGGTAAGAACTCTATATTGAACAGAAGGAACTCTCGTGTCGAATGAGGTTAAGAATCGCTTCATTTTTTCTTCATTTGCCCCTTGACTTTTATCTTGCCATTGAGATACAGACTCCTGGTGCGCAAGCTATGGGTGCGCCTGAAGGGCTGGAGTAGCTCAATCGGTAGAGCAGCTGATTTGTAATCAGCAGGTTGCGGGTT
>CAZRIV010000025.1:0-21735 GCA_964600235.1 uncultured Bacteriovoracaceae bacterium | reverse complement strand
ACGGGAAGTGGCTCAGCCTGGTAGAGCACAGCGTTCGGGACGCTGGGGTCCGGGGTTCAAATCCCCGCTTCCCGACCATCTTTTTCCCTCTTCTTTCCTTGCTTTCCGGGATTTCAGGTTTTCCACGTGCTCTCTATTCCATGGAATTCAAATAGGTATGCAGATTCAGGTGTTTGTTTTTTATTTTAAGTTTTCTGCGGATATTATCCCGATGGAAATCAACGGTACTGGTGGCGATGTTCAGAAATTGAGCGATCTCTTTTGTTGTTTTTCCCTGTTTAATGAGATTGACCATCTGAATTTCACTCGGTGTCAGATCTAGAAAAACGCGGGGTATGCCCTTAAAAAGGGGTTTAATGATATCGTTCAGGTTTTGGGTGATGATCTCGACGTAGGTTTTTTGTTTGTCGGAAAGTCCACTGTTTTGTAGTTTCGAAAGCGCAGGCATCACCAGATCATTGACATTCAAACGCATCGTTTCTTCAATCCGGGCCCTTGTTTCATCCTTCTTTTCCAGCAGCACCTGCAAGGCTATATTGGTCTTTTCAAGGGTTTTATTTGTGTGGATCAGATCCTTGGTCCGCTCCTGCAGAAGGGTATCCAGCCGCTCTCTAATCTCTTTGCGTTCTGTTATGTCTCTTGCAAAACCGCAAAAGCCTGTGGGTTTTCCCGCATCATTTTTCAACAGCAACACTGCTAAATCCAGGTGTTTTCGGACGCCTTTCATATCCTTGATTTCACATTCAAAACCTTTAGCGGGCCGGTGTGTTAGATAGACCCTGTTAAAAACTTCATATACAGCCCTTGCGTTGGAATCATCCATAAAATGCTTGAAACTTCTACCGACCAGTTCATCCAGGGTGCAACTGGTAATACTTAGGGTCGCTTCGTTGCAGTAAAGGAAATTGCCGGCGAGGTCTACTTCGCAATAACCCTCGTTAATATTGTCGATGATATGTCTATATTTTTCCTCGCTCCGGCGTAATTGCCTTTCCGCCTCCTTGCGCTTGGTGCAGTCCCGTGCCACGCCGACAATGCCGATGGCCTTGTCCTTGTCATTCCTGTAGAAACAGGCCGAGGCCTCCAGCCAGATCAGGTGACCATCCTTATGGTAGATCTGAAAATCGAGCATTCTCGGTTCGGATTGCTTTTGTTTTTCCTTCTCGTATTCCTGAACAAAGACCTTCTGTATGTCTTCAATTCCTTCTGGTGTGACAAAACGTTCCAGCCGGGCACCGATGGCCTCTGCTTCCGAGTACCCAGTGACAAATTCCGATGAAGGGCTCACATATTCCAGTCTGAACGTTTTCAGGTCAAGTGCCCAGATGATGTCTGTAATCCTTTTTGCGAGCAGACGATATTTTCGATTATTATCGAGCAATAGCCTTTTGGCGTTTTTTTCAGAAGCCGCCTTTCCGCTCCGGCCGTATTCAGGTATGGGAAATTGCATGAACCCTCCAGGGAGGCTCTGATCTGAACAATTCAATAATAAATTCGATGGGAAAGGTCAATGTGCAGCCAATGCTGCTATTGCAACAGCCCAAATGAAGATTGAATATCGTAGCCATCATCCCCTAACCATCAACATGTCATCAATAATAAAAACAAACAGGTACACTTTTAATTTATGCCAATGAGGGGAGATCCCCCATATTTCCCCCTAATTTTATTATAGTTGCCATTATAATAAATTATCATAAAATAATGATATAGACAATAATAGATGCATAGCGCGGTGCGGGTTGCATGAAATTTATGGGGTTATGTGAAAAGGCGTTAACAAAAACATCAACAAAACATACCAATTAAGAGGGGGGCAAGCATGAAATTAATCAGGCTCTTATTAGTGATGGGTATTTTTGCTACATTGGCCCTGGCCACCGGTTGCTCGTGGGATTTTAACAATCCTACTCCGAGCGAATGGGATGTTCAGATCGTGGGCGATTCGGTTTTTGATCTGTCCGGAGATATCCAGAAGGTGCTGAAGATCAAGTCCGGCAAAACCTACAAAGACAGATCAGTGAGCGGTGCCAAGATCGCTGCTATACAGAGCCAGTTGAACACGGCCCTGGGCAGGACGACCCTGAAGACGGTCATCGCAGACGGCGGGGCCAATGACATACTCCAGGGGACAGCGGACTGCGATTCTGACCCGGTTACCTCGGGGTGCATAGATGTGCTCAATTACGTCGGCGACAAGATGGAAGTCATGATCAATGCCATGTATGCAAAATATCCAAACGACTGCGTGTGGATGGGGTATTATCACGTAAAAGGCAGCGAGATTGAAAAGAACGAAGCCATTGACTGGGCATATGATAATATCTACCCAGGGATTTTCCCGTCAACCTTCACCAGCGGTTCGTACAGTTGCGCTGCAGTCTTTTTGCCTGGGTATAAGGCGCTCTTCCTCGATACGCGAGCTGCCATAAACGATCCTGCTACCCAGATCAAATCGGACGATATACATCCCACCTATGCAGGTTCGGAAATCCTTGCCAACGAGATATGGAATGCAATGGTGTACGGATCAATGTATCGATAGACCGACGTAACACGCGGCTTGGAGGTGAAGCGGCAATTCCCTCCGGAGGCTCTTCCCTTCAAGCCGTTTTCAGATGATATGGTAAAGTTGTGGTTAGGGCAACGCCTGCTGTGTCATTCTCATAGGAACCGTGATAACGTGTAACAATGATTTATGAGACAACGGATTATGGAGGAAGGATTGAGCAGGTTCACCGCAAGCCCGCCAAGATTTTGATGACATCAAACGAGCCGACTCGATGAATAAAAAGAATCTGTTTCTTATACTGGGCGTAGTTCTGTTTTTCATATGTGCTTCATATTTTTTATCTTCCAATGAAACAACGCCTGTTCCAGAAATCCAGGAACCGCAAGAGCCCTTGAAGGTATCTTCGGAAACAGCACCTTCACCCGGAACGTTCGAACAAGATGGAAAAGCCGGAACAGAATGCATTGAAAAGAAGCTAGAATTCCCTGTGTATCATCCAAAGGATATCGAAGAGATAAAGAAACAGATCTATGAACTCTGCATTGAAGACGTGGATGATATCCCGTTGTTAAACAGTGTTGTTCAGACAGGAGACGCCCCCACGAAAGATTTCTGGGTGGGCGGCTGGTCGAGCGTGGATGATCATAAGGAGGAGGTGAACGGCTTCAAGTTGGAACCGCAGAGGGACGGCACCTTCATATTCTACCCGGACGAGAAAACAACCCGTACCTATACCTTCTTCGAAACGCCCAAGACCTATACCTATGACCCGGCGAAAAAGGAGTTCTACTGGGAATTGGATTATTACGGCAAGACTATTTCCCACAGGGCCAGGTTCATCAACGACAATGTCCTTGCCATGATGCTTATCAGCGGCAGAAAGGTAACACTGGATATCTACCAGAGGCAGCCGGATCGACACGAATAAAGCTGTTGTTTTTAGTCGGTGAGCTTGCCCTGCACCCTGATAATGAATTGAGGTCTGGCCGGGTTGTCCGTAAGCACATAGATAGTATCACGTATGACACCTGGCTCTCTCCTGATATTTTTCGCCCAGATGAGGTACCCCTTCTGGCCTGAACGAGTTATGTCCTTGTAGCCATAGGTGATGAATATTCCCCTTTTGGCTTTGAATGAGGTAATCTTGAAGGGATACTCGGCAGTGGGTATGACAACTGACGTGCCCTCTATGGCCGCACGCCATGGTCCGTTAAGCATGATCGTATGATCGGAGATGTCGGCAAACTTTTTTACGAAGCAGGAGATCTTGATAGTCCACTCGGGATTTTTCGGGTCATTGGTAATGGCCCTGATGGTGCCGTTTATTTCCTCGCCGCCACGTCGATCGGTCAGGAGCACTGTCTTTATGACACCTTCCTGGCCCGCGGGTATCTGGCGGCTGAAGGCTTCTACAAGGCTTCCGCAGCAGGCACTTACCTTCTTGAATTCCAGTGGGTGATCAGAGGTGTTCCTGACAATGAAGTCGTGTTTGACCAGGTCAAACTGTAGAACAGGTTTGAATACATAAGTGCTCTTGGGAGAATCCACAACGGATTTTGAATACACGGGCTTTTCAGGCAGACCGAAATAAAACGGAGGTTCGGTCTTCCTCTCAGCTGGAGGAGAATCATTGATTGAGCACCAGCCCCATGAAATAATGATTATTCCGATCAAACCAGACAGGAGACACGTAAAGAAGAGCTTTTTATTCATGGCATTACACCCCTTTCGGATCAAGAAACATCACAACAGTGCATCACAAGGATTTCATGGCAAATAATTGGGTTGATATCTCCTCTTACAGGATCACCATTTCAATGTAACATACCTAAAATATATCTAATAAATAGTTATGGCAATACCGGATTTCAAGTCATGGCCAGTACTCATAACCCTGTAAAAGGGCATGGAATGTTGCCGATCTCTACGAAATGCAAAGGGTTTTCATGGGTAAGGCCCCCTGCACAACTCCATACTCGTAGCAGAGTAGCACATATTCTTAGCCCGTAGTGAAGATTGATCCCATCGGGAATAAGCCCATTGGCTTGTTGCCGACAGGATCAATCTTCCGTACGGGCAAGCTTCTTCTTCTCCCAGAAGGTGTTGACCCGGGTAATGCCACGTGCCCTGTTATATATAAGTGCACATCCCGGATTACAAGGAATGCAACAGGCCATATCCTATGACAATAGCCGGGATTTCTATGATATATCAAAGTAAACAGAAATAAATTACCTCTAAATGGCATTGATTTACCCATGATTCCATATAGTTATAGGAGCTTTTCTCGCTAATGGCTTAATAACTCATATGTTGCATCATGGCATTGAGGTTGCATCAAACAATCACTGGCATATTATATATTTTAAAGCGGGGTATATGCGTTTTAACAGAACCTATGATTGACAAGGGTTCATTTCAGGCGGGCGGGGGTATTTATGGGTAAAATGATTATTCACAAGGCTTTTCTGTTCCTTCTCATCTTTGTTGTCATGATTCTGGTTGCCGGCTGCTCGAGAGATCACACAACAGGAAAGAACAAGGCGAGTGCTGAAGGCAGCGAAGATGTGGCAACTGAATCCATACAGGCCGAGATAGTTGTCGCTGATCTCATAACATCGTCCGGCGCCAATGGGGAGCCATTGGCATATATTATCATTAACAGGGGAGATTGGGTTAATTTCAAAGGGAATGTAACCGGTGGGAACCCTCCCTATACATACAATTGGGATTTTGATAATGTCAGACCGAGCATGAAGGTTAAAGATCCGGGGAATATTGAATACATCAATGTGACCGGCACGAATGCCGGTATTCTCTACTCAGTTGAATTTACAGCAACCGACAAGAATGGAAATCAATCGGTCGACTCGATAGAAGTTCTGGTCTTTGATGATTGATGCGATCCATTGTTTAAATCAGCCCGGATTCTGCAATTGAACCTGATCCGGACGAATCATGGAGTCTCGCATCATTTCATGAACTCCTCCGAACTTTCAGTGTATATCAGCCATGAGCATGAGTTGTTCCAGGGGCTTTCTCTTGTTATTGCCGTCTCTGGTATTCATCATCAGATATATCCCCTGGCAGAGGGCCCTTCATAAGCTTTGCAAGAGGTGATGCCACCTGTCTTTTGCGATGACTGGTGAACCTTGAGGAATAGGGGATCCGAGTCTCTTTCTGTGCCTGAGTTATGGATTTCAGATATATGGCCAGCTGATTCGAGACATCTCCTGTACCATCAAAGAAAAGGTTCACCACCGGGACCTTGAAATAGTCTCGATAGGCCTGGAAAAGGTGCGATGTGACCCTCCCGGGCATACAGCTGAAGGGTGAACAGTTAACGATAAGGCTTGCTCCGTTCTCGGCAAACAACCTGGCCCTTCCGATGGTCAGGATGGCTTCACCCTCGAAGGACTCGGGGATGTATCTCTTGGCGCTGTTTATGACAGCTGAAATGGAAGGCTCGTGCCTTTGGTCAAGCATTGGGGAGAACAGGGACATGATTTCGTGTTCAACCCTCTGGAGTACATGATTCTTGAAATACGTCATAAGTTTCTTTACGGGCCCTGATTTTATCGCCAGCAGATCGCGGATATAATAGATCCATTCGGTCATGGGGGATAACCAGGCCTCGGCGCCATTGGCCTCTATGGTCTCCACCACATGCTGGTTGGAAAAGCTGTTGAGCCGGACGAATATCTCACCAACGATGCCCACCAGAGGTTTGGACGGCTGATCGAGTCCTGAATCTATGCTCAGGGTATTCACCAGGGACGATAAGGCCACTTTCCAGTCTTTACCAGCAATGATAAGGCTGCATATCTCATCCAGGACCTCTCGTATGAGCGCCTCCGCCATGATGGGATGTTTATGGTAGGGTATTACACGGCACCTCAGCTTGTACAATGCATCGCCCAGGCAAATGGCCTTCCACACGTCCATCTCGACCCGTGGCGAGAGGAATGAATACCCGTCTTCTGATGTGGGGGAGAAGATGATGGTATTTTTAAGCCCGAGCTTGGTGAAGATCATGGACTGGAGTGTCGCGTATTGTCCGAACCTGCATGGCCCCTCGGCTCGGGGCATGAGTAGTGCCTGATAGGTCTTACCGGGGTTGTCTTTAATGGTGGAAATGAACCTGCCGGTTGTAAGGGCGGCGGGGAGGCATTCGCTCCCTCGGCATAATGACCTGCCCAGTGTGCAGTCGGCAGTGGTTTCCTCGCCCATGGCCTCTGTATCGTACCCATGGCGGTTCAGCACCGCAGACCACAACTGCGGTAGATAGGGGTGGATCTGAGGGATCCATACCTTTGTATTATATCTGGTGTCACTGATGTTATAAAATATTTTTGATGGCTTGGTAGGACTCGGTGCTTGTTGCAGGCTTTCCTTGTGTTGCTCTATCATATCAATGAAGGCTTCAATCCTTGTCTGGTAACCTGTTGCGGATCCATGTTCATCAAGCTCCAGGATAAGGTATGGTTTATTACGGCAGATCTCCTCGAAGAAACTCAGTATAAAAGAGTCAGGCCCGCAAGAGAAGTTGGAGATCATGAGCGGGAAGAGGTTCGACCTGTTTCGTATTGACATGGCCTTCTTCAGCAACCGCTGCCCCTGGTACCAGTACATATCCGGGAAGTATTCCGAAATATCCTTGTTTGTAACCTCGTCAGGAACGGCATCCATGGTGATGACCTTAATACCCAGAGATTCGATGAGTTCCGGTATGCCGAGATTGAGAATCTGGTGATAAAGATTGTAGGATCTGCCCAGGAGCACTATAGCCTTTTCATCACCGATCTCACGGAAGGTCCTTGCTGCCTGTTCGGTGTGCTCTGCGCGATATTGACGAAGCATTTCCATACCCCTCTTGATGCCGTTCATGATCTTAATGGGGTTTACTCCATGAATCCCTGCCGACTTGAGGAACGTTCTTATCTTCGATGCCTGCCAGGAGATACCCTTGCTCAGGTCTATCTCGGGGGTGAACACCCGTGACGCCAGATTCCTGTCCTTAAAAAAGCTTGGGACGGTTGTGATAAAAGGACAATAGAGGCTTCGTGGCCTTATGGAGTTGTCCTTGAAGTCCTGGATGAGAAAAGGAAGCATGATATTGCTCGTCGAATCCTGTTTTATCATGACGCTTACACAGGCCATGGCCACCTTGATGGGATAACAGAAATCACCCGAGCCGATGGCTGACAATTCTTTAAGGATTTCCGTCCTGCCCGGATAGCATACCTCGATGCCGAGGTCGCAGGCCGATGCGATCCCGGTAAAGAAAGGGATAAATTCTTCATTCAATCCCAGGGCAGGCATCCTGAATTTATGCTTCCCGATATTGAGCCTTGTCTTATATGGGTTCAGGAGATCATCACGGATCTTGACGCTACGGTTGACCTTCTTCCCTTCATTGCGTGTACCGGGCTCACGACCGCACATGTATCCCCAGCTGGTCTTTTCTTCGCCCACCTTAACAGAGGTAATACGGCAGGTATTCTCGCACCCCCTGCATACATTTTCCCTGATGGAGACATCCTGGATGGTAAGACCCCTGAATTTTGATTTTCCTGCACTTTCCCCCCTGGAAATCAGGGCTGCACCATATGCCCCCATGACATGGCAGAAAGGAGAGACAATTACCTGCGCCCCTGTTATCTGCTCAAGGGCTGCCACCAGGCCCTTGTTGCGTGCCGTTGCCCCCTGGAAGACTATGGAATCCTTATTGTAAAAGCGGTGTCCAACGACCTTGCTGACATAATTCTTGAACACGGCAACCAGTACACCGGCCATGATCTGGTCTCTGGGATAACCCAGAGCGATTTGCCTGGTGATCTCATGGTTCATGAACACGGTGCAGCGATCAGAGTTGGGTAGCGGCGTCACTCCCAAGATGCGTTCACTGATCTCATCGAGTCCCATACCCAGGGTTCTGGCCTGTTCTTCGACAAATGAGCCGGTGCCTGCCGCGCAAACGTAATTCATGTTCACATCGACAATGCGGCCTTTATCCAGACGGATGAATTTGGCATCCTGTCCACCGATTTCAAATATGGTGCTGACGTTTTCATCGAGGGTGAGTGCCCCTTTGGCATGGGCACTTATCTCGTTGACGATTATGTCTGCGCCGATGATGGTTCCCACCAGCTTTCTTCCGGATCCTGTGGTTGCACAGCCATGTATGATAATGGAGCACGACAGGTCTTCCCGGACAGAAGCGATACCTTGAAAGATCCGTTTTGTAGCTTCGATGGGGTTGCCTGAGGTCCTGGTATAGATATCAAGACGAATGGCCCCCTTGTCATCTACGAGCACTGCCTTGGTGGATGTGGAGCCTATGTCTACCCCAAGAAATGCGTTAATTGACTCGTGCTCAACCAAATTATGCCAGAGTTCGTTGCCATATCGATCATTGGAACGGATGATTTCTGAAGCAGGGAATGAACTTTTCTTGAGCTTCAGGGGTTTCAAGCCACTGGACCGCGAATTGTCAGGCGAATACTCCCGGAGGATTGTCATGAAGCCGCTGCAAGTGTTCCCCTTGGTCCTTGCAGTAAGCCATAGACCCCTTGCCCTTGTGAATGCAGGTTTTTCAGCTATGTGAACCATGGGGAAGATTTGCTTGAGGAAATGACAAAAGTGGGGATTTTCGAGCAGACCGCCGGTGGCAATTATTCCGTTGCCATCCGGGAGGTTCCCTCCGAACACACTTTTCAGGCTGCTGAGGACCAGGCCTTTGCACAAACCGTTGTAGATGGAATAAGCGGTATGCCCTCCCTGCTGGAGATGAATTATGTCCGTTTTTGCGAAAACGGCACATCGGGTTGCTACGAGCGGTGCGTTCTCATCGATCGAAATGCGGGGCAGGTCGTTAAAGTCAAGGCCGAGTCTGATCATCTGCTCGTCCAGGAACGAGCCTGTACCCGCTGCACAAGCAGGATTTGTGCGATAATGGAGGATGTGCCCGTTTTTGTCAAAGCTTACGAGTTCAATCTTTTCAGCGCCGAAGACAAGCAGTTGTCTGTATGGGTAGTTTGCCCGGATATAGTCAATTTCCGCCAGGAGCCCTTCGCAATGCCATGCGCTGATGCCATGACCGGCCAGATTGCCTGAAAAGCATAAAAATGTGGGTTCCTGATGAAGACAGGACAGTTCCTCAACTACGGTCTTCAGGGGTGATCCCCTGTGGTGAATATTCCGGGCAGTCAGGAGAGAGTCCTCAGTGTCCTCGTGCCAGAGTTTGATATAGGAACTCCCTACGTCAATGCCAATAAAGCTCACATTCGCCTCCATATAGGTAAGGAATGGCTACCTCATTTCAATACTTATAAGAAATAACACATAAGACCCGTATGATCAATGGTACACCTCTGAGAGATGATCCGCTGCTTTATTGGGCAGATTATACCTGTGGGCTAGCAGGGATCAGAAATTATTAACTCTGTGTTATCGAGTAAGAAAAAAAATGAAATGTGCAGGAAAAACATGATATCTTCAGGATGGTGATGATCTTAACCACTCAAATCAATCCACTGCGTATCATCAGGGTTATCATGAAATAACTAACCTTGAACTTACTTATAATCCTTGCTACCTGATTAGCACTCATTTATAGTGAGTGCTAACAATCTGACCTTGGAGGAAAGGAATGAAAATTAAGCCATTGCATGACAGGGTTCTCGTGAAGAGGATCGAAGAGGAACACAAGACCAAGGGGGGAATCATCATCCCCGATACAGCAAAGGAAAAGCCCCAGATGGGTGAGGTCATTGCCGCGGGCGGCGGAAGAAGGACAGAAGACGGTAAGGTTATCGCGCTCGATGTGAAAAAGGGCGACAAGATACTCTTCTCGAAATACGCCGGGAACGAGATCAAGGTCGAGGGTGAAGAACTGCTTATCATGAGAGAGGAAGATATCCTCGGTATTATCCAGTAGGCTAAGGAGGAGTAAGACATGGCTGGCAAAGAAATAATCTATAATCAGGATGCACGGAACAAGATTTTGAGCGGCGTGAACAAACTCGCCAACGCGGTTAAGGCAACTCTCGGTCCCAAAGGCCGGAATGCAATCCTAGATAAGACATTTGGGGCGCCACTGGTTACGAAAGACGGTGTAACCGTGGCAAAAGAGATTGAGCTGAAGGATAAGTTCGAAAACATGGGCGCCCAGATGGTCAAGGAAGTCGCATCCAAGACATCCGATATCGCCGGAGACGGCACGACCACTGCAACCGTTCTGGCCCAGGCCATCTATACAGAGGGCCTGAAGTATCTTGCAGGCGGAATGAATGCGATGGACCTCAAACGAGGCATAGACAAGGCAACCGTGGCCATCATTGAAGAACTCAAGAAGATGAGTCGCAAGGTTGAAGACAAGAAGGAGATCGAGCAGGTAGGTACCATATCCGCCAACGGAGATAACGAAGTCGGCGCCCTGATAGCCGATGCCATGGACAAGGTCGGCAAGGAAGGAGTCATCACCGTTGAAGAGGCAAAAAGCATGGATACCACCCTTGACCTGGTGGAAGGCATGCAGTTTGACAGGGGCTACCTCTCACCTTATTTTGTCACCGATGCAGAGCGCATGGAAGTACAGCTTGAAGCGCCGGTCATTCTTATCTATGACAAAAAGATCAGCAACATGAGAGACATCATCCCCGTACTTGAGCAGATCGCAAAGAAGGGCAAGGCACTTCTCATCATCTCCGAGGATATCGAAGGCGAGGCGCTCGCGACACTCGTCGTGAACAAGCTCAGGGGAACACTCAAGTGTGCAGCTGTCAAGGCCCCGGGCTTTGGCGACCGGCGCAAGGCCATGCTGGAAGACATCGCCATACTCACCGGTGGAGAGGTTGTATCTGAAGATCTCGGCAGAAAGCTCGAGTCGGTTACCATGAACGATCTGGGGACAGCCAAGAGGGTCATCATCGACAAGGACAACACCACCATAGTCGAGGGTGCCGGCAAAAAGGCTCAGATCCAGGCCAGGATCAGCCAGATCAAGGCGCAGATCGAAGAGACTTCATCTGATTATGATCGTGAGAAACTCCAGGAGAGGCTTGCAAAACTGGCCGGTGGCGTTGCAGTCATCAAGGTCGGTGCTGCTACGGAGCCTGAGATGAAAGAGAAGAAGGCCCGTGTCGAGGATGCCCTTCATGCCACACGTGCAGCAGTGGAAGAGGGCTTCATAGCCGGCGGCGGCGTGGCAATTCTGCGATGCATTGATAAGCTGAACAAGATTGAACTGCCTGGCGAGCAGCAGTTCGGTGTCAAGATCATTCAGAAGGCACTTGAGGAGCCTCTTCGCCAGATCGCAGTGAATGCAGGAATGGAAGGAGGCATCGTCGTTGAGAAGGTGAAAGGTCTCAAGGGCAATGTGGGATTCAATGCCGAGGCTGAAGAATATGAAGACATGGTCAAGGCAGGCATTATCGATCCCACCAAGGTTGCACGTTCTGCTCTTCAGAATGCGGCATCGGTAGCAGGGTTGCTTCTTACCACAGAGGTCATGATCGCCGAGATCCCCGAAGAAAAGGGATCAGGCGGTGGTGGCATGCCTGATATGGGCGGCATGGGCGGCATGGGCGGTATGGGCGGCATGGGCGGCATGATGTAACAGAAAAAGCCTCAAGACGTAGTAATATCAGCAGAGGTGGGCATTCAGCCCACCTCTTTTTTTATGATTACAGGGTATTGAGCCCGTATGAGATCTCTTCACAACTCAAATTGGAAAGTACGGGAAAGGAGAAACAACCAGCAGTTCAAATCATGATTCTCGAATGACCCTATTTGCTGGAAGAGGTTATGAGCGGTGCTTTGACGACATTTCTGCCAAGGAGTTCAAAGATATCATGGACGATGTCTTTTTTTCGGATGGTGGTCTTATGATTATGCAGGACAATGACGCTCCTTAAGATCAGCTCGTTCAGCATGCCTGCGAGTATGTAGGGGTGGACATTCACCACGAGGTTTTCTTCCTGGGCATCTTTAATCATTTTAACGAGACGGGCTTCAATCTTTTTATAGGCGCTGATATTCTTAAGGGTATAGGCTGAAAGCTGCTGTCTTTTTTTGATCTCATTGGTTTCATATTCGGACATGAATATGTTCAACAGCTGAGAATTATCGATGTAGAGATCCAACAGGCTCAAAACTAATTCACGGAGTTTGTCGAGAGGCGAGCCTTTTACCTCTGACATGTTGTTGAAGACCGTGTCGATGTCGGTCATGATCGTTGATATCAATGCGGCAAAGACATCTTCCTTGTTCTTGAAATGATTATAGATGGTTCTTCTATCGAACCCGGAAAAGAGTGCGATGTCCTCCATGGTGGTTCCATAGAATCCCTTTTTATGGAAAAGTTCTCGTGCAGACCTCAGGATAACGGTTCTATTGCGCAATATCTGACGTTTTCTTCGTATCTTTTTCTGCATGGTGTCATCTGTTGTTTTACTGGTAATTACCAAATCATTCTTTTATCGCTTTAGTCAACAACAATTATTATAAGAAAATCCTTAGACAGTTCACACCTTGGGTAGGATACCTTTTATTACGATATAATATGATATTGTATCTCCAAAAGGGTTTCTTGACCTATTTGCTTCTTCGGGATAGACAGAACAGGGTTTTATTGATGTGTTCGATCTTTATGCAAAGACAACGCAGGATATGTTCCGTCCGTAGGGGTAGAAAGAGATGGGTATGGATGAGAGGGAAAGGGAGATATTGTTCGCGTCTCACGTGAACGAAAAGAAGGAGCATAATCCTGTCCGAAAGACAGTCCGATGTCCTGTCTGCAAACAGGAAGTTTCTTTTGATGGTAACCCGTTCAGGCCCTTTTGTTCTAAAGGCTGCAAGGGTCTTGACCTCATACACTGGGCCAGAGAATCATATCGCATAGAGGGCAAGCCCGAAACAGAAGAACGCAATGAAGACGCTGATTAGAGAGCCGTTCATACTTCCCAGGGCTTCGCATCCCATATCACGCAGCCAGATAGATCCTGATGCGTTGAAGGTTCTTTACAGGCTTTCAAGAAATGGATTCAAGGCCTACATGGTAGGCGGCGCAGTGCGCGACCTGCTGCTGGGAAAAAAACCAAAGGATTTCGACATTGCTACCGACGCCAGACCCGGACAGGTCAAAAAGCTTTTCGCCAACTGTTTTCTCATCGGCAGGAGGTTCAGGCTTGCCCATATCCGATTCAGGGGTGGCAAGATCATTGAGGTGGCCACATTCAGGCGAGAGCCTGAACCGACTGAAGAGGGTGAGGCGGATCCGCATAATACCTTCGGCACACCCGTAGAAGACGCCTTCCGGAGGGATATCAGCATCAATGCATTATTCTATGACATCAGTAACTTTTCGATCATCGATTATGTAGGCGGACTTAAGGACATGGCCCGGAAAAGGGTCTGTGTCATAGGTGACGCGTCCGAACGGTACATTGAAGACCCTGTAAGGATGTGGAGGGTTCTCAGGTATGCCTCCAGACAGGGCTTTGCCATAGAGCATGAATCTGCCAAGGCGATTGAAACACACAAGAAACTGCTTGGCGCATGCTCCGGGTCCCGGTTGTATGAGGAGTTGAATAAAGATCTTGTATCCGGCTTTGCCGCAGAGTTTTTTCAAAGGATGTCAGCCCATACCATGCTTTCCATCATACTGGGAAATGTGGGGAGGATCATTGAGGAATCTCCCAGGTTGACTGAAGAGTTCCTGCAATCCTTGAGGATCATCGACGAGTCTATCCGAAGGGGCGAGCCGCCGTCTCAGGTGGTATCTTATGGCTTGTTCTTCTGGCCGTGGGCATGCGGGGTTATCAGGGAGCAAGGGCAGAATCATAGGGATAAATTGAAACTCCTCACGGATACGCTCGCCGAATCCGGCATTTCAGTAACCATTCCCAAGGCCCTGAAGGCGAATATGGTCCATGCCCTCGAGATCCTTGACCGGATGATGACTGCCATGCAGACTGGTAGGATGAGGTGGTCCCTGCTGAAGAAGGCAAGTTACAAAGAGGCCTCTGAGTTGTTTGCACTTATCATCAATGGCCGGTGTATCCCGGGTGAAGATGCATTTATGACAGCATTTCAGGAAAAATTCCCGCTTGCAAGAACCATGGGGACCGGCTCGAAGAAGAAAAAGAGGCACGGGTGGTTTCGCAGGCGGAAACAGAAAAAATCTCAAGGGCAGGCATCCGGTGAAGGTGTCGGTGCATAAGCGGCAGAGGTGTGTTTTTTTTCTCAACAGTGGAAAACGCCGTATAGATAGCCCGGGAGATGATTTGACGGATGTGAATAATGATTCACTATTGCAGAATATCCACAGCCTGGTGGTTGGAGCTGGATATACGAATCTGCAAACACCTGTATTTTAACGTAAAATTAACAAACCAACCCTTGGCACGAGAGATGCATATTAAGAGCCCAGAGTAAGAGAGGGTTGAATATGAGCACAAAAGGGAATCTTGATATCATTTTGAAGAATATGGATACTACGAGGGCCACTAAGATCCTTGCAAAAAGCCTTTACAAAGAACTCTTGCGTAATGGTTTCAGCAACAAGGATGTTATAAATTTCTCCAAAGAGATACTCGACCACATGGCGCAGGAGATGCGCAAGGATGCAACATTAGAAGATTCCGGGAAAAGGGATCGTCTCTTAATCGGTTAACCTGTCACTAATTATTGCGAGGACCTTCTCCACTACACCTTCAAGGTCAAGGTGTGTCGTATCAACAACAACTGCATTCTCCGGTATTGTGAGCGGTGATACTGCCCGTGATCTGTCCCGTTGATCACGTCTCTTCATATCGCTGAGGACCTGTTCGATCTCAATGGTGTTATTCTCCGCCTGCGCAGACTCGGCATGCCTCCGTCTGGCTCGTTCTTCCGGGGAGGCATCGAGATAGAATTTGATATCCGCATCCGGGAACACCACGCTCCCTGTATCTCTGCCTTCGACCACGAGGGGGGTGACGCCCTTGAAGGATCTCTGTATATGGAGCAGTTCCTTGCGTACCGATGGATGTACTGCAATGGATGATGCAAGTTCGCTGATATGGCTAGACCGGATCATGTCCGTGACATCTCTGAGGTTTGCATAGGTCCTGCCCGAAGATATGGTTATGTTGGAACGTGCAAGAATCCGTGCACATTCCCTGTCGTCGTTGATATCACAGTGCGCCTCGTCGAGTATGAGGGCTGCGGCGCGGTACAGGGCGCCCGTATCGAGAAAGGTGAATCCGAGCCTTTTGGCAACTTCCTTTGCAATAGAGGATTTTCCGCTCCCTGCCGGCCCGTCTATGGTAATGATGTGAAAACTCATGTCAGCCGGTCCATGTCAGAGAAGAATGAGGGGTAGGATATGCCTACGCACTCACGGTCGTCGAGGCTGATATCGATGCCGGTCGCCTTGGAAAGTATGTAAAAGGCCATGGCGATTCTGTGGTCGGAGAAGGTGGAGATGCTGCCCGAAGACAAACGGGCATTCCCCTTTACAATGAGGCCGTCGTCGAGTTCTTCCACGGACGCGCCGAGACGTGACAGGCCCGCTACCATGGCGGTGATACGGTCCGTTTCCTTGACCCGCAGTTCCTTAGCGTCCGTTATGACTGTGGTGCCTTTTGCCAGGGACGCAGCCACCACGAGGATGGGGATCTCGTCGATGAGAGAGGGGATCTCATCCCCGGCTATGGTGGTTCCCATGAGCTCGGCCCCATGGACGATAAGATCCCCCACCGGTTCGCCTGAGCGGTCTGCAACGTTTGTCATGTCTATCTGCGCGCCCATGCGTTTGAGCACGGATAGAAATCCGATCCTGGTGGTGTTCAGGCAGACATCACGCACAGTGATCTCTGATCCCGGAACGGCAGCGGCCAGGACTATGGGAAAGGCTGCAGACGAGGGGTCGCCTGGTACAATGATGTCGCGCCCCTCGAGCCTCTGGCCGCCTTTTATGGTCACTGACTTGGGGCTTACGCTCAATTCCGCGCCGAAGTACCCAAGCATGCGCTCGGTATGGTCGCGGCTGGGGGAGGGCTCGTTCACGGTCGTTTGACCCTCTGCCTTCAGACCCGCGAGGAGCAGTGCGGATTTAACCTGTGCGGAGGCGACTTCCATGGGATGGAAAATACCCCTTAGATTACCGCCTCTTACAGCCATGGGAAGATATCCGCCCTTACGCGCCATAAACCGGGCGCCCATAAGCTCCAGGGGTTTGATGATCCGGGCCATGGGCCGCCTCACCAGAGAGCCGTCACCTGTGATGGTGGTTACGCCGTCAAGTCCTGCCAGGATGCCGCATATGAGTCTGGCCGTGGTTCCGGAATTGCCGGCATCGATGACCTGCAGAGGTTCCCTTGTCTTGGATCCCTGTATCCGGAAAATATCACCGTCTTTCTGAATGTCGATCCCCAGGGCACAAAGTGCTGAACGTGTGCTCCTGATATCTTCGGAATCCAATGAATTCTTTACGGTTGTCGTACCATCAGCCAGGGCGCCGAACATGAATGCCCGGTGTGAGATGGACTTGTCCGGGGGGGGGGTGATCTCACCTTGAATCGACATATAAACCTCTCTTGATCTGCGCATATGATGATAATGCGTTTTCCAGGTCCTGTGTATTGTCCCCTTCAATAAGGGACCGGATATGACGCAGCTCTTCCATGTAGTTGTCTATGAGGGGCAGGATGTTCTTCTTGTTGTCCAGGAAGATGTCCCTCCACATGATCGGGTCAGATGCCGCGATACGGGTGAAGTCACGAAACCCGGCACCCAGAAGCTGCTTGTGTATGTGGAGATCGCCTGCCATGCTCATGGATGTATAGCTCAGAAGGTGCGGCATATGGCTGATGATGGCCATGAGCCGGTCGTGTTGTTCAGGGTCCATGACATGGGTTCTCGAACCGCAATCCTCCCAGAGCTGCTTCACCTTAGCCATGCAGTCATGGCGCGTCGATGCGGACGGGGTGATGATGGTCATGGCATTGGCGAAAAGGTCGGCCTGGGAGTGTGTATATCCGGGGTTTTCCTTTCCCGCTATGGGGTGTGATCCCACAAAACACGGAAAGGCCCTGTCCATCTCTTCCACGATGCGGGCCTTTGTGGAACCGGTATCCGTGAGGATCGCATCTGCACGGATATGCCTTCTAATCCCCAAGGCGGTTTGGACCACACTCCCCACAGGTACTGCCAGAACGATTACGTCGCATGGGTATACCAGGGACAGGTCGGTACCGCCAGCCGATATCACACCATCTTCAAGTGCCTGCTCGATGACCCGGCTGCTCATGTCGATGCCGGTGATATGGGCCTTGTCTCTAAGTGCCTTTGCTACGGATGCACCGATGAGCCCCAGGCCTATTACTGCAATCTTCATAAGACCTCTTCAAGGGCATCCAGGAATGCCCGGTTCTCAACAGGCGTACCGATGCTCATCCGGATGTATTCGTCAAGTCCCATGTTCGCCATGTAACGGGTGATAATACCCTTTTTCAGGAGATCTTCGTATACCCTCGACGCATCCTTGCCCATGTGAACCAGGACAAAATTCGTCTGCGAAGGGATATATGTGAGCCCCAGACGGTCGAATTCATGATAGAGCAAGTCGAGGCTTTCCCAGGTGTTTGCCAGGGTCTTTTTGAAGAAGGCCTTGTCGTTGAGCGCCGCCTCTCCCGCCTTCTGCGCCAGTATGTTCACATTGAACGGGGGCTTGATGCGCATCAGCATCTCGAGGATGCCCTTTGACGATATGCCGAATCCCACCCTGAGACCTGCAAGCCCGTGGGATTTTGACAGGGTATGGACGGTGATGATGTTCGATCTGTCTTTTGCAAGCGGTACGGAGGTCGAGAAATCATGTGCCCTGGCAAAGGCCCCATAGGCCTCGTCGAGGACCACCAGGACATTCCCGGGTACGGCGTCCATGAGCCCCTGGATCTCTTCATTCGAAAGATAGGTGCCGGTGGGATTGTTCGGGTTTGCTATGAAAATGGCCTTTGTTCGGGGGGTCAACGCCCGGATGATCCCTGGGATGTCTATGGTGAAGCCTTTCATGGGCGTCATAACTGTCCGGGCTCCGCAGGCAAGAGACGCAATGCGGTAATAGCTGAAGGTGCATGAGGGGATGATCACCTCGTCACCCCCCTTGAGATATGCCCTGCAGATGAGGTCGATGATCTCATCCGAGCCGTTGCCTGCAATGATATCCCCGGGGTTGCAGCCGAAGAACCCCGCGGCACAGGTGCGCAGAGCCTTCGAATCAGGATCGGGGTAGAGGTGGGAGCTTTTCAAGGTTTTTCTGAGCGCCTGCATCGCCTTTGGGCTCGGTCCCAGGGGATTCTCGTTGGAGGCGAGCTTGATGGGGTTTGAGATCCCGTATTCCAGGGATATCGCCTCCTTTGACCTGCCGGCCACATATTCCGGTATGGCGAAGACCCAGGGGTTCGGTTCGGGGGCCTTCATGGGAGGGTCCTTCCCTCGGGGTATGAGCCGAGGATGATCATGTCACGGGTGAATTCCTTTATTTCATCTATCGTTTCCTGCACGTTGGGCTCTGCGAGGTTGCCCTGGAAGTCTATGAAGAACAGGTATTCCCACGGGCTTTTCTTTGAAGGCCGTGATTCGATCTTGGTAAGGTTGATCCCCTTGCGTGCGAACACCCCCAGGGCGTTGTACAAGGCCCCGGGACGGTTGTCCAGGGTGACGATGATGGACGTCTTCGCATTGCCCGAGACAGGGGCGGCCGAGCGCGAGATCACCCAGAACCGTGTGATGTTTTCCCTGAAGTCATTGATGTTCTCGGCCAGGATGGACAGCCCGTAGAGCTCCGCAGCCATGGACGAGGCAACCGCGGCACCGTCATCATGGGCGCGTGCCGCCATGGCCGCATCAGACGTGCTGGCCGTCTCTATGACCTCTGCCCGGGGAAGGTTCGACGAGAGCCATAACCTGCATTGGGCAAGGGGCTGGGGATGAGAAAAGACCTTCCGTATCTTTTCCTTGGGGATGGCCGCCAGAAGGCAGTTGCGTATGGGGAGCATGAACTCCTGGATCACGCATAGGCGTGTAGAGGCCATCATGTCCAATGTGCGGTTGATCATGCCTTCCGTGGAGTTCTCCACGGGCACGACGCCCAGTTCGGTGCGTGATGAGGCAACCGCGTGTATGACGCCTTCAATGTCTTTGTAGGGCACGAGGTCGCCGTCCAAGGAAAACACCGAAAAGGCGGCCTGGTGGGAGAAACTCCCTTCGGGCCCGAGGTAGGCCACCTTCTGCCTCAGTTGGAGAGAGCGGGATGCGCTGAATATCTCGCGGAAGATCCCCTCGACTATGGGCCTTGTCATGGGGGGCTCGCATTTCGCGTCTATGCGGCTGATTATTTCCTCTTCCCGCGACGGGTCAAAGATGACCTTGTTTTCCTGGCGCTTGATACGTCCCATCTCCACGGACAGCAGCGAACGGTCCTGGAGGAGCTTCAGTATCCTGTCATCGATCGTATCGATCTTGGCCCTGATATCATCCATTTCATCCTTCACTGACATTTCCTTTGCCTCGCTCATGGCCCCACCGGGGAACTCGCATCACACTCGACGCACCTTGCTATTTTCACAAAAGATTCAGATGCTGATGAGCACGCATTACTACCAGAAGGTGTGATGTTTATCAAGGGAGACTCTTTTGCCGATGCTGTTAAGGTATGATTATCCGAAACCGTCTTCACTCTACACTGATCATCCCGCATAATACCGATCCGGGGGAACTTTTGGAGGGTGTTATATGCCGATTGCTACTGATATGAAAGGTTCCGCAAATATTGACATATATCACCTGTGTGTGCAATATGCAGGTATAAGACATAATAATGATTAGACAGTTTCCAACAGATGACTCACCTCTGCAGAAGAGGGAAAAAAGAAGGTTCATACGACTTCGCTATCTTCTGCTGCCGTTGCTCCTGATGGCCTGTTTTATGTTTTTCCTGCCGGACAACAAAGGCGGGGCAGAGATGTTTTCCGTCAAGGAGAAGAAGCAAGAGATTTCCCGGAAGGATATCAGCCGGATAGACCAGGAAACCATCAGAAGGCATGACCTGACCATTAACTGGGGGCTCCAGCAGTTTATCTCCGAGAACGCCGTCAAGTACAAGCTCCACTATGGCGCCATCGTGGTCATGGATGCAAGGACAGGAGACATACTTGCCATGTACGGGCACAAGACTTCCGGACAGGATTGCGGGATCTGCCTGGATGCGAACCACGCCGCCAGCATCTTCAAACTGGTAACCGCCGTGGCGGCCATGGACCAGGGCGGCTACACCAGCCACAGCGTCTTTTCCTACACCGGGAACGCACACACCCTCTACAAGAACCAGCTGGTTGACAGGAAGGACCGGTGGACCGCAGACATAACCCTGGCCGATGCCTTTGCCTATTCGAACAATGTGGTTTTCGGCAAGATCGGCACTCACTATCTCGGTGAGACGCCCATCTACCTGACCGCCTTGAAGCTAGGCTTCTGGAAGTCACCGCTCGACGAGATAGCGTGTGCACCCAGCACCATTTTCTTTCCCCGGGACGAATACAGCCTTGCCGAGCTTGCATGCGGATTCAACAGGCAGACCAAGATGTCACCTTTGCATGCCGCGCAGTTGGCGAGCGCTGCAGTGAACAAGGGCAGCATGGTGACACCCAGGCTCGTCCGTTCGGAGCATATCGAGCAGTCCCAGGTCATGAGTGAAGAGGCTGCCCGGCACCTGTCGTTGATGATGGAGCGGACCGTCAGGTGCGGTACCGTTGCCAAACGCTTCAGGAATATCGCCTCGGACAGGGTTCTCAGGAACCTCACCATAGGGGCCAAGAGCGGCAGTATCGACGGCGACGAACCCCAGGGAAGGCGGAACTGGTTTGTGGGATTTGCCCAGAGCAATACGACGGGTGAAGCGATCACCATCGGCTGCCTGCTCATCCGTGACGACCGTTTCTGGATAGAGGCGGACACCCTGTCCCGCCTGATCATGAGACACTACTTCTCCAAGATCGCCAACACCATAGCTCAGATTCACTGATCACATCGAAAGATTTTCCTGTTTTGCGGATGCCTTGTCCTTGACACCTCAAAGATGGCTGTGCTAGCAAGATAGGCGGTTTCGGGACGTAGCGCAGTTTGGTAGCGCACCTGAATGGGGTTCAGGGGGTCGGAGGTTCAAATCCTCTCGTCCC
>CAZRIV010000024.1:0-24404 GCA_964600235.1 uncultured Bacteriovoracaceae bacterium | reverse complement strand
TCTGCATCTGGTAGGAGTCCTCGTTGATGGACCGGGCGCAGCTCACGCCTGCAATGGCATCCGGACCATGCTTGTCCCTGATCTCCTTAAGCCTGTTCGCCACCAGGTCAAGGGCCTCGTCCCAGGAGGCATCCCGGAACTTGCCGTTCTCCCTGATGAGCGGCGTCTTGAGCCGGTCCTCGGAATAGATGAAGTCGTACCCGTAGCGGCCCTTCACACAGAGCCTGCCCCTGTTGGGGGATGCGTTCTCGGTACCCGTCACCTTGACGATCCGGCCGTCTTTCACATGGAGGTCCAGCTGGCAGCCCACCCCGCAGTAGGGACAGGTGGTGCGGACTTTATTGACCTCCCAGACACGGGCCTTGCCTATGGACTTTTTGCTGGTGAGAGCCCCCACCGGACAGATCTGGGTACATTCGCCGCACTGGACGCACGAGGAGAGGCTCATGGGGTCGTCGCAGTCGAATCCGATGTGCGCCTCATACCCCCTGCCCATGACCTTGATGACCCGGTTGACGGCTATGTGGCTGCACGCCTCCACACACCTGCCGCACAGGATGCACCTGCTTCTGTCCACGGTGATGAATGCCGAGCTCTCGTCCGGCACGTGGCGTTCTACATCAGACCTGACCTCTTCGGGCTCGATCTTCAGGTGGTACGCGGCGTCCTGTAGTTCGCAGGCCCCTGACTTTTCACACATGAGGCAGTTGTGGCTGCCCGAAGAGAGGGCAAGCAGGATCACGAACCGCTGGGCCTCCATGACCCTCGGCGAGTCGGTGACGATCTCCATGCCTTGGGCCACCAGGGTGTTGCAGGAGGTTACGAGGCCCGGGCTGCCCTTCACCTCTACGACGCACGCGCGGCACCTGGCAGAGGCGCCGGTCTTCTCGTGGTAGCACAGGGTGGGGATGTAGATATTCCTGGCCCGGGCCGCCTGCAGTATGGTCTGGCCGGGCTGCGCCTCGTAGCGTTTGCCGTTAATGGTGACCTTCATTCGTCTCCCCCTCTCCTGGACAGCAGTTCAGCAACTTTTTCCGTCAGGTCGGAATGCTTGATGGGCTTGGTCAGAAAGGCATCGATCCCTATGTTCTCGTCCGAGGGAAACAGGTTCGTGTAGTCGGTATTCGCGATCGAGGTAACCATGATGACCGGGATGTCTTTGCATTCGGGATCGTCCTTCATGAACGCACACATGTTCAGCCCGTCCAGAACGCTCGACATGATGACATCCACGATCACCAGGTCGGGCTTTTCCCTGGAAAGCACCGCCTTGCCCTGGTTGCCGTTCCCTGCGGAGATGACACAGTAACCGTTCTGCTCGAGCACGGTCCTGGTGGCAAATACGAAATCCGTATCGTCATCGACTATGAGAATCTTTGCTTTCGGCATGGGTCGACTCCTTCATTTTTGTATGGACATAGCCGTTTACTGCACCTTGCCGGTGAATTCCTTCCGGAAAAGCCTCAAGGCCGACAGGACCGGCTCGACCATGCCCGTTCCCATGGGGCAGAAGGTCCGGCCGTAGATGCCCTTTGCGAGGAACTCGAGTTCCGCGATATCCTTCATGGAGCCTTTGTGCGCCGCAAGGCCTTCCAGAATATCAAGCATCCGGCGGCTTCCCACCCGGCAGGGTATGCAGTTGCCGCATGACTCATGTGCAAAGAAGCGCATGGTGCGCCGCACCACCTCGACAATGTCAGTGGTCTCGTCCATCACGATGACCGCCCCGGTGCCCAGGGCCGATCCTGCTTCCTGCAGGGTCTCGAACGCCATGGGGGTGAAGATCTTGTCGAACCCCAGCAGCGGGGTGGAGGCCCCACCCGGGACAATGGCCTTGATCTCGCGGTTCTTACGTATGCCGCCCGCATGCTCATAGATGATCTCCTTGAGCGTTGTACCCAGCGGCAGCTCGTAATTGCCAGGACGATTCACATGCCCGCTCACACAGAAGATCTTCATGCCCTTGCTCTGCTCCGTCCCTATCGAGGAATGCCACGCGGCTCCCCGGCGGATGATATGCGGTATGTTCGCCAGGGTCTCGCAGTTCTGCACGAGTGTGGGCTGGTCCCACATGCCTCTGTTCGCCGGGTAGGGCGGCTTCTGTCTGGGCACGCCCCGCTTGCCCTCCAGCGATTCGATCATGGCGGTCTCCTCGCCGCAGATGTATGCCCCTGCACCCCGGTGGACCGAGACATCCAGGTCAAAACCGCTGTTCAGGATGTTCTTGCCCAGGAACCCCCTCTGGTAGGCATCCGCGATGGCCTTGATCCACCGTTTCACCCCCAGGAAGAACTCTCCCCGGATATAGACGAAGGCACGGTGGACACCCACCGCATATGCGGTGATGATAACGCCCTCGAGGATCGAATGGGGATCTCTCTCCACGATGAGCCGGTCCTTGAAGGTGCCCGGCTCACCCTCGTCGGTGTTCACCGCGAGATATTTCACCGGGGCGGCCTTCGGCATGAACCCCCACTTGACTCCGGTGGGGAAGCCCGCCCCCCCGCGGCCCCGCAGCCCGGAGGCCTTCACCTCGGCGATGATGGACTCGGGAGACATCTGCAGGGCCTTCTTCAGCGCCTCATACCCGCCGTTGCGCAGGTATGTGTCGATCTTCTCAGAGTTCGGGCGGTGGACATTCGCCAGAAGGACATTCTCCCAGTGCGCCATGCTACACCTCCCCCATGAGACGTTCCAGGATGTCATCGATGCTGGCAGGAGAGAGATTCTCGTAGAGCTGGTCGTTCACGCGCATGGCAGGGGCCGTGCCGCAGGCTGCAAGGCACTGGACCGTCTCCAGGGTGAACCTACCGTCGCTGGTGGTTTCTCCCGGAACGATGCCGAGCTTCTCACTGACATAATCGACCACCCGCTCAGCCCCGTCGTTGAGATAGCACGAGAGACCCTCGCACACCTGGATGACATACCGGCCCACGGGTTCCATCCTGAAAAGGGTGTAAAAGCTCGCCGTGCTGTATACTTCTCCCGGTGTGACTCCAAGACGTTTTGCCACCTGTCTGATCGCTTCCTTGGTCAGGTATCCCTTGGACTCCTGCGCGATGTACAGGGCCGAGAGCATCATGGCCTGCCTGCCGGGATCGACAATGGCGGTGCCGTCGGGCTTTTCTGCAGCTTTTCGAGCGCTCATGAACAGCCTCCTCCGAATGGTTAATTGGTACAGAATGCCGTACGCATCATGGACGGCGGCATATACTGAAGAAAAAGGTGTATGCACCATACACGCAGTCCTGTCCGGCCGTGCCCATGCCTATTTCGAAAAGCATCAATTATGCCATATCATACACAATAAAAGATAACGTATATTCAACTAGATATAAGTCGGCTCTCCTGCGGACCGTGCGGATGGGGCATAATTCCCCTGCATGAAGGGGATATCTTCCCCATTGCACCATGACTTCAGCATGGGACAGCATGAGGGTTCACGTATGATTGGAGGCTGTTGTGATTGGTGAAGCGCAGATAAAAAAAGTGAGCCTCCAGGAGGGAGGCTCACCGTGAGTCTTTTGAAAAGGTTTCCGCTGATACGCCGCTAAGCCTTACCCTTATCCCTGTCCGCCAGCCAGCGGGGGCAGTGCGTCTGGCACCAGGCCCTGGTGACGAAGCCGGTTATCATGGCCGAGACCGTGCCCGGGTTGCCGATGGTGCCGAGGTATATGTGCACCACGATGAAGGCGCCCAGGAGAACTACTGCGCCCGCGTGCGCCATGTATGCCAGTCGCGCGACAATGGCAGGCACGACCAGCGGGTTCCACTGCCACATGAGCAGGCCCGAGGCCACGATGACAATCCCGCAGAATACGAGGATCCAGAAGAAGGCCTTCTGTCCGGCATTGTACTTGTAGACCGGAGGCAGGTCCTTGACCGGCCAGAGATAGCCTCCGGCCTTCAGGACCCACTGGAGGTCGGCAGCCTCGAAGGCGCAGTCCTTTCTCCACAGGAAGAAGGCAAAAACAAAGGTGCCTGCAAATATGACACCCGAATAGATGTGCATGAGCTTGGTGGCATAGAGCCCGCCAAGCATGGTGGGGATGATGTGCCACGCATGGAACGCGAGGCCCAGGCCGGTGATCAGGCAGAAGATGCAGCTCGCTGCCATGAGCCAGTGCACGATCCGCTCTTCCACGTCCGTTATCCGTACGACCGATTCGTGAGATGACATATCACTCACCCCCTTCTTTCTTTTCATGGACCTCATGGGGGCCCTTGATCAGGTAATGCAGTGCGGCCATGCCGGCCACGGCGCCCAGCCCGATGAGAGTGAAGGGCTTGAACAGGTTTTTCCACAGGATGACGGAGAACGGTACCTCCGGGTGCGTTGGGAGCTCGTCATAGACCTCGGGTTTCTCGGTCAGGACATAGATGACATGGGTTCCGCCCACGAACTTGTCGCCATATACGTTGGCGTCTCCACCCAGCTCCTTGACCCTGGCGTAAGCCTTCTTGATCATGGCGTCCTTCTCGCCGATGGTGAGAGCCCCGGTGGGGCAGGACAGCACGCACGCCGGTTTCTGGCCTGCCTGGATCCTGGTGTAGCACAGGTCACACTTGTACACCTTCTCCTCAGCCTCGTTATACCTCGGTATGTCGAAGGGGCAGGCTGCCACGCATGCCTTGCAGCCGATACAGAGGTCCTTGTTCAGACCTACGGTGCCGTATTCTGTATAGTAAAGTGCCCCGGACGGGCATGATTTCACGCATGCCGCATGGGTGCAGTGCATGCACCCGTCCTTGCGGAAGAGCCACCTGAGGTCCCCCTTTGTATCCACATGTTCCTGGAAACGGATAAGAGTCCAGGTATTCCACTGGAGATCCTGGGGATTCTGGTAGGTTCCGTGCTGCTGGGTCTTGGATGCAGGCATTTCGTTCCACTGTTTGCAGGCAACCTGACAACCACGGCAGGCCGTGCACCTGGATAAATCGATGAGTTTTACGAATTCTTGATTTTTCATGGCTTACACCCCCTGTACCTTGGCCACATTGACCATGAATGCCTTGTATTCGGGACAGAAGGTATTGGCATCGCCCACGGTCGTCGTGAGGAAGTTTGTGCTGTCACTCCCGTCTTCAGGATAGAGCCATCCATAGTTGAACGGCATGCCGACCTGGTGAACTGTCCTGCCTTCCACCTTGAACGGCACGAACCTCTTGGTAACCATGGCCCGGCACTTCACCTTGCCTCTTGCGGACGAAACATGCACCCAGTCGGCGTTGCTGATGCCCAGCTTCTTCGCCAGCTCTTCGCCTATCTCCACGTAAAGCTCAGGCTGCATCTCCAGGAGCCATGCCTGCCAGCGGGTCAGCGCACCGGTGCACCAGTGCTCGGTGCAGGAGTATGTGGTGCACACGTAGGGGAACTCTTCGCTGGCATTGGCCGTCTTGTCCTCGTCTCCCTTGAATATTTCTATCGCAGGGTTGTTCAACTGCCCTGACAGGGGGTTCTTGCTGAGAGGCCCTTCCAGTGGCTCGTAGTGTTCCGGGAAGGGCCCTTCGGCCATGGCGGGCCCGAACAGAGAGCCTACACCATCGGCCTTCATGATGAAGGGGTACTTGCCCTTTTCCTTGTCTGCCATGGGCGGCCAGGGGCCGTCGGGTACGTCGCCCACCCACTTGTCGTCTTTCCATTCCAGGAGCTTTCTCTTCGGGTTGTAGGGCTTGCCGTTAATATCGCAGGAGGCGCGGTTATAGATGATGCGGCGGTTCACCGGCCATGCAAACGACCAGTTGGGATACAGACCCAGCCCGGTGGGGTCGTCCTTGCCGCGCTTGGCCATCTTGTTCTCGCCGTCGGCGCCGAAGCTGCCCGACATTATCCAGTTGCCGCAAGCGGTGGTACCGTCCGCCTTGAGCATGCCGAAGGTGGGCACAAGGCCACCCTTCTTGAACTGTTTCTTCTCGCCCTTGTCGTCGATTTCAACGTCTGTGGTCCAGTGTCCATTGATCTGTTTGGCCACTTTGAGCACATCCATATTGCCGCTTCTGTCCTTGTAGTCCCACTTGAGGTTCAGTATTGCCTCGGCATTTGCTCCGCCCTCCTTCGCATAGAGCGCCTTGAGTGCGTCCATAAGCCGGATCTGGATGTCTCCGCAGGAGATGGCGTCTTCGGGAGGGTTCGCAGCCTTGTACTTCCACTGGACCCAACGGCCGCTGTTGCTCTGGCTGCCTTCCTTTTCCATGGTGGCCGATGCAGGCAGGAGGAAAACCTCGGTCTTGATCTTCTTGGGATCTACGCCGGGTCCGAACCAGAAGGATGAGGTCTCGTTGTCGAAGATGTTGGCGCAAACGAGGAAGTCGAGGTTTTCCAGGGCCTTTCTGGTCTTGTTGGAGTTCGGTGAACTTACCGCAGGGTCTGTAGCATAGGCGAATAGACCCTTTATCTTGCCCTGGTACATCCTGTCGAAGAGGTGCAGCTGGGAATAGTGCTTGCCGTCATCGAGCTTGGGCATCCAGGAGTAGCCGAACTCGTTCTCGGGAGTGGCCGCGTCTCCGTACAGGGACTTCAGCCAGCTCACAAAGAAGTTGGGGTAGTTGATGTAGTAATTGGCAGACTGCGGATCCTTGCTCTTCGGGGTGCACTTTTCCAGATATTTCTCCAGCGTATCCAGGGATGCACTTGGCATCTTGAGATAGCCGGGCAGGTTGCCGTACAGGATGCAGTGGTCAGTTGAACCCTGCACGTTGGGCTCGCCGCGCAGCGCGTTGATGCCACCGCCGGCGATGCCCATGTTGCCCAGCAGGAGCTGGATGATGGACATGGTGCGGATATTCTGCACGCCCACGGTATGATGGGTCCAGCCCAGGGCGTAACATTCCGTGCCAGACTTGTCCGGGGCCCCGGTTGCGGCATACTCGGAGTATACCTTGTGAAGGTTTTCCTTGGAAACTCCCGTGATACTGGAGACCTTGTCAACGGTATAGCGGGAATAGTGCTGCTTCAGGAGCTGGAAAACGCAGCGGGGATCCTGCAGGGTGAAGTCCTTCATCGGAATTCCGTTTGCATCCATCTGGAACGTCCAGGTGGCCTTGTCATATTTCCGCTTCTCCGGGTCATAGCCGGAGAACAGTCCGTCGTTGAACGAGAAGTCCGGGTTCACGAGGAACGAAGCATTAGTGTAGTTGATGACATAGTCGTGGAAGTACTTGTCGTTGTCGATGATGTACTTGATCATGCCCCCTAAAAAGGCGATGTCCGTGCCGGACCGTATGGGGACATGGTAGTCGCAACGGGCCGAAGTTCTTGTGTAGCGGGGGTCTACGTGTATAACCTTTGCCCCGGCTTCCTTTGCCCTCAGGATCCATTTGAACGCGATGGGGTGGTGCTCTGCCGCGTTGCTGCCCATGATAAGGATAACATCACTGTTTTTCAGATCGATATAGTGGTTCGTCATGGAACCCCTGCCAAACGACTCTCCCAGAGCCGCTACGGAAGGGCTGTGTCAGACGCGCGCCTGGTGATCGATATACACCAGGCCCATGGCTCTCACGGACATGCTGATGAGCCAGCACTCCTCGTTGTCTATGTTCGAGCTGCCCAGGTGGGCGACGCTTTCCGTTCTGTTGACAAGCTGGCCCTTCTCGTTGTTTACGACGAAGTCCTTGTCTCGTGCATCCTTGGTGAGGCGGGCGATGCGGTTCATGGCCCAGTCCCAGTCTTTTTCTTCCCACTTGTCACTGTAGGGAGCCCGGTACTGGACCTTCCTCAGGCGGTGCTTGTTCGCCTCGGTGAGATCGAAAAAGCCTGCACCTTTTGCGCAGAGCGATCCCTCGCTGATGGGGTGCTCAGGGTCACCCTCGATGTTGAAGATCTTGCCTGTGACCGTATCCACGCTGCAGATCAGACCGCACCCGACGGAGCAGTAGGCGCAGATAGTGGTGAACTGTTTGGCCGTCTTCACTCGGTTCATCTTGTTGAGCTCGGCAGCATACGCCTTGGCCGGCCTGAAGTTCAGGCCTAAGGCAGACGTAGCCCCGATGGTACCGGTGAGCTTGAGAAAGCCTCTTCGTGTGATATCCATTCAACTCCTCCTCTGATAGATATGCGAAAAGGTATATATATACCGATGAGCATACTATGATGATTTGTTTGGATGCGTCAATGAAAATATCACCTAAGATGTTGAATTAATTGAATGTCAGTTATTTTTAACATAATAAAAAAAACCGTTAATACAGTGACATAGATTTATCATTGAGATTAAATCACTGAATTCCCAATGTTATAAAAAAATTTCCGGGTATGGTTTTTTTATCCAAAAGGGTGCAACTACCTGTCAGGATATGGTGTTCCATTCGGTTGATGCCATGGGCAGACAACCCTTTTCCTGCATGAGCACATCCAGGTGTACAAGGCTGAGTGCAGCCACCTCCCCGTGAAATGACGTGAGGTCGCTCACCTTGTTCATGGTGATGAGGTAGTGTTTGCACCGTGTGCATACAAAGGTTGATTCCTGCTCCTTGTCCTGGATAAAGAAATATTCCATGGTCTTCTGGTCTCTGTTCTGGCACGAAGGGCAGACGACGCGGCTGAAGGTCCATTCGTTGCCGCACTGGGAGCAGTGGAGCCACCGTTTCGTTATGCCTTCGTCTATCCTGGCCACCATGGGTGCTGCCCCGCACAAGGGGCAGTAACCTTTGTCCCATGCGAAGTCCTTTATGAGTACGGACCAGTCTTTGCAACGCCTTTCCAGGATTACCCGGGTGGCCATATGGGCGAGGAAGGTGACGGCATCTTCGCTTATGCCGTGGTCTGAGGACAGTTTCTGCCTGAGGGCCTGCGAATCGTCGGGCGTAGCCTCGGCGAATTCTCCGAGGTTCAACAACCCCTTCTTGATGAGCCCCTTGAGCCGCTCCAGATCGGGCCTCAGCGCAGGGAAGCCCTTTATGATGGCAGGGATGAGGGAAAGGGAGATGTCCTTCCAGGGGTCATCAGGGAAAAAGAGGCTGTTCTGGACACCCAGAGGAACGCCTTCTGCGAACTGAACCTCGTCCAGGTTCATGGGCGCGCTTACCTTCGATTCCATGCCGGCCACAAGCCTGGCCTTCTCCAGCAGGACGGGTTTGAAGGACTCGATGATGTCGTGGCTGTGAGGATAGTGAGCGAGGGATGTATCGATGATCTTCTGGAGTTTTTTTATATCCGTGGCAGTCTTCATGCAGTCCGTCCTCTGAATCAATTATGTTATTTGGAGCAGACAATCTATGCGAAGCATCGCAGGGTGTCAAGGAAGGATGTTGCGGCAAAGCGGGCTTGCCACCATGGTCATATTATGGTAAGTAAAACATAATTAAAAAAACATAAAGGAGTTCAAGGGAATGCGCACCAGGATTATACTGCCTATTGTCATACTGTTCTGTTTTTTCGTCAACACCCATGCATCCGGCCTGAAGATCACGGCAGGTGTTGCCGCGAATTTCATTGCGCCCTTCGGCGAGATCGCAGCACTCTTTGAGAAAGAGACCGGCATCCACGTGGAGCCCGTTTTTACCTCCAGCGGCAAGCTTTATGCACAGATCATAAGCGGGGCTCCGTACGACGTGTTCCTCTCCGCCGATGAAGAACGTCCTGCCAAGCTGTTCAAGGACGGAGTGGTCCAGAAACCCTTTGTCTATGCAAAGGGGCAGGTGGTGCTCTGGTCTGCGGACTCTAATTTCTGCAGTGGTGCCAAGGACTGGGTCGCAGCTCTACGTTCAGGAAATATAAAAAAGATCGCCGTTGCTAACCCAGAGACTGCACCGTATGGCGCGGCGGCCATGACTGCACTCAAGTCGGCAGGCCTCAATGAGACACTTAAGGACAAGCTTGTATTCCCGCAGGACATCGGGCAGGCCTTCCAGTATGCCTCCACGCTTTCCGTGGACGCCGGGTTCTGCGCCTTGTCGTCCGCCGTGAACAAAGAGGGAAAAAAGGGATGCTACTTTGCCGTGGAACAGGCCCCGCAGGTTGTTCAAGCCGCGTGCGTACTGGCGAAGAGCCCCAACCGTGCCGTGGCGGAACGGTTTGCAGCGTTCCTTGTGACCCCCGAAGCCATACGCATTAAAGAGAAATATGGATACCGATAGCATCCTGATCCCCCTGTGGCTCTCCTTCAAGCTCTCAGTGGTGACCACGGCCGTGCTGCTAGTGACGGGCTCACTTCTCGCCTATATGCTCGTGTACCGCAGGGTCCCGCTGCGGACCATGGTGGAATCGCTCATCACATTGCCCATGGTGCTGCCGCCCACCGTGCTCGGCTTCTACCTCCTGGTGGCCATGGGTCCCAAGGGGGCGGCAGGCAGCGCATGGCAGGCCATGACCGGTTCATCGCTCCTCTTCACCTTTACGGGCATAGTGATCGCCTCTGTCTTCTACAGCCTTCCCTTTGCTGTGCAGCCGCTCAAGGCGGCCTTTGCCAGGATCGACCGGAGGATACTAGAAAACGCAGCAGTGCTGGGTCTGTCGCCGCTGGCCATTTTTATCAGGGTTGTCATCCCGAATTCCTTGGCGGGGTTTGCCGCAGCGGCGATCCTCGTGTTTCTGCACACCATGGGGGAGTTCGGCGTTATCCTCATGGTGGGAGGCAGTATCCCCGGTGAGACCAGGGTGGCCTCCATCGCCGTCTATGAGGCAGTGGAGTCGCTGAGGTACCAGGATGCATGGATCATGTCCGTGGTTCTGGCGCTGATCAGCCTTTCCTTTCTCCTCGTCGTGAACCGCCTTACCGGAAAGGATGCCAATGGTTTTACATGCTGACATAACACGGAGGCTGAAACACTACACCTTGCAGGTCTCTCTTTCCTGCGAGGCAGGCAAGATACTGTCCATCGTCGGGCCTTCAGGGGCGGGCAAGACCACGATCCTGCGCATCATAGCGGGTCTGGATGCACCTGATGAAGGGCGCGTAACCTGCTCAGGGGAGACATGGACGGACACGGCCAAAAGGATCATGATGCCCACCCGCAGGCGCTCTCTCGGCATGGTCTTCCAGGAATTCCCCCTGTTCCCGCACCTGAGCATCTGGAAGAATGTCTGTTTCTCGGCTAAGGACAAGAATTCAGCCCGGAGGCATATGGAACGGTTCGGCATCTGGCACCTGAAGGACAGCAGGCCGGACGCCATCTCGGGTGGTGAAAAGCAGCGGTGTGCCATCTGCCAGGCACTGGCGCGGAAACCACAGGCGCTGCTCATGGACGAGCCGTTCTCTGCACTGGACCCGCTCACCAGAAGAAATCTCCGCGATGCATTCCGTTATATGAAGGCTGAGCTCGGCATCCCCATCATCCATGTCACCCACGACATCCGGGAGGCGCTGTACCTGGCCGATGAGATCCTGCCCGTTGTGAATGGCCGTGTGTTCCACAAGTGGCTGCTCCAGTTCATGCTCACGGCCAAGGAGGGGTTCCAGTGCTCCGGATACTATGGTGAAGCTGCTAAAGAGTCGAATGAAGAGATTGAACTGCCAATAAGAATCAAGGAGTATATGAGATGAATATCGGAACGTACAGCATCGACGATTACATGCACCTGGTAAAGTCTTTCCACGGCAGTCTCGCGCCGGGACTCATCATAGGGGGGTTCATGGTGGAGACGGCCATGAAGAATCTCCCGGAAGGGGTCCTGTTCGATGCCATCTGCGAGACCCAGACCTGCCTCCCTGACGCCGTACAGTTGCTCACCCCATGCACCATCGGCAACGGCTGGCTTAAGGTGCTAGGCTTTGGCCGCTATGCCCTGTGCCTCTACGACAAGTACGAAGGCGATGGGGTGCGGGTGTTCCTGGACCCGAAAAAGCTGGAAGACTGGCCCGAGATCAAGTCATGGTTTTTCAAGCTCAAGCCCAAGAAGGAACAGGATGCAACAGCCCTGCGGGACCAGATCATCGATGCGGGTCCCGAGATCCTCACCATAGAACGGGTACATGTGGATATGGCAAGATTTGCAAAAAAGGGCAAGGGCGCCATCGCTACGTGTCCTTCCTGCGGCGAGGCATACCCGGCAAAAGACGGGTCATCCTGTCTTGCCTGCCAGGGAAACAGCCCTTATGGCTCCGTTCGTCCAAGCCCTGAACCTGAACCACGGCCTGGCCTGAAGGTTGTACCTCCCGTGAAAGCTGAATAGGACAGGTTGACCCCCAATTGATCATCGAAGGTCCTGCCGGTTATCCGGGACCTTCGGTCCTTGGTCCCTGATCTCACCAGGCGATACGGATACTGCCGTCAGCCTTGCTATGATACAGGAGGCATACCATCTTGGCCTCCAAACATATGAACGGATGAGTAGTGGCTTAGGGGCGAAATATCAACAGACGGTATTCCGCTGAATGCGGTTATGGGCAAGCTTGAAGATGAAGGAGAGAACTCCATAAAACACTGCAAAAACAAGGGGTGCACACAGCAGCCAGGCAATGGCGGCATGGATGATCGCCTTAGCGAACATTTGGACGGAAGACCACAGGTCGGTCCGGAGCAACGCCAATATTGCTGATGGGTCCAGGGTGGACAGCGTGCCGAACAGGTGTCCTCCCATGATGATGAAGGGGACGACGAGCAGAAGCTGGACAGGATATACGAGCCAGTTCCCCAGCTGCATCACCAGGAGATTCATGCGGAGCATGATCGCCGCCATGGTGCAGATGGCGGTAGTCGTGCCCACAATGGGGAATATCCCCACCGTGATGCCGAAGGACATGCTCAGTGCGAGCATCTTGGGCGAAAGCCCCTGCCTCAGCAGGGAAATGATTGGTGAACTGATATACTTTCTGAAGAATACTTTTATCATTTCTCTCTCAGATGATGTTTGATTTTCTGTCGACCTTTCCGGACTGGGGAATATTCATGCGAACAGGTTTAACGACGGGCTGAGGCTTGATTTTACCCATGACTGCCTTGCCGTTTTCCAGACTTGAAATAATAAGGCGGTACTCACCCTTGAACCATTCTTTTTTGATGAGCCGGTCCTCGTCAATCGCCATCTTTTTTTTGCTGAGCAGGTCAAAAAAAACTTCATCATAGGTTACTCGTCCAAAATCGACTGTGGTGAAATATTTGAGTTTCGGTTTTATGAATTCCATGAACAAGGACTTGTCATGAAACATGGTCTGAAAAAACAGGACTTTCCCCTCCGGCTTCAACCAGGTCCTGATACGATCGAGTACCAGTTCCTGGTCGGTAAAGAGCATGAAGCTCATGCTGAAAAGGATGTAATCGAAATAACCCTGCTCCGGCGGTTCATAACACTCGACTCCCTGGTTGAAAATCCTGATGTGCTCTTCCAGCCGGCAATCCCTGATCAGGCTGCTGCAGTGCCTCAGGTAATCCTTGTTGATGTCTATGCCGACAATGGAGAAGCCCTTGGACTTTATGAGGCCATGATAATTGCGCATCATCATCCCATTGCCGATTCCCACGTCCAGAACCCGGGATCCCGGGGGGAAGTAATTCAGACAGTTTCTGTAGCACAGGTCGGTCACGCTGTAGATGATGAGTTTATAGAGGTAGTTCTTCACGGTAAAGACCCCTGGCATCCAGTATCATTTGTCTAAAGGGTTCAAGGATATGAAAGGATGTCGCACCCGGCATATCCCTGTATGAAACCCATACCTCCTGAGGTATCATGTCTGCCCGTACAAGGGTTTAAAGACAATCCATCCAGCATAAGCACACTCACGTGAACATGGGCATCCTATATCTTTATTGGCTCGAAAAGTAAATCCTGTCGAATTATATATGGCTCATTTTCGAAAAGTAAAGATTTGAAGCACTTGAACCCGGATTTTTCGTTTAAAGGGGTGTAAAAAATAATTGTTTCTGTTAAGCTGTTGATCATAAAGCCTTCCAATGACCTCTACATCCAGCATTCCTTGAAAGCTTTGAGATCACTGGATTTAACGTACCTAGAAAAACAATTCCGTTCACCTTAGGAATTATCCGTTAATGTATTGTTAAAAGTGTACCGGGTGTGCATGGACACAAACAAATGCACGATCCGGGTTTATAAATAATCAGATGTACAGTGGCCTTAACTTGATCAGCTTTCGTTGAGGTATTGCTTTATCGTGCGCTTGACTGATTCCGGCACTTTTATCCCGAGTTCGTTCAACCTGGATTCGTACTTCTTGAGCGACCTTACGTGCGATGATGTGTTCGAGAAGATCTGGATGTAGGACTGTATGCTTCCTTCCACCTCTTTCTTGAAGATCATGTCCTGGTTAAGCATATCTTCAATGGGTGCGATGACGCGATAGTTGATGGGCCGCCCGATGGACCGGTAAGCGACGAAACGCTGCAATGTCTCGCACTCGAAGTTTTTTTCAAGGATGCTCTTTTCCACCCGGTTGAGATTGACGCAATCGAGGAAGTGGGAATCATACTCCTGGCCCAGGAATTCTCTGATCATGCTCCTGGTGCTCTCCGAGTGGGCGCATTCGTCATGTCCGTCCGAGCATTCAGGTCCGCATCTCAGATAAAGGACCAGGTCTATGTCCGAGCCCGCCTGTGAGGTTCCCATGTTCACCGAACCCAGGACGTCCATGGCGATGTCTCCCTGGACCTTGTTCTCCAGGAGCTGGACCACTTCTTCGAGCTTGTCGACCCGGTCTTCCGTCTCGGGCGTCTGGAACATTCTGAAAAACTGCTTAATGTCCTTAAAGAGTTGGATCTGGGGGATATGCGAATACTTTATGTCCTTCATATCATAGTTATTCCGATTCTTCAGGGCGTTGTAGCGGTCATGGTCTATGATTTTTTCCACCCATTTGTTCCCATCCATGTAGTAGTCGGCTATGTCGAAGATCCTTCCATCATAGAACTTCTTGAAGATGATGCCCTTCACCTTCAGGTGGTCGGTCTCTATCTGGTAGAAGAACCCGCCTTCCGTTACCTCTCCGGTTGGCCCGGTTACCTCACCGAAGTTGGATGGGTTGAGATAAAGTGTACCTTCGTGGAAGGCAACGCCCCAGGAGTCATGGGCATGTCCTGTGAGGCAGAGCATGACCGGGTTGTCGTCGCAGTAGGACCGCAGCACGGGGGAGCCGAAGGCGCCTCCTGCAGAGGTGTTGTCCAGCACACCGTAGGCAGGTTGGTGGGCCACGATGATCTGTGGTTTTACGACTCGGAAGAATGGGTACATCTCATTTTTCTTCCCGTTTCTTTTTCCATATGTGTTCATGCCGGCCTGGTACCGCACGATATATCTCTCGGGTATGCCCGGCGTCCAGACCTCGGCACCGCCATAGCCGCATATGCGCAGGTCATCAAGCTTGTACCAGTGCATATGCAGGTCGTGGTCATGCAGTGCGGTATATTTGAGGTCCATGTCATAATTCCCAGGCAGGCAGAAGACGCGGGATTTTTTCTTCATGGAAATGATGTTTTTCAACAGTTTGTATTTCTGTTGCATGACCCTGCGTGCCCTGATGGTGTATTGCAGATACTTACTCCCCTTCTCTTCGACCTCTTCATTGACATCCGGGCTATCAAGGAGTTGGTCGATGAAATCCTCCAGCAGCTTGTCTTCCTCTCCCAATCTCAGTCTCAAACCATGAAAATAGGACTGGAGTTCGTGATACCTGATGGAGGTCTCCATGTTGTAAAAGGGGATGTCTATAAGATCGCCGGAGATGATATAGAGCTGGGCGACCGTCTCTGAAAGAAGGTTTTTTACCCGCTCAAAATCGCCATGAATGTCCGTAAGATATATAATCCTCATACTAGGTCTTATCGATCCTCTTGTGAGATTTTATTAGTATTTGATGATCTTAGCACAAGAAGGATGTTTCCAGGGTATTGAGCGAAAAAAGGCCTTCTCCTGCCCGATCAGCCGGAGAAGGCCTTTGCTGTTGAATTCAGGTCTGACTGTCGTTGCTACTTGGAAGAAACCGGTGAATTCTGCGCCCCTGTCATTACCTCGGAGGCCAGCATGGAGTCCTGGGTCTTTGCACCGGAGGCAAGAATGATCTTCTTAAACCATTTGTCCTTGATCTTTGCTTCAAGGCCCTTTTCTCTCACTGCACGCAGGCCCTTGTTAAAGAGGTCACGGGTTTCGCTGTCGCCTTTCTTGAACGCTACCCCATATTCTTCGTTGGCTGACTTTTTTGCCAGAGAACATGCATCACCCTTGAGCGCTAGCTTGCCGTTATACTTGGCGGCATAATTATAAGCCACAGGGGAATCACACAGTATGCCGTCGACAAAACCCTTGGAAAGGTCTTTAAAGGCCTGGTCGGTCTCCTCAACCGTATAATAGGTTATATTGCAGCCCTGGGTACTTCTTACCGCTTCGGCTCCAGTGGTCAGTTTGAAAACCGCCATGGTCTTACCCTGAAGCTGGGCACTTGCCTTTGACTTTGGCACAAGGAGAATCTGCTCGGCAGTGAAATAGCTTTCGGAGAAATCGAATTTCTCTTTCCGGGCGTCCGTCATGCTAACCGAGGCCATCACGGCGTCATACTTGCCGGAATTGAGATCATTGAAGATATTTCTCCAGGAAACATTTACCATCTTCACCTTGAATCCAGCCTCGGCGGAAATGGCCTTGAGCAGGTCGATCTCATAGCCGCTTACATTGCCCTTGCCATCTTTCAACTGCATGGGGGGCCAGTTGGCATTAACGGCAACAGTCAGTGTCTTTTCTGCCATTGCTGCGCTGCTGAAGCACATACACATCATGACAACTGAAAAGATGATTGCACATGTCGTTCTCATTGACCTCATGTATCATTCCTCCTTAGCTGATTGATACTTTTTCAAGGGTATTTGAATAAGTACTCTTTCAACTTTTTCGGACAGAACCCAGATATCTCAAGGGGGATTACAAATATGAACCGACCGAGGGCCTCAAGGGTTGCAATCTGATTTGGAGAACTGATTTTCAAAAGGGTATGATCGTATCGGGTTCAACTGTACAATCTCGGTCTGACAGGAAAAGGGTACTACTTGAGGTTGATTCTACCCAGTATAGGCGATTCTTCAACCATGAAGGTACATACATCAGGACTATTGAGCATTAAATTAAACGCAGTGCTCCCTATCCTCAGCACTTTTGGAATGGATACCCTCACTATGGCAGTATACCCATACATCAAGGTGATAAAATGCCCGCAAACGACGTTTATCAGTTCTCGCGCAGCATCTTCGATCATCTCAACCGACAGCCCGTTTTCCATGCCGAGGATGCGTGCCGCAATCCTCGATGCAAGGGAATCTTCCACGACCAGGAACAGTTCCCCCGCATGCTTGCCGCTGAACTCAATCTGGATATTCAGCGCTTCCCCCTTGAGTTCTGGCATGTTCCCGGCGTCCGTCTGGTGCAAGGGCATAGATGCCATGGAGACAAACACATGGCCGAGGGCCTCAATGAAAAATTCATTCGGGCTTTCTGCCATGATCAGTGCTCCAGAACCTCAGTGACGACATTAAGGATATCATCAGGCACGAATGGTTTGCGAACATAGCCTTTGATGCCCATCTCTTCGAGGTACGAAAGTCTGCTGAGGCTACCCTCGGTGGAGATGACAATAACCGGGGTATTCTTCAGCATCATATCAAGATGCATTCTTTCTATCAGTTCGAACCCATCCATGACAGGCATATTGATGTCTGTAATCACGAGGTCGATGGTGTTTGAACTCAGGGTCTTCAATGCCTCGACTCCGTTGGTTGCGTCGAAGACCTGGTTGATGGCCATGGAAGATCCTGCAAGGATTTTTTTCAGTACCGCCTTAACAACCATTGAGTCATCCACGAGTAATATGTTGAATCCCATATCTACTGACCCTTTCGGGGGATTCGACTTGTTCTGCGATGCCAGAGATAGTCGTAGCAAAGCCGGATTCCCTCTTGCATGAAAACTCTTAAACCATACAAAAATGCGTATGCAATTCACTTATTGTAATCGGAAGTTATTAGCTTCAACTTAAGGATATTTTGCACAGGGCTCTTTGGTCTTGCATGCTGGGGCTGTTTATGCTTTGTGAGGTCTACACAAACTGATTCACCTGATGAGAAAAGTATGGGAAGCGAGATGAAGATGAAAACGATGGCAGCATGGCTGGGACTTCTGGCGCTTCCCTGCTATCTCATTGACCAGCTGACCAAATGGCTCATTTACTCACGCATGGAAATCGGATCGGGTTTCAATGTGATTCCCGGTTTCTTCGACATCATCCATGCAAGAAATACAGGGGCGGCCTTCGGCATGCTTCAGGGGCTTCCTGAAAATTATCGCACCCTTTTTTTTGCAGTCGTCACGGTGGTCGCATGCGGGGCAATGTTCATTCTTTTTATGAAATCATATGAGGATTCCTGGATACTCAAGGCTGTATTCAGCCTGATTATCGCAGGTGCATTGGGTAACCTTACGGACAGGCTTCTATTCAATGAGGTGGTAGATTTCCTGCTCTTCCACGTGGGTCGATTCCATTGGCCGACTTTTAATATGGCTGACACCTGGATTTCAACAGGCATGGTGGGCCTGCTTATCTACTCATTCTTCCCGCCCAAGAACCACTGATGTAAGAGCGGATCAGATATAGGCCAGATCCCATTCTTCCGGCTTGATAAGGGCAGGAACATCCACGATGATCACCAGGTCTTCCTGGGCGTCCTTGTAGACGCCGTTGATGAAATCAGTTGATATTTTTGCAGAGAATGACGGTTTCTGCTGCACCTTGGATGGTTCGATCACAAGGACGTCAGCCACATTGTCCACCACCATACCCATGAGCCGCTCGTCCACCCGTACAATGAGGAAGACGGTAAACGGGGTATACTCCTTGGCCTCGAGCCCGAACTTGAGCCTCAGGTCCATGATGGGAACGATTTCACCTCGTAGATTAATTACCCCTTTGATGAAATCGGGCACATTGGGAAGCAGACTGATTTCCTGCAGGCCAATGATCTCCTCGATGGTCTGTATGGGCACCGCGTAGACCTCGTTGTCCAGCGTGAAGGTGATGAAAGAGGTATTCTCTTCCTGCTTTGCAGCCTGTACCTCTTCTTTGAGGTTTGCAATAATCTGTTTTGCGTCAGGCTCGTCGTATGAAACGGTTCTGTATTCCCGTTCCTCTTCAACCATAGCTTCTTCAACTACTTTCGGTTTCATCGGTCTGGCAACCTTTGGGGCCGTTTTCATCACTGGTTTAGGCGGCATTTCGGGTTTGGGCTGGGGCGCTTGAGCGGGTTTCGGTTTGAGCATGGATTCCGTCACCTGTATGAAAGACTCGTTGGCCAGACCCAACGCGAGCGGTACCATGTCGGATTCCATGATCGTGGCAAAGAGCGTCATGAGTTTGCCATCCGAGGTCGATTTCTGGGCAAGGACCTCGCCAAGGTTTTTCAACTCTGATTCGATATGTTCCATATCGTCCTGTGTCGAATCCATTATCAGGATAAAGACCTGAAAGGACGAAAGTTTTGATCGTATACTGTCAAAGTTGATATCGAAGAAAGAAAGGGGATCTTCCTTGGATGATGGTTTGCCCTTTTTCTGCACCTTTTTCTGGGCAGTTGCCTCTTCGTCGAGGATCCTCTGGAGTGATATGAGATGCTCTGAGATGTCCATATCATTGCTTGAGGTCACATCGTCTAGCATGTTCTTCAACATGTCTGCAGCCACAAGAAGGGGCCCTGCCACATCACTGGAGGGGATGAGCTTTCCCGAACGGATGAGGTTGAGAACGTCCTCCATCTTGTGGGCCAGGTCGCCTATGTTGTTGAGGTCAAGGAACTTGGAGCTGCCCTTTATGGAATGGGCTGCCCTGAACACCCGGTTAATGACCTCGGGGTCAACGTGCTCCATGTCGGATTCGATCTTTATGAGATCATCCTCGATGTCGGATATATGTTCTTTTGATTCTGCTACAAATTCATCTATAAGATCGTCAAACTCACCCACGTGGATCTCCCTCCTGTAGGTATGGTCTGTTTATATGATCGGCAAGACGCATCAGATTACTTTAACCCGGAATTTACGCTTGGGCTTGATTCAACCATATCCCGAACTAATTGTGCAAAGGGGTTTACCGTTATACTTTTGAGCGGGTTTCAAGGATATGTTCTGACCCGTCCAACAATAAGCTAAAATTACCCTGTGTTCTCAAGGGGCTCGATAAGTGTAAGGGAGATTATGAACTCGTATGGTTGACCAGCCCGGATTTAAAGGGAGTTGACACAAAAGAAAAGCTCCAGGTATAGTGCGTATCAAATTGAATTCGGAGGCCTTTTCGTGAAGATGTTTAAAGCCGGTCTTCTCATGGTCTTGATAGCCAGTTCCATCATGATATTCGGGTGTGGGGTAGGGCATCACGAAGAGGTAGTTGCGCCCATTCACCTGGAGATGCCGACGGATAATCTTCAGCATGAGATAGGCGTGTCAGGTTTTATTCTCGGCACCTTCATGATGCTCAACGGTTACCTTGTCATTATAGCAAGCTGCATAGTGCTGCTGGTGAAAGAGACCACCTTTGCCAAGATCCTCGACACCATCCGTATGATCGGGCCCATGCTCAATCCATCGCAGGAAAAGCAGGAAAAGTTTACCGGCTATCTGGGTCTGCTCACCGATGCCGAAACGAGGACCAAGGCCGGCTCCATAGCCCTTCTTGTGGGTCTGGTCATAGCGTATGTCGGGGCCTGGATAGCATTGTAGAAGATGATGTTTTTGGGGAAGAATGTGCCCGGGTTGTTCTTGAGATCTTCTGCCCTTTTCTTTTGCATGAAGCTGGACGCTTCCTTGGCCGGTCAGAAATGGATATACCATGATAGCCATCATTGATTATCGGGCCGGTAATCTGAGGTCTGTAGAACGGGCGCTCAAGTATCTGAACCTTCCTTGCACGATCACTTCCAGTCCGAATGAGATCAAGAGTGCCGAGAGGGTCATATTCCCCGGGGTAGGAGCGGCCGGAAAGGCCATGGACACAATTCGAGAACTGAAAATCGATGTGACCATAGCCGAGGTAATAGCACAGGGGAGTCCGTTTCTTGGTATCTGCCTGGGCACACAGATAATCTTTGATTCCAGCGAGGAAGACGGCGCAAACTGTCTTGGCGTCATCCCCGGTAAGGTAAGGAGGTTCCCCTATACGGCGGAGAAGGTTCCGCATATGGGGTGGAACAGGCTTATCCTGAAGAAGGCACACCCGCTCCTTCATGGCATAGGGAATGAAGACTGGTTTTATTTTGTGCATTCGTATTACCCCGACCCTTCACATGAGGAAGATATTGCGGCCCGAACTGCTTACGGGATCGAGTTCGCCTCGGCCGTTTCCCGTGGAAATGTCTTTGCAACACAGTTTCACCCGGAAAAGAGCGGGCACCCGGGACTGAAGATACTCGACAATTTCAGTAGATGGGATGGGAAGGCATAGGCTTAGAGATTAAGCCTGTAAGTTGATTTCAGGTTGAGCGACAGATAGTGGTAATAAAAATTGGTTCAGGACTGCCATCCGTTTTTCCCGATGAGTTTCACGAACCTGCAGCCGCCTAATGACTCCTCTTTGACGCCTTCCTTTGTCTTTGTCAGGCGAATCAGGTCCTGGATGGCATCGTTGCCGACAGGAATGATGAGCCTGCCACCCTCTTTAAGCTGTTCAACCAGGGCTTCCGGTACATGCGGGGCGCCTGCGGTGACGATGATGCCGTCATAGGGTGCGTCCTGAGGCATGCCCATAGTGCCGTCGCCGAGCCTGACATGGACGTTGAAGTATCCAAGTTCATCCAATGTCTTCCTGGCGCGTGACGCAAGAGCGCTAATCCGCTCTATGGTGTAAACAGCCGAGCAGAGACGTGAAAGGATCGCAGCCTGGTAACCGGAGCCGGTTCCGATCTCAAGAAACCTTTCCTCGGCCTTTGGTGATAAGGCCTCGGTCATGAGCGCGACCATATAGGGCTGGGAAATGGTCTGATTGTATCCGATGGATAGAGGGTAATCATCGTATGCCTTGTATTTAAGGTACTCTTCCACAAACTTGTGCCGCGGAACCTCCAGAAAGGCATTCAGCACGCGCTGGTCTTTTATGCCCCTCCTGGCGAGCTGTTCGTCAACCATATGCTTTCTCGTGATCAGATTGTCTTTCATGGAAACACGACCTTCACTAGAGGTGCCTACGATGGGTTCTGAAGGATAACTCTATGGAGAGATGATGGGTTTCCCCCACATGATTGGGTAAAAAACATCCCGCGAACGGATTTATGCTCCGGTGGTCTTGGGTGCATGTATGACACTGTCCGTACCTTCCGTATGAACCTTTCGTGCAGGTGCGCACCTTTTCGTTATTTCCCATTTTGCAGGCCATCTCTCAGGCACATCCCCTTCCACGTAGGATAGACAGTTAAAAGGAATTATACCGGTACATGTAATATTGTTCAAGAAAACATCGTGGTTGTCAGGGAAATCACTACAGCCTGCAGGGTATATACCCTTGACCCTAAGCACATCATAATGCTATGTATTATCTAATGGAATTTGTTAAGGTAATAAAAACATCACGTTTTTTAGACCCATCTCAGGATTATTCCGAGGTCAGACGTTATTCCGAAGTGAGGTACGATCCTCTAACCGGACATTCCAGTCGGATACTCGACTTCCCTGTAAGGGAGATCCAAAGGGCAGACCTCTCATCGCTTATTGAGAGCTCCAGGAAGATGTGCCCCTTCTGTCCGGAATACGTTCAGGACGTTACCCCCAAGTTCCACCCCGACCTCGCGAACAGGGAACGGTATGCGCGCGGTCAGGCGTTATGTGTCCCCAATGCCTTTCCCTATGACGAGAATGGTGCGGTTACTATCATGACCCATACACATTTTATGGGTCTGAGCGAGTTTACGTCTGAAATCATGGCTGATGCGTTTGAGTGCTGCTTCCAGTATCTCAACGACGTGAAGAAGAAACAGCCTGATATGATTTATCAGTCGGTGAACTGGAATTATATGCCGCTGGCCGGTGGTTCCATCATTCATCCGCATCTTCAGATCGCCGCGTCAAGCTCTCCCACCAATTACTATACTGCCGCCCTCTACGGACTTTCCCAGTACAGACAGGAGCATGGGACGCATTACTGGCTGGACTATATCCGGGAGGAGAGGAAGAGGGCGGAAAGAATAATAGCCTCAACAGAGGATATCTCGTGGATCGTGGCATTTGCGCCCATGGGGGTTTTTGATATAATCGGGGTGCTCAATTCCGTGAACTCTCCATCAGAGATTAGCGCGGAGATCCTCCTGGACCTGGTAAATGGCATCCTGCATGTGATGAAGTATATCGATTCGCTCAACATGAGCAGCCTGAACATGTCCATGTATTTTCTTATGGACAATAATCTGTTTACGCCCCATGTAAGGATATGCCCGAGGGTGAGCATCCCGCCATTCGATACAAGCCAGGTCAATTATATGGGCATGCTGCACCGGGAGACCTTGACCATTTTGAAACCTGAGGATATTTGTGTTGCCATCAAGCCCATGTGGGAATGCTGATGCTTGATGGCGATGGCATCGTTTCTACGCAGTGAAGAATTGAATGAGGAGGTGCCGTGGTGAAGAAGCTTCTATTTGTTATTTTATTCAGCCTGAGCGGATCCATGCTCTATGCGCTAGAACCTGATCTTATATGGACCGGGGGTGGGATGAAGGTCTCCAACCGGTCAAATCCTTGTTATTATGTTGATTCATTTGTATGGCTGGCGCAACTTGATTCCGCCTCATTATTCTCGCAGCCCGTGTTGACGCTCAGGGGCGGTAAGCCTGGTATTGATCTGGGGCTGGGCGGAAGGCAGACAATGTTCAATGGATTGATCGTGGGGGGATGCAACCTCTTCCTTGATTACACGAGCAACAATTCGCATAAGAGGGTCGGTACCGGATTAGAGGTTTTCCATGAGCGATTTTCAGGGCATATGAACTTCTACCTGCCGGTTTCTGATGAGAAGGAAGATGAAGAGGCCCTGTCCGGAATCGACCTCTGCTTTGGCTTCCCGATACCTAATGCACCGTTCATCTCTCTCTGGCCGGGATTCTACTATTTTGCAGGAAGGGACAGGGAAGACATGGTGGGCATGTCCATGATGCTCCAGGTTCAACCTATCAAACCGCTTTTTGTGAGTATAGGCGGCAGGAATGATGCATTGCAATCCGGACAGGACAAGAGCGAGTTATTCATAAAGGTCGAGTGCGCAATCCCTCTGCAGAGGCTCGGCAAAGACCTGTTCGCCTTCAACTTCGGCGAATACCCTGTAGCCGTGAAGAATCAGATGGCCCATCGGGTGGTGAGGGAAGACTTCATTACGTATGAAAGAAAGAGAAAATGATGTGAACGTTCTTGACTTAGCAAGTGAAACTTTTCTATAGATAGACACTGGTTACGGGAAGTGGCTCAGCCTGGTAGAGCACAGCGTTCGGGACGCTGGGGTCCGGGG
>CAZRIV010000023.1:0-27636 GCA_964600235.1 uncultured Bacteriovoracaceae bacterium | reverse complement strand
TGGGCAAGCGTGACGAGGAATTCGTCATGATCCTGGACATAGACAAGGTGTTCTCGCCAGAGGAACTGTCTTTTGTGAACCAGGCCTGCTAGAACCTCGGCACGGTACGACCTGCCATATTCCTGTCATATGCAACAGGGTCTGATCTCAGGCCCTGTTGTCAACATCATTCAAATTTGTGTGATTAGATCCTGGCCGATACTCACATCCTCTCTCGATTGACAAAAGCTTGAGAAACGGAAACAATAGGCCTGCAGGGTTACACGAAGCATCATCTTTCGCACGTGAGGTCACCATGAAGAGCATGAATGAGCAGGCCCGCACCAACGAGGTATTCAATCGCATTTTCCATCCAAAGAGCGTGGCGATTATCGGTGTTTCACCCAAAGGCGCCGGCTTTGCCAGCGGCATCATGAGTTCCTTGGGCGCCATGGGTTTCGAGGGAGAGATCTTTCCCGTGAACCCGAACGGGGGAGAATTCCTCGGGAAGAAAATATTCCGGAACCTCGACGAAATAGCGCAAGAAGTAGACTTCGCCATCATTGCCGTTCCTGCCGAGCATGTCCCCGGTGCTTTGGAAAAATGCCGGGAAAAGGGTGTCGCAGGGGCGGAGATACTGTCCGCCGGGTTTTCAGAGGCCGGGACACAAAGGGGAGAAGACCTGGAAGAGGAGATCCGTTCAATCGCTGCAAAGGGGATCCGGGTGATAGGACCCAACTGCTTCGGCATTTACTGCCCGAAAAGCGGACTCACCCTTCTGCCGGGCCCGGACCTCTCGCGTGAAAGCGGTTCGGTTGCATTCATCTCCCAGAGCGGCGGCATGTCCATAGATTTCGCACACATCGGAAAGTGGATGGGAATCAGATTCTCCAAGGTCATCAGCTTCGGCAACGGGGTTGACCTGCGGGAGACCGAGTTGCTGGAATACCTGGGGAATGACCCGCAGACAAAGGTCATTGCCATGTACATGGAAGGTGTCTCGGACGGACAAGGTTTTTTCAGGGCGCTCAAGGATGTTGCGGCGAAGAAACCCGTGATCATAAACAAGGGGGGGCTCTCGGAAGCAGGAGGAAGGGCGGTTGCCAGCCATACGGCGTCCATGGGAGGGAGCAGGACCATCTGGGAGTCTGTGTTGCGCCAGGCCGGCGCCATACAGGTGGGCGACCTGTGGGAGCTTGCCCAGACGTGCCTGGCATTTTCCATGCTCCCCATAAAGGAATACCAGGGCCTCAGCGTGGCCGGCGGCGGAGGTGCCCTGGGGGTGAGTGCAGGAGATCTGGCGGAACGGTTCGGGCTCGACCTGCCCACGTTCGATCAGGCCTTGAGCGACGCCATACTTGAAGTGCTCCCCAGGCCGGGGTCCAGTGCGCGAAATCCCATTGATGCGGCAAATCCTTTTGTGGGCCCCGATGCATACCGGCATGTGTTCCAGCATGCAGGCAGCGACCCGCGTGTCGATGTCCAGGTGCTCATTCAACTCCTGCACCATTTCAAGGCTGTAGCCATGGGCCTGGGGGTCGACTCCGTCAAGGAGATAACCCCGTATCGGGAGCTCAGCGATGCGGTGAAGGCGGCCATGGACACGACCGGCAAGCCGGTGATCCTTGTCATGCCGGAATTCAGGCAGGGACAGGAGTCTTGCGACATAACCGATCTTATCCGCGAGACCCGGAAGGTCTTTCTCGAGAAAGGCATACCGGTATTCAATGACCTGGGATACACCCTGAGGGCCTTAAGCCATGTATCGAGTTATGCCAAGCGGAAGCATAGTATGGGTGATAATTGAGAAGGAAAGGGGCTCTCGTACATGGGGAAGGTGATGCGCCAGTTTGCCAGTGACAACTACTCGGGTATCTGCCCGGAGGCGTTTGCAGCCCTTGCGGACGCAAATGTCGGGCACAGCATCCCCTATGGTGAAGATGAATACACGACCAGGGCCTGTAACATGATGCGGGATATCTTCGAGACGGATTGCGATGTGTTTTTCGTGTTCAACGGCACCGCGGCCAATTCCCTTGCCCTGGCATCGCTGTGCCAGTCATACCACAGCATTATCTGCCAGCGCCTTGCGCATATAGAAACCGATGAATGCGGTGCGCCCGAGTTTTTTTCTAACGGCACCAAGATACTCCTGGCAGGCGGGAACAACGGCAAGCTCTCCCCCAAGGAGGTGGAGGAAGTCGCCCTGAAGAGGACAGACATCCACTATCCCAAACCCAGGGTGGTCAGTGTCACCCAGGCTACGGAAGTGGGTACGGTCTATGACGTAGATGAACTTCGTGCCCTGGGAGATCTCGCAGCCCGGCTTGGCCTGCGCCTCCACATGGATGGGGCTCGTCTCGCCAATGCCCTGGCAACCCTCAAGGTGGCCCCCAAGGAGATCACCTGGAAGGCCGGGGTAGATGTGCTCTGCTTCGGAGGGGTGAAAAATGGAATCGGGGCAGGGGAGGCGGTGATCTTTTTCGACCGCCGGCTCGCCGCTGAATTCGACTACCGCTGCAAGCAGTCAGGCCAGCTCGCCAGCAAGATGCGCTTTCTCTCGGCCCCGTGGATAGGGCTTCTCTCCGGAGATGTCTGGCTGAAGAATGCCGCACATGCAAACCGATGTGCGCTGCTTCTCCATGATGAGCTCAGGAACATCAAGGGTATTCACATCATGTTTCCTGTGGAGGCCAACTCGGTATTTGTGGAGTTGCCGAGGGAATTGATCAACGATCTCCATGGGCGGGGATGGCGATTCTACACCTTCATCGGGGAAGGCGGGGTGAGGCTCATGTGTTCGTGGGATACCACTGAGGATGACATCAGGGCATTTGTCAGAGATGTAACAGATCTTGTTTAACAGTATTTCATTACTAATCAGAACCGGGGCGGGCCGGTTATTAGTGCCTCTCAGCAATATTTGTGGAGTTGAGAATAGATATTAACTTAAAAAACAAACCGGGCAGCGTCATGCTGCCCGGCCTTCTATGGAGAAGTCTCACCGATGCGGAGTCTTCGTTGTTAATATTCTTATCGTCACCCCTGCAGAAAACATTACACCAGAAACACAAAATGAAATTACATTCTAAGTAGTTATAGCATACCTTCATGTTCCCGGAAGTATTCGGCATGTCAATATGTACATTGTTTTAGTAATACAATCAGACCGCATATCATCTGACCATGCTTGACAACACGCCAAAACATTGATATTTTAATTTACACTATGGTTAAATAAACTATAGTGGTTCAAAAACAACTTGCAGGGGCATCAGGTGGAAACGGACCAGGTCATTCTCGGGCTTCTCATGTCAGGCCCCAAGAGCGGATACAAGATCAAGAACATCACGGGCAAGCTCATGATGGCCTATAACCTGAGCCTCAACCAGATATACCCCGCACTTCGGAAGCTGGAGTCGGGCGGACTGGTTAAGAAGGATATAGTATACCAGACCGGCAAGCCCAATATGCATGTCTACTCGCTGACCGAAGCGGGGCGGGAAAGCTTCTACCAATCACTCACCTCTCCGCCTGTGCCCATCGATTATCAGTTGGACTTTCTCACCAGGGCGTTCTTCTTTCGCTTCCTTCCCACCCAGGAGATGTTCAAGCAGTTCGAGCAGGAGATCAGCTCGCTCGATGAACAGCTCGAGGATCTCGAACAGATACGGATCGAGGTCGAAGGCCGCAGCGATGCAGACGGGCAGTTCATTTTCTCGACCATTGTCAGCATGATTCAGATGTTGAAAGAGCGTTACACCAACGAGCTCAAAAAGAGGAAAGGGGCATCGTGAGGGTCCCCTACTAACTGATGGCATGACATACTTTGAACAGGTAAGTATGTACAACCAGAGGAGGCGCATCAATGGACACTTTTTTCAATCCTTCATCTGTTGTCGTGATCGGGGCATCCAATTCCCCATTCAATCTCGGCGCAACCATATGCAGGTCTCTGAATGAATTTTCTCCCTTCAAGGCGCCTGTACATGCCGTGAATCGCAAGGGCGAGGACGTCTACGGTTGTCCGGGATATACCGCAGTAGCGGATATCCCGGGCCATGTGGATCTTGCCGTGATCATTGCCCCGGCCCAGGTTGTGCCGGGGTTCATAAGGCAGTGCGGAGAAAAGGGGATCAAACATATCGTGATCGAGAGTTCCGGATTCTCTGAAGGTGGAGACAAGGGAAGGAAGCTCCAAAGGGAGATAGATGAGATCAGGAAGGCTTATGGCATGCGCATCATGGGCCCCAACTGCCTTGGAATACTCAACACCGAGAACAAGTTCTGCTGTTTCTATGGCGTTCAGAAAGACAATTTCGACACCTTCATCCAGGAATCAGGCGAGATCTCCTACATTATCCAGAGCGGCGGGATCGTTGTGATCGTCCTGGAATCATTCATGAGCGACGTGGTTAAGGCCTCGAAGATAGTCAGTATAGGGAACAAGAGCGATATCGACGAAGCGGACATGATCGAATACTTCAACACCGACGAGAAGACCAAGGTCATCTGCATGTACCTTGAAAACATCAAGGACGGCAGAAAATTAATAGAAGTCGCCAGGAAGGTCGCCAAGCCCATACTCGTCTTCAAGGTGGGCAGGACCTCGGAGGGCGTGCGTGCGGCCCAGTCTCATACCGCGGGAATGGCGAACAACGACCTCATTTTTGAAAACGCCTGCAAACAGGCCGGCATCATCCGGGTAAACTCCATTTCGGAACTGCATACAATGCCCAAGATATTCACACACATGCCGCCATTGAAGGGCAAGAGGATCGCCATGTTCACCAACTCCGGGGCCTTCGGCGGTATCACTGCCGACCTGCTCATAGAGTCGGGGCTCGAGATGGCCAGGCTTTCGCCTGAAACCCAGGAAAAGCTTGCCCGGACAGGCCAGATCTTCAATGTGACAAATCCCATAGACCTGGGTCCGGCACTGTCCATGCAGACTTTCCTGGAGATCTTCGACATCCTTCTTTCCTCCGATGAGGTGGACGGACTCCTGCCCGTCCCCAGTCTGTGGCACCCCATGGTCATCGAGGCCATCATGGAACTCGTGAAGAAATGCCACAGGTACGGCAAGCCGGCTGCCATCTACACGCCGAACTCAGCCGATAAGACCATATCGTACCGGAACAGCTACAAGGTCCCTCTGTTCGAATCACCTGAAGAGGCCGTGAGGGCACTGAGCGTTTCCTATCGCCAGCATACCTATCAGATGATGAAGGATCGATTGCTTGGCAGAACATTTTATGAGACCCATGTAAGGAACAATGAAGAAGACTATGGCGATTATGCAGAGAGTGCGTGATTGAGGAGGCGATAATAAACAGGCTAATACCTGTCTAAGAGATCGTCTGAAAGTATTCCTCTATCTTGTTCACGATCCCATCAGGCTTTTCAAGGATGCATGCCTCCATGCGGAAATGTGCCGCACCGTGCAGCCCCTTGACATAGGAAGAGAGAAACTTTCTCATGTGCCTCACACCTGTCTTGGCCCCGTAGCATGTGCACAGCATGTCCAGGTGCCTGAGCATCACGGTTTTCCGTTCATCCGTCGATGGAGATGAGCCGCCTGTCAGCTCCCGAAAGATCCATGGTGCGCCGATAGCGCCCCTGCCGATCATGCAGGCATCTGCACCTATTTTTTTAAGGCGCTCCATATCTTCAGACGAACGGATATCTCCGCTGGCAACAACGGGGATCGTGACCCGGTACTTCACCTCATGGAGGATCTCCCACCTGGGTCTTCCCCTGTACAGTTCTCCCCGGGTTCTCGGGTGAAGGATAATGGCACCGGCTCCAGCAAACTCGAAGGCCTCCGCCAGTTCAGGGGCATTCAGGGTGCTTGTGTCCCAGCCAGCACGCATCTTGATGCTTACCGGGATGCTTACGGATCGGATAACTGATTCAGCCAGTCTTACTGCACGCTCCGGCTCAGCCATGAGTGCTACGCCCGCCCCCTTGGACACCACCTTCTTCACCGGGCAGCCCATGTTGATGTCTATACCGTCGAATCCGTGGTCTTCCAGCATGTGCCCCGCCTGGGCAGCCTCGACAGGGGAACTGGTGAAGATCTGGGCTATCAGGGGTGTATCCTCAAGGGGCCTGAGAAGGAGTCCCCCGGTATTCTGGGTGTTCCTGATCAGCCCTGCGGCACTGATCATCTCGGTGTAGCAGAGCTCAGCTCCATATTCCCTGCAGAGCATCCTCATGGGCCAGTTCGTATAGCCCGACAGCGGCGCCAGGAATAAACCCTTCTCAAAAGTGGTATTGTATGCTCTCATGGCCTATCCGAGCATGCATCCCTGGGTAATGCCCGACCTGTCGAACTCCTGATGGATGGTCTGGCGTATCGTGCCCTTCCGGAGGGCCCACCTCGGTTCGACGAGCTCTTCAGGGTGCGGATCGCCTGTGATGCGCTGGATCACGATGTCTTTGCGCAGGAGGGCGATGAACCGCACGACCGAGGCAGAGTATTCTTCAAGGGAAAGGGGTGCATATCCACCTGCATGAAACATGGCGGCCAGGGGGGTGTCCCTCACCACATAGAGCAGGTGGATCTTGATGTCCGTAACCGGCAGGGAGCTGATGAGCCTGGCTGTTGAAAGATAATCATCCATGCCTTCGCCTGGAAGCCCGATGATGACATGGGCGCACTGGCGGAGATTGAATCGAGCGGTGAGCTCCACAGCTTCCACGAAGGTCTTCACATCATGGCCCCGGTTGATGCGGGTGAGGGTTTCATCATTGCCCGACTGGAGGCCGTATTCCATCCACACCAGGTAACGGTCTGCATAGCCTTCGATGAGCTTCAGCTTTTCTTCATCGATGCAATCCGGCCTGGTCCCGATGGACAGGCCGGCGATTTGCGGGTAGGCCAGGATGACATCATAACACCCCTTTAAAAGAGGTAGTTCTCCATAGGTATTGGAGTAGGACTGGAAATAGGCGATGAACCGTCTCGCCCCATAGCGCCTGTTCATGATCAGGATCTGCTCTTCAATCTGATCCTCAAGGGATTTTCCCAGATTATGGGCACCGGTCCCGGAGCCTTTTGCATTGCAGTATATGCACCCGCCTTTTTTGTCTGCGTCCCTGTGGGGGCACGAAAGTCCGGCATCCAGGGTGATCTTCTGTACCCGTTCGCCAAAGCGCTCACGCAGTAAGAGGCTGAGTGTCCGGTACGGGAGGTGTGTCATTTCTAAAGAAACGGGATTTCATAGCTCCCGAGCTTCAGATCCTTCTTCAGGGCGATCATGATGTCCTGGAGGGTCTTGTTGACGGGGACCCCTTCCTTTTTGCACCGTTCGATCATCTCGAATTCCTTTTCCCCCGCCAGGTAAATCCTGCCCTGACCAGGGACTTTTGCTGAAGACCTGATCTCGCGCATGATGGCGCCGGTTATGCTTTTGAAGACCGTGACAGGCACGAAACTCTCGATATTGACGGCCATGAAGAAATGACCGAGCTGGTGGGGGACGCTCTTCTTGCCATCGAGTCCGGTCAGAGCCTTGCCGAAGCTTCCTCCGCAGAAAGAGGCGCACAGAATTTCTATCATGACACCCAGGCCATAACCCTTGTGGCCGCCGAGTTCCTCTCCGGCCCCGCCCAAGGGCAGTAAGGATGCCGTGCCATCCACAAACATCTTGAGCAGGGCATTGCTGTCTGTCGGCTCATTCCCATGGATATCTATGGTGAGTCCCTTGGGTGTCTGTTTGCCTTCCCGTGCATAGACCTCTATCTTTCCGCGCTGGGTGGTGGACGTGGCAATGTCCAGGAGGAAAGGGTATGTATCGTCGGACGGGGCTCCGAAGCTTATGGGGTTTGTCCCGATCATGGGCTCCACGCCATAGGTGGGTGCCACCGAGGGTCTGGCATTGGAGAAGGCGAGGCCGACCATGTTGTTTTCAACAGCCATTGTGGGGTAGTACCCGGTGATGCCGAAGTGGGTGCTGTTCTTTACGGTAACTATACCTACGTTATGGTTCCTGGCCTTATCGATGGCAAGCTTCATGGCGTTGAAGGCCACCACATGGCCCAGGCTGTCACGCGCATCGATAACAGCGGTATTCTCCGTTTCCTTGACGGTTGCCTGTTTGTTGACCGGGCTGATAATGCCGTCTTTCATCCGGTCCACGTACATCTTGAACCTGCCGATCCCATGTGACTCTATGCCTCTCAGGTCAGACTCGATAAGGACGGTAGCGCATATCTCGGCATCGGCTTCAGGCACACTCAGCGCAATGAAGCCCTCCTTCATGAACCGTTTGAGTTCCTGATGATCAACACGGACAGGTTCGTTCGACATGGCGGTTTCACCCCGTTCTTGAGATGCTGTGTTTCAGCTCAGCGGGTGTCTTATCAGATCACTGTCTTTTGGAAAAGGGTAAAATTCGTACAGACACCTCGAAAGATTTCTTAAGATTGCGGAATAACACAAGATACTAAATTGATAAGCACAAAGAACGTACTTTTACGGGTGATTCCTGTACGTATCATTTTCTATCCGGCAATAAGGCGCTCTGTGAAATATGAGAGTGCCACTTCCAGAGATTTTTTTGTGCGATATTCAGCTTACTTCCGGCCTATAGGCCTGGGCGGTATGCATGAACTCGAGATGATGGGGCAGGGGCGTAAACTGGCGTTTGCGGACCATGTATAAAGATCGGGTTATCCTGGGACCATGAAGGGGGATATGTGCGAGTATGCCTTGCAAGAGCTCTCGTTTCACGGCATGGATGGAAAGCACCGACACACCCAGGCCTGCCATGACGGCCTCCTTCACCGCCTCTGACGAGCCCATCTCACACACGATATTGAAGCGTGAAAGCATCGTATCGTGCTTGGTCTTAAGAAATTCCTCGAACTCAGACATGGTCCCGGAACCCTTTTCCCTGGTGATAAAGGGCTCCTGTGCAAGTTCTGCCATGCTCACTCCACTGGAGACCTCCCAGGGGTGCCCCCTGCGGGTTATAAGGATGAGTTCATCCGCCCAGATCCGCTCGGACAGCAGTCTCCTGTCCGTCACGGACTTTCCGATGAATCCTATCTCGGCATGGCCGTCAAGCACCATGTGGATAACGCTGTCGCTGTCTCCGCCAGACAGGTGAACCATAATCTCAGGGCGTGAAATTTTCAGTGCTGTAAGGACAGATGGGAGGATATAGGTTGCAGGTATGGTGCTGGCGGCCACAAAGATGATTCCTGCGGCTGCATCTTTTGAGATAAGTATTTTATCCCGGGCCTCGTCCCTCAGTCTCAAGATCCTCTTGGCATACCCATAGAGTATCGAGCCTTCTGCAGTGAGGCTGATACCTGACTTGGTTCGGTTTATCAGGCCGCACCCGGTAAAGTCTTCAAGGTTCTTGATATGCTTGCTCAGAGAGGGCTGGGTGAGCAGCATTTTTCGAGCAGCCTCGGAAAAGCTCCGCTCTTCCACGAGACTCACAAGCGCTTCCAACTGCTGGAGGGTGATGAATCTGAACTGATCGCTGATCATGGATATGCATCATACATTGGGTATGTAAAGGTATCAATGGAAACATTTAACGATTTGAGGTATATAAACGTTCATCATAAGGAGAGTCCATGGATAGGAAGGTAAAGCTTACCTCCACGGTCAGCGGAGCCGGTTGAGCCTGTAAGCTCGGTCCGGAGTTGCTGGACAAGGCACTGAAATCCATACAGGTCATACATGACCCGAACCTGATAGTCGGGATGGAAAGGCCCGATGATGCAGGCGTGTACAGGATCGCCCCGGATCTGGCATTGATCCTCACCCTGGATTTTTTTACGCCGGTGGTGGATGACCCGTATGACTTCGGCCAGATCGCGGTGACCAATGCCCTGAGCGATGTCTACGCCATGGGAGGCAGGCCCCTGCTTGCCATGAACATCATCTGTTTCCCCGAAAAGGGGATGGATATAGAAATCCTTCATGAGGTGCTCAAGGGCGGCTCGGATAAGATGGCCGAGGCAGGTGTTCTGCTTGTGGGTGGGCACAGTGTCGACGATCCTGAGATTAAATACGGCCTGTCGGTCACCGGCACTGTTCATCCGGAACGGGTACTGAAAAACACGGGTGGCATGCCGGGTGATGCCATCATACTCACCAAGCCTCTGGGGTGCGGGATTATCAGCACGGCCATCAAGGCTGACCTCGCAAGCAGGTCTGCAGAGGAAAAGGCCATCGGCATCATGAAGGAGCTCAACAGAAAAGCCGCAGAGGCGATGGAGGGATTTTCCATACACGCCTGCACCGATGTGACGGGGTTCGGTTTGCTGGGGCATGCCTGTGAGATGGTCGAGGGAACCGGTGCGGGCATGAGCCTGTCGGCATCACGGATACCCATCCTGTCCGAGGCCGTGGAATATGCCAGGATGGGCCTGATCCCGGCAGGTGCTTACCGGAACAGGGAGTACAGGTCGAACATGGTGGATTTTCAGGGGGGGATCAGCGATGATCACAGGATTATCTTCTTTGACCCCCAGACCTCGGGAGGACTGCTCATTGTGCTTCCGGAACACGATGCCGGTAAGTTGCTTGACCGTCTCCATAACGAAGGGGTAGTGGAGGCATCTATCATCGGCGGGATCACACATGAACACCCTGGAAGGATCTCTGTATCAGAGTAGGTCGTGACGGGCATTTTTTCGTTCCGCATGAAATAAAGTGTTGTAATACCCATCGCCTGACGAATATTTCAGAGAAGGTCAAGCCTACAGCCCACCTCATGGTTTTCCGTTCGTACTTATGTCTTCTTGTAATTATCCTGGTTTGTGATTAAATAGACCTGTTAGGAACCGACACCACTTAAGAGGGGGGAATGGATATGAAGAAAGGTTTGTTCACGGTTGTGATTATGGCAGCCTTGGCGTTAATGTTTTCCGGCAATCTGCTGGCTGCGGACGACGGCTCATGGGACAGGGTCAAGAAAGAGGGTAAGCTCACCATAGGAATCGATGACGCCTTTCCTCCCATGGAGTTCCGCAACGACAAGAACGAGCTCGTGGGTTTTGACATAGATGCATCCAGGGAACTTGCCAAGAGGCTGGGTATAAAGGTCGAGCATATTCCTACGGTATGGGACACGGTCATCCTGTCGCTCAAGTCAAAGAAGTTCGACATCGTCTGGTCGGGCATGTCCATCACTGCGGAACGTGAAAAAGAGATCGCCTTCACCAAGCCCTATATCATGGAAAAGCAGGTCATTGTGGTGAAGAAGGGCAACAAGAAGATAAAGGGCCTCAAGGACCTCGGAGAAGGCAACGTTGTGGGGGTTCAGCTCGGCTCCACCTCTGAGGAGGCACTTGCAAAGTTGAACAAGAAGTTCAAGGAGATCAAGAAGTACGATAAGAACACGGATGCGTTCATGGATCTCAAGATCGGCAGGATAGACGCGCTGGCCGTGGATGAGCTGGTCGGCCGCTACTACCTCTCCCAGAAGCCGGGTGAGTATTCGGTACTCAAGGAAGAGCTCCTTTCCGAACCTATCGGCATTGGTATAAGAAAAGAGGATGTCGCACTGAAGGACAAGATTCAGAAGACCCTGGACTCCATGTTCAAGGACGGCACCATGAAGAAGATATCCATCAAATGGTTCGGGGATGACATTACGTCCTGGAAATAACATCATGAACATTCGCAGGCCCGGCGTACTCTCCTGTGCGCTGGGTCTTTTATTCCTTTTCACCTTGTTTTTCAGGGGTGCTTTTGTGCACGCAGCCGAAGGCCCTGACCAGTATGAGCTGTTGGCAAAAGGCATGCGGCTGATCCAGGAAGACAGGGGGGATGAAGCCGTTGAGCTGTTCAAGAAGGTCACACCGCCTGAACCCGGAGAAGACGCCGGGGTCTTCGTGCGATCAAGGGTCGAGGCGGCCAAGATCCTTTTCAGCAAAAAGGATTATCCGTCAAGTTCGGCCATGTGTCACGAGATCCTGGCCTTGCTTCCCGATAACCTTGAGGCGAAGAATCTTCTGGCCGAGATTCAGGGGGCACAGACACCCGAATGGCTCCAATTCATCAAGGATATGAAGAAATTCCTTCCCACCCTGGCGAAGGCCACGGTCATGACCCTGCTCCTGGTCTTCATCACCATGGCGGTCTCTCCCATCGTAGGCCTGCTCATCGCCCTGGGCAGGATCAGCCGCATCAGGGTCATCTCGTCGTTTTTCTGGTGTTATATCTGGATATTCAGGGGCACCCCGCTTCTTCTTCAGCTTTTCTTCATTTACTATGGTCTTCCATCCCTGGGCATAACACTCAAACCCTTTACCGCAGCAGTGCTCGGGCTGGGATTGAATTATTCGGCCTATCTTGCGGAGATCATGCGGGGGGCCATTGAAAGCATAGATGCAGGGCAGATGGAGGCGGCCAAGGCCATAGGCATGAGCTATTCTCAGGCCATGCGCCGTATCATCATTCCTCAGACCTACAAGCGTCTCGTTCCGCCCGTAGGAAACGAATTTATCGCATTGATAAAGGATACCGCCCTGGTATCCACCATAGCCATGGTGGAACTCATGAGGGCTGCAAACCAGATATTCAGCGCTACATTCAATGTATACATACTGATACAGGCTGCGTTCATTTATCTCATACTGACAAGTATCTTCACGGTGTCATTCAGAAAAATCGAGGACCGGCTGGGGGTGTATGAAAACCGATGATTGAGCTTCAGGGTGTTCTCAAACGCTTCGGCAGTTTTGTTGCCGTGGATCACGTGGATCTGAGCATCCAGGAGGGTGAGCGGATCGTCATTATCGGCCCTTCTGGTTCAGGCAAGACCACTTTGCTGAGGATGATAAACTTTCTTGCAAAGATCGATGAGGGAAGGATACTCATGGATGGCAAGGAGGTGGGATACCGGCGTGATAAAAAAGGCCGCCTTATTCTTGATAAACCCGATGTGATCTGCAGACTCCGTTCGGAAATAGGAATGGTGTTTCAGCACTTCCATCTCTTTCCCCACATGACTGCCTTGGAAAATGTCATGGAAGGGCCGGTTACGGTGAGGAAGCAATCCAGGGATGAGGCCAGGGGCATAGCGATGGACCTGCTGGGCAAGGTGGGTCTCCTTGAAAAGAAGGATGTCTTCCCCGCTTTCATGTCGGGCGGGCAGAAGCAGCGTGTGGCAATTGCAAGGGCATTGGCAATGAAGCCGAGGCTCATGCTTTTTGATGAGCCCACCTCTGCCCTTGACCCCGAACTTGTGGGAGAGGTCTTCAGTGCCATCAAGACTCTGGCGAGTGAAGGCATGACCATGGTGATCGTCACCCATCAGATGGGTTTTGCCAGGGAGATGGCGGACAGGGTGATTTTTATGGATAACGGCAGCTTCATCTTTGACGGCACCCCTCAGGATGTATTCTCGGATAATATGGATAATCCCAGGGTCAAGGCCTTCATGGACAAGGTTTTATAGGGAGAATGTCCGGTTGTATAATCTGTGGCTTACCGAGTATTGATCTGTTTATCCTTGACACAACCCAATGTTGTATCCACCTTTTTTTGCCATTATAGCCTGACAAGAGCCGGGGCGCCCTTCATTCCGGTCTGTGACCATGCCACGCACCTAAAAATGCTTGGGCTTGAGATAAGGGACATCAGATATTTCAGGTTTCTCTTTGACGAGAGGTACTATTCAATCCTGGTCCTGTTGGGGTAGTCCCCTTTGGTTTTCAGGAAAACCTTTTCTTTCATAGAGGGTAAAAAATTACACACAATAAAGCATTATCCACTCTTTGCATTATGCATAACCAACTGATAATATTGCAATGTAACATATAAATACTAGACATCACCTGATATTCGCCTGGGGGTAGTTTCGTAATTTATTCGGCAAATCTTGGCACGCTTCGTGATTATGAGTTGTCCATGGTCAATATCTCTGAATGGATAATTAAACAATCGGGCATCTTGATGAACAACCAGATTTATTGAAAGGAAGGGATCAATGCGGAATACTACAACCGAGCCAAGACTTGTTTCCATCAGCAGGGCACCTGAATCCAAGAGCCATGTGTCTATATCGCCTCTCATCATGAAGAAGATATACTCCATAGGAAGCCTGAAGAATGTTGATGGCGGCGTATCCTTCACGATCAAGAACCCCATGAAAGATGCTTTTATCACAAATGTTTCAGCGATAACCATCAATGGACTCGAGATATCATTGGATGATCTTGTCATGAGAAACAACGGCACACGCCTCAAGGCCAGCGAAATAAATACCGGTCAACCGCTCCCATTCCCCATGGGGATGGATGTCGAGTTTCATGCACCCTCCATAGCCCTGGCTAAAAATATTGAACATCAGATTTCCATCATCTGCGAGACAGACCTCTATGGCCTGCTGGATCTCGACGCCACTGATTCGGTCATTGAGACCAGATCGACCCAGAAGAGGATTCCCTGTGATAAGCAGAATAATTATGACATGGATGTGGTCAGGCAACGACAGGAATTCATTGAGGATTATACGGGAACTCCCCTGCATCATGTGAAACACCATTCTTTTGATCCCATGGTCACGAAAGGCAATATAGAGAATTTCACCGGCGTGGCTCAGGTACCGCTCGGATTTGCTGGTCCCATCAAGGTTAATGGAGAGCATGCCAAGGGTGAGTTCGTTGTCCCGCTGTGCACAAGCGAAGGCACCCTGGTGGCTTCATACAACAGGGGCATCAAGATTCTGAACATGTGCGGCGGTGTGTCGGTCACCGTGGTGGATGACCGCATGCAGAGAGCGCCGGTATTTGTCTTTGATTCGGCACGGGAGGCCAGAGACTTTGCCTCATGGCTCGACGACAATATGGATGAAATCCGCCGCCAGGCGGAATCAAGCTCCAAGGTTGCCAAACTGATAGGTATAGAAAGGTACATGGCTCATAAGTTTGTTTACCTGCGGTTCAACTATTTCACTGGGGATGCAGCCGGCCAGAATATGGTCAGTATGGCCACGTTCACGGCATGCAGCTGGATCCTTACCCAGGTGGATACGGTCCGCCATTTCTATATGGAGTCAAATCTCGCAACGGACAAGAAGGCATCGTTAATGAACACCATGAACACCCGTGGCAAGAGGGTTGTTGCCGAGGTGACCATTCCGAAGGATGTCCTGATCCAGAACATGAGGGTTGATGCCCACACCCTGGACCATCTCTGCAGGGTAGCGAATCTTGGCTCCCTTTTATCCGGCAGTGCGGGCAATGGGGTCCATTGTGCAAACGCATTGGCAGCATTGTTCATTGCCACAGGTCAGGACGTGGCGAATATAGCAGAATCCTCAGCCAGCTTGATATACACAGAGATCACCCCTGAAGGAGACCTCTATCTCTCTCTGACACTCCCATCTCTTATCGTTGCAACCTATGGCGGCGGCACAGGTCTCCCAACACAGAAAGAATGCCTGGAGACCCTTGGATGCTACGGTCAGGGCAAGGTCATGAAGTTTGCAGAGATCGTTGCCGCCGTAGCACTGGCAGGGGAGTTGTCCCTGTCCGGAGCGAATGCGTCCCTTGATTGGGTTACGAGCCATGAGCGTTTCGGAAAAAACCGTTAGAGCCGCCATTGGTCACCCAGAAGGGGATAGTCATAGATGAGTACTGCAGCTCAGGTTAAACCATTACTTGGGCAGCCACGGTGACATGTCCCGACTAAAATTGTTGCCGCGGACCTCTTCAGGACAGAGGTTCAAGGAGGCATAGATCTCTTCAGCTTTACCGAACGGCTCTCCCTGCTCAAGAAATATGGCAGCCAGTGCATGTCGTTTTCCATGCTCCAACCGGGTATGAACTATTTCGACATGCCCGGGATCGGATTCATTGCGTACAAAAAGAAGTGGGGCACCCGGTTTGTACTGGCAGACCCCATCTGTGAAGAAAAGAACCGCGAACTGCTCATCAGAGGACTTCTTCAAGACTCAAAGAGCACTGCTTTTATCCAGGTTTCCCAGCCCCTAGCCGAGCTCATAGCCGATGGATTAGGCTATTACTCCACACAGTTCGGAGTAGAATCCGTGGTCAACCTTGAGAAATGGGACTTGAAGGGCAAGAAAAAGCAGGTATTGCGTACTTCCATCAACCATGCCTTGAAAGAAGGTGTGGTCATCGAAGAAAAATACAGCGACACCGGGTGCCATGAGCTTACCAGGGAATGGATGAGAACGCGCAAGGTAAGCAACTGCGAAGTCAATTTTCTTATCCGGCCCATGGATCAGGAATTTCAGGAAGGAACCAGGAAGTTCTCTGCCTATCACGAGGGCGATCTCGTGGGATTTGTCTTTTTCGACCCGCTCTACAAGGACGGCAAGGTAGTCAGCTGTGTGCCCAATATCTCCCGCTTCAGCAACAAGTTCAAGTATGGCATATTCTATCCCCTCATGTGCCATGCCATGGATGTGTTTAAAAAAGAGGGTGTAAAATACCTGGACCTTGGCCTTTGTCCCATGATGGTAGGAGAAAATGACGAGCAGTACGAATCAGGCATTGTCAAAAAAATCATCCGCCTGCTCTACGACTACGGTAACTTTATCTACAGCTTCAAAGGGCTCTATTTCACAAAATCACGCTTCGAAGGCACAGAGAGAAGGACCTTTTATGCCCATAAAGGCAGACTGCCGATAAAATCAATCTTGACCGTGTTCAGCCTCGCGAACATTATCTAGAAAAGACCTTTGCACCGCTGCTGAATAACTGAAGGCATTAAATCTCATGATCGTCCTTTCGAAAAGGCCTTGTGGTCCTACTTGATGAGACCTGAAAGTCCTGCAGTTCAAAATGCAGATTCCTTTTTGAAGTCCATTATCTTCCAGTTATTCAGCCGTGCCGCCTTTCTCAGTTTTCTGTCAGGGTTTACCGCCACGGGGAAGCCCACCTCATGGAGGAGGTCGATGTCGTAGATCGAGTCGGTGTAAAAATAGCTTTGCATGAGGTCGACATCATGGTCCCGCGCCCAGCGAAGCGCATATTCCTTTTTGCCTTTTCCATAGCAAAGCGGCTTGATGAGCCTTCCAGTAAGGATGTCGTCCTGTACCTCGACCCTCGAGGTTATGATATCACTGATCCCCAGGGCATCTGCCAAGGGTTTTACGAAGAATGGTGGTGAGTTGGATATGATTATAAGGCGGTGTTTTTTCATGGCATGATCCAGAATCAGTTCATGGGCTTGCCTGTAGATGGACTTGTGGACCATTGCATGAAACCATGCCTGAGAAAACCGTTCCATGTCCTTCAGGCTCAAGCCTGCAAGAAGACCCATGTTGCGCTCGTACCACCCTTCGATATTCATGAGAGACAGGCGGTACAGGCCTATCTTCAAGATTTCCAGAAGGAGAAACCCCAGGGGCACCATGCCCTGCGTGCGTGCGTATTGCACGGATGACAAACCGGAGTTCTTCCAGGTAATGGTATGATCCATGTCAAAAAGAGCGGCTGTTTGCCCCATACGTTCGGTCCTTTCATGAGAAGCACTTTTTTCGATCGTATCAGGTCGGAGTGGGGGTATGCCCAAGTTCGGACAGGATGATATCGGCGGCCTTCATGGCAGATGAAAAACTGATATCACCTGAGCATCCCTCACCCCGCAGCGTATCGCCGACAAGATAAAGACCTTTGATGGTATCGCATATGACATCAGGTCTGTGCGGCCTCGCCTGTCGTGGGGTAAGGATGTTCCCGTTCATCACGGGTATAATGAGCCTGCGCTCTTTTGCAAGGTTGGGCAGCAAATGTGGAAAGAGGCGGTCAATGGCTGTCTTGAGCCTCTTTTCGGTTGTCTCGGCCACCTCGGGATCCCCGTCAAACCCCCAGGGCAGCATGATTCCCCAGGTCGACAGGTACTTCCCCTGGGGGGTAAAGGTCGGGTCTGCATTTGTCTGGAATCTGGCCCAGATGGGTATATCAATGCCGAAGATGCTGCCCTTGATGTCTGTTGCCGGGTAATTCGTAATGAAATCGAAACTCAGGCAGGAGCTGTGCTCGATGCCATTACAGTATGACGTGAAATCAGGTGAAAAGAGGTTCTGCTCTGCAATGTCAAAGAGCAGGGGGAGCCTGGCTGCAAAGATGACCCGCCTGGATTCGTAGGTTGACGTATCCGTTTTTACCCCCTTGACCTGTCCTTGCCTAATGATAAGGCTCAGGGCCTTCTCGTTCACATGAATCTGGCCATGGGACTCAACATGGAAACGAAGCTTCTTCAATATCTGGGAAGATCCTCCCACAGGTTCCCCGACACTCACACCGGCTTTCAGGAGCCGCTGTACGAAGTCGATGACTTCACCTGCGCTGACCCTGGAGGGATCAGGGCACATGACAGAAAAACCAAGGAGTGGAAGTATTTCCTCTACCTCTTTGTTTGAAAAAAATGAGCGATAGAAGTCCGACAGGGTGGAATCGAACCATTGTTCAGGGTGTGAGCGCTTTATCTTCAGAAGCAGTTTCAGAAGGATCAGCCTCCCCGGAAGAGAGAGGAAGGGGGCTCTCAGGTAGCCTATGAGTCCCTCGGGTCTGTGCCAGAGCCGGTTTTTATAAATGAGCTTGGCATCCTTTGACTGGGGAAGGAAGGTGATCTCGTCTCCGAGACGGCGGAGCAACTCAGAGGCAATGCCCTTTTGGGCGAGGCGATGAGAGTGCGCCCCATATTCCCACTGGTACCCATCCTGATCTTGAAAAAAACTAGCCCTTCCACCAATGAGCGGATCCTGCTCGAGTACGATAATCTTGAGTCCTGCCCGGGCAAGGAGGGCGGCCGCACTCATGCCGCCATATCCTGCACCGATGACGATTGCATCAAGCATTCACATCACCTTTTACGAGATCTTGAACAGCATTGTGCTTGCTGCATGAAATCCGGCACTCATTTCGTTGTTTTGAACATATACATAAGTATAACATGATCAGGGGATTGTCCATTATATGATGGTCATTTTATGTCGCTGCCCAGGTTTGAATCTTTACAGGTTCCAGGACTTCGTATTATAAGTTGGCGACCAGTGTTTATTACTTTCTGATTGTAAAGGCCGCCTGAATGAACCTGAAAAGACCGTCATGGGATGAATACTTCATGATGCTTGCTAAGCTTGCGGCATCCCGTTCCACCTGCCTGTCAAGGCCCACCGGCGCAGTAGTGGTGAAAGACAAGCAGGTGATTACAACAGGCTACAATGGATCTTTACCCGGGCAATCACACTGCATGGATGACGGGGTCTGCTTCCGGAGGTCGCTCGAGTGGCCCGAGGCAATGAAATATGACATGTGCAGGTCGGCCCATGCGGAAGCGAATGCCATATCACTCGCTGCGAAGAAGGGGGTGAGCCTGGAAGGCTCTACCATGTACTGCACCCTGGAGCCCTGCATAACCTGCTCCAAGCTCATTATTATGTCCGGCATTATAAGGGTCGTTTACGAGCACCCCTATGATTCACCTATTCCCGAGCGAGACCAGTACTGGAAGGATGTGCTCACCTTGAGCCGCACTACGGTCGAACAGCTCGTTATTCACGATAATACAATGGAGTATGCCATGCAGTTCATGACCGGCGACACATCCAAGAGGAGGTTGTAAATGGTTTTGGGGGCAGACAGGATTGTTCAGATGATACGTAGCGGCGTGGAGGTTGAAGATCACGTCACGGGCGGGAACATTAAGAAGCCTCTTGTAGAACATCTCGGTCCTGATCAGATAGACGGCATAGAGGGAACGACCGTGGACCTGCGCCTGGGGGCGATATACAGACCCATCGGCAGGGCAAGGCTCATGCGCGACAGCAGGATAACCCCGGAGATAGAGCTGCTCATGGATATAGCCGGTTCGCCGGACGGAGTCTTTACGATAAAACCCCAGGAGTACCTTCTTTTCCAGACCATAGAACAGGTAAACCTGCCCGCAGATCTTTTTGCCTATATAAGGCCGAGAACAACACTGATCCGTTCAGGCATCCCATTGGAAACAGCCTTTGTTTCACCAAATTATCAGGGAAAACTCACGGTGGGTATGAAGCACCAGGGGCATATGGATGTGGATATCCAGATGGGTTTCCGCATACTCTGCATTGCATTTTTCCCCATTGACGGCAATGCGGTTCCCTACAGGGGGGTATGGCAGGGGGACAGGGTATCAACCAATGGCAAGGAGGAGAGACCGTTTTGAAGTACTTCAATCGCGAAATGGAGCACATAGAGAAGTGGAGGCATCTCAGGCAGGGACTGTTCAGGAATGAGGAGCCGCAGGTTAAGCTCATCGGGGTGACCACACCCATCGGGGAGATGAGCGCCCAGGGTGTCACCATAGAGACCCTGCCTGCCTACACGGCAAGGCAGAGCCATGAATCGGAAGGGACCCATGAGGATGACCTGAGGCTCAACAAGAAGCTCATCTCCTGGGGCCACCAGACCTGCCTCGAAGCAGTCCAGTTCGTCTATTATGTGTCAGGGGTATCGAAGTCTTTAGCCGGACAGTGGACACGCCACAGAATAGGCATCGGATGGACATTCCGTTCCACCAGATATGTCAAGGCCAACAAGAACCTGTTCATCTACCCGGCCCTTGAGTACATCGATTCAGAAGAGCAGGTGAAGGACATATACCAGGCTTATGAAAAGGAACACCGCCATGCCATGGACACCTATGAAGAGCTCCAGGCGCTCGGGGTGAGGAACCAGGAGCTCAGAAGGCTCATGCCCGTGGGCTGGTCCACCTCGGCCTATGTTTATGTGAATGCCAGGTCTTTGCGGCATTTCTTCGGGCTCCGCCTGGAAAAATCAGCCGAATGGGAGATCAGGCGCCTGGCTTACCTCATGTTCAATGATGTCATGGCGATCACTCCCACCCTGTTCGAGGATCTCATGGAGGAAGCGCCGTCGATGGATAAGTAGTCTTGGCAAGGTCGGCCGGAAATGGAAATACATGGATGAAGGGAAAAATTGATCCAGGCAAGGATGAGACGCTCGATTCCTTATCATGTGGCAGTTTGTTCATCCTCCAGAAGAAAAAGGGTTACCGGTATTCCATCGACTCGTATCTCTTAGGAGCCTTTGTTGATGAAGCACCTGGCACTGAGGTCCTGGAGATTGGTTCTGGTTCAGGTGTTGTTTGCCTGCTCCTTTCATCAATGAAAGATCTTCATGTGACAGGCATTGAGATACAGGAAGACCTGGCTGAGATGTCAAGGCGGTCCATTGAACATTCTGGCCTTTCGGACAAGGTCAGGATATCCTGCTGTGATATCAGGGACTACTCCGGGCCTCGCTTTGATGCCATAGTAACGAACCCTCCCTACAGGCCTCTGAAAACAGGCAGGATCAATCCGGACAGCTCAAAGGCCATTGCCAGGCATGAGATCTCGCTTGATCTCGATGTGTTGCTAAAAAGATCATATGAGCTGCTACGCCCCCAAGGGAGATTATATATCGTGTACCCGGCATGGAGGATCCCGGATCTTCTTTATACCATGCGATTAAGAAAAATAGAGCCGAAACGCATGAGGTGCGTCTATACATCATCGACGAGAGCGGCCGAGATCTGCCTCGTATGCGCGGTGCGTGACGGGGGCAGGGAGTTCGCCATCGAGAGCCCTCTTGTCATTTACAACGAAGACAGAACATACCACCGGGATATGGAAGGGGTGTTCAAAGACCTCTCATTGCCGAAAAAGCCATTGACCTGAATATGTGATACATGAGAAAGGAATAGCCACTCAGGCAGATAGAGAAAGGATTCATGATGAAAGTCGAAATTACGGATGTGGGCAGCACCAAAAGGCAGATGAAGGTCGTGGTTCCCAGAGAGGATGTCATTTCGGTGACGGAGGACATTTATAGGGATATCACCCAGAGCGTTTCCATAAAAGGGTTCAGGAAAGGCAAGGCCCCCAGACACATCGTCAAGATGTATTATCAGGATTATATCGATAATGAACTCTCACGCAAACTCGTGAGGGAAAAATTTGAAGAGGCGGCGAAAGAGCAGGGCATATTTGTCGTGTCGATCCCCGAGTTCGAGAACGAACCTCCAAAGGAGGATGAGGAATTCACCTTTTCCGCCAAGTTCGAGGTGAAGCCGGAGGTCGTACCGCAGGTCTATACAGGGTTCGAGCTGAAAAAGCCAAAGATAGCAGTCGAGGACAAGAACATCGATGACGTCATTACCCGATTGCTGGAAACCTATGCCACGGTAAAGGATGTGGATGACCCCGATTATGAAATTAAGAAGGGTGACTATGCCGTTGTCAACATTATCTGTGAAGAAGATGAAAAGCTCAACAGGGATAAGATAACCGTTGAGGCCGGAATCAGGAGCGCTTTTCCCGGACTTGAGAATGAGGTTATGGGGCACAAGGCGGGCGACACGAAAGAGGTCGATATTACCTTTCCCGAGGATCATTTCCTGGAGGACATGCGGGGCAAGACGGCCCATATCAAGATCACTGTGCACTCCATGAAGGTAAGGGAGCTTGCCGTGCTCGATGATGAGTTCGCGAAGATGGTCCATAAGGATGTACAGAATGTGGACGAGCTGAAGGCAGCCATCCGGGAAGATCTGGTAACCCGTCTCGAGGCCGACGCCAGGTCATATATGGAGAGGCAGCTGTCCGAGAAGCTCATGGAGGCCAACCCCTTTGACGTACCCGAGTCCATGGTAAGGTTCCAGGCCATCATGATGTTGCAGGGGATCTCTCAGAGGCTGCAATCACAGGGGATAAGGATGCAGGACGTTTATCCCGATGGAGAGGCCCTCAGGGAAGAGACCATGTCATCCGCCGAGAAACTCGTGAAGACCACCTTGCTCATAGAGGCCATCGCAAAGGCGCAGGCAATTGAGTCGAGCGATGAGGATCTGGAAAAGGAAATTGCCTCTCTTGCCGAAAAATACTCTATGACCCCTGCGGCGGTGCGAAAGAACCTTGAAGAGCGAGAGGGGAGCCTGGATGAGATGAAATTTTCCATCCTGGAGAAAAGGGTGTATGATTACATCATTGGAGAATCAAAGATAGTAGAGGTAGACGGTACAGAGGAGAATCCCTCATGACATTGATTCCCATAGTTGTTGAACAGACAAGCAGGGGCGAGCGTTCCTATGATATCTATTCCCGGTTGCTCAAAGACAGGATAGTGATGCTGGGCACGGATATAAACGATGACATCGCCAACCTGCTCGTGGCTCAATTTCTGTTTCTGGAATCCGAAGACCCTGACAAGGATATCTTCTTCTATATAAACTCCCCCGGAGGGTCGGTGACCGCCGGGTTAGCGGTTTACGACACCATGCAGTACATCAAGCCCAAGGTGAGTACCATCTGCATCGGCCAGGCGGCATCCATGGCTGCAGTGCTTCTTTCTGCGGGAGACGCCGGCATGCGTTATGCGTTGCCGCATTCCCGTATCCTCATCCATCAACCGCTGGGAGGCGCCCAGGGGCAGGTGACCGACGTGAACATCCAGGTCAATGAGATGCTGAGGCTCAAGGATGCTTTGAGCAAGATCTTGTCTAAGCATACGGGACAGCCTATAGATAAGATAGGGGCGGATACAGAGCGTGATTTTTTCATGGATGCGACAGAATCGCAGAAGTATGGTATAATAGATCACGTCATCTTCAAGAGACCTGCCAAGGAAAAAGAAGGAGAGAAGGCAGATGCCAAAAATTAACGACCATTACAGGCCTGGGCTGAGATGCTCTTTCTGCGGCAAATCGCAGGAAGAGGTCCGAAAGCTTATCGCGGGCCCTGATGTCTATATCTGCGACGAGTGCATCGCCCTGTGCAACGAGATCCTGGCCGAGGAGGAGGGAGAGTACCGGCATTTCAGCACCTCGTCGAATATTCCCAAGCCTTCTGAAATTAAAGAGGTCCTCGATGAATATGTGATCGGTCAGGAGATGACCAAGCGTATTCTGTCCGTGGCGGTCCATAACCATTACAAGCGCATAGAATCGAACACCAACATCGGCGGGGTGGAGATCAGCAAGAGCAACATCATGCTCATCGGCCCCACCGGCAGCGGAAAAACCCTGCTCGCGCAGACACTGGCAAAGATCCTTGACGTGCCTTTCACCATCGCAGATGCCACCACGCTGACCGAGGCAGGATACGTGGGGGAAGACGTAGAGAATATTATCGTCAACCTTCTCCAGAACGCCGATTATGACGTGGAGAGAACCCAGAAGGGAATTGTCTATATCGATGAGATAGACAAGATTGCTTCCCGGGGTGATAATCCGTCCATCACCAGGGATGTGTCCGGCGAGGGAGTGCAGCAGGCGCTGCTTAAGATGATCGAAGGCACCATGGCATCTATCCCGCCTAAAGGCGGACGCAAACACCCTCAGCAGGAGTTCATCCAGATCGACACCACCAATATCCTGTTCATCTGCGGTGGGGCCTTTATCGGTCTCGACAAGATCATCTCCCAGAGGCTCGACAAAAAAACCATAGGCTTTGTTGCCGAGATCTCGGGCAAGAAAGAGCGGGATATCGGAGAGATACTTAAAAACGTGCAACCGGAAGACCTTATCAAATTCGGAATGATACCCGAGTTTGTCGGTCGTATGCCGGTTGTTTCCACGCTCCATGAACTGGACGAAGACGCCCTTATCACCATCCTCAATGAGCCCAAGAATGCTCTTGTGAAGCAGTACCAGGCGTTATTGAAGCTTGAAGGTGTGGATCTTACCTTCACCAAGGATGCACTGAAGGCCGTTGCCACCGAGGCCATGAAGCGCAAGTCCGGCGCCCGGGGACTCAGATCCATCATGGAAGGGATAATGTTGGATATCATGTACGATATCCCTGATATGGAAGGGGTCAAAGAATGCATCATCAGCCAGGACGTGGTGCTGAAGGGTAAACCGCCCATCATAGTATACGAGAGAAAATCCTCTCAGGCATAAGTAAAGATGCTATGAAGACCGAGGCATCAGAGAATGTCTTTCCCTTATTGTCTCTGAAGGATGTCGTAGTATTTCCTCACACAATCATTCCACTGTTTATTGAGAATGAAAAGACAGCCAAGGCCATATGTGCCGCCTATGAGGGTAAGGAGGAGATACTTGTCTGCTGCCGGAGAAGGCATGCCCCGGAGGAACCCCTGCGGGAGAATATCTACCCGGTTGGTGTTTCCTCTGTAATACTCCAATTGCTCCGATTGCCCAATGGGTCGATAAAGATATTCATACAGGGCACGAACCGCCGATACATAAAGGACATACTGTACGACGAAGATCAGCTCTTTGCGGCTACCGAGCAGTTTGTGGAGTTCATTGCCGACAAACAAGTGGCCGAGGCACTGAGAAGGCTTGCTGTCGAATTGTTCCAGGGGTATTGCGAGCTGTACGATATCGATCTTGATTCTGATGTAATCAAAAGTATTGAATGTCAAGAAGACCCCGGCACGGTCTGTGATATGGTGATCTCATACACTACCCTCAAGACCGAAAAAAAGCAGGAGCTACTGGAGGATAGCAACATTGTATCCCGGCTTGAGAAGGTGAATGAGTATCTCCTTTCCGAGATTGATATTGCGAGAATCCAGTCGAGTATGAGGGATCAGACAAGGAACAAGGCAACCGCCGGAAGAAAATCTTCGGCGCTTGAGCAGATGCAGCCTCAGCGGATCCCCATGGAAAACATGGACGATGAGATTTCTGCACTGGGAAAGCAGCTTAAAAGCAAGAACATGCCTTCCCATGCCCGGGAGAAGGCTTATGCCGAGCTCAAGCGGTTGCGCATGATGCCGCCCATGAGTGCCGAGGCTACGGTCATAAGAAACTATATCGACTGGTTCCTTGTTCTTCCCTGGAATGAGATTACCGAAGACAAGAAGGATATCCTGTTCGCTCAACAGATCCTGGATGAAGACCATTACGGCTTGAACAAGGTGAAGGACCGCATTCTTGAATACCTTGCCGTCCAGCAGCTGGTGGGTAGCACCAGGGGGCCCATATTATGTCTGGTGGGTCCGCCGGGGGTGGGTAAAACATCATTAGGAAAATCCATTGCCAGGGCTGTGGCGAGAAACTTTGTCCGGGTATCCCTGGGCGGCGTCCGGGACGAGGCGGAGATCAAGGGTCACCGGCGTACCTACATAGGGGCATTGCCGGGAAAGATCATCCAGGGTATCAGGCGCTCAGGGACATCGAATCCGGTATTCCTCCTGGACGAGGTGGATAAGATGAGCACTGATTTCAGGGGAGATCCTGCTGCCGCTCTGCTGGAAGCCCTTGACCCTGAGCAGAATAATGCCTTTAACGACCATTACATTGACGCTGATTACGATGTGTCCAAGGTCATGTTCATTACGACGGCAAACACGATCTATTCCATCCCGGCTCCGCTGCTTGACAGGATGGAGCTTATTCAGCTCGAGGGGTATACCTCATATGACAAATTGCAGATAGCCACCAGGCATATCGTGCCGAAGCAACTCAAGCTCCATGGTCTGGATGGACGGGGTATAGAATTATCCCCAAGGGCCATAAAAACGATAATCCATGAATACACCCGGGAAGCGGGTGTAAGGAACATGGAGAAAGAGATCGCATCTGTTTGCAGAAAACTCGTGAAAAGCATCGTATCCGGGAGCGGTCAGAAGGAGCTTAAGATTACAGGAAAAAAAGTTCAGGACCTCCTGGGTGTGCCTCGCTACCGCAGGCCCATGTATGAGAAGAAGGATTCTATTGGCGTCGTGAACGGTCTCGCTTGGACAGAGGCAGGCGGCATGCTCATGAGGGTTGAATCCACAGCGATGCAGGGAAAGGGCAATCTGTTGCTCACCGGGAAAATGGGTGATGTCATGCAGGAATCAGCCAAGGCATCGATGAGCTATGTGAGGTCCCGTGCCGGTGAATTCGGACTTGATAAGGATTTCTACCAGACCATGGACATCCATATCCATATCCCCGAGGGGGCGGTACCCAAGGACGGTCCATCTGCAGGTGTTACCATGGCCACCTCTATTGTGTCGGCAGTGACCGGGCGGAGCGTGAAGAATCAGTATGCCATGACGGGCGAGTTGACCCTGGGTGGAAGGATTCTCCCTGTCGGCGGACTGAAGGAGAAGCTGTTGGCCGCGAAGGAAGCAGGTATTGATACTGTTCTCATACCCGTGGAAAACGAGAAAGATCTTCATGACACCCCAAAGGAAATTTTGCGTGGAATGAAGGTCCAACTTGTAGGGCATATGGACCAGATAATCGCATGTACCCTCAACTGAGCTATTGACAGCCATTATAAATGTTGTTAGTTTTCAGGAGCAATTGGGCATGGGAAAACAAATATCTTTATAGGAGGTATGTTTTGACGAAGACAGAGTTGATATCCGTTGTGGCAAATAAGGCAGGCATCCCCAAGGCAGCGGCTGAAAAGGCTATAAATGCAACAACAGAGGCCATCCAGACTGCCCTCAAGAAAGGGGATAAGGTCACACTGGTAGGTTTCGGTACCTTCGATGTTGCTCAGAGGGCTGCACGGCAGGGTGTAAACCCCAGAACAAGAGCTACCATCAAGATCAAGGCTTCAAAGGCTCCTCGCTTCAGGCCGGGTAAGGCGTTCAAGGAAGTCGTAAACAAGTAGGTCTTTCTGATTGAAAAAGAATCAGGGCGGGTAGCTCAGTTGGGAGAGCGTCGGCCTTACAAGCCGAAGGTCACAGGTTCAA
>CAZRIV010000022.1:0-36496 GCA_964600235.1 uncultured Bacteriovoracaceae bacterium | reverse complement strand
AACTATTACTAAACTGTTTTTATAATTTAGTCCAGTTATTTAGGGGGCTAGTACAGTACTGCATTCTTCAGTACAGGATGGTAGCGAACAAAGTTATCTACAATATGTTCCTCTTCCATCTTGGCTAAATACTCCTTCCAGAATGCGGCCTTGTTCTCCTCTGAAGTGTCGCCCTCAAATTGAATACCACCGTAACCATAAGGAGACACAGAATCAAATATTCCCTCAATGGCCGTAGGCCTCCTCATATACACATAGATAGCCTTCAATCCATCACTCACATAATAAAGAAGGAAAGGATCACCATCTCCATGAATATGGAATGCCTTTACATACCCGCTAAGATAATACACATCGTATTCAGCAAAAGACTTTACAGTATCATCCCAAGCGGTATAGTCTTGAATAGAAAATAACTTTATCACGGTTTAATCTCTATAATCAGATTCTTTACCCCAAAGCTTCTCAAATGGATTGGCCTCCATTTCATGCTTGAAGTCAATTAAAGACTCACGATAATTGAACTTGGGTTTATACCCCAGTTCATTTTTGGTTTTAGAAATATCAAATACAAACTCTGACGGATCTGGCATTTCAGGACGATATACGATGGGTGATTTGTGGCCTTCTTTGCCAAACACCTCAACAATGCCTCTTACTTGTTCTTCCAGTGAGACACACTCTTCTTCACCTACATTATAGAAACCGCCATCAAGTGCAGATTTCACGCAGCACTCAACAATCTGTACGAAGTCTTTAACGTAAACTATTTCTTTCACCTTTGAAGCATCACCCCAGATTTCAATAGGCTCACCAGCAACTGCTTTATCAATGAACATACGATAGAACATCTCGCGCTTTACACCATCCACATGATAGTAAGGATCGGGATGATAGAGATAAATCGTAGGTAAGCGCAAAATGAAACGCTTAATGCCATATTTATGGAAATAGTGTTCAATCAAATCCACAGCCGCATTCTTGGCAATCACATACACGGAATGATCGTTGTTCAGCGGGAACTTACGCCAGATATCTGCAGGGATTGGAGTAGCATCTTTTACCATCCAGAAGCAGTCAGAAATAGACTGAGTGAAGACTATCTTCTTAGCACCTGCTTTTCTAGTATATTCCAACACATTAAGGGTGCCGGTAATAATGCTGTCAATGTATTCTTGTGGATTGTAGCCTTTCATACGTGCAGGCATTGCACCAGCATAGTGAATCACACAATCCACATCCGATTCCGGTAGCTCTCCAAAAGCATCTTTGTTCGCAATGTTCACAGAATAGTAAGGAATTCCATAGTCAGCGAAGAATCCGTTGTCTGATTTGCGACGACCAACTGCCACTACATCATAACCATCTTCTTTCAATTTCAAAGACGTATAAACGCCTACGGTACCTGTGGCACCAAATATCACTATTTTGCCCATATCGTGAGTTTTATTGTTCTTTTTTATGCTCTTCTTTATTTATGATCTTCGTTGAAAGCCTTCTTGTCAAAGCCAAGGTCATCTACACCCTCCAATGCTCCCCTGTCAACTTCCACCTTGGTTGCGAACAATCCGTAGAATGTAAGCCATAGAATCTTGATGTCCATCCATAAGCCTACATGGTCAACATAATAGACATCCATTTCAAAACGTTTGCTCAGTTTCAAACCATTACGTCCGTGCACCTGTGCCCACCCTGTAATACCCGGACGTACTTCAAGCCTTCGCTTTTGAGTTTCGTCATACAGTGGCGTATATTCTGGCAATAATGGTCGTGGCCCAACTAAAGCCATATCCCCTTTCAAGACATTAAACAACTGAGGCAACTCATCTATTGACGTTTTACGTATAAACCTTCCAATAGATGTCAAACGCTGAGCATCTGGAAGCAATTTTCCTTCTGCATCCCGGTCATCGGTCATCGACTTATATTTCATGACCTTGAATATCTTTCCGTCTTTACCTGCTCTGTTTTGATAGAAAAACGCCCCCGCCCCTTTATTAGCGAAATGCAACCAGATGGTAATCACCAGCAATATAGGGGAAATGCAAATCAACCCAATCAAGACTATACAGAAACTAAAAAAACGCTTAAAGAAGTGTTTATACATATTTTTACGTTAATTACTCTGTTTTTAAAATGAATCCTGTAGCGTACCACCACAATTGTTTCCATACACTTGTCTGGTAAATCTCCTCATACTTCCACCGATAGTGAAACATATTTTTTATCAAATGGAAACGATTATACCAATTACCTTTACCGGAACCGAATACATAGTCCTCATCATACAATGCGCTCTTTAATACCTTGTCAGCATATGGACTATCACAGATAATATCAGGAACCAGCAACTTAATACCAAGGTACTTTACGGATATTGTTGTCATCGTATCTGTAAACCGTCTCAAATGATTTCGCTCACAGAATGCATAGTAAGCGCCCCAATCCACATCGCATTGATGTGCTTTTAGGAACATGGCCCAGTCGAGAATCTGTTTTAAACGAAGCCCCTCTGAAATGAAGTGAGCACAAGCATGATAGGTCAGGAACATTGCATTCCACTGAACGGGAGGGTATTTGAAACACCCTTGTTCAAAAAAACATGAATCCGGAACACAGAGAGCATCTTCCAGCTCTTTCTCAAGCCTTTTTCCTCTTTTCCCGTCTCTTGTATGCACAAAAAACTGATGATTCTCAAAAGTCTCGCCCTTATAACTAATGACAGAGTGTTTGTACCAACTTTCATCCACAATTGCACCTGCCATTCGGGCGATTTCATTTCCAACAGTATAGTCTTTAAACAAATAACAGTCAATATCTCCGGGGCTCCGATGTTCAGGATGCGGATAAAAAGTCCCGTTAGATTGACCTTTCATCACCATTACCCTACAACCATTTTGCTTCCATAAACCTGCCAGCTCGTTCATTACAATAGTTTGTTGACGATTGCTCTGCTCTATCATCAGAGCATTTCCTATCCACTCCAACCTCATTGACTGTGATAAAGCAATACCTGTATTATTTCTTTTATCTAACAGGATGTTAAGTCCGTCCAAAACGATGGCTGTCACACTCTGCTTTTCCGACAACAGCTTTAGCTTTTGCCAGTCTTCTTTCGTCAATGCTATGATTTTTGCTACAGATTGTTCTGTAGGAGACTCATTTTCAAGCCCTAATCGTATGAGAGCAAAAAGTGTGTTCTCCATTATGATTCTATAATCCTCAATTCCTCTTGTGCAAGCGCCCTGTAATCAAAACGCTTTGCTGTTTCTCTTACACGTCCGCACATAGCGGTGTATTCTTCTTCTGGCTGTTCAGCAAGCTCTCGAATAGCGACGGCATACTGTTCCGGAGTTTCTAAGTCTCGGTCTATACCCAAGTTATTTCTAGAAATCTCTGAGTAGTTAAGTTTTATATTGCAACAAATTGGTTTCCCTGCTGCAAAATACTGAAACATTTTCCCTGAGCTCACACCGTGTATGCCAAATTTCTTTTGATAGTTCATCAGGTTAACCGTTGCTTGCGATACGACCCAAGCCACTTCTTTGAAGGGTATTCTCTTTTCCTTGAAGGTTACATTTGTTACATTATTGTCTTTGACATAACGTTCCAACTCTTCCCTGTCGCTTCCGTCACCATAGATAAAGAATCTGTATTTGGGTTTATCTCTCAGAAGTATAGCCGCATCTATAATCTCTTTAACGTGGTTTACCAAATGGATAGCACCCATGTAGATTATTCTATAGGTCCCAGGTTCAGTTAAGTCCTTATCCCCACGAATATAGGTATTTCTGTTATAGTCAAACGTGTCAAGGTTAACACCATTGTTAACATAATAAACTTTGGCCGGATCAACTTTTCCACCCTGCTCTATGGTCCACCCTTTTTCTTTGATATAATCCAGACCACCTTCCAAAGTAAAGATAACCTTATCAGCCCTTTCGTAAATCTTGCGTTCTATCCTATATGCGAATTTCATAGCCGGACTATTGGCTTTAAGGAAACCAAAAGTCACAAAATCCTCCGGCCACATATCCCACGCTTCCGCAATGTACTTAGCATGAAATCTCTTGGCAATCCAGCATATTGGATAATCAAAAGGTGTATGGAGATTATGCAGAACAATGTTAGGCCTCTCGAATTTTTTTCTATTCAAGAAGAGACGCATTGCAAAGCAGAAGATACTAATCATTCGTTTGAGGCCATTACCTATATACTGGGGGGCCTTCACATGTACGAAATGATGATCTCCATACCACACTTCCTTAAATTTACCATCAAAGTCAATACCTTCGTTTGTGTTTGCATTGAAGGTAATAACCTTATAGCCGGCCTTCATAAAAGCCGCAGCAAATTCTGGATACCGTGGATTACTTGTCTTGTCTGGACTGGATGTGTAATAGTTAACTATCCAGATACAATTTTTCTTTTCAGAAGGCATTGATCAAACGAATAACTTCTTTGACGTCAGCTAATGAAATAGCTGGTCCTATTGGCAAACTTAACTCATCATCAGCAATCTGCTCGGTAATAGGGAGACTCATCTGAGGATTATTCCACTCTTCCTTACCATAGCATTCCTGCTTGTGCGGAGCAATGGGATAATGTATAACAGTACCCACTCCATTCTGTTCAAGATAATCATGCAGGGCATCGCGTTTACCACCACCTACCAAAATCGGGAATAGGTGATAGGCATTCTGCTCATCAGGCAATAAGTCTGGCAAAGTAATCAGTGGATTCTTAATTCCCTCATAATACATATGAGCCACCTCTTTACGGTGAGCATTGTCATCAACCAAGTATTTAAGTTTCACATCCAACACGGCAGCTTGAATCTCATCCAGACGGGAGTTGCGGCCTGTGTACTTAAAAACATACTTCTTCTGTGATCCATAGTTAGCTAAAGCTCGAACAGCTGCAGCCAATTCTGGGTCATTTGTGGTAACAGCACCACCATCTCCAAGTGCGCCAAGATTCTTACCTGGATAGAAGCTATGTCCTGCCGCATCTCCAATGGAACCAGTCACACGTCCATCAATATGCTTACAACCATGTGCCTGAGCATTGTCTTCAACGAGTTTCAGATTGTACTTCTTGCAAAGAGCACCAATCTTGTCAGTATAGGCATTACGACCATAGAGGTGTACAATGGCAATAGCCTTTGTCTTGGGAGTGATAGCAGCCTCTATGAGGTCGTCATCAATCTCTAAGGTGTTGAGTTTAGGCTCTACAAGAACAGGCTTCAAGCCATTCTCTGTAATTGCAAGGATGGTAGCAATGTATGTATTTGCAGGAACAATCACCTCATCACCCGGCTGCATTACACCCATCTCGATATATGCACGGAAGATCCAAATGAGTGCATCCAAACCGTTTGCACAACCGATGGTATATTTAGTTCCTATAAACTTCGAGTAGTTTTCTTCAAACCGCTCGTTTTCCTTTCCTTGGAGATACCAGCCTCCGTTTACTACACGGCATACAGCCTCATTAATCTCTGCTCCGTGAAGAGCTGTAACATCTTTCAGTGATAAAAAAGGAATCATATCTCAAAAATCTACTTTTCTATAAAACTTTGCGGGGCTACCCATCCAGAGTTCTCCAGCCGGGACATCCTTAGTCACTACACTGCCCGCAGCAATAAAGGCATTCTCACCTATTGTAATTCCTGGCAGTATAGTAGAGCCTGCACCTATGGTTGCCCCTTTGCAAACCCTAGTTTTGAGGAGTGTCCAATCTTTGTTCTTGGAACGTGGGTACATATCGTTTGTGAAGGTCACATTAGAGCCAATCATCACGTTGTCCTCCAACTCAATGCCATCCCATATTTGCACACCACATTTCACTGTCACATTATTACCTATCTTCACATCATTCTCAATCAGACAATGTGAGCATATGTTACAGTTCTCCCCTATCTGGCAGTTTGGGAAAATTACGCAAAACTGCCATATCTTCGTGCTCTCCGGCACGTTAAGGTTCATACAATCAGCTGACTTGTGTATCATTTTACTCAATCTGTAAAAAACTTATACCCCAAGAACTTTGTTCCAAACCATTTCATAAACTTATGTCCGAAGGGGACACGTGCACACCACCTTTTAAAATCATATTTTAACCGTTGCCACGAGGTCATAACACCACGTTGAGATGTAATCTCATATCCTCTCTTTTTAAAATCATTAACTACGGGAGGATAAAACTTCCCTTGTACTACTACGGGAATCTTACTCACGTTAAATGATAATCTATCATCCACTAAAATCAATCCATTGTAACCCTCTTCCGAGGCTGCTTCAGCACAACGATCTGCCTCAAATTTCCATGCACTATAATCGCCATCGCCCAGTTTCTCTAATAGATACTCCTTCTTCCAAATAGCAGCAGCAGTATCAAGGCCATAGCGTAAATGCTTGTCTATTATTATTAAATGGTCTGCGTAATACTGTTTGTTAGGCTGGTTTATCTTATGTTTAAACACATTACCTAAGTCCAGGAAATCCACGCCCTTCTCAATAGAAAAATCAACCAATCTATTAATCCGTTCGTTATCTATAGGTGAATTAATAAAATAGTCTTCCAGGAAAACTCCAACAAGTGGACTACTAACCGTTTGAACCGCTTTTCTAAAGCGCCCAGCCCAGTTCAGTTCTTTTCCACATTTGATAACGGAAACACCATTACGATTATAGTCTTTTGATTCCGTTACAATAAACCATTGGTATTGACACTCTGGCCAAAACTTATCGCGAAGATTAAAGAAATCATCCCAAAGGTCACTATAGTTGTCGCAAGACAACAATAGTATTGTCATTTTATTTATGTAATCAGACATTTTTCAATACTAATAATGTGGCATTATGTTAAATAAAAGCCCGCCTTTGATTAAGTTTTATAGATTATAGTCTTTGTAAGACATTAAAGTTTCGTAAAGGGCTTTGTCTGCTTCATTTTCCGGCTGTAATCCTTTGACAAAACTTTTCAAACGCTCTAAAACATAAGTAACTTTCAGCGAGTATTCAGGGGCAAATTGAATTGTTATACAATCTTTCTTTAGAGCTACATTCTCAATGATTGTCAACAGTTCTTTCTTTAAGTTTCCAATATACTTTAGAGGGACAGTGTTGTCCACTATCACTTGTGGTGTTTCACCATGCGTAAGTTTATAGCAGAAAGTTGCAATAAAGGAATGTGAATTAGGACGGGCGCCAGGACCAAACAAGTTAGGAAAAACCAGGCCCACAAAGCCGGTGTTGTGTTCTTTCGCCCATTGCTCTAACAGCTCACGTCCCTCTTGTTTACAACGGCCATATTCACTACCGTTCCCTTCTTGTATGGATGAGGAAAACAGGACACATGGTTTCACGTTTTCTGCATTCATTGCATCAATCAGTTGATGCACTAAACGCATATTTACTTTATAGACCTCACCCTCTACAGGGCTACGCATCATAGCAGCAAGATGAACTATTACATCACACTGTTTTACAAAAGCACGTAGCTTAGTGTTATCCTCAAAGAAAGCATCCTCAAAAGGGATTCTTTTAAACTTATCAGGTTGTGTACTAGCCCCCTAAATAACTGGACTAAATTATAAAAACAGTTTAGTAATAGTTAATTTAGCAATCATGACAAAAGAACGAAGAACATTTACACCTGAGGATCGTTTATCGATATTACAGGAAGCGCAACGGGAAGGCCAGGCCCAAACATGCCGTAAATACAATCTATCAAGCTCAGTAATGATAAGATGGAAGAAGAAGTATCTTAGTCAGGGCATAAACGGTTTAACACCGGCCTATAGGAAAGTAGATCCTGCTGTGCGGGATCTGGAAGAAGAAAATGAACGGTTAAAAAAGATCATTGCCAGACAAGCACTGGAGTTGGAGGTAAAATCTGAGCTGCTAAAAAAAACTTCATTTCAAATCAAGACAAGAAGATGATCGTGCATAGCCATGAATCTATAACCACATTGGAAAACCTTCTTTCCTGGGTTGATCTTTCAAAAAGTAGTTTTTATTACAAGTCTTCTGATGGCAAACGGGGAGCAAAACCAAGTGTTTGCACATTCAGACAAGATGGGACCCGGGTAGATGACACGCTGGTTATTGAAGAAATCAAGGGCATTCTTTCTCAGGAATTTTGTTGTTATGGGTATCATAATGTCACGGATGAACTGAGAGATATGGGCTATATCATCAATCACAAAAAGGTTTATCGATTGATGAAGGAACAGAATCTGTTGCTGGGCAAGGTGATTAGCACCAGTGGAAAGCGACAGTTTGTCAAGCATCGAAAAATCGAAGCCACCCGCCCCATGGAGTACCTTTGTCTGGACATAAAATATGTTTGGGTTGCCGGAGAATCCAGAAATTATTTTTTGCTTACCGTTCTTGATGTTTTTACTCGAATAGCCATCGAGCAAATCTTCCAAAAGAGTATACGAAAGATGGATGTGATAAATATTTTCAGAAGGATCAATAGTGCCTTTGGTATAAAGGGCGTCACCGTCAGAAATGATAACGGATCGCAGTTCATAGCCAATGATGTCAAACAGTTTTTACGGACTGCCGAAGCAAATCAGGAATTTACCCATATAGCTACTCCGGAAGAAAACGCCTATATTGAAGCATTCCATAGTATTGTCCAAAGAGAGGTTATTGATCGATTTGAATTTCAAGGCTTTTATGAAGCCAAACTTACGCTTCAGGCACACCGGGACTGGTATAATAATCGTAGGAGGCACGCTTCCTTGGGAACGGTCCCTGTAAAAAAATGGAACGGTTACTTTGGAGGCTTGTTGCCCTTTGATACGATTTATAATTTGAAAAAGGAAATAATTAGTCAGTATCTTACGAATCACCAAACAAATGAGTATATTTGTTCATCAACCCCAATTTATGATACGGGAATAGCTCAACCATTTTGACTTTTTTGTCCAAGTAATAGGGGTCTGGTACAGTTGCTGTCCAAGCGCGTCAAAGAGGTGCGTCCCTACAAACCCTGGCTGCCCTGTAATTCCAACTGAAATCATATCTTAATACTTGATACCCATCTTATCGAGTTGCTCGCGGACATAATCCACCTTCAGTAGCAACTGTATCATTTCTTCTTTATTCAATCTCCGTGTGTTATGAGAGTGGTATTCATCCATCTGATGAACCAGAAGATTACCGCCTTCAACCTTGTCATAGTTAAGATCACGACCATCGCAAGCAATACGGAAGTACTCGCCCATATCTTCAGAGCGCGCCATCTCCTCACGGGTAACAAGGGTCTCATAGACCTTTTCACCGTGACGTGTACCAATCACCTTATATCCTACATTAGATTTGAAGAGTTCCAACAATGCCTCTGCGAGATTAAGCATTGTGCTTGCTGGTGCCTTCTGAACGAACAAATCACCATTGTTAGCATGAGTGAAAGCGTAAACCACCAAATCAACAGCATCGTCCAGGGTCATCATGTAACGAGTCATCTCCGGATCTGTAATAGTAAGGGGATTGCCTTTCTGAAGTTGGTCAATCCAAAGAGGAATCACAGAACCACGACTGGCCATCACATTACCATATCGGGTGCACGATATTGTTGTCTTTGCGCCACTTCCTAGCTGACGGGCTTTTGCTATAGCAACTTTTTCCATCATAGCCTTGGATATTCCCATAGCGTTGATGGGATATGCAGCTTTATCGGTACTGAGTACTACAATACTGGATACGCCATGTGCTATGGCAGACTCGATTACATTACCGGTACCTAACACATTTGTGTAAACTGCCTGTAAGGGGAAGAATTCGCAACTTGGCACCTGCTTCAATGCTGCAGCTGAGAAAATGTAGTCCACTCCACCACGCATAGCAATATCAATACTTGCACGGTCGCGCACATCACCGATGTAAAACTTAACTTTTGAAGCCTTTTCGGGATAGTTCCGTTGGAGGCTGTGACGCATATCGTCCTGCTTCAGTTCATCACGTGAGAAAATACGGATTTCCTTAATATCGGAATCCAAAAAACGCTTAAGCACCATATTACCGAAAGAACCTGTACCACCGGTAATCAACAATGTTTTGTCCTTAAATATTGACATAGTTTTTATTTTAAAATCATTAATCAATAAAGTTTCCAATCCTATTTGTGCAACAAAAAAGACTTAACACACTCAGCAAAAATCTCATAGTCCTTTATTATTACTTTTAAGAGGTTGTCACATCTTTCTTGATATGCTTCAAAATCAAGATTATCATAATAATACTTCAACTTTTGAGGTAGGTCTTCACAATTATCAATAGCTAGACCCACGCCATATTCTTCTACGAGATTTCCCTGTATACCTCCTTTGGTCACTATCATCGGTCTTCTGTATATCAACGAGTTATAAAAGCGATTCGACAATGCTGTTATATGTGAAGGAATTCGGGGGTAAAATATATTCACAAAATTAAACTGCTTATAAATATCGCCCTCTTCTTCTTTTCTATATAAGCCTTTAAATAGGATGTTTTTATAACCTTTCTCTTTGGAATGCGCTTCCAATAGTTCCGCAGATCCGTTTCCACTCTTCCCTACAAACGCCAGCTCTATTCCGGGGGCATTCCCCACAGAATCCAGAACCTCAAAATTGGCATCCTTTCGTATTGATCCTATGGTCAATATCTTCAGTATGTTGTCCTGTGGTTTTTCAATCCTGCTACCCAGCGCCTTGCGGGCAAGATCAATATTAAAATTGTGAGAAATAACAAACTCAAATCCCTGCGGCAGATAATTACTAAAAGCTGGAGAAGAAAGCACATTGGCATAAGCATTCTTCAATACCATTTTCATAAAAGGCCTAAGTAATGGTATCTGTTCTATCGACAAATCTCGATAGTCAAAAATATACTTGCCTTTATACTTTCGTTTCAAGAAAAAAGGAATAAACAGTCCTACAGCAGGGCTATTAACAATCAACTTATCATACTGATGTCTCTTCACAACCCTTTTTAAGAAACCAGCATACTTCACATATGGCAAAAATCGTGATAAAGATGACCCATTATAGTCTCGCTTCATAGGGAAGTTAAATTCCTCAGCCGGAGCATCACTATCCCAATAGATAATATCCGGCTCAACGCCTAATTTCCGCAACAAGTCCACATAAATCTGTATGTGCGGCCCGTTTTTCCTACTATTCGTCAGAATCGCAATTTTCATACTTAATTGTACCGTTGACACTTTCTTCAATAAAACAAATTACTCTCTTTGCTCGTTCATCTATAGTTAAATTTTCTGCAGACTTTAATGCTCCTGCAGCCAATAATTCTCGCTTCTCCTTGTTGTTATATAGCAGCCTTAGAGCCGCTGCTATTTCTTTCTCGCTCAATGGATCAACCATAATTGAATTTGTATCATTCAATATGTCATAATTGAAACTCCTGTCTGAGGAAACAACAGGCAATCCGCAAGCTAAAGCTTCTACAATCGCATTGCAACAGCCTTCCCTAAGAGTGGGCAAACAGAAGACATCGGCCATATTTAAATAATCTGGCAATTTTTCATGGCCTAATGGACCTTTAAATAGTATCCCTTTACAATCAGGCTCCTCCAAAACATAGTCAAGCCCCTTTCCTATGAAAAAGGATTTAATATCACAGTCGGTTAGAGAATCTATAGCATGAGATAAGCGTTTTGAGCCTTTTCTATGCTCGAAGGCGCCACAGTATGCTACGATAAAATCATTTTCATTGTATCCATATTTCAAACGTAGTTCATTTCTGTCTTTTTTACGAAATAAAGTAGAATTAACTGCATTTGGAATTACAACACAATTCTTACCATCAGTGAAACCAGCCTCAATACTCTCTTCTTTATTCTTTGAAGACACACAAATAACCCCTTTTACATATTGTAGGAATTCTTTAATACTTGACGGTTTGTAAGGATTTTCTGAAAGAACATTTGATTCTCCACAAGCAATAAATAAAGGTAGATTATGTTTTTTTGCATATGGATATATTCCAAGTCCTGAGAACCAAAAATGTCCGTAACAGACATCTGGTATTTCCTTCAATTTGGCCAATGTCCTATTTCTGGCAATCCCGAAGAAAAAATCATTCAGTTTCCTTAGTTTACCGCCAAGAGTTAGAACATAAGGTTGGTACACATCTATACCATAATTATTCTCGCTCCCATTATAATGACGGTATTTGGGGTGAAGTTCATTCCCGCGTAACCAATGCTTTGTTAAACTTTGGGGAGATATCACTATCACTTTAATCCCCCTATTTGATAAAGCAATGGCAATTTGCTCGACGAAGGCAAAGAAAGGATCGGTTGGAGTAGGATATCCACTGGAAAAAATCAATATTGACTTCATATCAGTATCCAATCTTGTATCTTACCTTGCATATCTACTTATTTTGCAGGCCTAATGTTTGGAATAATCCCTTGAAACGAACAAACCAATTATGCTCATTCTCAGCTCTTAATCGTGCAGCTTCTTTGATTGATCTAATCTCAGCATCCGATGCCTTCTCGATATAGTATTTTGCCTTTTCTACAAGTTCGTCGTTCGTTTTATAAAAAACTATTTCCTTACCTTCATCAAAATAAGAAGCAAGCTCTTTGTTATATCGGCATATTTCAATTCCTCCACACATTGGAATCTCGAAATTCCGCAAGTCAATTATCTTCAGAGGGTGACGAAGAACATCGGTTTGTTCTGAAGAAGTATAGGCAATCGAGAGGTTATAAGAGGAATAGGTCTTTGATAAGTCTTCGAATGAGACGCTTGGTTTTATAGATACATTATCATTGTTTTCTATTGACACTTCTCCCCATATTCTATTAGCAAAAGCGCCCAAAAACAACTTTCGTCCCTCCTTATATGAAAAACGACCTCTTATCAGTTCTAACTTTGTCATCCCTGGCAAAGAATACTTAGCCGTAGATGTTATTATTGATGATGAGTTCTCGTTTTTTCCACAGAAAACATCCAGTTTAACGCCCGCCCTGGTCAATTTGTTCATCATAATAGGACGACTACCATAAGGTGATCCGATAAAACAAGCATGTTTTACTAAGGGTTCTTTATTATAGCTGTATGTAAAAGGGTTCGCGGCATATGGAGCAAAATACACTTTGGCTCCCCATTTTTCATATAAACGTTGAGTTTCAACAGAAGTAATCCAAACTATGTCAAAGTACTTAGCTAAAGACTTATCATTAAAAGGAATGATAAGATTATCACTACGGAAACTTACCGAGGGTATTCCCTTTTTATGTAGCTCTAATAGAGGCTCTACATAAAGATGCTTATTGTTGCACAGATTTGTAAAAAACAAATCAAATCCACCTTCTTTAATTCTTTTGACGAGCAATTCATTTGCTTCATCAAGGCTATTATACTCCAGTGGATTAAAAACCTCAAACTCATGTCCATACCTTAACAATTCATCCATGAAGTGAACTCTTTGCCACTGAAACATAGATGACTTGACTTCTGGATAATAGTAAAGGATTTTCATTACTTTAAATAGAACTGTTTAATCTTTCCGCAAATAGAAATAATTTCCTCATCAGTCAACTGACCGGCAGAAGGCAACCAAAGCCCCTTCTCACCAACCAGATTGCTGACAGGGAACTTGCTCTTATCCGGCTCACCATAGATGTTCTTATAAGCCACCTGTTGGTTGATAGGCGGATACATTACGCGAGTTCCAACACCATGCTCTTTCAAGTAAGCCTGAAGTTCAAGTTTATTGTCTGCCAACACATCAATGAACCAAGGAGTGGTGCAAGTCAAATCCTGGTCAAAGAACTTGATGTTGGGGCAGTCTGCCAGTTCTTTCTGATAGAGTTTCAGAATCTCTTTCTTGCGCTCAACGCGCCAAGCAAGTTTCTCCATCTGAACCAGACCAATGCAAGCCTGCAACTCGGTAAACTTGAAGTTGAAACCAATGCTGTCATGAACGTCATTACCACCACCAGAACGACCAAAGTCCTTTAGTCTCTTCAGGCGATAGATTACATCGTCATCGTTGGTGATGAGCGCACCACCCTGACCGGTAGTGATAATCTTGGGTGCAGAGAATGAAAAACTACCTACTGCACCAACAGTACCCTGATGACGGCCATCGGGATAACGGGAACCAAGGCTCTGGGCAGAGTCCTCAATCAGAACTAAGTTTTTCTCCTTGCAAAGCTTAACAAATGCGTCAATGCCAGCCTTAGGATAACGGCCGTTTGCATTTACAAACATAATGGCCTTAGTCTTAGGAGTAATAGCCTCCTTAACCTTCTCGATATCCAAGCAAAGGGTTTCAGGCTCAACGTCAACGAATACAGGCTTTGCACCAAACATCTTCACCGAGTTAGGTGTAGCAATCATGGTGAAGTTAGGAACAATAACCTCATCACCTGCCTCAATCTCACAGGCCATTGCAGCCAGAGTCAAGCTGATAGTACCATTGTTGACCACCACGCAATACTTGGCACCAGTATATTCAGCAATCATTTGCTCAAACTTGGCGGTACGCTTAAACTCTGTCAGCCAACCTCCTTCTTCCATATATTCATTGATGGCCTGTTTTTCTTTCTCGTCGAACCAAGGCTCCATCTGGGGGATAAATCTTTCTTCCATTGTATTGTTTGTTTTAATTATTAGCAATGATCTTCAAATTTGGTTTTGTCAGTCTCAACGTCCACAAACGGACCGTTCTTGGCTTCAATAATCTTGGTGTCATCCTCAAGAATCTCATAGCCATGACCACCGTATGCATAAACAGCCAAGTCACCCTCTTTCAGAATAAAGTCACCAATGTAGTTTTTCTGCTCATCAAAAAGCAGCACGCGCATGGAACCTTTCTTTACATAGGTCATTTCCTGTGTACGCATAGCACTACGCTCAAAATCATTGTGAATGTGAGAGGCCAGCTTGCGACCTTTCTTGTACCACCAGGAACCAACCTGGACAAACATCTCGTTAGGGGTGACAAAGTTCAAACCTTCCACCCAGTCTTCGTCACGGTAAATGATAGCTACCAGATAGCCATCGTGTTCAATTCTCTGCATATCTTTTGTTTATTTTAAATTATCTAAGTTTTTGTCTCTATCTGAAAGGGTTGGATTCTTTACAGGCCAGTCTATACCCAGTTTAGGATCGTCCCAACGAACCGAGAACTGGTCTGCGGCATCTACATAATCTCCAATGTAAGCCAGTTTATAGTGATACATAGCGGCTTCGCTCAACACCAAGAATGAGTTACCAAATCCGGGAGGCAGGAGAACAGATACTTGATTATCCTGATTAATGATAAACTTCTCCCATTTTCCGTAGGTGGGTGAATCAGGGCGCAAATCAACTGCTACCTGACAAATCTCACCATAAACACAGGTAACAAGCTTCCATGTCTTAGTATCACCATGAATACCACGGAGGCAATTGTGGAATGTCAAAGCAAACTTATCGTGTTTGAACTGCAAATCCTTGGGAATATACTGTTCCATTACCTCCGCATGGAAGGTAGTGAACAACGAACCCCTTAAATCTGAAAACTTCTTGGTTTTGAACCAAACCAAATCAGGAATAATCTCTGACTTATGAATCTCAAAATCTTTTACGTCCATTACTCTACCCTTTCTATTACATTGTACCAGACCATTCTTCCTTCTCAGCCAGGTTCACCTTCACCTGTTCACCGGCACGTTCAACGGCAACCTTCTCAACATCATGTTTCACCATCAAAGCTACCAACTCCTCAAAAGAAGTCTTTGAAGGATTCCAACCCAAACGAGCCTTAGCCTTGGTAGGATCACCCCAAAGATTAACCACATCCGTAGGTCGGTAGAATTCCGGGCTAACCTCAACCAGCACCTTACCAGTCTTCTGGTCAATACCCTTCTCATTTACACCTTCACCTTCCCAACGGAGCTCAATACCCACATGGTGAAATGCAAGTGTTGCAAACTCACGAACAGTATGCTGCACGCCAGTAGCAATCACAAAGTCTTCAGGCTCTTTCTGCTGGAGAATTAACCACATACACTCCACATAGTCCTTTGCATAACCCCAGTCGCGGAGGCTGGAAAGGTTACCCAAATAGAGTTTATCCTGCTTTCCGGCAGCAATACGAGCAGCAGCCAATGTAATCTTACGGGTCACGAATGTTTCACCACGTCTCTCACTCTCGTGGTTGAAGAGGATACCGGAGCAGCAGAACATGTTGTAGGCCTCACGGTACTCCTTTACAATCCAGAAGCCATAAAGCTTAGCAACGGCATACGGACTGTATGGGTGGAAAGGAGTATTCTCATTCTGTGGTACTTCCTCAACCTTACCGTAAAGTTCAGACGTAGATGCCTGATAGATGCGACAGGTCTTTTCCAAATGGTTTGTACGAACGGCCTCAAGAATACGCAACACACCCGTAGCATCCACATCAGCTGTAAATTCTGGACTATCAAACGAGACCTGTACATGGCTCTGTGCTGCCAAATTATATATCTCATCAGGTTTTACCTTATCCACAACCTTTACAAGAGACATGGAGTCCCCCATATCTGCATAATGTAAGTGGAATTGGGGATGTCCTTCCAGATGAGCGATACGCTCACGGAAATCTACTGAACTGCGTCGGATGATACCGTGTACTTCATAACCTTTCTCAAGCAGGAACTCGGAAAGATAAGAACCATCCTGACCGGTAACACCGGTTATTAAAGCTCTTTTTGCCATATTGTATATCATTAATTATTATTCAAATTCTCCCTAATTGCTTTTCTAACAGCTTCCTCAGCCGTGTATTTGGGAGTCCACCCCATTAAGCGGAGGTGGGACACATCGTATTGGTATTTACGTACATCACCTTTCCAACCGCTATAGCGACCACCATAATGGATAGGCACGTGAACGCCTACTTCATCCATTACTATCTGAGCTATTTGGTCAACAGTGAGTGAGGAATCCACTCCTACCAGATAAGCATTATAATCCTCGTTGGTCTTTTCTAGCAGAGTCATCACGCCTTCTACCAGATCATCAATGTAGATATACGGTTTCAACTGTGTGCCATCTCCAAAGACCTCAAGAGATTCCGGATGGGCCTGTAACTTCTGAATCAGATCATGGATAACCCCGTGGGCCATATTGGGGCCAACTGAATTACAAAATCTGGCAATCCATACTTGGAAATCATGCAGATGACTGAAGGAACTGATAAAAGCCTCACTGGCCAACTTAGCAGCTCCATAATGAGAAATGGGGCGCATTATGGAACGGTGTTCCTGGAGCCGTTCTTCTGCATTGCCATATACTGTAGATGAAGAAGCGAAGAAGAACTTCTTAATCTCATAAATACGCATCATTTCCAACACATTCAGTGTGGTTTGCAGAGTATCTGAGACATCAATCAAAGTATTCTCTTCTCCTTTGCTTACATCTGCATTCGCGGCAAAGTGGAATACCATATCAAAAGGATATTGGTCAAATACTCCCCTGAGTTTGATGGTATTGTTGATATCAAACTTGTAGAAAGTAAACTGCGAGTTACCTTCCAACTCCTTCAAATTCTCCATACTGCCGTTTGACAGGTTATCAATGGCTACTACCTGATGACCATCCTTAACCAATCGTTTGCAGATATGACTGCCTATAAAACCGGCTCCTCCAGTAACTAATACTTTCATTAATTCCAGTGTTTTAAAATCAAAGATTCCGTTTTTGAGGAAGTTGTAAACATTCACCGAATTTATAGTCCCACTCATTAGGTTCAAATGGGACAACACCTCCAAAATGGTAAAATGTCATTTCGCCAAACAATACTTGGCCATTTGCTTCATAAAGATCAACCCGTACGTGAGGAATACCTACAGAAAGCTTAGAAGCAATCTCCTTCATTTTTTCAAACTGAGAAGGCTTCTCTGGGAGTGTCTTAGAATTTGGGTGGCCTTGCTTTAGTACCAAGTGATTAAAGTCTTTATCAAAAAAGTCAAATTTTACATCTTCACCAGGTTTCTGGCGTTCACTACCTATAAACAAGTATTCTACCTTTCCGTCATAACAGAAGAACTTATAATCACGCAATTCTTTGGTAGCTTCATCTTCAATAAATTCCTCTGCAATAATTCTTTTAGGAACATTTTTATACGGCCATTCCCTAGAATCTTTATACAGATTTTGTTTCATAGCCACGTTCAGCCTTTTTACGACCAAGTCTTTGTCTAAAACATCTTTGTCCTTGCATACAATTACACCTGAGTTCCCTCCTCCATGTGTTGTCTTCAGAACAAACTGTCTTGGAAGAATATCCCATTGTATACTCTCTGGTTTATCCCATATTCCAAGTGTCTTTATTATATATTGCTCACCAGCCTTTTCAGCCACAAACTTTTTTACTTCATACTTGTCTACCAACTTGGTATACAGCGGGTTCCTGTCATATAGTTTCAGCCAATTCAGTTTCTCACTATATGTCTGAGGATTGTTAAGATTCAATGGATAACCCATTCTATATTTAAAGAGTAGGCGCAAATACTTCTCATCCCCAAACAGACAATTAAATCTCTCTATCAAAGCAGCCATAAAGGCTTTCCGATTATTGCACAGCATATTCGCTGCAGTTTTTATTCTACTCATTAAAAAAAATCTTGTATTTATCGTCCAAATAATCCATTACTCTCTCGTAGTGACTCTCACATCTTAAGAAGTCAATTAATGCTAATATCCTTTCTTTTCCAATAAAAGATGGCAATAGGCCTCGCCTGTATAATGAATTCATTATTCTTCCAGAATATGGTTCAAGCATCTTTTGATACAGATAGTCATTCTCCTTATTAAATGATTGCAGTTTCTCTTTTAATGATGATTCATCATGTAGAGCTTCGCATAGTCCCTGCATCATTTCATTAAATGAAAGTAGTTCATCACCTGTTATAATTTTTACCTCAAAGTTATTGTCATCGCACTGACGATATGGTATGATATCATAATCCACCTTATTTTTGTCTAGTGTAAGTTTTACCAAATATCCTAAATTCCAGATGGAGTTCTTTTTCCCTTGCCAAGGGAAAAAGAAATTGCCAAGTCCATAGAATATGGGTTTCCCATTATACACCTCATAACCACACGGGCAATGCTGATGATGATTAATTACCGCGTCCGCACCTGCATCTATAAAAAAACGATATGTATTAACCATACGCGGTGTAGGGTATTGAAAATGCTCCACACCACCATGGATAATCATCACTATATAATCTGCCTTTAATTTCGCTTCCTGTATCTGATAGAATTGTTTAATAGGTTCTAACGGATTAGCACCACCATGCGTATCAGAAGCGATTGAGAACTCATGCTCACAACAATTAATAAAAGCGAATCTCTGCTCTGATATAGTCTTATAAAGGATCCGATTGGCATCTGCAATCTTTATTCCTGCTCCAATATAATCAGTTCCTCTGTCCTCCAATCCTTTCAAAGTGTCATTAAGAGCTTCATCACCATAATCGAGGATATGATTGTTAGCAAGTGTTACTGCTTTGAAACCAATATCCCTGATCACCCCCAAAAAAGCCTCTGGCGCAACTAAAGATGGGCCTTGTTTAGCAATATTAGAAAAACGATGGGAGTCTGATGCAACAGCTTCCAAATTAACAATACCATAATCGCACTCTTTTATCAGCAATTCCACATCACGACATGAAGACAAGGAGTTCGCTTGTTCTTTATTATCTGATGCACAGTCACCAGCTATAATAATCGTTGCCATACCATTAATCCTGGTCTATTGAATAAACACTATGAAGCCATTCCAAACGTCCACTAATAAAGGACTTTAAATATTGAACTTCATTCTCATAACTTCCCCATATATCATAGTCATTGGGGTTATAATAATCAGGATGATAAAAAATGTCCCACCTATTATCATTCTCCCTTGCAGAATAACGCAAATATTCAGCATACTCGTTTACAACTGACAGAATGTCATATCGCCTCTCATAAAAAAAATGAACTCTATTCCTTACTTCTGCCTCAAATGATGGATCCTGAAACAAACGCGCATACCACTGTGAATACCTGACCCAAAAGCCTTCCGTGGACTCTATTCCCAAAAAATTAGGATTATAATAATTCCCGAAGGATTTGTCAAAGTCCCATACAGGTCCCATTTTTAGCTTGTCACCTCTTTTTAAACTCATATTACAAAGCATCCATATGGTTTCTGCATTCTGAGCCATTTCAGCTATTATATACCAGTCAACAAAAGAGTTACAATCCAAATAATGCCGCCACCCTGTTTCCGGTTTCATAAAATCGTCAGAAAAAAGCACCTCTTCTGCTTCATTAACAAACTGCTTAACATACAAGAACTGCTCATCATCGTACTCAACATCAGGATCTTTAATATTTACAGGGAACTCTAGATGCCTTGTTGTAAAGTATCTTGAATCACTCTCTTCAGTAGCATGTCTATCCACCTCCAATAAAAAATCGCTATTTACTCTACCTTTAGATAGCTTTACTTTATCGGTTAATTGATAGGTTCCATTATATCTACCGTTCAAGAATAACTCTACAAAATGCGAACTCGGAGTATAATCTAATCTACTAATCGAACTTAAGTAGAAAGCAACCAATGTCCTAAGTTGAGATTTATCGAAATAGTTAGCCAGCAACACCCAAGATTTATCTGCAACTTGATTAAAAAGTGGTATCTTCTTATCAAATTTAAGACGATATGGTTTCTTGGGTTGATCCTCCCATGTATTGTTCCCTCGTCCCTTAATTTTGACTTTTTCTTTGATAACATCTCCCGCTCCTTTGGTAACAACGTCCTCTTTCATAATAAAAGAAGCCTCCAAATACTCATCTTTTGAAACTATATCTGCCCTACCTTCTGTTTCTATCCAAACAACGGGTAATCCTGTAAAACTATGAACAAATACTGTATAAGAATGACTACCGTTCTCATTGACCACATTCAAAGAAACTGGTCGACAGTAATCATAAACATTGCCGCTCTCAAATAAAATATCATCAAAAAACACATCGGCGTCAGAGGTAGTGAAACATGCTACAAGTTTTTTGTCAGGCAATAAATATGGTATCCAGCACTTAACGATGGAATCACATACAATCTCACAATCAACGTCGGAGATTAATTGATGGGGGTTGTCTTTTGCCTTAAACTGAAAAGACAATAATGATGGTTGTTCTATTTCACCTATCGTGCCCGTCTGTACAATCTCATTATTTTCACATGATATAAAGAGAACAGGAAAAAACAAACAAAAAAAACAATAAAATAATTTCATTAGCACTCATAGTTATTTGTAGTTTCACATCGTCTATTTGGTTTCGTAGAATCGCTCCGTTCCATATACCTGATCAAAATAATGAAAGCGACAACAGAGAAAGTTCTTGCAGGTATAGTATAATACCCCAGAAAAACACCCAGAAACATTACTGAAGAGAAAAGCATAAAATAAAAAGCAGTTAAACAAGTTATTCTATGGTTATGGAAGGGTCTTAAAAAAAAACTTGACAGCCTATTAATAAAGATACAATATAGAACGGCAACTGGAATACCAGCTGCAATAACAATTTGACCAATAAATGAATAAAATAAACCAGTATCAATATGGGTAAGACTTTCAATATGCTGCTGAATTGAAACGGCACCTGTGATCCCGCCAAAAACATATTGATTTATAAAAGGGAAAATGATACCTAACGTCTTCCAAGGGCATGAAAAATCTTCTAAGAAATAGCAAAAATTAGGAAAAACCTGCCCTAAATAGGCATAAACACTACTGATAGACCTCTCCAGATCATCAAAATTTCCTGCAGAAAACCTAGAAACCGTAATGACAACCAAGTACAAACCTGCCAACACAACCGTTAACATCAAAAAAAGATTCATACCCTTCTTTTGCTCTCTTGACATAAAGCGTAAAAAAAACAGATATAAAGCAAAAACTGCAATGACCCAATAAGTCATCGCGCTTCTATCTACGCCAAGGATTCCATTCCACGGACCCGAAATTGATGCAAGAAAGAAGAAAAGAAAATATTTAATAGGCAATTTTTGAATGTAACGGCTAAAGAAAGCAAAAAATGCCAAAATCCAAGGGCACCCGAACAACATGTTAAACGGAAGTAATACTAACTGTATGATTCTTGGCAGATTAGTGAACCATTTATTCTCAAAGGTCCCATTATATATCTCAGAGCGCATTTCTCCCATATCGCCTGTAATAACTGTCTTAAACTGACTGAAAGAGAAAACTACCAGTATTAAAAACCATATAAATGCTGCCCAAGCTAGAATCTTTAATAGCTTTTCGTTCCGTAACGGCCGTATCTCGTTAACTAGAGAGTTTGAATTATTGATAAACGGGAAGAGCACAAAGGAGAGTAAGAAACAATAAACAAATGTTGATATGGGGTCTATGCAATTCATCACTTTGGGCTCAATCTGGCCATCAGACATCATTAAAATAGAAAACAAGCCCGAAATTGCATAAATACATGCTATCAATGTCGCTATATCAAATCTATGATTCCGTTTATATGCTAAATAAGCAATCCCGGAAAAGTATATAAAAGGAATATAAATCATCTTTTATAGTGCTTTTTCTATATGCTCTAACAAGTGTACTGGCGATAATTGATTAATAACCTCATCCTCGTAGAGCACATTGCTGCATATCCAATTCTCAACTCTATCAGATTTCAAATTATCAACATGATGCATATATAATTTATTATAGACACCTGACTCTTGAATAGATTTATTATTTGTTAAAAAATGCTTGTTATAAATAATGGACTCCCACATCCTGGGCGTATATCCATCCGCTCCCTCTTGCATTATTTCTACAATACATCTTGTACCACATACATGAGATAGATTCTCAAAATAATCCATTGGTTGTGTTAAATAATGAATACCAGGAACAACCTTGTCATCAGAATTCATGTCAACCAAATTAAAGTCGCATCTATAACCTCTACTCGACAAATACTGATATAAGGAAACTATAGTAGAATACCTCGTTTTTGCCCTCCCACAAAAATAAAAATCACTTCGCTTGATATTGTTTTCATCAATACTATTTATTCGAGACATAGGAGTTGGATAAAAACTGAGTCCATATTTTGCACATTCACCCCTGTCATATGAAAGAACTAAATCCATCCTAGCCTTTAATCTATAAATATCAACACGCCCATTATCTGGCACTAAATCTTGAAAATATACCACGAATTTTGCTCTTGGATCCTTCTTCTTCAAATAATCAATATAAGAAGAATTATAAAGATAAAACCAGTTAACAAAGAACAAATAGCAAACTGGCTTATTATCTCCAAAAGAATACGGAAAGAGTTTTGGATAAACCCATTTCGAAAAAGGAGTTTTAATAATCCTGTTTACTTTTTCCGAGAAATTCAGCCTTACTATTAAACGTGTAAACCAGTTTTTTATTCCAAAACAACAATCTTGTAAATAAAGGACATTTGGCATCTTTAAGATGTCATGATACCCAGCCAAAAAATAACCATCAGCGCCAAAAACTATATAATTGTATTTAAAACTCATGCTTTATGAAATTTGTTTTTTATAAAACCATAAACAGCTAATCTTTCAGAATTGTTCATTACAATCAAATAAAGACATGTAAGAATAATAATCGTACTCTCTACCGTTGTTATCAAGAGTTTTGGCCACGCCTCGAAATAACGTGATGTAAAATAGACAACTGGGACAGTTAATACTATTGTTAATAGCAACGGGAAAAGAACTTCCTTGATATATCGCCTCACATCAAAATCTAATTGCCTTTTCATCAATACGAACTCAATAAACATGTTAAAGCATCCTCTAGTAATAATGCGAGATCCGAATACTATCGGTGGATAAAAATGTAATACTAATAACAAGTATGCGCACAACAAATCGAGCACAAATGAAATACTTATACCTATTTGGAAATACTTGACATTGCCCTGCGCGGTAATAGCCGTATTAAAAACACCTGTTGTGGAGTCGAATAAAGAACAAACTAGCATCAATTGACAAAAGGCCACAGTATAATCAGGTACATCAGACAGCCATATCTTCAACACAAATGGCATATTAATAATTAACGGCAGAGCAAACAAATAACATAATACAAAACTAAATTTACTGGCCCTACGAATAAGAACATGCATTTTCTCAAACTCACCAGAAGCGTAAAGCTTTATAACTTGTGGATTGAAGGCAGCAGAAAAACTTGAAACAAATCGACCTACAGCACTATCAACTTGTTGAGCAAAACCGAGGGCGGTATTTGCCACAAGCCCCACAAAGTTATTCATAAGTAGGCTTAACCCCTGTTGTGTCATTGTATTTGTCCCACTTCCCAATAGTGTCCATCCCGAAAAAGCTAAAATTTTAAGGCTAACACTCTTATCCCATCGCCATCTAAACATGTAATGTCTGTGTTTATAGCGGACATAACCATAATACAAGGCAAATAGCAATACACATACAATAGCCCTTAATCCGCCATAGAGAATTAATCTATCTCCAGCGAAAGACTTAAGAATTAGCGCCAGTCCCAATTGTAATAATACTTCAATTATTGACATGTACGCATATACAGACATTTCTTCATGCGCAATTATGACCGCATCATAGGGGACTCGAATAATCTGTATTAAAAAAGAAATAATTGCAAATTGATAAATATACCTTGCTGCAATAATTCTGTCATCAGGTACTGATATCCAATGATTAACCGCCCATAATCCGATAGTTTCCGTAAAGACAACAGCAATGATTGCCAAAAGCAGGTGAATCGTTATACATATCGCGAAGACATTTGCTTGAGAAGACAATTGCTTACTCAACCCCAATTCATATGTAATAAACCTGCTTGTAGCATTAGTTAAAGCGGCCTGCAGAAACGTCATCAGTGTTACGATACCACCAACAACATTATATATCCCCATATCTATAACTCCCAGCGCCTGAAAAATCAATCTGGATGTATAAAGGGATACAAATAGGACTATTGCTGTCCTGATGTATAGATAAACAGTATTCTTTGCTATTCTTCTGTTTGCAATATCCATCGAAAACTACTTCTTTGCCAATTATAAGAATCTCAAATCTTATAATAAACATTATTGCTATTGAGTTTATATATAAAGGCAGGCCCGCTGTTATTGAACCTTATTAATGAGTGTAGCGGGTTCCCCGCCCTTGTGGTTGGGGCATTTAGGATGTGTGAATGACCTTTCTGCCCCATCGCGGCTCCGCTTGCGCGTAAGAGCGGTAGTCGCTTAATTTTGTTAATTGTTAAATGTTAATTTTCATCTTTCAGATGTATTGTTAACCAAATCACCATCTCAGATTTTCTCTTTGGGCATTCGCTGGGGTGAAGCCCTACGCCTGAGCGTATGCCGGTGCCGCTATTATTTTGTTTCTCCTTTAAATGACACTATTACTGAAGCGTATTGAACGAATAATCTCTCACAAAATCGCCCCATTACTGTACCTGACTCTTCTTCAGATGGTTTGGGCGCATTACTCCAATGCCGAGGTTCAATTATTAACAGATGAGCATCATTATCTGGAGTTAAACGCAACAGAACCTTATCCGCCCATTGTTCGCCAGCGTGAGTCAGTAACTTATCATCTTTTTTATTTGTTCGCAATTCCCAAGTAGGAAGATTCCCATTCTCTACATCTGAGATAATCATGTTTTTAAGTCCTACCGGGTTTTGTGTTTCTACTATTATTTTCATTCTTCTACCTCCTCTTCTGCTTCTGAATTGTTTTGGTTAGACTTAAATGCATTCTTAACACCACTCCAGAAACCTCTGCTACGGTCAGTAAGGTCAGGTGTCTTAATATCGTTCACAACAGTATCTACAGTTACTCGATTGAACAATGCGTTAAAGCCACTAATGAGTGTAAGAACAACGAAAACGGCTGCGGCAAGAACGAATACAGTTTTCCACATGTCTGGAGTTATTCCTAACACAGTTTTAAAATCAGTACTTACAATAACTCCGATGCATGTTACAGCTACACTAAAATAGCCCAAGACGCCACTAGATTTTTTTATTCTCTTTATCTGTCTTTCAATCTTTATCCGAAGCTTGTCTTCTGATATTGTTATTTGGTTTGTTTGTACATTCTCTATTGAATCTCGAATGTACCTATTATCAACCGATGTCTTCGCCATGCTTTAAAGTATAAAAATTCAACATCAGTATTCTAGACACATCATTAAGTGCGGAGACATAGAAGCTCATAAAAAGAGGCTTGGAATCATCGTCAAACGTTCCCACCTTAATAAATTCCCTGCTAACAAGCTTTTCGCCTGGCAAAACCTTTATTACTAGTCTTAAATGATGGCTATCATTCTCATCCGTTTTCAAAGAATTTGATTCTTCTGGATTATCAGACAATCTGATTGTAAACTTTAGTTTTTGAGGCGTCTTGTCTGCTATATAGAAAGATAAATCCCGCGCATTGGCAAGAACTATCGTCTCTGTATGCAACAGATCATAGGCACCAACTTTTATATCTTCTAGTTTCATAAAAAACCTATGTTGTAATGTTAAAAAGCGATTTTCTTCAGCGCTTTAAGGTTCATCATAACCCTAAATCCATAAGGGGTAAGGTGCCAATATGTTTCAGTATCTTTGACTGTTCTTTTCCTGTCGCTAAGTTCTATAATCCTTAATGCAATCAGTTGGACCTTGATTTGCTGAAAAGACTCTTCTTCTATTTTAGGATGGTTATGCACGTAATCTTTGTATTTCTTCAAAATATCTTCTCTGATAGAATCCACAAATACACTTTTCATCTTATCTTCAGAGGATTCATCCACAAGGACAGGAGCTAAAATTGATACAATTCTATTCCACGAAATATCTATCTTAAGATAATGTGTTTTGATGTAATAAAAACTGACACCAACCGTAACCTTATCATCTCCTTGTTGAAGGTTCTCAATTCCTTTTGGATCTTCGTCTTCTACCTGTTTCAACTTGGCCTTCAAAGCTTCATTTTCTTCCTTCAGTGCAAGTATCTGTTTATTAGCTTCAGCTGACAATGAAACATAACGCACCCAACCTGTTCTTGGTTTAGTTTTGATGAGCTTATTTAAACTCAGAACAACAGCAGATGCCAAACTGTCTTTATTATCCCATGTTTGCCATAACTTCTTACTAATTTCTCTCTTAAATTCCTCCAACTTCTTTAAAGCATCAGGTTCACTTTCTACTTTTCCCTTGGGTAGTTGATTAATGTCTTTATGAACAAATGATATTGTAGGCACACCTCGCTTAATAGCATACTCATACTCTTTCTGAGTGTAGCTTATACCCGTAGCCTCATCTATTGAACCATATCTGCCTGCAACTATGAGGACATAGTAATCACACTCATCAATAAGGCTAGTTATAACATCCCATTGGCTGTCATCAGCCGCATTGAAATACTCCATTCCTACAGGGAAGCAGTTCATTTGCAACAAAGCTTCTATGACAGACTTGCGCTCATCCTGCAAATCCTCATATGTAGAACTGACAAAAACTTGATATTTTTTATCCATATTGAATAATAAATCTCAATCTTGAACCTCGTGCGGCTCTGCCGCTTATTCTATTCAGCCGGATGCCAGCTTGCCTGGCATTGGGCTGTACCTCTTTCAGCGGAAGGCTCTTTTGCGGACTTGTTCCGCAAATGTGCCTGGAGCGGGTCGGCTTTATCGGCCGTGTTAACTGTTACCCTGTAACTTGTTAAAATGTTAAATGTTAAATCGGCCTAAATCTCTTCGGCCTAAGCGGCCATTCGCACATCGTCTTCTTATCTTATACTATTCTGAGGCTTCCCCTCTTCTTGGGCTCTTCTACCCCTCTTCTTGCTTTATGACAAAGGACAGGTTCGAGTCACAGCTATGTCAAATTCTATCCTATAACTCAGTTTTAATTGCTTCAACCCCTATAGTGAACGATCTTTTGGTCTTATCTGTAAAATAGATTGAAGGTCTCATATTCGCTGTAACTTTCATCAAAGAAACATCAAATCCATTAATGTCTTTTACCTTTTTGGAAGTGCCCACTGGTGCTTCCAAGAGGGCATCAATCTCAGCCTTGGATTCTGCGGTTAACGGAATCTGGATGGAGTGATTATAACTGGAGACCGTGAGGACTTCCTGGTTGTCAATCATCTCTACCTTAACCGGAATTACCTCTGCAGCCTTGGGTTGAAGTTCCTTCAATTCTATCTGCCTCTGTGCAAAAAGCGGCAGAGAGCATATGAGGATTAATAATGAGATGAGTATCTTTTTCATGTGATAAATTGTTTCAGTTATATAGCGATAGGAGGCTGAAATAGTCTATTGACTTCCTTAGACTTGCAAAGTGGCAAACTGTATCTCTGCGAAAGAGCTTTCCACCCATCATGATTCTGTCTCTGTTTCCATTGTAGGTTGCCTTTACGCAGTTAGGGACCTTTTCGTTCTTGAGCGCCTCAACCTCTTTGAGTTCCGCAGGGATGGTGTTATCTTCGTGGTGGTATTTGCTGAAGAGCAGTATGACCGGCTAGCTGGTGGCAATGATTTTGTTTGCTTTGGTAATGTCAACGTAGTTGTCAATGGGCAGAACATAGATGTCTGTCTCTGCGGTGGAATCCGACGGCAGCGGGAGGAAAACTTTGCCTTTCTCCGTTCCGTTTTCTGCATTCCATCAGTTGAGGGTTTCCCTTGCTATGCGTTCTTCTTCTATAGTCACGCCTGGCGAGACGATAGAGACGGTGTGTATGGTGGATGTGGACATATCCTTATCTTCTCAACAACATCTTTCTCTTGTACAAAACATTCAAAGCCTCTTCCTTCTTGTAATACTTTAGCATGGTCAAATCAGACTTGTCAATGGTTTTGAACCCGGAAACATCCAAAGGATGGGTCATCTGCAATGAATCCCTCATGGCCGCTTCATTCAAGATTACAGATTCAGAACCAACACTAAAGTACTGCATCCTAGGGATGCGAGAAGGCAGTTTATGCGGCAACTTCCCCATATAACTAACCTCTTCGTAAATCCACGGAGACAAAGTACTTTTCTTTATCCCATCTTCCAAGGTCACAGACTTAGAAGACTCTATAAATATTGGGCACTCAATTTCATCAATCGCCTCAACGAGCGCCATTGAAAGCATAGAATACACGTGTGCAGCAGTCTGAGTACACTTGTCGTAATCATAGTTGCCTGCCGTATTCTTGGAGTACTTGTTGTCCAGCTCGTTAAGTAGATCGTATGCGTTCTCCCAGACATCGGCATCGATGAAGCACTTGAGGCTGCAGTTGATATTGAACCAAGCTTTGAGGTATTGGGCTACCTGGATGTCTCCGTGTGAATGGGACAAGAAGATATTGTACTTGCCTTTGGGAAACAGGACTTCCTTCAACGCCTTGCCGTCAATGAGGCCATTGGTGGAGGCAAGGTATTGCCGAAGCAGGGCTTTCCTGGTGTATTTGTCAGAATCCTCTCCAGCACTTGCATAAGTACCAGTCTCCAGCTGAAGCTGTTTTATGATATCGGCCTTGATGGTAAATGGGTAGAACATTACTTGACGTCTTTATGGATTTCAAATTCTCCTATGCGTTCTCTTATGCTGATTGCGCTATCTATGCAGCCATCAATATCGGCAATGAAGTCATTCCAGGTGACCATATGGATGAAGGAGAAAGGCCATTCCCAAATGGTGTCGTTCTGGTCGCAGTTGTGAACAGGTGGGCGTTTGCGATTGAAGGTATTCTCTTGGATGATGGTGAAAAGGTTGGTTCTATTGAAGAATGTGCAACCGCTTCCGCAACATTGCTTTTTTGTTATCACATATTCGCAAGAGCCGGCCGGGTCGGGAAGGACGACGGCCAACAGGGCGTTTGTTTTTGACACTCTATCGGCTCGGTCTACCTCCTTGAGTGAGTAGGATATCTCCCAGGGTATCCACTGGTCTCTTTCGGGGGTGTATGGCTCTTTCATATTCGGGGAGATGAGAACGATGGTCACTGAGCTATCGTAGATCTTATCCCGTAGCTTGGATGCGATGGTTTCGTCTTTGAATTGGGAGAGGTCTTCTCCGTCAAGCTCTCCTTTGTTGATATGGTCTTCGGCTTTTATTCGGGCCTGGATCTCATCTACATAGTGACGCACTTTGGTTTGCTCCCAGTATGGTGTACGGTTAGGGAGACGCTGCACCGAGGTGTCGCCATATTTGTAAGATATGAATATCTTGTGACCCATTTATACGGTGAAGATGATAGCCAGTACAAGGAGTACGAGGACAAAGGAGTAGATAAGCCTATTGGATTTAGACCACATCGCTTTACAGAAACTCTGTTCAAAGACAGTTGCATCCATGCTAAAGTCAGTCTCTATTTTCTGGGAAGCGATCTTTGCGTAAAGGTCCCGGTACTGGCGCTCCATCTTAAGGTAATAGGCGTCCAGACACCAGAAGATGATGACTACCGGAATTGCAATGATGAAGAAGATGTAGTCGTATGACTTATCTGAATTTGATGCATAGATGGCGCAAAGGGCTGCCACTAATGCTACCATCCAACCTTTCATGCTAAAGGCGTTGGAGTTCATTCTGGTAATGACGTTCTCGATGAAAAAGAGGTGCTGTCGGACGTCTTGCGAGAATTTGCTATCAGGTTCGTTTGCCATGTTGAGAAAGATTAGTATCTTTGTTGTGCAAAAGGAAACAATTTATATTAATATGGTTTTTGGACGAATTTTCTTGTATTTATTTGGCGAGCGTTGGAGCTCATCTTGGAAGTGGTCGCGAAGGGTGTTCAAGTCTTTTACTTCCGGTGTATATAGGGAGTCCGTAAAGGAGGACGTTAATGTTCGATTGCGTTCGGTTTCTTGGAAATTTCAGCGATTTCTATGAAACAGGCCTTTGATGGCTGAAAAAATATTCGTATCTTGCGGTTGGTTTTGGAGCGTAATGGCTTGGTTTCTTGCACAACCGGGCAATGAAACACGCACAACGGATAGGTCTTTAAAATGTCTGGCGGCTGCGTTGCAATAGTGTCCAATGTTGTCCAATTTTGGGGCTATGTGCAACTGGTTGAGCGATTGATGTCACGGTAATCGCGTATTGAATTGAAGGTGAGGAAGTTAGCTTGCTAACTGACGTATTGAGGAAGGAATTTGTTTAAATATAAATTATGCAATTTACTACCATCTAATCCAATCCAACTGTATTCACTCTGTTCGTGAAAATATTTTACGGACAATTCATATTTAAAAAGGTACAGTCCAAGTTTAATTAAATTAGGGCTAAAGCCAATCCATATATAATCATATTTGTTGTTTGCTATTTTTCTTTTAATTTTTTTTGCATAAATTTTTTGTGGAATTAATCTATTAAAAATACCCCTTATTAGTCTAATAGGAAAAGCAAATGGCAATAAGTATTCATAATTTATATTTGTAAAAATTCCTTTTGGTTTGAATTGTTTTTTTTCTCGTTTATTTAAATAACTATAAGTAAAAAACAAATCAACTTCATTTCCATTTGATACGAGTCCTGTTATTAATGATAAAAATCTGTTAGAAGAGGCATTCGATTGTATAAATGGATTAGTTTCTCTGATTGCTAGTATTTTCATGTTACCTGAAAATTATTTATAATTAATATTTATTGAATTTACTTTTTTGACAAATTAATATTTCTATATTTTAGTAATTTTCTTAATTAATTTTCAGAGACTTGATGATGGGTATAATTATAGTAATAAAAAATCATTACTATCATATAGACAAAACCTGAGACAAGCTTTGAAAATGCTGCCCCATATTCACCATATAATGGTATAAATATTAAACTTAATATTAAAATGGCTAATCCCACAATAATTGCACCATTTCTTAAAGCTTTTCCTTTTCCATTTGCGCCAAGATATCGATTAAAAAAGTCTCCAAAACCAAACGCAAGCACGCCAATGCTGACAATAAAATTCAAATTTATAACAGTTGAAAATTCTATTCCATAAAATATTTTTATAAAAGGTCCGATTATCAACCATAGGCCAATTAGAGCAGAACAACTTAATCCTAAAGTTATTCGAAATAATTTTTTGGGTATATGTTTGTATGTTGAAAAATCTTTGTAGTGTGTTGTAGCAATTGTATTAGGTATAAAAGATAAAGGGGTTGCAAAAGCTAATGCCAACGTAAAAAAACCAACCCCACTATTATTGGGAGCATAATAACTTATTAAAACCCCTGTTAACTTGTCAAATCCAACAGCAAATATACTACCCATATAAACGTTCAAACCGAAAGATTTATTATATGTCCATATTTCATTTATTCTCTCTTTGATATTTTTAAAGGAAACATTTAATTTAAATAGAATAAAAAGATACACAATAGCTTCTGTAACAAGATAAAATGACCAAATAATAGCTAACCTATTTAACTGTAAATTTCTAAAAATAAAATACACTAATATGGCTGTCAATAAAAATCCAATTTTTGGATACAATCTTACTTGAGACAACATATCTATACGATTATCAGCCTGAAAAAGCGTTTCAAAATAATTCGCTATGAGAAAAACCCAGCTAAAAGGGATAATAAATAAAAAAAAACTGTCTAATTGTTTCTGATGGAGATTCTTATCAAAAAGTGCATAAAGAACTAAAAATAGAGAAATTATAATAAATAACCCTCCTGTAATTATTAATTCTGCTCCATAGTATTCTTTTGCTTTTTGTTTATCATCATTCAAAACCAAAGCCCTATTGCCTGCTTGGAAAAAGCCGAAAGAAAAAATTATTACTGCTAAGTTAAAAATGCTTTGAATGAATTGATAATCACCATAACCTTTTGGCCCAAGATACCGTGTAATAATAATACTCGTAATTATACCAATGAGAATACCCACAATATTTACTGAAAATAAACCTAAAACTTGCTTTGCACGTTCATTATTTCTATATCGTTGATAAAGACTTTTTATCATTTTGACCGGGAATTATAAGCTACTTATTTATTCTATATCAATTTTTAATCAAAAAATCTATTTTTTATTATATTAAGTTTTTTTCTATCATATTCTATAAATGATTTTTTACAGTTTCCCATCAATTTCATCTTGCAGCATCCCTTTCACGTCGTAAATTACAGTGTGGGCGTTTTTGAGGGTGTCGAGGTCGATCTTCTTGAATTGATCATGGGTATTGAAACTTTGCGTTCTTTGCGACTTAGCGAGGAAATAATTGCACGCAAAGGCGCAGAGTGCGCAAAGGTTGCTGGTTATAAATTATTTACAATTCTGTGTACTCCATCTTTTATTAAATCAACATTAAAATTAACGAGTAATCCTAATTTCAAATCAGTTAATCTCAAATATGTCAATAATTGTTTATAGTGAACTGGTGCCAATGTTTCTATAGATTTTATTTCTACAATTACTTTATTTTCTATAATTATGTCTGCCCTAAAACCTAAATCTAATATTTTATCTTCATAAATAGCTACTATACCTTGTTGCCTTTGATAATTTATATTTAATTTATCTAATTCATAACAAATAGCTGCTTCATAAACGGATTCAAAAAGTCCTGGCCAAATGTTTTATGAACTTTTAGAAATATATCTACCAAAATTTTAGCAACCTCATTTTCCGTCATTATTTTTGCGTTCTTTGCGACTTGGCGTGGAAATTTTTCACCTATGCCCGCAAATGTTCTCAAATACAGCTTTATCATCTGTGTTAATTTGTGTCAATCTGTGGAAGATATTATCAGTTTCGTTTGACATGTATTAAATATTTTTCCACAGATACACACAAATTTTCACAAATATCTTTTCATACTTTTATCAAGTCGCCCACTCGTTATTAGTTGTATGTTGTTGGTTATCAGTTAATCAGTACCCATTTGTAGATGATTATAATTTTTTAATCACTTTAAGTAAGTCATTGTTTATTTTGTGTATAGTTCTTTTGCAATAGCAATTGATTTACGAAGTTTATCTATAAACCATTGTTTATCAGGTAATTGGGTAAGATATTGTGCAACCTTAATATTCTCTTCACCTAGCATTAGCAATTCTATATGTTCCGTATTCCCCTCACTACATAGCAAAAGTCCAATTGGAGGATTTTCATTTGGTTGTTGTTCATATTTTTGTAAATATTTTAAATACAACTCCATTTGTGCTTTGTAAGCCGGTTTAAATTTACCTAATTTTAAGTCAATAGATACAAGACAATTTAATTTTCTATGGTAGAAAAGTAAATCAAGATAATAATCTATACTATCAATAGTGATACGTTTTTGTCGTTCTACAAAAGCAAAACCTTGTCCAAGCTCCAGTATGAATTTTTCTAATTGAGAAATAATAGCATTTTCTAAATCTTTTTCAGAATAATTATCATTTAATCCCAAAAAATTAAGAACATAAGTATCTCTAAAAACAAGTTCGGGAGAAAATACATTTTCAATATTTTCCAAAGCATTTTTAATTATATCCTCTGGATGTTTAGCTATTGCAGTACGCTCAAAAAGCATTGATTCCTGTTTTTGTCTTAGTGTTCTTACGCTCCAATGTTCTGTTATGCACATTTGTTGATAAAAAAGTCTTTTTGTTTGATCTTCAATAGTAGATAATTCAATAAAATGTGACCAATTCAATGTTTGTGACAGCGTCGCAAATATTTCTTCTTTATATTCACTTGCAACTTTTATCATGCGAGTTAAAGCTGAATAACTATAACCTTTACCATAATTTTCAGTTAATCTTTGCGACAGTGTTGCAAGAATTTGTTTACCATAATCTGAATATGGTTTATATTGCATCTCTGTTATAATATAATTGCCGATTGACCAATACAAAACATTTGTTTCAGCATTCAAATATATAGCTGCTTTACTTCTAGCATTTTTGATTAATTTATCTATACCTTCATAAAGCTGTAAACTCAAATCATCAATTTTATTCATATTTTCATTATCCATTAACATAATATTTTTTAATCAATTGTATGATAAAATTTTTTAAAGATTTAGGTTTAGTTTTAACGCTTTGTGAATTTTTCTCCACATATACACACCAATTTTCAAAAATACAAGTCTATTATCTGTGTTAATTTGTGTCAATCTGTGGATAATTATAATCAAAATATAATCCTTTTATATTGTAAACTAGGCAACCCAAAATTGAATAGTAAACCAATCTTTGCTTCTGTAGCTTTAAGATAATTTATTACCTGTCCAATATCAGCATCAGTCAAACCACTTGAAGCCTTCAATTCTACAATGATTTTATTATAACAAAAAAAATCAGCGTAGTATCTTTTATTGAGTAATTTACCTTTAAAATATATATTTAATTCTTTTTCCCTCTCGTAAGGTATTTCTTTTTCTATAAAATTTATTTCTAATGCTTCTTGATATACTGCTTCGAGGAATCCATGCCCAAGTTCATTTTGTACATCCATTGCACATCCGATTATATAGTAACATTCATGTTTATATGGATATTTTTCGCTTAGCATGTTTTAAATATTTTTCCACAGATACACACAAATTTTCACAAATACAATTCTATTATCTGTGTTAATTTGTGTCAATCTGTGGATAATTATAATTTTATGGAGTAAAACTCTTTGTACCATTCGATAAATTCTCGGATTCCTTCCTCTACTTTGGTAGTTGGTTTATATCCAATATCCTTTACTAAGTCGGTCACATCGGCTTCGGTTCGAGGGACATCACCGGGTTGCATAGGGAGAAATTCTTTTTTGGCTTCCTTGCCTAAAGTCTTTTCAATGGCAGAAATGTATTCCATCAATTGTACGGGTGATGAATTGCCTATATTATAGATTTTATAGGGTGCGAGGTTGCTGGCGGAAATATCGTCCATGTTCTTATTGTTGGGTTTTGCAGGTCTATCCATCACACGAATCACACCTTCCACAATATCATCAATATAGGTAAAATCGCGTACCATATCCCCGTGATTGAAGACCTTAATAGGTTTGTCTTCTAAGATGGCTTTGGTAAACAAGAATAAGGCCATATCCGGTCTTCCCCAAGGGCCATAAACCGTAAAAAAACGTAGGCCAGTGGTTGGCAGACCAAACAAATGGCTGTAAGTGTGAGCCATGAGCTCATTGCTCTTTTTGGTGGCAGCATACAGACTGATGGGATGATCGACGTTATCGCTTGTGGAGAGCGGCATTTTGGTGTTGTTGCCGTAAACGCTGGAGGAACTGGCATACACCATGTGTCGGATGTTGTGGTGGCGACAGGCTTCGAGAATGTTGACGAACCCCACGATGTTGCTGTTGATATAGGCATAGGGGGTTTTCAAACTGTAACGCACACCCGCTTGTGCAGCCAGGTTGCACACGTTATCGAACTTTTCCCTTTCGAAAAGCGCCATCAATGCATCGCGGTCTTCGAGATTCATCCGTACGAAGGT
>CAZRIV010000021.1:0-43609 GCA_964600235.1 uncultured Bacteriovoracaceae bacterium | reverse complement strand
GGTAGTGTCAACAATGTTTCGCACTTTTAATCTAGGTCTCTCTTCTTCGGAGTGTTGCCTCCTTCGTTAATCAACCCATCATGCAGAGGAACCGGAGGGAGACCGTAGGGCTCCCGGAGGTTCCTCTGCATGATCAGCTCCTACACATATTCCCGCATGATCTTCCTTGCCTTCTTTTTGTTATGATCTATGTCAGCCCGCGACAGGTCATACACTAGGACTGGATAATCATGACTGAGGGGCCCGATCAGAAGGCATCCGTCAACATCAGAGATCGAGGCGACATCCCCATCTTCCCAGGCGTCATCGAACCAGGTCGTATTCTCTGCCGTGATCTCCACCTCGATTGTTTCCAATCTGCCTTTTTGAGGATTGTATATTATGAGTCCCATCGTCTTTGAGCTCCTTTCATGCCGCATCCTGCAACGATTCTTCATACAGTCTCTTCATGTTCAGATAAACAGCGCTTCCCCATTTGCTGGAAGCTATATGCCGCAATCTGGCCGCCACAAGCATCAGCGCCGAGTGACCATCCGGAAAGCAACCCACAACCCTTGTACGGCGCCGGATCTCTCGCATGATCCTTTCCATTGGATTGTTCGTCCGGATCCTCCGCCAGTATTCACGGGGAAAGGACATGTATGAGAGTGTCTCTTCTATGCCCTCTCTTACCAGCTTGGCTGCTGCCGGAAGCTTCATATCACCCAGACGAGTAGCTACCTGTACCGACTTCTCCTGGGCCGCATGGTGGTCTTCTTGTCCATGGATCGCTTTCAGCATAGCCGCTACTTCTTTTACCTTGCCCTTGGGTACCAGGCTGAACACATTCCGGTAGTAATGCACTACGCACCGCTGCCACTTCGCTTCAGGATAAAACTCGCTTATCGATTCCACCAGTCCCAGGCATTTATCCGAGATAATCAGCTGGACTCCCTTCAGGCCCCGGTCCTTGAGGTGTCTCAGAAAGTTCTTCCAGCTCTCCTTATCTTCCTTGGCTCCCTCGACTACTCCAATGATCTCTCGATAACCTTCCTCGTTTACCCCGATGCCGACTAGAACGGATACATTTTCTACCGTTCCTCCCCAACTCCGTTTCAGCCAGATGCCGTCCAGGTACACAAATGGGTATGATCCTTCCAATGGCCGATTTCTCCAGGATTCTATCTGCTCATAGATCTTCTTATTCAGATTGCTCACCGTGCCCGGTGATACTCTCGTTCCCCACAACGCTTCCGTGATATCCTCAACCCTCCGCACTGATACTCCGGCAAGGTACATCTCGATCAGTGCTTCTTCCACCGAGCTCTCACGCCTCTTGTACCGCTCGATGATGGACGTCTCGAACGATAGCTTTCTCAGCTTGGGCATCTGCAGCTTTACCCGACCTACCTTCATATCAAAGCTTCTCTCATAATGTCCGGCCCGGGTATCCTGCCTCTCTGCGCTCCGCTCGTACCGGCCGGCTCCTACCAGTTGCTCGGCTTCTGCTTCCAGAAGCCCGTTGAGCATCTCTTCCACCGTGCCCCGGACCATCTCATCCAAGTGCCCTTTTATCTGAGCCTCATCGATCTGTATGATTTTACCTTGACTTAAACCTGCCCCATCATTAACTTTCCTCTTACTCATTAAAGGTCCTCCTTCGGTTAGAGTTTTTCGCCAAAATTCTTCTCTCCGAAGAGAGGACCTTTTTCAATTGATTTTACGAAAGTGCGAAAAATATTTTACGTTATCTTAAAGTTATGCAAATTTATCATGATATTTGAATAATTATATAAGGAAAGATTGTAATGGATGATAAGCTAATTGCTTCAAGGCTAGAGGAGATTAATGAAGGTCTTTGTAGCCAAACTGGCGGTTTAACAGAAACTCATTTCAGAAAATCAAAAAGATTGGGAGCCGCAGCACGTATTGCTAATCTGATAAAAGGACAGGATGTAATTAAAAAGTATGATTTCCTTCTTGCTGCAGCAGGAGAATTGCGAATCCCTGCAGATACATTAGATAAAGCCTTAGAAGAACTTGAGGAAATAGGTTATGTTACACTTCACAAATCAGGCGGGGAGATAATAAAAGTTGAAGAACGAGTTCCTCTGTTAGAGAAACAATATTCAGCAATTGGAGAAAAATGGAGGGACAGCAGACCAAGTGAAATAGAAGAAGCTTCACTTAAATTAATTGACGATCTAATGATTGCACCTCAGAGGGAAAGATCGCTTATAGCAAAGCTGGGGCTTGATTCTAGTGATTTTAAAATTGTTGCTGATGTAGGTAACACAGGTGCATATTATTCAACATATAAAAGTCCTGTGGATGGCAGTACCATAAGTTTCTCACCTTTATACCATGATGAGAATCCAGAAAAAATCATATCATTGTTTGATCGATTCCCTGATGAAGATGTTAGTGAGAAAATAAAGGGAATACGTAATTATCAAGGACTTCCCATTGATATCATATCGGATGAAGTACTAACAGCTGCCGTCAAAACAGGATGTCTTCCAACTCCTTCGGTTAATTCAACAGCTGGTGAAAAGTTTTTTGCATTTACACCAATTCAAGGGGTAGGGTTATTAGAAAAAGCACTCTTGGAGAAAGCTCGAGCTATCGTTGCCTGTGTTCGTTACGGGCAACACTTTGCTGGCGTTACAAAAATTAAAGATCCCCTTGATATATTAATGGCATTAAAACGTTACAAGATGATAGGATCTCATTCTGAAATTTTACGTCAATACGCCCTATTACATAAACTTGGCATCGGGAAGGTTTCCAAAGACCCTTATCATTCTGGAAGATACAATTTTAACTTGATAGATACTGAAGATAATATGCGTGCATTAGATCTTGCTATTCAATATTTGACAGTCCATGAGATTATAAAACCTGATTCATCTGCAGTTAAAGCCAAAACACTATTACTTCCAGGAATTACAGGTTCATATGGTTCACCAACTGCAACACGAATGGCTATAAAAACTGTTAGGCAAACCAAAATGAGTAGGAGCAGCATAGACGCTCTGAACCATCTTATTATCGGAGGCTCAAGTGGCATCGACTGATAAAGATCTTAATTTAAAATTGGCAGTCAGTGCTCTCTTCCGGGCGCTTAAGTATACTGTTTTCCAAGAAGTTGACCTTTGTACGTATAGTTATCAACCCAAATATACACGCAAGCAGGTTACTGATTTCGATGTATTAGGTGTCCGCATCGACCCAGATTTTGATGTCTTAATTGCTGTAGCTGAATGCAAATCAGTTGAAGCAAGAGCAATGGAGAATATGTTGAAATTAAATGGGTTGAAAGATTTTTTTAAGGCAAATAAAGCTTATTTTGTACAGAAAAAGATAGACCTTAATGCTAGAGAAGTTGGTAGAGAGCTTGGTATATGGGTTCTTGATGAAAAAAATCTTGCAACGTTAATGGAAAGCATGAGCGTATATATTGATCCTCATGTTGAGATTGAAAGACAGGTATATGATGCTAAGAGAAATATCTTGCCTAAATTAAAGGATGATCTTGTAAAATTAGTTGATTACCTAAGATATGACTTTTGGACTCTTCCGGAACACAGAAATATAATAAATCTTATAAGACTATCACAACAAGCATCAAAGATTATGGATTCTTCACAAGAAGCACATGTTGTATTAGCCCATCAACTAGCTACTAACATTGCTTTATCGATTATTCGCCTGACTAGAGAAATTGTACGTCATAATATTAATGACATAAAAGATGGGGCGCATACTAGAATACTTGGGGGACCTAGAGAGCGAAGAGATCGAGAAGTATTATTCGATACGATCGCAAAGCTTGTTCCAGATAGTAGACTTAGTGCTGTACCAATATTTCAGGATTCATTAGTTGAGATTATAGCTAGATTTGTAAATGCTTCAACATCTGCTGCCAAGGTTGTAGCTTGTTTAGATCATATAACAAGACATATTCTAATTCCCAAAGTCGATGAAATTTATGGGTCTGTAGAGACTGTTTATGGAAGCCGTACACTTAAGCTCGCACGAGATATTCTTTACTTTATTATAACTAGTACTGGAATTTCTAAGGACTTATTTATTGGTTCTCTTAGCGAAGGAGTTTAATGCCGAGAATATCAATAAAGTAATAAGAAATTATAAAGTCAGAATTCCTTATGAATATCAATACGGTCATGAAAAAGAGAACGTTATGGCATTGAAAAAATCTGAATTATATTCGTCCCTCTGGTCCAGCTGTGATGCGCTTCGTGGTGGCATGGATGCGAGCCAGTATAAAGACTATTACATATATGCATAAAAGATCAAAGGAATCATATTTTCATTTTTATTGACTTCATCGAATTCTTAATAATTAGGGTAATTTTTGTTAATAGAGCAACAATCACAAAGATAAATAATGCGATTGGAAGCACAATCAATAGCGATATACTTATGTACATCCATGCAATCGTCTTCAAAAAATCCCTAAGATATGGCCCCATCTCATAGTTTGTATCTTTAGAGACGCTATCTATTAATATCCCAGGAGTATTTTCAGAATATGCTCGCAAAGAAATTGAACTCTTTACAGTAGGATCATCTTTCTTGCCATTTTTGGTTTTTATAACATAAAAATAATACGTTGCAATTTCACCTGGGTATAAAGAGCTGGGCACTTTAAAAAGCCGTTTCTTGTAAAAACTATCATTATGTTCGGATACTAATTCTATCTTATTCGAATCATAGTTTATTGAATCAATAATCGGGCTATCGCTCCAAAGCGATATCTGTACATCATTTAAGGTTCTATAGCCTGTATTTTTCAATGAACAAATAATCTTAGCATCAGCTTTATCGTCAATCACTTTTGAAGCATAGTGCATGTTATTATTCAATAACTCAGTAATATCTTTCCCTCCAATGTTAGAATAGATGGATGAAGCTATATAGATTATAGCAAGAACAAAGAAATATTTAATTCCATATTTATTAATAAACTCATTATCTAAATTAAAATCCATAAAAGTCGACCTTTTTTAATTTTCTTCCTCATCACTACTCTGATCATATTTCTCATCATCTTTCTCGTCACTATTTCGATCAACTTGTTCGGAATAGACATTTATTAATGTCTGCTCATCATTATTAAGTTTGCTATTAAGATATTTTTTACCAAACAATTCTCTTGAATTATATGTAAACTTGTCAAAGTTATCCTCATCAATAACAGAAAAGACACCGCCTTTATCAAGAAAAGTCAGATGATTTAAAAACAAAGCATTGCAAACTTTCTTCGATATCCCCAATTTAGAATACAATAAATACACGACCTTTAATCCATTATATTTAATGCTAGACAATGAATGGCCATCACAAGATGGGATCTCATCTAATTTTAGATAAGACAAGACAGATATCCTTTCTGTAAAGTGTACCTTGTTAGTGAAAGCGAGAACAGCAGATCGATTGAAATCATCCTTTATATCATTAATGTCAGTCTTCTTATTAAATTTGGTTGAAATATAAGCCTTTTTAAACAACTCATTAACATTTTTTGCATTAATGATATCAATAATACATGAGTCTATTACAGCTCTATTATATTTAATGGCTTTACCTAGTGCTCCTGTTTTACTAGCATCATAGATAATTGAGTTCAGTAGGTTCATAAGAGCTATTTGGTTGCTAGGATATCTGAAGCTATAATTTGTGTTAATGATATCATAAATTTCGTTTAGAGTTTTGGTTTTAACTTTAAAATCAGAGTCATTTTCAGTCATCAAATTAATAGCTTTGTTAAAATAAATCTGTGATGATTTAAAGTCATATTTGTCCAAATATTTTTGAGATATTAACAAGAAAGCAAACATATTATTTTTATCAGAATTAACATATGACAATAAATAACCTATTGAAATATTGGTATATGCGAACGTAACGATATTGCTCAAGGAGTCAGTTTGAGATATTCTTAATAACCAATCTGCGCTATCCAGATACTTTTTTTCATCAAGGGGAGCTAATAATTCCAAGGCATGAAGTCTTAATAGCAAGCAATCAACAAGAATATCATTTCCTTCAGACGAATCTATAGTGACAATCTCCTCATCAGAGACAACATCATTATTATTGTTACTACTACCTTCGCTGCTATAATTCTTCAGCCAAACATTCGAATATTCGACTACTTTTTCATAGTTATTTAAATCATAATATTTTTTAATCTCCAAGTACTTCAAGGCTTGATGGTATTCCTTAGGTATTTTAGACAACTGGCTTTCAGCTTCTATAAAATTTTCAGCCTGTAAAAGGGACTTAATATATTCAACCCGGGATTTATGATCTGAATTGTAAATATTTAAATAATTTTGCCAAAAATTAAATCTCTCTAACAGATCATAATATCCAGTTTTATTTGTAGCATTTATGCTTATCTGAAGAAACTCTTTTGAATTAATAACTTGATTTCCGAAAGTATAATTGACTCCATCAGGCGATAGCTTAAATTCCATCAAGCATTCTCTTATGCTTGCCCAAATAAAATCTGTTTGATCACTATGAGGATATTGTTTTAGTAACTTAACATAAACATTCAATGCTTCCTTGTATTCTTTATTTTGACAATGAATCAGACCAAGCATTCCTAAAGCATCATCAGCCAAATATGAAGTTGGATATTTGCAATAAACAGCATTATAATACTTATAAGCCAAGGAGGAATTTTCTAATCCTCTATAACATCTCGCAATCGAATAACTCGATCTTGCCATTAGCTTTTCATTATTAGAATCGATTGAATTAAATAAATATATTGCGGAACGATAGTCTTCTTCATTAAAGTATGATTTTGCATATTCATATAATTCATCATCTTCACAATAATACTTTAAGAGGACTAAATGGGCTGTTTCAAATACATAATGTGGGCTTAAAGACTTATATATTAAGAAAGAATTATGCATTAAATAAATAATAAAGATAACAAAGAGCACGATAAGTATATTAAAAATAGAATATATAAATTTCACCATATTACCCCATTAATATATTCAATATATAAATAACAGCAAATGAGCTCTTATTTATATAACAATAAGCTCTGGTAATAGCATGCTATTTAATCAGTGATTAAATAGCCAGTATACATTTATTTAGTAAACAGAACAAGAGCAGATAACTATTAAATACGATTTATTAAAAGATATAAATCCCTCCGCTTTACATTCTATCAATAACAAGTTATTACCGCATAACTACCGCGCAATGCCTGTAGAACTAGGCCAGAACTATATTAGCAGAGTGTTCGATTCCCCCCGCCTCCATATGATTATTGTGCTCGTTTCCCCATCACACCGGTGTGCCGGACACTTTAAGTCTTGTCTACAGATTATCCACATAATGAAAGATCATCTCGGTGAGTTCGTCCATGAGGCGGTCCCTGTCCAGAGGAGAATCCAGGAACTTCACGTAATGGGCCACGTTTTCGACCGCGCTGTGGATGACCTTCGATGCAATCCGCAGGTCCCGGGGATCTTTCCCGGAGGAATAGGGGGCCAGCAGGAAACTGATGATCTCGAGCTGTTTCTGCTCCACCTCATGAAAGAGTTTCCAGACGTCAGGGTCGGAAAACTTCAGGACAAGGGCCTCCCTGTGAAAGGATGGGTGGATGTCGAAGGTCTTGAATGCCTTTTTCACATGGTCATGGATGATGTCCTTCGTGGGGGTCGCATCATCAATCTCCAGGTCATAGATGCCGGTTACGAAATTATCGAGATGGTTTTTGAGTATTTCCAGAAACAGGGTTCTTTTGTTTTCAAAATAATTGTAGAAGGTGCCGATGGAAACGCCGGCCTGTTGAGCTATCTCGTTTGAGCTTGTTTTATTTACTCCCTTGGATGCGAATAAATCCAGGGCAGTATCCATGATCCTGGATTTTCTTTCCTTGCCCCTTTTCTGCTTAGGAATGCGGACACTCATGACGGCTTCCTTCTCTCTGCTCCAGCAAACAAAGAAATCATTGGGCTGAACAGGTGAATCTATATAATACGCAGCAATAAATATTACAATGACTGAACCTTATACGGCTCCACAGGTATTACCCCTTAGCCCTTATTGGTCAGCCTGTTAAGGTTATGGATCCTGCCTTGTGTGGTTTATCCTGTTGCAGTTCGGGTGGTTTTTATCAAGGTATGGAGGGCAGTTATCAGATGGATCAATCAATAGGTGGGATATGGGCACGTCCGAATAAAACATGAGCAATAACTCATATTCAGTCTTGACAACATGAGTAAATACTCATATTCTAACATACGGATAATTTGTCAGTTTCCTGCTGAACAACAGGCGCTGTCGAATGGAGAAGATCCAAGTCTCAGGGGGCTCATCGCCATAAAAGGAAATCTGCATGGGGTATGGTGATGAATCCCTTTTTTCATAAGAAGCGGGTAATGTGTCGGTTCTCACCGGAGGGCGGCAAGAAAAGGGCCCCCGGGTGAGGGCCTCGATACGCATTCTACCTGGACCTGTCGTGGAGTATGAACAATCGGCAACAGCTTCTCCGGAAGCCAACAGGGCAACCCGGGTCGGTTGATCCCTTTCTTGGTTCGAAGGTATGTCTGATAAGAACAAATTACACCTCATTGCGGTATTAACCTGCTTGCAACGCATAAGTATTCGGGATATGACAAGATAAGGAATAATTTAAAGCTGTCATGGCATGGTAATTGTGGCTTAAGCATAAGGGAACGTTGAGGATTCTATGATCGAAGTTGTTTTATCCTTTTTCAAGAGTTTCCGGGTCCAGGACGCCTTCGATATCCTGATCATTACCCTGCTGGTATATGCTACCCTCATCTGGTTCAAACACACCGCTTCGCGTCTTGTGCTGGTGGGCATAAGCCTCCTGGGCGGGGTCTATATCCTTGCCCGGATATTCAACCTGTATCTCACCACGCTGGTGCTCCAGGGATTCTTCACCATCCTCATCTTTGCCCTGGTGGTCATCTTCCAGGAAGACATCAGGAGGTTTTTCGAGCGCCTCGCCACACTGAGGAAAATGGGAAAGAGCCACAAGAAGGCCGACGGGAGGAGGGAAAAAACCCTTGAGGCCATCTCCGAAAGCGTGGCGGACTTTTCTTCCAGGAAGGTCGGTGCCCTCATTGTGCTCCAGGGGGAAGACCCCCTGGACCGGCATATCAAGGGGGGCTACCAGCTCAATGGAGAACTTACCAAGCCGCTTCTTGAAAGCATCTTTGACGTCCACTCCCATGGACATGACGGGGCTGTGATCATCGGGGGGGACAAGATCAAGAAATTCGGGTCCCATCTCCCCCTGTCGGCGAGCACCGAGAAGTTCGGGGAGTTCGGCCTGCGCCACACGGCCGCCCTGGGGCTCTGCGAGCTTACGGATGCACTGTGCATCGTGGTCTCGGAAGAGAGGGGAACGATCATGGTCGCCCAGGAGGGCCAGATCAGGTACCTGAAGAATGCAGCAGAGCTCAGGGCGCTCATGGAAAGGCATTATGAGGTCAAGGTAGATACGCAGACAAAGGTCCTTTCCGGACACTGGTTCAAGATGAACACCACGGAAAAGGCCGTAGCAATCTTCCTGGCGCTCGGACTCTGGTTTGTTTTCGGATACCAGAAGGAGTCGGTGCAGAGGGATTATGTCGTGCCCATCGAGTACCGCGGGGTATCACAGGAGTGGGAGATCGAAGAGTCCAGGGCGACCCAGACAACCATAACCCTGATGGCGTCGTCCCAGGCATTCAGTCTTTTCGATCCGAATTCCGTCAAGGTATCCATAGACCTCTCCTCCATGGTGGAAGGCAGGCAGGCCATCATCCTTTCGGCGGACATGGTGAACATCCCTTCAAATATCACCCTGGTGAAGTTCAAGCCTGACAGGATCCACATATCAGCACACAAACTCCATTCCCGCGAGGTCAGGGTCTTCATCGACACCACCGGCCAGGTCCCGGAGGGGTATGATCTCCGCAAGATCTCCGTGGAACCGGAGATGCTCACCGTCCTTGCCCCCTTCGCGCTGACAGGCAACAGGATTTATATAACCACCGAGCCCATAGATCTGTCGGAGATCACCGCATCCCAGAGCGTAACCGCAAGGCTGGTGTATCCCAACAGGATCCGGTTCAAGAACAACCAGGTGCCGAGCGTGCGGGTTATGGTGGAGGTGGAGAAGGTTAAGCCTGAGATGAACCTGAAGTCAGGAGCGCGGCATTAGCAAAAGCCGATCTTCTTCAGGAGTGCGAGTGTGGTCTTGCTGGTCGCCTCCGGCACGATCTCTCCAGGTGCGAAGAAGTCTGCCTCCAGTGCATCGTCATGGGCAACGGGTTCCCCGGTGACATACTCGGCCATGAGGTCCACGATGACATAGTGGAAACGGAGTCTCCCCTCGTCGTCGCGGTCTATATGGTCGAAGACGTGGATCGGTTCCAGGGGCCTGATGGTGATGCCGGTTTCTTCCAGGATCTCCCTGGCCGCCGCATCTTGGAGGGTTTCGCCGGGGTTCACCCTGCCGCCCGGTATTGCCCACAGGCCAAGTCCCGGCATGTGGGCACGTTTTACAAGCAGGACTTTACCATCCCTCAAGACAACGGCACCTGCCGCCACCTGGGGGATGGAGCAGGATGGCTCAGGGTTCAGGATGACAGACCGCCAATCATGATATGAAACCTGGTAAAAGGGGTGAGTCTATCCCAAGAGGAGATAGACATCGTCGCCGACCCTGGTCTTGTCCTTCACCTTGATGCCGATAAGGTCGCCGGCCTTGGCCTCGGTCACGGACTTGTTGTCGATCTGCATGGAATCGAGACTCTCCTCGAAGTTGGTGGTTGCCCCCTCAATGGAGATCTTGTCCCCGACCTTGAGCGTGTCGCTGAGTTGGATGCCTGCGACATTGATCTTGCTGAAAAAGTGAGTCACTTTTCCGATGAGCTTCTTTTCATCAGCCATATGCACACCTCCTCACGTATGTATGCATTATACGGCGATTCTGAGGAGACCACAAGGAGAAAAAGCCTGTGATCACGGATAGATCAGACATCTTGTCATCGATATAAGCACTGGATCGGGTCCGGGGCACGGATCATCCTTTGCTTGCAATTTCCTGCAGTTTAAATACAATGCTGCCACGGCTCTATGGGCGGTGCTTTTTCATGGGAGAGGGCATTCCTCGTTGCCTTTAAAGATCTGGCCGTCATGTAAGGCAATGGGGATATACTTCGATGCTTTCAACACATGAGCTGTCATGTCTGTAAGTCGTTGCAATTCATAAGATAATAATCTTGCATGGGGGATCTATGGCATACCGGAATGATACACTTTGCGGGCTCTTTCACAATCAGGCTCTGAAGTTTGGAGAAGATCATGTCTTCCTCGTGGGTAAATACGATGAATATGGCAAACCCATTGCCACGTTCAGGAATACAACCTGGAGGCAGGCCAGGCGACAGGCCCTGGACCTTGCCCGGGGGCTTGCCGCGCTTGGGCTGAACAAGGGAGAGCGCTGCGTTATCTTTGCCGAGAGCAGACCGGAATGGGTTATCGCGGATCAGGCCATTCAGGCGTGCGGCGCGTCGGGTGTCCCGCTCTATCCGACCCTGAGCAGGGATGACCTCTCGTTCATGGTTCAGGACAGCGAATCAAGGATGGCCATCGTATCGAATCGCACCAAGGCGGAAGAATTCCTCAGCGTGAGGGACTCCCATGAGGCCCTCAAGTCCATGCCGGTCATCTGCATGGAGGAGTGGGACGGCCCGCGGCCGGAACATGTGTACGGCTTCATGGACGTCATGCGCCTCGGCAGGGAGAGGGTCGCGGAAGAGGAGATCGAATCCCGCATCAAATCCGTCACGCCCGAGACCATCGCGGCCATTATCTATACCTCGGGGACCACGGGCAGGTCCAAAGGCGTCGTGCTCACCCAGTCCAACTTCGTGACCAACATCCATCAGGCCTCCCGCTCCGAGCTCATGGTGCGGATGAAGAAGAAGGGCGTCCATCTCAGGGCGCTGGTGCATCTCCCCTTGTGCCACGTGTATGCACGCTCGAGCGATTACCATGTCACCGGGCTTCATCTGGGCGGCGTCCTTGTCTTTGCGGAGGGCTACCACGCCATCGCCCAGAACCTGCTGGAGGTTAGGCCCAATGTCATAACCTCCATACCCATGTTTTACGAAAAGACCTATGAGACCATCAGTGCGGCCATGAGGAAGCAGAAGCCGGTGTATCAGAAGATATTCAACTGGGCGATCGAGAAGGGCGGGATATACGCGGACGCCATGGCGAGCGGCAGAAGGGTATCCCAATGGGACCTGAACTGCTTCGGCATCGCCAACATGGTCGTGTTCGACAAGCTGAAGAAGATGATGGGCATGGACAGGCTCGTCATGGCGCTCTCCGGCGGAGGCAAGCTCTCTAAGGAGGTGTGCACCTTCTTCCGGTCCATGAATATCCAGCTCAATGAGGGGTACGGCCTTACCGAGACGAGCCCCATCATCAATTTCAACGAGCCCGAGATCATCGATTCCGACCATCGGGGCAGGCTGCACCAGTGGGTCTTTGATAAGGCCCTGGATTCCGCACTGGATCTCATGGTGGTAAGGCAGGCCCAGGGCATCTCTCCCTTTGCGAACCCCCTCTCGGCCGCCAGACTCGGGCTGTGCTACACGACCGTGCTCTACAAGCTCAGGGTGAAGCCGGGAACCGTGGGAAGGCCGGTGGCCTGGACCGAGGAAAAGATCGCCCAGGACGGCGAGATCCTGGTCAAGGGGCCCCAGGTGTTCAGGGAATACTGGAAGATGCCTGAGGCCACGAAGGAGGCCTTCACCGAGGACGGCTTTTTCAGGACGGGCGACATCGGGCACTTCGACAGCGAGGGCTTCCTCCTCATCACCGACCGTAAAAAGGACCTTTTCGTCAGCTCGGGCGGCAAGAACATCGCTCCGCACCCCATCGAGGTGGCCCTCCAGGCACGCTCGTATATCGAACAGGCCTGCCTGGTGGGTGACGGGATGAAATATCTCACGGCGCTGATCGTGCCGGATTTCAAGAGCCTGGCAAGCTATGCCAAGAAGGCGGGCATTAATTTCGCCGACAACAGGGCCCTGGTGAGCACCCCGGAGATACAGGCCCTCATCAGGGCAGAGGTGGATGAAGTGAACAGGACCCTGGCGCACTACCAGCAGGTAAAGTATTTCGAGGTGCTGGAGGCCCCCTTCAGCGAGGCTACAGGGGAGCTTACCCCCACCATGAAGGTGAAGCGCAAGGTGGTCCTGGACAAGTACAGGGACAGGATCGAAAAGATGTATCAGAAGCAGGGGTGAAGCGGCACCCGGCCGGGTGCACTTCTAGAAAGCAAAGGCTTTCTGTGCGTATCCATATCCAGGGGGGAGAAGCACGAATAATTTAGCCCGAACATGTCATTGATTGAGCAGGTGAAAGGCAATTGCCTTTCACCTGCTCAATCAATGACATGTTCGGGTAAGTTTTCTGGGGGGGCTCACTCCCGCGTCATCTAATGCCCTTGCCGTTCGCCTCGTGGATGAGCAGGTGGGCAAAGGCGGCCACCACAAGGCCGTGGGTTATCTTCTGCTCCTGGATCATCTTGAAGATCTCGTCTTTCTTCACGAGTTCCACCTTGATTGACTCGGTGGGGTCGAGCATCTGGTCCGAGGCCAGGCAGCAGTTGCCGGCCAGGAACGTGTAGCACCGGTTGGTCTGCAGCGCGGGATTGGGTTCTACCGTGCCGATGTGCACCACATCGGTGCTGATGTAACCCGTCTCTTCGGTCATCTCCCGGATGGCGGCCTCCATGGGGCTCGAGTCCTCCTCGGAGATGAGCCCCCCCGGTATCTCGATGGTGTCCCGCCTCACGCCGTGGCGATACTGGCGTATTGTCACAACCTGTCCGGATTCGGTCACGGGGATGATGTTCACCCAGTCGCCCAGTTCGAAGACCGTAAAGTCCTTGATGATGTCATTGGGCAGGAAGTGATACTTGTCCTGGCGTACATTGACGAGCCTGTTCTTGTACACGGTCTTGGAGTAGAGGTAATTCCAATCATTCTTCATGGCTGCCCCCATAAAACCAGAGGGATATTACCATGGGAATTGCCTCTTTTCCAGCTCGATCATCATCTTTGCGGTTAAGGTTCTTCATCAAACATTTACGCTCTACTCTCCCCCGTACAGGGTCTAAAGGATTAGACCTTCGGAAAAATGCTGTTGCAGAATGCAATAGAAAGACGGCATACTCTAACCGGTCTGAACACGTTGCACAATCCGGGCGACTGTTGAGGTGTGGGGAATGACAAGGGGAAACGTCTTTCTCGAAATCACGGCGATACTTGCCATCTCTGCCATATTGGGCGTTGTCGGCCAGAGATTCCGTCAGCCGCTGATCATCGCTTTTCTCGCAGCCGGCATTCTGGCTGGTCCATCATGTCTGGGGATAATTGCGAGCCATGACGAGATTGAGCTGTTTGCGCATATCGGGATCGCCCTGCTGCTGTTCATCGTGGGACTAAGGCTCGATCTGAGCCTGATCCGCACGACAGGGCCGGTGGCCCTGGCCACGGGACTGGGCCAGGTGGTCTTCACCTCGGTCATAGGCTTTATTATTGCGCTGGCCATGGGTATGAACATCATCACGGCCGCATATGTATCCGTGGCCTTGACTTTTTCGAGCACCATCATCATCGTGAAGCTGCTCTCTGACAAGAAGGAGATCGATTCCCTGCACGGCCGCATAGCCCTGGGCTTCCTTATAGTCCAGGATATCATGGCCATCCTGGCGATGATATCCCTCACCACACTCGATAAAGGGATGGGTTCGTTGAGCTCCCCATATCTGGGCATGGCCGTCATTGCCCTCAAAGGCCTGGGCCTGCTCCTGGCCGTGGGGCTCCTCATGCGCTATGTCCTGCCCGTGCTGCTGCCAAGGCTCGCCCGTTCTCCTGAAATGCTCGTCCTGTTTGCCATAACCTGGGCCTTGCTGCTAAGCTCGCTGAGCGATTATATGGGTTTCAGCAAAGAGGTCGGTGCCTTCCTGGCGGGGGTTTCCCTGGCATCGAGCGACTATCGCGATACCATCGGTGCCCGGCTCGTGACACTGCGGGATTTCCTTCTGATATTCTTCTTCATAGATCTGGGCGCGCGCCTCGAGTGGACAAGCATCAGTTCGCACATCGGCAAGGCAGGTATTTTCTCTCTTTTCGTCCTTGTGGGTAACCCTCTCATTGTACTGGCCATAATGGGGGGTATGGGTTACCGCAGGCGTACAAGCCTCCTGGCGGGTCTCACCGTTGCCCAGATCAGTGAGTTCTCTCTGGTAATCGGGGCAATAGGGGTCAGTCTCGGCCACATAACTCCCGAGATCATGGGCCTCATCACCCTGGTTGGAGTCGTAACGATCCTGACTTCCACCTATATGATCCTCTACTCGGACCGTTTGTATGCACTCCTTTCAGGGGTGCTCAGGGTCTTCGAACGGAAAAATCCCTACCGGGAGGCTCAGTGCAACAACTGTTTCGTCATGCCCGAGGTGGACGTGGTCATGCTCGGCCTGGGTGACTATGGAAGGGAACTGGCAGAGCATCTTCTGGAACGAGGAAAGTGGATCATCGGCGTGGACTTCGATCCGGATGCCCTGGATTTCTGCCGCCAGAGAAACATCCCTGTGCTCTATGGGGACATGGGCGACCCTGAAACCCATGACAACCTGCCGCTCAACCATGCGCGGTGGCTTGTAAGCACCATCCGAAATCCCGAGGTCAACATGACCCTGCTGCAGCATATGAAGCAGTGGGGATTCAGTGGCAAGGCGGCGGTCACAGCCCGGAACAAGGAGGAAGCCGATCTGTATATCCGCTCTGGAGCCCACGTGGTCCTGAGACCCTTCATAGATGCGGCGGAGCAGGGCGCTGATGCATTGACCGAGGCCTGGCATGCTCTGGCCAGAGAAATCGACTGGCCAATGTCGGTCAGGGAGATGCGCATAAAATCCGGCTCGATCTTCGCCGGACAGGCCATCAGAAACATACCACTGAGATCATCCACCGGCGTATCCATTGTGGCACTCAGCAGGGCTGGAAGGGTCTTTTTCGATCCGGACCCGGATGTTCAACTCTTTCCTGCGGACCGCATCGTGCTTATTGGCCCTCCCGATGACCTGAAGCATGCCGAGGCCCTGATCCGCAGCATCCAGGAGCCTTTGTCCGAAGACGAGTCCGGGGACTTTTCCATTATCGAGGTGAAGGTGGCCGCCGGTTCGCCTCTGGCTACAATGACTTTAAACGATATCGGTTTCCGCCAGAAATACAACTCCACGATAATCGGGATTAGGAGGGGGGAAGAGCGTATCATCCATCCCGGTCCACAGGAACGCCTGGAGCCGGGAGATACCCTGCTGGTAATGGGTGCCGGCGATTCTGTGCAGAGGCTGAAACAGGATTTCACCGTCTGAAGAGACCTGTGTGGACCCATGAGCAGGAAAGGATCAACCAGAGGAATATCCCGCTTTATTCTTGTCGTATCGGGGTATTCGTGAAAACCCCACAGATATTCACCCCATGTGACCTGTGCAGGGAGCGGATCCAGGCACGGCGATTTTCCAGTCGATCATTGCTGCTATATCAGCCCAGGAACTCACGGCATGAAAAGGATGGGGCTGCCTGTTCCACGGCTGGGAGTAGACGATGGGCGTTATGCCGGCCTCATGGAGCATCTGGCATGTGTCCAGTCGGTCGTCTATGAAATACCTGACGCAGCTTTCCTGAAGCACATCGAGTTTCGCCGTATTCGCGCCGGTGGCCTCGACACGCAGACACCCCGGTGCAACCTCGGGGATATGCCTGGCAAACCAGCGCTCTACCGGCTCGGCATAAGGGCGCGCAGTAACGATCAGCAGGGGGGACGTCTCTATCATTTTCGACAGGACCCCTCCGGCGCCTTCATTGGGCCTTACATCGATATCAGGCAGGTCATTGGTGAGGATGTCGATGATCTCGAGGGCGTGCTTCCTGTCCATGCTGATGGAGTTCAGGAACAGGTAGTCTTTGATCTCATCGTAGTTGATTTCGTAGTTGTAGTTTTCGCGGGCCAGCTTGACAAAGAGCTTGAAGGTATCGGCCACAACGCCGTCGAAGTCAAAGGCGATCTCCTGGGGGTGTATGTTCATGATCACTTCCTTGTACGAAAAAGAGTCTGCCATGTCTAACACAAGCTGCACGAGTATGCAAATTCAGCGCTGGTGCTCGATGTAAGCGCCGGTATTCCGGCGTGATAAATAGGCATTGGTTCTCCATTGAAAGGGCATGGGAGGGCATTGCCCCGGAGAAAAACCAGTTGACAACAAACAGGGATACAGGCTATCGAGAACACCTGATACAGGCACGTAGCTCAGGGGGAGAGCACCACCTTGACGCGGTGGGGGTCCAGGGTTCAAATCCCTGCGTGCCTACCATTTTCACCATCCCCGGCCCGAGTTTCCTTTCCCGATATTCTCCACGCACGCGTTCCTTTTCATCACGGCATATTTTTTGAGGAATACCTGCAATGTTTTTCCTCCGCAATACGTACCTTATCTATTATCCGGCAGAAGAGACATGCCCACCGGGGTGATAAAATAGTTGCGCTCTCGGTGTATCAGGCTATAAACGGTGTAATAAAGACAGCGGAATATTGAAGGGCATGGCTGTCGGGTTGTAATAAACATTCCACGTGGAATGAAGAGGTTGATGCCATGATGATGTGCAGGAGGAAAATGAATGAGCGGGAATAAGAATCTGACGGCAGCGATGTTCATCGGCGTACGGGGCGAGGGGGTCATCTCGTTCGGTTCGGGTCAGCCCGACCTGCCGCCACCGAAAGAGGTGTACGGTATCCTGCCGGATTACAACGGCTTCAAGTACGGACTCATCCAGGGCCAGGAAAACCTGAGGGATGCCCTGGCCAGGCAGTATCCGCGATCCACCTCTGACAGCTTCGTCATCACCAACGGCGCCTCCGAGGCCCTGGACCTGGCCCTGCGTGCCATTGCATGGATCCACACGAAGAAGGGCAGCGGCAGGAAGCCGAAATGTCTGCTGTGCCGTCCCTATTACTATTCCTACCTGCCCCTGGCGGAGTTTGCCGGGTTCGAACCTGTCTTTACGGACCTCAAGGACGGCAGGATCGTGTACGAGGACTTCGAGAAGAAGATCAAGGACTGCAGGGCCGTGCTCATCAATTCGCCTTCCAACCCCACGGGCAGGGTCGAGGCCATCGAGACGCTCAAGATGATCGAGAAGATCACGGAGGAGCATGGGGTCTATGTCCTGTCCGACGAGGTGTACAAGGACCTGATCTATGTGAGGGAAAACTACCTGATCAAGGGGCCCCATGTGGTCACCATCAATTCGTTTTCAAAGACCTTCGCCATGACCGGCCTGCGTGTGGGGTATCTCTGGTCATTGGACCAGGAACTGGTGAAGATGGTCATCGAGATGAAGTCGCATACCTCCATGAACACCAGCATCATTGCACAGGAAATGGCCTATACCGCCACCACGGTTCCCAAGAGCTATATCGACGACCAGCTCAGGATATGGGAATCGCGCAGGGACATGATCTACAAGGGCATGGTGGAGCTCGGGCTCGACCTCTGGAAGCCGGAAGGGGCCTTCTACGTACTCCCGAGGATCGAGAACCCTCGCGACTTCGTATGGGACATGTTCCATGACCACAAGGTCATCACCTATCTCGGCGAGTGGTTCGGCGCGCCGGACAGGGTACGCTTCTCCTATGCGCTGGATGTGGACAAGATCGAGGAGGGCCTGGACCGGGTGGGAAAATACCTGAAGGCACGCAAGGCCTAGCAGCCCTTTTGTCTGATGCCCTGACGCGGCCCCGATGTTTCGCCGAAGGATAAGAACAAGAAAGGCCTGCCCGAAAAAGTAATGAGGAAAAGGTCTCGTAGGATACCACCCCTGATAATTGGTGGGAGCCCTCAAGGTTTTCACTGAATGTGCCTCGCTTTCCCTTTGACAACCTTTTCCTTTACTTCCATTCCCATATTTGTTATCTCCACGGTATCAGTGAGTTACTTCCTCGGTTTTATTGAGGTAACTCGTTGATAACAAGGTGGAACGCAAATAGAAAAACCATGCGTTCCTACCATTTTCTTATCTGGAGTCGATATGCCCGAAGTCACCGTAACCGTTAACGGCAAGCCCACAACTGCCGAGGCATCAACCATCAAGGATATCGTGAAGGACAAGCGCGCCATTGCCGCGCTCGTAGACGGGGTCATGCTTGATCTCACGGCGCCTGTCAGGGGAGGGCAGGTCATAGAGACTGTCCTGGCAGATACGCCTGCCGGCACGAATCTCCTGCGACATTCCACGGCCCACATCATGGCAGAGGCGGTGAAGCTCCTGTTCCCGGATGCCAGGCCCACCATCGGTCCGTCCACAGAGGACGGGTTCTATTACGACTTTGACCGCAGCGAACCGTTCTCTTCCGAAGACCTCATCAAGATCGAAGAGAAGATGGCCGAGCTTGTCAAGGGCGATACCCCCTTTATCCGCAAGGAGATGCCCAAGGATGAAGCCCGGACGCTTTTCAAGGAAAAGGGCGAGCCCTACAAGGTGGAGATCATCGACGACCTGGGCGATGATGTGAGCACGGTCTCCCTCTATGAGCAGGGCACCTTCACGGACCTGTGCAGGGGGCCGCACGTGCCTTCCACGGGTTTCCTCAAGGCCTTCAAGCTGCTCTCGGTGGCAGGGGCCTACTGGCGCGGCGACGAGAAGAACAAGATGCTCCAGCGGATCTACGGCACCGCCTTCGCGTCCGAGAAGGAACTCAAGCAGTACCTGAACTTCCTGGAAGAGGCAAAGAAGCGCGACCATCGCAAGCTCGGCAAGGAGCTCGAGCTGTTCATGTTCTCGGACGACGTGGGCCCAGGCTTCGTCATCTACATGCCCAAGGGCGGGAGGCTCAGGGCCCTGCTGGAAGAATTCGAGAAGAGGATCCATTTCAAGAAGGGCTACGACATTGTCTACGGGCCGAGCATCCTGCGGGGCAAGATGTGGGAGATATCGGGCCACATGGACAACTACAAGGAGAACATGTACTTCACCGAGGTGGAGGAACAGCTCTACGGCATCAAGCCCATGAACTGCCTCTCGCACATCATGATCTACAAGTCCAAGGTCAGGAGCTACCGCGACCTGCCGCTACGGTATTTCGAGCTGGGCAATGTCACGCGGCACGAGAAGTCGGGCGTCATCCACGGGCTGCTGCGCACGCGCCAGTTCACCCAGGACGATGCCCACATCTTCTGCAGGCCCGACCAGCTCATCGACGAGATCACCGCCATCATCAACATGGTGGAAGACGTCATGGCTGTCTTCGGATTCGAATACACCATGGAGATCAGCACCCGACCCGGGAAGTCCATGGGCAGCGACGAGATGTGGGAAATGGCCACCAAGGCACTCATCGACTCGCTGAACAAGAAGGGCCTGCCGTACGACATAAACGAGGGCGACGGCGCCTTCTACGGGCCAAAGATCGACGTGAAGATTAAAGACGCCATAGGCCGCCAGTGGCAGTGCGCCACCATCCAGTGCGACTTCAACCTGCCGGAGCGGTTCGACACCAACTTCATCGGGTCCGACGGGGAGAAGCACCGCCCGGTCATGCTCCATAGGGTGATCCTTGGTTCCATCGAGCGGTTCATCGGCGTGCTCATCGAGCACTTTGCGGGGGCATTCCCGGTGTGGCTCTCGCCCGTGCAGGCCGTTGTCATGAACATCACCGACACCCAGGCCGACTATGCACAGAAGATATACGACACCCTCATGGACAGGGAGGTCAGGGCAGAACTGGACCTGAGAAACGAGAAGATCGGGTTCAAGATCAGGGAGGCCCGTATGCAGAAGGTCCCCTACATGGTGATAGTGGGCGACCGGGAGATGGCCGACGGAACGGTGAACCTGCGCGACCGCTCGGGCGAGCAGAAGACCGTTACGCTCGATGAGTTCGTGGCTCTGGTGAAGTCGTTTGAGCCGGCGGTGTAGGGACAGGGCGCAGGTTTGGTGCCCAAGGGAACAGGTTAAAGACTTTAGTCCGTTCAAACCGGTCAACTTGAAAAGAAGTTGACCGGTTTGAACGGGTCGATAAAAGCGGTTTGATAGAAATTTATCAGGGGATGGAAGAATAGTTCTGTCCTTATGATCTAACATATTGACAACAGATACATGCTGGGTTAGATAAGCGCATAAACTTTTTATTTGGAGGGGCGCATAGCTAGGAACGGCTTTTTCAAACCGAACGAGAAGGACAGGATAAGGGTTAACGAGCGAATCGTTGCTGAGAGTATCAGGGTCATTTCAGCTGACGGACAGCAACTTGGTATCATGACCGTGCCTGCGGCCCTTCAAGCTGCTCAGGATCAGGGGATGGATCTCGTGGAGGTGGCACCCACCGCAACCCCCCCTGTCTGCCGTATCATGGAATACGGTAAATTCAAGTATGAGCAGTCCAAGCGCGAGGCCATAGCCAGGAAGAAGCAGACGGTCATCGTCATAAAAGAGATAAAGTTCCGGCCCAAGACCGATGAGCACGACTACCAGTTCAAGCTCAAGCACATCACACGGTTCCTGGAGGAAAAGAACAAGGTAAAAGTGGTCATGAGGTTCAGGGGCAGAGAGATCATACACATGGACAAAGGGCTCGAGATGCTCATAAGGGTCCGTGACGACGTGGCGGACAAGGCCGTTGTCGAGACGGAGCCCAGGGCGGAAGGCCGGACCATGATAATGATGCTGGCCCCGAAGTAGATATTAGGAGTGGATGATGAAACTGAAGACAAATCGGAGTGCAGCCAAGCGGTTCACAACGACCGGCAGCGGAAAGATTAAGAGAAACAAGGCGTATGCCAGACATCTCCTTTCCAGCAAGACAACCAAGCAGAAGAGGAAGCTCAGAAGGCCCGGGCTTGTTGATTCAGCGAATATCGCCGGCGTAAGGCAGATGCTGCCGTATCTGTAAGAGGTGTAAGGATCATGCGAGTAAAACGTGGCGTAGTAGGAAAGAGAAAGAGAATCAGGGTTCACAAGCTCACCAAGGGCTATTTCGGCGGGAGAAGAAACCTTGTCAGGGCCGCACAGGAGTCCATGAATCGCGGACTCGCCTTTGCATACCGTGACAGGCGCAACCGCAAGCGCGAATTCAGGCGCCTCTGGATCACCAGGATCAGTGCGGCGCTGCGTTCGCGCGGCTATACCTATTCAAGGTTCATCAATGCCCTCAAGAAGGCCAGCGTTGAGCTTGACAGGAAGGTTCTCGCGGATCTCGCCATTACCGATCCCAAGGGGTTCAGCCGCATCCTGGAATCCGTTTCTCAGGCATAGATGGAAAGACAGCTCGAAGAACTGAAGAAAGCCTTCGCAGAGGACCTGGAACACACAAGCAAGCCTGAAGAGATCGATCTCTTAAGGATTCAGTATCTGGGCCGCAAGGGCAGGCTCACGGCGATTCTGCGCCAGATGGGCTCCATGGACGCGGCCGAGAGGCCCCGCATGGGTGCCTTGTCGAACCAGCTGAAGGTCTTCATGGAGCAGGCCCTGGACGAGAGGGCAGCCGGTTTCGCCTCGGAAAAAACCACACTCGGCATCGATGTCACCCTGCCGGGCCGCGTGCTGAGACGTGGATCCATTCATGTCATCAACCAGGTCATGGGCGAGATAGAGACAATCTTTGGCAACCTGGGCTTCTTGATAGCATCAGGCCCTGAGGTGGAGGATGACTACCACAACTTCGAGGCGCTCAATATCCCTGCAAACCACCCTGCACGAGATATGCAGGACACCTTCTATTTCAATAAGGGCGTACTGCTTCGGACCCACACCTCGCCCGTGCAGATCCGGGTGATGGAGTCGCAGGGCCTGCCGGTCCGCATCATCGCCCCGGGCAAGGTCTACCGGTGCGACTACGATGTGAGCCACAGCCCCATGTTCCACCAGGTGGAGGGGCTATGGGTGGAGGAGGGGATCACCTTTGCCCACCTGAAGGGCGTACTCTACGACTTCATCCACACCCTGTTCGGGCCGGATATACCATTGCGGTTCCGTGCATCGTTCTTCCCCTTCACCGAGCCGTCCGCGGAGGTGGACATGGGCTGCATCATCTGCAGGGGCAAGGGCTGCAGGGTGTGCAAGAACTCCGGCTGGCTGGAGATCCTGGGCTGCGGCATGGTGGACCCGGAGGTCTACGGTTTCGTGGGCATCGACCCGGAAAAGGTCACCGGCTTTGCCTTCGGCATGGGCGTGGAGCGCGTTGCCATGCTGAAGTACAGTATCGACGACATCAGACTACTCTATGAGTCCGACTTGAGATTTTTAGGCCAGTTCGCATAAAGGGCATGCCATGAAGATCAGCTACAACTGGATCAAGGAATTCGTAGATCTCGATGTGGATGTGGATACCGCCGCCAAGGCGCTCACCATGAGCGGCACCGAGGTGGAAGACATCGCACACCAGGGCATCCCCAAAGAGGTCATCTGCGCTCGTGTGATTGCGGCTGAGAAACATCCCAATGCGGACAAGCTCTTCGTGTGCACGGTGGATACCGGCACAGAGCAGCTTCAGGTGATATGCGGAGCCCCGAATACAAAAGCCGGCATGCTGAGCGCATTTGCTCCTGTCGGCTGTGACCTGGGTCCGGGCATGCTGGTGAAGAAGGCCAAGATAAGGGGTGTCGAGTCGTACGGGGTTCTGCTCTCCGAGAAGGAACTGGGACTCACCGATGACCATACCGGAATCATGGAGCTCGACGGCGCAATGAAGCCGGGCGATGTTCTTTCAGATGCATTGAGCCTCGAGGACTGGGTGCTGGAAGTAAACGTCACGCCGAACCGGGGAGACTGCCTGTCGGTTCTGGGCATTGCCCGGGAGCTTGCGGCGCTTTTCGGAAAGAAACTGAAGAAACCGGAAATCACCATAAAGGAAGAAGAAACGCCGGTTGAGTCGGTCTTGAGCGTGGAGATCCTCTCCCCTGAAGGATGCCCGAGGTATACGGGCCGTTTCATGGACGGCATTGTCATCAGGAAGAGCCCCTTTGACATGCGCAGGCGCCTGTTCCAGTCGGGTGTCAGGGCCATCAGCAACGTGGTGGACATCACGAATTATGTCATGCTGGAGTACGGCCAGCCGCTTCACTCCTTCGATTCCACCCTGGTTGCCGGCAGCGGCATCGTGGTGCGCAAGGCAAAAGAGGGGGAGGTGTTTGTCACCCTGGACTCGGTAGAGCGTAAGCTCCGCGCCGAAGACCTGCTTATCTGCGACAAACAGAAGCCTGTGGCGCTGGCGGGAGTCATGGGCGGGGAGAACTCCGAGGTCATGGACACCACCAGCAGCGTGATCCTGGAGAGTGCCTTTTTCGATTCAAAAGGCATCCAGAAGACATCCAAAGGCCTGGGCCTTTCCACGGAGGCATCCTACCGTTTCGAGCGGGGCATAGACCCTTCCATACAGGTGGACGCGGCAAACCGTGCAGCCTGGTTCATGCAGCAGTATGCGGACGCAAAGGTCTATAAGGGCATCATTGATGTCAATCACTACAGTTATGACAGGAAAGCGGTTCGGCTCAGGAAGTCATACCTGGAGAAGGTGCTGGGCCTTACAGATATAAGGTCATCTGATGTGGAGCGCATCTTCACAGGACTCGGATGTGAGGTGGAAGGCGATGACTCCGGCTGGATGATCGCTGTACCCGTGTTCCGGCACGATCTCCTCCGCGAGATAGACCTGGTGGAAGAGTTCATAAGGATATACGGCATGGACAAGGTGGTGCCCGAACTGCCCATGTTCAGGCCCGACAGGGCCGATTCACGAGAAAGCAGCATGCAGGCACTCAGGATACGACTTGCCGCCATGGGCCTCACCGAGGTCATCACCTATTCCTTTATCTCGCCCAGATGGAAGGAGATTTTTGAGGGAGAGACCCTCGAGCTCCTCAATCCCATTTCCGACGAGATGAAGGTCATGCGAATGTCTCTCCTGCCCGGGCTGGCCGGAGCCATAGAGCGGAACCGGAAGCTCGCGGTGCGCGATATCGCCGTTTTCGAGATAGGCAAGTGTTTCCAGCCGAAGGCCCCTGATAAACTCCCTGATGAATACAACCGGCTCGGCATTGCATTGACAGGCCAGCGCTTCGATGCCCACTGGTCGGAAAAGGGCTCTCAGGTCGATTTCTACGACATAAAAGGGATGGCTGAGGTCCTCCTGGGGACTGTCGAACTGAAGCCTTCCAACCACCCCTTCTACAAGGCGGGTCATCAGGCGGATGTCTTCAAGGATGACAGGCCCGTTGGTTCAATGGGGTGCCTGCACGGCGATATCATTGCCATGCTCGACATGGAAGGCGACATATATGCCATGGAGATATCCCTGGATGCCTTCCTGGACAAGAAATGGCAGGGGCTCAAGGAGATCCCCAAGTTCCCGTCCACCTGGCGTGACCTCTCCCTGGTGGCGGATGAGGGCATTGCCTACGGAGACATCGTAAAGGCCATCGGCTCCAAGGGAATACAGGAGATCAGGCAGGTTGCCGCGGTCGACCTCTACACCGGCGAAAAGCTGCCTGCAGGCAAGAAGGGCATCACTATCCGCATCATCTACCAGTCGGAGAGCCGCACCCTTGAAGATGCAATGATCAATAAATGGCAAGACAAGATAATACAATCACTCCAGGGAGATCTCGGAATAACCTTGCGGCAGTAATTTCCGCAATCCTCCTCCTGACCTTCCTTTCGCCTTCAGGCGCCTTAGCCGGATACCAGATCACCTATCAGGACAAGACGGTTGAGACCTCATGCTACTGGATCGAAAAGTCAAAGGTGCACCTGTGTGAAGGCGGCGAGCCCCTGGCCCTGTCCGAGGTGAGCACTATCCTGCCGGGCCCGTTTTCCCCCCTGGAGACAGAAATGCACCGGGACACCTTGAGACGCTTTTGGACATACGTATCATGGCTCCTGGACAAGGAAGCAGGCCTCATGGCGCAAGACCAGGCATCTGGTGACGCACTCAACGAGATGGACGCCCTGAAGGCCCTGCCCGAGAAAATGAAAGAACTCAAGGTATTGAAAGAAAAAGGCGCCAAGGAGTTACGCGTCCTTTCTGATGGTGTTTCCCGCCTGGTCAGAACATGGTCCGCGCTCCGCATCCCTGAGAGGGAACTTGTCCGGCTTCCGGAGATTAAGACCCTGCAGATGATCACCTGGAGCCAGTCCCTGGATGAGAGATGGATGTACCTTAAAACCGGTGATCCCACCTATCGCGAGTACACCTATGAGCATATGAGGCATTCCCTTGGTTTTCAGGAAAGCTTCATGCGGGTCCTGAGAACAGTGAAGGTTGAGTAACGAGATCTTCCTCAGAGTTCCATAGAAGAAGCCCAAGTTATCCCTATTCAATGATTTTGAGCGATCCTGCGTTATTTTTAATATACTTCTTACAGCTATAAAAGGGGATAGATATGAGGAAATGGTTTGTGGTAGCGGTTTGCATCACATGTGTTATCTGCATTGCTTCCGTAGCCGCGGCCGGTAAGTACACGGGCAAGAAAATCCTTTATATCGACTCGTACCATGAGGGCTATGCCTGGAGCGACGGCATAGCAGCAGGGATAAAGGATGTCCTGAAAGGCACAGGCATTGAACTCAAGATCTTCAGGATGGATACCAAGAGGAATGCTTCAAATGAATACAGGGAGGCCACAGCGCTGAAGGCAAAGGCACTGATAGAGGAATTCAAGCCGGATGTGGTGATCGCTGCCGATGATAATGCATCGCTTTATATAGTTTCGCGTTTCTACAAGGATGCAGCCATACCGTTCGTCTTCTGCGGGGTAAACTGGGATGTCACGAATTATGGGTATCCCTACAAGAACGCCACCGGGATGGTGGAGGTAAACGGCATCAAGCAGATGATCGAGAAGTTAAGGCCATTTGCAAAGGGTGCGAGGATCGGATACCTCTCTGCCAATGAATTCACGGACCAGAAGGAAGCGGATATCTACAAAAAGGTCTTCAAGATCAACATGACCAACTACATCACCAAGGACATGGCCGAATGGAAGGATAAGTTCAACAAGCTCCAGACCGAGGTAGACATGGTCATCATCGGGAACAATGCAGGGATAAAGGGCTGGAACGAGGAGGACGCCAAGGCGTTCGTCCTGGCTAACACAAAGGTGCCTACCGGAGCGCTCTATGACTGGTGTACGCCCTATGCCCTCCTGGGTGCCGTAAACGTGCCTGAGGAGCAGGGCCAGTGGTCGGCGCAGACCGCCCTGAAGATCCTGGACGGCACCCCCCCTTCTTCCATCAAGATCGCATCGAACAAGAGGATCAATCTCATTTTGAACAAGAAAATTGCCAAAACACTGGGAGTGGCATTCCCCCCGGATTATGTGAAGTCAGCGTTTCGGGTAATTGAATAACCCCTATCATCCTGCGCTATCATGAATGGTGGGGCGGTATGGTCTTTCTTCCAGACTTCCGCCCCACCGTTGTCGGAGGCGAGTAATTTATCGAAGAGATGCTGTTCCATGACGCAACATCAAAGATTTATCTTCGTACATATGTGAAAAAGAAGAGCCCTTTTTTAGGTCTCTGTTTCTTTTCAAGACAATCCCGAGTCAGTTCAGAACTATAGCAGCTGCAACGATCTTCTGCGCCTCCGAGAGTGTGGCCTTGAGGTACTTGCCCGCGTCGGTATGCCCCATGGCCTTCATGTCCATGACCTGGGTGATGCCCAGCAGCAGTCCCCAGATGATGTCCGAGAGGGCATAGGTGCTGATTTTCTTTAACAGGCCCTGCTCAATCGCCTTTTCCAGTATGCCCCGGGCTAGTTCGAAGTCATATTTTCCCCTTTTACTGATGGCATCCCTCGTGTCCTGATTCAATGCATTGATGAGGTCGGCATGCTGGAAAAATGTGTTGGCAACCCTGAGTGAATCGGGGGCGGCCTCGTAACTCTTGAGAAAGGCCTTGAAGAAATCGCTCACCAGCGATTTCCCGGTTGTATAACGTCTGGCGTTGAGCTTCTTATCGATCTTTTCAAAGCGGGCGCCGAACTCCTCGAGAAAGGGCAGCATGAGTGCTGAATAAAGCTCGTCTTTTGTCCGGAAGTACTGATAGATTGTGGGTTTGCTGATTTCGGCCTCAAAGGCGATCTCATCCATGGTGGTTCTCTGGTAGCCTTTTGAAAAGAAGACCTTCTTGGCTGCCTGGAGAATCCCCTGGATGCGCTGGTCCTTCTCCCTCTTTTTGCGTTCCTTTATGACTTCCCGGTGCCTATGCATCAGATACCCCTTGTCTGCATGTCAATGAGATGTTGTATAAACCAAAGGTAGAACAGCTACTAACAGTATAAAAATAAAACATTGATAGATAGGATTGTCAAGTAAATTGAAGGCAATAACAATAGAAATGGTAATGATATGGCAGATGAAAAATGTAATGAGCTTGACTAATAGGTTAACTGATGGTTAAATTACTACTGTCAGTAAACAATATATTATTGGCTGTAACATTCAAGTTCCATGAAAAATTATGCGGATGGTGTTGAGGAAGTATGAACTCACCTTTCAATGCGGTTCATGAAAAAATACTTCACTGGCCGGACAATCGTCTCTTGCCGGTCATTTAAAGCGACAGCTGACGTAAAAGGGGAGGTGGCCATGGAGTTCAGTCTTTCTGAAGAACAAAAGATGTTCAAGGATTCCGTCTACCGCTATGCGAAAGACGAAATTGCGCCGCTGTGTGAGGAGGCGGACCTCAGGGGCGAGTTCAGCTTCGAAATATGGAAGAAGCTCGCGGCGTTCGGGATTCTCGGTCTGCCGATCCCGGAAGAACTCGGAGGATCCGGTGCCGACATCGTAACCTGCTGCCTGGCAGGGGAGGCCCTCGCGCATGGAGGTGTCGACGGAGGAAGCCTGCTGGCATGGGGGGCGCATACCTATCTTTGCGCCCACAATATCTTTGCCTTCGGCAACGACGAGCAGAAGAATAAATATGTCCCCAGGCTCGCGACAGGCGAATGGATCGGGTGCATGGGCCTTACCGAACCGGGTGCAGGTTCAGATGCCGCTTCCATAAGGACCACGGCAACCAGGAAGGGAGACAAGTATATCCTGAACGGCTCAAAGACCTTCATCACCAATGCACCGGTGGCAGATGTCTTCGTGGTTTTCGCAAACGTGGACCGGTCGAAAAAGCATGAAGGCATAACGGCCTTTATCCTTGAAAAAGGCATGCCTGGTCTCAGCACGGGGAAACCGTTTCACAAGATGGGCTGCAAATGCTCTTCAACTTCTGAGGTTTTTTTCGAGGATTGCGAAGTCCCTGCAGAGAATGTGCTGGCCGGTGAAGGGCAGGGCTGGCTCATTGCACTCTCAGGCGTGGAGTGGGACCGGTGCACCCTGCTCTCTCCCATGCTGGGGGCGGCCCTTTTCAACCTGGATGCGTGCGCGCGCTATGCCAATGAAAGGCACCAGTTCGACCGGCCCATCAGGAGCTTCCAGGCCATCCAGCACCGGATCGCGGACATGAAGGTCTTCATCGAGGCGGCCAGGCTTGCCATCTACCGGGTGGCCTCCGCCAAGGACAGGGGCCAGATGCTCAATCCGCTGCAGGCTGCAGTAAGCAAGGTCTATGCGGGGGACAAAGGCTTCGAGATGGCCTCCGAGGCGGTCCAGGTGTTCGGTGGCTACGGTTTCATGCATGAGTACCCTGTGGAGAGAAATTTCCGTGATTCGAAACTGGCGGCTATCGGCGGTGGCACATCGGATATCATGCGCATGATCGTTTCCCGCATCATGATGATGTAGCCGTATAAGGAGGTGAATGTATGGATTACCAGCTGAGTCCACAGGAAATAAAGGTGCAGCAGGATATTGATGTTTTCTGTCGGGCCGAGATTGCGCCCAGGGCCCGGATGCTTGATAGCTGCTCGCGTGAGGACGCGTGCATGAATATTAAGGAGAACCTGAGGCTGCTGGCCAAAGGAGGATGCCTGGGTGCGGGGCATGCAGACGAAGGCATGGACCTGATTGCCATGTATCTGGCCGGAGAGGCGATTGCAAAGGCCTGTCCGGCAACCTACCTCAGCGCCCGTGCAAGCACGTTCCTGTGTGCAGGTGCATTGAGGCTGTTCGGTACCCCGGAGCAGAAGAAGCGCTATATACCTTCCCTCATGCAGGCCGAGACCGTGGGCGCCTTCGCCTATTCTGAGGAGCATGCCGGTTCGGACATGGCGGCCCTTGCTGCTGTTGCCGCGAAAGATAATGATGTGTGGGTCGTTAGCGGAACAAAGGATATCGTGGTGAACGGCCCTATCGCCGATGTGCTGCTCGTGCTCGCTTACCATGACAAGGATGCGGGGGCTCCTGGAGGCATGAGTATCTTCATTGTGGAAAAGGGAGCACAAGGGCTCACAGCAGAAACCCCTCTGGAAACCTTGGGCATGAGGGGAGCACCCATAGCCCCAGTGAAGATGGACAAGTGCATGACGGCAGGCATCCTTGGAGGCATTCCCGGCAAGGGGTACGAACAGGCGGGCCGAATTCTGACTTTTGGAACGGTAGGCATCGCAGCGCTGTGCGTCGGCATCGGCATGGCCTGCATGGAGGTTTCCACAAGCCATGCCAAGAAGAGGGTCGCCTTCGGCAGGCGTATCGGCATGTACCAGGACGTGGGATTCAAGCTGGCTGACATGTTTACCTACAATGACCTGGGGCGGATGCTCGCACTGCGCGCCGCCTGGGCGGTCAATACGTCCGAGCACGGGGCGGAAGAGCTGGCAGCCTGCGCAAAACTCTTTGCCAGCGAGGCGGTGACGAAGATCGTCGGCTGGGGTATGCAGATCCTTGCCGGGCATGGATACCTCGCAGGCAGCGATATGGAGAGGCTCTACCGCGATGCCAAGTTCGGTGAGATCTGCGAAGGGACTTCCGAGATGCAGCGGGCTTTCATCTCCAAGACCGAGCTGGACAGGTTCGTGAGTGCCTGAACGGGATAATCCGGGAAGAGGAAAAGAAACCACAGGCACAGTAAGGGTGAACAGGGTGTTTGCGGGCTCATGAAAGCCGGATCCACAGTTTGCATGATGAGGAAAGAACGATGGATGTCATAGAAACCAGGATCGATACCAATTCGGACGAGTATAAGAAAAACTATGATGCCATGGAAGCCCTTGTGGGAGACCTCAAGGCCGAGCTGAAAAAGGCGAGGGAGGAGCGCCCCCAGAAGGACATCGACCGGCTGGCAGCGCAGGGCAAGATTCCTGTACGGAAGAAGCTCGAGATGCTCCTGGACAGGAATACGCCCTTCCTGGAGATCGCCCCGCTTGCCGCCAGGGGGATGTATGACGGCAGGGTCCATGCGGCAGGCCTTGTGACGGGCATAGGCATCGTGGAGGGCCATGAGGTGCTGGTGGTGGCAAGCGATGCCATGATCAAGGGCGGGGCGGTTTACCCCATGGGGGTCAAGAAGAACCTGAGGTGTCAGGCCATATGTATGGAGAACCACCTTCCCATGGTCAACCTGCTGGACTCGGCCGGGGCCTACCTGCCCATGCAGTCGGAGATCTTCCCGGATATCGATGACGGCGGCAGGATCTTCTACAACCAGGCCGTCATCTCCAAGATGGGCATCCCCCAGATAACGGCGGTCATGGGCTTGTGCACCGCAGGGGGCGCTTACGTACCTGCCATGTCAGACGAGGTGGTGCATGTCAAGGGCACGGGAGCCATATTTCTGGGCGGGCCCCCGCTTGTCAAAGCGGCAACCGGCGAGGAGGTGACAGCCGACCAGCTGGGAGGGGCGGAGGTGCATTGCGTGGAATCCGGTGTCTCCGACTATTTTGCAGAAGACGATGCCCATGCCATCTCCATTGTCCGGAAGATCGTCAAAACCCTTCCCAAGAAGGAAAAAGCGCGCTTGAGCCTTCACGATCCCAAAGCGCCCATCTATGACCCAAAGGAGATCTATGGCATCGTGAGCCGGGACCTGAAGGTGCCGTACGACTGCCGCGAGATCATCGCACGCATGGTGGACGGCAGCGAGTTCCTCGAGTTCAAGGAACTCTATGGCCCCACGCTCGTGTGCGGCTTTGCATACCTGCACGGGTATCCCGTGGGGATCCTGGGCAATAACGGCATCCTGTTCTCGGACAGCGCGCTCAAGGCAACCCAGTTCATCCAGCTCTGCGACCGGCGCGGCATTCCGCTGCTCTTCCTGCAGAACATCAACGGGTACATCATCGGCCGCCAGTACGAGCGCCTCGGCATCACCAAGGACGGTCACAAGATGGTGAACGCCGTCTCCACCTGCACGGTTCCCAAGTTCACGGTTATCGTGGGAGCCTCCTTCGGTGCCGGCAACTACGGGATGTGTGGCAGGGCCTATTCGCCCAGGTTCCTGTGGATGTGGCCGGGTGCCCAGATCGGTGTCATGGGCGGCGAGCAGGCGGCGGGGGTGCTCATCACCCTGAAGAACGACCAGAATGCCAAGGCGGGTCTGCCCCCCATGACCGCGGAGGAAGAGGACGCCATCCGCAAGCCCATCGTGGATGCGGCCAGGATGCAGGGCGATGCCTACTACAGCACCTCGAACCTGTGGGATGACGGGGTCCTCGACCCGGCGGACACGAGAAATGTCCTGGGGCTTGCCATTTCTGCCGCCCTGAACGCGCCTATAAGAGATGACGTGACCGGGTTCGGGATATTCAGGATGTGAGGGGTGATGAAGAACAGGCGGGGAAAGACAGTGCAGGAGCGTTTAATAGAGGTTTTTGACATCCTGTTTGAATGATGAATTTCCATCTTTTCGGAAATTCATCATTCAAACAGGCTAAGGCGCCCGGGGACAGAGATTGCAGGCGGATCCGCATATATGGATGCAGACCTTCGAGGGCAGGGGTTTGTTCCGGTCCATATGCATCAACTTCGCGAGAGGACGAAGTTGATGCATATGGACCGGCCGGATTTAGAATGGACATCAAGACAAACAGGCCAGGACGCCCGGGGACGATGGTCTCAGCCGGACCTGCATATATGGATGCAGCATTGGATCAGGGAGTTTGTTCCTGAATATTTTGATCAACTTCGCGAAAAGACGAAGTTGATCAAAATATTCAGGCCTGGAAAAAGAATTTGAAAACAAAGGATAAAGCTATGTTCGAAAAGATACTCATCGCCAACCGGGGAGAGATAGCGGTCCGGATCATTGCCACGTGCCGTGAGATGGGCATTGCCACCGTGGCCGTCCACTCAGAGGCGGACCGCGATGCGCTGTATGTCCTGGAGGCCGACCAGGCAGTGTCTCTGGGAGCATCGGAACCTTCAGAGTGTTACCTGAATATGGACAAGATAATCGCGGCAGCCAGGCAGACCGGTGCACAGGCCGTCCACCCGGGCTACGGGTTCCTGGCCGAGAACGCCCATTTCGCTCAGCGTTGCGAGCAGGAGGGTCTGGTCTTCATCGGGCCTCCTGCAAAAGCCATAAGAGACCTCGGGGACAAGACCGTTGCAAGACGCACCATGGCTGATTCGGGAGTTCCTGTCATACCCGGTATGATGAAGCCTGAAGAAGATGTGAACAAGCTTGCCCTCGAAGCGGACAGGATAGGTTATCCTGTTCTCATCAAGGCCGCTGCCGGGGGCGGGGGGAAGGGCATGAGGGTCGTCCGTACCCCTGCAGAGTTTCCGGAAGCCTGCTCTTCCGCAGCAAGGGAGGCCAGGAGCGCGTTCGGCAACGCTGACATCTACCTGGAGAAGTATATCAGCAAGCCCAGGCATGTGGAGTTCCAGATCCTCTCGGACAGCCATGGCAATACCGTCCACCTGCTGGAGCGTGAATGCTCCATCCAGCGGCGCCACCAGAAGATCATCGAGGAGACCCCGTCTCCAGCCCTTACACCCGAGCTCAGGGGCAGGATGGGCAAGGCTGCTGTGACTGCAGCAAGGGCCTCAGGCTATGTGAACGCCGGCACCGTGGAATTCCTGCTTGACCCGGACGGCAGCTTCTATTTCCTCGAGGTCAACACACGCCTCCAGGTGGAGCACCCCATTACCGAGATGATCACGGGCATAGACCTGGTGAGGCAGCAGATCGAGATCGCCGCAGGCAATGCCCTGACAATATCCCAGCCTGACATTGTCGGAAGAGGACACGCCATCGAATGCCGGATCTACGCGGAAGACCCCCTGAGCGCCTTCCTGCCTTCTGCCGGTAAGATCCACTTCGTCAGGGAACCCAGGGGCCCCGGCATCAGGAACGACAGCGGCATCTATTCGGGATACACGGTCCCGGTGGAGTACGACCCCATCCTGTCCAAGCTCATTGTCCACGCACAGGACAGGACACACTGCATACAGCGCATGATCAGGGCATTGAAGGACTATGTGATCCTGGGCGTCCTGACCCCCATCCCGTTCCTGGTGGACATCCTTGCGAGCGATGCCTTCAGAAGGGGCGAGACATACACCGACTTCATAGAGACGCATTTTGGGGAGTGGCTGCCGGACATCAAGGGAACCGACCTGGTGGCGCTGGCGTATGTGGTGGATGAACTGGCAAACCTAAAGCGCCGCCCGTCGACCGCCAAGTCCGGAGCCGAGGAATCTTCGCCCTGGCAGACGCTTGGCAATTTCAGGCCCTAAGCGTATGCATGGCTAGGAACGGAGGTGTGAGATGAACTATAACTTGCGATTAGCCGGGCAGGACATGCCGGTGCAGGCGGAACTCACGGATGAAGGCGCTCTGAGAGCCACCATAGACGGCCGGGAGGTGATTGCCCGCTACCGTGTCATTTCTCCCAATCAGATCCACCTGGATGTTAACGGGACAGGCTTGAATGTCTATCTGAGCGAGGATCACCAGGGCAAGCTCATCAATGTGCACGGCATCACCTTTCTGGTGCAGGATGTTGATGCCCTGGCCCAGGCAGGCACGCGAAGAAGAGGACTCAAGGAGCTTCCCCAGGAGGTCACGCCGCCCATGCCTTCGGTGGTGGTCCGCATCATGGTGGCCCAGGGCGATGAGGTCAACAAGGGCCAGGGTGTCGTGGTGGTTTCCGCCATGAAGATGGAGACTACGCTCCAGGCGCCCTTTGCTGGTCTGATAACCAGGATCAACTGCTCGGAAGGTGAAAAGGTGATGCCGGGGCAGATCCTGGTGGAAATCGACAGGACAGGGGGAAGTGAGTCTGAATAAGTGAGAGAGGATTTAGCCCATTCATTTTGAACAGCTCACTGAAAAGATGTGAGATGTTCAAAATGAATGGGTGTATTGAGTTGGAAGGGATATCTCTTAAGGAGGATATGAACATGCCGGACGGACACCTTCTCTATCATGTCGATAACCATGCGGCACGCATCACCATAAACCGAGAGCCGCAGCGAAATGCCATAACGCCAGAGGCCATAGAGCTCTTCCTCGAGTATCTGGACAGGGCCGAGCGGGATATGGATGTCCGTGCCGTGCTCGTTACGGGAGCCGGGGACAAGGCCTTCTGCACGGGCGCACAGCTGGGTGACGGCCTGTCCACCGAAGGGAAGAAGGTGTTTGCCAGGTACGCACAGCTCCTGAAGCGCATCGCCACGTTCCCCAAGCCCACGGTTGCCCGCGTGAAGGGATACTGCCTGGCCGGGGGCATGGGCTTCATGCTCGCCTGCGACATGGTGATAGCCAGCGACGACTCAGCGTTCGGCACGCCCGAGGTGAACGTGGGACTGTGGCCCATGATGATCGGCGCGCTGATCTTCCGCAACGTGCCCAGGAAAAAGGCCATGGAGATGATCCTGCTGGCCGAGAGGGTAAAGGCTCTTGACGCTTTGGCCATGGGCCTGATCACAAAGGTGGTGGGGGCAGGGGAGCTGGATGGTGCTGTCGAAACTGTACTGAGCAGCCTTGCGGCCAAGAGCCCCATCGGCATGAAGATCGGCAAGGAGGCATTCCATGCAGCCGAGGGCATGCCCCTGGGAGAGGCACTGGACTTTCTGTCCGGCAAGATAGCCGAGGTGGCATCCACCGAGGATGCCCGGGAAGGCATCACCGCCTTCATGGAGAAACGCCAGCCGGTCTTTAAGGGAAAGTAAAAGGAGAGGCAAATGACTACGCACGATCGAATAGGTGCTGACAAGGTCATCATCGCCAATTGCAGCGGGTTTTTCGGCGACCGTCTGAGCGCGGCTAAGGAGATGGTGACAGGCGGTCCCATCGACTTCCTCACGGGTGACTACCTGGCCGAGCTCACCATGGCCATATTGTTCCGCACCAAGATGAAGGACCCCAATGGAGGTTATGTGCCGACCTTCCTGCGGCAGATGGAGCAGGTCATGGGCGAGTGCCTGGACAGGAAGATCCGGGTGGTGTCCAATGCGGGTGGCCTGAACCCCAGGGGGCTCGCTTCTGAACTGAGGAAGATAGCGGATCAGCTGGGATTGAAGCCGAGGATCGCCTACATCGAGGGCGACGACCTCATGCCCCGCCTGGCAGAACTCCAGGCAGCAGGGGAGGCATTCACCCACCTGGACAAGGGGATAGCGCTCGCAGAATCAAAGGCCATGACCATATCTGCCAATGCGTATCTCGGGTGCTGGGGAATCGTGAAGGCCCTGGAAGAGGGCGCGGACATCGTGGTGGGAGGCCGCATAGCCGACGCCTCGGTGGTGGTGGGGCCTGCCGCATACTGGTTCGGCTGGAAAAGGGATGACTGGGACAGGCTCGCCGGGGCCTCCACGGCGGGACACATTATCGAGTGCGGTGCCCAGGCCACGGGCGGCAACTTCTCGTTCATCGAAGAGGTGCCGGATTTCCGCAGGGTCGGCTTCCCCATGGCAGAGATCCATGGCGATGGATCGTTCGTCATCACAAAGCACCCGGGCACGGGCGGGCTCGTGTCCGTGGACACGGTCAAGGCCCAGCTCCTCTACGAGATCAGCGAGCCCAGGTACCTGACGCCCGACGCTGTTGCCCGATTCGATACCATCGACATCTCACAGGAAGGGCCGAACCGGGTGAAGATCCAGGGCGTGAAAGGCGAGCCGCCAACACCCACGGCCAAGGTGTGCATCAATACCCTTGCAGGATACAGGAACTCCATGACCGTTATTCTCACCGGTCTGGACATCGACAAGAAGGCGCGTATCCTGGAAGAGGCCCTGTTCGACGCCATCGGGGGGAGGGATCAGTTCCGGGTGTGCAATATGGAGCTCATACGCTCCGACAAGGAAGACCCTGCCACCAACGAGCAGGCCTTTGCCTATCTGCGCATCACGGTCCTGGATCCTGATCAGAAGAAGGCGGACAAGATATCCTCAAAGGTCGTGGAACTGGCCCTGGCCAACATCCCCGGGTTCACAGGCACTGCGCCGCCTGCCAAGGGCACGCCTGCCATTGTATACTGGCCGGCCCTGGTCTCCGGCAGGCTGATCACCCAGAAGGTGGTTGTGGGGGAGCAGGAGTTCATGGTGGAGTACGTTCAGCCTGTAGCAGGCATCTTGGCTGCAGAGCCTGCGAAGGTGGATATCCCTGCCGTACCCGGAGGTAAGACCGTTAAGGTTGCCTTCGGACGGATATTCGCCACCCGCTCCGGCGACAAGGGGGGCAATGCCAACCTGGGTGTGTGGGCCAGGTCTGCGGAGGCATATGCCTTTTTAAGGGATTATCTGAGCGTAGATCGGCTCCAGGAATTACTCGCAGACCTGAAGGGTTATTCCATCGACCGCTACGAACTGCCCAACCTGCTGGCCGTGAACTTCTATATCCACGGTATACTGGGAGAGGGCGCTGCGGCATCGCTGCGCATGGATCCACAGGCCAAGACCCTGGGTGAATACCTGCGTGCCCGTGTGGTGGAGTTGCCGGAGGCGATTCTCCCCAAGAGGATGAAATAAGGTAGTTTATCAATTACTTATCTATCATAAAGAAAACACGAAGGGGACATTATGAAGACAAGAATTACTGAGATGCTGGGGATCGACTACCCCATTTTCCTCTCCGGCATGAGCTGGATCAGCGTACCGGAGATGGTGGCTGCGGTCTCGAACGCTGGTGGTCTGGGCATTCTCGCCACAGGCCCCCTGGACAAGGATACGACCCGGAAATCCATCAGGAGGATACGCGAACTCACGGACAGACCCTTCGGGGCCAATGCCTCGCTGCTGTTCCCGGGTGCTGCGGAGAACGCACGCGTTTTGCTGGAGGAGAAGGTCCCTGTCATCAACTTCGCCCTGGGAAAGGGGGACTGGATCGTGCGGGAGGCCCATAAATACGGCGGCAAGGTCATGGCCACGGTAGTGAGCGCCCGCCATGCCAGACGGGCTGAAGAATACGGCTGCGATGCAGTCATTGCCACCGGAAACGAGGCCGCTGCCCACGGGGAGTTCGTCACCACCTTCTGCCTCATCCCGAGCCTGGTGGACGCCCTGTCCATCCCGGTCATAGCTGCAGGGGGCATTGCCGACGGCCGCGGCCTTGCCGCTGCCCTGGCACTGGGTGCTGAAGGGGTGGCCATGGGCACCAGGCTCATGACCACCAAGGAAAGCCCGCTGCACAAGAACTTCAAGGACCTTTCCATTACCATGGACGTCACCGACACGCTGTACTCCAGGCGCATCGACGGTCTGTGGTGCAGGGTGCTCAAGACGGATACGGCAGAGCGCATGAGGCGCAAGGGCCTGAACCTTCCCGCTGCATTCTTCAATGCACAGGACATAGCGAAAAACCTTCACCTGCCTTTCATCAAGCTCTTCATCGGCGTGCTGCTGTCTGGGTGGAAGACAGCCAAACAGCTCGCCTACCTGGCGAACGCGTCCAAGGCCTTCCAGCTCGCCACAGAAGAGGGCGACCTGGTTAAGGGCGTCCTCCCCGTGGGGCAGTGCACCGGACTGCTCAAAGATGAACCCACGGTGAAGGAGCTGTTCACAAGGATGGTCAGCGAGGCAGAGGCAATCGAGAAAAGGATGGCAGGCGTCTTTGCGTGAAGGGGGTAAAGCCTTTATGCGCTTACGAGAAGAAATACCTGTTCAGGACGAGACCGGTTTTCAGGCCTCAGCAGCATGTCCCTGGTAACGGGCTTATCCCCCAGGATAATGCCCTTGCATCCCGACCAGAAGGACTCGGGCTGGGCAGAGAGAAAATCATAAAGAAATGAAGTAGAAACATAGATCCCTTTCCTGAAAAACAGTTCTCCGAGATCGGCCATGAGGAGGTTATAGAGCTTTATGTGGACTGCACCCTGCGTTAATGAGCGCGCAGGTTCTTTTTCCCGATAGGTGATGGATGAGCGAAGCTTACCATAGAAGCCGCCCCTTCTCATGGCTGCACCCACAAGTCCCGGCATGGCCGATGACAGGGCGAGCGTTGCACCATTCTTTATTGTGGCTGAATCCAGGTCATCCACGGGCTGCCCATCAAGGAAGATGGTCTGGATCCGCTCTTCTATGAACTCAGGGCTGAGTCCGAGCTCTTCAACGAGGAATGTATGGAGCGAGCACCCCACCTGTGTCTTGAGCATGAATCCTGTCTGCATAATGAGGAACAGATGGTGCAGCTGCTCTTTATCGATCACGAGATGAAGCCTGGATTCTTCAGGATCATGCATGTCGGCCATGTTTCCCATAATAGTATTCTAATACCGTAAACGCTTTGTGTAAACGGGTAAGAAAAATCGGATTATCTCTGCAGGATCACTTGCCGTGCCTGTTAAGGAGCTCCCGGAGGTTTTCTTTAACCTTGTCTTTGGCATCCTCTTCTGCTGACACCTTCATGGCCTCGAACAATTCCCTTATAGCATTGCTGATAACCGCCTCACTGCCATGCTTCATGCGCTTTCTCCCAATGTTTTCTCTTCTCTTGTTATCGTCAGCATGATGTTTCACATAAGCCTTTTCAAACGGTTGCAACATCGCGATCGAGCAGGTTCTCGCATGGGACCTCAGGCTTTCCCAGGCAGCTGTCTCCACTCTCATTAACCTGCAATCAGCCGGCGTGCTGTTCACAGGTTGCTGCATGAGTGTGTGGATATAGAGAAAGAGGTCCATGGAGCCTTTGCCGAAGACAGTGACGCCTGGGCTGTTGATACAGTCTTAGAGATTATTATCCAGGACATACGGATCATCCTCAGGGGAGATAAGGGCATGCCTTGAAATATTCATCAATAAGCCGAAGTTTCAACTCCTGGTTCAATCAGAGATGTCGGAGGATGGAGAACCTTGAGGTGATATTGAATGACCCGTGAGGGAAGAGTGAGCCGGAACCACTAGCGGTGTTTGATGGAATGGAGGGGTATGAACTCTGAACAGGACTTTGAGTATGATGAAGATTGCGCCTTCAGGCAGAGTTCACACCTGTTGTCACTGCACCATTGGCAGGAGTAGCAGTCATCGCAGGGGTGCTTCTTGGCACGCCCATCATCTTCCGGGACATATACCAGGCCTTCCACGCCTTCCATCTGAATGAACGCCATGGCTATCCTTATATGCCTTTCTGTTCTCTTCTCAAGATGTTTCTGCCCTTAGGGAGGAGTATTCCTTAAGGCATGGAAACGAGACCACAGAGATTGCGTGTCTTGACAAGATTATATGTCCATCCTTGACTCTCTATGCCGCGCGATTACTATGAAACGCAGGGGTGTTTATAGAATAATCTGCTGGAATTTCTGTCGCGGTGTTGCTGTTCCATCACACACGGGTACCGGGAATCCATCAGAGAATATGGAGGAAAGCCATGTCTGAGAGCATCTACAATGTCGTTGAGCTCATAGGAACCAGTGACAAGTCATGGGAAGATGCAGCAAGGAATGCCGTTGATACCGCCTGTAAGACCCTGAGGGATTTAAGGATTGCCGAGGTGGATAAGCTTGACCTCAAGGTGGAGGATGGGAAGGTAGTTGCCTTCCGGGCAAGGCTGAAACTATCGTTCAAGTATGATGCGGCAATCCAGAAGAATTGGTCGGAATTCTAGCCCCATTCCATGCCGCATAAAACAGCGGACAGGTCTTATACCCGTTCTTTCGGACGTTCCCACTTTGTATATCTGATGCCGGAGGCGCTTATGCCGAGCTTGCCCGTATCGAGGCTCAGCCCGGGGATTGCGCCGATCAACTCATCTCTGCTCAGAGATTTGTTCCAGTAGCCATAGGCGGCTTCCATCATGGTTTTCGCCGATGTTCGAGCACTTGCGAAGAGTTCTTCCACCGTGGTGGTTTTTGGCCTTCCATCTACAAGATCGGCTGCTTCGATGATAGATGGAATACGATCGCCATGATGTGCATCGCCATAGAAGAGACCCAGTTGCGAGGTGTCAGTGAAAAGGCGGGATCTTGCAGCGGCTCTGGCAAGTACATAGGCTGCACTGCTGGTAAAGAGGATATTAAAGCATAGTTGTCTTCTCAAGGAATGCCTCAGTCCTTGTGCAGGGACCTGGAATTTTTCTGAGATGGTTTTTTCAAAGGCAAGCCCCTTGAGGAATCGTGTTCTGATGAGCCTGTGGAACCGCATGGTGTTCTTGATATCCACATCGAGGCAGGTCTCCAGGTGACGGTGCAGGTAGACGGCGCGGTTCCGCTTTTCTGGGGATTCGTCGTAGTAATTGCCACAGAGATAGTAAATGATCGGGTGAAAGGTGATGTCCAGGGCGCAATGGGAGATAAAGCCGAGTATGAAGGCCAGGTCCTTGTGCGAGCGCGGACTCTCAAGCACTTCCAGGATAGTGGCATTGGTGGGATTGCCGTCCTTGCCATGGAAGGATTCCGAGATGCGTCTGAGTGATGCGCTGCCGCCATAGTAGAAGGTATCCGGGATGACGGATCCCAGGAGGTAGTGCCACGGATGTGAAGAGATGTCCCGCAGGATTTCCCGCCCCTGAAACTCCTCAAGCAGGCCGTAGGCAAAGAGAAGATGGGTGTTTTCCTTTGGCATTGTCAACTTCCTCAGTTCTAAACCACATTATGCAGTTGAATTTGATCCGACCACATCCTTGGATCCGGCTCGTCAGGTATACGGGCATGTCTTTGTGCGGAATCCAAGGACAGGTTCGGGCTCGTTTTCCCAATAAAGTATAAATTCCTCATTGTGTTTTCTCATAATTTGAAGTGCTTTTTGCAATCATGAGTGCTTCCAACTGCAAAATCCGGTTTTAATGAAAAGGAAGTATAATGTCAGCAGGGGTACATGTAAAGATGTCTTGCTTATAACCTGTTTATGTCGGGATATGATACAACGAAAATTGATGTTCTGAATTTGACGGTTTTTTAAGCGCGACCAGGTTCTTCAACAGTTTCGCACATGATCATCCCGTCAAGATATGCATATCTTCACCATGACTTGACCCCGTCATCACCTTCCATCTGATTCCTCGACAGTACCCCTTCGGTTAGGAATTTTCCCCAAAGATCTTCCATACAAAGCTAAATCCCTTTTCAATGGTCAACCAGTAATACACCATTTGATTAGATAAGCTTTAATAATAAGTTATTTTATGCCGAAACGATATTCATAAATAAGATTCCGTAGCCACTGATTATCGTTTGCTGAACGGGGTCGGTACCAATTTTACTGGTTAGTATTCTCAATGCAGACGCACGTATCTTGATGGGAAAGGGAGATAGAAATGAAAATCAACACGAAGCTCATCACTCTAACAACAAGCTCTACAATTATCATTGTTCTCTTGGTCGTATCCGTATGCCTTGTAAATATAAACAAGGAATTAAAGCGTATAGCTTTTGCCAACCAGGAAACAAGGATGAATGTTTTTAAAAATTTACTTGCGCAGAAAGGTGATGAATTCAGAATTATTGAAGACAAGATGATGGTGGGAGAATATACCATCAATAATAATTTTGAATTGCCGGACAAGCTGAAAGATCTCTGTGGAGGAACAGCCACCATATTCATGCGGGATGAAAGGGTATCTACCAATGTAATGAAACCTGATGGAGGTCGAGCAATAGGTACAAAGCTAGTTGGTGATGCCTATGATTCAATATTCCGTGATAAGAAACCATACCGGGGCGAAGCTGACATCCTGGGAAAAAAATTCTTTACCGCATATGATCCGATTCTCAATAACAAGGGAGAAACAATAGGAGTTCTCTATACCGGCATATTGAAGAGCGAATTTTACGAATCATTCGATAAACTCATTACCATTATTATTGTAGTCACCTTGTTGATGGTGGCAATTGTTCTGGCAGGTACAATATTTTTCATTCGACGATCCGTTTCCAAACCCCTTATCGAATCTATCGAATTCGCGACAAAGATCTCGGAAGGGGATCTTACTCAGGAGCTTAACCTGAATCAGAAGGATGAGATCGGCCAGCTCGCCGATGCCATGAGAAGTATGACCAAGAAAATGCGTTTGATCATTGCCGATGTAAACAACGCTGCGGACAACGTGGCGTCAGGCAGCGAACAGATGAGCTCCACGGCAGTGGAGATGTCCCAGGGCGCGTCCGAGCAGGCCTCGGCAGCGGAAGAGGCATCATCGTCCATGGAGCAGATGGCGTCGAACATCCGCCAGAACGCGGACAATGCCCAGCAGACCGAGAAGAT
>CAZRIV010000020.1:0-46688 GCA_964600235.1 uncultured Bacteriovoracaceae bacterium | reverse complement strand
TCCTGGGGTTTGTTTTTTTCTTTCTGATCTCTATAAGGCAAGGGGCGTGCCAGGTCTGGCAGTTCTATAACTGATTGAAAACAGGTCTATTTAAAAACCATGATTAATCGAGGCTTGCCAATCTGTCACTTTGACCCCGCGGGAGGGGGCGTGGCGGTACAATTTGACAAACCCCCAGGAAGCCACGGGGTGCCGGTTTGTCATAATGGCAAAGGACGGCCGGGGCCGACCGGGTGCTCTGTCGTGGGAAACCCTGTTCCCATGAGGGTATACGCTGGTTGAAGGGGTTCTGTCCGGAGGTGGTATTCAGGGTTCAGCCGGCCATGCCAAACCGGACCAGGTTCATTCCTGACTTCTCCTCGTGCCTCACCACGCCTTCCCTGCCCACCAGCTCGTGCGTTTCCCAATGCAGCAGCTCGTCCACATCTGCATCCATGTGGGCTAAAGTCCTGGAGCCGTCCTCAAGCCTCCCGGCCACGGTCCCCTTCACCGGGCTGCCGGTGCTGCCATGGCGGATGACATAGGCCTCCACCACAAGGGCCCCGCTTGCCTTTTCGACTGGTTCGGGCAGGGCCTGCGCATCGATGGAATGCTGCAGGGCCGAGTCATCCCGGTCCTCCCATGGGTGAACTGAAGGGGTCCCGGCATAGATGCCCACGGAGTGCTTGGTCAGGTACCAGCCGTTGGCCGTCACCATGGCCTTGCGCGAGCGGTCCTTCCTGATGAGGTCCACCACCTCTGCGATGGCGTGCATGGAATAGTTGTTCCCCGGGCCGCCGAAGAAGGGCAGCCCGCCGGTCACGCTCAGGTCTCTCGGGTCGTCTTCGGGGATGCCCACTTCCCTCCTGGCGATCTCGAAGGCCGAGGGGAAGCAGCTGTAGAGGTCGAACAGGCCCACCTCATCCAGGGCGAGGCCTGCCTGTGTGAGCGCCAGACGCGATGCCGTGCGGATGGCGGGCGACTCGTGAAGGCAGGGCCTGCGGGTGACATGCCATATGTCGTTGAGGTCTGCCCCGCCTGTGGGGTAGACCCACCTGTCTGCACCTATGCCGAGCGAGCGCGCAGTTTCTTCGGTGGTCAGGATGAGCGCGGCCGCCTGGTCCACGTTGATGTTGGCGTTCATGTACTTGGTGTAGGGGTAGCCGATAAACCGGTTGTCCGTGGTGGTGGTGGCGATCTCCCGGGCGGACAGGGGCTCCCTCGACCACGCAAAGGGATTTTGAGAGGCTCTCCGGGACAGTTGCTCGAAGGACCGGCCCATGTATGCCTGGTGCTCGCCGGGCGACCTGCCCGAAGAGGCCCTCAATGAAGTCTCGAACAGCGGGTACATGAATGAGGGGAGGAACAGGTCATAAGTCTCTTCCATGGCATTGACACCGTTTCTGTTGTCGCCGTCGATCCTCTCGGGGGGGACGCTCTCGGGCCAGTCCAGCACGATATCGCCCTTCATGGCCCGCCGCAGCGAATAGATGGCCTCCGCGCCCGTCATGAGCACGGCAGAGCATCTGCCAAGTGCCAGGTCGCGGGCCGCTTTGTTCACGATGAGCTGCGGCGTGTTGCCTCCCACGGGCAGGTACAGCGCCCGGGAAGAACGGATGCCGAGCCGTTCCGAGAGCATGCCGGGCGCGTCCCGGTAGGGCCACTGGAACAGGTTTATGACATAGACGCAGTCGATGAGGTCCTTGAGCCCTGAGGCGCCCGCATCCTTCAGGGCGTCCAAGCCGGTCTTTGCCATGAGGCCCAGCGGGTCAAGGGGCTTTTCCGTTCCCTTGTGCTGGGTGTACTGGGCAGCGCCGATGATGACAGGAATGGAAGGCTTTTTCATGCCCCCATAGTATCGGGGGAACTATTTTGCTGCAAGCCGAAACCAGGCGGGTCAGTAAGACCGCACGCATTTGCAGGCCGGATAATTCGAACAGCCGTAGAACATCGTTCCCACGGACGGACCCCTTTGGGCCGTGCGCAGGATCATCTCCGCCCCGCATACGGGGCAGAGAACCGGCGCAGGTCTGTCTTGAACGGGGATTGTGTCTGCAGGGGTTTCCATGGCACCGATCATGGCACACAGGGCCTTCCCGTCCACGGGCTCGATGGGGTTGCCCCTGCAGAAGTCAAGTGCATCCCGGGTAAAGGTGCCCGAGGTGATGACGATGCCTTTTGAGGCCTTCCTGTCGCAGATAACGCCGAGCAGTTCCCTGAGGACCCCCACACCGACCTGTTCCATTCTCCAGTGCTTGCACTGGACGAGGATGGTTTCGCCATCTTTATTCAGGACCAGGTCGACCCCACCGTCTGCCCCCTCTCTGGTTTCGGTGACGGCATAGCCTCTTCTTCCGTATGCCGCACCCACGAGTTTCTCGAAATCCCGCCAGTGAAGCGCGCGCAGCCTTTCCCTGGTCCTGGTGTTCTCAAACAGGGCTATTCTTTTGCGGTTTCTGATGAAAGAGTTGAACAGGGAAAGGGTGGTCATTGCGAGGAAAAATACAATGGTCAGGTTGGCTGTGAACGGGCCTGCCTGGGCAAAACCCCTGAAGGAAAGGCCGGGGGAGAATCCGCCTGCGCTGTGTGCAGGGCCGGAAATTCCTGATACCCATGGAAGCATGACCCCGAAGACGCCATAGCCTGCAAGGCCCAGCGTGGCGCTGACCCACCACGGCAGAGATAACAGGCCATCGACGAACGAGGAGCTTTTCCGGTCCATGATCAGGTCCTTTCCTTATTATTATCTTCCTTGAATATCGGTATTTGCACCAGAGATATAAAGATAAATGGCAGCAGGCGCGGGCAGCCGGCCGTCTGCACGGGGCAATTCAGGCCCGGCCCGTAAGAGAAAAAGCACTGGCATCTTGGCGCGAAGCAGGGCATTATGAAGGCCTGTTGTCCATGTCATGCAATAGGGAGGAAGTGCAGCACCCATGGCTGCGTCGGCACGAACCATCGTGCCCGGCTGTCCCCATCACGTCACCCAGCGGGGAAACAGGCGGCAGAAGGTGTTCTTCTGTGATGACGACTACCGGGCATACCGGGACCTGGTGGCCCACTGGACCCGCTTCCACGGGGTGGAGGTGTGGTGCTACTGCCTCATGCCCAACCATGTGCACCTCCTGGCCGTGCCCTGCTCGAAAGACGCCTTTTCCCGGGCATTCAGCCAGGCTCACCGCCGCTACACCCGCATGGTGAACGCCCGCTTCAGCTGGCAGGGCCACCTCTGGCAGGGCAGATTCTTGTCAAGACCGGTGCATAACGAGTCTCTCCTGGCAACGGCGCGCTATATCGAGATGAACCCGGTCAAGGCGCACCTGGTGAAAAACCCCGAGGACTATCCATGGAGCAGCGCGGGCGCCCACATAGACGGCAGGCCCGACTGCCTGGCCAGGGGGGGTCCCTTTGCGCGCCTCGCGGATGAATGGAAGGCCTTCCTGCAGCTTGACAGGTAGGGGCACCCCTGCGGCAGAAGTCCCGGGACATGTACGGGAGCCTGCTGGCGGGTTGGTTGTGATGAGGTTGCCTCCCAAGGCTTCGGAACGCGTACTTGAGGAAGGTGTTGCCTTGGGGTAAGAAACATTGCATAAAGAGTCATCGATGAAGCGGCATGATCAGTCCCTGGTTGATGGTGCGTTTTGAATCGATACCCGTACTTTGCACCACTCACAAAGGAGTGTGGCACATCAGTTACTCACGTGGACCGAAATAACTCAGCATGATTTTTTATATAAAGATGACAACGTTCAACCCATCGTTTCATATCGTTGTCTGATAGAAAAGGAGGACAAAGATCAACAAGCTAAAATATGTTGCTTATTATCGAGTGAGCACACAAAAGCAGGGGTCTTCAGGACTAGGTCTCGATGCTCAAAAGAAAGCTGTTATGGATTATCTAAACGGCCGAAACTGGGACTTGCTCAGAGAGTTCAGAGATTGAGACTGGGAAGGGTTCAAATGCCCACACGAAGAGAGCTATTCTAAGAAATGCCATAACTTACGCCAAGAAGAACAACGCAACCCTCATAATAGCAAAATTGGATAGACTAGCTCGTAATGTGTTATTCATCGCCACATTGTTGGAAAGCAAGGCGAAGTTTGTATACGCAGATATGCCTGAGGCAAACAATCTTACCATTCAGATCATGGCAGCCATGGCTGAGTATGAAGCTAAAAGAATCAGCGAGCGTACAAAGGAAGCTCTTACTCAGGCAAAATTAAGGGGGATAAGGCTCGGGAATCCCAATCTGAGGATGGATAACACCAGGTGTATTGAACAGACTGATGCCTTTGCAGAAAATCTTCGGACGACCATTCAAGCATATATGGGCAAGGGTCTATCTCAGAGGCAGATTGTTGATCAGTTCAATAAAACTGGCGTGAAGACTCATAGAGGCAAGGAATGGTACCTCATGAGCCTTCAAAGAATCATAAAGAGACTGGGCCTAGTGAAAAGATAATATGAGCATTCCCAATCAGGTCTTTATTTAATTTCTTCTTTCTTAATGTCTCATATCTTATAATATTCATTAAGAAGATGAGAGAATGATTCCTGAGATCAGATAATAAGACATTTTCATGCTGCAGAACTGTTAATCTAGATTGGAATGATCATTGTCTCATAAATCGGTTGTTTGTTGAGACATGCTTGATAAACGTGTCTTCAATTTTCAATCTCGTCTGGGAGCACATTCCAATCTATCCCGAATTCCATGCATACCCGTTGCCAAGTTGTGGTACCCAGAAAACAAGAGGCTATACCCAGCTGCTCCTCAGGTCCTCGGTGGGGCAGGCTGGAGGCTATGACGGCACTGTCTAGTGTTTCAGCCACGCAGTCTCGCCACGGTGCGGGTATCTCCCCTGATACACCTGTGCCTTCGACAATGAAGAATCCCACAAGGTGCTTACTCCCTCGTATTTCCCAGGCACAGTCCAGATGGCGGAGCATTTGATTACGCACTCCCATCCATTTGGTCATTGTCGTTGGTGTGCGCTCAGTACGCTTCCCTTCGATCACCACAATCAGGTCATCTGTCTCGATGAAGACGTCAGGCTGGGTCTGTCCCTCGAAGATATGCCAGCCCTCACCTGTGGGATTGTTGCGGAGTAACCGTAAACCCTCGAGGATCATCTCGTGGGAACCCTCTATCCAGAGACGTCGTTTTCCAGCCTTGTGGGGGTCTGAACTCAATCTACCTGAATTCGGTTTTCTCGGGTGACGAATAAGCCAGGAGAGCAAGGCAATAGGGGGATAAAGCTTCTTCTCATGATCACCCCAGCCATGGCTTTTGATGGAAAAGTGGCAGTCGGGTGGTAACAAGAGGGTATGTCCTCCTGTGGGCAACCCAATTATTCGGGGTAACCACGAACAACCACTCTTGTCTTTGTCATAAAGCCGATCAAATACAGGAACAACCCGTGTCTTTGATGAATCTCGTGTACCCATTATTCTCTTTGCACCACATTATCAATGTTTCAACACCTGCCAGGATCGATGGTACTTCTCGAGCCGCTCTATGTCTTTTTGCTCAAGCTTGGTCATACGCTTCATGTCCATATTGTCCTCAAGGTCAGCGAGCTTCACCTTGCGGGACAACTCGTTCTGCTTGGCCCGCAGGATAAATTCCTCGTATTCCTCACATTTGCGTTTGGTCAGGAGGTCTAAGGCCATCAGGATGTCCTCGCCAAAGCCTTCGGCCCGGAGCTGCTCGATGGTCCAGTCCGAGTCCTCAATCACATCGTGGAGGATAGCCACGATCATCTCCAGGACACTACTCATCTTCATCATGACCCGCAATGGGTGAAGAATGTAAGGCATGTCTGCCTTGTCCATCTGCCCGGCATGGGCCTGCACTGCAATAAGCAAAGCCTTTTCTAACATGGCGCCTCCTCTCAGTGAGTGTTCACTTTCTGCCAGGCGATCCACTCCTTGAACTCCTTTATGAGATCCTCCCTGATGTGCGTGGGCTTTACTACCCTTACATGCGGCAACCAGGGCTTGAGGCACATGACAACCTCTTCATCTGAGCAGGCCAGGAACCTGACCATAAGCGACCCATTATCCCGTTTTTCCATGATCTCCTGGAGGGGCAAGATCTCTCTCCGGACAAAGTAATGAGACCACTGGGTATCTACCTCGATGAGGACCTCGGTGGTCCTGTCCTTCTCGAACCACACGTTCACGCTGCTGGATAAAACTTCATCGAGGTCATAAGGCATGCCCTTAGTCTTTTCCTTGAGTCTCTTGACGTCGCTGATCTTGTCCAGAGCATACTTCTTTATGATGCCGTCTTTGGTATCTCTGGCCACGAGGTACCAGACGCCATTGAAGTAGGCTACCCTATAGGGGTGGGCAATCACATCATGTGGCTTGTCCTTGTTGTACGAGAAAAAGACCTGCCTGCCCATCTGGATCGTGTCTACAAGCTTATTCATGGTTTTTGTGTTGAGATTGATCCCTCCCTCTATCCTCACATATACAGGCCGGCACGCGGAGTACTCCCACAGCCTGCTCAGGATGTCCTCGGCCGCACGCTCGAAGGGTGCCCCGAGCTGGGACACCAGGTCCTTCAAAGCAACGATCAACGCCAGCTCCGACTCGTCGAACAGGCTCAGATCACCATACTTGATGAGGTCCTTCTTGAGGCTGTAGGTTCCTTTCTTTTCTTCGTGGATGGGCAGACCTGCATCCTTGAGCGCCTTGAGGTCCCGCTGGATGGTCCTGACATCGACACCGAGCAGTTGTGCCAGGAGAGGTGTGGTGACCGTCTCCCGTTCCAGGAATGCCTTGAGGACCTTGCCCACCCTTATGATCCGCTGCTTCTGGACAGCTTGTGATTCTTTCTCCACATGGCCTCCCGATTGGATCTCATAAGCCATACACATCATAAGCCATTGAGAACATCGGGTAAAGTTTGTCTTTTTAGGTAATTTCATTTTATGCGACATACATCTGTCGCGGTGATCTTACGTGTTTCGATAATCAGGGGTATGATCATGTTTTCCTGGATAGAAGTCATGCCCGAGGGAGTCGGGAAGGAGGGTATCATGGAACATGTCATGAAGGAGAAGCTTCAGAATGTACAGTTAGGCAAGGTTCAGCAGTTCAGGAACGTGTCGATCTCCCCCCTGTTTCTGGAGGCCAAGGCCGCAGTGGATTACCTAGTGCTCAAGGAAGCCATCGAGCAGGACCTGGTTGTGATCCGTGAGGTGGACGAGGGCGGCCATGTACCGGAGCTGGTCGTGGTGAACAATGCGGACAAGCCACTGCTGATCCTTGACGGGGAGGAACTCTTTGGCGCCAAGCAGAACCGGGTGCTCAACACCACGGTGCTGCTGCGAAAAAAGTCGGCCACCATCATCCCGGTGAGCTGCACTGAACAGGGACGTTGGCACTACGAGTCAAAGACCTTCAAAGACTCAGGCTACATCATGTCCCCCCGGATCAGGGGTGTGAAGAACCGTTCGGTGCAGGAGTCCCTATACAGATCGGGTGATTACCGGTCAGACCAGGGAGCTGTCTGGAACGGCATCCATGAGCAGGCTGTCGATGCATCGGTACAGTCTCCCACAGGGGCAATGCGGGACATCCACGAGACCAGGAAGGCCGACGTGGGGGACTATGAGCGGCACTTCCCCTGCCTGAATGGTCAGAGGGGTGTTCTCGTAGCAATCGGGGGGAATGTAGTGGGCATGGACATGGTGTCTAATGATGGCTCTTATGCGATGCTGCACAGCAAGCTGATGAAGAGTTATCTCATGGATGCCATCCTCCATGATGCTGAACCATCGCAACCCATGGATCAGGCCAAGGCCCAGCAGTTCATCGATGACATTACCGAGTGTCGGTTTGATCAATACAAGTCTGTAGGCCATGGTTGGGACTTGAGATTTGAGGGAAGAAGGCTTTTCGGCTCTGCCCTGGAATACCGGAAGGGCCTGATGCATTTGGCGGCGTTTGCAGCGAACGGGGTGTTTCAGAGGAACAATGGCGGGGGCATGGCAGGGTTCAGCAGGAGGGCGTCGTACAGGAGGAACAATCATTAAGTCTGCAAAACAAAGGAGGGAGAGCTATGGCAAGGATTCCCCTTCACCATGTGCTCGATACCATACTGGGCTTCAGCATCAGGGACCTGGTCCTGGAGAAGCCTGAGGATGTTGAGGCGTTCAGAAGGAAGATTCAGCGTGTGATAGAGGAACTTGAAAGGCAAGAGGACGCAGAGAAGTAAGGAGAAGGAGAGAAGAAGTGAGGGGGTGGGTAGGATTATGAAGGGGTACATAGTGATAATTCTCCTTGCTGTGGCGGCCTGCAGCGGTGAGGATCCGTGTGATCGGTGTTATGATGCGGAGTATTATTATGAAAATCCGTATTACTGTCAGGAATGTTTGGAGAAGAACGGGGACGAGAGATCAGTTGAAAATTAAATTTTATTAAAAGAAGTTCATCTTTATGAAAACAGAGCATTTGAAGTTATTGTAAGGTAAATAGCTCAACTGTGCGGGAATTAAGTATCATTCTTATCGTCCTCTGATAATCTTGGAACACTCTGCTTCTTCATGATCATTGGGTAAAGAAGAGCACAACTCTCAATGATTTTTTGGTATGTATGTTTGACATAAATATAAATTGGTAATAATATTAAGTATCAATCATTTTTTGATGATGGCGTTTTGGAAATGATATTGGGGGCATAATGGATATTGTCTTCAGAATACTTAGTCATAATATTGCCATTCTGTTCATTGCATTACTTTTATTAGCAATCATAGCTTTGTTTATATATCGATTCATCATCCCTGCAATACGTATACAGATAGCACTAAAGGCAACTATTAAACGACTTCAACAAATGAAATCTGGTTCAGATAACTTTATTACAGACCTAGAAATAATTTCAAATGAAGTAATGGTCGATGATAAGCTAAAACACCTATGGAATGAGTATTGTGAAACACTTCATGATCAGAAAGTAATTGATTCTTCTGGTCAAGAAAGAGTATTACGCTGGCGCTCAACCACTATGTCTGAAATGTTTTTTACTGAACAAGCACTTGTTGATATACCTCTTAAAACCGAGTTTTATAAACACCTTCCTGGAATTCTTACTGGTCTTGGTATTATTGGAACATTTGCAGGATTGATATTTGGCTTAATAAGGTTTGAAGTATCGGGAGATGCTGATATAGTACGAACTAGCCTAAATGAACTTATTAAAAGCGTAGGATACTCTTTTATAGTTTCTGCCACTGCAATTTCCTTAGCAATGCTGTTTACCTGGATTGAAAAATCACTCGTTGTTATGTGTTATAGACAAGTCGAAACCCTCTGTCAGTTGATTGATAGTCTTTTTGATGCTGGTGCTGGAGAAGAATATCTTGCTCGGCTTGTGAGTGCTTCAGAGACTTCGGCTACACAGGCGATACAAATAAAGGACTCACTAGTTGCCGATTTAAAACAGATTCTAAACGAGCTTATAACTCAACAATTAGAAGTATCTTCTCAGCAAAATAAACAATTATCATCAAATATTTCACAGAGCCTATCTGACAGTATCCGTGATCCTATGGAGCGAATATCTCACGCAGTGGATCGTGTTGGGTCAAACCAAGGTGAGGCTGTAAATCGATTACTTACAGATGTTTTATCGAATTTCACAGCACAAATGAATGACATGTTCGGTAGCCAACTTAAAGATATGAGTGGGCTATTACAACAAACATCAATGACAATGCAGACAACGGCCTCGCAATTTAACCAACTAGCAGAAAATATCCATGATGCTGGTAAAGGAGCAGCTGATGTTATGGCTGATCGTATGAATTCAGCCGTTAATTCACTAGAAGTTCGCCAGCAAATAATGAATGAGCACATGGGTGAATTTGTTGAGCAGATACGAACCTTTGTAAACGAATCACAATCAGAGACAGCAAAAAAGATGCAGACAGTTCTGGAAGAACTTGGAATGAAAGTTTCAGGCATGATAACCCAACTTGAATCACATTCGAAGCAAACGGCAGAAGAATATAGGCAGCATCATGGACAGCTTGAAAAGCACACTACTTCCACGATCGGTGAAATGTCTGGTCAGTTACAAAGCTTAGCATCTGAAATGCATCAAGCAAGTGAAGTGATGCAGAAAAGTATCTCTAGTCTTTCTCAATCGACTAACGAAACGATCAACAAATTTAATTCTGGTGCTGATACCTTGTATATTGCTGCTAGTGACTTTGCAAAAGCAGGTCAAGGTGTGAGCAAGACTCTTGAAACTGCAACAAAGACAAGTGAGATGCTTCAAGGTGCAGCACAAACACTCAATAAGGCAATAAATGGTGTCCAGCATGTGATCGAAGAGAATAATCGCACTAGAGAAGTGTTTGCAGCTATGGTGTCTGATCTTAAATCAACAATTGAAAATGCGCGCTTAGAAGCCTCAATGACATCGGACATTCTCTCTCGTATTCAGAAAGCCACAGATCAATTAAGTCATGCTCAGGTAAAGGCAGATCAATATTTACATTCAGTGACTGATGTCTTGAGTGAAGCGCACACTGCTTTTGCTGATAGCGTTCAACGAACCCTTAAACAAGGTAATACTCAATTCCACAAAGAGCTTTCAGATGCTGTCTCATATTTGAAGAGTGCAATACAAGATTTAGGAGATACTCTAGATTCAGTAACAGAAAAGAGTGCATAGTATATGTTTGGTATCAAATCAACAGGTAAACGCCACACAAAGGATGAGGCTGAAAAGCCTTTTTGGATATCTTTCTCAGACATGATGACTGCACTTATGGTCCTGTTTTTAGTTGCTATGACAGTAACACTTCTTGCTGTAACACATGAAATTTCAGAAGCTGAAAAAGACAAGTCACAACGTGATAAAGAAATTAACGAGCTGATGATTAGAATCAGAGATGCAGCCAAAGATATACCCGGGGTGATCGTACGAGGTAACACTATTGATTTTGGTGATAGAGCTCGATTTGATACTAATAGTCATGCACTTACAGAGCAACAAGAGCGGCTCCTGAGAGCTTTTATTCCTGACATATTAATGATAGCCCGTGATCCAATAGGAAAAAAATGGCTGAAACGCGTAATAGTAGAGGGCTTCGCTGATCAGCGAGGTACTTATCTACATAACCTTCATTTGAGTATGCAAAGATCTGAAAGAGTTTTATGTGCTCTTCTTGCTAAATCTGCACCTGACGAAAAACCTCTTAGCGAGGATGATCGGTTACTTATTCGTGAATTGTTCTTAGTTGGTGGGTCATCTTTTAACTCACTTAAGGAAACGCTAGAAGAAAGTCGAAGAATTGAATTCAAGTTAGAGTTTCTTGAATTAAATGAAGAGAGGCCACGGATAATTCAAATTCCACTAGATGATTGTCAGAACTGCCCACTTGATCGATAATGGATGATATTAGCTCATTAAAACAGCTACTTGCCAAAGGATTTTCAAACGCAATCTGTTGTGACACCTTTGGTAAACCAGAGCTTATGAGTAAGGCCTTAGCAGATGTGCGATCTTTATTTGAGATTGCATCCACGAATTATTCAGAGCGATCTATAGAAAAGACGTTACATCATTTCCGCCGATTAAAAGAGTTACCAACTTCCTTAGATGTTAAATATGCATGCTTTGGTGTTTGCCAACCAATTGGTTCAGATGCATGGCGATTGATTGATGACCATAATTTATTTCAAATGTTACTCCAGAAAGTGAATGATGAACAAAGAAACCTGAGACGTTTTAGAAAATACTATCAAGGGCTTTTGCAAGGATATTTTACTTATAAAACAACATCAGAAAAAGCTTCATCCAGAGATCTAAAGAACTGGTGGAAATTGCGATCATTCTTGAAAGAAAAGCTATACATTGTGCAAAAAGCCAATACAGTTGTGAGTTGGGTTCAGGTTCTAACAGAGCATATAAATTTATTAGGTGCAGAACCATGCAAACGCTATGGAATGGCTTTACTCAGAGATGATTACATTGAATTTACTTCAGTGTGTGATGGGTTATGTATCCCTAGAGAATCGTGGGTTAGGGAAGATACAATTTTAGCACATATGAAGGCAGCTTGTGCACTGGGGGATGATAATTTCAAAGAGCACCTTGAACAAGCAATAAATATTGTAATGAGCAAGTCTGATATTACACTGTCTGATGGGATGAAAAAACGTTGTATCTCTCATTTAGTACGCAGGTATGCAGAATGTGAAGCCAATCCAGAGCATGAAGCTCTTCGTGATGCATCTATAGTAATAATTGGTAATCCATGGCTTCATAGAGTTGCATGGGATTCGTATGTAAATGATAACAATGCTCGTGAAATGGTCGATGGTTGGATTAAAAAGCGTTTAATAACTGATTTTTTTCAATTACTCTCAGAAGATGGCTCAACTGATGAACGCAGACTTAATTACTGGCTACGTTATGCCCCTGTAATCTCTGACATGTGGTTTGCCTTGGGTCCACATGCTCGTAGACACCAAGGAAGTCAATTTAAAGAGATGAGAAACCGCGCTCGTGGCCGTCTTCTAAATCTAGATAAGGGCGGCAATGTTGAAAACAATGCTTTTATCATGCGGATAGATGAATATATATTAGTTGAGTTTGGAGTAATTGGGAATGCATGCTTTGTTTTTAAAAGTGATAATTTACCTTTTAATCTAGATAACGATTGGATCCGGGGAGACGACTATAATTTAAAATCATCCAAAAACATTGATCGACTATTGCATCAGGATAGTCCAGGTAGGAGACTAAGCTGGGAAGAGAAATTTGACTCTACCCTTCAATCATATTTCAGTTGGAAACCTGATATACCAGCCAATAAGTTAGATAGAAGATTTAGAACAAGCTATGCAATTACAAACCCAAGCTCACAACCAGTTACTTATTCAAATTCCAATGTGCCTTGGAGGGATATATATAATCTTATATCTCGGTACGATCTTGAGATACAGGATAACAGGAAAGTAGGGGGCGCATTTTGGGTTAAAATAGATAATAAGAAATATGGTCACATAAACTATCAATTATATAAATGGGGGTTTAAATATAAAGAGGGAAAAGGGTGGTGGAAGGAGTAGTTAATGGATAACAGAAAAACTGGTCAACAAGAGAATAAAAAAGCCAAATTGGCTTCAGATTCTCACCTTAATCTGTCCATTGACTTTAAAGAGAGGGGAATTATATATGCGCCGGAGCCAAGCATAAATGAGAATTGGCTTATAAATCCATATTCTTTCGGAAATGATAGTGAGTTGGTTGCTTTTTTAGCTCAACTTGAAGAAGAAGGTTATGCTCAATTCACTGAGAATGGATTACTTTTAATGTGGGGTGATCTCTATACGTTACATGAATTGAAGGAATACAGCCTGAGCGTGAATCTACTGCGAACACCTGAAATAAAATCTTGGAGGCCAGTATTATCGAGCAGAGGAGGGTTTACTGATAAAGATTTCTCCATAACAATTGCCGGTTGGATCAATCCAAATGGAAAACCTATATCTGCCAATGTACAAATTATCGGGGCGATTCTTTCGAGTGGTCAAGACAAAGCACTGCTACCTAAAGATGCCTATGAGGTGGTCATAGCAGTAGATTCTTTCCATAGGCGGTTTTCGGAAGAGCGTACACCGCAGAGTAATCGTCATGCTTGGTCAGTGATCCGACGAAGTGCTATTAAAGCTGACGCTGAACTTACCCATTTCTTACGTAAAACAGTAGTTATCACGCCTGAACACCTTGAGCTTGAACTACGAAAATCCGTTTTTGGAGAGAGCAAGACTGTAGAGATTATACCATCATTCGAAGGTGCACCTGAGCGTTGGCTCGAAATCTTTGATGGGAACACCCAAGTAAGAGACCAAATAGATGTCCCTGATAAAGAAGGCCTTGTTCACGTTATAATCACACCTGAAGTAAAGATGGTCCTTAGAGAAATCAAATCTATGCCTGGTAGACGTGTTGCTGGTGATAGAGCGGAAGCATTTATCCGTAATCCATTTGCTACGCTAGGCCCTGATGCAGAAAAGGTGATCAATCCAGAGGAGTTTGAGCGTGCTCGAAATAGAGCAGGGATAACTTTCTCGCGGTTTTCTGCACAAGTCTTACGTGATGAACAAAGTTTTCCTTATGAAATAGCATTACTTATTGAAGAAGCTTCTGAAGGTGGTGTCAATTCATACAAATTAAACTTTGATAATCTGGATGATCTGGATCGTTTCATACGCAAGCTAGAGGATCGTATTACTAATGAAGCACAATGTTGCCATTGGGAGGGGTATGACCTAGAGATTCTTGGCGATACTCCTGATCAGCTGAGTTTATTAAAACAGGCTTTTATTGATAGGCAAAGAAGGGATCGAATAACGCATGCTGAGTTATTCGATCTGTCACACTATTCTGATCGGATAGAAGGTTTCGGAGTTGAGAAGTCCTACTACTCGCCATATATCGCACGAAAAGACGATGGAGAAGGATGGTTCCCTGAAAATATCGATCCAGTGTTATTTTATAACATCCCGGGATCTGACGAGCCCTTTGCCATACGAATGACTCCAGAATTACATAGTCAGTTCAAGAAAATGTTTCAAGAAGCTAAGGATAACGGACAAGAAGCATTTGATTTTCCTGGTTGTCCAAAACCTGTGCCAGTTAAAGAAGCAGATCAAATATTAAAAACTTGGGATGAAGCAATCAAAGATGTACATGAGGGGGAATTCAAACCTAGAAAAGTGGATGAACCTGCTAAGAAAACTGTAAAAATGGGTTTAGTTATCAAGCCCAACATAACAAATCTCGATTATATTGAAAGACGTGATTCATTAGCATTAGGAACTGATGTCAAACCCCTCCTTCCAACCACCCTGAAGGAAAGCACTCAACTGAAAGATCATCAACTGCGAGGAGTCGCATGGTTACAGCATCTTTGGGGCCGTTCCCCCGAACATTGTCGAGGCGCAGTCCTAGCAGATGATATGGGATTAGGAAAGACATTACAATTGTTAGCATTCATTACTAAATGTATTGAAGATGACCCGAACATTGATCCTTTTCTAGTAGTGGCGCCCGTCTCATTATTAGAAAACTGGAAAGAAGAATATAATAAATTCTTCGAATCTGGCTCAATCTCCATTCTTACGCTTTATGGCTCATCAATTGCTGATAAGCGTATGCCGGCTGAATTGATTGATGATGAGCTTAAAAATAAGAACATCAAAAGATTGTTGAAATCTAATTGGATCGGAGATGCAAAGCTGGTTTTAACAACCTATGAGACTCTCCGTGATCTAGAATTCTCCCTTGCCCGTGAAAAGTGGTCGGGTATGATTTGTGATGAAGCTCAAAAAATAAAAAACCCCAACGCATTAGTTACACGTTCAGCTAAGAAACAAAATGTACGTTTCAAAATTGCATGCACTGGAACTCCTGTTGAGAATACCCTCACAGATCTTTGGTGTTTATTTGACTTTATTCAACCAGGTCTTCTTGGTGCACTCAATTACTTTGGAACACGATATCGCAGACCTATAGAAGCAGAAACTGATGAAGAGAAAACCTATGTTGAGGAGTTGCGCAATATCATTGCACCACAAATGCTTCGTCGTAACAAAATTGAAGTAGCAAAGGATCTACCTGATAAAACCATTGTGCAGGATTGCCGTGAGTTACAGATATCAAACAGACAGAGAGAACTTTACGGACATGCGATCTCTCAATTTCGTCTACGCAATAATGAAGGTTCTGATTCAACATTCAAAAACCATTTGGGGGTGCTGCAATACTTGCGTCGACTCTGCTCAGATCCAATGCCCATAGGGCAGGTTTCATCAACATATGAACCATATGACGAAATAATGAAGAATTCACCTAAGATGGCGTGGCTTATGAGGGCACTAGATGTTATCCGTGCCAAGGGCGAGAAGGCTATAGTATTCTGTGAGTTTAGAGACATACAAAGAAAGATGCAGCGTTGTATATCAGAGAAATTTAATTTTGTAGCTGATATTATCAATGGTGAGACACAAGCTGGTGGTCGCCAGAGACGCCTTGAACTATTTCAGAACAACCCAGGTTTTGGTGTTATTATCTTATCGCCATTGGCAATAGGTTTTGGAGTTAATATTCAAGCTGCAAATCATGTCATTCATTTCACTCGTACATGGAATCCTGCCAAGGAAGATCAAGCTACTGATAGGGCATATCGCATTGGTCAGACTAAGGAAGTTTCTGTTTATTATCCAGTTGTAGTTGCTGACTTCATTACTTTTGATGCAAAGCTGGATAGACTGCTTGATTGGAAGAGGGGGTTATCAAAAGATGTTTTAAATGGAACTGGAGAGCTCAACCCAACTGATTTTGGTGATATTGAAGATGTAGATGGTAGCACCGTTTTCAGCAATGACCTGATCAATCCTAAAGAATTAAGTGCCCTCTCACCTTCTGCTTTTGAGGCTTTTTGTACTGTGCTTTGGGCTAGCAAAGGCTTTTCAAAAACTTATCGTACGCCTTCATGTGGAGATAGTGGCGTTGATGTAGTGGCATTAAAGAATAATCAAGGGGCATTAATCCAATGTAAAACCTCTTCAGAGGATGGGAAACAATTAGGATGGGATGCTGTGAAGGATGTTATTGCTGGCACTGAGATCTATAAACGTCGCCATCCAGAAATCTTATCGTTCCAAAGAATTGCAGTTACAAACCAATACTTTAATGAAAGTGCCCACTACCATGCTAAAATCAATGATGTTGAGCTGATAGATAGAGATAAGCTGTCCAAGCTATTAGATAAAACACCTGTTAAGCGTATGGATCTAGAGAAAGTTCTCATTGCAAATTGGGAGTAAAGATTGAGACATTAGTTATACGTTGAAAATCAAATGAATATGGAGGCCTAGTATCTGGCTGTGTTTTAGTTGGTGTAAAGGTCCGCTCTATGAATAAGAAAAACCTCAGCGAACAGGATATCTGTACAAAGTACATCACACCCTCTGCGGTAGGTGCTGGGTGGGACATCCATTCACAGATACGTCAGGAGGTCAGCTTCACCAAGGGCCGGATCATTGTCCGGGGAAAGCTGGTGACCCGCGGCAAGGGCAAGCGTGCAGATTATATCCTCTACTACAAGCCCAACATACCCATTGCCCTCATCGAGGCCAAGGACAACAACCACGCTGTAGGCGACGGCATGCAGCAGGCATTGGACTATGCACAGACCCTCGACATACCCTTTGTCTTCTCATCAAACGGTGATGCCTTTCTGTTCCATGACCGCACGGGGCTGAGTCCTGAGATTGAAACCGAGCTCATGATGGATTCCTTCCCATCACCTGCTCAACTCTGGGCATCATATCGGACCTGGAAGGGATTGGCTCCCCAGCAAGAGGAGATCGTGCTCCAGAATTATTTCGAGGACAGCACGGGAAAGGAGCCGCGCTATTACCAGCGCATTGCCATCAACAAGGCCATCGAGGCCATTGCCAAGGGCCAGAACCGTATCCTTTTGGTCATGGCCACGGGCACCGGAAAGACATACACGGCCTTTCAGATCATCTGGCGCCTTTGGAAGGCTGGCCTCAAGAAACGGATACTCTTCCTTGCCGACCGGAATGTTCTGGTGGATCAGACCATGGTGAACGACTTCCGCCCGTTCGGCGCTGCCATGGCAAAGCTCAGCACGAGCTCGAAGACCATAGAACGTGATGATAGTACCGAGGTCGATCTGCCTACTGCCATGGATAAAAAGCACCGGCGTATCGATACGTCGTACGAGATCTATCTTGCACTGTATCAGGCCATAACCGGACCGGAAGAGAGCCAGAAGCTCTTCAAGGAGCTATCGTCTGACTTCTTCGACCTCATCGTGATCGACGAGTGCCACAGGGGCAGCGCGGCTGCGGATTCAGCCTGGCGGGAGATCCTCGACTATTTCTCGTCAGCCACCCAGATCGGTCTGACTGCCACACCGAAAGAAACAGAGTATGTCTCCAACATCCATTATTTCGGGAAACCAGTGTATTCATATTCTCTCAAGGAAGGTATCCGTGACGGATTCCTCGCCCCATACAAGGTGGTGAAGGTCCATCTTGATGTCGATATCGAGGGGTATCGCCCGGCGAAGGGCGAGACGGATAAATTCGGCTATGAAATCGAAGACCGCATATACAACCAGAAGGATTTCGATCGTAATCTCGTCATTGATGAGCGCACGAAAAGAGTCGCACACAAGGTCACCGAATTTCTCAAGGAGAACGGCGATCGTTTCCAGAAGACCATTGTCTTCTGCGTAGACACCGAGCATGCTGCCAGGATGCGCCAGGCTCTGGTCAATGAAAATGCAGACCTGGTTGAACAGAATGAACGCTATGTCATGCGCATCACCGGCGACGATGCAGAAGGATGCGCCCAGATCAGCAACTTCATTGACCCGGAATCCAAGTATCCCACCATTGTCACCACTTCACGGTTGCTTTCCACCGGAGTGGATGCACAGACCTGCCGACTCATCGTGCTCGAACGCGAAGTGGGATCCATGACGGAATTCAAGCAGATCGTGGGACGTGGCACCAGGGTCCATGAGGATACCAAAAAATACTATTTCACGCTCATCGACTTCCGTAAGGCAACCAATCACTTTGCAGACCCTGATTTCGACGGTGAGCCGGTGCAGATCTACGAACCAAAAGAGTATGACCCTGTCTCACCGCCCGATGATGTCCCCCCTCCGGAAGATGGGGAAGACCCCATCCCGCCAGAACCGGGAGACGATGAGGTCATTATCGATGTCGAGCCACCTGATATCACCATTCCCCCAGGAGTGGCAGAGCCACCTGCCAAGTACTATATCAATGGCAAACCGGTCAGCGTCGTGGCACAGCGTATCGAATACCTCGATGAAAACGGGAAGCTAGTAACGGAATCCCTGCGGGACTATAGCAAGAAGACACTCCGCAGTCATTACACGAGCCTGGATGATTTCCTGAGACGCTGGAACAAGGCCGAACGCAAACAGGCAATCATTGATGAACTTGCAGCCGAAGGACTCTTGCTTGATCCTCTGGCAGAAGAGGTGGGCAAGGACCTCGACCCCTTTGATCTGATCTGCCATGTTGCCTTTGACAGATCACCATTTACAAGGCGGGAGCGTGCAGAGAACGTCAGGAAGAGGGATATCTTTGCCAAGTATGGTGATCAGGCCCGGGCGGTCCTGAATGCCCTGCTGCAGAAGTATCAGGACGAAGGAGCCCTGGACCTTGATAACTTGAAGTGGTTAGAAGTTACTCCTTTGCGAGAGATGGGAATGCCCATGCAGATAATCAATCAATTCGGCGGCAAGGAAGGTTTCCTGCAGGCCGTCCACGAGATGCAGTCCGCACTGTATGGAAAGGCGGCCTGATAAACCATGTCTGTAAGAAATATCGTTAAATCCATCCAGGACATCATGCGCCAGGATGTTGGTGTCGATGGAGATGCCCAGCGCATATCCCAACTTTGCTGGATGTTCTTCCTGAAGATTATCGACGATCAGGACCAAAGCCTGGAACTCATGCAGCAGGGATATCGTTCCCCTATACCAGAGAAACTCCAGTGGCGTGCATGGGCTGCGAATCCGGAGGGCATAACCGGTGATGCCCTGCTGAACTTCGTCAATGGCGAGCTCTTCCCTGCACTCAAGGAACTGCCGGGTACCGCCCAGGATGGTCGCCGCCGTATCGTGCGAGAGGTGTTCGAGGATGCCTACAACTACATGAAGTCGGGCCAGCTCATGCGCCAGGTCATCAACAAGATCACGGCCATTGACTTCAACAACCTCTCTGAGCGCCAGCACTTTGGTGATATCTATGAGCAGATCCTGAACGACCTTCAAAGTGCGGGGAATGCCGGAGAATACTACACGCCGCGAGCCGTTGCTGCATTCATGGCAAACCGTATCGATCCGAAGCCGGGAGAGATCCTCTATGACCCTGCCTGTGGAACAGGGGGCTTTCTGACCTGCGCGATCCGCCACATGCGCGAACGATACGTGAAGACCCCGGAAGACGAACAGAAGATGCAAAAGGCCCTCAGGGCAACGGAAAAGAAGCAGCTTCCCCACATGCTCTGCGTGACGAATATGCTGCTCCATAGCGTAGACGACCCGTCCTTTGTCCGCCACGATAATACGCTGGCAAGACCGTATATCAGCTATGGACAATCCGACCGGGTGAACATCGTTTTGACCAATCCTCCTTTTGGTGGGAAGGAAGAAGACGGGATCGAGAGTAACTTCCCAAAGCAGTTTCAGACCCGTGAAACCGCCGACCTTTTCCTTGCGTTGATTGTTCGATTGCTCAAGGCCAATGGTCGTGCCGCCGTGGTCCTGCCGGATGGAAGCTTGTTTGGGGAGGGCATCAAAACACGGTTGAAGGAACACCTCCTTCAGGAGTGCAACCTGCACACCATTGTCAGGCTGCCCAACAGTGTGTTCAAACCCTACGCCTCCATCGGTACAAACCTGCTGTTCTTCGAGAAGGGCACGCCCACGAAAAAAGTCTGGTTCTATGAGCAAAAGGTACCTGAAGGCCAGAAGGCTTACTCCATGACCAAGCCCATCCGTTTCGAGCACCTGAAGCCGTGCATAGAGTGGTGGGATAAGCGGGTGGAGAATGAGGTTGCATGGAAGGTGGGCATCGATGAGATCAAGGCCAGGAACTACAACCTTGATTTCAAGAATCCCCATAGAGAAGAAGAAGATCATGGTGACCCGGAAGAATTGCTTGCCAAGCTGGAAAAGAGTGAAAAGGAGGTCTCCGAGCTACACGATCGTATCAGGACAATCCTGGAAAAGGCCCTCCTGCGATGAGCCCGATGAATTTGTTGACCCATCTAGACCAGTTCATTGAAACACCTAATGGAATCTTCCGCATAAGAAAATTTATTATAGAACTGGCGATCCTTGGAAAGCTTGTGTCAGAGGTTTCTAATGAAAAATTTTTTTTCGACATTAAAGAAAGAATTCAAATTGAGAAGCAGAAACTTCTTAATGAAGGAAGAATAAAGATTAGTAAACCTCTACCCCCTATTGAAGAGGATGAGATTCCAATTCAAAATGCAGATAAAACAGTTTTTGTTAGACTAGCAGATATTGCATTGATTGAAAAAGGGGCTACAGGAATTCAGAAAGCAACGCCTGGTAAATACCCTTTAATCGGATTATCTGAAGAGCGGTCAACCTCTGATTGTTTTCAGTTCGATGCTAAAGCTGCAATTATACCACTTATCTCTTCAACGGGACATGGGCATGCATCTATAAAAAGACTTCACTACCAAGAAGGTAAGTTCGCTCTTGGAAATATTCTTTGTGCAGTAATTCCATATACGCCTGATATTATATCTGCTCGTTTCCTCTATGAATATTTTTGCGCTTATAAAGAACGCCTTTTTGTTTCTAAGATGATTGGCACTGCCAATGTTAGTTTGACCATTAGCAAGATTGGCGAAGCTCCAGTTCCGATTATATCTCTCACTGCACAAAATCAGGTGTATGAGCTGATGACATTATGTGATGAGCTGGAGGTGGCACAGACCAAACGCGAATCACGACGTGATAGGTTGGTTGCAACGACGCTGCATGGGCTGAACAATTGCGATGCAGACCAAGAACAAGATGCAAAGTTCTCTTTCAAGGATAGTGCCCGTTTCTACTTCAACCACCTCCCACGCCTTACAACACGCCCCGAACACATTCATCAACTTCGCCAGATGATACTCAATCTCGCCATCAGTGGAAAGCTTGTCAGACAAAACCCGCTTGATGAACCGGCATCTGAGTTATTAGTGAGAATTAAGAAATCCAAAAAATTGCTGTCCAAAGGCAAACGATCAGATAATAGTATCGAACAAGTCAACTCTAATGAACAGCTAGGAATACCATGTGGATGGGTAAAAGTTAGATTCAAGGATATTCTTCTAAAGTTGCAAACAGGCCCTTTTGGAAGCACTCTTCACCAACATGATTATGAGATTGGTGGTATACCTGTAATAAACCCAGCCTCAATTCAAAACGAAAAAATCTTTCCAATTGCAAAGATGGCAATCGGCAAAAAGACTCTAGATCGTCTGGAGGTTTTTAAGCTTAAAAAAGGTGATGTAATAATGGGTCGAAGAGGTGAAATGGGACGTTGTGCGGTTGTCACAGAGAGAGAGACCGGTTGGTTATGTGGGACTGGTTGCCTTATTCTTAGGTTTTCTGAAGACGTCTCGCCATGGTTTATAGTGAAGCTAATGGGTGCTCCGATTATTCGGAAATATTTAGGTGGGGCATCAGTAGGAGTAACAATGCAAAATCTAAATCAGTCAATCCTAAAGAATATGCAGATATGTCTCCCACCCCTTGCTGAACAACACCGTATCGTAGCGAAGGTGGACGAACTAACCACGATATGTGCTGAGGTAGAACATAGGCTGACTATCAATGCGATAACCCGCCAACAATTTTTTGAAGCAAACCTGCATGATGCACTGTATGAAATATGATCAGAGCTGGAACAATCATTCTTAAAAGGGATTAACAGATTAAGAAGACCGGTGGAAAAAATTAATGGCAAAAAAGAAGATTTTTAAGACGGACTTGGGGGGAACATCAGCAGGGTCTGATCCAGAAGCGTTGTTCCGTGATCTAAGGGGTCGTTCACCTGAAATCAAACATCTTTGGTCACATCAGGCTGATCTTCTTAGAGAATACCACAAGAATAATCTAAAGATTAAAGACGTTGCAATAGAGCTGCCCACAGGTGCAGGCAAGACACTTGTTGGGCTACTTGTTGCAGAGTTTAGACGTCAAAACTATAAAGAAAGGGTTGCTTATGTTTGCCCCACACGACAACTAGCGCGGCAGGTTGGCGCTCAAGCTTTGAAATATGGAATTAAAGCCCATGTGTTCGTTGGTAAACAACGTGATTACCCCCCAAAGGAATTCAGTGAGTATCAGGAAAGTAAAGCCTTAGCTATTACTACTTATAGTAGTATATTTAATTCAAATCCACGTATCCGAGATGCCCAAGCCCTCATCCTTGATGACGCACATGCTAGCGAGAATTATATTGCAAGTATGTGGTCTGTTGAGATCACATGGAAGCATAATGCTACTTTATACCAATCATTGGTAGAATTAATCCGAGATAGCTTACCCCCGTCCTTCTATCTCGAGATCGCAAAAAAAGATGCAGTAGCTAGGCATAGGACAGATCAGATAGAGATGCTTCCTGGTAAATATTTCAGGAAGTATTTAGGAGCTATAAGAGATTTACTTGATGCCAATCTTGAATCTGAGACATCACCTTGGTATGCGTGGGGGTTAATAAAAGATCATTTAAAAGCATGTTGTCTCTATATTTCATTTGACTCACTATTGATACGCCCCTTGATTCCGCCTACACTCACCCACACTCCATTTAGCCAGGCTAACCAACGTGTATATATGTCAGCAACTCTAGGGGCTGGAGGTGAACTAGAACGAATTACAGGCATCAATAATATAAAGAGAGTTCCAATCCCTATTGGATGGGAAAAACGTGGAAGTGGTCGCCGGCTCATCTTATTACCTCAAGTAGCTATGACAGATGAAGAAGCAATGGATGTTGTATTAGATGCAGTAAAAGAATTTGATAGAAGTTTAATCCTCTCACCCAGCCAGTTTGAAGCGAGTATCTTTATGGAAAAGCTAGGTGATATAAGTGTAACTATTCTCAATGCCTCAGACATTGAAGATTCGATAGATCCATTCACAGAAAGTACTACTTCAGCACTTGTACTGTCTAGATATGATGGGCTCGATTTACCTGATGATGCATGCCGGTTATTGGTTATGGGTGGTTTGCCAAGCGGAACCAATCTTCAAGAACGTTTTTATTGGACAAGAGTTGCTGCATTCTCTTTGCTCCGAGATCGGGTACTCACACGTTTAACACAGGGAGTTGGACGTTGTACACGTTCTGATAATGATTATGCAGTGGTTTTAATATGGGGCCGTTCTCTGGTAGATTTCATCCTGAAACACGAGAATCGTTGTATTTTAAATCCTGAGTTGCAAGCTGAGCTTGAATTTGGAATTGATAACAGTAAGGACAAAAAGTCTGATGACTTCAAAATATTATGGCAGGCATTTATTGAACAAGGTGAAGATTGGGAAGAGGCCGAAGAGGCAATCGTTCATCTCCGAGACAAGAAAAATCGTCAGGATGATTTAACTTCACAACAAATGTACTCGGTTGTTTCGGATGAAGTCACATACCTCTATTCATTGTGGAAAGAAGATTTAGAAGCTGCTCTTGAATATGCACGGAAAGTTGTTGATGCTCTTAGAGGTGATGATACAAAAGGCTATAGAGGATGGTGGTATTATCTTGTAGCTGACGCTGCCATGGGCCTCTATGATCTAAATAGAAATGATGACTTATTAGAAACAATAAAAGATTACCTGAAGAGAGCATCAGCATGTTGTGTTGCAATTAGTTGGTTTGCACGTCTTGCTCGTTCCGAAGTGAGCGTTGCTGATAGTAGTTGCGATGATGAAGTTACTGCTATTGCGATTGAGACAATACGAGATAAACTTACAGAGTTGGGGGCGGTAGGGAATCGCTTCGAATGTGCAGTATCTCAGGCAATCACGGACATTAAGGCTATTAAACACAAGCAATTCCATCAAGGGTTGAAAACACTAGGGGAAATGCTTGGTTTCCGAAGTGAACTACCCAATACTGATGGTGCTCCAGATTGTATTTGGTCAATCAACAGTTATCTTTATATTGTACATGAAGCAAAATCAGAGCATACCCCCAGTGATCCCATAGGAATAAACGATATACGTCAAGCACAGAGCCATGAAGATTGGGTTCGTAGCAATTGTATCTGTGATAAAAGTACAACAATCCTCAGTCTAATTATTAGCCCGCGTACAGTTATTGCGTCAGAATCACTACCACATGCGAAATCTTTATGCCATATAACGCCAGATCAACTGGGTACACTTTTAAATAAAATTGTATCTACACTACGACGTATCAGATCAATATGGTCTAGCCTCAGTAGTGATAAGGTTCTTGAGCACATCAATCGAGAGTTAGTCAGTGAAAGGCTAATACCAAGCGACATTGTCAAATATCTGTCTAATAAACCAGTTAATAAAATGATGACGAGTAAAGGGTTATCCAAGAAATAGAAAAAACCCGGATCAAGGTATGTGCTTATAAAAACATCTATAATAAGGAGCGTCAATTCATCACAAGGGAATTATATTTTGATATGAATAATACACTGCTCCCTCTCCTCTCCGCCAAAGACCCTGCCGCCAGCTCCGAGGGCACCCTCGACCCCCTGGGCCTCTACCAGATCGCAGACGCCCTCGCCGTTAAACTCATTCCCGGCATCCGCGAACGTATGCGTCACCCCCGGTTCCTCACCCTCACTGCAGTTTCCCTGGCAGTGTGCAGCAGCTTTGACGATGATACCCTTGCCAAGGACGGTGTAAGCGAACCCTGGCAGGTATTTGAATGGTATGTGGTGGAAGGCATGGTCCTCCGCGCCAAAGACCAGCTCAGTGGCCTGCCCGGCACTGACAAGGTTACCCGTGCGATCAATGACAATGTCCCTCTCTCCGCCCGGAGTTACCTCAAGACAGCCCACGTGTTCGGGTTCCACGGCGTGTACCGACTCCTGTCGCGTACACTCAATATCGAGGCGGATGACCGCCTGGGCGAGAACGGCTATCGCCTGCTCACTGCCTGGAGAGAGGAACAGGACTTGCCCGGGTTCTACGATGGAAGCATTGGTACAGGTGCTGATGTCATGAGGATGTGGAGGGACGCAGTCCGCGATGGTATTTCCAAAGGTACTGTTGACCGCAGTGCATCATGGCAAGGCTGGCAGCTCTTAGCTGATCATCTCAACCCTCATGGTGCAGGTCCGAAGGAACAAAAGGCACTGAAGGATATCATCCTCAGCTTTGAGAAGGGTTTTACCCGACAGCTCGTCCAGTACATGACCTCGTCGGAGGGTAAAGAGGTTGTGAACCAGATGTACTCACAGGAGGAAGATGGATCCGTATGGACGGAGCGGCCATTCCATGCTGCTTTACAAAAGGCATCCTTTGCCGACCTTCCGGGGCTGCTCGAAGCCATAATGACCTATGAGACCTTTGCCCGGCTCCTGCAGGATGCATTCGACGACTGTCTGTACGAGATGACGAGATACAAGGGAAAGACACCGGTTTCAGCCATGGCTGAATGCCGGAATGTGCAGAGGGCAGCCGAACGCATCCCCATGGAATATGGGATCACCATGGACAAGCTTGCAGCGTTCGGAGAACTCGCACGGTTCCAGAGTTTATTTTCTTCCCTTGCCGATAAAGGTTCTCCCCAGGACTGGGTGACAAGGCTTCTGGAACACCACCGGCGCATACAGATGAACAAGCCGCCCAATGGGAAGCTGCCCTGGTTCGAACGTTTTGATGACGGCTCCTGCATCATCCGCCAGGGCTACATGCGAGACAAGGGAGGCCGTGACGATGACAGTTACGTCCACACCTACCGGCTGAACTCTTTGTGGACCTTTGCCAGGGACATGGGGATGCTATGAGCAAGACCAAGCGCAACGACATACCCGAAGGATACGGCAAGCTCCTGGATCAGTGGGCGGCATCTGATAATTCCGGTGACCCTGTTGGATGTGTGGCCACGAGCTTTACCTTCTCCCCTGCCTTTTTCGAGGAGGAGTGCCTGGGGCGTTTCCTTGACCTGAAGACTGATGCCGTGGAAGACGGACCGTTGTACCTGGTGGAGAGGGAAGAAAAGCTGGCACAGGTGGTGTGCGCAGCCGCCCTGGTTGACCAACACAACTGCAAGGGTGCCAGGAGCCTGCGATGGGACCTGCACCCGGCACGGGTGAGCGGCATCCTGCATGCCAAGATCTCGCTGCTCTGCTGGTCGAACATGGTGCGTCTGATCATCGCATCTGCAAATCTCACCGAAGACGGGTACCGGAGGAACCAGGAGGTATTCGGTGTTCTGGACTATAAGGAAGGCACGGAAGCCCCTCGTCAGATATTGGCAGATGTCCTTGCCTACCTGCGGGAGGTGATGCGCGCCTCCCAGCCTGACAGGGGGAACAAGGCCGTTGACCGCTGGTATACGTTCCTCGATCAGATTGAAAGCAAGTCTGTCCGTTGGGGTGAGGCTGCAGATGAACATGCCCGCAGACCCCTGCGGGTAGCGACCATAATGACCGGGCCCAGCAGGTCGGATGTGTATAAGCAGCTCGTGGATGCCTGGCCCGCGGGCAGCCCGCCGCACACCGCCAGGGTGGTGAGCCCGTTCTTCGATCCTCCTGAAGCTGAGAACAGGCCTGCGAAAGCGATATGGGAGCTCATGCGCAAGCGCGGTGATGCCGAGGTGAATTACTGCCTGGCCATGGATGAGGTGTTCGGAGAGAAGAGGCTCATTGCCAGGGCGCCTGAGACATTGATGGCCGTCAAGCCATCACGGGAGGCCACCAGGGTGGTCATCAGGCGTTTAAACATAGAGAACGACCGGCCTCTGCACGCAAAGGAGCTGTTGTTTGAAGATGATCGGTTCGTCCTCCTCATGACCGGTTCCAGCAACTTCACCTCTGCAGGGCTGGGGCTGGGAAAGACCATGAACTATGAAGCCAACCTGGCCTACATCCTCGATAAGAACAGGGCAAAGGGCGTTTATAAGGACCTGATGAAGAGGTTCCCGGACAGTGATGCCGTCAAAGATGTCCAGTTTGAGTCTGTAGAGAATGTCGATGAAAAGACCTCGGAAACGGTCGTACTCCCTTCGGGTTTCAAAAGCGCGACCTATCGACTCAAGGACGGGACATCGGGTGAAGTCGTTCTAGAACTCGGGAAAGACCTGCCGGTTGGCTGGCAACTGCTCACTGAGGACGAAAAGCTCTGGCAGAATGCAACCGACTGGTTGGCAGACGGAAAACCGTCAAGCTGGGTAATACCATGGCCGGCCCTGGCACCCTCGGGTCTCTGGGTTATCTGGCCTGACGCACACGGCATGGCATGGTGGCCGGTCAATGTGGAATCATCAACTGACCTGCCTCCCCCGAAAGAATTGAAGGATCTCCCCTTGGAGATCCTGATCAACCTGCTGACCTCTGCCCGGCCTCTCCATGAGGTGCTGAGGCGCTACCTCCGTAAAAAGAAGAATGGAGAGACAATACTAGATACGAGCCCGGGTATCGACCCCCACAAGAATGTGGATACGCGCGAGTTCCTCCTGCAACGGACCAGGCGTTTTTCATGGGCACTGAACAGCCTCAGACAGCGTCTTGAACGGCCGGTCTCATCCGAGGAATGCCTCAGCTGGCGAATCACTGGACCAGTGGGGGTCATGGCCGTGGCAAAGGCATTGGAACGGGAGGCAAAGTCCACTGAGGAGAAATCTTTCCTCATGGCGGAACTCGCTCTGGAGCTCACCCGCGTCAGGCCTGCCGATGCACCAGGGTATCTGCCCGCAGTAAGGGTGCGCAAGGTACTCCTGGAAACGGCCCAGGATCTGTGTAGGACTGGTGATTTTCAAAGTATCTCGGCACATAAGCATCTCCAAATGTACCTGAGCAGGGTTCATGACCATGTTGAGGAACAAAGGGCAGGAGTCTGAAGCATGCCATACCTCTATCCATATTGCGAACAGGTAAATCTGCACGTGGAGGGCAGGATCACCAAAGAGGATGCTAACCGGCAGATGGCCACTGCTCGCGAGATCCTGCGCAGGCTCTCCGACCAGCCAGGGGTCGTCCTTGCCGACGAGGTCGGCATGGGGAAGACCTTCGTGGCCCTGGCTGTGGCAGTATCGGCTGCCCTGGGAAATCATGAACAGCTGCCTGCAGTGGTCATGGTCCCGCCTTCCCTGCAGAACAAGTGGCCTCAGGATTTTGAGACGTTTCGCACCCATTGTCTGGATCCGGAAATTCGCGAGAAGGTACGGTGCGGAAAAGCCACCAGGGCAGTGGCGTTCCTCAAGCTTATTGACGACCCGCCCGACAGGCGAAAGTCCATCATTTTTGTCACACACGGTGCCATGAGCCGGGGACTGGCGGATAGGTGGGTGAAACTGGCCCTGATCTGGCAGGCATTGCGGTACAGGCATAGTGCAGAGGAGCTCAAGCGAAACCTCTGCAAGATCATGGGGAGCCTGCTACGACACGCCTGGATGGATAGAAAATATGGCCAGGATCTCTGGATGGACCTCCTGAGAAACCATCCATCCACATGGTTAGAGGTCCTCCATAAAAAGAAGATCGATCCTGAGGGAGACAATGACCCCACTACCGATGATGACCCGGTTCCTAAGGCAGTACTTGATATACTGAAGGACCTGAACACTGACAGCCTGTATGAAAAACTGCGCATGATCCCAAAACAGAGAACCGAGTCATTTGCCAAAAGACTTGATGAGGCACGCAAGGGCATCCAGGATGAAATCCGGTCAGTATGGGCCCAATGTATCCAGCACATACAGTTCCGCCTCCCGTTATTGATCCTTGATGAAGCACATCACCTGAAGAATGAGTACACGCAACTCGCCTCGCTTTTCCGTTGTCAGGAGGCAAAAGATGATGTGGAGGAGATCAGGAAGGGGGCACTCAACAACGTGTTCGAGCGTATGTTGTTCTTAACAGCCACCCCGTTCCAGCTTGGGCATGATGAACTCTGCTCTGTCGTTGAGCGATTCGAGGGTATTGCCTGGGGAAGTCCTGTGGCTCCGCAGAGTGGGAAACCAGGGTTCCACGAAACAGTGATTGCATTGAAGAAATCCCTCGATTCAGCCCAAAAGGCGGCCATTCGTCTCGATGATGCATGGGGGCGTCTGCGTACAGAAGACCTTGTGGTCAGTAATGAAACCTATGATGACCCTGCTCAATGGTGGGAGTGCATACAGAGTGTCACCGACCTCTCGCCGCAGACAGAGAACGTCCTTCACTGCTACAGGCTGGCAGAAGAACGCATGCGTGCTGCGGAGCGGATCTTGAAGCCGTGGGTCATACGTCACTTGAAGCCGAGGGATTTACCCAAACCATACCTGGGGGAGCCCAGAAGAAAAAAACTTCCCGGCAGATCAATCATGGATGAATCGTTATTGATGCCTGTCTACGGTTTGCAGGTAACGGGAGACACCCTTGTACCCTTCCTCCTTGCTGCGCGGGCAACAGCATGTTCACCCAACTGCAGGTCAGTGTTCGCCGAGGGTCTGGCATCCAGTTATGAGGCATTCCTCCACACACGAAAACCGATTCAGGGGAATGAATGCGCCGAAGACCTCGACACAAATGGGCATGATGAGATACCCAAGGACGAAGGGCCTCTGCACTGGTACCTGGAGCACCTTTCATCGATCATCCCGCAAAGTGATGTCAATGCCTCCCTGGCGCATCCCAAGATAGCAGCTACTGTGGATCGTGTCATAAAGGAATGGAGCCAAGGTGAGAAGGTACTCGTATTCTGCCACTTCATAGCAACAGGCAGGATACTGCGTCTTGGTATTTCACATGCAATCCGGAAGAAGATCGCTGAGAAGGGTGTGGAGAAACTGGGCTGTTCAGAACAGGAAGTCTTTGATGAACTGGACCGTATCGGCAGACAGTTCTTTGTTGTGGATTCTCCGGCCAGACGTTTCTGTGATGATGAGATTAAAAAGATGCTTGTGCACTATAAGGGTCTTTCAGAACAGAAGGAGGTCCTGCAGGAGGTTGTACGGCGCATGATCCGCACCCCTTCCTTTCTGGCGCGGTTCTTCTCGCTCCAGGGAGGCAGGATTGATGAAGCTGCCATTGAGGAGGCATTCAGCCACGTCGACCAATCCAACATGACGTTACGAAAGCTTCTCCAGGGCTTTTTCACCTTCCTTGAACAAAGATATGAGAGCAGGCATGCGTTCATTGATGCAGTCTCCAAGATACAGACAGGCGAGCATTTCACCAAGGACAACTATCCTGATGATGAGGCTCAAGGCGAAAATCCGAGACTTCTGATTCCGAATGTCCGCCTGGTGAACGGGACTACCCGGCAGGACACCCGCCAACGGCTCATGCTGGCATTCAATACCCCGTTCTTCCCCGAGGTGCTCGTTGCGAGCAGCGTCATGGCCGAAGGGGTGGACCTTCACCTGAACTGTCGCCATGTGATCCATCACGACCTGTGCTGGAACCCCAGCACTCTTGAGCAGCGCACCGGCCGTGTCGACCGTGTAGGGGCAAAGGCGGAACAATGTGGTAAGCCGATCTATATCTACCTGCCCTACATCTCAGAGACCCAGGATGAAAAGATGTACCGCGTCGTCATGGACCGGGAACGCTGGTTCAGCGTGGTCATGGGGGAGAAGTTTGACATGAGTGCCCGTGGCACGGATAAGCTGGCCTCACGGGTACCGCTACCGGAAACACTGGCTCGTAAGTTGGCATTTAGGTTAGAGGTTGCGGCCTTATAGAAATAATAACAACAAAGCGAGAAAACCCATGAATAAGCAACTTAGAGAAATTGCATCTTGGCGTATTGTGAGTGAGTTAACAAGACGGTATCCGAGTAAGTTCATTATCATCGAAACACATCCAGGTGGCGGTACATATGACTGTCTATCTTTGTATACAAAGAAAGATGAGCACTGCATATCTCTCAATCGTGGTGGTTCTCTTCATGTTTTTATGAAGTTTGATTCTCTTCGCTCAGATCACGAGAGCTATCCTGTCTGGGATAAGCTCTCTAATCATGAAAATTATAAAGGGGTCCTTGATACAATCTGTAGGTTGATGGGTTTAAAGGTTCCTCACCATTTACCACCAAGTACGTCTAGTGTACTTGTATATCGCTTTATAGCAACATTCCTCGCCCAATCTAGTTTTGGAGTAGACTTTTGGGAATGTCGAAACGGGATGTTCGATTCTTCTGCCCCCTATGAATGTGGTGGCATGAAGAATGACTTTAACCATTTCCCAAAGGCAAAAGAACGACTCCGAATCAATATCAAGGGTGATGTGCTTAATCAGCCTGCTTATCGTTTCTGGTTCATAAAGAAAAATAATGAGCCTACGTTGTGCCTGGAAACTTCTGGCAAGCTCTGGACAAAGGAAGGATTGGAATACGATCTTATGGATATATACAAGAAAGAGAAGAGGATATGGCCCATCATTTATCAGACAGCAGGGGAAATGTTGCCATAATAAATTTCAAGAAATCCCATATGTCGAGGAAAATTATCTCGTTAACCAGTTGAAAATTAATCAGTACGGTCGTGTCTCTCGACATTTCGGATAGTTAGGGCACCCGTAGAACTTATTTCCTGCCGACGGACCCTTCTTTGCTGTACGCAGTACCATCTCCATGCCGCATACCGGGCAGAGAACCGGAGCAGGTTTGCCTTGAACGGGTGTTATCATTGCTTTCAGTTTTTCCTGGCGTGAAGGGACTTCAGAAAGTTTTATATCACCTATCATTGCATACAGCTTTCTCCCGTCCACAAGCTCGATGGGGTTCCCTTTGGAAAAGTCCAATGCCTCCTGGGTAAAGGTACCCGAGGTAATAACGATCCCTCCCGATGCCTTCTTGCCATAGACCACTCCAAGCAGTTCCCGGATGATCACCACCCCGACCTGTTGCATCTTCCAGTGCTTGCACTGGACAAAGATAGTCTCCCCGTTCTTCTTCAGAACAAGGTCGATCCCACCGTCTGCACCGCCGCCACCGGTTTCGGTGATAGTATAGCCTTGTCTCCTGTAGGCCTCTCCCACGAGCTTCTCGAATTCCTGCCAGCTCAGGGCTCGGATCGTTTCGAGGTTCTTCTGCCTGTTGAACAGGCCTGTCCGCTCCTTTCTATTGAATAATGAAGTAACGAATGAGTAGGTAGCTGTTGCAAGGAGAAAGAAAGCTGCCGCATTGGCAAGAAAGTTACCTTTTTGCGCAAGTCCACTGAAAATATTTGTGGAAAAACTATTTGTACCTGGGCTCGGCTCTATGTTTCCGAACAATGAAGGGAGTACGAACCGCAGGACCACATAGAACACGACTGCCAGGATAATGCTGATCCACCACGGTGCCTTGACCAATTCCCCTCCCAATGTTTCTTGTCTGCGTGCCATGATCGAAACCTCCATCATTTCATCAATGATAGTATCGAATTTTAAATGATAAATATGAAAGGAAACAAAAAACCACGACCTTTATCAGGCCGTGGTTTGTATGGACCGTTCGGTTGTTATTAGTGGAGGTGCTTTACCTGTGTGCCCTACACGCCACCTGGGCCTTGTGGCCGTTGAATACGAACGTGATGGCCAGGAACACTGAGATGCTGGTTGACCTTCTCTATTTAGAAATGTGGGGCTATTGTGGGGCAAAAATGTGCAAGTGTTGAAAAGAGGGTTTAATGGGAGTTTGAAGATAGGCTTGAATCCAAGTGCTCCCGGCAAGGATCGAACTTGCGACACCAGGATTAGGAATTCTCCTGCATTGCACTTGCAACAATCAGTATAACGGGATAGATTGTTATCAGAAGAAATGCTGTAGTTAAGTATACATCATCTCAAAGAAAGGAAGGCGTAAAGCCAAAGTCATCTGCGTCATTACAAGTACTGCCAATAATTGACCTCCTTGATTGATTACATGGGCTTTTTAGACAAAGACAATTGGCAAAGGACAAAGACTTTTGGCAGATGACAAAGACTTTTGGCAAGGCCCAACAGGAGGATGTTTGTCATGGCAGGTTCCATAAACAAGGTTATTTTGATCGGGAGACTGGGCAAGGACCCGGAGATGCGGTTTACCCCGAGCGGCAAGGCCGTTACGAATTTCACCATGGCCACCAACGAAGTCTGGATGGATCAGGGCGGCGAGAAGCAGGAGCGCACCGAGTGGCACCGCATCGTCACCTGGGGAAAGCTGGCCGAGAACTGCGCCAAGCTGCTCGGCAAGGGCAAGCAGGTCTATGTCGAGGGCAGGATTCAGACCCGTTCCTGGGACGACCGCGACGGCAACAAGCGCTATACCACCGAGATAGTCGCCAACACCATGCAGATGCTGGGCCCCATGGAAGGCTCGAACAGGGGCATGGCCGATGAAGGGGTGGACCTGGGATCGAATGATGCCATGCCCGGTTCCCCCGAGTTCGACGACGTTCCGTTCTAATTCAGGTATGCTGTAGCGGATATCCCCCTCACCCCGGCTTTCTTCTGCCAGGGCAGAGGGGGGAAACCTTCTTACGGACACACTGGTCTTGCCGGGCGGGGTGGGCCTTTCTCTACAGGACTTCTTTTCAGCCCCCCGAGCTTTTCCTGATGGCCTTTTTTATTCCCGGTTCGGCGCCCTTGATGATCGCCTCGTCCACACAGTAGGCGAACCGCACATAGCCGGGCCAGCCGAAGCCCCTGCCGGGCACGGCCAGAACACATTCATCCACCAGGTCCTTGCAGAAGGCCAGCTCGTCTTCCACGGGCGACTTCACAAAGAGGTAGAAGGCCCCTTCCGGCGGCGAGTATGAAAGCCCTGCCCCGTCGAAGATCGCCTTCATCACGTCGCGCCGCCTGCGGTAGATCTCCACGTCCACCTTTTCGTTCAGGCTCTCTGAGAGCACCTTCTGCATGAGCGCGGGGGCGTTGACAAAGCCGAGGATGCGGGTGGCCAGGATCATGGCGCCCACGATCTCCTTCTTCTGGGCCAGCGCCGGGCTTACGGCGATGTAGCCGATGCGCTCTCCTGCGAGGGAGAGCTCCTTGGACGCTGAGGTCACCACCACGGAGTTGGGGATGTGCTCCAGCACCGAGGGCACTTTAGCGTTGTCGTACACGATGGCCCGGTACGGCTCGTCCGAGATTACCACGATGTCGGGATGCCTCGCCAGGAGTTCGCCCAGCGACTTGAGAACGGCCTCGGGATAGACCCTCCCCGTGGGGTTGTTGGGCGTGTTGATGATGATGGCCCTGGTGCGTGGGGTTATCCTGCGGGCTATCTCCTCCATGTCCGGAAGGAAGTGCTCGTCGCACCGTGCCACCACGAGCCTGCCGCCGTGGTTGTCCACGTAGAACCCGTACTCCACGAAATAGGGGGCAAGGGCGATCACCTCGTCGCCCTCGTCGAGCATGGCCTTCAGGGCCACGTTCAGGCCTCCCCCGGCCCCGCACGACATGATGATGTCGTCTGCGGTGAGCCCCGCGGAATAAATCCCACAAAGGTGAGCGGCAAGCGATGCGCGCACATCCGCGAAGCCCGCATTGGGCATATAGCCGTGGAACATGGTCCTGGAGAGTTCGGCCATGCGGCCAAGGGCCTTTTCGGGCGGCGGGACATCGGGGTTGCCCAGGCTGAAGTCGAAAACCCTGTCCTGGCCGTGTATGGCCTTGAGCCTCGCGCCTTCCTCGAACATCTTGCGGATCCACGAGGATTTCTCCATGAACCCGGTCATCCTGGCAGAAACCGGCATAACTACCTCCTTGAAGACTCTTGGGCCGATGATAGCAATCATCTGTATGAAAGTACAGGCGAAACCTCATGGGCCGTGGCTGCGGACCAAGGGATGCCGTGATGGTGCACACATGGTTTTTCCATATTGTGGGCCGAAAGAAGTGGTGCTATCGTGGCGGCGCATGAGGCGGGGCGTTCCGGCATGCACCCGCTGCCGGAGGAGGAAAGGTTTTATGCCGGCAAGAGGCTTTACGAAAGGATGATACCGTTATGACAGAAAGGATTAAATCACCGCTGATCATCAATATACTGCTCGTGGTGATGGTCTTTGCCCTGTATTCCAACATATTCAGGAACAGTCCCACCAACTGGGACGATCCGGCCCTCTTCCAGCGGGTGCAGCTCCACAGCTTCACCGTGGAAAACCTCAAGACCGTGCTCACCTACCAGAGCGCCACGACCTACCAGCCCATGAGAGACCTGAGCTACATGATCGACTTCAGCCTGTGGGGGGAGAAGGCCGTGTTCGGCATGCACCTCCAGAGCATCCTTCTGTACGCCCTCATGATAATTGCGTGCTACACCTTCCTGCGGGAGCTGCTGAAGATCTTCCACGATGACGCAGACGAATGCTACATATGGGCGGTGATCGCAGCGGTGCTCTTTGCCGTCCACCCGGTGCACGTGGAGAGCGTGACGTGGCTCTATGCCAGAAAGGAGCCGCTGCTCGGCCTCTTCACCTTCATATCCCTGTGGGCGTTCATCAAGGCCCGGGTGGTTTCATGGAAATACTACCTGCCGAGCGCCGGGGCGCTCATGCTCGCCATCCTGTCCAAGCCGACGGCCCTTGTCATACCGGGCATCATGTTCATGCTCGATATCGCCATACAGGCACGGCTGAGGGAGCCGGGCTTCTGGAAGAGGCGCCTGGCGGTGTACATCCCCATACTCATCGTGGTGGTTCCCATGGCCGTGAGGCTGGTGACCATGATGGCCACCACAGGAGGCATCAAGCCCTACCACGGCGGCAGCTTCGGCACCAACCTGCTTGCCGTATCCCAGATCCTGATAAGGTACATGGATCTCATCGGCTTTACGATTAATTACTCCGCCGACTACCCCATAACGCTGTTCGTAAACCCGAAAACATGGGTGCCGTGGGTTTTCGTCGGGCTCAACGTGCTGCTCGTCGGCAGCGCCCTGTGGGCCTTTATGAAGAAAAGGTACATCTACAGTCTCTTCGTTGCCTGGTACTATATCTTCCTGCTGCCGGTATCACATATTTTCCCCATCTCCCAGAACATGACCGACCGTTACGCGCTGCTCCCCTCCCTGAGCTGGTGCATGATGCTCGGATATCTCCTGACCAGGCTCTGGTACCTGAAGAGCGGGTTTATCTCCAGGCATCTGTCCATTGCCATTGCCATTGTGCTGTTCAGCTTCGTGACACTGTTTTACGCATACATGACCTTCTATCAGAACGGCGTCTGGAGGAACAGCCAGACCCTGTGGGAAGACACCCTGGCCAAGTACCCGAACTCGAGCCCGGCGAACGTCAACCTGGCAGCCATCTATATCCACCAGGGGCGTTACCCCGAGGTGCAGGAGCTCTGCCTGAGGGCCATCAAGGCCCTGCCCTATGACTACCTCGCCATGAGCAACCTGGCCCTGGCGCAGATGATGATGAAACAGTACGACAATGCCATAAACAACTACAAGCAGGCCCTCAAGCTCAAGCCCGGTCTTGGTGAAGCCAGGATGGGCCTTGCATATGCCTATGCCGAGAGCGGGGACTATGCGAATGCCTATGAGGCATATAAAGGCCTGTTGAATGAAAATGCGGTTTCCAGGGGATTCAAGGCAAAGGGATATTATCACCTGGGGTATGCCGCGTGGAAGCTGGGCAAGAAGGACGAGGCATACCGCTACCTGGCCCTGGCAGAGCCCGGCATGCGCAGGGACAAGTTCCTCCTGAGCGACCTGGCGGGCACCTATACCAGCATGATGGATATGGAAAAGGCCTATGAGCTGTATTCCGCCCTCTATCCCATGCTCGACGAAGGCGATGCAAAGGAGAAGCTCGGCGTGCTCCTGAAGGCGCTCGAGGCGAGATTGGGGCGGTCCAAAGGGTAGGCGGGGAGCGCCGGGCACGCCGCTACTGGTAGTGTCTCCTGGGCGATAGCATGACCAGCGCATAGGTGTTTTCCGCCCGGTAGGAATCCACCAGCACGGGCTGCATGCCCCCCTTAAGGCCTTCGAGCAGGGCATCGAGGTCGGATGTGCTCACGGCCAGGAACGCCCGTTCACTCAGGGGCACCGCGTTTCTGGTTACTACCATGGGGTCTGCGATGACCGCACTCATATACCCCCGCATGACGAGGTCGTCTTCATAAACGATCAGAGGTGCGTTCAATGAGATGTCATGCATGTAGGATATCTTCCTGTCCCACTGGTCTCCAGGGTCCAGGAACGACAGGTGCCAGGTGATGGCTGCGACGGCCAGCAGGATGACGACGAACTGTCCGGCCGTACTGCGCCTGAGGCTCAGGATGAAAAATGCCAGCGCTATCACGCACAAGGCGCCTGCGGCCATGATCTGCTTCATCTGCAGGGCGAAACCCAGGTAAACGGGGAGCAGCAGGAGGACAATCGCGGTGATGATGACCGTGGCCCCTGCCAGTGACATCATCCAGAACCCCAGGGAGCCCTTCTGAGAGTCCTTGAAGAGGCCTTGCGAGATCCAGCACCCGATCATGGGCGAGGCAAACAGGGCGCAGACGGCCGCATAGGGCTGCAGGCCCGAAGACGACCCCCAGAGCATGAGAAACATGAGCACCAGTGCGGTCCTCATGGGGAGCCAGGTGCGCCAGGTATCCCTGTCCGAGGGTCCCCCGCCCCAGATCCATGCCGGTACGAGGAGGAATATCCAGGGTGATGAATAGGTGAGCATGGCATACATGCCCTTGAGCAGGCCCAGGTGAGTCCCCGGGGAGAAGGCGCTCCCCGAGAAGTCCGGGCCCAGGATGATCCGGTAAACCACGAAATATGCCGCCATGGCACATGCAATGATGATCAGCCCGGGGATGAGGTGTATGGAAAAGGCCTCTGACGGCGCCAGGTCGAGCAGGATGAGGAGCAGTGCCCCGAAGACAAAGAACATGAGCATGAACCAGCCGCCTGTTACGGCGGCCAGGCCGGCAAGGATGTATGAGATGAAATACAGCCCTGAGTGCAGCCTCTTGATATAGACCAGCGAGAAGAGGCCGAAGGCCGTCGAGGCCAGGGTTATGGGTAGTGCGGCAAAATTCAGCGTGCTGAACAGGGCCAGGAACCCGAGGCTCGTCATGGCGATAAGCGTCGAGACGACGGCGCTGGAAAGGTCGAACAGGGCAAGGCAGTAAAGAAAGAGGCACGCGAGGAGCACACACCCCAGGAAGGCGGATACCAGCCTTGGCGTGGAGATGTCGATTATGGGAAGGAGGGACATGGCGGTTATGGTCAGGGGGTTCTGGACCCGGACCGGTTGGGAGTTGAGCACCGGCACATGCCGACAGGTATCCTGCATCTCGTTTATGATCTGGAAGAGCCCGATCTCGCTGTCTTTCGGCGCAGAGAAAAGGGCAAGGGGCAGCAGCAGTGCCAGGCATGCCGCAAGAATGAAAGCAAGAGATGCGGCGGATTTCAGTGATTTCACAGGGTTCAGCCTCCCAATCACTATGAGGGATTACATGATGCGCCTCAAAAGTGTCAAGGCCCCAGATTACTTATTTTGGAGGGCCCCCTTGTGTGAGGGACATGCCCGGTAACCGGCCTCAACAGGAAATGCCGATGGCGCTCCAGGAGGACTGTTGAGCCCACGGGGGCGACCCGGGGCGTTGCGGGCGTGTATAATGCCCTCGTGCGAGGCACCCCGGTGTAGTGGCCCGGATGAACCCGGAGGTTGCGTCTGGAGGGGTGGAAAGACTAGATCCGTTAAAGCCGGTGATCGTAAACCCTTCAAGGAATGTTGAATGTACCGGTCATGGAAAGGCTTTAAGATCACCGGCTTTAACGGACCTGTAAGAACAATTCCGATCCCCTTGGGAATTATTTGTTCAGACCCTTGCATGACTTCAGCAGAACGATCAGGCCAGATGAGAAAAGCCTTACCCGAACAGATGGTGATTCCAACCCGGGACAAGCAATCTGCTTGTCCCGGGCTGGAATCACCATCTGTTCGGGCCAAATTTTTTGTGCTGTTCAACTATGGCTGTGCAGTTATAGAGGGGCCTCTTGTTTAATGCACCCTTGATTTATTCGGGAAGGGTTATCTCCCGTGAGATGGAATGTGCTGAATATTTAGTGCTTGAAAGCCATGGGCATGGAGTCGTGCATGGCTCCTATGCGGGATATCCGCCCGGGGGGCCTTGTTCGTAGGAGTTGACTTCTCCGCGCTCTGCTCGTAGAATTGTCCCAGAAAAAGGACATGAAGGACGTGCATGGCATCCATAGAGGAACTGTTGAAGAATAAGGGCATAACGCGGCCGAAAGTCATTCGCCGCGGCGATAACCGGACCCCTGAAGACCTCCGCGAGGTAAAGATAACGAGGGGTTACTGCAAGCACGCGCTCGGTTCCTGCCTCATCGAGGTGGGCGACACAAAGGTGGTCTGCGCTGCCAGCGTCGAGAACAAGGTACCGCCCCACCTGAAGAATACCGGGTCCGGCTGGGTCACGGCAGAATACGGAATGCTCCCTGCCTCGACGAATGTGCGCACCGCGCGCGAGTCGGCAAAGGGCAGGGTCAAGGGCAGGACCCATGAAATCCAGCGTCTCATCGGGCGTTCGCTCAGGGCCGCGACCTCGCTGACGGACATGGGCGAGAGGACCATTTGGATCGACTGCGATGTCCTTCAGGCCGACGGGGGGACACGCACCGCGGCCATAACCGGCTCGTACGTCGCGCTCTACGACGCCATCAAATCCATGGTAAACCAGCAGCTCATCGTAAGGAACCCCCTGCTGGAGCAGGTGGCGGCCGTATCGGTGGGCATTATCGGCGACCAGGTCTTCCTGGATCTGTGCTACGAGGAAGACTCGAACGCAGACGTCGACATGAACGTGGTCATGACCAAGACCGGCAGGATCATCGAGGTGCAGGGAACGGCCGAGAAGGAACCTTTTACCATGCAGCAGATGATGATGCTCATGAACCTCGCCAGGAAGGGGATCGATGAGCTCATGATAAAGCAGGCCCAGGCACTCGGTATCCCATGAAGGTCCTTGTCGCCAGCACCAACAAGGGCAAGATAAGCGAAATTTCCCAGATCCTCTCTCATAAGGATATTGCCGTAATCTCCCCCCAGGAGGCAGGCCTGAAGCTCGAGGTCCCGGAGGATGGCGCCACCTTTGAGGCCAATGCAGTGACCAAGGCCCTTGCCTGGTACAGGGCCGCCGGAATCCCCAGCCTTGCGGACGATTCGGGCCTGTGCGTGGATGCACTCGACGGAAGGCCGGGTGTCCATACGGCACGGTTTGCGGGGGAAAAAGCAACGGACAGGGATAATTACGAGCTGCTGCTCACGCTCATGGAAGGCGTGACCGACAGGAAGGCCCATTTCGTGTGCGCCGTTGCCCTGGCCGTCTCTAAGGACGTGGTGATAACCGCAACAGGGCAGTGTGACGGGGTCATCCTCCACGAACCCATGGGCGAGGGCGGGTTCGGTTACGACCCGGTTTTTTTCGACGAGGCCAGCGGCAAGAGCTTCGCCCAGCTGAGCGACGAAGAGAAGAACGCGCGGAGCCACCGGAGCCGTGCCCTTGTGGCCCTGAGACGCAAGCTCGAGGAGCAGGGCATCATCGGGCGTGGATAAGGGTCGGCCTGACGTACCCCTGCCATAGATAATTCAAAGAGATTCGGACCATGGATGCCTTGGAAGACGAAGACCCCTGGCTTATAATGTGCCTATGAGATGCAGACTCTAAATTCGGCCTGTTCAGACGATGCATACCGGCGAAGCCGGTATGCATCGTCTGAACAGGTAAGGTTTTTCCGATCCCATCACGACGTTCAGAGATTTCTTTCATGACCCGGGCCAGGATGGATTTATAGGCGCCTTGGCATTATAATTCATGTACAAACTCAAGGCGGGAACGGACGTATAACAATGCCTTACACCCTTATCGACCATACCGCGGACATGGGGGTAAAAATCAGCTCCCCCACGATCGAGATGCTGTTCGAGGAGGCGGCCCATGCCCTTGCGGACATTCTCGGCGCAACGTGCACTCAAGGCAGTGAGGAGCTGCTGGTACAGGCCAGGGGCATAGACCGGGAAGACCTGCTGGTGAGGTGGCTCCAGGAGATCCTCTACCTCGTGGAGGTCAGGGGCTGGAGGCTCAATGCCGCAACCATTGAGGTCCTGGGCGAGACAGAGGTACAAGGAGTACTGAAGGGCGCCCGTGTTCAAGGGCCGCTTACGGCCGAAGTCAAGGCCGTCACCTATCATAATCTCAAGATCGTACATGCTGACGATGTCTTCGAGGTGACGATTATCCTCGACATGTAAGAGGGGGGGAATGGCCATGACAGGCTTAAAGTTGAGACGCATTGATCCCTATCGCATCGAGATCGAAAAGACAGGCGCCATGAGGACCAGCGGCCTTGTGTATGCCAATGCGGCCATCGAGCGCACCCTGGAACCAGAAACGGTGCTTCAGCAGGTGGCAAATGTGGCGACACTGCCCGGCATCATCGGGCCTGCCATGGCCATGCCCGACATACACTGGGGTTACGGGTTCCCCATAGGAGGCGTGGCGGCATTCTCAAAAGAAGACGGCATCATCTCGCCGGGCGGTGTGGGGTATGACATCAACTGCGGGGTGTGCTGTTTGCTGACCGGGCTTAAGATCAACGATGTGAGGCCCTTGCAGGACAGACTGCTCACCTCCCTGTACAACCATGTGCCCTCGGGTGTCGGTTCAAGCAACAAGGCCCTTGCCGTGGGCGGCAAGGAGTTCGACGCGGTGCTTGAAAAGGGCGCCCTGTGGGCCGTGAAGAAGGGGTACGTGCCCACGGATGACCTGGAAGCCCATGAGGACAACGGCTGCATGGAGGGGGCGGACCCGGAGGCCATATCGAAGAAGGCCATGGAGCGGGGCCAGCCTCAACTGGGGACCCTGGGCTCGGGCAACCACTTTCTGGAACTCGACATGGTGGACAGGGTGCTGGACAGCGAAAAGGCCGCACACTTCGGGCTCTTCGAAGGCCAGGTTGTGGTGCAGGTGCACACCGGATCGCGCGGACTGGGGCACCAGGTCTGCGACGACTATGTTCATGACATGGTTGCCTCTTCCGTGCGCCACGGCATCAGCCTGCCCGACAGGCAGCTCGCGTGTGCGCCGGTCACGAGCAGGGAAGGCCGGGCGTACTATGGGGCCATGGCCGCTGCGGCCAACTTCGCCTTTGCCAACCGGGAGCTTATCATATACCTCATCCGGCAGACCTTCGAGCAGGTCTTCGGCGGCTCATTCGAAAGGCTCGGCATGCGGCTGCTGTATGACTGCTGCCACAATATCGCCAAGATGGAGCGCATCGTGTGGGAAGGGTCGGACAAGGAGGTGTGCGTGCACCGCAAAGGGGCCACCCGGGCGCTGCCCCCAGGTGACAAAAGGCTGCCGCAGCGTTTCAGAAAATCAGGTCAGCCGGTGCTGGTGCCCGGAGACATGGGCAGGATGTCTTTTATCCTGTCCGGGGCCCAGGGTTCATGGGAGACATTCAACAGCGCCTGCCATGGTGCGGGCAGGCTGCTGTCGAGACACGAGGCGAAGAAGCGTTCAAAGGGGAGGCAGATCCTTGAAGAACTGCGCAGCAGGGATATCCATGCCATGGCTGCCTCGAGGGCAACCCTGGCCGAAGAGATCCCCGAGGCCTACAAGGATGTGTCGGACGTGGTAGACACCATAACCGGGGCCGGCATCACAAGCGCTGTGGCCAGGCTCAAGCCCTTTGCCATGGTCAAGGGCTAGATCAGCCCTCGGCAGGCTTCCCCTCTTCGGCCGCAGCAGCCTCTTCTTCTGTCGGAGATACGGTCTCTGCAGCCCGTGTGGTTGAGAGCGATGCAATGACCTTTTTCTCGCTGATGCCATGTCCAAGAAACACGCCCTCGGGAAGCAACAGGTCCGAGGCGTGGATGACATCGTGCTTGTCAACGATGCTCGAGACATCCACCACGATCTCCGACGGGATATTCACCGGCGAGCACTTGAGGTGGATGGAGGTTTCCTCGTGGGTAACCTTGCCCTTGCCGTCCTTTTCACCCGGAGACACGCCGATGAATACCAGAGGTACATCTACCGTGACCTGGCGGTTGAGGTCTATCTTCAGGAATTCCACATGAAGGGCATTGCCCCTGAGCTTGTCCCTCTGGATGTTGTGGATCAGTACCTGAATGGGCTTGCCGTCTACCATCAGGTTTACCAGAGCTGTGCCGTGAGCCTTTTTATAGAGCAGCTCAAACTCCCTATCGTCAACCTGGACATGAACGGGTTCGAAATCCTTCCCGTGAATAATGCCGGGTATGACGCCCTGTCTGCGAAGCCTGCTTACCTTCTTCTTTCTCAGTTCGCGCCCGCTGACTTCAAGGGTGAGCTCCTGTTTTGCCGTCATACTATATCCTCCACTGTTTAAAATAGAGATTCTCTATACTGGGAAGCCTAGGATCAAGTCAATGGGGAAGTCCATAGCATAAAAACATGCATAGGTATACCCCCTCATCGCCGTCAGGCCCGAGTCTCTTCGAGTCAGAGCGTGCGTGACCCGGTGAAGGGCTCTGGTTCAGATGAATCCTTTGTGATTTAAAGGGTATTTCCTCCTGCAGGCCCACGATGCAGTTCTCCCGGGGCCCCATGCATCTGATTGATCGCTTGACAACTCTTGGCCTTTGGGCATAATGGAGCCTTCCTGATACTGGTAGGCCCACTATCGGTATCTTTTTTATTTTTTAAGAAGGACCTGACATGAAACGAAGTCCCATCACCAAGGAAGGCTATGCGGCACTCAGGGAAGAACTTGCGCGTCTGAAAAAACACGAGCGGCCCAAGATCATCGCAGCCATTGAGGAAGCGCGCGGTCATGGGGATCTCTCGGAAAACGCCGAATACATCTATGCCAAGGAGAGGCAGGCCTTTATCGAGGCCCGCATGCAGGACCTGGAGAACAAGCTCGGCAATGCGGAGATAATCGACACCACCAAGCTGCCCGTGGACCGCATCGTTTTCGGGTCCAAGTTCATCCTGGCCAACCTGGACACCGACGAGGAGTTCACCTATCAGATCGTGGGTGTGGACGAGTCCGATATCAAAAAAGGCAAGATCTCAGTGGAGTCACCCATGGCCAAGGCCCTCATAGGCAGGAAGATCTCCGATGAGGTAAAGGTGGACACCCCCAACGGCAAGCGGGAGTTCGAGATACTGGATATCGTCGGCGACTAGCATGAGCAGAACACCGGGCGGATCGTTGTCCTGATTACCTGACATCTGTAAAAAAAAAGATGAAAAGTCCGGTTATCTATTTGAATATCGGCACCGAAGTATACTAGCATGTACACCATGAAAATACAGCTCGCGGCAATCCTGTTGTGTTCGTTTCTCCTCATGGGCGCTTCGGCGCCTTCGGGGACCACCCATACGGTTCAGAGCGGGGAGACCCTCTCCAAGATCGCAGCCAGGTACATGCCGTATACCGCGGCCTATACCAAGAAGGAACTGATAAACAGCATAATCGACATCAACAAGCTGGATGGTCCCCTCTCTCCCGGACAGGCCTTAAGCATACCGGTGGTTTGGGATCAGCCCCTCAAGCCCAGGACCATGACGAAGCCGAAGGAATTCGTTGCCAAGGGTCTTTACATGAACCCCTCCTCGTCGGGAACCCGCATCATTCTTGATTCCGCGGCCAAACTGAAGAAGCTCGGGGGCAACACCCTCGTCTTTGACGCCAAGGACGATCTGGGCGCCATCACCTTTCCCAGCCAGATCAGGGAGAAGTATTGCCCCAACGAGAAATATTTTCCGAACATTGAAGAGCTGCCGAAAATGATAGAATACCTCCACCGCGAGGGCATCCATGTGGTGGCCCGGGTGGTCGTATTCAGGGACCCGATCATGTCGAGGGCCAGGCCCGAGTGGTGCATGAACAGGGAGAAGCACTGGCTCGACCCCTCCAATCCGGAGGTGCAGGACTATCTCCTGACCGTGATCAGGGAGCTTACGAACAGCGGTATTGACGAGATACAGCTCGATTATGTCCGCTACCACGCAGACGGAAAGACCACCTCAGGAAAGAGCGGCCTTCTGCGGACCGATGTAATCGCGGGCTTTCTGAAGAAGGTGCACGATGTCACAGCGCCTAAGGGCGTGCTTCTGTCCCTTGACATGTTCGGGATAGTGATCTGGCAGAAGGATGAGGACATGCTCGTAGTGGGCCAGGACATAACAAAGCTGAAGCCTTATGTGGACATAATTTCACCCATGCTGTACCCATCGCATTTCAGCTCCGGCTTCGCCGGCGTGAAGAATCCCGCGGACGACCCCTACCGGTTCCTGTTCAACGGGATCAAGAGGATGAAGGAACTCGTGGGGCACGACGTGGTCATACGCCCGTGGCTCCAGGCTTTCCCCCTTAAGGTGACCAAAGGGTTCGGCCCGAAATACATCCAGACCCAGATCATAGCATCCAATGATGCCGGGGGGACAGGGTGGCTGCTGTGGAGCCCCGGGAACCGTTACGCCGATTCCTACGTGGCCATGCAGAATATCCCGAATCCAAAACCCGTGAAAAAGACTATGGGTGCAGGTTCACCGGGCAAGGAAGCGAAGCAGTTTCCGCCGGAAAGGAAGACCGTTCCCTCAGGCCAGCCGCTCGGGGTGAACCAGCAGCCCTCACCTGGTGTGAATCCCGGCGCAAAGTCCTGATAACCGTTTAACCCGCCAGTGTGCGTTTGAATGTGAACACATGTACCTGATACACTTTTAAGAGTGCATTGGCATATGGTTCGTGCCAGGAAAATTGTTTTTCATAAGCCCGTTTAAAGCAGAGATCTCGCCGTCTCAAGCAGCCGGCATGATAGGCAATCATCGGAGGCGGCGAGATCACTGCTTTGAATGGATCAGTTTGAAACACCTTCAAACGCAAAATCTGGGTTTATAGCCTGGAATAAAAGACTCGAGGGCCGGTGTTCATACCGGCCCTTTAAGTCTTCT
>CAZRIV010000019.1:0-51502 GCA_964600235.1 uncultured Bacteriovoracaceae bacterium | reverse complement strand
TCCTGGGGTTTGTTTTTTTCTTTCTGATCTCTATAAGGCAAGGGGCGTGCCAGGTAGCGATACTGCATAATGCGTTGATATTGCTGGCTTATATACAAGACCACCCAATAGGTTTGTGACAGATTGTCACATGGACCCCGGAAGCCGGTGCGGCATGGTACATTTTGACAATCCTGAGGGTTATAGAGACGCGATCATTTGCCAGAATGACAACACTGGGAAGAAACCTTTTGCTGAACCCCTCATGATTGATCTCCAATCCTGCACGTCATACGCCTGTGTTTTTCAGCGTTCCGACTCCAGGTCGGCGAGCAGCCTCTGGAAGGCGGGGGCCTCCCGCAGCAGCCGGCCAGCAACCTCACGCAGCCGGTCCACCTGCTCCTTTGGGAGCGTCAGGCTTGTATTCACGCCCTTGAAATAGCGTCGCTCAAGGGGGTCCTTCAGGTTATCGAAGGTGACCTGCGCCAGGTACCCTTTCCGGGCAGGGCCTCCGGCCGAAGTGTCAGCCTGCCAGACGGCCAGCTTCTCGCGCACCTGTTCCACCGTGTCCAGCGAGATCCGGTCCACCGGGATCGACCACATCTGGTCCACCAGTGTGCCGGTGCCCGGCGGCTCTGCCGAGCGGTCCCAGTCCACCTCGGGGAAGCGCAGCGCATTGATGGTGATGATCACTATCTTGCGTGCACCCCTGAGCGACGGCAGCACCGTCTCATCCGGGTCGACCTTCAGGATCTCGAAGGCCTTGAGCACCTCGGTCAGGCCGAGGTTCTCGGAGAGACCGCCATCGAAGATGTGAATGTAAGGGCGGTCCGGGTTTTCATAGGACATAAGCGCACGGGCACGAAGCAGTGCTCGCCCCGGCGTTTCTGACTCGTGAACAGCAGCCTCGGCAAGGGCCTGCCAGGCAGGCGCCTTCCTGCCGCAGGTCCCGCCGTGGTTCTCGAAAGTTATGGGCGTGAGCAGCGGCGGCAGTGCCGTGGAGGTGGCAATGGCCCGTCCCAGAGTGACCTTCGATAGATCGCCGCAGATAGCGTCAAACTGGTCCTGCGTGAAGCTGAACCGCACTCCGGTGGTGACATCGGTGCCGTTTATGATCACGAAGGGTCCGCCGCTGTGCTTCAGGTCGCCGAAAGTGGCATGGTCGAACACTGTCTCGTCGTAGAGTTCGGCAAAGAGATCCGACTTCCCGAAGGTTGACGATGGAAGCCTCAACCAGTTGACCGGGGTAAGGATGCTCAGCACCAGCTCGCGCTCCAGGTTGCGCGACAGCACTTTCTCTTCGAACTCCTCGAATGTCTTCTCGCCGCGCAGGCCATAGTATGTGGCTGGCAGGGTGCCCCCGGAAACCGCTGATATGACGTCCACCTCGTCTATGAGGCGGCGCCTCACACCGTTGACCACCACCGAAGTACGACGCAGCTCCTCCAGGGCGCCGTATCCCAGGGCCGCCGCCCGCATGCCCCCGCCGGAGATGGCCAGTACCACCAGCATCTCGTCGGACTGGCCGGGGCGGGTCACCTCGGCAAGGCGGTAGCCGGGTGTACCGGCCCTCTCCAGTCGCGGTGTTTCCGGCCAGTGGGCACAGCCGCAAGTGAGCACACCGAGTATCGCCGGCAGGGCAACCGTACGCACCAAAGCCATGATTAAACTTTTTTTCACGGCCTTCTCCTTCATTCTGTTTTTTTGCTTCACACCCTTTAAAGCTTCAGGCATCAGCCTCCAGCCCGAGGGCGCCAGGGCCGCAAGAAAATTTACCTGCCATACCGTGCTCTGCACTCAGTCTCTCCGGAAAAACCGCATCCTCTCAATATTTAATTTTCCGTAAGGATGTTTTTATCTCATTGGGGGGCATGCCTTTTGAGAAAGGTGATCCTCTTTTGTGTTACGGTATCTATGGAATCCGCCAATGCCATGACATGGAACCCGCCGGGCACAAGGTACAGCTCGGACCCCTTGATTCTCCGTGCTGCAAACGCCGCGTCGGCCACCGAAACATCGGCATCGTCCGTGCCATGGATTATCAGGGTCGGGGCCTTGACCATGCCCAGGGGCAGGTCCTTCACCGCCTTGAGCTCGGACACATCGTTGATCATACCGTCCCTGCGGAGTTCACCGGGGCTCATGCTCTTCATCAGGCCGGTGAGCACCTTGACCCTTTTCTCATCCTTCATGATGTTGTCCATCAGCTTCTCTGCCGCCTCCCTGTCCAGAGAACTTTCCATTTCTATGGTGGACATGCCGATGAGCCGCGGGGCGATCTGTCCTGAAACATCCGAGGTCCAGAGGAATGGGTCGCTGTACATGAGGTATCCGAAATAGATCTTTTCTTCCAGATTCTCGGGATCGATAACCCACTGTTGGCTCACGGCACATTCAAGGACCAGCGCCCAGACCCGCTCGGGATAGAAGGATGCGAGGTTTATGGCCACGGGACCCCCTGCAGAATAGCCGAGAACAGCAGCCTTTCTGATGCCCAGCTCATCCATGAGGGCGACAGCCACATCAGCCTGCTCCCGGAATGTCCTGCCCGCCTGAACCGGGGTGCGGAGATAGCCCGGCCTTGACCAGCTGAGCACACGGAATCCCTTTCCGAACAGGTCACTGAACAGGGCTTCGGTCTGGTCATACCCGCCGGGGCCGCCATGCATGACCATGATATACGGCCCGCTTTCACCGTTGACGGCATATTCCACCGGGCCCATTTTGGTATAGACAACACTGCTGCCTTCTATGAGGCTCTTCACCAGGTCCCGCTTCCACCTGATGTAGGGCCCATGGTTTTCCCTGGCCCTCGCAAGGATGCTCCACCTGGGAAGTTCCTTTCGACCTGAGGCCGATTCATAGATCTCTTTGTCTGTTATGCAGGATGCGAAGAACAGGGCAAGGCACGCGAAACAGGCCGCTGCGGGCCTGGTCAAACCCGTTCTCATGAGCCTTTTCCTGGCAGCAGATCCATTCACGGAGCACTCCCCCTTAGTTAGAATTGTCTGGCGCCCAGCGAGAAGTAAAGCGCGTTCATGCCGCCCTCGGCATGGCCGAACCCGAAATAGATGGGCCCGATGTTCGAGTCTATGCCCATGAAGAGGCTGCCTGCGTAGACAAGGTTCTGGGAGCCGGCATCCGATCTCCTGACCCATGCGTTTCCCGCCTCGAAGGATGCACCTGTGTATATGGCCGAACCGAACAGCTTGGAGAGCTTCAGGACCCTTGCGAAGTAAATTACTTCACCCAGGGCAAGGGTGTTTCCGTACACATGATCCTGGTTCAGACCCGACAGATTGAACAGCCCGCCCAGGAAGAATGCTTTTGACAGCGAGCCGGTGGAATCGAAGTTTGTGTCCCACCTCCCCCTGAGCAGTATCGTGTGGTTGCCATAGGTAAAGGGTTTCAGCACGGAGGTCTGGACCGACTCGTAGCCCTCGTCGGAACCGAGATGCTCACGTCCATAGAGGTAGGTGGCGGACAGCATGCTGCCCTCCCTGGGGAAAAAGGGGCTGTCCAGCTGGTCGAGACGCAGCACGACCCGGTACGCCCCGTCGTCGATATCCTCCTCGGGCAGGAAGGAGAGCCCTGTCTCAACCTCGGATTCCGATGTCCCTCTCAGATAACCGAATCTCGTCTGGCCGTATTCACCCATCTGAAGTCCGAGGTCGAGCCCTGCCTGCTTGCTGGTGATCTTGTATCGTGCGAATGAGTTGCTGTCTGTCGGACGCAGATACAGCTCCACCGGGTAGTGCTGGTATTCAACGGCAGGGGCGCAGAAGAGATGCCATGTGTACGGGTTCAGCGGCTGGTAGAACTCTGAAGAGACTTTCGTACGCTCTCCCAGCCAGAGCTCGTTCTTCCACTCGGCCCCGAGGCTGTTCAGGTTGGAGGCCTGATACCGGGCGACCAGACGATAACTGTTGTCCCTCTGGGCCGTGCCCGACAGTTCCAGGCCCAGGTCTATGGTGTGTTCAGTCTCGGTCTTCTCCTTCGTCTTGACGAGAAGTCCCTGTTTGCCGTTCTCCTCCAGAAGCGTGAAATCGATGTCCTTGAAATCACCCCTCTTGTAGAGCTCGAAAATGTCATAGGCCAGGATGTCCTTTCTCATGACATTGCTGACGCTCTTGGTGATGACGTTGAAGAGTATGCCGGAGCCAAGGACTGATTTCCGGTCCATTCTCACGAACTCGATCTGTCCTAACGGCCTGGCCTTTCTGAGCTGCTGCTCACGCTCGGCCCGGTATGCTTCCTCGCTCAGGGAATAACGCTTCAGCCCGTCCGAGGCGTCCCGGGCTGTTTTCTCCCCTATCTTGATGGCCTCTCCCATCTTCTCGAAGCTGGCCGTGGTAACGGCCCCCATCTCCGGGGAGATCAGGGTGTCATCAGGCCCGAGTATGCTCATCTGGATGGCGACGTTCCTGTTGGTCAGGATGTTGGTGATCTGGTCTATTATGCCCAGGAAATTGTCCAGCTGATCTCTCTTGCTCAGTGGCGTACCGATGTTCACCGCGATCACCACGTCGGCGCCCATCTGTTTGGCCACGTCCACGGCCATATTATTGGCCATGCCGCCGTCCACCAGCAGCTTCCCGTCGATCTCCACCGGCGCAAAGGCGCCGGGGATGGCCATGCTCGCGCGGAGCGCCCTGGCGAGGTCCCCCTTCGAGAGCACGACCATCTCCCCGGTTTCGATGTCGGTGGAAATGGCCCGGTAGGGGACGGGAAAGTCGTTGAAGTCTTTCGGCGCGGTCAATGTCAGGGAGCGCAGCATCAGGTCGAGCCGTTTCCCCTCGATGAGCCCCTTGGGCAGGTTTATCCCTTTCTCAAAATCCAGGTCAATGCTGGTGATGTAATCGGGCCAGTCGGTCTTGTCGCGGAAATTCACCTTTCTTCGGGGGATTGTGTCGGCAAAAAGCCCCTCCCAGTCGGTCTTGACTGCAATCTGCTCCAGCTCGTCCAGCGGCATGCCCGTGGCGTAAAGGCCACCCACGATGGAACCCATGCTCGTGCCCACAATGCAGTACAGGGGCACGTGGAGTTCCTCCAGGACCCTGAGCACACCCACGTGGGCTGCACCCCGGGCGCCTCCCCCGCTGAGGACAAGACCTACCTTGGGCTGTGCGGGTGTCTCCAGGGCAAGGAGGGATGCAGGAGATGTCATGACTGCCGCCAGGGCTGCAAGAATGATTATCCGCCATACTTTGCTCTGCACGGTGTGTTTCCCCCTGAGGCAATCATTTTAAACTCCTTATACCCTTGAATGCCATTTTATCGCACGCTTCAAATCAGGTTTTCATCATACCTAGAAAAACATATGTACCCCCGCTTCCGCGGGGGTGACAAATCATTTCTTTGTTCACTTGTCGCTTAAATGACGCACACGCATTCTCAGTCAACCAGCGGCCAATCAGCATAATAATCCTGCCTTTCAATCGCGTGGCCGCCGATGAAAGACGCTTCCCGCCATGCGTTCCTGTTCATGCCGTTCACCTACTCATGGTACCATGGTCATTCCAGTCGCCCCATACGGGGGCGGACCTTGAAAAACCATGCTATTTGACGCCGTGCATCTGGTCCAGAAACACCCTGACCCTGTTTGCCCAGAACTTGAGGGCTTCTTCTGCCGACCCGTATTTGGAGAACCTTTCCGTGAATCCGGCCACCTGTTCATCTACGGCAACACCGATCACCTCATCATTATTCATGGGGTCTATCATCATCAATTCTCCCCGCGTAGCTCCCGAACCGGTCCATGCCCCTGTGGCGCCTTTTTTCACAATGCTGACAGCCAGTCCAACAGGTATGATGGAGGTGACGCCGCTGAGGACAGGCCTGCTCTGTTTGATCCCTGTCAGCGCGGTCCTGATGCGAACAACACCAGGAGCGGGCTCTGCCACGATGGGGTATTTGTCTTTCAGGGCATTAACCAGCTCCTTGTTGAAGGCATCCGAGAGCTCTTTCATCTGCTCGGGATCGATGCCCAGGTCTTCCGAGTCTGCCGCAAGGTAAAAACGAACACTGTCAAGCATCACCTTGTCATACTTCGAAAAATCAACCCCCGGCTTTATCCAGCGCTGCTTGACCCCGCCTTCCGGCCCCGGCTGCAGGTCCTTGTAATAGCCGCCCAGGAAACCCGACTGCTTTGAAAACGATGCGCAGGCAGTGGCCGACAGTGCCAGTGCAAGACTCAAAGCAACTACTGTCATCAGCCTTATTGATCTCTTCATATATTTCTCCTTTTTTGCTTTGCGCTCTTAAGTATATGCCGCTCCTGGAGCCTTATCCAGGCTTTTGCCCTCGTTTTTCACGCTCTTTTCAGAACTGGAAGGGCTGGCCAACCATCATGTTGACAGTGAAACCCTCCCTCGATCCTGCGATATCCACGCGGGCAACGATGCCCTTGGCCATGGCCCGTATCCCGAGGCCGCCGTCTGATTTCATGGCGCTGTGGAGCTCGCCCGCGGTCCAGGCCGGGGCCACGCGGCCCGCCTCCACGAAGGCGACCCACTGCCACCATGCGATCCCGAGATGCTTCCGGAGCCAGTCGACATCGGCGAAAGGGTTCCACTCCGGTATGAGCCGGTACTCGGCGGCGTAGTACACGGCCGCCTGATCATTGAAGCGCGACGTGGAAAAGCCCCTCATGCGCCAGAGCCCGCCCAGCGTAGCACCCAGGTAGGCAGGCGGCCGCTGGTTGACTTCCTGTCCGTCTTCCGTGCTGGTCCTGTCCCATGAGAACGCGTTGGCCGCCCAGAAGTCAAAAGCGAGCACCCTGCGCCTGAACCTCTCGGAGGGCCCCAGCGAGACATACTTGCTGAGCTCGAAGTCGCCCACATAATAGGGGCGCGAACTGTCGAACCATCCCCAGTCCTGGGTGTACCTCAGGCGCACCGTGCTCCCCTCCGAGGGGTTCCTCGGAAAGTCGGTGTTGTCCCGGTACAGCGAAAACGCCCCGCCGTTGGTCTTCTGGTCAAAGGTTCCGTAGTCGCTGGCAATGGACTGTTCCCTCCAGTAGGGCTTCACCTCGATGAAGGTCTTCCCGCTCGCAAAAGGATTCCAGGAACGTTCCCCTCCCGGTCCCTCCATGGGCAGACCCCGCTCGAGCACAGGCGGGCGCATTGGCAGGTCGCGGCCTTCACCCAGGGGGAGCAGGTACTTGAAGGTGACACGGACCAGGTTGTCATTGCCGTCCCCTTCCACGTAGTTGTCCTGGTCAGAACCATTGCTTCCCGCGCGTTCATAAGGGAAATCAGGGTTGCCGCTGATGTAGCTCTGGATCGTGCCATAGGTGCTCAGGGCAAGGTCCGTGTCGAAAAAAAGGCGACCGGTGCACGGCACCCGGATGTCGCGGGTGAGCAGGAACAGGGCCAGCGCGCTGTTGGACCCCGCAATGGCGGTTGCAATGACGGTGGACTGCGGCTGGGGATACCCGGTAACACCGTACACATACCCCGCTGCCACCCCGAAGGAGTCGTTGTAAAAGGCGTACGGGACCTTGAGCTCCCTGGAATCAGACGCCTTTGCCGTGTCTCCTGTCTCGTCCTGGGCCATTGCAGGGCACGACGTGAACATCAGGACGAGTAAAGATACAACGATGCGGCGGTATGCACATGATACGGCCCTGGTCCTTTCCGGGTGGCCGATGAAGTGACGTTCGAACATAAGTTCCATCATCCCCTACCTGATTGCCTACCCCTTGCTCTCGAGGCATGCGGAGTATGCGCGGTTTAATATGCCCATATTTGCCTTCATGGTTGCCTGCTGCTGAGCCCGCTGCTCGGCCTTCGCTGTATCCCGCCGGCTGAACTCCTGCCGGCAGGGTCCCGTTTGTCTGCAGAGAGTTCCTGATGTTTTCTCTTTCATGCAGAGCTTCTGTTCGTGCACTACCTTCCTGAAGAAGTCAAGGCCTGCGAGCGTAGGCTCTCCGCCCTGCCAGACGAATTGCGCGGGCTGGGAAGCCACGGAGCCTTTGCCAAAGGCGGACAGGGCCTCATCACTCATCCGGAAGTTCTCCCCGCCTTTGAACAAGGCCTTCTTCTCAAGGGAGAAGAAGTACGCGCAGTTCAAGTTGGACACCGGGCCCATGGGCTTTGCCACGACATGGATGACCGGCACCGTTGTCAGCCATGGACTCTCATGACACATCCTTGACAAGCATGTCCCCACAATGCCATAGATTTTTTGAGGAGGTTTTCATGCCCATAGACAAAGAACTGCTCGACATTCTCGTCTGCCCCAAGTGCAAGGGCGAGCTTGTCCTCGAGAAGGACGAAAGCGGACTGATCTGCAATGCATGCGCGCTCAAATACCGCATCGAGGACGAGATACCCATCATGCTCATCGACGAGGCCATACCCCTGGACAAGTAAGATGGATAAAGAGACCTCAGCCGCCGAGGCACTGGGTTCCTTTAAGGGTGCGCAGGCAGCCCTCATCCTGGGGACAGGGCTCGGCATCATGGAGCGCCACATCGACATTCAGGAGTCCATGCCCTACTCCGAAATCCCGGGCTTTCCACAATCAACGGTGGCCGGCCACTCCGGCAGGCTCCTCAAGGGGCGCCTGGGGGAAAAGGACGTGGTGGTCATGAGCGGCCGCTTCCACCTCTACGAAGGGTATTCCGCCCGGGAGGTGACGCTGCCCATCCGGGTCTTCAAGCTCCTGGGCATCAGGACCCTGCTCATCTCGAACGCTGCCGGCGGGCTCAGAAAGGTCCTGCTTCCCGGCAGCGCCATGCTCATCACCGACCACATCAACCTCACCGGATGCAACCCCCTCGCGGGGCCCAACGATGACCGGTTCGGACCCCGCTTCCCGGACATGACCCAACCCTACTCCAGGCACCTGAATGCATTGGCCGGGAAGTATGCGAAAGAGAGGTCCATCAAACTGCATCAAGGGGTGTACGCCCAGGTCATGGGCCCCTCCATGGAAACCGCCGCTGAAACATGGATGCTGCAGAGGATCGGCGCCGATGCCGTGGGCATGTCAACGGTCATGGAGGTGATCCAGGCCGTGCACTGCGGCATGGAGGTGCTGGCCGTCTCCGCCGTCACCAACAACAACGACCCGGACAACTACCTGAGCGTGCCCCTGGAGACGATCATCGCCATGGCCGAGAAGGCCGCCCCGGCTATTGTGGATATCTTCAGGGCAGTGCTGGCCTCGGCCTGAGCCCTGGTGGCGGCAGGATATGTGAAGCCGTGACGGCCTGTACTGAAAGAGGCATCGGACAACTAAGCGAGGACTGTTAACCATGGGCCATACACACGATATCTTCCTCGACCACGCGGCCACCACGCCCCTGCACCCGGAAACGCTGGGGGTGTTGCTGCCGTACTTCGGGAATCACTTCGGCACGCCCTCCATGCCCCATTCCTTTGGAGACAAGCCCCGCTCGGCACTCCTCCAGGCGCGCACAAGGGTTGCCGGGCTCGTAGGAGCACTTACCCACGAGATCATCTTCACCTCCTCGGGTACACAGGCCAATAACCTGGCCATCCTCGGGGCTGCATATGCCCGGAAGAGCACGGGGCATATCATCACGAGTTCCATCGAACACGCCTCGGTGCTCAACACCCTTGACCATCTCTTAGGGCAGGGGTTCGAGGTTACCCGGCTCGCCCCCGATAAACAGGGGGTCATCTTACCCGAACAACTCGAAGAGGCCATCCGGGGCGATACCTTCCTGGTCAGCATCATGCACGCCAGCAACGAGACCGGGGTAATCCAGCCCATCGATGCCATCGGCCGCATCGCCCGTGACAGAAAGATCCTGTTGCACTGCGACTGCGTCCAGAGCGCGGGCAAGATCCCTGTTGCCGTGAATTCCATGCAGGCGGACCTGCTCAGCATATCCTCCCATAAGCTCTATGGCCCCAAGGGGGCCGGGGCGCTGTATGTGCGGGAAGGCACGGCCATATCCCCTCTGAACTTCGGGTCCGGCCAGGAGTCGGGCCTGGCCCCCGGCACGCTGAATATCCCCGGCATCATAGGGTTCGGGCTGGCCTGCGAGAAGGCCCGGATGGACATGGACAGGAACGCCCTCCATGTTTCACTCTTGAGGGATACCCTTGAAGAGACGCTCCTCTCAAGGGTGCCGGGCATACGCATAAACGGCTCAGGGGTTCCCCGCACGCCCCACATATCGAGCATATCCTTCGATTCCATCCAGGCCGATGCCCTGGCCTCCTGGCTCGACCTGGCAGGCATCACCGTATCGGCACGGGCGTCGTTCTTTTCCAAGAGACCGTCCCATGCTTTGGCCGCCCTGGGCATCCCGGCTGACCTCGCCTTCGGCACCATCAGGTTCAGTCCCGGTTGGGAGAACTCCCTGGAAGAGATACGCACCACGTCTGATGCGGTGGCCCTGGCCGCAGCAGGGCTGAGGGGCTTTGCACAGGGCCTGGGAGATGATCCTGCCTGCATAGCCACCTTTTCATCCAGGAACCACGTGGAGCGCTCCATGAGGTATCTGGTCGAAGCAGGCATACCCTGCGCTGTGACGGCACGCCCCCTGGAACTCGAACACCTGGCAGGCCCGAGGATTGCCCTGGCCGTACCATGTTCCTGCCAGGACGAGACAGGCAGGATCCTGGGGTCGCACAACATCGCCATGACAGGCATGCACCGCATGAAGGGCCTGTGCAGGAAGATGAGCGAACAGGAGGGCAGGTTCTGGGAAAAGGTGGCCCACATCAAGAAGGGAAAGCCTGAGCAGGAATCGTGATGCATACACCCCCTGTCATTCTTATACGGAGAACATGCACGTGAAGGCCGTTGTATTTGCCTACCAGGACATGGGGATCCTCGGCATAAGGAGGCTCCTGGAAGCCGGGCTCGACATACCGCTCGTGTTCTCTCACGAAGACGACCCTGCAGGGAATATCTGGTTCGCTTCCGTGAAGGATCTCTGCGCCCGGCTGAACATACCCTGCCTCTGCCCCAGGAACCCGGGCCAGTTCGGCTGGATGGAGCAGATCAGGTCCTCCAGGCCCGATTTCATCTTCAGCTTCGGCTACCAGTCTCTGCTCAGGCCCTCCATCCTTTCCCTGCCTCGGCTGGGCGCCTACAATCTCCATTATTCCCTGCTGCCGCTCTACCGTGGAAAATGCCCCGTGAACTGGGTCCTGGCAAGAGGGGAAACACATACCGGGGTAACCCTCCATGCAATGGTGGAAAGACCCCATGCAGGGGCCGTCATCGCACAGAAAGAGGTGGAGATCTCAGGGGACGACACGGTGATGACCCTCTTCGGGAAGCTCGATACAGCTGCAGCCGCCCTGCTTGAAGGGACCCTGCCGACCATGATGAAGGGCGGCATCAGGAAGACCCCCATGGATCTCTCCAGGGGATCGTACTTTCGTGAAATGACCCCTGAAGACGGGCGGATCTTCTGGGACAGGCCGGCCGAGGAGATCTACAACCTCATCCGTGCGGTCACCAGGCCTTTCACCGGCGCCTACGGCTTTGTGGGTGACGACATGGTCACCTTCTGGCGGGCTGTGCCCGATATGGAGGTCACCCTGGAGCCCGGCAGGATAGACACCCGCGGGGGCACCGTCCTCATGGGCACCGGTTACGGATGCATAAGGATCCTGGAGATAGAGGTGAACGGCAGGACGCTCGAGGATGAAGGCCTTTTGAAATACTTCAGAGGCCATGAAGGCGGACTGGCGCAGTGAGGATATCCCGCATACCCTTGGCCTTTCCCACTCCACCTGCGGGAATCACAGAACATAACGGGGTTCATGAAGACAACAGAAAAATAATCCCTGAAACAACCTTACTCCCCCCTATTCCTCCGGCCTTCGCATCCGTGTCACGAACCTGCTCCACCTGGGCGGTCCGGGGAGGCGGTGGGGCGTCACGGCCTCGCTGACGAACCTCACGTCCTCCACGGAATAAAAGGCCTGGGGGTTGTGCCGCCTGATCATGCGGGCCATGTGGTCGATGTCGCTGCGCTCCACAATGGAAAATATCACCTTCACCGGTCCTGTGGCGCCCTCGGCGTCGATGATGGTGAGGCCGTATCCTGCGGACCTGAGAAAGGCGATGAGGTCATCCGCCTCCACGCGGGTGATGATGCGGATGATCACCTTGCCGATGGAAATCCTGTTTTCTATGTTGATGCCCACAAAATTCCCCGCAGCGAAACCTGCCGCATAGGCGATGAAACACACGGGGTTCCCCAGGTTCTGGAAGATCTGCCGTATGACCATGAGCCAGATGAGCACCTCGAAGAATCCGATAACGGCGGCATAGTACCTGAGATTCCTGTTGATGAAGATGATGCGGACCGTGTCGAGGCTCACATCCATGATACGGGCGATAAAGATGAGCGCGGGCAATATCACCCATGTGTAGAACGTAGAATCGAAGAATTCAGGCATTGCCATATGCACCTCGTATTCGTATCACAGGGCATACTTCGAATGATTACAAAAACCGGACCCCCATCACCGCGCTTGAGACCACGAAGATCTGAATATTATTGCTCTGGGGGTCGATGGGTATCAGGAAAAAACCCTGCCGCTGGGGGTCATAGTCCACGGTATATCCCCGTATCACCTCACCGTCTATGAAGGTGACCTCTATCCTGCGGCCAAGAACCCGGTCGCCCTCGATGAACTCCTTCCTCTCGTGGTAGTCTTTGTCGCCCTCGAAGGTTTTCACAAAGAAAACAGCCTTGATCTCCTTCAGCTCCAACTGAAGCGGTTGACCGGATGGAGAACCGCCATCGTCTTTGTGAAGGAGAAAAGACTGGTGGGTGGGATTGAAATCATAGGTGAAACCCTTCTCAAGCATGTCGTCTATATAATGCGCTACAACCTTCACCGGATCCATTCTGAACCCTCTCAGTCGGGATAATAGTTTTTACTAATATAACCTCTATCCTCGTCCCATGGCCAGCATTTTTCAAGGTGCTTCCGTATTCATGTCGACTTTGGCAGGATTCTGCCGAACCGGCAGGCTGAATACCCCGGTCGCATGGATCCACGCCGATTCATGATCCATAACGGTTAACCTCGCATATTCATATTGTTACGTATCCTGAAACCGTGTACTCTTGAAATAACACAATGGAATGTTTTTCAGGAGATCGAGATGAAGTTCTTGAAAGGGGGCAGGCTCAAGGTAGGACAGGCCCTGTTCGCCAATGTCGTCGCGAGCTTCTTTGCCATTGGCATCCTCATCATGCTGGGCAAGATACTCGTATTCGACATCATGGGGAAAGAGTATTCCCGATTGACCGTGATCGGGTTCATTGGTGCGGTATATCTCTCTTTCATAACATTCCAGCCGGCAAACACGTTGTTCGGTGTGCGCAAGATGATCCTGGACGGCACCGTGGATGTTCCCCTTCCTGCATCCAGGGACATCAGGGTCCGGAATCCCTGGTCCATGACAATTCCCGCCTCGTTTCTAGTCTCGTTCCTCATCACCTGCATAAGTGCGGTCATCATATACCATTCGGACCGGATCCCTTCCCCTGCCGCCACCTCATTGATGGCGCTTCTCTATGTCTTTCCGCATTACCTCCTGGCACAGCGGTTCGTAGAGCAGGACGCGGCATCTTTTACCTTCAGCGAACCCGCACCTGCCGCATCTTCGAGAATGAGGCACTTCTGGATCGCCTATTTTCTCCCCAATTTCACATTCCAGATGATATTCAACATCCCGCTCGCTTTCAGGGGTTTCTTCCCGGGTGATCTCCTTCTCTCGTCGCGGGTATTCGATACGGCAAGGGTTGTCCCCATCGCCATCCTGGGCGTGGACCTCACCATGACCTTCATCCTCATCTGCAACTTCACGTTTCTGGCCGTGAGCATGTGTGCGGCATCCGACATGCACAGGGGAACACTGCCCGGAAATGAAAAGTACGGCCAGGGGCCCATGCATGGTTTCGCCTGCTTCCTCGTCATGCTCACGACGGGTTTACTGGCGGGAGGGGCTTATGTCTTCACGGTCCATGCAACCGGTCATGATCAGGTCTCGTTTCTCTCAGCCCTGCTCGTCAAGGTGGTCTGTGTATTCCTGGCGGTCTATTCCGGCGCCCGGTTCGCCATGGAATGGACTGCCGAGAAGGCATCGACAGGAATCGCCGTATCAGCCTGAGCGCAATGCATCCACGATCTTCATTCTCGAAGCCCTCAGGGCCGGCAGCATGCCCCCTGCAAGGCCCATGACGAGGGAGAAGCAGATGGAGGCACCGGCAATGCCTGGTGACAGGGTGAATTGAAAGGCCAGTTCGGAGAGGGTCTGGTAATTTGCCGTGGATATGGTTATGAGCTGCATGAAGGAGGCGAAAAAGAGCCCGATGCACCCTCCCATGAGGCTTATGCACAGGGCCTCCAGGAGAAAGCCCGCCAGGATCGAAACTCTCCTGAACCCGAGCGCCCTCAAGGTGCCGATCTCTGCCGTCCTGTTGGCAACGGCGGCATACATGGTGATCATGGAACCGAAGACGGCGCCCAGCGAAAAGATCACCGTGAGCCCGACTCCCAGGAGTTTCAAGAACCTGGCCATCATCTCGGACTGCTGGAGATAAAATTCCTTCTCACGCCTTACCTGAAGGTTCAACCGGGGATCATCCTCTATGAGTTTCCGGGCGGCCTCGAACTTGTCCGCGGATGAAAGCCTGAAGACGATCGATGAATACACCGGCCTGCCGAAAGCCTGCATGACCTGGTTCGCGTCCGCCCAGATCTCCGAGTCGAATGCGGTGTTGCCGGCATCCATTATTCCGACGATCCTCCAGGTCCGCATTGAACAGTCCAGCGTGGCGCCTACGGAGAGCCCGCTGAACCTCCTGGCAAGGCTCGACCCTACAGCCATCTCATCAAGGCCCGGCCGGGGCATGCGTCCCTGGACCATCTTCACCTGGGGTCTGAGCAGGTGTGAGTTCCCCCCGATCCCACGGATGGCGATATTGGAAGACCCCCCCCGCTTCTTCTTCATGGTGATGAGGATGTAAACCTCCTTTGCCAGGAGCGGTTCCTCCCTGGCATCCGTGTCTATCTGCGGGATGGTCCCCACTATCGACGCCTTTTCCACCTCGATACCGCTGACCACCTCACTGGTGGAGCTTTTCTGCAGGATCACGACATTGTCTTTTGATCCGGTCTGGACAAGCGTCTTCTGCAGGCCCTCGGCCATCATCAGGACAACGGCGAAAACAAAGACCACCAGCGCCATGCCCGAAGCGGTGAAGAAGGTGGTGATCCGCCTGGTGGAAAGGTTGCGGAAGCTGTAGGAGAAAGGCAGGGCCATCTACCCTATCCTCCTCAGGCCGTCTGCAATCCGGATGACTTGAGCCTGCCTGAGCGGTATGACGGCGGCAGCGAAGGCGACGAGAACAGACGACGCAATATCAAGGAGCACGATATCGACCCCCACGTTGAAGGTAGGGAAGTAGGCGCTCAGCGCGACACTGAAGGAATGAGCTACCGGGTACGTGAGCGCTATGCCGAGGGCGCATCCCGTAAGGGTGATCACCAGGGCCTCGCCCATAATGAGCATGGCTAGGTGGCGCCCTGAGTATCCCAGGGTCTTGAGGACCGCATACTCCCCTGTCCTCTCCTGTGTTGTCATGGCCATAGTGTTGGCCACCACGGCCAGAATGATGACGATCACCACGAACGAGACGATCTGCAGAACCTGTATAAACGCCTGGGCCATGCTTATGAAGCCCAGCATGAAGGCCTTCTCGGTCTCGGTGCGGGTCTCGGCCCTTGAATTCCTGAACATGGCGTCTATCCGGTCTGCCACATCGGCCGCCGAGCGTGGATCCGAGACCCCGACCATGAAATACTCCGCCTTGTTCGCCCACACGGGCGAGGTCTTTTTGATGGTTTCATTGAGATAGTCCCAGTGAAAGAAAAACTGGGTCTCATCGACATTCCTGTCCCTGCCCTCGTAGATGCCCCTGACGGCGAATACCCAGTCACCCGGATAGATCGTGCCCTTGAGGGTGACCGTATCGCCCAGGGACCAGCCGAACCTCTGCGCCAGCTTCCTCCCCACGATGCACGCCCGCCGGTCCCTCAGAAAATCATCCTTCTGCCCGCCCGGCAGGACGTACTCGGGGTAAAGCGCCAGGTATGTTCTCGGCTCCACGGCAAAATTGACAAAGAAGTTCTTCTCGTTGATGTAGATCCCCCCGAACCAGTTGCTGTAGGAGACCTCCTTCACCCCCTGGATGTGTCGGATCTGATCGTAATACGGCAGAGGCAGGGGGAAGATGAGCGAAACGGCATTCCTCGTGACGAGCCGGGAAGAAGACGTCGCATCCACGGTGGTATACCAGGCGTCCAGCAAGGTCCGCAGCAGCCCGAAGGCCAGGATGACCGTACCCATGGCAATAATGGTCAGCCAGGTTCTTGCCTTGCGCCTGAAGGCATTCTTGATGATCATCTTGGGAAGGATCATGGACTGTTGAATATGCCTTTCTCCAGGTGTCTGATGGTGTGCGCCCGCTGGGCCGCGTGAGGGTCGTGGGTCACCATGATGATGGTTTTTCCCATCCCCGTATTCAGTCGGCCCATGAGGTCGAGGATGTCCTCGGCCGATTTGCGGTCCAGGTCTCCGGTGGGTTCGTCCGCCACGAGGATCGCGGGGTCGGACACAATGGCACGGGCGATGGCCACGCGCTGCTGCTCCCCGCCCGAAAGCTGGTTGGGATAATGATCCATGCGTTCTTCAAGATTCACCATGGCCAATGCGGTCCGGACATGCTCCTTCCTCTGTTTCCCGGTGAGGCCGGTGAGGTGCAGCGGCAGATCGACGTTCTCGAACGCCGTGAGTACCGGGATGAGGTTGTAGAACTGGAAAATGAACCCCACGTTGCCTGCACGCCATTTCGCAAGCTCCGACTCGGAGAGTGCTGCAATGTCCTGGCCGTCGATGACTATGGACCCGTTGTCCGTCCGGTCGATGCCTGCGATCAGGTTGAGGAGCGTGCTCTTGCCCGACCCGGAAGGACCCATGACGGCAAGGAAATCGCCGCGGGGTATGTCGAGGTTGATGCCTGTCAGGACAGGCACGGTGAAGTCGCCCCTGCGGTATGACTTGGAGACGTTCCTGACCCTGACGACAGACGCCGTATCCATGCCTATTGCACCACCGTTACTTCCGACCCGTCACGGAACCCCTCAGGCGGCCTGGACACCACAATGTCCCCGGATTTCAGACCCTGGAGCACCTCCACCATATCACCGTATTCCCTCCCTGTTTTTATTTCCGCCTTTCTTGCCTTTCCCTTGTTGATGAAAAAGGCATACCTGTTCGGCCCCGAATGCACGACAGCCGATTTGTCCACCATGATGCGGGCCTTGTGTTCCCCGGGTTCCAGCGGCCTGGAGAGGAACCCGACCTTTGCGCTCATCTCGGTGAGGATGCGCGGATCTTTCTTCAGGAAGCGTATCTTGACCAGGACGGTTGCCTTGGACCTGTCCACGGTAGGGACTATGGCATCCACCACGCCCTGAAAACGCTCTCCGGGAAGGGCGTCCAGCGCAATGACGCAGCTCTGGTCGACCTGCACGCGCTTGATATTGGATTCCGATACGTCCGCCTCCACCTGCAGGGAGTCCAGGTCGGCGATGGTCACCACCGCCGCCTTGGCATTGGCGGCCGAACCCAGGGGGGTAATGATGTCTCCCACATCGGCGTTCTTGGTGAGAACCACGGCATCGAAGGGTGCCCTGATCTCGGAATACGACAATGCCGCTTCAGCACTCCTCAGCGATGCGGTACTCGACCTGATGGCCTCCAGTGCGCCGTTGTAGGAGGCCTTTGCGCTTATGAACCTCGTGTGCGCCGAATCGAACTCGGACCGGGAGATGGCGCCTGTCAGAACCAGATTTTTTCTCCGATTGTACTCGATGGATGCATTCTCCATGTCCGCCTTGGTCTGAACCAGGCGCGTCCGGGCGAGTGCCAGGTTGGATATGGCCAGATCCACCAGTGCAGCCGCATCGGCGTTCTCCAGCCGTGCTATGACCTGACCCTCTTTCACCATACTTCCTTCGTGCACGTCGAGAGACACGAGCTGACCGGTGATCTTCGAGGCCACATCGGCCTTGCGCTGTGCCACGACATACCCGCTCGCGCTGAGCTGCGAAATAAGCTGGGACGGGTAGATCTCAGACACGGTCACTTCTTTGACCTCGATCCCTTTCGAGAGCACCGCCGATGACACGGCTGCCGCGATCACCATGCACATCACGGAAAGTATGACCAGTCCCGAGGCCTTGAACCTTTTCTTCGGGTCCTTTCCGGGAGTCTTCTCTATCTTGAGCCTTGCAATATTATCAGTCATCCTTTACCCCCATCAACTTGTCGGAGCTGCCTGCGCCATCTGTTGCCGGAGGGCTTCCGCACCGCCGAGGGCAAGCCTCCGGTAACTGATGTTCAGCATCAGCGCAAACACGGCCGTGAACAGGCTGCGCGTCTGATAAAGAGTCTTCAGCGCCTTGCGCAGCAATACCGGCCATGCATAAACCTGCCTGCTGAGGTCGAACATCATCATGCCCAGCTCTTCGGACTCCATGCAGCCGGGGCGGTGGGTCACTTCGAACAGGTCGTAGTGCATCCAGTCCTTGGGGAAGTCGTTGAAAAGCAGCCTTTGCTCTTTCAGGTACTTGTCGAAAATCTTTGTGCCGGGAAACGGCGTCAACGGGGTGATCTGCATCACGTCGACATCACTGTTGATGATGTAGTCGGCCCTTTTCTGGAGCTTCTCGGGTGTGTCGCCGTCGAACCCGAAGATGAAGGCCCCCAGCACGGCGATGCCGGCGCGGTGCATGCGTCTGAACGCCTGCGAGTAGGAATCCACGCCCCGTTTAAGATTAAGGGGTTTGTTCATCTCGCGCAGGGCGTCCACGTCTTCGGCTTCAAGACCCATCAGCACTATCTTGCAACCGGAGCGCCCCGCCCATTCAAGGACTTCTTCATCGTCTCCGAAGTTCAGCGATGCCTGGCAGTACCACCACTTGTTCAGCTTGCGTTCCACCATGCCCTTGAAGATCTTCAGTGCCGTCTCCCGTGACTGGCTGCCGTACCCGATGATGTTGTCATCCACGAACAGCAAGACTTTCTGACGGATTCCCTCCAGCTCATCCAGGACCTCCCGGGCGGGACGGCGGCGGTACCGTTTCCCGTTGAACGCGCTCACCGAGCAGAAGTCGCAGTCCATGGGGCATCCCCGTGAGGTCTGAACCGAGGCCAGCATGTAGTTCGGGTTGAACAAGTCCCGCCGGGGAACGGGCGCCTTCGTTAAATCCGTGTACTCTCCTTTATAGATCTGGCCCAGAGACCCGGCCTCGAAATCCGCCAGGACCTGCGGCCAGACCGATTCGGCCTCCCCCATGACCACGGCGTCCACATAACCTAAAGCCTCCTGAGGGCACATGGATGCATGGATGCCTCCCAGGATGGTGGGAATGCCGTTCTTCCGGTACATCGAGGCAATTTCATACGCCCTGCTCGCCGTGGAGGTGAACGCAGTTATGCCCACGAGGTCCGCCTCCTGGTATGTGAATGGTTCCCAGTTCTCATCGGCTATGACCACCTCCCAGGACGGCGGCGTGAGTGCGGCTATGATGCCCAGGCTTATGGGGGGGAAGATGGAAAACTTTTGGACCGTGACGTCCATGCCCACACGGGCTCGACGGACAGGGTTGATAAGAACCATTCTACGCCTTGACATACCTGTAATGACCTCCCCTCTTGTTATCAGTCTTCATTCGATCATGCCCGCCAAAGGCCCTGAAGGCCTCCTGAGCTTCACGAACGGAATCATTCCAGTGCCGCAATTTCATCCCTACAGAGCGTCGATCCATTGGAGGATTTCTCCAGGGCTTCTGTCAACGATGTCGAGATGCGTCGCCTCGTCCATAACCACCAGCTTCATGTTATCCCGTTTCAGAAATATCGTGGGCGATTCCTCCGAGTCGAACAATTCATCGTTGACGCCTATGAGGTACAGCGAAGGGGTGTCATGGTCGCTCCGGAACGAGGAATAGTCCGAGAGCATCGATGCCCTGCTCATCATCTTCGTGTATTTTCTCACGAGCTTGGGGTCGTCGCTCGTCGGATGGTAAACCTGCGTCACATCATGATCATCCCCGAAGATCGTTCTGAACATGTCGACATCGACATACCCGGCGGGCTTCATGCCGGGCTGGCGCCAGTGGAAGAAGGGGGCCAGATAGACCGCTCCGGCGACACTGCGGTATCCGTATTCTTCAAGGTACTTCCCGCAGATCCCTGCACCCATGGAATGTCCGGAGATGATGATCTTCACCTGGGGGTTCATGGAGCGGATCTGAGTTATGTGGGCATGCAGGTCCCTTATGAGGGAATCCTCAGACGGGACATCCCCTCGAGGCCCTTCGGAGTCGCCGTGGCCTCTCAGGTCGATGGTGCGGACGTAGAGTTTATCACCGGCGAGCCTGTTCATGAAGGGGACATAGTAATAACCATACGTGGTGCTTCCCGGGACGAGTATGAACGCCTTTTCAGACCTGATGTCCCCTGCCTCACGGTATGCCAGCCTGGTTTGATCGTCCGCCTGAATGAATTTGACCTCAGAGTCCTGCCAGCGCTGAGCCTGCCCGACATGGAATTCGAACTGTCTTGTATCGGCCGTCGCACAGGCATTCATCATGAGCAGCACGGCCATCGTGAATGCGAGCATCCACCTTCCTTGCCGATTTTCCTTCATCATCTCCTCCCTCACTTCACACTCCACTGACCATGGTTCAGGATGCCGGCTTCCTGAGCCGGTCCGTTTTTCTCTTCACACTCACCGGGGCGGCTTCATCGGCATACTCGAACACCACTTTCAGGTAGTTCGAATTGACATAGAACTCCATGGTCTCAAGCTTCAGGATCTTGTCCATAATCTCTGCTTCATGTCTGAGCGCTTCTCCGGGCAGAACCAGCCTGATGAGATACTCTCCCCCTGCTTTTTCACCATGTTCGTCGAAAAGGATCCTGTAGTGCGGGAGATATCCCATCACAGAGACGAGGATGTCATCGAACTGTCTGAGGTGGTATTTGGAGCCGTAGATCGATATCATGTCGTCCGAGCGGCCAATAAGATTTATCCTGGAGAAAGGGCTCCCGCAGTCGCAGGAGTGGTTGTCCAGCTCCACGACATCTTTTGTCCTGTACCGTATGAGGGGCATGCCGTCCATGAGCAGGGTCGTCAGGACGAGCTCGCCTTTTGAGGGGTCGTCCTGATCGCTGTTGATGAGTTCGACGTAGAACATGTCTTCAAAGACATGAACCCCCCTGCCGGCAATGCAGTCGCACCCGATGCAGCCGAGTTCCGTGCTCCCGTAGTAATTGAAGACACGGATATCGAACAGCCTTTCTATCGTGCTTCTGTATGAGTGCGAGAACCCTTCACCGAAAAAGAGAAGCTTTTTCAGATTTTTCATAACCTTGGCGTTCATCGCCTTTTCGCTAATATGCGTGAAGAGCTTCAGCACCACGCTCGGGATGGTAATGAGCACCGTGAAATCGAGCTCGGATATCTTGCGTATCGTATCGGCGGTGTCGTTTTTCATTCCGAAGGCATAGACTTCTTTTATGCCCATGAGGTTCGCAGCCCTTACGAACAGGGGATACATGTTGGGAAACCATATATCGAGAAAAACGATACGGTCTGAAGGATTGAACCCCGCGTACTGGAATATCCTGAGCATCTGCTCGGTCTCTATATATTCATCCTGAAGGGTGAGAAACCTCCTTTTCGGGTTGCCGCTGGTACCTGATGAGGTATCCACAAGATAGATCTCTCTTCCGAGCGTTGAAAGGGCATCCACGGACAGCTTCCGATAATCCCCGGATGTCATCAGGGGCATCTTTTTCAGATTCTCGAAGGGATCATCGTTCAGGTCGATCCGGTTTCTGTCCATCACATCCCTGTAGAAGGGGAACTTGTGGTATACCTGAGCCAGCACCCTCTTAAGGGATCCCGCCTGCTGCTTCTTTAACTGTTCGTTCCCCGGGGGACCGGACACCCTTTCATACCGGAAGCGGCTGCTCACCGATCACCCCCATGTAAGACCCGATGCAGAGCCTGCCCCGGCTATAATACCCCTTGTCAAACGTGAGGTACCGTATCAGCGGGAAAAGCTTCCTGAACAAACACGTGACCATGATATTGCCGAGTTCGTCCATATCGATGATAAAAGCCCCCCCGGGATAATAAAATGTACCTCCTGTCATATCCGTTATACCGACGAACCCGATTTTCCCCACATGGTAGAGGGAGTAGCACCGGACGTCAGGGGGCATGGCTGAGATGGTTCTGTTGATGAACACGACTTTTTCCAGCGATTCCGTTTCCAGGCATTTCGCCAGCCCTGCCGGTGTGAAATCGAACACCACGTTGATGCCGGTTTTCCTGATGATGTCTTGTACTTCTCTGACATTGTTCATGCGCGTGGCAAACACGATGAAGACATTATACCTTTCTTCCAGCAGCATGTTCGCAAAATCCAGGGTCAGATACGAGCGGTCTTCATCGGAAATGATCAGAATATGGTCATCAGCAGTGATGTCAGCGTAACCGAGAATACCGTACACGGCATCCTTCATGCTGCCGTATTCGTCATCGGTGATCAGGCCGGGGAAGACATTGTCATACAGGTCAAAAAAGGTGCGAGGGGTGTTTCTCTGGACGTCCTTCAACAAATGGGCCTTCGAATAATCGACCTGCCTGAGTACCTCGAAGACATTGAGCACCGGGAGTTTTTTCATGTCCTCGAGACGGCGGATCCTCGGAGGGCCCGGGAACATCTCCCGGTACACCTCAAAGAGACAATACGCCCTTTCGAGAAGTGCATTGATCTGGCTGATCGCATCCGTCATTTCAGGCCTCTCCTCTTCGGCGGTCAAAGGAAAATCAGCCGATTTCCCCGGACCCGGCAATCATGTTATACCAATTATATTAATAACTTATATATTATAACTATACCGTCTGTATTTCGGCAGAGGTACGATGTTCCCTGACCTTTCAAAATGTCTTTTGGTGGACCTCGCCAGGGTCCTGGCGCCCATGGCAAGAAACTTGTCGATCATCCCCACGGGACCAAAGAGCCTTTCATAGCGGGATAACACATCCTGCGCGAGTCCGAGGACATGGTCGTTATAGGGGTATTCCATGATCACCGGGAGGATGGGCGAGATCTTCCTGGCATTCTCGGCCAGGTACTCGGCCCTTCTCCTCAGGAAAGGATTCTCTGATTCCCTCAACGTCTCATATCCGTTCAGCGCCGTCTCCATCATCCTCAGGGACGAGGGGCCATAGGTCTCGTTGATCATCTTCGCCGTTAGATCGATATAGTGGAACACTTCATCCGGGGTGAAGTTTCTGTATACCAGGCTCCTGGAGAACAGGTTCATATTCCCGAGGCATTTGTCCGCATCGGTAATCCTGCCCTGCCCATAGGTATCGTCCCACATCCGGGTGCCCGGCAGGGCGAGAAGCGGGCGTATCTGCACCATGGACGGCTTCAGGCTCACATAATATTCTATATCCGTCATGATGTTTTCCTTGTTATGGAAATCCCATCCCAGGATATACGTCCCTATGGTCCATATTCCGTACCTGTTGCACATGTCGAAAACATCCTTGATGGGCGTCCCCTTCCTCTTGTGCATCTTGTCGTTGCTGAACAGCTGCGGCAGACACGATTCGACACCGAGATACAGACCCACCACACCGTTTTCAATGAGCTCTTCCGGGGTATATTGAGAGAGGGCATTCACGCTGGAGAAACAATTATAGCCGAATCTCCTTTTCTGAATATCCGGATCGTCCCGGAGATACCGCCCCAGCTCATCGACATATTTCTTGTTTATGAGAAAATCTTCGTCATAAATAAGGCAGTTGTGCACACCTCTATGTATCTCCATATTCCGCTTTATGGCATGGTAGCATTCCTTGGGGCTCAAGAAGTATTTCTTCTCCTTCTTGAAATATGCAGAGGTGGCGCAGAACTCACAGCCGAACTTACATCCGAGGGCCACGGTCAGGTAAAAGTACTTTTCGGAGAGCGTCTCTTTCCAGAAAGGCATGAACCCGCCCAGTGGAAACTCCTGCTTTATGGGCCTGCCGTCGGGCTCGTTCAGCAATCTTTTCAGAAACGCGATACCCTCTTCCTTGCAGATGAAATCGGCAAGTTCGTTTATCTCGCTGGTTGGATATAGCTTCTGGTTGAAGCACTCGTTCCCGTACCCCCCGATGATGATCTTGGTCGCAGGGGATATCTCTTTTGCCAGCTTCATCATTTCGACAACCCTGTCATAATGGGGTAATGTGTAGGTTATGCCCACGTAGTCATAATTCTTTTTCAACTCCTTCCGGTAATTCTCCCACCTGGGGTATTCCAGGAGGACGGTGGGTTTTGAAATATTCTGGGCAAGGATGTGCAGGGAAATGCATGGGATGTTGTCCGGGAGACTAAAGATGCCCTGCCCCCTGGTGAACGACAGATTGTAGTTGTCGATGCCGTCTTTTTCGAGTGTCACCTGCTCATCAGGCTGATACGGTGTCGTCAGTAATAGCTTTGTCACGAGAATCTCCTCCTGCCCTCATTTCATGGTATCCCTCATGAAACCGATGTATTCATCCGCCATCTCTTCAGCAAAACGGAGGTTTTCCTCTATACGGTCCAGAAGGGGCATGGATAAGCCGGCATCATAGTGTTTTTCATAGGTGGCCCTGCATGCACAGTCATGGATGGGTTTGATGGAATCGAAGAAACGCTCTATCCCGTAATCCTTCTTCAGTCTGTACAATGCGTTGTAGATTGTCTCGTTACAAACGTCACAGGATATTCTCTTCTGGTTGTTGAACACCGTCAGCCATGGGGCGGGTTCTGCTTCCAGGCCTCCTATGAACCAGTCCACATCGAGGGACGGGTGTATCCTGTTCAGCCTCAGGTCTCTGCAGAGCTCCACTATCTTCACGATCGTCCTCGGATCGACAAGATTGTAGCGGCCATGGACATACAGGAGATGGTTTATGGTGTACGGCTGGAGATTCGGGCTCATGAGACTCGGCGGCACATCCAGCCTTTGCATATAAGCCAGGGTCTTCCTGGTATCCTCCACCACCTCCATTTCGCTCATGGAGTGCGGTCCGATGAAGACGAAGAGGCTCGGGTCCAGATCGAAGTCCTTGGCGACCCGGATACTCTCCTCGAGATCCGCGAGAGCCATGTTCTTGTTGAAAAGTACGTTCCGCGAGACCTCGTCGTAGGCCTCGAACCCCATATTCACCACGAGGGTGAAGTTCTTTATGAACCCGAGGTCTCTATATTCGCCGAGCTCTCCGGAACCGCTTACCGCAAGCATATGCTCCGGCCTTGTTTCCAGCATGATGTGAAGATTTATCCGGTTATCCACGGCGAACCGGTCAAAGAGCTGGAGTATTTTCATCCTGTTTTCCCTGGGGATCTCCGCATCCCTGAAAAAGGAGCTCTCTCCGGCAAGCTGGAGCTTGTATACCGGACCATCGGGGAATCTCTTGTGGACATTGTGCTTATCGAGATATCCTGTCTGTTTCCCCGCGATGATCTCATCGAAGTGGTCAATGATGTACTGCGTCTGGTTCACCTGCGCGCAATAGAAGTCCTCGATGGGTATCCTCTCCGATCTGGGTATGCCCGAGTACCCGCAGGGCGTGCAGAAACCCGCCGCATACTGATTGCACATCCGGCCCGGATAGGCAAAGATGGGATAATCCCCGAACTCGCCCTGCTCGTAGAAGAAATCAGGCCGCTGCGGTACATCGGTCAGCTCTTTGTGGCAGGCATTCCTCCTCAATGTCCGGGCAATCCTGCTGGACAGTAGGCTTAACTCCCTCAATTTATCCGGATCCATCGAGACCTCGCGCATCATGAAAAGCCCTCAATACCTTTCCTATTGTTTCCTTCGTGAGCCCATTGCTGTCACTCTCGGGCTCGAATTCGGTTATGCCCCGGTACACGAGGCCGAGCCCTCTCTCCTGAATATATCTGCAGATCCCAAAGACCTGCTCCTCTATGGATTCTATGGGCAGACCTTTCTCCAGAAGCTGGCCGGAGATGAAGTCCGCGCTGAAATCGCTGATGCTTTCCCGGACCATATCAGGGAACGTCTCGTTGAATTGCACCCCCCTGATCAGGCTGGAGTCGAAACCGTCCAGGTCTATGTCCAGGCCCACCGTCTTGAACCCGTCTTTGCGTATCTCATCGATGATGCCCTTCACGGTCTCTTCCAGGTCCTCGATCTGCCTCATGGGAACCACCCTGACCACACCTTCCATGCCTGCATACTTCCTGTTCCCGAAAAGAGACGCATAGTCCGGGACGAACATCATGTGAAAATCGTCGAATTCCCTCTCTTCGCTGTCGCGCACCCCCACGATGTACACCCTCTTCACCAAGCCGTTATCATGGGAGAACCGTAATGCATTCGCCTTGTTCAGCCGGTCACCGTGAGTCTGATAGCTGTATATGTCCATATGCTGATCAAGGACTATGAGACAGAACCCGGCAGGGTCATATCGCGCCGAGAAAAGGCCGAAATAGGTCATCATGTGATCGCGGGTGAGCACCACCGAGCAGGGATCGAATCGTTCCTGCATGTCACTGAGGATCATCTTCTCATCGGCGTTGTCAATGAGGGTGTAGGGGTACCCGAGCCCTTTCACGAACGCTTCCAGGAGGCCATTTTGGGTTTGTTTACGGATAAAGCCTTGGTGATCCCCGATCACCGGGAAGCCCAGGGTATAGTCAACAGCAATGATATTTATCGTATCCATGTTTCCGGCACGCCCTATAGATTGATCCTCCCCATCCATAACCTCGGGGAAAAGAAGTTATCGGCTATGATGGACAGCGTCTTTTTAACCTTCACGAACTCGGGTTTCACATCGCCCAAATAGACATCGTAGAAGCTGTCTCCCTGGAAAAGGGATGTGACGAACCTGATCAGGGAACGCGGGATGGCGAAGATATAGAGCACTTCATTGGGAAGGCTCCACGTGTAGAGGATGTTGTCTCTGAAAGAGAGATCCGGCGTCACGGCATGGTTGTTCAGAACCGCCAGTGACTTTTCGATCATGAACGTACCGGCAACCCTGCAGATGTCGATGGACGCCGAGATCCTGGGATCGATTTCTATGAGATTATATTCACCGGTTACCTCGTTGTAGAGGAAATCCAGCTTGACAAGGCCCTCCCATTCGAGAGAGCTGAGTATCTTTATGGCGTACTCCTTAATGGCCTCCACATTGACGGTCCTGCCCACCGAGGTAATGCCTCCCACCACCGGTATCTCATGAACCTTTTCATGGATACAGATGGAAACAGGCCGGCTGTCACTGAACAGGGCGTGGCAGACGTACCCCTTGCCCCGGATATGTTCCTGTATCATGGGAAGTGATTCCGTATCCTTCTCGAGTTCGGCTATCTCGTGGTACGCATGGACCAGCTCGGGGTAGGAAAAGACCTTTCTGACATGCAGCCCGGCAGTGCCCCGTTCACCTTTCACGATCATGGGGTATTTGAATGCATCCTTGAGGGATTTCACCTGTCCGATATCCCGGGGATAGAAGGTTTTCGGTATGGGTATGCCGATGCTCTGGGCGTGTTCGAAGGTCTTTCTCTTATTGATGGCGAGGTCGATATATTCGATCCGCTTGGGCAACAGCAGCCTGGTGTACTTTTCAACCTCCCTGATGTTCTCGTAGACCACCTCCATCAGGTGGTCCTCGAAGACAAAGATGGTCTCGTACACATTTGACCTGATACAGTTCAGGAGCTTTTCGATGTACGTTTCCTTGTTCTCGTGAGGGAAATCTATCTCGAAACGCTCATTGCAGTATCTCGAATAATTCACCGGATGCTTTTTCGGGACCAGCACATCGACGATGTACCCCATCTCTCCCAGGTGCCTGGCCATCGCCAGCGCTGCATTGGTGTTCAGCTCGTCGAAGAGAAGTATCCTGTTTTCTTTATCTGAACTTGACATATGTGCTCTTTATGTCATCGATCTCGAGCTCACTGGTGAGACTGAGATAGATCCGATAATGATCTCGATTTTCCTTCTTAAATCCTGCGTTATAGAACAGATCCTCGTCAAAATATTCCTGGTACCAGATGATGGCTCCGGCGATACCCTTGTCCTTGAGGCACAACAGAAACTCCTTCAGGAAGGCCTCTTTCTCATCTGATTCAAGAAGAGACATGTGCAGGTTGTCGATAATCGCATGCCTCGCAATGTCTTCCTTCGAGATGGAATCGAAGATCAGGTAGTTGATCAGGCCCTTCACCACCCCGCCTTTCTTCCACAGGAGTGTCTCGGAAATGCCTTTGTAATCGAGTTGCCAGTCAAGCTCCTCTTCATTCCACACCTGGGCAAGGGAAACCTCATCCTTCAAACTGTTCAGGAGGCCAAGGCACTGGCCTATATCCTGGCGGGAATAGGGAGAGATATGCCCGGAAAAGGGTGTGGGATGAAGGTCCATGTCTTCGATGAGACCGACTATGGGATACGTGAACGTCTTGTCCCTGAACTTATAGAGGTAATTGGCAGAACTCTGCGCCACCCGGCACAGGGCGGCGTGGGATTTGTGTCCATATTCGGCATATCCGCAGATGCCAGGGATGTTCTTCTCAACGGTAAAATACCCTGCCGCTGCTCCGAGGTTGAATGAGATCGGTTGCGACTGCGGGACATCCACTGCCTTTGAGTCATTCTTGGTTACATCCCAAGAAAGGGATGTCGTTCCGTCCGTGCGGACCATTTCCCCGATCATGTCCCCGAAGGAGGTGTACCACGAGAACAGGCAGTACCTGAACACCTTGCCGTTCAGCGCCGCATCGAAGGATGTGATGCCGATGGACCCCACCAGTTTGTCGCCCCAGTAGGCCCCGTAGAGCATATGGTCCTTTTCCCTTGGTCCGGCAAAATTGAAATCCAGGTAATCGGGTTTGAACAAGTCGAAGAAATCCTTGTTCTCCTGATAATGGGTCTTTTCCCATGCCTTGATCGCCAGGTTGCGAAGTACCGGGTATTCTTCCCTGCCTATTTTTCGAATATCTATTCCCACGTTTACCTCCTCCTAGAAAGCATGCCGATTCCATTCGAGAAATGCCCGGGGCTCCCTTCTAGCGGAACCTCACATATGTCTCCTTCATGCCGTCAACATCGATTTCCTCATTGAATGTGTGAAAGCTCTGGCAGTGATATCTCTTCAGTTTCATGAAACCGGTCTTCTTCAGTATCCTTTCATCGAAATAACCCTCGTGCCAGAACATGGCCCCGGTGAACCCCTGCCCTTTGATCCTCCTGAGAAAATGGAAGATGAGCGACTTCTTCTGCTCGTCGGAAAGATTCTGGATATGGATGTTGTCCAGAAGGGCATAGGTGAAGGTGCCCTCAACACTGACGGAATCGATCTTCAGATAATTCAGCAAACCGATCACCTTCCTGCCGTCCCTGAAAACCATGGTTCCGGATATGTCTCTGTTTCCCAACTGCCAGGCAAGCTCTTCTTGCGTCCAGACTTTTGCCAGCCCGACAGTGTCTTTGATGCTGTTCAATAGTTCCAGACAGTCTTCGATGTCGGTATCCAGGTAATCGTCGATACGGTCGGCGTACTTCCCTGACTCGGGGATATGGTCTATCCCAAGCAGGCGGGCACCGATCTTCTGATAGAAGGGGAGATTCTTCTTCTCGAGAACCTCTTCGAGGTTTACGATCCGTATGAAGGGATACGTGAATTTTATCATGTATCGCCGCTTGATGTATCCGCACGAGTTGCAGAAACCGGAGACGATCCTGTAGACCGCATCGCCCTCCTGATAAGAGACCAGCGCATCTATACTGTTTTCAAGACAATAATAAAATACCGCTGCATTCAAGATATGCGATACCGGCTGATTCGGTTTCGTAGTGAAGTTCCTGTCGCCTGAGAGTGGTTCCCAGCAGAGGTCAAGGATGCCTTCATCTTGCCTGATCTTCTCCCGGACATGTTTGTTGACGGTGAGCCAGGTCCAGCTGCATAATTTGTATGTCTTTCCCCTTATGGCAGCATGAAAGACGGTTATCCCCACAAATCCCAGCATCGTGTTTCCGCAGAAGGCGCCGAACATCCTGTTTTCTTTTTCGTGTGACCCGCCTAAGGAAAAATCGACGAACCCCCTGTCGAAAATATCGATGTACTCGTCATTATTATGGGTATTGAACCAGACCTCGCTTGCAACGTCCTTCAACCGGCCGAGTTCTTCACTGGTCAACACCCTCACTTCTACATTCATGAGGCCTCTCTTCAAAGGACAAGGACCGCCGCCGCGACGGTGGAGCACCATCTGGAGTTGTCGCATCCGTCCATGACCTGGCAGATATGCATGGTCTTTTCGACCTCTTGCAGGTGCCCCACTTCCAGCTTATAGTGGTCCTTCTTCTTTCTCCTCCTTTCGAAGATCTCATGGTGCTCCACATCCTTGCCCATGAGTGTTATCAGCATGATGGCGGCTAGGTACTCGGCGTGAATACCGCATTCGATTTCACTTTCTCCCGTGGAATGATGCTCGCTGATGTATCCCACCTGCAGCGGATCCGCCGGGAGGGCTATCCCAACCGAGCTTCCGATAATCCTGCTCTTCTCGTTCGTGAAATTTTCGGAAAGCACGCAGAAGACTATCCCCCCCGGGGATAGTTTCTTAAGTCCTTCTTCCTTCGATATCTGCCGGCATCCAGGCGGTATGATGCTGGATACCTTGACGAGGTTGTAAGGAGAGATTCCGGCATCTCTCAGGGCGAGTTCGAATGAGTGGAGTTTATCCTTTGCTGTACCTTTTCCTCGCGTAAGAAAAAAACACTTCGGCACCAGGTTCATGATGAAAGCCCCCGACTTCAATGAAAGTGTTATCATACAGCGCAACTAAATGTAATTACGCGTAATATTTCGATTTGATATGAATTGAACGGGATATTATGGAACTAGGCTGTTACCCCCTCCAAATATCAATCATCAAATAGAACTTAATGTATAGTATTAATATAACACTAACTTGTCAATACATTATTATATTCCAACCTGATTTATCTCAGTGAGTGCCCATAAGTTAATTATCTTGAGACAGATTATTTGATATTAAGTTTCATTCTCATTTGGAGGGGCTTCAGAAATCTGGCGTATCTCAACATCTTGATATCTCTAGATATTCAATGGTCAACCCGTGTCGTCCCCTTGACAACGATCCTGTGCCCCTTTACGCGAACGCGCTCACATACCGGTACACGGTCCAGAAGTGCGCGGCAGTGCCCAGCATCACGAAGATATGGAACACCTCGTGGAAGCCGAAGACATGGGGAATGGGGTCCGGCCTCTTCAGGGCATAGATGACGCCGCCGACGGTGTAGAGCACCCCGCCCGCAAAGAGCCAGAAAAGTGCCCCTGGCTGCAGCGTGCGGACCAGCGGAACGATCCCCACCACGGCGATCCAGCCCATACCGATATACAAAGATGTGGCAAGCCACCGGGGCGCATGTATCCAGAAGATCTTGAACACTATGCCCAGGAGCGCCACGGTCCATACCGCGCCGAAGATGCTCCACCCCCAGGAACCCCGCAGCGGGATGAGGCAGATGGGCGTATAGGTGGCGGCGATGAGCACGAAGATCATCATGTGGTCGAGCCTCTTGAGCTTCACGGTTCCCTCCTGGGAAAGGGGAAGCCAGTGATAGAGCGTGCTCGCCGTATAGAGGAGGATCATGCCGATGCCAAAAACGACGTATGTGGTGAGATGCCAGGGCCTCAGAGGGTTCGATGCCTCCACGATGAGGGCCACGAGCCCTGCCACGGCAAGCAGGGCGCCGATGAAGTGCGTAAGCCCGCTCACGGGATCGCGCAAGGCCCGGATTAAACGAGCAAAGCCCCTACTGCTCTCCATGGATACATCCCTCCATTCATGCTGAAAATATGATGAATGGTCGTATTTACCATGGTCAGATGGCATGAGTGTGTGAAATAACTGTAAATATATACTCCCGGGTTGTTCCTATTGACGTCATTCATCAAATGCTCGTATTATTGAATCCAAGTGGGGTGGTTCCGTGCAGGAGCCTGAGATTATACCCGTTGAACCTGATCCGGGTAATGCCGGCGTAGGAATTCACTATTGTCCGTCAGTCTCCTCCATGCCATTCCCGCAATAAATTTTTTGTAGCCAAGGAGTAGGTCTTCATGGATGTGTATCCATTTCTTGAAGCGGTTCGTCAGAAGAGCCCGGTGGTGCACCACCTCACCAACTGGGTGACCATCTACGACTGCGCCCAGGTGGTGAAATCCCTGGGCGCCTCACCGGTCATGGCCCATGCGGTTGAGGAGGTTGCGGACATGACCGGCCTGGCATCGGCCCTGGTGCTGAACATAGGCACGCTCACGGAGGATTTCGTCGAGGGCATGAAAAAGGCCGCCCGCGCGGCGAACTACAGGAACATCCCGGTGGTGCTGGACGTGTGCGGGGCAGGCGCCACAGCCTTCAGGGACAGAAAGAGCCTCGAGATCCTCGATGCGGCGCATATCGGCATCATCAAGGGGAACGGCTCGGAGATCGCGCGCATATCGGGCCTGGATGTACGGACTAAAGGCGTGGATGCGGCGCACGTGGGTGAGGACCTCTCGGAGATTGCGCAGGGGCTTGCGGAAAAGAGGACATGCACGGTGGTCATCACCGGGAAAGTAGACATCGTAACGGACGGCACACGGATATGCCGTGTCCGCAACGGCGTCGAGCTCATGTCGCAGGTGGTGGGGACGGGGTGCATGGCTGCATCCGTCATGGGCGCCTTCGCAGGTGCATCGCCTTTCGACATGGCATCGGCCGCCGCGGCGGGCCTGTGCTGCTACGGTGTGGCGGCCGAACTGGCGGCCCTGAAGGCCCGCACCCCGGTCTCGTTCAAGCACCAGCTGCTCGACGAGATCTTCAGCCTGGGAAGAGAGGATATCGCCAGGCTGCAGAAGGTGGATGGATGAGGGGCTACTATTTCATTACCGATCATTACCTGAGCGAGGCAGGCCTCGAAAGCGACGTGACTAAGGCAGTCCGGGCCGGGGTGGAGCTCATCCAGTACCGCAACAAGGACGCGGACACGTTGACGTTATATACCGAGGCCAGGCTCATCAGGGACCTGTGTGCGCACGGTGCAACCCGGCTCATCATCAACGACCGCATCGACATCGCTCTGGCCGTGGACGCACACGGGGTGCACCTCGGCCAGGAGGACATGCCCTACGGCCAGGCCCGGAGGCTCCTGGGGAAAGACAAAATAATCGGCGTCACCGTGCACACCATTGCCGAGGCCGTCGAGGCCGAGCGCATGGGCGCCGACTACCTCGGGGTGAGCCCCGTCTTCGCCACCTCCACCAAGCTGGACGCGGGCAGGCCGTGTGGCGTAGAGGGCCTGAAGGCCATCAGGAAGGCCTGCCGCATACCCATCGTGGCCATCGGCGGCATCGAGCTGGCAAACATTGCAGCGGTCATAAAGGCGGGCGCGGATATGGTCTGCGCCATATCCGCCGTGGTGACCAGGCCGAATGTGACCGCAGAGATCAGGAAGATCCAGAAGGAGTTCGGATTATGACACAGCTTGAACAGGCAATAAAAGGACACGTTACCAAGGAGGTGCTCCAGGCGGCTCAGTCCGAGCCGTTGAGCGCCCGGGAAATCTGCGGCAACATCGCTTCAGGCAACACGGTCATCCTCAAGAGCGCACTCCATGACTGCAACCCGGTGGCCATAGGCAAGGGCCTGCTTATCAAGATTAACTCCAACATCGGGACCTCGGGATTCAATGCCGATCCGGCCAAGGAACTTGAGAAGCTCGCCGCCTCGGTGAGGTACGGGGCCGACACGGTGATGGACCTCTCCACGGGCGGCGACATCCGCGCCATGCGCAGGATGATCCTGGCATACTCCAAGGTGCCCGTCGGCACCGTGCCCGTGTACGAGGCCATCGTGCGCTGCCCGGACGTGGCGGAACTGAGCGAGGACGATTTCCTGGAGTCCATACGCACGCATATCGAAGACGGGGTGGACTTCATCACCGTGCACTGCGGCCTCACCAGGAACTGCATCCCGCTGCTGGATTCCCGCATCATGGGCGTGGTGTCGCGCGGAGGGAGCTTCCTCATCAAGTGGATGCTCCACCACAAGAAAGAGAACCCGCTCTATACCCGCTACGACGAGATCCTGGACATGGCGAAGAAGTACGACGTAGTTTTGAGCCTGGGCGACGGCCTGCGGCCGGGCTGCCTTGCCGATGCCACGGACAGGGCACAGATCAAGGAGCTCAAGACCCTGGGTAAGCTCTCGGCGCGGGCCAGGGCCAAAGGGGTGCAGGCCATGATCGAAGGCCCGGGCCACGTGCCGCTGCATCAGATAAAGAAGAACATGGACCTGCAGAAGAAGTACTGCAATGGTGCGCCGTTCTATGTCCTGGGCCCGCTGGTCACCGACTGCTCGCCCGGGTACGACCACCTCACCGGCGCCATCGGCGGGGCCCTGGCCGCTTACTACGGGGCGGACTTCCTGTGCTACCTCACGCCCACCGAGCACCTGGGCCTGCCGGAATTGACCGATGTCATTGACGGGGTCATCGCGTCGAAGATCGCGGCCCATGCCGCGGACATCGCCCGCGGCATCCCGCACGCCCGGGACCGGGACGACGCCATGTCAAGGGCCCGGAGCAACCTGGACTGGGAGGGCATGTACTCGATAGCCCTGAATCCGGAGAGGGCGCGCGCCATCAGAAAGGCCACCGGAAAGGATGAAGCCGAGGTCTGCACCATGTGCGGCGAGTTCTGCTCGGCCAAGATCAACAAGGAGTGCAGGGGTATCTACCGCAAATGAAGATAGCGGATATCGGCGGCGAATTCGCATTGATCAGGCGCCTCACCGGCACGCGGTACGGCGACCCGGCCGTCGTCAAGGGCGTGGGCGACGACTGCGCGGTTATTGAATACACTGCCGAGAAGTACCTGCTGGTCACGGTGGACATGATGGTGGAGAACGACCACTTCTCGCTTAAATGGCACACGCCCTATCAGGTGGGCAGGAAGCTCATGGAGTCGAACGTGTCGGACATCATCTCCATGGGCGGGACCCCCAGGTGGGCCTTCATCTCGCTGGCGCTGACCCCTGCAACGGACGTGGAGTTCATGGACGATTTCTATGCGGGCCTTTACGACTCGGCCCACAGGCACCAGGTGGCCCTCATCGGCGGCGACACCACCCACGGCCGTGACATGGTGGTGAACCTGGCCCTCTTGGGCGATGTGGAAAAGGGTTTCGTGAGGCTCCGCTCCCATGCCGTGCCGGGCGACCTCATCTGCGCCACCGGCGACCTGGGCAGGAGCCAGGCGGGACTGAAGCTACTATTGAACGACCGCAGGGACGGCTACCTGAAGGGCCACCTGGAGCCCCAATGCCGCCTGGAAAGAGAGGGCAAGGCCATTGCACGGCACGCCCATGCCATGATCGACGTGAGCGACGGCCTGGCGAGCGAGGTGCGGCACATCTGCGAAGAGAGCGCCACCGGGGCTTGTATCTACTGGGATAAGATCCCCGTTTCGAAAGACACGGTGGAAGCCGCTGCGCTGATATCCGGCAGTGCGCAGGAATACGCCCTGTACGGCGGCGAAGACTTCGAGCTGGTGTTCACCATACCGGCAGGTGACATCCCTGCCCTGCGTAAAGAGTTCTCCGACTTCACCATCGTGGGAGAGATCCTGCCCATGGAAGAAGGCATCCATATCATCAGGAACGGCCGGAAAGAGGAGATGAAGAAGGGGTATGACCACTTCGCCGCATAGGCGAAGGCAAGATCTTCATTTTTTCTTAACAATTATCTGGCATACAGTATAGTATATTGTTGTAACCACAAGCCCCCACGGAGGTTCATGCAGTATGAGTAGCCGCATTGCAGTGGTCGATGACGAACCGGACATCATCCACCTGGTGAGCATACACCTCAGGAAGGCGGGCTTCTCGGTGGACACCTTCCTCAATGGTGCCTCCCTGCTGAAATATCTCTCTGCCACCTCCCCGGACCTGGTCATCCTCGACCTCATGCTGCCCGACCTCGATGGCTTCGACATCTGCAGGATGATGAAAAACGACACCAGGTATTCCGCCATCCCCATCATCATGCTCACGGCCAAAACTCAGGAGACCGACAAGGTGGAGGGCCTGGAGATGGGCGCCGACGACTACCTGACAAAGCCCTTCTCCCCGCGCGAACTGGTGGCGCGCGTCAGGGCGGTGCTCCGGAGAGCCGCCCCTGCGGAGGAGGTGACCATCTCCATCGGCGGCATCACCATCGACCCGGAGCGCTTCGAAGTATCCATCGGAGAGGTCCCCGTGGTCCTCACGCCGGTCGAGTTCAAGATCCTTCTGCTGCTTGTGCGGAATGCGGGCAAGGTCTTTTCACGGGAAAGGATACTCGACCACCTCTGGGGGAACGAGAAGGCCGTCATCGACAGGACAGTGGATGTCCATATCAAGAACCTGCGGGACAAACTCGGCGCTTCAGGCGACCTGGTGAAGAACATCCGCGGCGTGGGGTACAAGATCCAGCCATGAGAAGGACCATCTTCCTGAAGATGTTTCTCGGCTACCTCTCGGTCATGGTAGTCATGGCGGTGCTCATCCTGGCCTTCACCTACGGGATCGTCAGGTCGCACTACCTCGACACCACCGAAGACAACCTGAAGAGCATCGGCATCCCCCTGCAGCAGCTGATGATCCCCCCTCTGAAACAGAACAACACCGGCCTCCTCAATGACCTGGCAAAGCAGTACGGACGCGAGCTCGACCTGAGGGTTACCGTTATTGACAACGCAGGGAAAGTGCTGGCTGATTCGGAGAAGGACCCCTCAACCCTTGAAAGCCACCGGGACAGGCCCGAGGTGAAGCAGGCCCTCGCCGGCACGGTCGGCAGGAGCGTCCGCTACAGTACGACCCTGTGGCAGGACCTGCTCTATACGGCCATGCCCATCCGGTCAGGGGGGAAAATCATCGGCGTGCTCCGCCTCAGCACGCCGCTTACCCACATCAGCGACCTCCTGAAGGCGCTCAGGGGACAAGAGCTCCAGCTGACGATCCTGGTCATGCTGATTTCGCTCGCCATTGCCGCACTCATCTCCCACCTGCTCTCCACACCCATCCGCGCCCTGAGCAAGGCGGCAAAGAATGTAGCCTCGGGCGATTTTACCGTGCGGGTCCCCCCCAGGTCCGACGATGAGATAAGAGACCTCACCGAGAGCTTCAACGAGATGACGCAGAGGCTCGAACATTTTTTTGCCGAGCTGAGCAGCCGCAACGAAGAGCTCGAGAGCATCCTTTCATCCATGACCGAGGCCCTGCTCGTGCTGGACGGCCAGGGAAAAATCCGGCTCGTAAACGCTGCCGCCCGGAAGATCATGCCCGGAGAAAATATCCTGGGCAGGCATTACTGGGAGCTGCTCAGGTCGGTAAAACTCAATGCCCTCATCGATGCGTCGCCGGGCGGACCGGCCTCGGGGGAGGTGGAGATCGCCGAAAAGACATTCCTGTGCAGCATCACCCCCCTGGCATCCGGGAAGTCAAGGGTGGTGCTCCTGCACGACATCTCGGACATGAAGAACATGGAACGCATCAAGAAAGACCTGGTGGTCAACGTTTCCCACGAGCTCAGGACGCCGCTGACCGCCATCAAGGGGTTCACCGAGACGCTCATGGAGGAGTCCGGAGCCAGATCGGCGGAATACCTCGGGATCATCAAGCGCCACACGGACAGGCTCATTGCCATGGTGAACGACCTGCTCACGCTCTCCGAGCTGGAGGAGAGGCCTCAGCTCACGCTTGAAGAATTCGATCTCCAGGACATCATCGCCAATGTGCTCGCCATCTACGAGCCCAGGATCAGAGCCAAGGGCTTAAGCCTTGAAGCCGGCATAAGCCCCATTACCATCAGGGGGGACGCCTTCAAGCTGGAGCAGCTCCTCACCAACCTCATGGACAATGCACTGAAGTATACGGAGAAGGGTCATATCTCCATTGAAACCGAGCAGAAAGACGGCCATGCCGTGATCACGGTAAGCGATACCGGGATCGGGATCTCGAAGGAAGATCTGGCAAGGGTGTTCGAACGGTTTTACGTGGCGGACAAATCCAGGTCGCGAAGCATGGGCGGCACCGGCCTGGGGCTCGCCATTGCAAAGCACATCACCACGCTTCACAATGGGGTAATCGAGGTGGACAGCACCCCGTATTCAGGCAGCACGTTCAGGATCAATATCCCGTTAAATCAATGAAATATCCTCCATTCACCCGAGAGTGACGGACTTGAAAAACACCTGATATCCACCGACATCGACTCTTGACTGAATCGGGTAATCCTTATAAGACAACTCTTGCATCACGCACGTTACATTCAAGAGGGCATTCGAGGAGGAGTATATGGGATTCAGCTTTCTTCCCAAGGATTCGAACTTCTTTATCCTGTTCAACAAGCAGGCTGAATATGCGGTCAATGCTGCGGTCCTGTTCGCGGAAATGACCGCAAAGGGCGTATTCGACACCGACATGGTCCAGAAGATGCGTGACATAGAGCACAATGCGGACGAAGTGGCCCATGACATCATGAGCCGCCTCAACAAGACCTTCATCACCCCGTTTGACCGCGAGGACATCCATGCACTGGCATGCGCCCTGGACGACGTCATCGACATGATCTACACCATCGCCAACCGGATGAAGGTCTACAAGATAACCAGGATAGACCCTGACCTCGTGGAGTTCTCCACCATCATCGAGAAATCGACCCACGCCCTGGCCAGGGCCGTCGAGGGACTCAGCGACAGCAAGAATCCCCAGGCCACTCATGATGCCTGCATCGAGGTGAACCGCCTCGAGAACATCGGCGACACCATGAGGGACGCAATCCTGGCCAAACTGTTCGAGACCGTGCAGGACCCGATCTTCCTGATCAAGTGGAAGGAGATCTACCAGTTCGCCGAGACCGTTCTGGATATCTGCGAGGACGTTGCCCACATCGTGGAATCGATTATTGTAAAACAAGCATAGGCAATGACGTTTTACATAGTTTTTCTCATCATACTGGCGCTGGTCTTCGACTTCCTCAACGGATTCAACGACTCCGCCAATTCAATCGCCACCGTCGTGTCAACACGGGTGCTGTCCCCCCGGCATGCCGTTCTCTGGGCGGCATTCTTCAACTTCATCGCCTTCCTCTTCCTTGGACTGCATGTGGCCAATACCGTGGGAAACGGGATCGTGGATGTGAACATCATAGACCCGCATGTCATACTGGCAACACTTGTGGGCGCATGCCTCTGGGATATCATTGCCTGGTACTTCGGTCTTCCAACCAGTTCATCCCACGCGCTCATCGGCGGCCTGGTGGGTTCGGCACTCATGAAGGCGGGCCCTGGCGCCCTTATCTATAAAGGCATCTTCAAGACCATTTCGTTCATATTCATCTCTCCCACGGTCGGCCTTTTGCTGGGGCTTGCGATCGGCGTCTGGGTATATCGCCTCTTCAAGAAATCCACTCCGTTGCATGTCGATCATATCTTTCGTAAGGGGCAGCTTGTTTCTGCAGCCCTCTTCAGTCTGGGGCACGGGGGCAACGATGCCCAGAAGACCATGGGCATCATTGCCGGACTCCTGTTCAGTGCCGGCCTCCTGGGCGACACGTTCTACATACCTTTCTGGGTGGTCATTTCGTGCCAGGCGGCCATTGCCCTGGGGACCATGTTCGGCGGATGGCGCATCGTAAAGACCATGGGCCAGAAGATCGCCAAGCTCAGACCGGTGGATGGTTTCTGCGCAGAGTCCGGGGCCGCCATAGCCCTGTTCGTCACCACGGCCTTCGGCATACCGGTGAGCACAACCCACACGATTACCGGGGCCATCATGGGGGTGGGGTCTTTGCGACGATTGAGTGCGGTCCGCTGGGGCGTGGCAGGGCGTATAGTGTGGGCCTGGATCCTTACCATACCCTGTGCTGCAACGGTCTCAGCCATTACCTACCTTATTGTCGGGTGATGAATCAGGAAGGCTCTTCCTCCGCTGCTGACATCTGTTATTAAAACCAGGGGTTGACTTCAACGCAATGCACGTTATCTTTTTTTTAATGAGAACGTGACGCTTCATGAAAAATTAACCAAAACTTAATTGGTTATTAACACTTCAAATTATATCTAGGGCAACTAAGAGGGTGTTTCTCGAGCCCCAATGACAATGAACTCATCGACACCGGGTTCCTATAATGCGTGTAAAGGGGATTCCATGCAGACATCTGCGGTGAAAAACCAGTTATGACACTATATATCGCCCTTCTCATCCTTCTGGCGCTTCTCTTTGACTTCCTGAACGGATTCCATGATTCTGCAAACTCGATAGCCACCATAGTTTCCACAAGGGTGCTTTCACCCAGGTATGCGGTCATCTGGGCCGCATTTTTCAATTTCATAGCCTTCCTGTTCCTGGGCCTTCATGTGGCCAATACCATAGGCAAAGGGATCATCGATGCCGGCATCATTGACCCCAATGTAATACTCGCCACACTGGTCGGGGCGTGCCTGTGGGATATCATCACCTGGTATTTCGGCCTTCCGACCAGTTCTTCCCACGCCCTCATCGGGGGTATGGTGGGCGCGGCCCTTGTCAAGGCAGGGCCAGAGGCACTTGTGATGAATGGCATCATCAAAACCATATCCTTCATCTTCATATCCCCTACCATAGGGCTCTGCCTCGGCCTGATCATCGGGGTGGCGGTCTACTGGGGATTCAGGAATTCCACACCCCGCAATGTCGATCACATCTTCCGCAAGGGCCAGCTCGTATCGGCCGCTCTGTACAGCCTCGGCCACGGGGGAAATGATGCCCAGAAGACCATGGGCATCATCGCAGGGCTGCTGTTCAGTGCAGGGCTCCTGGGAGATACATTCTACATCCCCTTCTGGGTGGTCATCGCATGCCAGGCAGCCATAGCCCTGGGGACCATGTTCGGCGGATGGCGCATCGTCAAGACCATGGGCCAGAAGATCGCCAAGCTCAAGCCCGTAGACGGATTCTGCGCCGAAACCGGCGCTGCAGTCACCCTCTTCTTTTCCACCATAATGGGTATACCGGTCAGTACCACCCACACCATAACGGGTGCCATCATGGGTGTGGGCTCTCTGCGCCGCCTGAGCGCCGTCCACTGGGGGGTTGCAGGACGCATCGTATGGGCATGGATACTTACTATTCCGGCAGCTGCAATCATATCGGCAGCTACCTATATGATAGCATCGCATTCACGATGATTTCAAAGATGCCCATGGCGTATTTCATGATGCGGCCCTTCACGATAAATTAACATGATCTTTATCCCATATTCATTATGAGGGACTATCCAGAGAAAAAACGGAGGTTACTTCATGAATACAAAGTTTTTCCTGAATATGACATGGTTCATTGCGGCATCCCTCATCTTCACCATGCCTGCCATAACCGTCCATGCGGCAGGTGGTGAAATCACCATCAAGGGTTCCACCACCATATTGCCCGTATCGCAGGTCGCGGCCGAGGTCTTCATGGAGAAGAACCACGGCATAAATATCTCGGTACAGGGCGGTGGTTCGGGTGTGGGCATTGCATCGCTCCTCGACAAGACCACTGATATCGCCAATTCCTCACGCAGGATAAAGGCCGAGGAGGTCGCCAAGGCAAAGGCATCCGGGGTGAACCCAAACGAGATCCCCATCGCGCTCGACGGCATCGCGGTCGTCGTCCACCCGGGCAACCCGGTCAAGGCCCTGACCAGGGCACAGATAAAGGCTATCTACACGGGCAAAATCTCCAACTGGTCAGAGGTGGGCGGGAAAAACGCCAAGATCGTGACCGTGAGCAGGGATACCAGCAGCGGGACTTACGAGGCCTTCGAAACGCTGGCCATCAACAAGGAAAGGGTCAGGCCGGACGCCCTGACCACGGCCTCCAACCAGGCCGTCGCCCAGATTATTGCCCAGACGCCGGGCGCCATCGGCTATGTGGGGCACGGTTACCTGACACCCAAGGTCAAGGCGGTAACCGTGGATAAAATCGAATGTACCAGACAGAACATCCAGTCGGAGAAATATCCCCTGTCCCGTTACCTGTACGTGTATACCAATGGGAAACCATCCGGGAACGTAAAGAAGTTCGTGGATTTCATCCTGAGCAGGGAAGGACAGAAACTGGTGGAGGAAGAGGGTTTTGTCGATGTCCTGAAATAATTGCCTGAGGACCCCGGGAGAAAATGAACATAGATAAAAAATCCATGAGAATCCTGAAAGAAGGCGTTTACAGGTATGTCTTCACGATCCTCGCCTTCACCTCGATCCTCTTCCTGGTTGGCATTATCCTCACCCTCGTCAGTGAAGCCCTGCCGGTCTTTACCCACGTCAGACCCGACTCGTTCCTGTTCGGGCAAAGCTGGTATCCCACCTCCGATCCTCCCGAACTGGGGATATGGCCCCTGGTGGCCGCTTCATTCGCCGTGACCACAGGAGCCATGGTGGTCTGCGTTCCCATCGGGATCGGCACGGCCCTGTTCATCCATGAACTCGCCAGCCCCGGGCAGCGGGCCTTCCTGAAGCCTGTCGTCGAGATACTGGCAGGCATCCCTTCCATCGTGTACGGCTTCTTCGGCATGCTCATCGTCGCACCGTTCCTCCAGGGCCTGCTGGACATACCCACGGGCCTGTGCGCCTTCACCGCGAGCCTGGTGCTGGGGATCATGGCGACCCCCACGGTGGCAAGCCTTGCGGAAGATGCCCTGAGCTTCGTGCCCAGGAGCTTTAGGGAGGCTTCCCTGGCGCTCGGCGCCAACCGGTGGCAGACGCTGACAAAGGTGGTCATGCCGGCTGCGGGCTCGGGGATCTCGACTGCCGTCATCCTGGGCCTCGGCAGGGCCGTGGGCGAGACCATGACCGTGCTCATGGTGGCCGGCGGCGCCGCCATGGTGCCCAAGAGCATGTTCGACCCGGTCCGCCCCATGACCTCCACCATCGCCGCTGAAATGGGCGAGGCCGTGATGGGGAGCCTCCACTACAACGCGCTCTTTGCCATCGGGCTCATCCTCTTTCTCATAACGCTCGGCGTCAATATCGCAGCAGAGGTCATCAGCAGGAGGTATCGGCTGAAACTGGGGCTGGGCAGATGACGGCACACAACAGCGCCGCGGACAATCCCGCCGTCACACTGCCTGGTAAAGGCCTCGGGCAGAAAAAGCTCATCAGGGCCTCGGACATCACCCAGGTCCTGGGATTTGTATTCCTCATCGCCTGCATCCTTGTGGCCCTGTTCTTCCTGGGCTCCATCATCTACTTCATCTTCTCCCGGGGAATGGGCATCATATCCTGGGAATTTCTCACCGAGGTGCCCAGGCGGGCCATGACCAAGGGCGGCGTTGCCCCCGCCATTGTCGGCACCATCTACCTCACGCTTGGCGCCATCGCCTTCGCCCTGCCGCTCGGCCTGGCCAGCGCCATCTACCTGTGCGAGTACAGCCCGGGCAGCGTGCTGGTGAACATCATCAGGCTCTCCATCAACAACCTGGCGGGCGTCCCCTCCATCGTGTTCGGCCTGTTCGGGTTCGCGGTCTTCGTGAAGCTTGCGGGCTTCGGAGTGAGCATCCTCTCGGGCAGCCTTACGCTGGGCATCATGGCACTTCCCGGGATCATCTCCGCGGCCCAGGAGGCCATCCTGGCGGTCCCCCAGTCCTACAAGGAGGCATCTTTAGCGCTCGGGGCCACCCACTGGCAGACCATAAGAAAGGTGGTGCTGCCCACGGCGCTTCCAGGCATCCTCACGGGTGTGATCCTGAACATAGGCAGGGTGGCGGGCGAGACGGCGCCCATCCTGTTCACGGCCGCGACCTTTTACACCAGGGGCTACCCGGACTCGATATTCTCCGAGGTGATGGCCCTGCCCTACCACATCTATGCGCTCATGACCGAGGGCACCAGGCCCGAGGTGCAGACGGCCATCGCATACGGCTGCGCGCTCATCCTGCTGGCCCTGGTGCTTGCCATATCGGCCCTGGCCATTATCTTAAGACAGAGACAGAGGATCACCTATGGCTCCTGAGACAAAGATCAGCGCAAGAAGCGTCAATTTCTACTACGGCAGGACAAAGGCGCTCAAGGACATCACGCTGGATATCCACGAAAAACAGGTGACGGCCTTCATCGGCCCTTCGGGCTGCGGCAAGTCCACCTTCATCAGGCTCCTGAACCGCATGAACGACCTCATCCCCGGGTCAAGGGTGGAGGGCCGCATCATGATGGACGGTCTTGACATCAACCATCCGAAGACCGACGTGGTGGATTTGAGGCGCCGCGTAGGCATGGTCTTCCAGAAACCGAACCCGTTCCCAAAGACCATCTTCGAAAACATGGCCTATGGGCTGACCATAGGCGGCATCAGGGACAAGAACTTCATCGAGCAGAGGGTCATCGATTCGCTCAAGAAGGCTGCCCTCTTTGAGGACGTGAAAGACCGCCTGAACGACAGCGCCCTCATGCTCTCGGGCGGCCAGCAGCAGCGGCTCTGCATCGCGCGCTGCCTGGTGGTGGAGCCCGAGGTCATCCTGTTCGACGAGCCCTGCGCGAGCCTCGACCCCATCTCCACCCGCAAGATCGAGGAGCTCATCTTAGAGCTGAAAAAGGACTATTCCATCGTGATCGTCACCCACAACATGCAGCAGGCGGCCCGCGTGTCGGATTTTACCGCCTTCATGTACCTGGGCGAACTCATCGAATACGACCTGACGGGAAAGATCTTCACCGTACCCAAAGAGCGGATGACCGAGGAATATCTAAGCGGTAAATTCGGATAAGGAGCACAGATGCTGGAAGAGACCAAACTGATCAACCTGAAGAAGACCCTCATGGAGTTCGCCACCCTGGTGGAGTCCATGGTGGAGACGAGCATAACCGGGCTCAGGGAGAAGAAGGAAGACCTGCTCAATGACGTGATCCGCCGGGACGAGCCCAGGGCCAACAACTTTGAGGTGGAGCTCGACGAAAGGAGCGTGTCCATCATCGCACAGCACCAGCCCACGGGCAAGGCGCTGCGCACCATCATCATGATCCTTCACATCAACAGCACGCTCGAGCGCATCGGCGACCATGCCGTGACCATTGCCGAGAGCGGGCTCTTTCTCATCGAACGACCCCCGGTCAAGTCGCTCATCGACATACCCAGGATGGCCGATGTGGTGAAGACCATGATCTCGGACAGCATCACCTCCTTCATCAATGAGGATGCGGATCTCGCACGCATCGTGTGCGAGCGCGACAACATCGTGGACGGCCTCAGAACCCAGATCATCAGGGAACTCATCACCTTCATGACCTCCGACCCCACCACCATCGAGCGCGCGCTCCAGATCATGAAGATCGCCAGCAACCTCGAGCGCATCGCGGACCTCGCCACCAACATCTGCGAAGACGTCATCTACATGGTGAAGGGAAAGGTGATCAAACACCACAAGGACGAAGAGTAGCTGCCGGGCACGGGGCTTTATCCGGAGCCGGATTTCTTTTCAGCCCCCCGCGGGTCAGCGCCGTGGTAAAACCGGAGACAATACTGCCTTTCCCGCCCTGAGGTAATCGGAGACGATCCGCCTGATGGAATCAAAGGCGATGTTCTTTATATTGATCTCTTCAGGCCTCAAGAACCTCACCTCCGCAATCTCATCGGAAAGTCTCTGAAGGCCGAAAGATTCCACCTGGCATATGAACGACAGGTCGAGGGTGTGGTAGGTGACGTTGTCATAGGTGTAGGTATTGGGAAATGATTTGAAGTAGGTGCACTTGGTCACCGTGAGGTTGAGTTCCTCGGTGATTTCACGCATCAGGGCTTCCTCGGCAGACTCATGGAAGTCCACAAACCCGCCGGGCAGGTCCAGCGCACCCTTGCCCGGATCATGGGCGCGAACGGTCATGAGGAGCCTGCCGATGTCGTCCTCGATCAACCCCGCCACCGCCGAAGCCACGTTGAAAAAGAAATGGTAGCCGCATTTTTTGCATGAAACCGAGCGGTCCCCCCGCAGGGTTATCCTCTTGGAGCCGCAGGAAGGGCAATGCCGGAAGCCCTCCCACGGGAACGCATGTGCCAAGCCGCCGGTCATAGACTGCCCGGGTTCACGCACTGCTCGACAGAACTGTTCTTTACGCGCATGGGAGTCACTTATTCCTTGTGATGCCCGCCTTCTGATAGTAGATGTCCTTCCTGACCATCTCACGCAAGCCCTTCAGGGAAAGGAACGGCTGGTCCTTCTGCATGATGTTCGAGATAAAGGCGGGAATGGAGCCTGCCGGGTCGGCCTTGACGATATACACCACTTCTGCCTTATCGTCGGCCGTCCGGGTCATTTCGTACCTGCCCTTTATATCCGTCATGCGGACATACTTGTCCAGCCTCGGGACAAGATCCTCCTTGAGCGCGTTCATGGTTATGAAAAGTTTCCCTGCCTGGCTGTCCAGTTCAACCTTTGTATTGACCACAAAATCCCGGTCCTTCACCGGCCCCAGGGTCTCAAGTACGAAATAGATGACCCTCACGTCCTGGGAATCCTGTTTAAGGAGCTTGATCTCCTTGCAGAACCCATACCACTTGGGGAATGACGGTATGTCCCTGAAGACCTCCCGGATCACCTCGAGGGGGGCATTGACCTCGGCTATGCCCTTGAACTCCTTTGCATCCGAGCCGGGAACCGGCCTGGAATAGACCTTGATCCCATCACTGTCCTTGACAAGATTCCAGGGTTCTTCCGCATGAAGGCTCACGGTAATGAAAACTGAAAGTACAAGTAACACCCATGCCGATCTCTTCATAAACGCCCCCTGTAGCGAATTTTATCCCACACCCTGTTCACGGGCCGGTGTCATGCAGACCACTCATCATACCAGATCATGGGATACTCATAAAGCCCATTGCGCAGGACATAAACCCCGGAAAAGCATTTCGACACTGGATTCCCCATGAATTTCAAGGTATCTTATAGGTATGTGCGGGCGTTTCATCCAGATTTTTGAGCCTGAAAAGATACGGGTGCATTTTCCCGATCTGGAGATGGATGCGCAGGCCCTTGGGGGAATGGCCCCCCGCTACAATATCGCACCGACCCAGGACATCCTCACCGTACTCAACACGCCTGCCCCGAAACTTACGCTTGTCCACTGGGGCCTCATACCCTTCTGGGCCAGGGACAGGTCCATGGGGGCGAGGATGATCAATGCCAGGGCCGAGACCCTGCCGGACAAACCTTCCTTCAAGACCCCCTTCCAGAAGCGCCGGTGCATCATCTTCTCTGAAGGCTTTTACGAATGGAAGGGCGCAGGACGTGACAAGGCACCCTTCTTCATCCGCCTGAAGAGCCGCCAACCCTTCGGGATGGCAGGGCTCTGGGACTCCTGGAGGGATACGCAATCCGGGAAGGACATCATCTCCGGCACCATAATCACCACCGGGGCCAACCAGGTGGTTGCCCGGATACACAACCGGATGCCGGTCATCCTCAATCCCGATCATTACAGGCTCTGGCTGAGCGCGGACATACCCGGCGATGACACCCTGAAGGGCCTGCTCAGACCGTACGACCATGAGGCAATGGAGGCATACGGGATCTCGCGCTTTGTGAACAACCCGAAAAATGATTCACCCGAGTGCATCAGGCCGGTCCAATAGAGAAGCACAAACCAGATGACCTGGTCCATTGACATGCCCTTTTGAACCCTTACAATGGAAACTGAGAAAGAAAAGGAGGTTCATGATGTTTGAGAAGATTCTCTTTCCCACGGACTTTTCCGATGTGGCGACAAAGGCGCTGCAGTACGTGAAGCGCCTCAAGGAGGCGGGCGGCGAGGAGGTCGTCGTCCTGCATGTCATAGACCAGTCGAACCTGGAGCTCTTGAGCTCATACAGCACCATACAGGATTTCATCAACATCGAAAAAGAGATAGAAAAACGTTCGTCCGAGTCGATCGGCCTGGTTGTCAACGAATTGAAAAAGCTTGGCTACTCCGTGAGGGCCCGGGTTGAAAAGGGGGTGCCCGTGCGGGTGCTGCTCAAGGTGGCCGAAGAGGAGAACCCCTCGGTGATCGTCATGGGGTCCCATGGAAAGGGCAACCTGGAGGAGATGCTCCTGGGTTCCGTCTCGGAAAAGGTGGTGAGGAAATCGAAGCACCCGGTCCTCATCGTGAAACGCTAGAAGAACTGGCCTGCCGGGACACCGGGAGATGGACGCGGAAAAGGCCCTCAGGTTCTAGTGGGTGGTATCCGAGTCTGATGCCTTTCTGGGCTTGACGATATCCACGAGCTCGATGTCGTAGATCACCCTTTTCCCCGCGAGCGGGGCATTGGCGTCGATGAGGATGGCCTCGTCCATGATCTCGATGACAACGGCGGGCAGCACATTGCCTTCGTCATCCTCCATCTCGAAATCCATTCCCACCTGGATCTTGAGGTCAGGGGGGAGTCCTTCCTTCGGCACCTCTATGACCAGTTCCTCGTCATACATGCCGAATCCGTCTTCGGGCTCCACCGTGATCTTTTTACGCTCACCTGGCTGCATGCCCACGACTGCTTCCTCAAAGCCCTTGACCACCTCCGATGCCCCGATGGTGAAGATCAGGGGCGACTGGCCTGCGGAAGACTCGAACACCTGGCCGTCCTCGGACCTTCCCGTATAGTTCACCCTGACCCTGTCGCCCGCCTGCGCCGTTTTCATAGATGTGCCTTTCTCCATGAGACCATCATTATAAGGAAAAAATGAGATTTGTTAATGAAAAACTGGAAATGAAGGGACAGGACCGGGATCAGGCATCACCCCGGTTCCTGTTGAGCCAGATCTTCATGTCCCGGGCCTGAGCTATGAGCCCTTCCCGGAACGCGGGGTGGGCGATGCTGATGAGCGCCTCGGCCCTCTCCCAGGTGGAGGCGCCCTTGAGCTGCACGATGCCGTATTCCGTGGCCACGTACTGCACGATGGACCGCGGCACGGTCACTATCGAGCCCGGCTGGAGCGTGGGGACGATGCGGGAATGGATGTTCCCCGCCTTGTCCTTATAGGTGGAGCTGATGCCGATGATCCCCTTGCCGCCCCTCGAATAGAAGGCGCCGAAGATGAAGTCGAACTGCCCGCCCGTGCCCGAGATCTGGGCCGTGCCTGCGGACTCCGAGCAGACCTGGCTGAACAGGTCTATCTCCACGGCATTGTTGATGGCCACCACCTTGCTGTTCACCCCGATGATCCTGGGGTCGTTGGTGTAGTTCACCGGGTACGAGGCGCAGGCAGGGTTGTTGTGCAGGAACTCGTAGAGCTTCTTGGTGCCCATGGCAAAGGTGTAGACCATCTTGAACCGGTCGATGGTCTTGAAGTTGCCCGTGATCCTTCCCTCGTTGTAGAGGTCCACCATGGAATCCACCAGCATCTCCGTGTGGATGCCCAAGTCCTTGAGGTCGGATTCCGCGATCATGTTCCCGATGACGTTCGGCAGGCCGCCGATGCCCAGCTGGAGGCAGGCGCCGTCTTCTATCTCCTTCATGATGTGCCGGGCTATCTTCTCGTCGGTCTCGCTCGGGCTGGCAGGCTTGATCTCCAGGATGGGCGGGTTCCTGCCCTCAACGATATAGTCCACCCGCGAGATGTGCACCGACTCCTGGTTGCCTCCCAGGCAGTGGGGCATGTTCCCGTTGATCTCCACCACCACGTTCTTCGCCTTGGTGATGGCCGCAGACGTGATGGAGTTGCACATGCCGAAATTGAAGTAGCCCTGGGCATCCATGGGACGCGCGCTCACGAAGACGTAGTCATACTCCTTGTACTTCCTCACCACGCGCGGGCCCTGGTGATAGGTGAAGGGGATGTAGCTGCACAGCCCCTGCTGGTAGAGCCTCCTGCTCACCCCGGAGAAGTGCCAGTCGTTGTACACGAAGTGCTCGCGGTGCGGGTCAGCCTCGATGAACATGGGCACCTTGGTGATGCACACCCCTTCGACCATCACGTCTGTGAGCTCATGGGCCCTTTTTGCCAGGGCCTCGTCCAGGGACTCGGGCCGCAGGGCGAATTCGGCGAAGAATATCCTGTCTCCGGACTTGATCAGTCCAACCACATCTTCAGCCGTACTGAGCTTCTGGGAGTACTTTTTCTTTATGACTTCCTGCATGGGGCTCCTTCCATTCTCATCAGGATTGTGGGGTGACTGGTGCGCATCTTATCTAGTATCTATGTAATTCCATCTGCACATATTGCAAGTTCTGCTCCATTAAAAGCGGCCGGATATCCCCCAGACATCTTCTGCAGGGGCCCTCACAAAGGGCGCCATCAAGAGAACTTCCCGGGAATACCTCCGTGGTTCATTCCGTTTGTTGATGCACGACTGCATGCAAATGCATTCACGCACCGGTCTTACCATACTTGAAGCCATGGGCAGCACTGCAAATTATTGCAGGAATCAGGCGTGAAAATATGATAAGAATGTCGGTGAACATAAAAAAACAGACCCCGTCAGAAAGGGCGTCATGGAAAAGATTCCCCCTCAGTACGAAGAAAATATCAAGGCCGCCCTCCAGGGACTGAAGCGCAGGGAGAAGGACATTGTCCAACTGATGGAGACTGCCGTACTGGGCCTCGCCAAGCCTGAATCCGTAAAGGTAGAGCTCATTGCGCACGTTCAGGACCGAAGCGTCTGGGTCGATGAGGAGCGGATCATCAAGACGTTCGCCAACCTGCTGGTCAATGCCGTGGAGGCCATGCCCGGTGGAGGTGAGTGCACCGTCCGGCTGGAGGACTCCGAAAAACAGGTCACCATAACGATCCAGGACACCGGCACGGGCATATCCAGAGAAAACATGGACAACCTCCTCACCCCCTTCTTCACCACAAAGCCTGCGGGAGAAGGTACCGGACTGGGACTGCCGTTCGCCTACGGAGCTGTCAAGCTGCATGATGGAAAGTTCTCCATCGAGTCGAACGCCGACCCGTCAAGCGGGCCGACGGGGACGCGGATCACCATCGTCCTGCCCAGGGCGAAACCGGAACTGTCGAAAGTGATCATAGACAGCGACTGATCTCTGGTTTCTCTGTTAACCCGTTATCCGTTCAAGATATGTAGACAGGGTTCTATTCAGGACCTGGATAATCCGGATACGTCTGGATTCGGTCTGACAAAATGATTCAGGTACTGCAAATAAATCTTACAGGTCATGAAGTTTTTATAGCTTATAGATATGTGGACTCGTTCTTGAAGGTCTGTCAGTGATGTCTAGCAGAAGAGATCTTCAATCAGGTAGAACCATAACTTCTGGAACAACATCTCTGCTTTTTATGAGTTACTAAATGATATGAGGTAGTGTCAACAATGTTTCGCACTTTTAATCTAGGTCTCTCTTCTTCGGAGTGT
>CAZRIV010000018.1:0-77521 GCA_964600235.1 uncultured Bacteriovoracaceae bacterium | reverse complement strand
CTTTTCGTCTGGGAGAGCTTTACCTATTGACACGAGGAGGCCTTATAAGTGTTAGGCCCTATTTGATGAGTCAGACGGTAATTCACAAACTTACTCCGTTGATCATTATCTTTGCAAAGAACTCCAGCTCGGAGTAAAGAAATAAACCAAATTGTTCACTATCCTCCAGCATGCTTTCCTTTACTAAGTAGATTTTCAACTTCTCCGGGTTGGTTGTGTCAATAATAGCTCCTCTATTCGCATCCGCGATAGCTTTCATTTCACGCATTAACGAAAGCGCATAGTTTCTTCTATTCATGGGTGGAATCTCTTGCTTGCGGAGCATTTCATTAGTCATTGCCACCAATAAGCACACAAATTCAGAAAACTCATTTGAACTTGACACTTCTACCCTTTGTTCAAACAACCATACTAAATTGTCCAAGCACACAAGAAACTTGATAGAATCAGGCCAGCCAATTGATTCACCGCAGGAGCTACATTCATCTTCTTGGCTAAATACAATTCTCTCTCCACAATTTGGGCACTCACGAACCATATTCATATCACGGATATTCTTTTGTGCATTCTGCTGGAGAAGATTGAACATATACCTAAGCTTTGATTCGCTTTCGGGCATTTCATAGTACTCTCTAGCATTACTATCTAAGTTGACCACCACTTCCGATGGCGATCTCCCTTTTGAAACCTCTCTGGCCAACAAAAGAAGAGCTGGTACTTTTATCGTTGGATTGGAAAGAACGATTGAGCGAGCAAGACTTGATGGATCTGAGGAATACCACTGACAATGAGGACAAGGCATTGTCACAAAATTAATAATCCTCCCACAGTTTTGACAACTATATATCTTAGTGAAACCTTCGAGCGATCCTTCTTTGCTCTTATGGCTATTAGGTTTCTCCCTTCTTAGCTTCTGTAACTCGGCTCTTAAAATAATCCGATTTTCTTCATCAATCTTAAACTTTCCAGAGCTCAGAAGATTTTCAATAATTTCTTCAGCTCGTTCGTTTATCTGCGCCTCCTTATAGAAGAATGCGAGCAATAGATTGGCCTGAAAGGAATCAGGAGAGTTTTGCACAGCATTAACTGCAATACTTTCTGCCTGAGAGAAAACCTCAATTGCCTCCTCTCTTCTCCCGAGCTTCATTAGATTGTTGGCTTTTTCGATTAAACTACTCGTTTTCTGGTAGGCGACAAAGCCTAGTATTTCATCGTATATATTTTTTGTCTTTTTTTTCTTACCAAATAGGCTAAACATAATTAAGTACCCTCTTCCATTTATAGGCAGTGCTTTAGTTCATAAATCAGAGCAGCATAAGAACTTGGCCTCATCCTTGCGTCAGGATGAATGCAAGAATGTATGATTCGCTCAAGCCTTTTGGATTTGACATGTAATATTTGCCTTACATTCTCCATATAGGAACCGCATATAATTTCTTCATACGGATTCCTTTCTTCAATACGAAATGGCAGTATGCCAGTAAGGAATTGAACGAGCATCATTCCTAAAGAATACATATCTGCTTGTGGTGCTATTTGCCAACTTCCCGAAAATCTTTCAGGCGACATGTATAAGGGTGTCCCTGCACCATACGCTGTTAATTGATTTTCTGACTCCTCTACGGACCAATTTGCTTGTGCTATTTGCGAGGCAATTCTAGAAATCCCCCAATCACTTACCTGTATCGATATTGGTTCTTTTGAACGAATCAATACATTTGCAGGCTTCAAATCCAAGTGTACTAAGTGATATTTTTCAAACGCATAATTCAAAGCTTCTACTATTTGCAAAGCAATATTCATCACGATTTTTTCTGAATATGCTATTTTCGATGCCAACTCATCTTCTAGCGTGCCTTGAAGCCAAAGCATTATTGCAGCAAGGCGGTAATTCAAGCGACCAATCCGTAACAAAGCAAGAATATTCTTGTGATCTAGTGCTACCCAAGAGTTGAGTTCTTGCTCAATTGCATAGTGCTGCGGAGTAAAATCAAAAGTTTTGACTGCAATTCTGCTTTTATGGATGGGGTCGTATGCATCATCAAATGCGTTCTCTAGCAACCATACGCGCCCCATACCACCGCGCTTAACATCGACTACGTTATAAGTCTTGTCATCAAGATAGACTTGTTTCTTAACTTTCTCTGGCACAACCCGTTTTCCTTCCTCTGGCCCAACGTGAAAGCTCACCGGCGCGGCTATGCCGAGTCCGGTGCAGTGTTTTGTTCGAAGCTGATTTTTATTAGCTTGTTGATTTCTTCACTACGCAATATCACTGAAATATCCTGGATATTGCCAATGGTAATTTCTCGTGGTCCGCCTGGTCCATGAGAACAGACTAACCGCCATTCCGACTGATACATGAAACTCTTAAGCTTCTTGAATGGGCCAAGTTCTCCAGTATACTTGTCTTCAACATACTCGACGAGATCTGCTGCTGCCTTAATTTTTTGAGACTTCAGAGCGATTCCAACTCTATTCATAAATTCATCACGGTTGAGTAATAATAAGGCATGATCGCCGAACTGAAAATTTCTCTTATCTACGGGAAAGGTTCCTTCCATGAGTGGTCGCAACGCGTACATACAGAAGAGGTTGATCTTATCAGGCTCCGGAGGATACATTCTTAGAACCCACTCGCCCTCTGCAGATATTTCTGTGCCATCAGCAAAAGTCAGTTCTACTTTTGGTCCTCTTGCAACTTTAGCAATACAATCAAAAGGATCACCACGGAGTTCTTTATCTTCAACACCCCAAAAAAATTGCGGAGTGTTTAAATAAAGAAGACCTATATCCCGTAATTTTTGCAGGTGCTCATACTGCCCAAACTTGATTAATGTGCCAAGTTCACCCATCAAACATCATCCATCAGTTGACTTCGAACAATCACTATGCAGAAATATCAATATTATAGAATTCTGTATAAGGGCATAATAGAAACAAAATGCGGATAAACTATGGTGTCGCAACCACACCCTTATAATTCCTTGCGTTTCACATATTATAGCTTACATTATATAAGGAAAATTCGCAATGTATATAATATGCCACTCTGTTCGGTTTGGCATGAGTGAAGTTTTTTCGCAGATCTGTCCTGTCCGCCTCTCTAACTGAAATTGAACATGCCTATATGAAACCACAGCCCGGCTCTTACCTTCCGGGGATGCTTCGTTCCATACGGCCCCTATTCATGATCCTCATGCACAACCCCATGCGCATCGTTTAACAGCACCAGGAAATCCGGCCCGGATCCATCATTTGTACAGGTAAGGTTTTTCACGCCCGGCTCAATTGCTCCACTGAGGTCATGCGAAAGTCTTTTCAGGAAGTTTCATAAGCAAAGATCCGGAATTGTATAAAAACCCACTCTCCCGGCCGGACCCACAAAAGTACTGTCTGAAATATCCGCAGTGCATTATAATGCCCTGCAGTTGCTTCCGTTGAAGTCATGACAGGGGGTTCCATGAAGGGCAAGAAACGGATCTTGCGGTTTTTCAAATCCCAGGCGTTCCACTACCAGGCTCTGCGCACACTGGGCCACTCTGCTGCCGGCGGCGCGAACATCGGCGAGTGTCTTTCCGCCTTGAGCTCCATCCGCAATGCAGACGCCGAGAGCTGGTACGAGTCGTGGTACGAGCTGGGCCAGAAGTGCTCCCAGATGGTCGCCGAGTCCCAGGACACCACGGGAAGGGGCAAGGCACTGCTGCGGGCATCCAACTATTTCCGCACCAGCGAGTTTTTCCTTCACCCCACGGATTCCAGGCGGCCCGGCATCTACAAAGAGAGCGCAGCTGCCTTCACCAGGGCGCTTCAGGTGCTGAGCGTACCGCACAGGATCCTTCAGATACCCTATGAAAATGTCTCCATGAGGGCCTATTACTTCCCCGGAGACGCGGCCAAGCCTTTCATCCTCGTGTGCGGGGGGTTCGATTCAACCAACGAGGAGAGCTATTTATGGGCGGCTTCGGCGGCACGGGAGAGGGGTTACCCGTGCGTTCTGTTCGAAGGGCCCGGGCAGTCGAACATGCTGCGCGAACACGCACTGAAATTCATACCGGAATGGGAGAAGCCCCTTCAGATCCTTCTGGACTACATGCAGTGGGAGGTACCGGAGTTCACCCCAGCGAAGAAGATACTGCTCGGCATCAGCATGGGGGCCATGCTTGCCATGCGCGCCGCAGCCATCGAAAAGCGCATCGATGCAGTGGCCGGGTTCGGCGGATTCTTCAGCATGAAGAGCGCGGCCCTGGCCGGCATGCCCTCCCTGGGCAGGTTCCTCTACAGATCCGGCTTCAAGGGTCTGTTCAACAGACTGGCCCTGCACCTGGCAAAATCAGACATCGGGAAGCGCTGGGCGCTCGAGAACGGCTACTGGGTGATCGGCGGAGAAACGCCGTTCGAATTCCTGCAGAAGACCGGGGCCTACACCCTGGCGCCGGTGGCGGACAGGATCACATGCGACGTGCTGCTGCTCCGTGGTGACAAGGACCACCTCATACCCCCTGGGGAGGCCGGGCTTTTCAAGAAGCACATAAGAAACGCCCGGAGCTTCAGGATGCATACATTCCTGGATGCGGACGGAGCGGGCGAGCACTGCCAGGCAGGAGCACCGGAACAGTTCCACCAGGTGTTCTTCGACTGGGTGCAGGCCCTGCCCCGGCAGGGGGTGCCGAAGGAGGACCCCGACCCGGCACGCTGAGGAGGGCTGAAGTGCGTCATCTCCAGGTCATGCTGTTTCAGGCGTAGCCCCCTGGCCTCATCCTTAAAACCTTTTGCTTGACACGGCAAAGCTCAAAACTGTATCAACCCTAGGAATCATACAGCATAGAGCTGACAATTCAACCAGCAAGGAGATCACGCATGACGAAAGAAGACCGCGAAAACACACTGGTGCTCATCAAGCCCGACGCCCTGAAGAACTCATTGACCGGATACATCCTTTCCATGCTGAGTGAATTCCACACCGGGCTGCATTTCGCGGCCACCAAGATCGTATCCGTCAGCACCCTGCTTGCAGAAGAGCATTACGAGGAGCACCGCGGCAAATTTTTCTACCCCTCCCTGCTGGAGTACATAACCGGCCGCCTCCACTACCCCGATGAGCCCTGGAAGCGCAGGGTCATCGCCTTTGTCTACCAGGGCACCGGAGCCATAAAAAAGATCCGCGACATCGCAGGCCCCACCAACGCGCACGACGCACGCGTGCAGAAGCCGGGCTGCATCCGGGCGCTGGGCACCGTGGTGCCGGTCAAGGACGAAGCCGGCAAATTCGTAGGCGACAGGGTGGACAACCTCATCCACGCCTCAGCGAACGCCGCCGACGCCGAGCGCGAGATCAAGCTGTGGTTCAGGCCCACGGACATACCGCCGTACATGCGCGATTATGACACCGAGGTGTGCGACCAGCTGTATTACTACAAGGACGGCGCCATCTTCACAGCCCATACCCCCGGCAGCATCGGCTTCCTTGCGCCGGGCGACCTGGCCTGGAAGTCGGACCTGGATGCCCTGAAGGCGCACCTCAAGGGCGCTAAGACCGCAGTCGCCGTGAACACGGTGGCGGCGAAATACCTCATCAACATGGAGCGCGAAGGCTGAGAAGGGACTTCCCCCCGGGGGAGGCTTCCCGAAGCGGTCACGCAGGGTTCTGCCCTTTTACGGAACCGCGTGTCCTTGAAAAAGGAACGCGGGCAGTACGGCTCGATCATTATCCAAGGAGGCCGCATGGCAGGAGAGAAACTCACACGCCGCCAGAAGGACATCTCCCGTCTCATCAAGGAACGCAGCAAGGTTCAGAAAGACAGGATACGGCGCGACAAGGCTAAGAGGCGCCCCGGGGAAATAAAGTAGAAAAAGGAATTCACCGCCTGTCGGCATCATCCTGAATGGCCCTGCCTCCGCATAACCCCCGGGCAAAGATGCCGACCCCGCTTCTGAAGGGCTGCCTGAGATGCAGCCTTTTCCTTCATGAGATCTCATTGACCACGTAATGCACCCTTTAGACTTGCTTCCTCGACTCATGGGATTATTCTTACAATATTGGATAGATGGCGAAAACCACCTGATATGTACATGAGAGGTCTTCACTGAAGGAATATATGGCTGGCTCCCGGTCTACCCTTATACAGGTCGCTCATACACACCCGGCCGGCATCGTCATAACGGTTCTGGCCGTCGCAGCCTGCCTGGCATTGCCCCCCGCGCAGGCCCGGGCCGCCCCCGGGCAGTCCCCGGGAACCCAGCCGTCCAGGCCCGTTCTCTTCGTGAGCGGAGACCATGAATACCCGCCGTTCGAGTTCGTCGAGCACGGCAGGCCTACGGGATTCAACATCGAGCTCATGCAGGCCGTGGGCGAAGCCATGGGCTACACGGTGCATGTCAGGCTGGGACCATGGAACCAGGTCAGGCAGGACCTGGAATCCGGCCGCGTGGACGTACTGGCGGGGATGTACTATTCAAAGGAACGGGATGCATCCGTGGACTTCTCCATCCCGCATACGCTGGTGACATCCGGGCTCTTCGTCCGCAAGGGGTCTCCCATAAGCTCCCTGGAGGATATACGGGGCAGGGAGATCATCGTTCAGAAGGGCGATCTCATGAACGACTACCTGAGGAGCACGGGGCTCGCCTCCTCCATCATCCCCGTGACAGACCCCGCAGAGGCTCTTCGCCTGCTCTCTTCGGGCAGGCACGACGGGGCGCTCCTCTCGTCCAAGATGCAGGGCCTCTACTACGCCAAGGTGTTCAAGCTCACGAACCTCGTGGCCATCGAGACGGGACTGCCGGCAGGCCATTACTGCTTTGCCGTCGCGCAGGGCAACCACCAGCTCGTGCAGAAGCTGAACGAGGGGCTGAACATCCTCAAATCAACGGGCAGATACAAAGAGATACAGGACAGGTGGTTCGGGGTGTACGAAGAGCAGCGGTGGCGGGAGGCCATGCTGAGATACCTCGTGTTCCCCCTTGCAGCCATATTGGTCCTCCTGGCGGGAATCCTGGCATGGTCATGGTCGCTGAGGCGGCAGGTCTCCATACGGACCCGGGATTATCAGGAATCCGAGCAGCGCCTTGCCACGATCTTCCGCGAGTCTCCCGCCATCATCACCATCTTCACCGCCGATGAAGGCCGCATACTGGACATCAACGATGCCTTCACGCACATACTCGGCTATTCGCGCCAGGAGGCCGTGGGGCGCACTGCACTCGAGCTCGGGATCCTTGTCGAGAACCCGGATGATAAGGACCTGGTCCTGCAAAAAATCCGGGAAGCAGGGCAGATAGGAAGCCTCGAGATACTGCTTCGGACAAAGTCCGGGCAGATCGTCACCTGCCTGCTCTCCGCAGCCCCCAGCATGGTCAGGGGCCAGCAATGCATACTGAGTGTCATCACCGACATCACCGGGCGCAAGAAGGCCGAGGAGGAGAAGGCCCGGCTCGAGGCGCAGCTCCTCCAGGCGCAGAAGATGGAGGCCGTCGGTTCCCTGGCAGGAGGCGTGGCGCACGATTTCAACAACCTCATGACAGCCATCCTCGGCAATGCCGAGCTGGCACTGGACTCTCTGGAGAAGAAGCACGTCTCGCAACAGAGCATCGTCCACGAGGTTACGGAAATAAAGCTCGCCGCTCAGCGCGCGGCGTCCCTTACCCGCCAGCTCCTCATGTTCAGCCGCAAGGAAGTCGCCAAGCCGGAGGTCTTCGATCTCAATGCCACGCTCGACGGCATGACAAAGATGCTTCGGCGGCTTATCCCGGAGAACATTGAGCTGAAATACTCCTTAACGCCCGACGCCTATCCGGTCTATGCCGATGCGAGGCAGATGGAGCAGGTGATCGTAAACCTGGCCGTGAACGCCCGTGATGCCATGCCCGATGGAGGTGTCCTCGAGATAGGAACAATCGGAACGACACTGGACGATTCCCATACGGCCGACCATGCGGATGCCCGCACAGGGCCACATACCGTCCTGAGCGTGAGCGACACGGGCCAGGGCATGGACGAGACCACCATGGCGCGCATCTTCGAACCCTTCTTCACCACCAAGGAGCGGGGGCGGGGCACCGGACTCGGCCTGTCGAGCGTCTTCGGCATCGTCAAGCAGGCCGGAGGCCACATCACCGTGAAAAGCAGGCCCGGCATGGGGTCGAGCTTTTGTATCTATCTGCCTGCCGCCGAAGGCCCTGCCCGGCATGACACCCCCCCGGCAAAGGACGCGGGAGTGAAGGGGGGCACAGAAACGATCCTCCTGTGCGAGGACGACGATATCGTCCGCGGCCTCGGCATGAAGATACTCGCATCGGCGGGATACCGTGTCATCGATGCGGCGAACGCCCAGGATGCCATCGGGCGCATGAGGGAACATGACGGCCCGGTCCATCTGCTCCTCACCGATGTGATCATGCCAGGCATGAACGGAAGCATGCTCGCGGAGCAGCTCAAGAAGGAGTTCCCGGCCATGAAGATACTGTTCATGTCAGGCTACACGGAGGACCACATCCTCAATCGCGGCATCATGGAGCCCGGCGTCAACCTCATCATGAAGCCGTTTACGCGCACCGAGCTGCTCAAGGGCGTGAGAAGAACCATTGACAGCGGCACATAACCCCCGGTTATCCCCCCATCCCTGGTAAACGTAAAAAGGATTGACGCGCAAACGGATCTCTGCTACTTATTCTGTAGCGCTACTGATTTAGTATCACTCGGGGAGGATCCATGGCTGCACCGAAACCAGGCATCAAGGTAAGAGGCTCACAGACAGGCCGCCCCCTCATGGCAGTCCTCGACCTGCTGGGCAGGCGGTGGTCGCTGAGGGTCCTGTGGGAGCTGCATACAAACGGCCCTTCCAGCTTCAGGGACCTGCAGAGGCTCTGCGGGGACATCTCCCCCACCGTGCTCAACACCCGACTGTCCGAGCTTCGCGCCACAGGGATCATCGAGCAGCGCGGCGGACAGGGGTATGTCATTACCGAGCAGGGCCTCGAGCTGGGCACCCTCATCTGGCAGCTCAAGGAATGGGCCGAGCGCTGGGCCGTGGATCAGTCCGCGCCCGGGCCTCGACTGAACGGCAGCCGGACGTCAAAGGTCCGTAAAAAATAAGATTCATAAGGAGGGACATATGCCCCATCATGTTCACCACGTGCATCTCTTCGCCTCGGACATCGCCAGGAGCATGGCCTTTTACCAGGACTTCTTCGGAGGGGAGATCGTCCTGGACATGGAGGTCGCGGGCGCCCGCAATGTCTTCATGAAGGTCGGCTCCGGCAGGATACACTTCTATGACCAGGCCCCGAAGATGCCGGGGCCGGGAAGCATCCATCATTTCGGCATCCAGACGGACGACGTCCAAAGGGACTATGGCCTCCTGAAAGCCGCTGGGGTTCCATTCAAAAAGGACGTGACCGAGCTCGGGTACATGAAGTACATCATGGTTCCCGCACCCGACGGCGTGCTCATAGAGCTGTTCGAAGTCAACAAGGCCCTCATCCCGGCCGAATACCACGGGTATTTTGCCCCATGATACCATACCCGTACGGATCGCACTCAAAACCCAGGAGGTGCAGATGAGTACTGTCCCCTGCATGCCTTATTCCCAACTCCCCTCTTTGGCCGGACTGCTGCTGAAGGCGGCGGTCTCCCGCAAATCCGGACTGAAGGAGACGACGCCACTTGAAAGAATCGAAAGGTCCGTAACGGGTGCCCGGATAGAACCCGATGCATTGGCCGCGTTCAGCCGGACATGCGGGTACAAGCCCGGAGAAAGCATCCCCCTGCCGTATTACTATGTCATGGCCCAGCGCGTCCAGCTTGCACTGCTGACTGATCCGGCCTTTCGGCTGCGCATTGCCGGTCTCATCCATGTGGAGAACACCTTCAGACAGTATGAAGACGCCGCCTTGACGGACGCATTCGACATGCGATGCCGGATAGAGGGCGAAAGGACGGCACCCCGGGGCAGGACGTTCGACATCGTGACGGACTTTTTCGTGAACGCGCACAAGGCCCTCGAGTGCCGCAGCGGTTTTCTCTCCAGAAACCGCAGCCATGCATCCGGGAAAAATACGAAGACGCCCACCGCGGCCCTCGAGGGAGACCGGCTGCCCCTGTGTCTGCCAAAGGATGCGGGACGCCGGTATGCAAAGGTCTCCGGCGACTACAACCCCATCCACCTGTACGCGTTGACGGCCCGGCCCTTCGGCTTCAAGCAGCCCATCGTCCAGGGGATGTACATGCTTTCCCTGGTCACGGCCTGCCTCGAGGAACGGATCACGTGGAGTCCAAAGGAGCTCGTGGTCGAATACAAGCTGCCCGTGTATCTGCCCGCGGCAGTGGACCTGATATACCGCCGCGCTGAAGATGCGGCTGCATGCCTGTTCGAGGTGCGATCCTGCAATGACGAGAGGCTGCACCTGAAGGGATCCCTTGCCCTTGAGCATTCGCGGGATACATGCCCGTGACGAACGGTCCGGCTTTTCTCATGACCGGCTCGGCCGCTCTTCTCGTAGGCTCCACGGTGGTCTACCACGTATGCCAGAAATCCATCCCCGGCCACGTTCCCCCCGTGGTGTCCGCCATGATCACCCTTGTGTCCGCCCTGGCCGTTTCCCTTGTCCTCCTGCCCATGGCCGCTGATCCCCAGGGACTTGTCAGTCACTTCAGACACGCCGGCTGGGCCAATGTCTGTTCCGGCGTTTCCCTGGTGGGGGTCGTGGCCGGGCACGTCCTGTACTACCGGTCCGGCTGGACCCTCTCCACCGGGACGTTCTTCTCCTATGCCGCCGTCGGCATGGTTCTCATTCCCGTCGGGACAATCGTTTTCCGCGAGCGGATAGGCCTTGAAAAGGCCGCAGGGATAGCACTATCCCTGGCGGGATTGTATCTCATGACAAGGGATTGACCCGGTTTTATTCACGCTTAATCCGCGCGTGCGCATATGGCCGAAAGACCCGGTGTGTTCACCGAACCTGTCATGAACAGGAGTTCTTACCATGAAGATAAATGCACGATCGCTCAAGGGCGTATCCGAGACGCTCCTGTTCACGCTGTACATGCGCTATCGCGAGAGTCTGCGGCCGGACGGGAAAATCTCGGACAAGCGGTATGCGCAGCTCGTGGAAAAACTGGACTTCGATCACTCCCTGTTCGATGAGGTCCCCGAGGATATGCAGTTGAGCCTGGCCTGCCGGTCCGTTATCTTCGACACCCTGACCCGGGGCCATATTGCCCGGCATCCCGGTACGGTTGTCGTCAGTCTGGGCCCGGGACTTGACTTCCGGCATGAGAGGCTGGACACCGCCTCGGTCCTGTGGATCGATATCGACCTGCCCGAGGTCATGGAGCTGAGAAAGGCCTTTTTCCCGGATACCGACCGGCACCGTTCCTTGGGCGCATCGGTCCTTGACATCTCCTGGATGCGGGGCATCCCCCGGGACAGGCCCGTCCTTTTCATCGCCGAAGGCCTGTTCGTATACTTACTCCCCCGGCAGGTGCGTTCGATCCTGGCGGGCATGGCCAGTGGGTTTGCCCGGGCCGAGCTGATCCTGGACGTGTACAGCAACTGGCACATCCATGCCGCGCGGAACAGCTCTCCGTACACCTTCCTCAGGAAGATGTACGGGATGTGGAAATGGGGCATGGACCACTGGGGGGAGATCGAAGCATTCCATCCGGGTATCGTCTTCATCGAGGAGTATTACGTGTATCACGGCTTCGGTGACCGGATGCCAGAGGCCCTCAGGGAGGCCCTGTCCGAGGACGGCCAATACTCGGAAATCGAACGGGAGGTGATCCGCACCATGTCGCGCATCGGGCATTTCAGGTTCGGCGGCCGGTGAACCCCCTTATTTTTCAGGGGAGGCAAAGAGGCCGTCTGCAACCGCCATGATCATAATTCATCATGAAATAAGGCTGATATCTCAGGCGCCCTGATTACACCATGGGTCTTGTGGCTCTTGCTCCAGCTACTGCTGCACCGCTGTGTAGCCCCTGGCCCTGAGCATGTCGATCACGCCGCCTTTGCCCACCAGGTGTCCGGCACCCACCACCATGAAGACATCGCCCTTTTCGGTCAGCAGCTTTGATATGCGCTTTGTCCAGGCCTTGTTCCGTTCGGTGAACAGCTTCTTTTCCACCTCGGGAAATCCCTGGAGGCTCTTCCTGGTGAAGGCCTCCATCTGTTCTGCATCGCCTGCCTTCCATGCCTTTTCCATGTCGGCGGAGATCTTTTCCAGCACGGCCATTTCCTCCAGGGCCTGGCTGAGGAGGTCCTCCTCCTGGCCGGGGAATGACTTGGCCAGCAGGTCCAGCTGCTGCCGGGCCGTCTCCAGGAAGATCATTTCCTTCTTATCGGAAGAGGCCTTTCTGTAGAAATGGCTGTCAAGGCCCTGCTCGGGAAGGAATCCAAGCCTATTGAGCTCGAGGGATGCAATGACAAGGGCCGCATACCACGGCCTGAAGGTGTTGAACTGTTCCGGCTTCATGCCGTTTGCCAGGACACGCTTCCTGAGGGCGTCATAGGTCTTGGGGGAGATCTCGCTGTGCAGGGTCCTGCCTTCCCGGCAGGTGCCCAGCTTGAGCATCATGCCCCTGACCTCATCGCTGCCCGCCTCGGCCGGGTTCGCTTCGAAGACCACCCTCGGGCACGACTCGTAGGCCTTCTCAATCCGCTGATCCAGAGGGTAGGAGCTTTCCTTCAGGACATGCATGGACCCCAGGATATACACCCTGGCCCCGGTGCCCTGGACGGACCACATGAAGACGTTCGTCGGCTTTTTTTCCGCACCATGAACAGAGGGAACAAGGACCATCATACCGGCCAGGGCAATGATGGCGACTGCATAAAAGTATCTGTACTGTTCATTGAATAAGCCCGTCCCCTTCTTCCCCATGGCGGTGGAACCTCAGGCCTCTTCCCTGGCGCACAGGATGGTCTTGTTGGACTCCGGGGCCTGCATCACCATGGTGCACGGCTCCACATCGTGGTCGAGCCAGAGGTTCCCGCCTATGATGCTGCCCTTGCCGATTATCACCCTTCCCAGGATCGTGGTGCCCGAGTAGATGATCACGTCGTCTTCCACGATGGGGTGGCGGGGGATCCCCTTGACGAGCCTTCCGGAATCGTCCTTGGGGAAGCTCTTGGCGCCGAGCGTCACGCCCTGATACAACCTCACATTGCGGCCGATGGTGCAGGTCTCCCCGATGACGGTCCCGGTGCCGTGATCTATGAAGAAGCGTTCGCCTATGGTGGCGCCCGGGTGGATGTCTATGCCCGTGGCCGAGTGGGCCATCTCGGTGATGATGCGCGGGATGATCTCCGCGCCGAGTCCGTAGAGCTCGTGGGCGATGCGGAAATTCGTCATGGTCTTGATGCTCGGGTAGCAGAAGATGACCTCGCTGAGGCTCTTGGCCGCAGGGTCACCCTCATAGGCGGCCAGTACATCGCTGATGAGAAGGCGCCTGATTTTGGGGATTGTCGAGATGAACTTCCGGGAGAGGATCATGGCCCTCTCGTTGCATTCCACACAGTCCTTGCGGTCCGTCACCTCGCAGGAGAACTCGAACCCCCTCTTTATCTGCTCGTTCAGCAGGCGCTCTATCTTTTCCAGATGGTTCCCCACGATATAGGGCATGGTGGAAAGCGTCATCTCCGAGTCGGAAAAATAGGCGGGAAAGATGACACTGCGCACCCGTTCCACGATATCCGCAAGGACATCGAGCGCGGGCATGACCCCTTCCAGGGTGGGCCTGTGGTACACCTGGTCGTATGATTCCGGTTCGCACAGCTCGTCCACAACTCTCTTTATGATATTCTCGTTCTCAGTGCCGTCGGTCTTCTGTCTGGGGATCATGGGGGGACCTCTCTGCCTGATCAGGCTCTACCGGTCTTGCACGCGTCGCTTTTACGTTAAGGTTTGTCGGGCTTCTCCTCTATCTGGCAGAAGTGCCTGTTCTTGTAGAACTCCAGGAGCCGTTCCACCTCGTCCTTGCACTCCCCGCACACCGTGCTCACCTTGGTCTTTTCCTGGAGCTCGTAGAAGGTCCTGGCGCCTTCCAGCACCGCCTCCTCGATCTCGTGGTCGGTCACGTTCATGCAGTTGCACACCACGCGGGCCTCTTCTCGCTTGACCTTCTCGGTCATGCCGCTGCGCTCGTAGTAGTCGTTGATGGCGGCGCGCAAAGCCTTGTCGCCCAGGACGCTGCAGTGGATCTTGTGCTCTGGCAGGCCGCCCAGCTCCTTGTTGATGTCCTTGGGCGAGAGCTTGAAGGCCTCTTCGAGCTTCATGCCCTTGACCATTTCGGACAGGACCGAGGTGCTGGCAATGGCGCTGGCGCACCCGAAGGTCTTCCACTTGCAGTCGGTGATAATGCCCTTTTCCCTGTCCACCTTGATGGCCACGATCATCTGGTCTCCGCACTTGATGTTGCCCGTCATGCCGCGTCCGTCCGGATCGAAGGCCTTTTCGTCGTCCATGATATTCTTGGGGTGCATGAAGTGCTCGAGCACCTTGTCGGTATATACCCAGTTCAGCTGTTCCATCACTGCCTCCTTGCGTATGCGGTGGACATGTCCCTGATGCGCCCGATGACACCCGGCAGAACATGAAGCATGTAGTCGATGTCCTCACTCGTGTTCTCCCTGCCCAGGCTGATGCGGATGGATCCGTGGGCGCACTCCGCAGGCAGGCCGGTTGCCAGGATGACGTGCGAGGGGTCCAGCGAGCCCGAAGCGCAGGCGCTCCCGGTTGAGACCGCAATGCCCGCCAGGTCGAGGTACAGCAGGATGGCCTCGCCCTCGGCGCCCTCGAAGGACACATTCAGCGTCCCGGGCAGGCAGTCGGTGGGATGGCCCACAAAGTGTATGTCCGGGATCTTCTCGGCAATGCCCTTCTTCAGGGCCTCCTTCATCCTGAGCAGGCGCTTCTCTTCTTCTTCCATCTCGATGGCGCGCATCTCAACCGCCTTGCCCAGTGCGATGATGCCGATGGTGTTTTCGGTTCCCGCCCGCCTGCCGCGCTCCTGGTGCCCCCCCCTGATAAGCGGACAGAAAGGCGAACCCTTTCTGATGTATACGGCACCAATGCCCTTGGGACCGTAGATCTTGTGGGCGGACAGGGTGAGGAAGTCCACTCCCAGGTCATTCACGTTCACGGGCACCTTTCCCACGGCCTGCACCGCATCCGTGTGAAGGAGTGCCCCTCGCTCGTGCACGATCTTCGAGATGGCCCTGATATCCTGGATGGTGCCTATCTCGTTGTTGGCCATCATGACGGATACCATACCGGTCATGGGCGTGATGGAATCTTGGAGCTGGTCGAGGTCTATCTTGCCATCCTTGTCCACGTCGAGGTAGGTGACCTTCACCCCCTTCTCGGCCATGCACCTCGAGGCCTCGAGGATGCAGGGGTGCTCGATCTTCGTGGTGATGAGATCCTTGCCGCTGCAGGTGTTGAACTCGCAGGCCCAGCACTGGCTGTTGAGTATGGAGAGAATGGTGTTGTTCCCTTCCGACCCGCTGCCCACGAACAGGATCTCTTCGGGCTTGGCCCCGATGAAGCGGCCGACCTTTGCACGCGCCTCTTCCACCAACCTGCCCGCCTGCCTGCCGAACCCGTGGAGGCTCGACGGGTTGCCGTATATATCCATGGCCTCAAAAATCGCCTTCTTCACCTCAGGGTGAAGGGGGGTCGTGGCATTGTTATCAAAGTATATCATCCGTTTATCCATGGATTCCTCCCGGGGTCAGCCTTTCTATTATGATGGCCCTCACCCCACTTAGGGTTCATGACGTTTTACCACTCATAGGTTTTTCTGTGCACTTTTTCCAGAAGTTTTTAACATGAGGCCTCTCTTCACCCATCCCGATTGACAGCCATGATGATGAAAAGCTAGAGATGGGCAATGAAAGAAACCCACCTTTCCACCATAGCCCGGGAACTCGGGATAAAACCAGGTCAGGTTCAGGCCGTGGGCTCGCTGCTTGAAGACGGATCCACCGTTCCCTTCATAGCCCGCTACCGCAAGGAAGCAACAGGGTCGCTCGACGAGGTGGCCATCGGCGCCGTTAAAGACCGGCTCAGAGACCTGGAACAGCTCGATGCCAGGAGGGAGTCCATCCTGCATTCCCTCACCGAGCTGGGGGTGCTCACCGAAGAGCTGCTCCAGGCACTGGAAGCGGCCAAGACCATGGCACTGCTGGAAGACATCTACCTGCCGTACCGCCCCAAGCGCAGAACAAGAGCAACCATGGCCCGGGAGAAAGGCCTGGGGCCGCTGGCTGAGGTCATCTTCTCCCAGCAGCCTGAAATAGACCCTGCCCGGGAGGCAACGGCCTTCATAGACCCGGAACTGGGCGCACAGACGCCCGAAGACGCCCTGGCAGGCGCCCGGGACATCATGGCCGAACGCATGGCGGAAGATGCCGACGTCCGCTCGGCCGTCAGGGCACTCTTCTGGAAGGAAGCGACCATTGTTTCCGAGGTTCAGGACAGCGCCCTGGAAGGCGCAGCCACCTACCGGGACTACTTCGCCTGGAAGGAACCGGCGCCAAAGGCCCCGTCACACCGGGTCCTGGCCATGCTCCGCGGCGGCGCGGAAGGCTTCCTGAAAGTCACCATCCGCCCGGACGAGGCTGCCGCCGTTTCCCTTGTGGAAGGCCTGGTCTGCACGGACCGCGGCGCCTGCACCGAACAGGTGCGCCAGGCGTGCGCCGACGGCTGCAGGAGGCTCCTCATGCCCTCTCTTGAAAACGAGTTCAGGGCATCGCTCAAGGCTAAGGCCGACGAAGAGGCCACAGCCGTGTTCGCCAGAAACCTCAGGGAGCTCCTCATGGCGCCTCCCCTTGGCAGGAAACGGGTGCTGGCCATCGACCCGGGGTTCCGCACCGGATGCAAAACGGTGTGCCTGGACAGCCAGGGAACACTGCTGCACCACGACGTGATCTATCCCGCCCAGTCTGCAACCAGGGTTGAAGAGGCAGCGAAAAAAATCAGGGAGATGGTTGACCGGTACGCCGTCGAGGCCATTGCCATAGGCAACGGCACGGCAGGCCGGGAGACCGAGGCCTTTGTGCGCGGGCTCGGGTTTAAGGTGCCCGTGGTCATGGTGAACGAGAGCGGGGCATCGGTGTACTCGGCATCCGAGACAGCCCGCAGGGAGTTCCCCGACCATGACGTGACCGTGCGCGGGGCGGTCTCCATAGGAAGGCGCCTCATGGACCCCTTAGCCGAGCTCGTGAAGATCGACCCCAAGGCCATCGGCGTGGGCCAGTATCAGCACGACGTGGACCAGTCACGGCTGAAGGACAAGCTGGATGAGGTGGTCGAGAGCTGCGTGAACGCCGTGGGCGTGGAGGTCAACACCGCAAGCCCCGAGCTGCTCATGTATGTGTCGGGCCTAAGCAGAACCCTGGCAAATAACATCATCGCATATCGTACAGAGCATGGTCCCTTTAAAAGCCGGGGCGAGCTGAAGAAGGTCCCCCGCCTCGGAGCCAAGGCCTTCGAGCTCTGCGCAGGGTTCCTGCGCATCCGGGACGGGTCGAACCCGCTCGATGCCAGCGCAGTGCACCCGGAGCGCTACGACCTGGTGAAGAGCATGGCGCAGGACCTGGGCTGCTCAATGGCAGACCTGCTGAAAAACCCTGAGCTGCGCTCGAAAATCGAGCTGAAACGTTATGAGAGCGCTACCGTGGGCATGCCCACCCTGAAGGACATCATGGCCGAGCTGGCCAGGCCCGGCAGAGACCCGCGCGAGCAGTTCGAGGCATTCAGTTTCACCGAGGGCGTCACCACCATGGAGGATCTCGACCCGGGCATGGAGCTTCCGGGCATCGTGACCAACGTGACCAACTTCGGCGCCTTTGTGGATATCGGCGTTCACCAAGACGGCCTGGTGCACATCAGCCGGCTCGCCGACCGGTTCGTGAAGGACCCCGCAGAGGTGGTGAAGGTGAACCAGAAGGTGAAGGTGCGGGTTCTCGAAGTGGACGCGAAGCGTGGTCGCATATCGCTTTCCATGAAAAGGCTGGATAATAAAGGTAAACCTGTCTAAAAGTTCATAAGCCTCCCGGACCCCGCTTTCGCGGAGGTCCGGGAGTGTGTTGGGGGGGGGACAGGAGTTTTTTTAAGTTTAAGAGCATCGGGCACATTTTCAGGGCTGTGGATACGACACCCCGGGGTGGTAGACCAGCGTCACCCTGAAATAGTACGGAGCGCTGCCATACCCTCCCCAGTCGTCATCCGCATCCAGGTTCGGGCTGCCGTCAGGGTTGTAGAGATAGTTGAAGTCGCTTATGGAGAAATAGGTCTGGCCCCGCCATGTGTTGCCTGCCCAGAACCTGCTTTCGCCAGATGAAGGGGTCCTCATGCTGATGACGGCAGGAACGTTACCCTGCTTTCCCGCACTGGCCACAAATCCGTCGGAACCGCTTATGCGGTCTGCGACTACGGCATTCTTGTTCCTGTCGGGATAGAACTTCCAGACATACTCCACGTCGGCTGCGGGTGCGTAGAAGTCCACAAATATCTCGTAATACCAGCTTGTGGATGAGTCCAGGGGCTCCAGATCGAGGAGGAACCAGTCCTGGTCGCCCTGATAATCGACGTATCCGGCAATCCAGGGCAACGTCAGGGTAACAAGCCCTGTCTGCGGCGTATCGTTCTGGATTGCTGCACCCGAAAAGTCAAGCAGCGACGTGTTCACACCGAAGATCCTCCGGGTTACGGAGTCCAGCTCCAAGGTCACCTGGTCCGCAGACGATTCCGCCATCTCGTTGTAATAATTGACCACAGAGCCATAGGGAGGTGACCCGCCCGCAACTGAGGGGAGGGCAGAAGGTATATCCTTCAGATCGACCCGGATGGTGTAGGTGACATCGCTCCCTTCGTCATCCCTGAAATCGTATGTCTTGAATGAATAGACTGCCGAAGAGACGTTTGCAGGAACGAACAGGCTGGTCTTCAGCCTTGTGGGGACTGTCTCGGCATCGGTGTTCATGAGGGTCTTGATGAGCTGTGCGCCCATGACGCCTACTGTGTACTCCACCTCGGATATGGGTGCATTGAAATAGAACTCGAGTATCTGGGGTTGTGCGTGCGGCGGTATGGTCACATTATACCAGTCCACATCCCCCAGGTAGCTGATCTTGCCCGAGGTTGTCAGGGTGGAAGACAAAGTGAGAGGTATGGCGCTGCCTATGGTGCCGTTGTCGGCAGGCGGCGTGTCGGCAGTGTCAATGACATCGAGCATTCTCACGGTTGCCGTATAAGGCGTGCTCTGCGTTATCTTCTGGCCGTCCGCAGACTGCACAAGAAGGTAGTAATTCCCGCTGTCGAGCTTGATCTGGGTATGCAGCTCGGACGCTCCCCCGGAGTATGTCCGTGCATAGACTACTGCCGAATTCGCATCAAGGATGCTGATCTTGTACTTGGCCCTTGTGGCTGCGGTGAAGCTCAGGTGCAGTACCTGGAACCCGGTCGATGCGGAAGGTCTCCCTATCCGGTAGTAGTCTCTGTCTTCGGAATAATCGAGCGAACCGTTGATGGTAGAATTTGTGCCGTACTGGCTTATGTTAACAGCTGTTGCATCACTGGCTGAATCATTCGCGTGAGACTCCGCACTGCTTGAAGAACTGACGCACAACTGGTATGCGGAGGCATTGTCGAAATGGTCCTTGCCGTAGTCGCTCACCAGGACATGGTACTCTCCCGCGCCCAGATAGTGGATGAGATGATAGCTTTTGGCGCCCGGGCTGCTCTGGGATTCTATGAGCCTGCCTGCGCTGTCGTATAAGGCCACGCTGAGTTGAACCGGGGTGCCGGTCATGGGCGAGAACACGGCGGAAATATCATAAATTCCACCTGTGGAGGTGAACTTGAAACAGTCGGTATCGCCCACATAGCCGATGGTGTTTGTTGGGCAGCTGCCTGAACCGACCGTCAAAGGAGTCGCCTGGGCTATGGTATCGTTCCCCTCGGCCTTGCCTGCATAATCGATGCTCAGGAAGTACGGATCGTTCGAGGCCTTGTCGTCTTTGTAGTCTCGCACAGCGATGTAGATGTCCCCGGGCTGGTCAATGACTGCCTTCAATGTCAGGTTTGCCGGCGCGAGACTTTTCTCCGGGGCATGGTCTCCGTAGATGATCTTCTTGTTCCCGCCGGAGTCCAGCTCGTAAATCGTCACCAGTAGCTCCACGTCCGGACGCAAGGTCTCGCTGGTACATCTCACCTGCAAGACGCTATCGGGCTCTGTGGTTTTGAAATGGTACCAGTTGACAGCTCCGATCTCGGAGATCTTACCGGAAATCCTCTGCTGCAGCGCCAGTTCCTGCACCCCTGAGTTGGAGTCGTGGTTCGAAGAGCTCTTGGAACATGCCGCCAGGAACAGGAACACTATCAAGATACAATAGAAAGACCTTCTCATTGGTATTCTCCTTTAATGGAGCAACTTGAAATCACCCTGGGTAAGGGTGATGACCCGGTCACGGTCATCGATATTGACCACGAGTTCTGCCATACGGAATACCGGCGGGCTGTCGGGCCTGTCTTCAGGCACCTCGGCGATATAGAAGCGGATCAGATTATCCCCTTCATTCCAGATGGTTCCGTCTTCCTTCACATACCCTAACGTATCCGCCAGATAGATGTTGGAGACATCGAAGTTGAACTGGCGCACATAGGAGGCCATGTCATCACCCTGGTTGATCGGCACCAGCCCAGCGTCCTTGACGTCATAGATGTAGCTGTTAAGTTCCCTTATCTTGGGGTCGTTGGAGGTGACATTCGTGTGCCGCTGCACTTCCATCCAGTCGAGCACACTGTCGAAGTCGGTATCCTTGTTAAGCTCCACCTCAAGGGGATTGGTGCCTGTGAGGAACTCGATGCCGTCGGGGATGCCGTCCGAATCCGTGTCCGGATTGAGCCTGTTGGTTCCTTTGATATACTCTTCGCAGTCGGTCAGGCCGTCGTTGTCCGAGTCCACCCAGACCATTCCGGTGTCGCAGATGCTGTCATGGGGGTTAAGCGGGTCCAGCACATGTCCTGGAGAGCTCGACTTCACCTCAAAAAAATCGCTCAGGCCGTCGGTGTCGGTATCCCTCCTGGTGGGGTCTGTCCCATAGACCGTCTCCTCTTCATCGGAAAGGCCGTCGCCGTCGCTGTCCACGTAAACCAGTTCGATGCCGGGCTTTACATTGTAATTGTATGCAGCGATGTACTTCACCTTGTATTCTATGGTCAGGCGCATATCCACGATATTGATGAAGTCGATGGCCTCGGCATTTTCAAAGAGCCGGAACTGTCCGTTTCCACGCTCGGCCATTCCCTGCAGTGTAGCTTCCGCTTCCCTCTGCCTGGCCTGTCCCGAGGCATCCGCACCGAAGTTGCCCAGCAGGAGGAAGGTGTGAAAATTGAACGAGCCGACCCCGTATTCCGTGACCATGTCGGTCATGTCCTGGACCTTTTTCCAGATATCAGCATCAGCCTGGGTCTGGCCCTGGGCATTGGGCACCCCGTCGCTGAGAAAGATGACGATGTACTTGGAACGGACTCTCGCCTCTTCGTTGGTATTGATGATGTCGTTGCGGATATCTGCAAAGACAGCATCAAGGGTCCCGAGATAATCCGTCGTGGTGTCGTTCTGTACATCCGTCAGGATGTCCTCCAGCACTGTGGGGTCTTTGGTGAACCCGCCGGTGGAGTCGAAGACCGTGTTGCTCCACAGCATCACGTCAAACGAAGTGTTTTCATTGCTGTTGTAGGCGTTGATGAAGTTCCTGGCTGCCTGGATACGCAGAAAATACGGGTCCGAGCCTGCCACTACCCCCATCTCCTCGTCGCCCATGCTGAGCGAGCAGTCTATGGCGAACAGGACCTTTACCGGGAATTTTATCTCGTCAGGGCTCTCGGTCAGAAACGATCCGGAGAGCCCCACCTTGGTCTGGGCCTGGGTGCGCTCAAGATCCGGGCTGCCGGTGCAGGCATGGAGAAGAGCCAGCACCATTCCGAGCATGCAGAGTGTCGCACTATTTCTTTTCACAGGCATCTCCTATTCCATCGTCGTCACTGTCTTTCTGATCCGGGTTTCCCATAGACGGGCAGTTGTCGCAGGCATCCCCGATGCCGTCTCCGTCCGTGTCGTTGTTGTTGTCAGAGTGTACCCGGCTGCAGAGGTCTACAGAGTCGATGAACCCGTCGCTGTCGAAATCGTCATCGCAGGCATCCCCTCTCCCGTCTTGATCCCTGTCTTCCTGGCCGGGGTTTGCCGCATACGGACAGTTGTCCACTTCGTTGGGTATGCCGTCCCCGTCAATGTCGTCATCGCAGGTGTCGCCCATGCCGTCGCCATCCGTGTCCTTCTGGGACGGGTTGTAGAGGGCCGGGCAGTTGTCCGCTGCATTCAATATGGCGTCTCCGTCGATGTCATCGTCACAGGCATCCCCTCTGCCGTCGCCGTCCGTGTCCAGCTGATCGGGATTTGCACCATGGATGCAGTTGTCGCAGGCATCGCCGATGCCGTCGCCATCGGAATCGGCCTGATCATTGGGCAGATACGGGCAGTTGTCCCTGGTGTCCAGATACCCGTCCGCATCGGCATCCTCATCGAGGGAAAAGTACGGCCCGATGTCGTACTGCACCAGTATGGGGCCTCCGCCGGCTCCTCCTCCGCCCACTCCTCCTGCCGGAGGTGCGCCGCAGGACTGGTCAGGGCACTCGTCGAACCAACCGTTGGGGTCGGTGATGGCAAAAGACTGCGTCGAGAAAAATGTGAGGACAAAGAGTGCGAAGCCGATGATGACTGGATTGTATTTCATGATAACTCCCCTTTACTGATGGAAAAGATAGATGGTCTGGTCGGTGCTCGAATACGAGCAGATGCTGGCAGATCCGGCATCATCGAACAGAAGCGTGTTGTAGCTGCCGATATCGCCTGTGGAGGCGACTGTCTCCCTGGACCAGGCCTCCCCGCTTTGCCTGGCGAACATGAGGTCTCTTATGGTGAGGCTGCCGCTGTTGTTCTGCATGGAGTAGTAAGCAATCGCAGGGTTATTCGACGCGTCGAATGCCAGGCTGCAGTACTTCCCGCAGAAAGTGCTCTCGTCCACCATGACCGGCTTCCAGGAAGAAGATGCCTTGGATGCATATCTCAGGCACTCTTTATGGGTCATGCCAGAGGCGTCCGAGTATTCACCGGCAACATAGTAAGCGACGCCGGGATTGCCGTTATTGTCCAGCGCAGCGCTGATGCCTCCCACCTCGAAGCCGGTCTCCACCCATTCATGGCTCCAGGTGCCCTCCGAGAGGCGGTACGAAACGCGCAGGCCCTTGGTGTCGGGGTCGGACAGATTCGGTTTCAAGTCGGCATAGTAGAAAATGACCGGGTTGCCATCCCTGCCCATGAGGAGGCATGCATACGCCCCGACCCTGTTCTGCGCACTGGCCGAACCATCCGGGTTGTAGACATTGCCTTCCACCGTCTCCTCCGCCGCTGAGGCAGAAGGCGATGACCCGCCCTTCTTCACATAGAGCAGGTCAGGGTAGTTGAAGTTCATGGCATCGATGCCTTCGTAGAAGAACTGGTAGCACAGGTGGATGTTTCCCGCCTGATCGACGGCAGCGGATACATGCTTGCCGGCAAGTCCGTCGGTGAAGACCGGGTTGCGCTGAACGAACCCGATGCCTCCGGTATACTCGGTCCATATATCATTCTTCAGCAGACTGAACATTACGTCCGACTGCTGCTCGGAACCGCCTTCCCGGACAGAGCCTCCCTGATATGCCACAACCGGGTCATGACTCCTATCGACAGCCAGTGCCAAGGCCCTGCAGTTGTCGATATCAACGACCGGCTCGGCAGCGATCTCTGTCTGTGTGCCAAGATCCCAGAGGACATGGTTTAGAGTGTAATGGCCCGGCAATGTCAGGCTGTCGGTGAAGTATGCAATGTGAAGCCCCCCGGAACCGTCATATACCGCCTTGACCTGGGGGAGCAGCAGCCCGCTTGTGGATATCTGCCTGATGCTTGTCTGATGCCAGGAGCTTCCTGTCGGTTTATCTATGATGGCATTGCCGGGGCTGTCCGTCTTCCCGCCCGATGCTGATCCGCCGCAGTTGGAGAAGAAGAACAGTGCGATGAACAGACAGAACAGTATGCCCGGAACACGCATCTCAGTTCTTCGAAATACGGCCGTGTGCATGATAGATCTCCTTTGCCTTGGGGTGAATGAGTGTGTCTGCCTGTTCCGTGTCGGCAGGGGCTGAAAGCCCTTCATAGAGCCTGGCCGCCAGTTCGTCGTGCCCGTAATGGGCATAGAGCGCCGCCAGGTTTATCCTGGGGCTGACATCGCTGCCGTCAAGGGCAACGGCCTTTTTGAAGGCATCCCTGGCAAGGCTGTCTTCGTTCAGGTATAGATACGACAACCCCATGCAGGTATTGAGTCGTGCAGAGAGGCCCATGTTTTCATTCTTCTCGTCAAGGGCCTTGCGTGCGATCAGGACGGCATGCCGGTAATCGCCCCTCTTCATGTACGCCTCACACAGTGCAAGAAGTGCTGCCGGGTCGCTCTTGGTCTTGAGCAGCTGTTCATGGAGGCCTTTCAGCTCGGCATCAGCAAGGGAAGCGTCGGCGATCTCAGCAGCGCCCGCCTTCTCGCAGAAAGGAGCATGGCCATTCACCATCCCTGCCAGCTCCGTTGAGGGCAGGTAATACCCGGCAAGCTCAGGCTCGCAGATCTCCCACTTGTGTCCCTGCTGGACGCAGGTCTGGAGGTACTTCTCCGCCTTGTCCCGGTACGTCTTAGCCTTAGCTTCGATGAGCTGGGCATACTGTTCCTGCTGTTCGCTGCTGAGCTCGGCAGGGACAGGTGCTTCTTTCAGGAAGCGTTCGAACTCGGAGTTGATCACATGTGACTGGTAGCATGCCTTCAATGCCCACTGGGACGATTTGTAGAGGATGACGCCCTGATATGCCTTTTCCAGCCTTTCCAGGAGCTTTGACTTCTCCGCAACTATCTTGTTGTCGATGGCCCCCTTGAGCTGGAGTGCCATATAATCCTTGTGCTGGGGCTTGGTGAGACCGTAGGCTGCCTGTGCCATGTCTGCCTGCAGGGCAGCATCCGCAGATGATGCCTTGGCCTGGTATGCCTTTTCAGCCCTCTTGAAGAATCTCTCCGCGTTTGCAGAATTGCCCGATTTCAGGTAAAGACTTGCGATCCTGGCATCGGCGCGGATCTTACCGGCATCCGTGAGCCTGTCACGGTTGTCCAGGAGTGCCTTGAGCGCTGCATCATTATCGCCTGAGGCAGCCGCGCTGTCCGCAACGTCAAATACCAGATCCGAAAGTGTTTTGGCGTCTGAAGCCTTTGCATCGATGAGCTTCCGGTAATCCCTGGCAGCCAGGTTATATTGGCCCAGGCCCTCCCGGATGGAGCCTGCCTGCATGAGGAAATCTTTCGTGTTCCTGTGGCCGGGCAGCCTGAGCGCAAAAGATTCCAGATAGTCGGCAACAAGCCTGAACTGGGCCATGCGCACGGAGCTGTCGATCATCATGCCCAGCGTGCCTTCCACCTTGGTCGATGTGGGGTATTCCCGGATCAGGTCGGCACCCGCGGTAAAAAGCGTCTTCACATCCCCTTTTTCCTTGCTCGATATGATCACGGCATTGAGTGCTTCCTCGCCCATGCCCGTGGTCTTGCTGTCCGAGGCAAAGGCCATGAGATCGGACTTGCCCTTGTCCCAGTCATTAAGAGCTGCAACGGTGAGCGATGAGATAACCTTGGATTCACTGGCCTGGACAATGCCCGAGACTTCTTTCTTCAGTTGTTCATCCGAAATGGCGGCATTCTGGATCACGGTTTTCCCATAGGCAATGAGACCCGCGTAGTCCTCCTTGAGGTTGTACGAATCGAGGATGAGGTGGACAGAGGCCTTGGTGGCCTTGGAGTTGGGGTGGGCTTCCACATAGCTTGTGAACTCCTTGATGGCCGTATCGTAATCCCCGGCGTCATAAGCGATCCATGCCACGTTGAACAGCACGTCCGGCACCCGCTGGGAGTTGGGATAATCCGAGGCGTACTGAGAGCCCGCGGTCCTCAAACCCTCCCGGACAAAGGCGGTCTCGTAATAGTTGAGCTTCTGCTTCTCCTTGACGGCATTGTAGTAGGATATGACAGCTCCGTAGAGCTTCTCTTCCCGCTCGACATTCGCGGCTTCCATGCGCAGTGCCATGTCCTCGTACTGCTTGCCTGCCTTGAGGTATTGATGCGAAGAAAAAAGCGCCTCTGCATAGTTCTCGCTCATGTCCATCAGCACCGGGCTTGCAGTGAAGAATTCAAGATAGGTTTTATATGCATCCGATGCGCGTCTGAAATCACCCTCTGCTTCCTTCTTGCGTGCCTCCTCGTGCAGATAGGTGACGATGTTCCGGGCATAGAGCTCGAAATCGACGAGGTCCTTGGCCTTCTGCTCGGGTTGGACTTGGATGGAATATTTCTCTTTTGTAAGCGCCTTGACTATGAGCTCCACATCCTTGTCGGCATGCTCGAAGGTGCCGATGGCCTGCACGCATTCGAAGGTATTGCGGGCATATTCAAGCAGCTTGGTGGGTTCGGCTTCCAGGTCCGAGAGCTTGCGGTACACCACTGCGGCGTGCGCCCATTTCTTTTTGATGTAATACCGGTTCGCCAGCTTTTCGAGTACGGAGGTATAGACCTGGCGCGACCAGGAGTATTTCTGGAAATACGCAAGGGCCTCCTCGGGGGCCTTGTCCTTGTAACACTCGGTGTAGCAGTAGGCCATGTCCATGAGCGCCTCGGACTTGATGTCCACCCGTTTGTACGTGTCGATCTCTAGGGCCTTGCCCTTCTCGGCGCCCTGCACTACCTCTTCGAAGAGCTTAAGGGCTTCGGTGAAGTTCAGCTGGTTGATGTGGCACCACCCGAGCTTGTAGCGGGCAATGGATATGGCAGTGCTGCCGGGGTATTTGAGGATGGCATCATAGTGCTTCTTCGCCGTATCGAGGTCCTGTTTGCTAATGAAGTAGTCGCCCAGAAGCAGGTACGATTCCGGCACATACGGGCTGTCAGGAAATTCCTTTATGATAGTCCTGTACTGCACGACCATGTCGTCGATCTGGTTGAGCTCCCTATACTCGTGAGCCATGAAAAAGCGGACCTTGTCCTTTTCCTTGAAATCGGGGAAGTCGTTCAGGATGCGCTGATAGATTTCGATAGCCTGGTTCTTGAGCGTGTTGGATTCCACCTGGTCGAAGGCTGATGCCGCCTCGCCCTTTTCGGTCCTGCGGGTGTAATAGACGATCCTCGACTGCTCTATGTAGAGCTCGGCCAGCCTCAGATAGAGCTCGGGGAGATAGGGCTTGTTCCGCGCCTTGTGGATGAGCGCCTTGGTGTTGCCGATGGCGAGCTCGACCTTTTGTTTATCTTCGGAGAGCTTTGCAAGGTATTTAGCCTGTTCAGCGCTCTTGTCCTTCTTCTCGAACCCGTATTCGTCGGCGCGTAAGCCGCTCGAGAGCAGCAAAGAACCAAACACCGCAATCACCAGGAACCATATTGTCTTATGTAGGTTGTGTGTTTTCTTCATTTGAAAAAGATATCCCATTCCTCGAGATTTTTGCATTTGTTGGGAAGGACCACCTTGAGGTCGGCCAGCTCGTCGTTCCAGAATTCACCCTGGAACGGGTAGACCACCATCCCCTGCGACGGGCCCCCACCCTGCTTCTGATCCTGGGCATAGTGGGACTGGTTGACCCGCTGGTACATGTCGAGCCCGATCTCATAGGCCATGAGGTGTGCCTCTTCCTCGTACTGCAGCAGGGCATCGGCGTACTTCTCGTACTCGGGCCCGATCTGTGACTTCAGATAGGAGGTGCTCTCCTGGATCTGGAGTTCATATACCTTGTCCAGGTAGGTGAAGAACTCACCGGAGCCTTCTCCCCTGAAGGCATCGCAGCGGGCCCTTTCCTTCTCCAGGAGCCCGAGGAAGTCCCAGGTCTGTTTGATGTTCTTCTTGTTCAGGATCAGGAGCAGCAGCTCGTTGTTTTCGCTTATCCGGCCGCGCTTATAGATGCCATCGAGAGACTTGCCGTAGTGCCCCTTGAATTCATCCACCACGCTCAGTGCGCTCTGATAATGGCACACGTCCTTGTAGATGAAGGACTTCAGCATGTAGTATTCAGGGGTAAGGGAGTTTCTGAAACTCGGGGCCTCGAAGGCATACAGCAGGCCCATGGCCTTTTCCGGGTTGCCCATCCTGTAGTGGGCCCATGCCCTTTCCAAAAGGTTCTGAGACTGGGCCAGGATGTTCTCTTCGATGGCCTGATAGAGCTTGTCCGATTCGGTGAATTTCCCCTGCTCGTAGAGCAGCCGGGCCAACGTCCTGCGTGCATCGTCCTTGAGATCCTCATCCTTGCATGTTCCGGCCAGGATCTGCTTCAAAAGGGGGGTGGCCTCGTCTATCCTGTTCTGATAAATTTTCAGCAGGGCCTTCTGGCCCAGGTATTTATAGTAGTAATAGGTGCCGGGCTTTATCCTGGCGAAATGTTCGTCTCCCCAGGCCATGAAGCCGTGCTCCCAGTCATAAAGACCCTGGTGGTAATTGATGAAATCCGACAGTGTCCCGCCCGCGTATCCGAACTCCTGGTCGCACACGGTCTGGGTGATGATGAGTTCGCTGTCAAAGGGTTGTGTGCGCGACATGGTTTCGAAGATCTCCAGGCTGTACTCTACGATTCTGGGGTTCGGCTTGCGTGAGACGAGCCGCGCCAGGATGTCGGAGGCCGCGTGTGAATAGCCCAGCTTCATGAGCGATACACCCAGGAAGAACTCGGCCCATTCGTAATCGGGCGCATCAGGGGTGTAGGCATGGATATAAGCATAAAGATCGGGGCAGGCCTTCTCGTATTTCCCGTCTTTGAAGAGCTCGTAGCCCTTAAAGAAATTCGTCTGGTCCACCTGGACTTGTGTCTGGGTATCATTGGCCTCCTGGACAGGGACTTCCTGGGTAGCTTCGTCTGTGGGTTCCGCATGACCCGGTACCGGCAGACACAAAAAGATTCCGATTATGAGGATGAGGATTGTCCTATTCATTGGTCTCTTTCTTTTCCAGGTAGCCTTTGAGCTTATCCACGCTCTCGTCCTGCTCCGACCTGCTCGGGAACAGATTGAACTGGAACGAGACTCCGATCCCGAAGTAGACATTATTCTCGGTGCCGTCCTTCTTCATGTTGACGAGGTCCCTGATCTCGAGGGTCGTGCAAAGGTTTTTGCTGAGGAAATACCTGGTGCCCGCGCCTATACAGATGGAAGGGTCGCTCTCTGAATCCTTGTCTCCGTTGCTGTACTTCTTTTCGTAATCGATCATCCCACCGCCAACAAGGAGATAGCTCTCATTGTTGATGATGCCTTTGTTCCACAGGGCCTCCTTTCCATAGAGCGGCTTGATGATGATGCTCGAGTGGACCATGAACTTGGGCTCCAGGAACACCTCGGGAGTGACCCCGAATTCCTTCTCCAGTTTACCCTTGATGTCCTTTTCCTGGGTGAACATGAACTGGCCCCGCGCAACCTCCCAGGCCAGGAAGCCGTTGAAGTGGTAGGTGTAGGAGATGCCCACGGGGTATGCGTTGTAGAAATCCTCGTCCGGGATATAGCCTAAGGAGAGGCCGATCTCGTGGTTTTTGTGGAATACCTTCTCCTGGATGGCAATGACCTTCTCCTCGTCAGGCGAGTCCTTGCAGAAGGCCTGGCTTGACAGCATGGACATGAAGAGCGTCAGGATGCCGATAATCATCTTTTTTGTCATTACGCTACACTCCTTAGAAACCTACGATATCGAAGATGAACGGGTAGGACACGACCACCTCGCTCCCTGAAGGCTGTGGGAATTCCCATGACTTGATGGAAGACTGTATACAGGAATGGATGTCCGTGGAATTCAGCGTGGAAGACTTGATTCTCACCTCGCCGACCTTGCCCGACAGGAGGATCTTCCATTCGAACACGACCCTGCCCATGAGCGAGGGGTTAGCCACCAGGGCCGTCTCATAGCACCGGGTGATCTCGTCGAGGTGCTGGTCTATGATCTTCTTCACCTCTTCGCGGCTCATGCCGCCGCCTAAGACCTTCACCGTCTTGTTAAGCCGGGCGCTGACCTTGGCCTTCACCTGGTGAGATCCGGTGTTTCCTTTGTCCAGCGCTGCCACCCTCATTTCGCCGCCGCCACCGCCTGTTCCGTCACCAGGCCCGCCCGAACCTCCGGACCCTCCAGGACCGCCGTTTCCGCCGCCTGTTCTCAGAACCTGGGATGAGCCCTTGGTGCTCACAATGCCGGCCTTGGGGATTTCAATCTTCCCGCCGCCGATCTTGCCCACGATGCCGCCAACCTTGAAATTGGCCTTGCCTGCGGCAGGGCTGCTCACCGCATCCAGATTGGTGACAGCCGCCATGGCATCGGCTGGCTTGATACCGATATTGTCGCCGAGCATACTCAGGAGCCCTGCCTGGTGGACATTCTTTGTGGCCACATTTCCATCTCCCACTGGACCCCCGTTTCCTGTGCCGCTGCCGCCTGGGCTTCCTGTACCTGTCCCGTTACCGGTTCCTCCGCCGCTCCCGCCGCCCGAGCCCGATGACCGGGATGAGGCGATCCTGGCGGATGAAGACTGGGAACCAAATACCTTCTTGGCCGAGACCGGGGTGTTTATCTCCCTCTTGTCGATTTTCCGGACAAACTGATCCTCTTTGAGATTCATGACCTCGGGGGCCTTACTGGGGAGCTCCGGCGGCTGGGATTTCTTGCTTATCTCTTGAAGCTGCCTTGTGTCCACCTGGACGAAGCGCCCCTTATCCTGGATCGGGGCTTCAGGTTTGTAGGTGGGCATCATGCCGAGGATCACCAGCAGTACGACATGGAACACAACGGAGCGCCCGAAGTGCCGTGCATATTCCTTGTCCCTCTTGGTGGTCGCCTTGACCTGAGGGCTTGTTGAAGGAATAGTCTGCCTCAGGAGATATTCGTATGCTCCCCGGTGTATGACCACCTCTTCATACCTTGGAATCTGCCGCTGACGGTTGCGCTTGGCTCCTTCAGCCATGTTGCCGGCCCCATGATGCAGTGCGAAGTGCCCTTTCCCGGCATCGTGTTCCGCATCGCTTGCCTCGTCATCCAGATACAGCAGGATCTCTCCTGCACCCTTGTTTTCAGCAAGGCAGAACAATTCCTTGTCTTTCCGGATGAAGTATTTCTCGTGTGCACGCAGGTACTGAACATCGATAATACTCTCATTCCTGCTCTGGACGATCTCCAGGAGGATCTCCTGAGTGGTGACCCTGTTGCCCACGGCGGATGTTGCAGCAGAGCCGTTCCTGATCTTGTCCTTCAGAGAGAATACGGCCCGGATTTCCTCATCGTCGTCATCCTCATCGTCCTCTTCCCATTTCCGTGCTTTTGCAGGAGCCTGCTGTCCGGCACTGACTTTCTCGGCACCGGCATCGTTCTTTTGGGCTTCCTGAGCGCACTCGACCGGGCCTGTATCCGATCCGCATGGATCTTCCTCAACGCAGGCCGTCTTTCGTGATTCAGGGTTTTCTTCCTTGTGAGGCGGGACATCCGGGTCGATTACCTGTTCAAGGTAACACAGGGCACCCGCGTTCTCCAGCATGTCCTGGACTTCTTTGGCCGCAGGGTAACTGGCGCCACGTTTAAGTATGGCCTTCCTGCCTGAAAACAGGAGCTCGATAAGCGATTCATCCTTTTTGAACAGGTGCTTCAGGTTCTTCTTCGCCTTTTCAAGGGTGATGTCCTGACGAATCCGGCCTTCAAATACCAGATTGTACCTGGCTGTTCCATCTTCGCTCACAGCTGCTGCCGGGGCGGTTTCAGCCGGCACTTCACGGGTTTCTTCACGGGTCTCGGGATCTGGGGTAAGTTCATGGACGGCATCAGTAACAACCTGAGCTTCTATTCCGGTTTGATCTTCGCCTTTGCTTGAATCAGAGGGATCATGCTTTTTTGCAGCAACGATTGAAGCCGGGACAGCATTTTCCAGCCCTCTGCCGTTCCTGTTCAGCTTGACCTTGATGGTGAATGGGCCTATCACCAGGGAATCCAGGGGGCCTACCTCCCTGCACTGTGTCGTATCGCCGGTGCCCGAGTGGTCGAAGGACACCATGAGCCTGCAGCCATTGACACTAAGCACCGCATGGATATCTGATACATCTTCGTGGCTGAGGCGCAGGTCCGCTTCATCTGCGCTGCCGATCGTTATGCCTGTCTTGCAGAAACAATCCCAGCCGAGGTATTCCTCTCCTTTGAAGACGAATACCTGGATCATGGTCATATGATCGGGTTTCGATAGGTTCAATACCTGGTTATCCTTGTTCTGCTCATTGGTATTCATCATAATCCATCCAAGCCCCATCTCATGGTTTCAGGGTGCATTCTCAAGGCATCTACTCCTCGGTAAGAAGGCGTACGCCATCGGGGCGATCACGCTTTGCTGTCCTTGTTCCCTCCTGATCTTTTGGCGCACCCGAGGAGTCATCCGGCAGGAATCCTTCAAGGATCTCGTCACGGTAATCCTCCCGGTACTTGAGCATGCTGTTGATCTCGCTCTTTTTGCGCTGGAGCAGGTAGACTGCACCCGACTTGATGGTCTGCCCGATGATGTAGGTATTGCCGAAATCGATCCTGTTCAGACGTGAGTCAGGGGCATCTTTCGAAACGGCCTGTGCGGCCACCTCTTCTTCCTGCGCCTTTTTCTGATCCTTGTCCCGGGTGTCAGCGGCCCAGAGGATAGAAGCCAGCGCAGCCATGATGAAGAGGGCTGCCGTGACAATGATGGCAACCTTTTTACCGGCATATTTCATGAAATCATTCCTCCTGCTCATTGTTTCAGAACCCCGAACTGGAAATTGGGAAAACCAGCCATTCCGGCCGTCTTGATGATGCCGTTTATGGTCTTGAATGACAGGCGCTTGTCGCAGAGGAACAGGATGGGATTTTTCTCCTTGCCCTCAACATCTTTCTGTTCTGCTTCCTGCCGGCATTTCACGAGCTTGCTGTAGAGTAGAGAGCCCTTGGGGTTGTTGAGGTCCAGCCCCATGACGGCCCCGTCCTTCACCTGCGCGATGGGCTCCTCGCCCAGCCACATGGTGTTCTGTGAGACGACGATCCTGATGCTCTCCGTGAAATCCGCCTTGGCCGTGGATTTGGGCAGGCTGATGCTGCCGTCGATGCTGAAACGGGCAACATGGTCGGAGAACGAGGCGAGCAGGAAGATGAGGAGAAAGGTGAAGATGTCCACCATGGATGTCATGATGAGTTTCGGCGGGATGAACTTTCTTGAGCGTCTTCCTAGTGCCATGGCGCAACTCCTATCCGACCTTCCCCGATATCACCACATTGGGGAACAGCTGGCCGTCCTTTGAAAATCGGGCGACATCCATTGCCTGGATGATGGTGTCGTAGATCACGCTGTTCTCCGGGATGATGATGACGGTGTCGCTTCTCGGGTATTGTTGTTTTATCTTGCTCAGGGACGTCGATAGCTTGTCCAACGGGTAACCCGAGGCGCTATCCTTCGGGAGAGAAGACCCCATGCCGGCCAGGACCTGCGGGTCCACTTCATCGCTGAGCGCCGATAGGTTTATGCCTTTGGCATCGAGTTCGACCACCACGGTGATCTTCACCGGGTTTTCCTGTGCCTTGTTGGACGCGGTATTTCCCAGGACAGGGACCGAGGTGTTGATGGCCCTCAGGTTGAAGAAGCTGAATGATATGAGCAGAAGCAGCACGATCACCAGAAAAACGTTCATGACCGGAACGACGTCGATGTCGGCGTCTTCTTCTTCAGCCTTCTTTCTCTTGCCCAGCGGTCCTAGCATTGAGGTTCCCTTTCATGCTTGATGGAAGAGAGGATGTTGAACAGCCTCAATGCCTTGTGCTCGAGCTCATCGATAACAGACTCACCCTTGTTGTTGATGATGTAGAAACCTATCAGGCAGGGGATGGCCACCAGGAGCCCGAAGGCCGTGGTGAGCATGGCAACCGAGATGCCGCTTGCCAGAATCTCCTGCTTCATGCTGTCACTGGCATGGGCGACGCCTTCGAATGCTGTTATGAGGCCGTGGATGGCACCCAGCAAGCCGATGAGCGTGGCGATGTTTGCAAACAGTGAGAACAGGTTGGTCTTGCCCTTGATCCTGGGGATCTCCTTTATGATCTCCTCCTCCATGGCCCGTTCGATCTCCTTGTCCCTTTTGTCCGACTTCAAAATGCCGGCCTTCAGGATCTTGCCCATGGGATGGTTCTCTATGCGCGTGCATTCCTCCAGGGCGGCCCTGAAATTATATTTTTCCAGCGACAGAAGGATCTTCTGAAAGGCCTGGTCCGTATCCAGCCTGAGACGGAAAAACAGGTAGGTCGCCCGCTCGCAGAACAGCGCAAAGGCAATGATGGAGACGAACAGGATAGGATGCATGAAAAAACCACCTTTTACATACAGCGAGAGCATAGTTGTTCTCCTTTCTCTTTTTCGCAATGAGTACCCTGGATGCCCAAAACAATTTCAATCAATTATACAAAAAATGGTGCCTGTTGCTTTTTTAGAGCCCTGAATAATCTTATAAAATTAAATCCTGAATCATGGTGCCCCCAAGAGCAGGTTCTGTGCCACATATCAGAACAATATATTTTAATGTTTTTATCTTTTTATCAGATTACCCATTAATATAAAGTTGTTACATTACATCTTTTTATTTTAATCTGGGTGTAATGGCATACGGGTGGACAGGATTCTCTCCGCGATCCCCTGGGAAAGGTTACATATTTTGTATACTTAGTTACCTTTTTGGACTCACCGGACATCAAGAGTAATTCATTGTCTTTATCGTAAACACTGTTTATTATCAGAGAGGGTAACGTAAATGAGCGAGGCAAAAGATATTCTCGTCAGACTGAAAGACCAGGGCAGGTGCATCATCGGGTGCTTCCCGCTCTATTTGCCGCTCGAGCTCCTGCACTCCTTCGGACTCACCCCCATAGTGCTGTGGGGCGCCCGCTTCAGGGAAACGAGTCTCTCCTTGAGCGACAGGCATCTGCAGAACTATACATGCCGCCTGGCCAGGAACCTGACGGAATTCATCTTATCTTCCGGGAGCAGCCTCCTGGATGCCCTGTTCATGTACAATGCCTGTGATACGTTGCGTAACCTTCCCGAAATCATCGAGGCGGGCCTCGATGAACGAGGTTCCAGGATGAGGATCTTCAGGCTGCATGTTCCGGCAGTGCCTGAAGACAGAACCATGGCACGGGCATATCTTTCAGGCAGGATAAAAGAGCTTGTTTCCGAGCTGGAGGGATTTACCCGCAGACCCTTCTCCGAACAGGATTTTCTCCGCAGCACGGAGCAGTATCATAAACAGCGCGCGCTCTGCAACGAATGTGCGGATCTGTGTTCCCGGGGAAAGGTCTCTTTCGCAGCAGGGGCCGACCTCCTGGAGCTTGCCCATATTCTCCCGGTCGAGGAACATATCTCCCTCCTTCAACAAACCCTGGAACAGGCACACGGCACTGCCGAAAACAATCCGGCGCCTATAAGGATAATGGCAAGCGGCATACAGGCCCCGCCCGCAGAGCTCCTGACATTTGTGGAAGCAAGCGGCCTGCGTATCGTAGACAACGATATCGCAACCCTTTCCCGGTCGTACGGATATAACCCTGTGCCCCGTGAGGACCCCGGCGAATACTACTGCGACTTCTATTTCAACCACCACCCCTGCACCACCATGCTCCCTGCAGGAGACCAGAGGGTCGAGTTGATAAGGCATGCCGCAGCCTCCGCCGGGATAGAGGGTTTCATCTTCTTCGGAGAAAAGTTCTGCGAGTACGAGTACCTCGAGTTCCCCTATATCCGGGACATGCTCAAGGCCCAAGGTGTCGACACCTTGTTTCTGGAGCTCGGGGCGGACGACCTGTCAAACCTCATGCCCCACAAGACGCGCATAGAGGCCTTTGCCGAGATGCTCAGGTCGAGGCATGAATCCTAAGGAGGAGGACATGGTCCAGGAAACACCCAGGGGATCCTTTAAAAAGACATCCTCGGGAAAGCGACTCTCGGGCATCATCATGAACGACTATCTGCAGCTCCACCAGAAGGCCGGACAGGGGGCATTCGTGGTGTGGATCGCCATAGTCGTGCCGGCGGAGCTCTTTGCCGGATTTGAAAACGTGGTGTGCGGCGTACCCGAGAGCCACGCAGCCATGAGTGCAGGCAAGGGTGTGGGCGCGCTGCAATGCGAAAAGGCGGAGCGGGCGGGTTACTCCTCCGACCTGTGCTCCTATGCCCGTATCGACCTGGGCACCGCTTTCGACGGCGGCAAGGATTCTCCCTCCTTCGGGCTCCCCAGACCGCATCTGCTCGTGAGCGACACCAATAACTGCTCGCTGCTGGCTAAATGGTTCGACATCCACCACCGCATGTGGGGCGTGCCGCACTTCGTCCTGGACGTTCCGTTCTGCTATGAGACCCAGAAACCCGCCGACTTCTCCTACATCATGGCCCAGTTCAAAGACCTCATCACCACTATCGAAGAGATGAGCGGCCAGAAATTCGATATCGACAAGGCACGGGAGGCGGTGAGCCTTTCCGGCCGGGCACTCAAGGAATGGAAACGTTTCATCGGGCTTGCCTCCCACAGGCCCTCGGGCATAACCGCCTTTGATTCCTATGTGCAGATGGCCCCGATCCTCACATCGCGTGGCACTGCACAGCTCGTCGAGCACTACCGGCTGCTGGCCGATGAGACCGAGGAACAGATGAACAGCGGCATCTTCCCGGTGCCCCACGAGCGCTACCGTCTGCTCTGGGACAACATCGCGCCGTGGCACCAGCTGCGCAGGATGTCCGGCAGGCTCGCCGAACTGGGCGCCAACATAACCACGGCGAGCTATACCTACTGCATCGGGTCACTGGAGGGTGAGTGCGATGCCTTTGAATATGACGGAGGCGACCCCTTTGCCTACCTTGCCAGGCTGCAGAATTTCTCGGTCTGCCCTCATGGCATGGCCTTGAGGGCACGGGCCATGAAACAGGCCATCGAGCGTAACGGCATAGACGGCGTCGTCTTTGCGAGCAACCGCAGCTGCAAGGTGTATTCGCTCATGCAGATGGACCAGATGCGCCGCCTGCGCAGTGAACTTGGCATCCCGTGCGTCATGATAGATGTGGACCATGCAGACGAGCGGAAGTACAGCGAGGAGGCTGCCTTCACCCGCCTGGAGGCGCTGCTGGAAACCATCGATGCCAAGAGAGGGACCGCTGCATAACTCCTTATCCACGGCTGGGAAGCACTTAAACCCGGATGTTGCGTTTGGAGGGGTTTAAAATTGATCGGACTTATAAAAACAATTTTACCCGGCACAAACCATATGCCAACTTACTCTTAAAAGCGTATCAGGTACATGTGTACACTTCCAAACGCACAATCCGGGTCAAAACCGGTATGAGGCAAAGCAAAATCCTTCAGATTAACCCCTTGATTTTCAGTAAGGTATCAAGCAAACACCCAATCTATTGCCACATTAGGCCAATATAATCAATATATTAGCAAGACAGAGTTGGTTATACAGACTATCCTTCATTAAATGTCTCATAATGTGTATCTGATATGCCGATGAGTTCAATACCTCAGTAGTTCCATTGCGATGGCCAGGTGGCTCAATATTGGTTACCTGGCTTTTTCTTTTAAAAACCTCTGCCCGACTCCATGCTCATCACTGGCGCCAGCTGCTTGATCGTCTGTCTGTTCCGGTCCTGCTGTGCCTCGCCTTTTTCATGTCTTCGAACTTTGCTGTGAGAGTCCGGAAGCGTTCCGGTCCCAGGACCTTCCTTGCATCGAGGATAAACTGAAAGCGCTCGAGTGCCAGTTTGCTGCGCTTCTCCTCCACCCTTTTGACCTGGGCCTTGGCAGCCGATTCGTTCAGAGAGTCCTTATCAAGCATGTCCTCGAGTTTCAGCCGCTCCTTCTCGAGATCGCTTCTCAGGTCAATGAGTGCATTACGGTTTTTCACAAACAGGTCGTCCAGCGTCTGTTTCTCCCGGTCGGTCAGTCCCATATCCTTGGAAAGCTCCGGTGATCTCCACCACCTTCCCGGGCCGAGGTTATCCCCATAGGCCTGGACTGTCCCGATGATCAGTGCCGAACATACCAGCATTCCGATAAGTGTTTTCTTTGTCATATCATTTCCCTTTCATTGGGCTTCTGTGTGTATATCCACCCTGTCAGACCTCTTCAGGTGCGAAGAAATCCAGATAGTCGCCGTAATTGTCATCCGCCGATCCCGTGTCGGGAACCACTCCCTGGAGGGATGCGGGCAGACTGTTCTCCACAAGATCCCTGGTCGCCGCCATAAATGTCTCGTCAGCCGCCGTCTCCCGGGCAAGATCCAGTTTCCCGTACGGGTGAATATTGACGGCATTCCAGTACGGCCAGGCGAAGGTAATGATAAGCGCGAGGCCGGCCGCCGCGGTGGCCAGACCCACATACCATCTTCTCGCCCAGGGAATAGTCTTCTGTATCTCCCGTGCAGGCAGGGCGAACCTTCTCCCCGGGGTCGGCGTCCACCTGGCGGCTTCCCTGGAGAGCCCATCAAGCCTTGCTTGGAGACTGTCGCGTGCTGCAGAGCAGACGGGACAGTCTTTCAGATGCCCCTGTTCAGAGAGGTCCAGGTCGTTCATGTCGATGAGAGATTCGATGATGCGCTTCTCAGAGAGATGGGAGCCGTTATTGTTTTTCATACCCTCTCCTCGGTACCTGTCTTGAGGGAAAATCCCTCGTTCTTGAACTTTTCAATGCCGCGGTAGAGATGGGTCTTTACCGCGCTCTCGCTCCTGTTCAGCGTCAGGGCTATCTCATGGATGTTCAGGTGATCGAGGAAGCGCAGGCGGAACACCTCCTGCTGGAGCCCGGGCAGCTTGCCGAGAAACGCATTGAACCGTTCCCAGAACTGCTTGCCTGCCAGGTTCTCAAAACTGTCGGGAGCGGTATCCGGATGATCCTGCTCCAGTTCCTTCTCCCCGAAACTGAACAGAGAGGCGAACCTCTGCCTTCTGCGGAAATCGTTCACCTTGTTGACGGCTATGCGGTAGAGCCAGGACTTGAAGAGCTCCGGGTTCCGGAGAGAACCGAGGCTGCGGTATGCCTTCAGGAACACGTCCTGGACAAGGTCTTCCGCATCCGTTCTCGACTGGATCCTGGCATACACCATCCTGAATATTCCCCCCTGATGGATCTCTACCAACTGCTCGAAAGAGACCCGGTTGCCTTCCAGGGCAGACCTGACAAGGATACCGATTTCTCCGAGGGCCTGTGTGTCGATCGTAATATCATCTTCCTGCATTGCCCTGCATTCTACCAGCACTTCAATGTTCCCGTCTGCCCTTTTTCTTATTTGCTGACAGATAAGACGCACCTGGGTGGGAAAATGTCTACAAGGCTGATGGAATCATGCCGCGCTTATTATGTATGGACTCCCGGATAACTTCCAGCGAACCATATGGATACCCTGTATGAATCGGGTTTCTACCTCGGCTCTTCTATTCCCTTCGTCCCGGCACATCAAGGATGACCGGCGTATGTCCGGTCAGGACAAGGAATCTCTCAATATCGTCCCGGGATATCACCAGCGTGCTCGTGTTCACCAGGGGATGGCACTGAATAGCATCGTGCCGCCAGAGGTCTTTGTCCGCGATGATCTCCACGGCCCCCTTTGTATCATTGAGCGCGGCCAGTATGGTCACGGAGCCCGGCGTGAGTCCGAGGTATTCCATGAGCCTCTCGGCCGAGGCGAAACTCAGGCCCTTTACCGCAAGCACCTCTTCCAGGCCCTTGATGTCCACGGACTTCTCGTCACCCACGGTAACCAGAAAATGCCTCCGGGCCTTCCGGTCGCGCAGAAACAGGTTCTTCGTCTTGGCGGCGGATGTGTCCAGGTTGAGCCTGTCGGCCTGCTCACAGGTGTACACGGCCTCATGGTCGTATCGCGTATAGGGAATATTGTTCCCATGCAGGAATTCGTAGATGTCCATCGATTGCACTCCTTCTTGCATCATGCCGTTCAGAACCCCTCGATGATGATCTCTTCGAGCGCCCTCTTGGGAACGTGGTGCACGCCCTGATCGTCCCGCCAGTATCTGATATCGCCATCAGGTCCGAGCGGGTCTATCCTCACCTCTTCTGCCGGCCTGCCCAGGGCGATGACCAGGAGGATCTCGTAGCGCTCAGGGATGTTGAGCGCCCCGGCGAGTCCCTTTCTGTCGATGGCAGCGATCATGCACCCGCCAAGCCCCTTCTCCACTGCGCCGAGCAGGATGGACTGGGCGGCGATCCCGTGATTGCACCAGAAGTTCGTGGTTATCTCCCTGTCACCCAGGATGACGATGTAGGCCGAGGGCCTCTCACCCTCACCCGGGCCGGGCCAGTCCTTCAGGTAGGCGGCCCAGGCAAGGTGCGGGAATATGGTCTCATTCACGCGGACATCTGCCGACAAAAGGAATTTCAGGGGCTGCATGTTGGCTGCAGACGCCGAGAGCCGCGCCAGTTCCACCAGCTCTGCAAGCTCGTCTTGTAAGATCACATGGTCCTGATGAAACCGCCTGTAGGACCTGTTCTTCATGATCAGGTCTCTCAGCATAACGCCTCCTCCATAGCATGGCCTGATGATCAGCCAGCGCGTTTGGCCCTGGCCTTCCGGAGATTCTTCAGAAACGGCTTGAAGAGAAAGCTTCTTTCGTCAAGGGCGCAGAGCTGCTCGAACATGGGCATTGTCACGGTAAAGGCCAGGATATCAGGGTCGAGCCACTGCCTCATGGCTATGTCCGTGGCGCCGATAATGGCCTGGGGCAGGGAAAGGTCATCAAAGGGCGTGATCATCTCCATGCACCCGGAGCCGAAGGGGGCAAGCACCGCAGGGACATCGCCCGGGGCATTGCGGTAGTGGGCACCGATGATCAGAGCGCTCAACTGGTCCGGGTTCACGTAAAAGGTCACTGTCCTGAGATAGTCCTCCTTGCCTTCTTTCAATGGGCCGATGAGGATATGGGGGTGCTCCGGATGGTAGGTCATGCGTCCGTCTAGCCACTTCCCCATGATGTCGTGGTCGGCCTTCAGGCCCTCCGTGTCCGCAAGGAAGGTGATGTAGTCTTCCCTCGAGCGTGTTGTAACGCTGCACAGGGCCGTACCAGCCCCGCCGCAACCGAAGTTGTCTCTGGTGATGAGCAGGGTCTTGCCCTCCAGCCACTGTTTATAAAAGGTAAAGATACAGATATGCTTCTTTGGTTCAGGGCTCACCACCGGTTCGAAACCGGCAGGATCCGGTGCGTCATAAAAACCGATGAGCGGGTTTGTGATGCCGAGGCGCTCCATGATTCTGGAAGGATCGTGTTTCATGGTTCCTCCTTGGGATGATTCATATGCCGCCCAGCCTCTCGGGGACCAGGCGTGCAGCCTCCTCGAAACCGGCCGGGTCCCATTTCGGCCGGTCATCCTTGTCCACAAGGCGGGCGCGTACACCCTCGCGGAAATCGTGCTGGCCCATGAGGTGCCTGGCCGTTGCCAGGTCCGCCTGGAAGACCTCCGCCAGGTCCCTGCCCTCGTCACGCCGCAGGGACAGGAGCGTGACGAACACGGCGCTCGGGGATCGCTCTGACAGCCTGCTGAACACGCCTGCACAGAGGTCGCCGTGTATGCTGCAGGCCCTGAGCCCGCTCAATATGTCGAGAACGGACGACTTGCCGGCGAAATACTGCTCCACCCACCGGTCCATATCGGGGTTTGCCGGGATGTCGCTGTCTTCAAAGGGTCCGATGATTTCCCGAAGCCCGGCAGAAGCCGCCTTGCGCCCGGCAGGGAGCGAGGGCGCGTGTCTTTTAAGGGCTTCAAGGGCCTCGGCAAACCTTGACACCGGAACCAGGCAATCCGCCAGCCCGATACGGACGCATTCGCCCCCGGCCATTTCGTAACCGGTGAGCCCGAGGAATTCCGGGTAGCCTTTTTTACACTTCAGGAAGAGCCAGCCTGTGGAGCCCACATCGGGAAAGAAGCCGATCCTGGTCTCGGGCATGGCCATGCGCGTCGTCTCGCAGGCGACGGTGATGTCTGCCCCGGCGGCTATGCCCAGGCCTCCCCCCATGGTTATGCCGTGGGCAAAGACCACTATGGGCTTCGAAAACCGGTGGATGGAAAGGTCCAGGTCATTCTCCTCTTCAAGAAACCGCATGGCAGGCTCAAGGTCGCCTTCCATTGCCGAAGCGGCCATGATCTTGATGTCGCCGCCCGCGCAGAAGCCCCTCTCGCCTGCACCGCTGAAAATGACGAGCTTCACACCCTCATCATCTCTTGCCTTCTCCAGCGCATCTCTTGTCATGCGGACCATTTCGAGGTCGAGGCTGTTGATGACCCGGGGGCGGTTGAGCATTATGTGCACCACGCCCCGGGAGAATTCGATGAGTACCGGCCGGGCTGAAGCCTCTCCTGCCTTATTCATGCCATCACCTCGATACGGCTGATGGGCAATACGCCCCCGAAGGACAGCTAAGCGCCCTTCAATTTCCGAACAGTTCCTTCATTCGATTGAGCAGCGACAGGTCTCCTTCAGCCTTGAAGCCGCCTTTCATGAAGGCATCCTGCCCGTCGGTCTTGCCCGTGAAGATGTCCATCCACACCTCGAACGGGGCATTCACCACCAGGTCGGCCGACGGGGCCTGCCCCATGGATTCCTCGACGCCATTTTCCAGGAGCGCGAAATAACAGGAGCCTGTCTGAGCCCCGCTGAAATGGAACTGGAGCACAGCGCTCTTGCCGCCTGAGGCATCGGGCCTGAAGGCCATCTTCATGAGCAGGGCGAAGTCCTCGATGCTCTCGGGCCGCACTGTAGCGCCCCTGGCCCTCATCTCCTCGGGTGTCATCTTCTCCCTGATGCAGGCCTTCCAGAAGATGTTGGCCGCCCGCAGCAGGACCTTCTTGTCCCCGATGGGCTGGGTGATGCGCTCCATGGTGGCAGGGCCTATCTTCATGGTCTTCGCCAGCTCTTCACCCGCCGAGGACACAGCGGAAAGGATATCGTCCCGAACCTTCCTGTTGGGCCCGAGGACCATGGCCTCGGCCGCGGGCCTGTATATCTCTGCGAAAAGGCCCCTGCCGTACATGAAACGCATGTGGTTCGAGAGCTGATCGAACACGGACATCTCCGGGAAGCCTGCCACCGAGAGGACCACCACGGCCGGGTGCCTGGAGCGGAGCGGATGGTAGCTCAGCCCCTTCTTCTCGTGGATGAAGGGCTCCAGCACCGGCAGCGTGCGCTCGATGAAGGCCTTCATGGTCGCATTCATGGTGAAATGGTAGAGCGGCGTGGCGAACACGGCCATGTCGGACTCGACGAACTTGGGGAAGAGCTCCTCGCTCATCTCGTCTCTGTGGATGCACCTCCCCGGGGTCTTGGTCCAGCAGGTCAGGCATCCCACGCAGTTCCTGATGTTCTTGGTCCTGAGGTGAATCACTTCCACCTGGGCCCCGGCTTTTTCCATGCCTGCTACAAGATGGCTCAGCATGAGCTCCGTCTTGCTCTGCCCCTTGATCCTCGGACTCGAATTCAATGCGAGCACCTTCATGGCATCCTCCCGTGATCAGCCCTGTTCAGAGATGTGCGGTTCATACACCAGGGAAAGGTATCTTTTTCCCGGCATGTTGACAAGGGGATTGATAAGATTTCCCTACAGAATAATTCCGGAGATCAATCAAGAACAGTCCGTCCCGGTCAAGGGCCGGTCAAAGTCTACTCCAGATAAGCCTTGAGCTCTTCCATGCGTTCTCTCACCTGCTCCCTTATGGATGCCAGCTCTTCAGGGCTCACCTCAAGGGCCTGGGCGGATGAGAGGGTTTCCGGCTCGACGCCTTCAGGATTGGGGGTTCCATATCCCATGGATTTCACGAGCACATTGGCGAGGTGAACCACCAGCAGCTCCCTGCTCGGGGCCGATATGTCCTCCATGTGGTCGTGGTACTGTGCCACCTGCATGAACACGGCAGGGAATGCCCACCTTTTCATGAGCACCGCGCCTGTCTTATCGTGATGGGCCTCGAGCGCCCCCATCACCTCGTCATCAGCCATGGTGTTCCCGTTCTTTTCGTTCTTCTCCATCTCACCGAAAACGCGCAGGAGCATGAGCTTGCCGATGTCGTGGAGCAGACCCAGGGTAAAGGGATCGTCACTGAGCTTTATGGCCTTGATCTCTGTTATCACCTGGCAGGCATGGGCGCACGAGAGGGAATGCTCCCATAATTTCTCCACCACCTCGGCATACTTCGGGTTGGTGCCCAGGTACAGAGACCTGCTGGAAAGCGCATCAACGGTCTGTTTCGTAACAATGAGCCCGAGCCTGCTCACCGCCTGCTCAACCGTGATGTTGGCGCTCAGGCCTCTGTAATACGATGAGTTCGATATGCTGATGATCTTCGACGAGATGGCCGGGTCCTTCCTCAGCAAGTCGCCGATCTCCTGCAGGTTCGCCCCGGCCTTCACCAGCGCATAGAACTTGGTCTGTACCCGCGGCATGGGTGGAAGCTCTATCTCGCCCCGGTTGAAGCGGGCTATGATCTTGGCAAGCGGGTTCTTCTTTTCCGGCTCCCCCGCCTTCTGCGGTTCGGATGACTTCGTTTCGGCCTGGCCGGCGAGACCCTTGTCCTGGAGCTTCTTGACCACCGTCTCTCTGCTGAACGGTTTCATGACATAGTCATTGCACCCCAGCTTGATGCACGAGAGGATGGTGTCCTTTTCCGAGGCGGCCGTCACCATGATGATGTTGACCCGGTTTTCTTTCGGGATGCCTTGTTCCTGCTCCATGGTGCGGATGCGCCCCAGCACCTCGGTGCCGTCCATTTCAGGCATGGAAATATCCAGGGTGATGAGCTCATACTGCCTGCCCTCGCTGCGGGCGTCCGAGAAGGCCTTAAGTGCGTCCGTTCCGCTCGACACCTCGTCGCATTCGCCCAGGGAGCTCATGATGTGCTTCATCTTCTCACGGCTGACAAGCTCGTCATCGACAACGAGGATCCTCATCAGTCCTCCCGTCCCTGCGGACCATACCGTACTGGCATCATCATTATGCGCATTCTATTCTCTTCTTCTTTGAAGTCATCCTTATTTTATAGTGCGAGCACGAACGTCTCAAGCATTATAAAATCCTGTTCAAGCCTCTCGAGTACATCCGCAGCCCCTTCAAGGTTGCCGTTGCGCCCGATCTTCTCGAGCTCGAGCGCATCCCGGGACAATGTCTCCGCCAGCAGATTTGCGGCACCACCCTTGATGGAATGCGCCTCCCTCCTGACCACCTCCGCATTGCCCACACCGATGGCCTTCCTGATCACGACGATCTGCCCCCGTACGGCATCAAGAAACCCTTTCAGGAGTTTTATGAGGAGCACGTTGTCCCCGTCGAATTCTTCAAGCGCACGGTGGAAATCAATGGGCGGGCATGCCCCCGGTGCCACGGGAGAATCACAGGGGGCCTTGCCCCGGGCGCCTACAGGTTCGGCCTCCGGTCTCTCGTCCCCGGGAAGCCACTTCTCGACCATGGCTACGAGGTCATGGCGCAGGACAGGCTTTGTTATGAAATCGTCCATGCCGGCGTCGAGGCATCTCTCGCGGAATCCTTCAATGGCATGGCCGGTCAGGGCGATGATGGGGGTATGCCCCCTGGCCGCCTCTATCCCGGCACCTGCCGCAGCACTGTCTTCGATTTCCCGTATGGCCCTGGTTGCGGTGAACCCGTCCATGCGGGGCATCTCGATGTCCATGAGGATGAGATCATACTTCGAGCGTACGTACGCCTCAAGGGCCTGCTGCCCGTCATCGGCCGTATCCACGTGGTAGCCTGCGCTGGTAAGGTGGCGCTTGGCCACCTGCTGGTTTGTGGGGTAGTCATCTGCAAGAAGGATGCGTATGCCGTTCGCCCTGTTCTCCTCAGCCAGGGTATAGCGGGTGACCAGCCTTCCCGGGCCTCTCTCCGCATCGCAGAAACCCTGCTTGAGCACTGCATTGATGACCTTGCAGAGCTCTTCGCTGCGCACGGGTTTGGGCAGATAACCCTGGATGCCCGCCCGGGAACACTTCAACCCGTCCCCGATGCTGCCCGAGGGGGTGAGCATGATTACGGGAATATCCTTCAGGAGGTCCCGAGACCTTATGTGTCCGGCAAGCTCGAAACCATCCATGCCGGGCATATTAGAATCCGTGACCACCAGGCCGATCCGGGAAGGGGACTTGGCCGAGTCTTCAAGAATGGCAAGAGCCTCCTGGCCGGAAGTCGCCTCTATCGGCATGCAGCGCCAGGCCCTCAGGTAGGATGCAAAGGTCGAACGGGCAGAGGCGTTGTCGTCCACAACGATCACCCGCAGGCCCTTGAGGTGGACGTCTTCAGGGCTCTGTCTCACCTCCTTTTCGTCGGGATGGGCAAGGACAGCGGTGAACCAGAAGGTACTCCCCCGTGAGAGTTCACTTTCAAGGCCGATCTGTCCGCCCATCAGGCCCGCGAGCCTCTTGGATATGGACAGGCCTAACCCGGTGCCTCCATATCTCCTGGTCGTGGACGAGTCCAGCTGGGTGAAGCTCTCGAACACAGCAGCCTGCCTGTCCTCGGGGACGCCAATGCCCGTGTCCTTCACCAGGAAACGCACCTTTGCGCGTGGCCCCATGCATTCGATCAGTTCCGCCTTGAGGACGATCTCCCCACGCTCGGTGAACTTCAGGGCATTGCTCAACAGATTGACCAGGATCTGCCTGATCCTGCCGGGATCGCCCACAAGCCTTTTCGGTACCTCGGGCGAGATGTACATGACGAGTTCCAGTCCCTTCTGCACGGCCATGACGGCAAAACTGCCCGATATGTCATCCAGCAGGGCCTGGAGGTCGAAGGGGATGCTCTCGATCTCGAGCCTGCGGGACTCAAGCTTGGAGAAATCAAGGATGTCGTTGATCAGACCGAGCAGGTTTTGCGACTCCCGGTACACGGTGTTCATGATCTCGCGCTGGGAAGTGGATAGGTCCGTGTCCAGGGCGATCTCGGTCATGCCGATGATGCCGTTCAAAGGGGTCCGGATCTCATGGCTCATGTGCGCGAGGAACTCGCTCTTGGCCCTGTTCTGGGCCTCGGCCCTGATCTTGGCCTTATGGAGCTCTTCGGCCTCCTTCCTGTGGGAGATGTCGCGCAGAACACCCCGGAACCCCGACGGTCGCCCTTTCGAATCCCTCATGAGGCTGATGGAGCTCTCGATAGGCCGTCTTTCTCCGCTTTGAATAATCAATTCCCAGTCAACCCCTTTGTCAGGGTTGCCGGTTTTGAAGACCGTGTTGAACACCGGGAATATCCGCTGTGCCGTATGGTCGTCCATGAGCTTCCGGTAGGAGGTGCCGATGATCTCATGGGCGGGGTATCCCACGATCCTGCAGAAAGAGTCGTTCACAAAGGTGAAGATGCCTGTAAGATCCACCTCATAATAGCCTTCCTCGATGCTTTCAAGGATGCTCCGATACTTCTCTTCACTGCGTCTCAATTCCTTTTCAACCCGCAGCCTGTCGGTGATGTCACGCGCCGAGCCCCTCACCCCGATGGGTCCGTCCTCACCGCAGACAAGTGAGTTCTTGTATTCCAGGACATGCTCAACGCCGCTCTTTGTCTTCACCTGGACAAGGCCTTCATCTTTTCCCTTCTCCACCACCCGTGACAGGTACAGGCCAAAGAGCTCCCGGTACCGTTCGACAATGATGTCCTTCAGGTTTACCTTTGTCTGCCTGGCATCAGTGAGCCCCCAGTCTTCCCTGGCCTTGACATTGCATTCGCTGAAACCGAAATTGCCTTCCAGGTCGTGAAAGAAGAGATAATCCGATACATTGTCGAAGATATCGCGATAGCGCTGCTCGCTTCTCTGCAGGGCAGCCTCGGAGCGCACCTGTCCCGTGATCTCCATGGCAAGGCCACGGACCATGTCCATGTCGTCCCGGCCCTTCACCAGCTCTGACTTGCACCGGAAAAACCGCATCCGGCCCGAAGGCGTCAGCATCTTCATGACGCCCTCGGCCTTGCCCGTAGTCTTCAGCTTAGCCAGGTATTCGTCGAAATCCCCGTGGGCCTCTTCGGGCATGAGGGCCTTGATATTCATGCCGATCAGGTCTTTCTCGCTCAAGGTATCGATGTGTTGCCTTGCCAGGTGGATATCCGTGTAGTTCCCTTCAAGGTCGTGGAAAAAGAGTATGTCCGATGTATTGTCGAACACGAAGCGGAACCGGCTGTCCGCCTCTTCGAGCGAGCGCTGCCGCAAGGTGTGCCTTTCGAGCAGGTCAAGGTGCGCGGCAAGTCTCAATGCCGAATCATCACTCCCCTTGATGTGTGCGGGAAGGTGGTACGGGTTGACGGTGAGCGAGCCGTTCATAATCAGGAGCGGGTGCGAATCAAGGGCGCGGAGAATATCCCTGGCCTCCATGAGCTGCCTGTTGTAGATGCACAGCACGATTCCCTTTCTGTCCTTGTACGATTCTTCATCGAGGAAACTGACTAGAGCCGTTATGTCTGCATCGGGATCATGCTCAAGGAGCGATCGCACATCGATGGCACAGCGCAAAACCAAGTCATTGCCCAAGTGCCCATCAAGATACCCCCGCATCCCTTGCAAGCCTGAAAGATCCTGCGGTCCCTTGATGCCCAGCAGGTTCCGGGAGATGGCTTCGGAAGGATCATACCCGCATTTACGGGCGATTTCGAAGAAGGCCTTCTCGTGGGGGACACCGCCGACGGCCATGCACGTCTCAGAGCGCTTGAGCCCCTCGCAGAGGAACATGACCTGGGTGCGGATACAGTCCTTTTCATCCTCGGGAAAACACCCGAGATGATCACCGCCCGAAAGGCTCTCCATAGCTCGTATCAGCACGATCTCACCGTCCCCGTACCGCGGGTTCGCAGTCCATCAAGCATTTCACGGGGGAACCCTGCATCTCCCTCTTTTCACGAACCGGGACTTTCCCGCGTATCAAGAGGACTCCCCGGCAGACTGTATCGGAATTTCAGATATTTTTCATGAAAAGGTCTATGAAGGAGAACCTCCGGGCATCGAAGAGCCCCTTGTCGCTCATCTTGATGCTGGGGATGACCAGCAGTGCCATGAAGGAGAGGGTGATAAAGGGCGAGGTCAGTGGAGAGCCGAGCTCCCGGGCAACCCGCTGGATGGATGAGTATCTCCGGGCAACCTCCCACCCGTCACGATCCGACATCAGGCCTGCTATGGGCAGGGGCAGTATCTCGCACAAATCGCCGCATGCGGCGGCGAGCCCACCCTTGTGGTCAATGACCCTGTTCACGGCCCGGCAGATGTCTTCGTCCGTCACGCCTGTGGCAATGATGTTGTGGGAGTCGTGCGCCACGGATGAGGCGATGGCGCCCTTTCTCAGGCCGAAGCCCTTTACCAGCCCCATGGAAGGCGGCTTGTCCGAGTATCGGTTGACAAGGGCGATCTTCAGGATGTCCCGGTTGGTATCAGCAATGACAAGACCATTTTCAACCCCGGGCAACTCGGTTACCCATCCTGTGAGGAGACTGCCGTCTGCTGCTTCAATGATATTGGCCTCACCTGAAAACGCCCTGATGGCGAAGTCCCCTTTGTCCTTGGGCTCTGCACAAAATACGTTTACGGCGGCAGGCCGCTCAAAGTCCATGACCGGCCTGCCGTTTTCCGCTGCGAGCTCCCCTTTGACATACGTCTTCATGACCGTGAAGTCATGAAGGTTGTCCACCACGAGGAAGTCCGCCGGGTCTCCCGGCTGCAGCAGGCCCACAGGCAGGCCGTAGTGGACCACCGGGTTCATGCAGGCGCACCTGAGCACCTTTATGGGATCGAGGCCCATCTTCAGGGCCTTCCTGACAAGGGCGTCCAGGTGACCCTTCACCAGGTCATCGGGGTGCTTGTCATCGCTGCAGAACATGCACATGTCATGGTGGGCCTCTATCAGGCCGTGAAGCGCGTCGAAATCCTTTGCAGCAGAACCCTCGCGGATGAGGATCTTCATGCCGAGCCGGATCTTCTCGATCGCCTCGCCCAGGCCCGATGTCTCATGATCCGTGGTGATGCCCGCCTCGACATACCTTTTCAGGCTCTCGCCGCGCAGTCCCGGCGCATGGCCGTCTACGGGCTTGCCCACCCTTTTGGCCAGCTCGATCTTGGCCATGACCTCGGGGTCGCGGTTGATGACGCCGGGGTAGTTCATGACCTCGCTCAGGTGAGTGATCTCCCGTCTTTGAAGCAGCGAGGCGACCTCCGGTGTGCCGATTGAGGCGCCGGATGTCTCGAAGACCGTGGCCGGAACGCAGGAAGGGGCGCCGAAGGCGAATCTGAACGGGCTCCTCCGTGCATTGCCGAGCATGTAGTCGATGCCTGCCACGCCCAGCACATTGGCGATCTCATGGGGATCGCACACGGCGGCGACCGTGCCGTGGGTGAGGGCCACACGCGCGAACTCCGCAGGGGCGAGCATGCTGCTCTCGATGTGCACGTGGGCATCCACCAGGCCCGGGGTGATGAATGTATCCTGTTCCTTTGACTCGGGGACAATACTGGCGATCCTGCCGGATATGACATGGACCGTGGCCGGATAGATCCTCCCGAGCGTCACATCCACGAGGTTGCCCGAAACGGCGAATACGTTGTCATGCATGCCTGACCCCTCCCGAAACGAGTATACCCGCAATCGTTACATGGTTACAGCATCTTTGAGAGGTACTTGTTCCAATCTGACGATGTAACGGTTTCTTTCAGGCGGAAAAACCCTTGCCCCCTGTCATGAACCGCCATCGGCGATACCCATGACCGACCTCGCCTTTGGCCCGCAGGTGAACAGGAGGTCGAAAATCGAGAGGTTTCCAATGAATGTCCCCCAGAGCTGGGGATAGGTGGGTGAAGCGGGGTTGAACGGGCGCACCTCGATGCCTGCCCGGTCGAACAGGGCCTCATCGAGCCATTTCCTAGAAGAGTCCGGCGAGAGGTAGCATGAAGCGCCCAGAGACCGGCAGATCTCGACGATGAGTCCTGTGCCCGCGCCCTGCACATGGAGCCCGGACATTTTTACGACCCGCGTGGTGCTGCCCAGTTCGGCAAGCGCATACACGATGAATTCCAGGTCCATGTTGAGGATGCCCTCCTGCTCCCCGGACAGGAGTCTCTCGAAGATGCCCATGTGCTCGTCGCGGTAGGGCGCATGGAGATAGGCCTGCTGCAGGCTGGCCAGGTGCTTTCTGCGCCAGCGCTCTTCCTGAGAGACCTTGACGTCGCCTATCTTCTGCAGGCCGAGGCCCTTTTTCATGACCGGGATACTCATCCACAACTCGCCCTGGTCGTTCTTGAACCGGTTGCGGGTTATCCACGTGGAGCCCTGGGGAAACTGGACATCATCCAGAACGACAAAGACATCAGAAGAAAGTATCCTGGCAAAGTAGCCGGGATACGGACAGAAATAGGGTCGTGCCGCTGATACGATCATGCATCCGCCTCAATCCCATGATCCCAGGCGTGCCCCATCCCGTGGGTGATCTTTTACCCGCCCGCCAGGGTCACAGGTCGTAGAGGGTCTCGTCCACCTTTGGTTTCGAGCCCTTCTTCGCCCCCTTGGATTTCTGCTCCATCATGAAGGGCTCCTCGCCCTCCAGCAGATCCCCCATCTCGGCCTCGATCTTTTCCGGGTCCTCACCCTTCTCCATCCTGGCCAGGGCCTCTTCCATGCCCGAGCCCATCCTCAGGCCCGTAGCATCCGTGAGCTTCCTCATGAGCTGGGCGGCCTGCCGGGGGTCGTCCTCGTTCATGCGGGAGGCCTCACTGGCCAGCATGGACATGGCCTTTTCCATCCTGGACTCGTCAAAGGCAGGCATGTCGCCTTCGGCCTCTTCCCCACGCTTCCCCGAGATGGCTGCGAATATGGAAACCTTGCGCTTGAGCCTGACGGTTTTGCACCGGGGGCATTTGGGGGTCTTGTCCGTGTTCATGGTCCTTGAAAAGAAGTTGTATATGGTGTCGCACTTATGGCAGTAAAACTCATAGATCGGCATGGGAACCCCTCGTCAACTCTTTCCTGAACCCCTCTTATGGAGAATATCGCTTTATAAATCAAGATGGTTTTTCTCCCATGTCATTGCCGGGGTATGCATACTCTGTTCCTATGATTGAAAGATCCTTACATGCATGCGGGGCATTATGTTCCAGGGGAGAAAAAGCACCTGTTCAGACAGGGCAACCAGCCCAGGCAGGATCCACTTTTTGAACCGGCAAATTTTGGTGCTTTCAGCCACGCGTATGGAGCCGTTCGGAAATCCCCAAACCTAAGATCCTCCGGCATATGCTGTGTTAATCCTTGACATACCGGCTCACCAGGCCTATAGATATGCCATTCGGAAAACATTCATGAAATCAGGTCTACATTGTCCATAACAACAACCCATCCAAGGAGTACAAATGCATTTCAATGAATTGCAACTTGACGAGCGCATAATGCTCGGAGTCAACGACGCGGGTTTTAGCGAGTGTACACCGGTCCAGGCGGCCACCTTCCAGCACAGCCTCAGAGGCAAGGATGTGTGCGCCCAGTCCCAGACCGGCACGGGAAAGACCGCCGCGTTTCTCATCACCATATTCCAGAACCTGAAAGACCAGCCTGGCCGCAAGGCCATGATCATCGTGCCCACCAGGGAGCTTGCCGTCCAGGTGGAGGAAGAGGCCGAGCTTCTGGGAAGCCACCTGGACTACAGGGTCGCCTGCATCTACGGCGGCGTCGGATACAAGTCCCAGGAGCAGCAGCTCAAGCAGGGCGCGAACATCATCGTGGGGACGCCTGGCAGGATCATGGACCTCAACCGATCGGGAAAGCTGAGCTACAAGGAAATCGGCATCCTCGTCATCGACGAGGCGGACCGCCTCTTCGACATGGGCTTCATCGCAGACCTCAGGAAGATGCTCCGGGCCATGCCGCCGGTGCACAAGCGCCAGACCATGCTCTTTTCCGCGACATTGAGCTTCCTGGTGAAGGAGCTCGCCTGGCAGTATATGAACAGCCCCGTGGAGGTGGAGATCGCCCCCGAGCGCCTCACCGTGGACACGGTCACCCAGGAGCTCTACCATGTGGGAAACGAGGAGAAGATGAGCCTGCTGCTCGGCCTCCTCGCCAAGGAGAACCCCAAGACCTGCCTCATCTTCGCCAACATGAAGCATACGGCCGAGGACGTGTCGCGACGTTTGCGGACGAACGGCTTCAAATGCGAATTCATCACCGGGGACCTCCCGCAGAAGAAGCGCCTCGAGGTGATAGAAGGCATCAAGACCGGCCACATACCGCTGCTCGTTGCCACCAACGTGGCGGCCAGGGGGCTGCATGTGGATGACCTGGACCTGGTGATCAACTATGACATCCCCGAAGACTGCGAGGATTACGTGCACCGTATCGGACGCACCGCCCGGGTGGGAAGGGAAGGCAAGGCCATATCCCTGGTGTGCGAGGATTATGTCCATGCCCTGGACTCCATAGAGAAATACCTGGGCATGAAGATACCCGTCATCTGGCCGGAAGAGGACATGTTTGCCTCGGACAAGAGCAAGCGTTCCAGGCCCTCCAGGGATTCGCGGAAAAACAGCCGGGGGTTCAGGGGCAAACGCTCGGGACCTCCTCCCCGCCACGCCCATCACCACCGGTAGGGATTACTCTTTTCTCATATCCGCCCAGAGGGTCGTAGGATCGAGGTTCTCCAGCGCAGCAACCACGGAGCGCGAAAAGTCCTTCATCCCTTGCTGCCCTTCCATCCTGGCAATGGCGTTTCGTGCGGACGCCCGCGCCCCTTTATCCTCATACGGGCACGCATAGAGCAGGGACGGCAGCCTGAAGTGCGTGTGGAGCCTCTTGACGAGCGGCCCGTCCAGGTAAATGAGCGGCCTGATCATGACCATGCCCCCGCCTTCCACCTCCACCTTGGGGGTAAAGCTGCCCAGTTTGTGGTTGTACACGATATTCATGAGCAGGGTCTCGGCCACATCATCTGCGTGGTGGGCGAAGGCGACCTTTGTGATGCTGCTCCCCTTCAGTGCCTCCACCATGGCCCCCCTCTTGAGGCGGGAGCAGATGGAGCATACGTTCCGGGCAGACACGCGCCTTCCCACCCTCATGCCCTGCTCCCGGTAGGTGACTTGAAGCTCGTCGCAGAGCTCCCGCAGCGGAGCTGTGTCATAGTCGTCCGTCTTCACATGCAGCGCGCTCAAGCCGAAATCCAGGTGTGAGTAGTTCCTGAGATACCAGAGGATATAGAGCAGCGCCGTGCTGTCGCGGCCGCCGGATAAGGCCACGCAGACCTTTTGCCCCGGCTCGATGAGGCCGTACGTGTTCACGGCGCGGATCACGTCCGTGAGGAACCATTTCCCGTAGGATGCCTTCTGTTCCTTTCTGATGTTCATGGCTTCAATCCCTTGAGACAAGACCATGCTCTCATGGCCTTGCAAACACCATGGATGCAAAGGTGACGGCGCTGCCGGTAGAGGGCTCGTCATAGGTGCCGTGGTGGAGGAGCTCGGCAGCGCACCGGTTCGTGAGCGAGGAAAAGAGCATCATGGATGATAGGCCGCAGACATTGAATTGGTCGAGGGTTTCTTTCGCGTTCTGAAAGATGCCGGTAGGCCGGGCGTTCAACAGGTGCTCGATGATCAGCCGGTCATTGGCCAGTGCCCGGCTTAAAAGCGCCTCTCCGCTCAGGGAGTGCCCGAACTTGTAGCCCACGTGGGAAAAGTCCACGCCGGACACGAAGAGCACGGAGCGGCCTGTCTTCTTGATGATGCCCAGCATGCCGTCCTTGAAGGCCATGAACCGCTCATCGCCCAGGAAGTCTCTCCCGCTTGAGAGGTGTTGGTGGATGCCTCCGCAGAGCACGGGCACGATTTTGACGGACGTCCCCAGGTAGTGGGCCAGGAACACGGTCTGGAACTCGATGGAATGTTCCATCATATGGTCGAAGTCATAGGGGGTGAGGGTGCCTTCAGGAAGACCTGCCTTGAGCTCCGAGACGAACCCCCGGTCGGTTCTGAGCGTGCCGAGCGGCGTGTCAAAATCCTTTTCGGTCAGGCAGAAGGGTTCGGGCCCGCCATGATGGTTGACGCCCAGGATGATGACCAGGTCATAAGCCTTGCCTCTGACCCTCCGGTAGGCGTCCACATAGGCATTCTCAGCGGCTGATATCTCGATGTGCGGGGCCAGGATCCCCACGATGTCTCTGTGGGGATCATCAAGGGGAGGAAGCCCTGCCTCGATAGAGGCGATATGCCCCCTAAGCCTGTCCGGGTCGTTTTCATACGAAGTGCCTGCGAGCACGGGCTCGCGGACGGCCTTTTTCGCGAAGTCTTCCATGACAGAGGTCTTCTTGAGCCTGAAGGCCTCACTCTCCAGGAGAAAGGCCCGGTCGAACTGATTTATAAGGGCCTGGACATCTTCCAGGGGCACGATGGAGCCCCCGCTCAGGTGCATGAGCCCGTTCTGGATGTCACGCAGGTCGTGCTGCCCGTCCATCATGGCAAGGAGCGGCGCCACCCGGGCATCGACGGCGAAACCCTCTCTGGTGAGCCTCATGGGGTCTATGAAGGTGATGACCTGCCTGCCCTGGTAGGTGAGAGGGACAGCCTGAAGGTCTCTCCTCAACATAGGATTTGCCGTACCATCCTCCCTTTGGGAACAGGTTCAAAGAAACCGTTTCAATACATGCAGACAACCAGGGCCCCTGGGGCACACGTGCCGTGAGCGCCCGGGGCCTGTTCAACACGATAACCGGGGCTATGAAGGCCTTATTGCCGACCTCAAGGCCTCATTTCTTCCTGCCGGCCTTGACCGGAGGCGCTGCCGCCTTATTGCCCTTGCTTGGCCTCGGCCTTCTTTTCCCGTAGGACCCGATCCAGATCTTGCCCCGCTTGCTCTTTTGGTCGCCCTTTCCCATCGATGAATCCCCCCTGTGCGATTATCCGCCTGGAATCGAATTCTTCCGTAAGGAGCGCTGCTGCGAAACGACTTCTCTGCAGTTGCCGGTTAAGAACCAGGATATACCAGTTCTTTTTGTTCGCAAGGCATACCCTTTGTCAAGAAGGATCTTGGGATAAGGCAATGGGAACGAGACGTTAGACCGGTGGATTTGAAGGGACCTGCCCTTTGAGGGCGCACCTCAATGCATCTCATAAAGCAGGCGCTCGAGCTGCTCTTTTGTAAAGGCATAGCTGCGCCCGCAGAAGTGGCAGGAGATGTCGAAGACATCCTGGTCCTTGATGACCTCTTCCATCTGGGACTTGCCGAGCGTGATGAGGGCCTGCTCCACCCTGCCCCGGGAGCATGAGCACGCAAACGAGAGCGGCCTGGTCTCGATGATGCGGTACTCGACCCCCTCGAACACCCCTGCAAGAAGGTCTTCGGGCGTCATGCCGTCGCGGAGCTGCCTGGTGACCGGCGGCATGCCCTCGATCCTTTGCGCCAGGGTCTCGATGAGGGCATCATCTGCAGGCGGCAGCGACTGGATAAGAAACCCGCCCGAGGCGCTCACCGCCCCATCGGCCTCCACGTAGACCCCCAGACCCATGGCCGAGGGAACCTGCTCCGACTCGGTGAGATAGTACGCAATGTCAGAAGCGATCTCCCCGGTGTAGAGCTTGACGACCCCGTTATACGGATCCTTGAGCCTGAGGTCCTTGGTAACGGTGAGCAGCCCTTCCCTGCCCAGGGCGCCCCCCACGTCGAGCTTCCCGTTCCTGGGCGGCAGGTCCACCTGCGGCACCTCCACGTAGCCGCGTACCGTGCCGTCACCCTCGGCCTCCACGATGATCTTTTTCAGCGGCCCGTTCCCGGTGAACTTGAGCGCCACCCGCTGACCCGGGTCGAGCAACGCCCCGAGAAGCCCGCCCCCGGTGAGCGCCCTCCCCAGCGCCGCCGTGGCGGTGGGATAGGTGCCGTGCCGCTGCTGCGCATCGTTCACCAGGTTCGTGGTGACGCACGCAAGGCCGCGGATGTTCTTCTCTTCCGTGATGACCCGTACCAGGTAGTCGTTCATTGCTGCATGTTCCTTTCATTCACCCGAAATATAGTGCATGCCCTCCTTCCTAGGATACGCGCAAATGGTATTCAAGGGTATTCTTTCGAGGACATTGTAAAACAAGGATTGATGAACGTGCTGTCAAGGGTCGGCAGGGTTCGCGGTCGGGTATGGATGTCTTATTTATGTGTACGTTTGGCTTTCATTCAGGGGATCTGCGCCAATAATATGAGTGTTGTAAGATTACATACTGAATAGTATACTTGTTTTCAAATGAGAAGAACTGAGATTAAGAGAGTTGTTACCAAGGTAAACACGAAGAATCAACCGAGCGATTTCGTTTACTGGAATTCACAACCATACTCGAAACGTCTTGATGCCCTCGAACAAATCCGGGAAGAGTACCATCGATGGAGGTACGGTGCTGAACCGAGACTTCAAAGAATTTATTCGATCATTAAACGATAACCATGTTCGTTACTTGGTCGTGGGAGGCTATGCTGTAGCTTTCCATGGCCATCCTCGCTACACCAAAGATATTGATATCTGGATTGAAATGACCCAGGCGAATGCAGAGAAAATAATAAAATCACTGGCTCAGTTTGGTTTTGGTTCTCTTGGTTTGAGAGAAGAGGATTTTCTGATTCCTGATCAAACCATCCAGCTGGGCTATCCTCCCAGTCGTATCGATCTTATAAACACTCTCTCAGGCGTTGATTTCGATACTTGTTACTCATCCCGCGTGCAGATAGAAATCGAAGGGACTCAAGTAAATTTCATAGACCTTGAAAATCTCAAAAAGAATAAGCAGGCATCTGGTCGTCTCCAGGATCTTGCAGATATTGAAAGCCTTACATAACCGTCATGATTAAACGCCGAACGAATGCATTGAGGCGGACGGCATAGAGCCGCTGCTGACCGGCACGTTATGCGTAACGTTAATACGAAATGACCTACACAAGCTGATTCTTACAGGACAGCTGTTTTGATCCCACGCATCTGAACCGGTATGAATTTCACCGCAAATGAGATATAGAGCGTCTCATGAGTATTATCGAACTGAAAACCGACAGTGAAATCTACGGCTATCTGGATGAACTGGACAAGCACGACAGGAAGATAATCGCCGTTGACGTGGAGGCTGAATTCAATCTTCACTGCTATGGGGAGCATCTATGTCTTATCCAGATCTTTGACCTGGAGAATGAGATCATCATCGATCCCTTTAAATTCAAGAATGGTGAGGGTATAAAGCGGTTTTTTGAAAAACGTGACCTGTTAAAGATCATGTATGATTCATTAAGCGATGCGGCGCTGCTTGAGACGGCATACGGGATCAAACTGCAGTCTGTTCTCGACCTGAGGCCTGCGGTCACCCTGCTGAAATATCCGAAGCAGAGCCTGGCACACATTCTCAGCGAAGAGCTGGGGATGGCTCCCTTGAACAAGAAGAAGTTCCAGCAATACAACTGGATGAGAAGGCCGATCAACAAGGCCGCCATCGAATATGCCCTTGGTGACGTGAGACATTTATTCAGGCTGAAGGATGCTCTCTTCGACAAGCTCAGAGACATGGGACTGCTCGATGCCTATATCCTCCAGAACCTCATGCTTCAGGGCGGGAAGAACGGTAATAAAGTCAAACCGGCAAAATATGAAAAAGCCAAAGGGTATAACCGTCTCGATAAACACCGGCAGGAGATGTTCAAGGAGATCTTTACCGCAAGAGATGCCTTTGCAAAAAAACTCAACAAACCGCCCGATTATGTCTTCAGCAATGTCAAACTGCTTGAGCTGTGCAGGGATAACATCCTTGATCCGGCTTTTGTTGAACTGGGGATCAACCCCAGGATCGATCGCTCGATACACGATGAGATCCTCGGCCGGTTCACGGAAATCATGCAATGCCGGATGGGGATAGCCGATTACAGGTGAGAAAACGGCTTCGCCGCGTTGAGAAGGGTTGCAGGGTGGTGCCGAAAAAAAAGCATCCGGGAGACACCCATGAAAAATAACGATATACTGAAAAAACTCAGGATCGCATTGAACCTCAAGGATACCGACATCATGGATATCCTGAAACTCGCTGATTTCGAGATCTCCAAGGCCGAGCTCTCCGCTCTGTTCAGGAAAGAGGACCACAAGAACTATAAAGAATGCGGAGACCAGATTCTAAGGCGTTTCCTGAACGGCCTTATTATCCGCAACAGGGGGAAAAGTGACACAAGGGGATGCCCGTCGGATATGGACATTTAAGGGCTGCCCCCTTCAGAACAGGCGTGGTTCCTGGCCAGGGATGAATGGAAAAGGGGCAGGAGCAAAGGAGCCGTATGAAAAAACCGATCCATCTCTCCATACCGGTCCAGGTTCTCTTCATGGTGCTGTTCATCACCTCCGCGGCCGCCTCCACGTGCACAGAGGCCATGATCAAGGCCATGAAGGACGAGGGGTTGTCCTCAAGCCAGATCCAACGCATCTGCGAGAAGGCCGAGTTATATGCCAGGAAGACATCAAGTGTCTTCACCCCGGAAAAGATTGAAAAGGACCTCGTGGGCAGGACCATGGGCCCTCAAGCCGGCGTCATGGTGAAAACCAGGCCGGGCGGTCCTTCCGGGCCCGGCACGAAATCACGATCCGCCACGCCCGGGGGCAGGTCTTATGACGCCATGGTGAGCGTCCCTTTGGGGATAGTCTTCGACGAGACGAATATCCTGGCCGTCAAGGTTCTCGATGCCAGGATAACAGGCGCCAAGGCCCAGGTGGTCGCCCACGTGGAAACGGTCTCAAGCTATGCGGGCAGGCTCAGGCTGTACTACGAACTCATAGCGGGCCAGTGGACCCTGCTGGAGATGGAAAACCTGGACTTCACCCGGCAGTAGGGTCAGCTCCTCCACATTTTAAAGAATCCCTTGTCCAGGCCTTTCAGCGCGCCGAGGGAGACCCTGACGGCATCAGCCTCCGCCTTTTCCTTTACCGAGAGGTCTATCTCCTCTCCTGAGGTACGGTCGTCGATGACCGCACACACGCACCCGGCGGCAAAACCGTAGACCCCTGCCATCTTGAACAGGGTGCCTGATTCCATTTCATAGTTTAGAATGTTCATCCGCGCATACTCATCGGTAATGCCCTTCAGCCGCCTCAGCAGCTTCTTGTTGGCAGAGCTCACCGTCCGTTCCTGGCCCTCGTAGAAGGTGTCCACCGATGCGGTGATGCCCAGGTGCCAGTCCACGGCCAGCCTTCCGGCCGCCTCCGCCAGGGCGACCGTGATGAAGGGATCGGCGGCGGCGGGATATTCCGCAGGCGCGATGTCAAGGGAGGCACCCTGGATACACAGGGACGCCCTTGTTATGATGATGCTCCCCGCGCGGATGGTGTCCTGGATGGAGCCCGTGGTGCCCACGCGGATCATGACCCTGATGCCCACATCGAAAAGCTCGTTGATCACGATGCTCGCAGAGCCCGCCCCCATGCCCGTTGTGGCAAGCAGCAGCGGCATGCCGTTATCCATGGTGGACAGGCAGCTCACGAGCCCCCGTTTCTCCGAGAGGACCCTGGCCTTTTCCAGCCCGGCAAAACCCGCTCCGATCATCCTGGTGCGGTCCGGGTCGCCGCAGAGGAGGGCGCACAGGGGCGGGTTCGGCCCAAGATCGTCTTGAGAAAATCCCATGTGGTACTTCTTCGTGGATGGCATCACTCACCTCCTTCTGGCAAGCGTCTTTTCCGCGGCATCACCGAGCATGCCCAGCGCAGTGCCCGCCTTTTCGCGGATGATAAGGTGGCTCATCTCATCGAGGGGTGTCTCACTCAGGTTGATGATGGCCAGGTAGGCCCCTGCATCGAGGGCATACAGGGGCATGCTCGCAGCAGGCTGCACCAGAAGCGTGGAGCCCACCACCACGAAGCAGTCCGCTTTACGCGCCGCGTCGATGGCGGCATTCAACTCGCGCGCCGGCATGGCCTGGCCGAACGAGACGGTGTCGGGTTTGAGGTAGCCCCCGCAAGGGCATTCGGGCGCCGGCTCGCCCGCCCTGATCCGCTCAAAGGCTTCTTCAAGCGGTGAAACCTTTCCGCACGACATGCAGCGCACCCGCATACCGTTGCCGTGGAGCTCGATAACCGCCTCTTCGGGCATGCCTGCGGCCTGGTGCATGCCGTCTATGTTCTGGGTGATCACGGCCTCCACCAGTCCAAGCCTGTAGAGCCTGACGATTGCCAGGTGCGCCGGGTTGGGCCTTGCGTCCCTCAGCACATCTTCAAAGGCGAGCTTCTGCTGCCAGTAGTCCACGCGTGCGTCCCGCGATGTCATGAAGTCGCTGAAATCAACGGGCTTGTATGTGCTCCAGATGCCGCCGGGGCTCCTGAAGTCGGGGATGCCGCTCTCGGTGGATATGCCCGCGCCGGTGAAAAAGACGGTGCGGCCGAATGCCACCATCCTCTTGGCCAGGGAAAGTACCTTCTCTTCCAGGGTCATTCCAGCCATACCTCTCCCTCAAAAGCACTCCACATCCCCGGTGTGGACATTGATGCGGATGCCGCAGTCGTCAGGGCCCGGGTATTTGGGATACTGCCAGTAATCGCCCACCAGGCTGAGAGAGCCCTGGCACTCGCATCCGCTGCTGCGCATGATGTAGTGGGCGTCAGCCTCGTCGACGGGGATCCATACCGGATCTGCGAGCCTGATCAGGATGGACAGGCCGTTTTCATTAAAGCACATCACCACGGATGTGGAGTATTCATCGGAGTCGGTGATCACGCATGCCGCCAGGATGATCGGCACGGCAAAAACAACGGCCTTCAGCCAGGGCATGGGCCTCCTCAGACCCCCGGTGCGCCTCGCGTCATTTCCCATGAAACCCGATCTCGCTCGCATAGGTAAACTGCCTGGGCCAGGGCAGATTCGGGTGGGCCCTGGTGATGATGTCCTCCCCCACCCTGGCTACGGATTCTCTGTCGATCTCGAGGGGGTGGCCGCCCACGAGAAAGCCCATATCTTCTGCGATGACGTCGGCCTTTCCGGGGAGACAGTCGCACTCGGCAGTGATCCTGATCAGGGCGTTGATGAGCACGGTCTTGTGTGAAATGATCCGCCATACGGCTGCAGCGGTCTCAATGAGTTTCTCCTGGAAGGCCTCATGATCTGAGCCCCAGAGTATCCTCAGGGCCATCTCCGGGCACTGGGCAATGCACTGGGCGCACCCGATGCAGGTGTCCAGGTCATAACTCGGGTACTCGCCCTCGGTTATCGTGGCCGCCCCGGTGGGGCATACCTCGGTGCAGATCCCGCACATGGTGCACTTCTTCTTGTTGAGCACGGGTTTTACGTCCGCGTGCATGCGCTGTTTCTGGGCACGGGACGCGAATCCCATGGAGATGTTCTTGATGGCCCCGCCGAAACCGGCTGCAAGATGCCCCTTGAAGTGGGAAAAGATGACGAACCCGTCGGTTTTCTCCACCAGCGGGGTCACCTGTGCGGTCTTGAAGTGCTTGTAACCGGCAGGGATATCGATGAAGTCGCGGCCGTCCACGCCGTCTGCTATGACGACGGGGCAGCCGAGGAACTCCTCCGTGAACCCGTGCTTCAGGGCGGTTTCCAGGGAGTCTTTGCCCGTGCGCCTGCCCCCGGAATAGAGCACCGAGGTGTCGAAGATGAAGGGCTTGTACCCCCTGGAGGAAAGCCGGCTCGCTATTTCTCTGGCATAGACCGGTTCGAGGTAGCTGTGATTGCCCTTCTCCCCCCAGTGGAGCTTGATGCCCACGGAGCCGCCCGCCGGGAAGGGGGTCTCGATCTTCTCCAGGAGTGCGCGCAGGGCCGATACCGCCCCGGGTTGTGTCCCATCCGATCTCTCAAAACGTATGTCCATGGCACCTTCCTTCTGGTTCTCTTTCAGATTGTGTTTCTCCAGTGTGACATTTTATCGTCATTTGTCAACCGCACTGCGCTCATAAGGACGGCCCGCAGGTCACGGGGCATTTATCCTCTCCAGGGCATTCTGCGCGAGCATCCGCTTCTTCGCGTGCGGCAGGTAGAGCCGTGAGATCTCTCCGGTATGGACGTCAAAGACATTCACGTAACGCCTGCTTGTGATATTGCCGCCATAGACCCCCACCTGGATAATGGCCGGCTCTCCCGCATTCCCGGTCCTGTGGATGCCCCTGTTCAGGGGGAAGACCGCGTAGGTACTGCCTGCGGGGATGAACCGGCGAGAACATTCCTGAAGGACAGCGTGTCCTTCGTCTGATCCGTCATCGAGCCTTTGGTAGTTGATGACGTCCAGGGTCCCGAGCGCCGCGCCGATGACGCCCCAGGAATTGTGATCGTGGACAGGGTCGTAATCCCCCGGCCCCCACAGGTAGAACCTGACGGAAAAAAGCTTCTGCGGGTCCCGGTAGAGGACGATCTCGCTCTCGAACATGGTCGCGGAGGTCACGTCCGGGTAGGCGGACTCATGGGCAATGGCCTGCAGGAGGGACGTGATGATTTCCCGTTCAGCCAGGAACCGGGGCAGTTCCTCTTTGAAGTACTCCCTGTGATGATCAGGGTCGCTCATGTGACTGATCTCCTCGGACCACCTGGTGAAACGATCAGGGACAGGGATCTGTTCCTTCATAGACCTCCAAGTCCTCTCTTTCAGTCGTTCTCGACGCGGACATACTGCTCGTAGAAAGCACAGCCCGTTCCCATGTCCGTGAGGACCGGCTCGATAATACGGTTCACGCCGCCGCCCTGCATCATCCAGTCACCCCTGCGGTAGAGCACGGCCTCGGGGTGAAGCCCTTCGAGGATCTCCACGCGGACGCGCATGCGACCGTTTAAGGAAGCGAGATAACAGGGCTTGTCACGATCAAGGCGTGCCAGGGCACTGCAGTCAGGCGCCACCCAGACCTTAGGCGGCATCTCCTGGTCGGATTCAAGGATCTGCGAGTGCATGGCCCTTTTTCTCAGCAGGCTCAGGAGCCGCAGCGGAAATCCCGCAGGCGGGTCCGGCTCAGGAGAGAGTTGCTCGGGTAAGCGATACTTCCCGTCCGGGTGGTCAAAGGCCATGTCCTCATAGGCCACCAGGGGCCTTTGTGCCTTCACGAAGTTCCTCTCCTTGAGCTCTTCCAAGGTGATATGAAGGAAGGGCCCCTGAAGTGATTGCTCCATGCAGGAGCGCGCATCCGGGAGTATGACGGCCGGGTCCAGCCTCCTGCCCAGCTCGGTTAAGATCCAAAAGTCGCTCATTGCCTCGCCGGGCGGGTCCAGCACGGGCCTGGCATATTGGACATAATCGTGGAGATACGATGCCACCACGTCCTCCTGCTCCAGCATGAGCGCTGCAGGGAGCACGAGGTCGGCCCGGGAGGCGGTGTCTGTCTTGAAGGCGTCCACCACCACCTTGAACTCGATGCCCTCGAAGGCGGATGCAGTGCGCAGGGCACCAGGACACTGGTTCACCATGTTCGCCCCGTCCACCCAGATCATCCTGATCGGTGGGTCTTGGGCCTGGGCGATCTCCTCCCCGATGAGGGGCATGCGGAAGGCCCGCGCCTCGCCCCTGTGCCCTACCCGGGTCCAGGAGAGGTTGAAATTCTTCAGGGAGCTCAGGTGGAAAAAACTCCCGCCACCCTTGATGCCCATGTTGCCCGAGAGCATGGCCAGGGCATTGATGAACCGGACCGTTTCACCCCCATGGCGATACCTCTGGAGGCCGGCCCCGATGATGGTGGCAGTGGGGTGCACGTCCGCATACGCATTGTACACGAGCGCGGAATGATCCTGCGTTATGCCGCAGTCCTTAAGGAGCTCATCCGGATCAGTGTCCAGGACGATGCGTGAGAGTGCACTGAAATTGCTGCAGCGTTCGACCACCTCGGGCCTGAGCCTATCCCGCTCGATCATGAGCCTTATCACTGCAGCTGCAAGGAACCTGTCCGTGCCGGGGCGGATGCGTATGGTCACATCCGAGTGCTGTTCATTGAGGTCTCCCCCGGGGGAGATGGTGAGAACCTTCGCCCCGTTCCTCCTGGCCTTCCTGAGAAAATATGCCGTGTGGATGGAGCTGCGCAGGAGATCCCGGCCCCAGTTGACGATTGCGCGCGAATGGCTGAGGGTCTCCATATCGCTGCCGCTGTTGGAGCCGAAGTCCTTTCTGCATGCGCTGAACCCGGCGGCATCGCACAGCGACCCCCTTACCCTGCTGGAGCCAAGCAGACCGAAAAACAGGTGCCCTGCCTGCTTGAGTGCGCCCTTCGCGCCCTCGCCGTGGAAATAGAGTATGGACGCGGGCTCGTTGCTGTACCTGTCTATCTTCTCTGCACAAAGGTCCAGGGCCTGCTCCCATGCAATGCGTTCCCAGTGCCCGCCGGACCTGATCATGGGGTGGGTTATGCGGTCCTCGCTCATGAGCCTCCTTACATGGGTGCGCATCTTCGGACAGGCAAAGCCCAGGGTAAGGGGATGGGCCGGGTTGCCCCTGATGCGCACACTGCCGTCAAGACCCTTGGAGACAATGAGCGAACAGGCATCGGGGCAGTCCATGGTGCAGGCGGTAATGTAGCTGCTCAGGGCCATATAGTATGGATACTGATGACAGGGCGCCTGATCAAGGTGAAAAGACGGATTTTTTTTGTATTGCCAAGATTACTGCATACGTTCGGCTCATCTTACTGAATCGTACGAGGAGTGGTTTATCATTAGCCCGAACGAGGTGGTAAGTTCCCCCTGGGGAACCCGCCACCTCGTTCGGGTCAATCCTTTCATTTCAGCACAGGCAGGAGTTACATACCCGTACCCTGCCTGAAAATCCGCAGGATCATAAGAAAGATCCCTGAGAAGGGCCATACCTCCTTTCACGCTGGACTGAGAACCATACTTTCTCTTCTTTACTGCTCTACTGCCTGAGACTCCTAGGAGAACACAGCACATAAGACTGCAGGGGCACCTTGTAAAGCTGCACGGTGATGCCCTGGATGGGATTTACCTCCATGGCGACATAGCAACGCGCCAGCTCCTTTTTCAGCTGACCGATGCTCTCATGGAGATGCCAGGCCCTGTCTTCTTTGGTAAGGCCCAACAGGTTCCTGACCTCAGCCGGAGGCAGGATGAATCCCTGGCATTGAAACTTGAGAAGTTCAAGGATAGATGCTGCTGCTTTTTTAGACCTTTTAACCGATTCCTTCATGACATGTTCACTCAACATCATACCACCTCTTCTCGCCCAATGGGGCATGCACTATAAAAAGAATCAATTTCAATATATCAGGGAGCAATGACTATGCCATTTTTATTAATCTATGATATCAATATATTATAAGCAATGTGGAGTGAACTTGACCGTCGGAGGGAATAGTTTTACATCAGTTAAATGGTAATTATTTACCACTACCAATTTTACATTATTATTTTAGCATGTTACAATAGCTGATATTGATCGCTATAAACTGTTATTTTCAACATGCCTGGAATAAAAGATTATCTGATCAGGTTGAAACCCTGTTCCTCCCCTGTTTCTTGGCGCGGTACAGGGCCTTGTCTGCAGCCTTGAGGACCTCATCGGTGGTAGTGGCATGTGCACCCGGCCAGGCCGCGCCGATACTGATGGTGACCGAAACCCTCTGGGGGGCGGCCCTGCGCGACCTGGGGCTTTTGGGTCTTCGCCTGGGCCTCATGCGCGAGCGGATGACGAACTCCGCCCTCGACACCTCTTTGCGCAGCTCCTCGAGATGGACCAGTGCATCGTCTGCATGCCTGCCCGGGAATATTACCGTGAACTCCTCCCCGCCATAGCGGAACGCCTTGCCGCCGCCGGTCACCCGGGCAAGCCTGGATGCCACCATCCGCAGGACCTGGTCGCCCACGTCGTGGCCGTGCCTGTCATTGAATTTCTTGAAGTGGTCGATATCGAGCATGGCAAGGCAGTAGTCCCCCCCCAGTTTCAGCAGGTCCTCCCTTAAGGCCCTGCGGGCAGGAAGCCCTGTCAGTTCGTCCCTGAATGCCATGGCATGGGAAACCTCTATGACCGAGGCCAGCAGGATGAAGGATGCACTGGTGAAATGGAATCCCATCCGGGTCTGGATGCCTGTTGCCGCCAGGGCCGCATATACGGCGCATACGGCCCAGAAAAGTCCGCTCTCCTTGGCACTTTGGCCCCGGTAATACATGAAGGCGATCACCATGAGCGAGACCGCGATCGCGAGGGCCGGTATCTGGTGAACCGCGAGCGCTGGGACAAAGGTGAGGCTGACAAGATCCTGCTCCAGCAGGGCAAGATAGCGTTCGGGATTTCTCCCGGCCATCATCCCCACCAGCAGGGGCTGTATCATGATGAGGACGAACCGGGAAACGCCCCTGGCCGTGAAGATCCCGCGCTCCTTTGCCAGCGACAGCACAAGCAGGTTGACCGGCAGGAGCAGCGACGCCGAGGCGATAGCGACCCGCCAGTAGATCTGGCTGAAGCCGTTACCGGGCCCGAACCACATGAGGCACCAGTGCGTCAGCGCGATGGCTGCGGCACCGAACACCAGGGCCGAACGGTTGAACCTCCACCCCAGTACGAAGGCGAAAAGATAGGTAAGGTAAGGATATATGCCGAGGATCATGTCGAGGTTGTCCTGTACGCACTGCAGGCGGACCAGGACCAGGGATGCCAGAAGGAGCATCCCCCCGGGCAGCAAAAAACCCAGAGCAGCCTTCATAAGCCTGAGCATCATGAAGAACACCTCATTGTTTCGAATAAGAGACCCTCGACCATCCATGGTATGTTACGGCCATCGCTTAAGATAACTTGAGCGAAACCGGCATCAGGCCCTGTTGAATTTATTGGAAAAAATCTATACACTCAGGCCATGGACATTTTCTTCTATGAGGCCTTTCTCGAAGAGGAAGAAGCCCTGCGCAGGGGACTCCGGGACAACATCACGGCCGGGTTTACCAGCCGGACCATCCAGGAGTCGGGGCATGCCTCGCCGCCTGCAGACCTCATCAGCACCAGGACCCAGTCCATCATCCCGCCTGCATGGGGCCCTCACCTCAAGGGCATCCTGACCAGGAGCACCGGGCATGACCACCTGGCATCCTTCCTTGAAGGACCCGGCAGCCTGGTTAAGGCAGGCTATCTCCCCCTGTACTGCAGCCGGGCAGTGGCCGAGCAGGCCCTGCTGCTCTGGCTGGGCCTCATGAGGAGGATCAGGGCCCAGATGAACCACCTGAAAGGCTTCGAGCGGGACGGGCTCACGGGCATGGAGTGCAGGGGCAAGACCCTGCTGGTGGTGGGGGTGGGGAATATCGGTTATGAGATCTGCCGCATCGGAGAGGCCCTGGGCATGAATGTCCTCGGGGTAGACCTCATTCAAAGGCACCCCGGCATCCGTTATGTTTCCATCCATGATGCCATGGGCGAAGCCGACGTGATCTGCTGCGCCATGAACCTGACGAAACTCAATGCGGGATATTTTTCCCGTGAACTCCTGATAAAGGCAAGGCCCGGCGCGGTGTTCGTGAACATCGCCCGGGGCGAGCTCGCCCCGGCATCAGTACTCCTGGGCCTCCTGAACGAGGGCCCCCTGGGCGGCGTCGGGCTCGACGTGTATGAGAACGAGGGCAGGCTTGCAGCCGCCATGCGAGCGGGCACAAATGACAAGGCCCTCTGGATGCAGGACATCCTCGCCCTTATGGGCCATGAGAACGCCATCCTCACCCCGCACAACGCCTTCAACACGCAGGAGTCGGTTCAGCGCAAGGCCTCCCAGAGCATCGATCAGGCCGAGCACTTCCTCAGGCATGGGGAGTTCATATGGCAGGTCTCATATAATCCATTGTAACCATGCATAATCATCTCCTTATTGTTTCAGCAGGATCTTTTCCTTTCGAGAAGGGACCCGCACAGTACAACAGATGTTCCAAGAGGGTTCATATTTATGAGAACAACTTTACCCATATTCAACGTTATTATCCAGGGTTTTCCCAGTTATGTACTTATTATCATTAGCTAATTAAACATATTTAATGCTGGCCTTTAACTTGCATTAATATCATTGCTAAAAATACATCCCAGAGCAGAGGTGCACCATGAAAACAAGGGCTTTTGTATTACTGTTAATGGCATTGCTCGTATCAAGCGCTGCATATGCTATTCCCTATGGGTTCTATAATATAACGAACAACAATATTGCGGATGCTGGAATCGGAGAAGCCCAGCTCTCGGTAGACGTTACGGATGCAGGGAATAATCAGGTCCTGTTCACCTTCCTGAATGCAGGACCCTACGCTTCTTCCATATGTGATGTTTATTTTCAGGATGGTCCTCTCCTCGGCATAGCATCAATCACAAACGCAACGGGAGTGAGCTTTTCACAATATGCAAGTCCCGGCAATCTGCCCGGTGGCAACGCCGTGAATTTTGTAACGACTGAAGGCTTCTCGGCAGATTCAGATGCACCGGCGCAGCCCAATGGCGTGAACCCCGGTGAATCTCTGGGCATAACCTTTTCTCTCATAAACGAGTCCTCTTTTGAAGATGTGATAGCTTCCATAAACACAGGTGAATTGAGGATCGGGATTCACGTCCAGGGCTTTGCAAGCGGGGCAAGTGAAAGCTATGTCAATACCGCCCCTGTTCCAGAGCCGGCTACCATGCTTCTCTTGGGAACAGGCCTGCTCGGCCTGGCAGGATTCAGAAAGAAGATGCAGAAGTAACTCCTGAAACAGCTCACACCAGAAAGGCAGGGTCATGTAGAGACCCTGCCTTTCTTTTTGTTCTCCATCCATGAAACAGGTACTGTGTTGGGTTCCTGGGGCTTCACCCCGTATACCCCTTGGCAATGCAGTAATTCACCTTGTCGTAGAGGAAGATGATCCGGTTGTTGAGCTCCAGGGTGGAGTAGATCTCCACGGGAGAGCTGAGTATCCTCTGCTTGATCACGTGCACCCAGATGTTTTTCCTGCTGAGCGCGAGGGCGTTGAGGATCTCGGGCAGGGGGATTGAGAGGTCCCTCATCCTTGTACCGGCCTTCATGAACCTCTGGGGATCGAACCGTTTCTTTTTCCGCTCCAGACCGTCCTTTATGGCATGGAGGATGACCTCGTTGATCTCCCGCAGCATCTTGATGTGCGGGATAAGCGAGGGTATGGATGCCTTCACCTCGTGGGCCCAGCACGTGGTGATCTCGTCGCGGTCTTTGTCAATGACCTTGACGAGGATGTTCGACAGCACCATGGCATGAGAACCCGCCTTTGCCGGGTGAGCCTCGTCGTCCAATCCCAGATCCGGGAAGAGCTGCTTGAAGGAGTCGATCATGGCCCAGTTATCCTTGTAGAGGTCCATATAGATCCCAACCGCCTTCTTGTTGGAAGACCAGGCCAGCTCGGGCAGGTCATGGATGGGGAAATACCGCGCATCCTCGGCATCGTCTCCGGGCGCCAGCGCGCCCCCTGTGGCCCTCACCTCATAGGTGACGATGGCAAGGCTGCCGTAGAAATCATTCTCTATGGTGTCCACATCGATGAGGCGGACGATCTCCCCTTTCACCCCCGACTCCTCCTCAAGTTCCCTCAGTGCGGCTTCCTTCACCTCTTCGCCGCTTTCGGCAAACCCGATGGGCAGGCACCACATGTCCTTGTACGGTTCCTTCTTCCGCTGCACGAGCAGGACGTTGCGCTCTTCGTTCACCACAATGGCGCATGCCACGGGAAGGGGATTCTCATAAAAAACCGTGGAGCAGCACGTGCACATGTCCCTGTCCTTACCCTCTATCTGCCTGCGCACCACGGGCTTTGAACAGTAGGGGCAGTATATCCGTTCCTTCTTCATGTGCTTCTCCTGCTGTTGACGGGCAGGGTGCACCGGAATATCCCGTCATCCTTGTTCAGGGTCACATGGCCGTGCCTGCCCGCATGATCATACGATATCCTGGTGAACGCCGCCATAACATCATCGATCTTCGAAGGGTGCCCCTCCAATACTTCCTTGAAAAAAAGGGGCTTCTTGATGGTGATATACTCCATGAAATCGTTGAAATGGGCTAAGGGTATGAGCAGGGAGTTCTTGTAGACCAGCCGCTCCACCTCCTCGAAATATGGGGCGAGCTTGGCCGAGCCGTCCTCCAGGGAAAAGGCATGGAAGAGTTCATGTATCTTCAGGTCCTCCGGAGGTTCCAGACCAGATTTCCTCATGCTCTCGGACACGAACCCCGCAACCTCGTGCAGCGAATCCCTGCTGTGGGTCACGGCGATGAAGAGTCCGCTGCGCTTGAGTATCCGCGCTATCTCAGGGATGAGGTGCGGAAAGAAGTACAGCGAATAGCTCGTCACCACGAGGTCAAAGCTCTCGTCTTTCATCTCCCTGATGATCTCGGCGCTGCCCTGGATGAAGGCGCCCTTGTAGCCCATCTGGCGTACCGTATGCAGAAAGCTCTCCCGGTTGTTCTTCTCGATCATGTCGATACCCGTTATGTGGGCCTGCCTTTCCAGTCTGCCTGAAAGCCTCTCGGTGAAGAACCCGTATCCGCACCCCAGGTCGAGGACCGTCCTTGTCTCCTCCAGATCGAGGCCTTCCAGGGCTGCATCCCGGATATCCTTTGTGTTCAGGGCGTAACCCTGGATGATGTCTTTGCACCTGCGGTGCCAGACCACTTCCTCATAGGTCTTTCTTATGTCTTCATAGTTGAACAGGGCATGCATTTCATCCCACCTCCATTCATACACCCTTCAGAGGTACGCCGACCCATTCCAGCCTTGCCAATATCTCCGTAAAAAGGCTAAACTATACCTTCTTTATAAGGGGGGGCCTATGGATCATCAAGATGTGTACCGTGAATTGTCAAAAAAACTCATGATGGAAAATTCCACCGTTCTGCCCGGAATCTGGCGCCACGTGTGCAGCGAACAGGAGGCCGACCTCCTGAACCGGCTCCCTGCAACCGTGGAGCAGCTCTCGCAGGGATCGGGAAAACCCGTTTCCGAACTGCAGGCCCTCTTCGATGAGCTGTTCCACCGCGGCGCGGTATTCGAATTCGTGAAGGACGGAGCGACCTTTTACCGCCTGCCCCGGCACGTGGTGCAGTTCCACGACGCGAACATCAACTGGCCCGAGGCCCCTGAAGAACTGCTGGAGCTCTGGAGGGAATTCGCCGAGACGGACTACCCGGGGCTCCTGGAGCTGGTCACTACCATCAATCTGCCTTCCTTCATGCGCGTAATCCCCATAGGCGAGACCATAGCGGCCAGAAACCAGGTCCTCGCCTACGAAGACGCAGCCATGATGCTTCAGAACGCCAGGACCATAGCCGTTACCGGATGCCCCTGCAGGAAGCTCATGAAACGCTGCGACAAGCCCGTGGAAGCATGCATCCAGCTGGACAGGGGCGCGGAGTATGTCATCAAGCGCGGCACCGGCAGGAAGATAGACATGGAGGAGGCCATTGCCATACTGAAGCAGTCCGAGGCAGCCGGGCTTGTGCACATGACCGAGAACACCGCAGGCCGGTCCAATGTCATCTGCAACTGCTGCAGCTGCTGCTGCGAGATGCTCAGGTTCGCCACCGATGCAAAGACAAAAGGTGTGATTGCGCCGAGCAGGTTCCAGGCAAAGGTGGACGAAGAAAGCTGCACCTCCTGCGGGATGTGCGTGGAGGTCTGCCCGGTGGAGGCCGTCGCATTCAACGATGATGACGCCGCAGAGGTGAATGCCGGTGCATGCATAGGCTGCGGGCTGTGCGCGGAGGCCTGCCCGGTGGAGGCCATTCACCTTCTCGAGGTGAGGCCGGCTGAGTTCATACCGGCCAAGTGATGCTGCTTTGAACCCAGATTGTGCATTTAAAGGGGAATAAAACCTGATCCGTTGAAACCAGAGATCTCGCAGCTTGGCATGACAGGTAGATTCAGCATTTCACAAAGGCTGCGAGATCTCTGGTTTCAACGGACCTGTAAAAAATAATCAAGTTCACCGCGAATCATCTGTCGGTACACACCTGGCGTGTATCGGGTGTGCATGGACACATCCAGACTCATAATCCGCCTTGAATTATCCCCATCAAGCCAGATGCCTTTTCACAATCGCATCGAGCGCACTGAGCGCATCCTGCACGCTTCCAGTGTTCTGGACATATTCATCAGCCAGGGCAATGGGCACTGCCGTGCCGTAGGCGATCTCCCTCCTGTCCCTCTCGTCAAAGGCCTGCGGCGAGTCGTCGGCCCTGCCGCGGGAAACGATGCGCCCCTTTCGCGTTTCCCTGGGTGCCAGGAAGGCCACGACGATGCACCGGGCGCCTTTTGCAATGAGCTCCACCTCCGGCCAGGACCGCATGCCCTCCAGGAATACGGCCGGAGCCTTCTCGGACAGCGCGGCAGCCAGGGCATACCTGGTGACCCCCATACCGTCAGTACCCCTCATCTCGTCCGACACCAACGCGGTGTTCTTCGCATCCGCGACGAGTCCGCGTTTCTTCACCTCTGCGCGGACCAGATCGCCGGTGGCGTGGTATGGGAATCCTTTCGAGTCCGCATATTCACGCGCAATGTTCTTGCCCGATGCGGGCATGCCCACAATGATGAATATCTTCATGATAGCTCTTACCCCCTGAATGTTCATGCACAACGCCTGTTTTTATACTCAACCCGTATCATTCCCCGGGTGATATCAGACCTTATTCAGCCACTCGTTGATGCGCCTTAGCCTCTCGGGCCAGGTACCTGCCACACGCTCGGCCATGAAGGTGGAAAAGACGCTGTCAAAAAGCTGGAGCCCGGTTTCCAGAAGGCTCATGCGCTCGTAGAACACGGCGATGCGCTCATGGTCGGGGTCTGCGATTTCGTCTTTTTCGATCTGGACCACCGGGCAGGTAAAGGAGCCCAGTGCAAAGATGTCCGCCTTGAGCGAGACCTTCCAGGAACGGGGCTCCTTTTCCAGATAGATAAGGGCCTCCACAATATTCTTGCCGTCCTTGAGCGCGCTCCTGGTTTCCGAGAACTCCCTCTGGACCCCGGTGATGGAGCTCCTCCGCTTGCCCTGCTCGTGCTCGGCCACGAGCACGAACTTGTCATGGAGATAGGCCAGGAAGCTGTCGCCCTTTTCCAGGGGGCCTTCCTGGTTCACCTCATAGACAGACGAGCCGTTGCTCGTGCGCTCCATGAGCCACAGCAGAAAGTCCCAGCCCACCCAGCGGTTGCGCTTGATCTGCAGGAGCACATCCTTGGAAGGGGCCAGGTCGGCCTTCTCGAGAAGGGGGTGCAGCTCTTCAGAAAGCACCATGCGGGCCCGGCTCATGGGGTGGATGGGCTCCAGGGTCAGGCCCGTGAAGGTACTGGCAAAGGTGTCTTCCACCATGTCCAGCACCCGCTCCGTGATGTTGGTCACCATGAGGATGCCCGTGTCCGTGTTCCAGACCACATCATAGGTGGCGGGCACGGGAAACGTTTTGGAAAGAAGCGAGGCATGAAGGTTCTCCCTGATCTCGGCCTTGCGCTTGTAGGGCATGCGCGATATGGCAGGCCGGTCCTCGAGCCACCTGGCGCACTCCTTGTCCACCAGGTTCTTCAGCACTGCAGACGGGACCTTGCGCTGGTCTTTCCGAAGAGTGAATACGTAATACGGGTCCCTGCGGAACACGTTCTCATTGTCGAAATCAGCGCTTGTATGGTCATGCAGGTTCACCCAGCCGCTCGCTTCCTCGTCTGCGGTCGCATCGATGGGCATGAACTTTTCCTTGCCCAGACATTCCTGCACCCATGCGGCATTGCCTGGCTTGCCTATGACTTTATACTGATAAATGCTCACGGTATTCGACATGATACCCATAGTGTTCTCCTTTCCTTCAGTGCATTGCAGGCTTCTGCCTGAACTCAAGCTGAGGGGTGTTCTTTGTCAAAAAAATGATCGGAACAGATCTCCTGTGCCGCACCCAGATGCACCCTAGAAGAGTGCAGAGCCCTTCTTATATGAAAGCCCGTCGCAAGGGCAAGTCTTAAAAATCTGATGACGTGCCGCCATTACCAGTCCAAACAAACGATATGGCCAGCATAGATGGCTTTCGAAAATCTTAACTTTTCAGGCAGGTATAAGAGCAACCATATATTACAGTGATCTGGAATGTGATGAGACCTTCCAGTTTTTATAGATATGGACGTATACCTGAATGCCAGGTGGAGATGATTATCAGAAGATATATTCAATCTGAGTAAACCGTGCAGTATGGCACATGCTATTCAGTTTTTCTGGTAAAAGAATCCGGTGATTAAATTATTTTAGTCCCCGGTTGAGCCGGTGGATAATTACAGTCACGTGAGACTGCCGGGGCAGCAGCTACGGGACGTTGCGCAGGGTAAACAACAGAGATCCCCGTTATCGTGAAGGGTTTGGAAAAGATCCATCACCCAAGAGACGAACATGCAGAGGTTCTCTCCGGATGGCTGGAACTCACCTGCGCATACAGGCTCGCGGGGCTCCCACCCGGTGGGAAAGGAGCCCCTTTCAATCAGTTTTTCTCGGACTCCATCTGGCGCAGCATTTTCCGGTTGGCCTTGCCGATCGCTGTGAGGGGAAGCTCGTCCATGAACACGACGTCTGTGGGGACCTTGTACGCCGAAAGGTGCGCCTTGCAGAAGTCCCTTGCCTCGGCGACGGTCATGCTTTCCCCGGGCTTGAGCACGAGGGCTAGCTTGATGGTCTCCCCGCGCTTGGGGTCGGGCACGCCGTAGGCACATGCCTGCAGAACCTTGGGGTGGGTGTACATGAGCTCGTCGATCTCCCTCGGGTAGACGTTGAAGCCGCTGGCGAGCACCAGGTCCTTCACGCGGTCCACGATGAATACGTGGCCGTCCTCGTCCATGTAGCCGATGTCGCCGGTGTAGAGCCACCCGTCACGGAAGACGTTCGCGGTCTCCTCGGGGTTGTTCCAGTAGCCGCTCATGATGGTCGGGCCCTTGGCGATGATCTCGCCGGGCTCGCCCAAGGGCATGTCCTTCGTGCCCGTGTCGAGGTCCACGATGCGGATGATGTTGTCCGGGAACGGGAGGCCGACCCCTCCGGGCTTGCGCACGGTCAGTGTGGGATTGCACGTTAGCACGTTCGTGGTCTCAGACATGCCGTAGCCTTCGATGATGACGGCGCCCGAGAGCTCTTCGAAGGTGCGCATCGCCTCCACCGGCAGGGGCGCGGACCCCGAGATCATGCCCTTGATGGCCCGTATCTTGGAGGAGCCGATGTCCGGGTGCTGGTTGAGCCCGATGATCATGGTGGGCACCGCGGCGAAGAAGTTGGGCTCGTGGCGGTTGATGGCCGCCAGGAGGTTGTCCGTGGTGGGCTGGGGCACGAGGATGATGGAGCCGCCGTGCACGTAGTTGAAGTTGATGTTCATGTTGAACCCGAAGATGTGGTAGAGCGGGATGGCCGCCAGGCAACGCAGCTCCTCGTCAAGGGCGATGATCGGCGAGGCCCAGAAGTTTTCCGCGTACGACATGGCCACCAGGTTGGAGTTCGACAGCATGCAGCCCTTCGACACGCCGGTGGTGCCGCCGGTGTACTGGAGGATGATCGTGTCCTCCGGGCGCACGACGGTTTCCGGTTCCCCATCCCCGCTCGCCGCGGCGAGATCGTTGAAGTCGTAGATCCCGGGCCCTTTTTCCACGTCAAGGGTCATCCCCTGGATCTGGAACACGATCACGTTCTTGAGCGGCGTATCCTTGGCCTTCAATATCTCGATGGGGATCTGGGAGAAGAAGGACATCACGATTATGGTTTGAGCGCCGCTGTCCTTGATGTAGTGGCGCACCTCGGGCAGGGCGGCCAGCGGGTTCACCGGCACGACGATGGCGCCGAGCTTGGCACACGCCTGGAAGGCGATGCAGTATTGCGGCACGTTGGGCGCCATGAGGGCGACCCGGTCACCTTTTTTCACGCCCAAAGAAGTGAGGCTGTTGGCGGTTTTCCTGGCGAGCAGGTTCACCAGGCCGTAGGACAGGCACGTTTCATTGATGATCAGGTAGTCCTTGTCCGGGGTGGCTTCGGCCTGGACGTTGAAGAGATGTTTCACCGGGATAGGGGGGTAGGGGATGGTGTAGGGGACGCCTTTATCATAGAGCTTGTACCATGGGCTGTTTCTGTCGATCATGATGTGCCTCCTCTTGTCGCTGGCTGAAGCATGTAGTGTGGCGGAGATGAGTTTAGAAACAATTGTACGCCTATCTTACATATATTGTAAATAATTATGTATTATAATTTGTATATGCAATTGGTTACATAGGCACAAGTCGATACCGTTACCACAAAAGATTTAATTGACAATAGCTTACCTGGTAAACGAATGGGTGCATACCGATATATTTTAAAGATCATAACTTTTCTGGGCGTTGAAAAGTCCACAGTTATTACAGGTATCATTATCTCCTTGTCATACAAATTCATATATCAACCTTGAGTC
>CAZRIV010000017.1:0-78534 GCA_964600235.1 uncultured Bacteriovoracaceae bacterium | reverse complement strand
AGCCTGGAATAAAAGACTCGAGGGCCGGTGTTCATACCGGCCCTTTAAGTCTTCTGGTTGCGATGGTGCGGGTTGGCTATTCGTATCTGGAGGCCGTTATGGTTATGCCCGATGCTGCCTGATGCGTGAATTGATCTGCTCTCGTGTTTTGGTGAAGTCCATATATATTCTCCCGATGCACAACGATATTGCCAATACAAACAAGCCGAGCATGAAAGCCGGCTCGGTGTTGAACCGGACGTCGATCCATCTTCCGACAAAGAGGAACAGGAAGGAGGAGATGACCAGGGTGAAGCTCCAGGCGCTCATGAGGATGATGTGGTTGAGGTTTTTGTTGTTCAGCCTGTTCTTTCTGGTCTTCTTCATGGCTGCTGCCTCCTTTGCCTTGGGTCCTCCCGGTCTCGTCGAGACGATCCCGGGAGGGTCCGGCCTTTTTTCTGTCTTATCCTCAGCTCACCATGCCCTTGACGGCCTCGATGACCGGGGCGGTGAACAGTGCGACGAGCACCGCGTAGAGTGCAAAGGAACCGACCGCCTCGCTGAGGTACACTTTCGGATACCTGTGCTTTAAGGAGATGATGGTGAGCCCGCCCATGATGAGGCAGCCGAGGTGGAAGTAGGGGAAGCTGTTCCCGCCCGAGGTTGCCGCAGCCGCGAAGGCGAAGGTACCGGTGATCATCACCACGAACATTGCCACGATTATCGTCTGGATTGTCTTTTTCATTGTCACTGACCTCCGTTTTGTTTTTTCTTTATGCCCATGTATAGGCAACCATCGTGCCAAGTGGGGCTTACATGGTGCTGAGAGCTTTTAACTCACTGATAATACGCAAGATAAACTGATCGGTCATTCAGGGATGGAAGGCCATGCACCCCATGGCAACCCCTGCCTAGTTGAAAGGATTGTTTAAGGCATTGAATGAAACGTTTGATCCGGGGTCAATTTTTTGTGCCTTTCCTGCGATGTATCTGAAGACATGAAGGATCTTATCTTACGATCGTTTTTTCACTCGGTTTGTCCCGGCACAAAGAAGATATGGGGCTTCAGTGAGATGGGGTCCTGACCGACCTCCACCCGGGTGCGGTATACATGTCCGATATTGCCGGGAGTGAGGACAGAGGCCGGGTTGCCCTGTGCATGGATAAGGCCGCGGTGCATGAGGGCCATGGAGGTGCAGTACATGCCTGCCAGGTTGAGGTCGTGCAGCGTCACGAGGACCGTGAGGCCCGAGTTCCGGGAGAGCTCCGCCACCAGGTCCAGCAGGCGGATCTGGTGGCCGATGTCCAGGTGCGTGGTGGGTTCGTCCATGAGGAGGATCTCGGGCTTCTGTGCGAGACCGCATGCCAGGAAGGCCCTCTGCATCTCGCCGCCCGAAAGGCGCTGGAGCCTCTGTGTCCTGACGTCGGTGAGGTCGAGCAGGGCAAGGGTCTCCTCGACTATCCTGCGGTCCTCGGGGGTGAAGGGCATCATCCTGCCCCGGTGGGGGTATCTCCCCATGAGCACATATTCCTCCACGGAATAGGGGAAGGACAGGGTATGGATCTGGGGGATGAAGGCCGCCCTTTGGGCGATCCTCTTCCCGGGCATGGAGAAGATGTCTTCATCGCCCAGAAAAATCGACCCCTGCCAGGGTTTCATGAGCCCGCAGATGCACCTGAACAGGGTGGTCTTCCCGCTTCCGTTGGGTCCGATGAGGCCGAAGATGCTTCCCGGGGCGATCTCCAGGGAGACCCCTTTCACTACAGGCGTGTCCTGGTATCCTGCCGTGATGTTTTCCAGCCTGAGCCCGGTCACCTAAATGACCTCCGGGGGGGAGGCCTTGAGCAGGTAGGCCAGGAAGAATACCCCGCCCGCCATGCCGGTGATCACGCCCACCGGAAGCTCGTACGGCCTCATGACGAGCTGGGAGAGGGTATCGCACACCAGCAGGAAAATGCCCCCGGCCACCATGGAAGACGGAAGGAGCACCTGATGGTCAGCCCCGACGGCCCGGCGTACGGCGTGGGGGATGATGAGGCCCACGAACCCGATGATGCCGGAGACGGCCACGCATACCCCGGTAATGAGAGAGGCGAGTCCGAGCAGAACCGTCTTGAGCATGCCCGGTGACATGCCCAGGAGGTGAGCCTTTTCATCTCCCAGCGAGATGAGGTTCATGTCCCTGCTCAAGAGACCGAGCAGCCCCGTGAGCGGCAGCAGTATCAGGATGATGACGGATGTCGATACGGTGTCGGTGGAGCCGAGGCTTCCCATGATCCAGAGGATGGATGCATGGACCTCGCGGGACGTGGCTATGGTGAATATGAACATGACCACTGAAGAGAGGAGGAAGCTCAGGACCACGCCGCTCAGGATAATGGTCGTGGTGGAATAGTCCCTGAGGGTGGACATGACGATGACCGCCGAGATGCTCAGGAGGCATCCTGCAAAGCAGAACCCCACCATGGGCAGGCCTGAGAGGCCCAGGATGATGGCTATGGTAGCCCCGAGCGCGCCCCCGGCTGACACACCCAGAGTATAGGGCTCGGCCAGGGGGTTTCTGAGCACGGCCTGGAAGGCCACCCCGCACCCTGCCAGGCCGGCACCCACCATGACCGCCCTGATGATCCGCGGTATGCGCAGTTCCCAGATAAGGGTATGGGCAGTGCCGCCTGACTGCGGGTGGAGCAGTGCGTCGATTATGGACCCGGCGGGGAGCTGTGTCCCTCCCAGGAACACGGCAGAGGCCATGGTGCATATCAGGAGCAAGACAAGGATAAGGAAGGGTGCGGCTCTTTTCATAGCATGCCGGGGTAGAGCAGGGCCAGGAGAGCTTTATATCCCTTCAGGTACATGATGGGCGTGGGCTGGCATACCAGGTCTGCCGGGATCTCGTGGACCCGCCTGTTGTTCACGGCGCCGAGGCTGCCGAACCTTGTCCATGCCGATGCGGTGGACCCCTGGCCCATCTGGCTCACCACCACGATGACATCGGGATTCCGCTTGATGACCTCTTCCGCATTTACCCGTGGATAGTGTACGGGCGCCGTGCCGAAGATATTGAGACACCCGGCCCTGCGCAGCAGTTCGCCGGAGAAGGTGTCGTCGCTGGCCGTCACCAGGGGGTTGTCGCCGAGCTGCCAGAAGACCTTCTGGGGTCTCTTGCCGGAGATCTTCGAGCTGATCTGCTCGAGCTGGGTCCTCACCCTGCCGAGGATCCTTTCAGCCTGCTGAGACCTGCCCAGCATTACTGCGAGCTCCGTAAAGGTGGAGCACATGCATGCAAGGCTTTCACACCCCTGGAAAACATGGACCGTGCACCCGAGCTTCTCAAGGGCCAGGATGTCCGATTTGCTGTTGCAGTCCGTGCTCGCCAGTACGAGCCCGGGCTTGAGGGAATAGGTCTTCTCGATGTTGATGCGCGAAGGCGAGCCGATGATCTGGGCCCGGCCATCCGCCTTTGCCGGCGTATAGCTTGTCACGCCCACGAGCAGATGCCCTGCGCCCAGGTCGTGGATCTCCCTGGTGATATTGGGCGCCAGAGACACGATTCTCGAAGGTATCCTGTCCTGGCCAGGCGCGGTGGAGGGGATGCAGGTACACAGAAGGGCCAGTACCGCGATCATAAAAGGTGCAGGTCCATGGATACATGACGTTTTCATATGTGCGTCCTAATCTATACCCAGATGAAGCGACCAGGCAAGGGATTCGGTGGGCATGGTCATGCAGTGGATCAATGCCCGAAGGTATGCCCTGAGAATGGAAGGGCAGAGGAAATATCTTTCAGCCCCATGTCAAGGTGTATACCCGGCCCGCAAAATAATGGAGAGATTGTCGGGTATGATGATTAAATAGTAAATAATTATGTAATGTTGGGCATTGACGCCTAGGACAGGCGGCAGTATCAAGGGGGAGTTCGTACTAGAAATACCCTGATATTCGGCTGAGGTTAAATTAGTAGCATATCCCCTTGTATTTCATGATACATGACTTGATTATAGATATCAGGCTGTATGGGAATGGAGTCATCAATGCAGAGATCGAAGATATCTATCATGCGCGGGCAGGAAGTGGAACCAATCAGGATTGAGGGGGGTATGTCCATGAGAAAGGTCATAAGCAGGTTTTTCGCACGACTGTATGGTTCACAGGACAGACCCGCTTTGGCGGCGAACATGGCTGAACCCGATACCTCAACCGATTCTGAAGGCACAACCCACTACAAATGGTGGGGGGATGATCGCTACGAGCCTGTCTGACCGGTATTGACCGTTCTGTTGAGGAGCCTGAAAACCTGCAGAAGAGTCTGTTTCCGAACCCGGACAATTCATTATCCCGCATTGAACCCCTGAAAACCTGATCCGTTGAAGCCGGTGCTCTCGCAGCCTTTGAGAGATGCTGAATGCACCGGTCATTCCAGGCTGCGAGATCACCGGCTTTAACGGACCTGTAAAAACAATCTCATTCACTCTTGGGAGTTATCTGTCCGGGTTTATCCTGAGTCACCCCTTACGCAGGGCCTTCAGTCATCATCCCTAGGCGGGTCCCTGGTGACCCGTGGAGATCCGCCAGATCCCCTGTCTTTCCCGGGGCGCAGGCGATAAGCCCTTATGAACAGGGAAGCCGCCAGCCAGCCGCTGACGACGGCAAAGGGCACTGCCACCCATTCCGGCCGGAGCGCCGCCACCAGGGCAAGGGCAAGGAGGATCACGCCCGCGCATATGGATATCTTGGCTTCGGCAGAACCCAGTGTCCTGCGGTTGCTGATGGCCGCCTCCACCATGCTCCCGACCCTGATGACCCCGACCCCGGCGCGGCCGATGCTGCCCTGTCCCCGCCCCTTTGCCCGGTAGGACCTCCGGGGCCTTTCCCGGGCCAGGCTGACCTTGCTGCGACCGCTCAGGACGATCTCTGTCGAACGCGCCAGGTCTTCCATGTACATCCGCTCCATGGCTTGCCCGAAGGCCTCGTCTTCCACCGCCACATCGAGTTCGTAGTTTCCGAGCCAGCTGGAGATGTTGAGGTTCGAGGAACCTATCCTGGCCCACCTGCCGTCGGCTACCGCGGTCTTGGCATGAAGCATGGGCCCGTTCCATTCAAAGACCCGCACCCCTGACTGCAGCAGGGGCTGATAGCCTGCCCGTGAGAGCGCCCGCAATACCGGGATGTCAGTGGTGCCCGGAACCAGGAGACGCACGTCCACCCCGTCTCTGGCCGCGGCCCCCAGCGCCTGTACGTACGGCGCGATGCCCACGAAATAGGCGTCGGTCAGCCAGAGGGACTCGCGCGCCACTGCCGCGATCAGCTGGTCCATGCGGTACAGCCCCGCAGTGTTCGGGGCACTTGCAACCACCCGCAGGGTCATGTCCCCTGCGGGGTGTATGGAACCCCTGTCAGGGATCTCATCTTCGGGCAGGGCGGGGCCCATGGTGGACCATATATCGGCAAAGGCATTCTCGATGTCTGCCACCGCAGGGCCATTCACCATGATGCCCGTGTCCCTCCAGGGGTCTATGGACCGGTCCGGGTATCCCGCCCAGACCTGGCCGACGCACAGGCCGGTGACGAATCCGGTCCTGCCGTCCACTGCGATCATCTTGCGGTGGTCCCGGCTCAACCAGCCCAGCGGATTGTCGAAACTCGGCGGGTTGAAACAGCGGACCTCTACCCCGGCGGCCCTGAGCCGGTTCCAGAACTGATTCGAGGTCTTCCCCACCGAGCCCAGCCAGTCATAGATGAGCCTGACCCGAATCCCTTCCCTGGCCTTTGCCGCAAGCACGTCGGCGAACTGGTTCCCGATATCGTCTTCGTAGATGATGTAACTCTCGAAGTGGATGCTCTTTTCGGCGCCGCGCATGGCATCCAGCCAGGCCGGATAGTTTTCAGTGGCATCCTTGAGTATGCGGACGCTGTTTCCCGGGATGAGCGGCGCCCCGGCGGCCCTCGAGAAGGCCTGGTCGGCGAGCAGGCGCACATGGGGATTGGTCTTTGAGAGCGATATGGCCGGGATATGCAGCTTCATGGTGTACTTTGTAACAGCACGGGACGGATACGTCCATATCTTTGCAGGGTATTCAGCACCGATTCATACGTAACCCGGCTCAGCGGGCCCTTCCCGTTAAAAACGGAAAGCGGCATGTGTATACCTTTGTAAAAAAAGGATACAGGCCTGTAAAGAACCTATACACACATGCAGCGGCATGGAACGATCTCCTTAAATTAATCTCATAATATCAAATAGATAAAAATGGCATTCTCCTTGCCTAGGGAAATACAGCCAGTCTTATCATCGTAAATGTTACGAAGGAGGAATGACATGTATCAACCCGGCTCATACACGATCCCCAAACAGCTCCTTTTATCAGACGAGTATTTCCCGGGGACAGCCCCACGTGTCCTTCTGGCAGAGGCTGACCATGTTGCCAGGAGGTTGCTGAAGAATTCTCTGAACAAGTGCGGGTATTCTGTCATTGAATGCACCCATGGGGTGGAGTTGATGATCCACCTCGGTACCCTTGCTGCAGCGGGAGGTTCCGAGAAAGTAGACCTGATCATCTCGGATGTCCGCATGCCGGGCATCAAAGGGATAGAAATCTTCGAGCGGATCAGGAAAGAAAATGGATATCCCCCGGTTATCCTCATTTCTTCATCCACGGATAAGGCTCACCGGAACAAGGCGAGGAGGATCGGCGCGCTTCCGATATTCAGTGATCCTTCAGGCGTGGAGCATCTTCTCATTAAGGTTATGAAGATCGTTCCGTCGGGGTCGTAGGGGGCAGACGCCGGGATCCATTCCCTGAGGGGTCTGATTGTAAGTGCTTCCCGGCTATGAGTGCGGGGCTGCGCACGGGTCTTGTTTAAATATGAAAAGGTGCCCGCATTTCGGGCACTGCAGCTGCTCCAGGTTGAAGGCTGGCGAAACCTCCACCTTCCTGCCGCACCCGTTGCAGGTGAAGCCCTGCCATGCCCCGGGGGTCCTTGTTTCCTCCTGCCGGCCCCTGACGAGGGTGGCAACCCGGGCCTCCTCAGTGTCGTGCCGCTCGGTGCGCGACAGGGCGGCCGCAGAGGCAAGTATGGACGAGACGGTCTCATGGTCGGACTCCCTGACGATGTGGGCCGCGTTGCACCGCGGGCACCTGACTTCTCCCCTGGCGAACTCGGGGGGGATCTTCATCTTCATCCCGCACGTGCAGGTGATGATGACGAAACGGTTCATGGCGCGGATGATGTCACCCGTCTTCCTCGATGCCTCCCGGGGACCGGCCTGGGACGGGGATGCCTGCGGCGAGGGTTCGCGGATCTTCACCTCCTCCCCCAGTTTCATGTCGGATGCAGGGATCAGTGCCCTGTGCGTATGCGTAACCCCCCAGTAGGCTTTCACATAGTCCTTGAACGAGGCCCCGGAACCCATGGCCCTGAGGATCTGTATCCTCCGGGCCAGGGGAGGGTGCGTGGCGAACATGCCGTCATGGAGGTCCTGTTTGTAGGGGCTAGCAATATAGAACGGGGCTGTAGCCCTGGGCGCCGTGGTCAGTTTCTCCGGGGACAGCATGATCTTTTCCAGCGCAGAGGCCAGCCCTTCCGGGAACCTTGTCAGCCGGGCGCTCGTCGCGTCCGCAAGGTATTCGCGGCTGCGCGATATGCTGAAATAGAGGATGCGCGAGAGGATCGGGCTGATGATGACAAAAAGGAATCCCGCCACGATGAGCCACACGTTTATCAGGCCTTTGCCCGCCCTGGCTGCCGATGAGCGGTACCGGGCAACAGGCGCGTACCTCAGCGAACTCAGAAAGGCGTCGGCGATGAAGGTGACACAACCCAGCATGGTGGCTGCCACGGTCATATAGAGGACATCGCGGTTGATGATGTGGCCCATCTCGTGAGCGATCACCCCCTGGAGCTCATCCCTGCCGCATACGGCGAGCAGTCCTGCGGTCACGCAGATGCTGCTGTCTTCCGGGGACTTGCCCACCGCAAAGGCATTGGGGGCCGGGTCGTCGATGACGTATATGGAAGGCATCCCGGGCAGGGAAGAGGCGATCTTCATCTCCTCCACGGTGTTGTAGAGCTGGGGGTACATGTCATGGGTGACCTCCCTGGCCCCTGACAGGCTCAGGAAAATCCGGTCTGAGCCCAGCAGGCTCGTGATGAGCAGCCCCAGCCAGGCCATAAGCGCGATCATCATGCCGATGAGTCCGGCCAGCATGGGATTGTCCGCACCCTGTCCGCCCGAGATGAACCCGCTCCAGATATCGACGAGCCGGCCGATGGTGAATCCCAGCGCGGCAAGGAGCACCCCCATGATCGTGACCAGGAGCACGGTCTTGCGCTTGTTCGCGGCTGCAATGTGCCAGAACATGGTCGTCAGTGGAAGCTCACCTTGGGTGCGGCCCGCTGGGCAAGGTCTTCCATTTCGAAGAATACCTCTTTCTGGAAGGCGAACATGTCGGCGACGATGCTCGACGGGAACATCTCTATCTTGTTGTTCAGCAGGAGGACCGCGTCGTTGTAAGCCTGACGTGCAAAGGCGATCTTGTTCTCGGTGGAGGCAAGCTCCTCCTGTACGGCCAGGAAATTCTGGTTGGCCTTGAGCTCGGGGTAGTTCTCCACAACGGCCATGAAACGGGAGATGGCCTCGGTCAGTCTTGACTCGGCCTGTACGACCTGCGGCACCCCCCGGGCCCCGGTCGCGTCCGACCGGGCCCTGGTGACGGCCTCAAAGGTCTCCCTCTCATGGGTCATATACCCCTTTGCGGTCTCCACCAGGTTGGGGACGAGGTCGTGCCTGCGTTTGAGCTGGACATCGATCTGCGACCAGGAGTTCCTTGCCAGGTTGCGCAAGCCCACAAGCGAGTTGTAGGCGGCGATAAGGTAAAGGACGACAAAGACGAGCAGGCCCGCGATAACCCAGAATATGATGGTTCCTGTCATACACACTCCCCTTTCTGTGAGGTGAACATGGCATCCAGCAGCCGTATGAGCGGGCTCGAATGCCGGTGCCCGGTACGGCTGAGCGCCAGGATCTTATGCAGTTCACCGGCATCGGTCCACATGCCGTGGGCGCTGCAGCGGTCAATCAGAATCCTCTCGGCCTTGCCGATGAACTCCTTTTCCATGGTCCTGCGGCAAACAGGGCATTTCCTTTTTTTTTCCCTTATATCCCCCGGGGTGGCTGCCTTCAACAGATGATCCTGCCCTCCCGAGAGTCTCATGAGACGTTCGATCTCTCCGGTGTCAAGCCAGATGCCCCTGCACGAGAAGCAGTAATCCACCTCAATATCCACGAGTTCAAGGGTGGCCAGGTGGCCTGCGCAGTTCGGACATTCCATGCAGATGCTCCTTTGCCTCATTGTCGGATTTCCGGGCGCCGCACTTGAAAATGGCCGAGGCCACAGACTTGGGCCCGGACGGATCATGGATCTCCCCAGGAGATGGATATTTGCGGGTGTGTTGTTTTCCCGGTGTCATACCGGGGCACTACAGGTTCAGTCAACCGGATCACGGGCCTCCGGCCCGCTACTCACTCCTTCTTGTCCATCTTCCGGTAGAGGGTCCTTGTCGATATCCCCAGCAGCTTGGAGGCCAGTCCCTTGTCGCCCTTGGTGCGCTTGAGGGTCTCTTCCATGAGGATGCGCTCCACCTCCTCCATGGGTGTGCCCAGGGGGATGGTGACGGATTCCATGGCAGGGATGCTGGCGGACTGGATCTCGGCAGGCAGGTCGTCCGCCCCTATGATGCCGTCACGGTCGAGCACCACGCTGCGTTCGATGACGTTTTCCAGTTCGCGCACGTTCCCGGGCCATTCATAGCCCAGCAGGATCTCCATGGCCTTGGACTCGAGGCCCTTCATCTCCTTCCCGTTCTTGTGGGAGAAGCGGTTGATGAAGTGCTGGACAAGGTTCGGAATATCCTCCCTGCGCTCTTTGAGCGCGGGGAGTTGAAGCGATATGACGTTGAGTCTCCAGTAGAGGTCCTCCCTGAACAGCCCCTGCTTGACCATGGAAGCCAGGTCCTTGTTGGTGGCGGCAATGATACGGACATCCACCTTGGTGGTCTTGTTGCTTCCCAGGCGCTCGAAGGTTTCCTCCTGGAGGATGCGCAGGAGCTTCACCTGTACCGCGGCCGGCACCTCTCCGATCTCGTCCAGAAAGATGCTCGACTTGTCCGCGGCCTCGAACCGGCCTTCCTTCCTCCCTGCCGCCCCGGTGAAGGCGCCCTTCTCATAGCCGAACAGTTCGGACTCGATGAGGGTCTCGGGGATGGCTGCGCAATTGACCTTGACCATGGGGCGCTCGGCCCTGGGAGAAAGCCTGTGGATCATGTCGGCGATCACTTCCTTGCCCGTGCCCGAGCCTCCCATGATGAGGACGGTGGCCTGGCTCGGCGCAACCTGGTGCACGATCTCCACGAGCTTTTTCATCTTCGGGCTCGCGGTCTCGATGAGCGGGGTGGACTCCATGGCCTCGATGCGTTCCTTCATCCTGACATTGTCCATGGTGAGGACCTGCTTCTCGATGGCCTTCTGGACGGCTTTCAGGATATCCGCCTTCTTGAAGGGCTTGGTGATGTAGTCGTAGGCGCCCTGTTTCATGGAGTCCACGGCGGTATCCACCGAGGCGTATCCGGTGATCATGATGACCTCGGTGTAGGGGGATACGGACTTGCATACCTTGAGCAGTTCAAGCCCGTCCATGCCCGCCATGCGGATGTCCGTAATGAGGAGGTCGATGTCGCCGGGCCGGATGATCTTGAAGGCCTCTTCCCCATTGGAGGCGGTCACCACCTCGAACCCTTCCTTTTCAAGGATTTTCTTCAGGGACTGCCTGATTCCGATTTCATCATCCACTACCAGTATTTTTTTTGTCATAGTGCTCACGGCTCGAACGGGTCCTTTTTTGTTGAATCGATTTTGAGCTTGTTTCTTCCCTCTTCTATGGTGATCTCCCTGAAAAAGGCGTTTCCTGTCATGGATGGGGCATAGAGAAAATATTTTCCGGGTGCTATCGAATCGATGGTCACCCTGTTTTTTTTCGGGTCAACCGATCCCTGGTAACGGACCGATGACTTTTTCAGGTCTTTTGATCGGGTCCGGAAGTCATCGAGGGATGTCTTGATGTCTCTCGCATAGAGGCTCCTGGCGTTTGCCAGGGCCTCGGTCCTGGCCCTGTTGTCTTCATGCGCCCGCTGGGAAGCGCCCTGATATTCCCTGAGCACGTCGGCGAATGCCTCCTTCACATCCATCACCCTGCCCTGGCCCTTATACCCCTTCTGAGAGACAAAATGGATGTCGGTCACCTCGATGGAGAACCCGCCGGGCATGGCGCTTTTGATGCGGGAGACGTCGCTGCCTTTCAGCTCGCTGAGGAAGAAGGAAAGGTGTTCAGGCTCACTGCCTTCATTGGTGAGAATCTCCCCCGGGGCCAGGCCGAAAATCAGGCTCTTGGAATTTATGAACTCGAGCACGAGCATGGTGGTGATGGGCAGGGAGATCTTGTCGATCATGGGTCTGTAGGTGATGTCGCTGACGACCCTGTCCGAGTTGTTGCGTACCGAGTAGGTGAAGCTGATTTCTCCCAGCGCCGATTCCGAGGTGATCTGCGCGTTGGCGGCTTGGATGGTGATGGGGATCTTCGTGATGTAATGCCTTCTCAGGCTGTCGATCTTTTCCGTATAGGCCTTGTCGGACTGTGTTACCTGGAGGGTTGATGCCTTCAGCTCCGTCTCGAGCCGCTCGATCTGGTGGCGATCGCTTGCGGCTTTCGTCTGCGAGCCCAGCCTTGCCTTGAGATGGTCCAGGACCGCCAGGGTGCCGCCCGAGAGCAGTTCGACCCCGGAAATGCCCTGCGGCACCGTGACAACGAGCCTGGCCGTGAAGGCGTTGATGGGAACCAGGAGCATAATGGTTGAAATAATCAGGAGTAATCTCATATTACGCCTCCGCCTTGTCTTTCTGCTCTTCCTGGTGGAACGGCACGGAAAAGATAAAGGTGGATCCGGTGCCCTTCTGGCTCTCCACATCGACCCAGCCGTCATGTGCGTTTGCAATGTACTGGACAAGGGCGAGACCAAGGCCCGTACCGTTGTCCTTTGTGGTGAAATACGGGTCGAAGATCCTCCTGGTGATCTCCGGGGGGATACCATAGCCGGTATCCTTTACCAGGAGCAGGAAGTTGTCTTTGATCCCCATGAGGGATATCTCCAAGCTGCCTCCGGAAGGCATGGCATCTTCCGCGTTCTTGATGAGGTTTATCAAAAGCTGCTTGAATTGTCCACGGTCTATCCTGATGTCCTGCAGCCTTTCCGGGCAGACGATCGTCGTCTCGATGTTTCTGCGTTTGAGCTCCGGCATGAACATGGCTATAATCGTCGATACCTCCACCTCCGGGTTCACGAGCTGTTTCTTGGGGTGGGGCAGCCGTGCATAAGACAGGTACTCGTCCGTGACCTGGGAAAGGCGGTCGATCTCTTCCTTGATGATCCTGACATACTCCAGGCTCTCCTCGTTGTCTCCATTTTCCTTGAGCTCGTCCTCCAGCAGTTCGGAATGGAGCAGCACCGAGGTCAGGGGGTTGCGGATCTCATGGGCCACATGGGCCGACATCTGGCCTACGGCAGCGAGCTTTTCAGCCTGGATGAGCTTTTCGGTCAGGGCCTTCTTCTCGGTGATGTCCACTGCGTACTGGACGACATAGTCAACCTCCGACTGCGATCCGAAGAGAGGTATGGCGCTCATGTCGAAGAAGTAGGGCTTTCCCCCGATGTCCCTGCGCGTGTCTCTTTCCGTTATCACCTGGCCGGACCTGAAGCACTGCTCCACGAGCCTGGTGTTGCAGATGCGCTCATTCTCGGCAAAATCCAGGGAACAGTGCTTGTCGATCACGTCCTCGCGCTTCAGACCGTAGAGGTCGCACAGCCGCTGGTTGATGTCTGTTATGGTGAAGGCCGCGTCGATCATGGCCAGGTAATGGGGGACCCCGTTGAAGATGGTCTCCATCCGTTTGTGGGCGACAAGTACCTTGTCCGCCCAGATATTCCTTTCGGCGGCTCCGGCCCTGGCCCGGTTGATCCTGAGCATGACGATCGTGGCTATGAGCACGAAGCCGATGCTCACCGAGCCCAGGACCAGGGTGTTGCGGAAGGTGCCCGACATGAGCGAGATGACCTCGCTGTAGGGGGAGGTGGAGATGGTGACCCACCTGCGATTGAGAAAGTGCACCGAGGAATAGGCCAGCAGCTTCTTGACCGGCTCCTTGTCGGGGTAGTTGGGAAAGGTGAACTCATACATCCCGTCATTCTTCAGGGGCATCGCGTCCCTGATGGCGTCCACGCCCGAGAGCCTGTAATTGTCTTTCTTGAGGCTGATGATGATATCGTTCAGGTTGAGCCCGATCCACTTGGGGTTGGGGTGGTACAGGATCATTCCCGTTTCGTCCAGCATCCAGACGTAGCCGGACTTGGACGGCCTGATGGGTGCCACATAGTGGGCAGTGATGTTCGACAGGTCGATGGCGCATCCGATGACGCCATGGAACGTGCCGTCGTCGCCCTTCAGGGGAAACGAGATGACAAAGGTCTCGAAGCGGCCGAGTATGTCGTGGTACTGCTCTCCGCCCACCATGAGGATGTCCGAGACATATGGGACGTTCAGTTCCTTGGCTACGCGGAAATAGGTCCTGAAGCTGAAGTCCTTTCCCTCGAGGCCGGGCAGGAGCTGTTTGGGATAGTGGTAGCGCATGATGCCGTTTGCATCCTCCCAGAAGATGAACACGACCTTGTTCTTCAACGAGTTGAACACATTCTGCACCGATACCCGGATGGCCTCGGTTTCGCCGTTGGAGACCCCCTTGATGCGGGTGGTGAGGCTCAGGCTGTTGGTGATGTCGTGCATGTACTGCTCGATGCCCATGGCTGTCTGCTGGGCCAGCAGGCCCTGCTCGCGGTTGAACTGGGCGGCCATCTCCCGCTCGACCCCGTGGTAGGAATACAGGGCGAACATGATGACAAAGCCCAGGACGACGATGGTGCCCAGCCAGATGAGGATGTCCCACTTGGTCTCCTTCAGCTCTATGGTATGCCGCTTCGTCGTCTTCTGGCTCATGGCGCCCGCCTACAGATAGGTATCTTTTCTTATGCGCCGCGGCAGGGTCGATGCCTTGAGCGACAGGTCTTCAAAGTCAAGCGCGGACAGGGGGCTGATCTCTATGATGACACCGGGGTCCACCTCAATCCCGAGCCTTGTGAGCCATGCGGCGTGCAGGGCGCTCTGGAGCTCTCGGGAGCTTTCCAGGGAGTCGGTCCCCGTGAGGTTCTTGACCGGCGCGAACTCCTCTTCGCGCATGACTTCCAGGGTCATGCTCTTTCCCGCCAGGGGGAGCGCATCGAAGAGGAAGGTCTCGAACTTGATGCCGGGGGTCTCCATGGTACTGCCCTCTGCCCCCCGGGAGGCGATCATCTTCCGGGCCCGGTGGAAGGGCAGTCTGGTGCCCTGCGCGGTCAGCTCCTCTGCGAACGATCTCCTGATCATATGTACGGCGATGTTCCCCGCCCAGTGGAGAATTCCGCCGTCGGGTCCCGTGGCATATCTCACCTCATCGCTCATATCGCTGTACTCTACCAGAGTGGTCCTGCCGTTGATACTGGTAATTACCCCGACCTTTTCCTCGTATGACGCCTTCCTGACCACCTTGGACGACATGAGCGCGCCTGAGAGGCTGTGGAGCCCTATGAACAGGGGGTCACAGACCTTGACCAGGGGATTGTCCACCTGGAAATAGAAGATCTCCTCGATGCCGAGGTCCTTCATGAGGCGTAAGGACCCGCTCGTGTGCAATGCATTGAAGGTGCCCCCGTGGCCGTCCGGGTTCATGAAGAGCCCGCCGTCTTCGGTGAGGATGAACTTTCCTTCCGGGGTGACGGACGGGAGCATGCCCTGGACAAAGAAATGCACCTGATCCTTTTTCAGCGAGAAATAGCCGTTATCCCTGAAGTAGTCCCTGGTGGCCGTGTCATTTTCCCTGGAGGTCATGATGAACCATTCCATGGAGCAGGGGAGCCTCTGTTCGAGTGCCAGGATCTTTTCAGCAAAGAGCTGGAACAGGCTCTTGCCCTTTATGGGGGTCACCCCCACGACGCCCTTGGGCGCCTCGATCCCCAGGCGCGAGCCCTGCCCGCCCGCAACGGTGAGCGCCGCAACTTTGCCGGAGCGCAGAAGCTCCCGGCCGTGAAGGATATATGCCGCTGCCTCTTCCGACGAGGCGAATGCCGCCGGGATGACATGGGCCGGGTCCACGTTCCCGCTGGCCGGATCGTAGAGGCCTTCACCCCTGATGAGTCTCCGGACGAGGTCCAGGTCCACCCCTTCGAGGTCGCTCTCGATACGGCCTTTCAGGGATGGGTCGGCCTCACTGCTTATGAGGCTTGCGATATGGTCCTGGCCCAGTTTTTTTAGCTTGTTCACGAGCATCCAGGATCTCCCTTATTCTCTTTTCTACGCCTGCATCCCTCGGGGTGTAAAGCTGAGTCTTCGGCAGGTCCTCCGGCAGATAGTCCAGTGTGAGCGCCCCCTTGGGGTCGTCGTGGGCATAGATATACCCTCTGGCATAGCCGATCTCCTTCATGAGCCTGGTGGGTGCGTTCCTCAGGTACAGGGGGATCCGGGGCGCGCCGGTCTTCCTGATGAGGTCCGCCACCCGTTTCTCGGCCAGGTACACGGCGTTGCTCTTGGGCGCGCAGGCAAGGTAGATGGCCACCTCGTAGAGCGCGATCTCACCCTCCGGGCTGCCCACGAAGGTGAAGGCATCCCTGGCCGCAATTGCCATGCGCAGGGCATTTGGGTCTGCCATGCCGATGTCCTCGGATGCGATGCGGATCATCCTGCGCAGGACGAAGAGCCGGTCCTCTCCCGCCTCCAGCATCCTGCCCAGCCAGTAGATGCTGGCGTCCGCGTCGCCCGCCCGCACGCTCTTGTGGAAGGCGCTGATGAGGTCGTAGTGGTTCTCGCCGGAGCGGTCGTGGTAGAGCGGCCGCTCAGTGAGGCCCTCGAGGTCGTCCAGGTCGATGAGTTCCTTGTCGATGTTCGTCAGCACCAGTTCCAGCAGGTTCAGCGCGGCCCGTGCGTCCCCGTCGGCGGCCCTGGCCATGGCGGCCAGGCATGTGTCCGACAGGGATTTTTTCTGGGACAAGATGTGGTCGTCCCTGCTTATGGCCCGCCTGAGGATCTCCTCGATGACCTCCGCGCTCAATGCCCTGAGCACGATGACCTGGGTTCTGGACATGAGCGGCGAGGTAACGGCAAAGGACGGGTTCTCGGTGGTGGCCCCGATGAGCACGATGTCGCCGTTTTCCACGAAGGGCAGCAGCGCGTCCTGCTGCACCCTGGTGAACCGGTGGATCTCGTCGATGAACACGATGGGCTTGCGCTCGCTGGCTGCGGCCTTCCCCGTCACCTTCCGGATCTCCTGGACGCCCCCCGTCACGGCGCTGATGGGGAAAAACGAATCCGGGTAGAGGCGCTCGATGATGCTCGCCACGCTGGTCTTTCCCGAGCCGGGCGGCCCCCAGAGCATGGCCGACCTGAGGTTGCCCCTGTGGAAGTCCCTGATCAGGGCTGCAGCGTCGTCCTGGCCGAGGAGGTCGTCCACGCTGGACGGCCTCACCCTGAACGCAAGCGGGGGCAGTTGTTTCGGCATAGAGGGATATATACCATAAAACATTGGCTGAAAGAAAAAAGAGATTACGGATTTTTATGCCCTTTAGTGATCGTCAAACCTGACGATAGGAATCAATAGGTTCTTCAAGATTCATTCCCCGTAGAACCTCCTCATATTAGGCAGGTCAATCGCTGGCCTGCTTTTTTTTGCAGATAAATCACCTGTATAAGCCACTCTCGATCGACATCCGAGTGAGATTTTCCATGCAGGGCATCTAAGCTTGACAAACCTTCTCCATTGATTGTAGAAGACGTGGATGTGACGCGGGGTGGAGCAGTCCGGTAGCTCGTTGGGCTCATAACCCAAAGGTCGGAGGTTCAAATCCTCCCCCCGCTACCAGTTAAGTCAAGCACTTACACGTTTTAAGCCCCCCTCAAAACAGTAAAAAAAGCCCAAACTGTTGCTAAACTGTTGCTAGACTTTTAAACCTGGCCCCCAGCGACCTTCTTTTTTGCTGCCCTTTTTTTAGCCAAGGAAGGAGCTGTTGCTAAAATGTTGCCAGGCTGAGTGTCAAGGTGCTCAGTAAGCTTTGCCGTTGCCGCTTTTAAATCATTCTCGTCAACGATGTTGTACCTGCGAAACATTGAATCAGTCTTATGGCCTGAGATCAGCATGGCAGTCTTCTGAGGTATGCCAGCTCGCACCATGTTGCGAACAGCGGTACGGCGCAGATCATGAAAGAGCTTGCCCTTTAATTCGGGCACGTCTTTGCGGGCCGTAGCCCAACACTTCCTAAAATCAACAATGGGGCCAGTGCCGGTGCTATTGAGGAAAACAAGCGGTGAGATTATCTTTCTGGCCTTGCGGGCTTCCCACTGGGCCTTGATCAGCTCCCAGCATTCATCATTTAAAAAGATGGTGCGGGCTTCCTTGTTCTTAACGTCAATGGGCTCAAGGCGTAGTATCCGATTGTGCCGGTCAACACGATCCCAGGTAAGGTTTAAGATCTCGGACTTTCTGAACCCGTATGTGTGGCCAAGCGTGATAACGGCATAAAGGTACTGTGGAAGCCGGTTTCTAAGGGTAACAAATTCTGACTTGCTGAAAAAGCCAGTCCTGATGTTGTTTTCTTCAAGCATGGTAATCTTGGGCACGTCATTTACCAGGGGCGGGCGGTGTTCCTTGCCCAGGTTAAACATGCGCTTCAGGGCTATCAATTCATTGTTCACCGTGGCCGGTTTCACCTCATCCTCATCAAGGCGCTTCTCTATGTAATCAGAGATATGGTTTGAGGTGATATTCATCACCCTCATGCCTTCAAAGTGATCGGCCAGATGGCGGGCCAGGATGTTGGCGTGCTTCTCGGTACGCTTCTTGTTCACCTTGTAGTCATTGAGGTACAGCTTTTTTAAATCATCCCACAAGACCTTCTCAAAGTGGATGCCAGGCAACTTGCCTTCAGCAATGTTACCCTCACGCTTCTGCAAGAGCTTGATGGCTCTCCACTTCAGGGTTTCCTTAGATGATTCCTGATAGGGTTTCCCGTTGCGGTAATATTTCAGCCACCAGTATTTGCTTCCCGGTCTTTTAAAGACTGAGCCCATAGTATATTCTCCTTATTTCCGCCTGAAGGTCTGGGCCAGCTTTGACCCAACCTGCCACTCTTTCAATGCAAGCCACGCCCCAGAATATGCAATATACCGATCTTTGTCTTCATGGGGAATGGTGTCCTTGAAGTTGGGATATGTAATCTTCATAGCCTGATCAGCTAAATACTGTGCCCACTTCTCCTTGGGGATGATAACCCTAGCAATGTAATCGGCTTTAGGGCTCAAGTGTATCTTCTCACTTGGCATGCCAACAGCATCAAGAAGTCGCCGTAAATCTTCAACACACCTGGCCCTCACCATGACCTCATCTTTCTGTACTGTATCAGTCTGCACCACACTGAAAAATCCTTGATCTCGGATGAATGTCCACATGCTTACCCCCTTTCTCTCTGCACCCTCTGTTTCCGCACAGAATGGCCTGCATTGCTTTCCCTGGGGTGAAGCCTAATGACGTTCTGCAATTGTAGAAGACTCCACCTGCCGCCACGCCTTGCTTTCACCCCCAGCCTGTTCAACTCTGCCACCATGGCCCTCATCTATGCCCGCCCCCTCAGCCCCAGACGCTTCATCGTCCTTTGAAGGGTTACAAGATGCCATCTGCCACCCCTGGGTGTCTTCACGCCGGTCCTGTTGAGCTGATCAACGATCTGCCGGTGTGTGAGGTCATCATTCAGATAAGCCTGAATGGTTGGCCCCAGGTTGCGTGCAAAAGCATTAGCCCGCTGAATACGTGCTGTGTTGTCAATGCGCAGGTTCGGATTGCCGAGCCTCACCCCCCGCATCTTCGCTTGAGCTAAAGCCTCTCTGGTGCGTTCACTGATTCTCTTGGCCTCATACTCTGCCATGGCGGCCATGATCTGAATGGTGAGACTGTTTGCCTCTGGCATGTCAGCGCATACAAACTTCGCCTTGCTCTCCATCAGCGTGGCAATGAAAAGCACGTTGCGGGCCAGCCGGTCAAGCTTGGCAATGATCAAGGTTGCCTTCTGCTTCTTGGCAAGTGCGATAGCCTCATTCAGCACCGGCCTTTTCTCAAAGGCATTGGAGCCCTTGCCTGTCTCAACCTCGGTGTACTCTTTAAGCAAGGCCCACTTCCCGCCATTCAGATAATCCATGACAGCCTTTTTCTGGGCATCCAAGCCAAGCCCTGAATGGCCCTGCTGCTGTGTGCTCACTCTGTAATATGCAACGTACTTGCCTTCCATACATACCCCCTTATCGGCTTGATGTTAACATTACTATACGAAGGTATGTATGTTGTCAAGCTTAAGTTTACCATCTTTGCCGGTGAGTATATTGAAAAAGTATTGACAGCCGATAAACTGAAAAGACTGCGTTATTTGGCCGCCATTACAGACCGTGGGCAAGATAGGCAACCCTACTGCCCAAGGTCATGAAATGCAACCTGGTTGAAATGGCGAAGAAATGTGGCCACAAAAATGAAGGGGCTGACCATCACGGTCAACCCCTTCGGCCATGCACCCCAAAACTGGGGTGGTCAAGCTTTGGTAATAAGTACGGCCTCGTTGTGGCCATCAATGACACACACGGCCCCGGTTGCCCGATCAATGAAAACATGGGTGTCAAGCTGTTCAAAGGTTTCTTTTGTAGAAATGATTTCCGATCCAACTGTCTGAATCACAATGCTCATCTAAAGCCTCCTCTTTTTTGATGTCCCGTAAGTAGCACAGCGTGTTGATGAAGTCAAGCTAAGTAATTGATATTACTAACTAATAACTTAGTTATTACTAATACCACCGTCAAGACTGTCACCACCACCCACCATCAATTCAAGCCAGGGAAAACAGCCAGGGGCAGCACCTTGTGCTGAAGGTAGGCCACGGAGATGCCCATCACCAGGTCAGCCAACAGCGCCTCACCCGCCATGGTCTGAAACTCTGCTGTAATGTGCTTCAGGTGGATATTGATGTCAGCCAGGGTTGCACCATAGCCCTTCTTCTCAAGCAGCTCCTGTGCCCTGGCAATGTCATCGTGGGTCGTAACCCTACAAGCACCGTAAAAGAGCATCTCTGCGGCTGGGCCTGCAAGAAGGCATAGGGGATCTCTGAGGTCTTTCATCCGATCTTCATAGCGCCTGCCAAAGCGCACACGATTAAGATAATATGAATCCAGAGCCAACATGATGCCATGGGGCCTGTCTGGGGCCTTGGGGCTCTGGGGAAGTATAAACGTGGGTTGCTTTGCAAACTTCGCATTAAGTAAACCGTGGCCAGCTTCATGAACGATTTTCCTTCCTGTCGGCCCATTGAAGAGCCGTGTTAACTGTTTCCGTGTTGGTAGATTCTGATTTGATATTGCCGGTAAGTTCATTTCGTTTCTCCCTCTGTTATAGATTCGGTTGTATCGGCCCTTACAGGCTCGCTTCCTGTAAGATCAGGCTTGTGGTCGGCCTCTAGCTCGTGGCGCTCTCGTATGATCTCAAGCTTAGCCATGGGATCGCCAAATGTAGCCCTCAAGCGCTGAAGATAGGCATGGCGGTTCTCGCTAGAAGGCTGTGGGTTGGCCTCAGCATACTGCGCCCACCAGAACCGCTCATAGAATTCAAACAAGAACCCCAGGTTGCCTTCTGGAATTTGTAGCATGTCCCAGCACAGCCGCTTAGTGCCGTCACCACCCGTGCCATCATGTATCTTGTATGAATTGAGAAGGGCGGCCAGGGCATAAACCAAGCTCCTGAGCTTGCTCTCCTCCATCTTGCCCTGGGCTGTTAATCGTATGAAGCGCCGTATGGCCCCCCTTATACTCTTCACATTGTCCAGCTTGAGCCTTTTGAACTCTGCCGGGGGTGCTCCCCCTGCCCCTGGTTTTTCTCTGGTGCGTGCCTTAATAGGCTCTTCCTTGGCTTTCATCATTTACCTCTGTTTTCCAAAGCTTGCACAAACTCACCACTTAGCCACCCCTTACCGCCATTTAAAGACTCCTAAGAGAGCTTTAAAAAGGCTGTATGGCGAGACTGGCCCGCCATACAGCCCAGCGGAGGAGGAAACTACGCCGCCATGGAATTCTGTGCACTAACCTTTAGCCCTGCCAGCTCTGCCTGCCTGGCTGTCGTTCTGTGGTTTTCACTCAGCTGAGCGCTCTTCATGTGGCGCAGGCTGAGGAGCTTGATCTCATAGTTTGCACCGTCCTTGGGGACAAACTCAACCTGGCCCCAATCGTAGTTCGTTGCGGGCAGACCGGCATCCTTGAGCATCGTTTTGGCGTGGTAAAGGACGTAATCATAAGCGCCCCTCAGCACATCAAGCAGCTCAAGCTGTCTGACCTCTTCAGGGTGCTCTCGCTTGGCCCTGATTCCCTTGCCCTGTAGAAGCACCTTGTCATCAAAGACCTGGTGATACCTGGGGGCTGTCTCAACGCTGTAGCAGAACAGGGGGTCACTACCATCCTCACAGGCCTTCATATAAAGCGCTCTGAGCCTGTAAGGCCCTTCTTCAGTGGCCATCTCCTTATAAATCTGCTGCCTGACCTCCTGGGCCAGGAGAAGCCTCTCAACGGGGTCAAGGGCATACCCATAAGGCGCCGCATTGATCTTCTTTCCAATCTGGGCCTGTACCTGCTCAAGCTCTACGATTACACCATCAGCCTTCTTTTCAATGGCGTTCCAGCACTGAACCAGATACTTGGCAATGGTGAAGGCCTTACCTGCTGCACTGAGAGACTCGTCTTTGACTACCTTCTCAACGGCTGGTGCGATCTTCTTCAGCTCTGCCTCAAGGGTGTCTGCGAAGCTCTCAAGCTGCTTGAAGTAAGTGCCATCTGCCTTGGCCTCGGTGAGCCTTGCTGCGCCGGTCTTCTTTGCCATCTCAAAACCTGAAAAACTGTACATGTATTTCCTCCTCTAGTTAAATGTTTTTATTGGGGATTATAAATATCTCGCTCTGTGGCACATGCAGAAAATCAGCAATGCGCCTGCGCTCCTGGGGCATGGGCATCAGGTGGCCGTCAACGATCAGCTGAGCCCGCTTCATGTCCAAGCCCAAGCCCTCAGCAAACTTCCTGAGCGTCATCTGTCGCCTCTGAAGAACGTCTTTCAGTGGGGCCTCTGGGCGATAGAACCTATTCAAGTTCACGGCTGTCACCCCCTAGCCTTCGGTAAGAGTAGACCGGCATGGCTTAGGAGCACGGTCAACGTGACGGCCTGGCTCAGCCTGGGTGAATGACTCAGCGCTGGGGAAGAGAACACGCTGGGGCAGGCCCAGGTAATCGCTCCACTGCCTGCGAATGTCAGGGCCTGGAACGACATAGCCGTTGGATTCCAAGGAAACCCTACACCTGGGCCGGTTCATGTCAAAAGCGGCTTGGCACTGGGTGATGCCTCTGGATATGAGAATTTCCCTGATAATCGGATTGCGCTTCCTGTGTCTCATGATTTGATACCTCCTGAAATAGCCTTAATTTTTTATTGGTGGTGTAGAAGAGTGGCTCATAGAGCCCATCTGAGTAATTGCTATATGCTATGTAACCGGCACGATGCTCTTGGGATGCCTCTCTGAAGTCACTGGCCAGAATAAAGCCACCCCAATGCTTTGTCTTTCTACTGAGATCATGGAGAGAGAATCTGGGGTTGCGGGTGAGAGATAGGCCCTTGTTGTTCTCACCCCACATGAAGCCGTGAATGTGTGCTCTGCCGTCTTTGTCAGTGAGCAGGCCCAGGAAGGCAAGATCTGACTTGAGTGCTCTTTGCTTCTGGTAGTTCATCCAACGTATCAGCTTAGAGGTCACCAGGCCAACATCTCTGATTTCGTTAGCAAGGGTGAGAGTGATGAAAGCTTGAGCAGGGCAATGGCAGAGCATTTCGTACAGGCCATGTTTGAGCCTCTCTCGGTGTTCGTTTTTATCTGTCTCAGTTAGCATTTTCAACCTCTCTCCTGCTGTGTTCTGGACAATCACACACCCCTGAATCTGGTAGCGCCTTCCCAGATGCGCTCCATGATGAGATATTCAGTTGTCCATAGGGTGCTTCCTATGCGATCACTACGACCCTTACCGCCTTCCAAACCATGCACCCGATGGTGCGGTAAGTTTAAATGCCCAGTCAGTTACCTGGGAGCCGCCGCTTGTGATTGCCGGTGATTAGTGTTGCCTCTACCATTAGGAAAAATGGCAGGGATCACCGGGCCTCTATATATATAGTAAATATTGGGCACTCCATTTGGCCCAATCCCTTATGGGGCCTTGCTTTGCAGGCTATTTCCAATATTGTCGTATTTACATCCATCATGTGCCTCAGAGGCCCCGTGTGTTTATTGTCTCTCTATATATAGCAAAAACGGCAGACCCTATTACTTATTGAAATTAATGGCGATTTCAATTTTACAATGTTGCAATGGCGATTTTTATTGAAAAATCTGCTTATGCTGTCATTTATTTCAGACAAATGTGAAAATTTTCTTGGCACACTTGTTGCGCCGGTGGGGATTTTGGGGGGTGGTTTGAAGGTTCCGGGCCACGCCAGGAAGGTGCCCTTTGTGCCCATAATGCTGTTGCTAAAATGTTGCTAACAGAAAGACACAGAAGGGCATAGAAAGGCTTAGAATGTAACGAACAGAAGTTTTCACCGAAGGCACCTAATCGCTCTATTAAATAATAATAACAGTAAGTTACAGGCTTAAAATAGAAAAAGCACCTGTGGCTCATAACCCAAAGGTCGGAGGTTCAAATCCTCCCCCCGCTACCAAGTTATTTCAATCCGCTACGCAATATCCCCTCCATCTGATGATCCGAAGGTGTCACGATAGTGTACTGGCACCATGGAGGGCGTAGCTCGCTTTCTTGACGGAATAGCCGAGGTTGAAACCTATCAATAAGAAAAACCGTTCGGTTCATATTAAGTCCAAAAAAATAAACCCCCAAGTCGCAACCTGGAGGGGCCTGGCGAGCCTTGCGGCTCAACCAGGGATGATGGTATTATCAATAGTAATATCGAAGGTTCTTGTCAAGGTTGTTAAGAAATTTTCACTGTGATTTAAACTTGTATTACGCCAGAGACAATTTGGAACTTGTGCGAGATACACCTGTAGAGGGATACTATGTCAAGGATTAAGAAATTTACGGAAGGGAATATGCAGTGATCGAGTCAAAGGGTGTTCGTTTCATGGTGGCTTATGACAAGCAATATGACCAGATGCAGAAACACTGTTATGTAGCCTATGATGGTCAGAAGATGAATTATGCCCAACAGAAAAACATTGAAAGGAACCTTGCCCAAGATCTTGGGAGAAATAAAGGTCCTGGGTTCGAAAGATAGGACACCGAGGCTTGTGGTCCTGGCATTTGAAGATAAGATGGTTTATTCGATAAGTTAGAATAAAATATCGTTGATTTTCTAGGTTGTACCCTTGAGATTCTTTTTATGATACAATTGAAAAATCACAATGTAGAAATGCATTGTTATGAAGGCAAATTAGTGAAATTTCCTTTTTGGCGATTACATATCATGAATTTCTTTGTGATAGATTGAATGATGAATATATTACTTACATTTACAGGATTTCATGATCCGTTTTTCAAAGGGTTGATTGATCAAGTTGAACAGCCTGGCCCTATTCTTTCACTCCTTTCTGCATTATCATTTGATATTGTTTATCTCTTTGATACACCAGCAACCCATAAAGTAACTCAGGATACAAAAAAATATATATCCAAACTTCACAAGTCTACAAAAGTAGAGATCATGAAAATAGATCTTGATGATCCTACTGACTATAACTGTATTATCAAAGGACTCAGAGGATATTTAGATAAGATTATAGAAAACCATCCATCCACAGTCTTCTCTATAGCCGTAGCATCTGGCACACCTCAAATGCATGCATGTTGGGTCCTCCTAGCATCATCAGGAGAAATACCAGCTCGTATTCTACATATTCGACCACCCCGCTTTGTTACAAAGGAACAGCCCCTTGTAACAGAAGTTGAATTCTCATCGCATGATTTTCCAGTTGTGCGGTTTTATAAGAATAACTCAAAGTGTTCCACTAGTACTGATCATTTTGATTTAGAAGCGATGAAGATCCAAGTTGGAATTATTGGTGACCATCCATCCATGCAACGTGCCCTTGAAATGGGGTCCATGATGGCTCCTTCAAAGGCCCCGATTCTGATCTTCGGAGAAACAGGCACTGGGAAAGAGCTCTTTGCAAAGTTTATACATTGTGTGAGTGATAGATCTAGAGAATCATTTATTCCTGTCAACTGTGCTGCAATCCCTGAAAATCTAGTTGAAAGTATCCTATTCGGCCATAAGAAAGGGGCTTTCACTGGGGCACTATCAGATCAGATTGGCTTGTTTGATGCTGCCCACAAGGGAACACTATTCTTAGATGAGATTGGTGAACTGCCAATTGCTGCCCAGGCAAAGATTTTACGAGTTTTGCAGGATGGTATAGTGGAACCAATTGGTCACACAAAGCCGCACAAAGTAGATGTTCGAATCATAGGTGCCACGAACAGGGACCTCCGTAAAATGGTTCGGCAAGATAAGTTTCGTGAAGATCTCTATTACCGATTGAACGTTGGGGAGATAAATCTTCCTCCTCTGAGAGAACGTAGGAGTGATATACCCCAAATATCGCTTTCTGTTCTCGACAGGTTGAATGTTTCGCTCCGATATCCTAAGAGGTTCACTCCCGAAGCACTTGTAAGACTTCAGGCTCACAATTGGCCAGGCAATGTTCGTGACCTCGAAAACGTTATAGAGCGTTCTCTTCGACTATGCCGTCATGATGTCTTAGAAGCTGATGATCTCATGATTACTGAGCCGATTACTTATGCTGATCCTCTGGGTGCACTCCCTGAGCCACATGAAGGTTTTTCTCTGGAAGGGTTCTTGAGTAGTGCCCGAAAACAGATACTGCTTCGTGCTATTGAAGCAGCAAATGGCAATAAAAGCCTTGCAGCTCGTTTACTTGGGATAACCCCGCAGGCAGTACATAAATTTCTTCAACAATCAAAAGGCAAAGTATCAATCTAGGTTGAATTAATTTAAACCTAGGTTGAAATATAATTCCAGCTCAAAATATTTAGAATACAAAATATAATTGATATAACAATTAGTTACGTTATTATGGCAGATATGGCATGTTCGTTGCTCACTACATATCAACTACACATAACATGGAAGGAGCACACATGCCGACATTTCAAGTTACATCAATCGTTGATGGTGATACATTCGACGTATCTCCCCAGTGGAGATGGAATGGAACAGAGGGGATTCGGGTGAGACCTACCGGATATGATGCACCAGAGATGAACACTATGGCGGGTCATTCGGCTAAAGATAAGCTTTCGAGACTGATCCTTGGGCAGCAAGTAGAGCTTGGCAACGCATACAAGGTCGATCGAGGTCGTATTGTCTGTGATGTGTATTATAAGGGCAAGAACCTCTCAGCATATTTCCCGGAGTACCAATAAATAGATCGGAGGTTTAAAAGAGCGCCTGTGAGAGAATATACAACAGAAACTGATGCCAGGATCGTCATTGATGACCTGCTTCGTCAGGCAGGGTGGGACCCTGCTGACAAATCACAGGTGCTCACCGAATTTACTGTTCGGGATACCTCTTTGATAGTTGCAGAAGCTGCTGTTCCCTATTCTGCAGGGCCTAGGCAAGCATCCTCACAAACTGATAATAAATCATTTGGAAGAGTTGACTATGTTCTTAACGATCGTCGAGGTAGACCTCTGGCCGTCATAGAGGCCAAGCGCACTGCTATTGAACCCTATACAGCAAAACAACAAGCGCTTCCAAATGCTAAGAAGATAGGAGCACCATTCATCTTCCTAACTAATGGTGAGCTTATCTATTTTTGGGACTATGGTAACGACGATGCCCGGATCGTCAACTCATTCTTTTCCCGTCGTGATCTTGAGCGCCTGGTGGAGATGCGTTCCACACGCAAGCCTCTTGCAACCATAGAAATCCCTGAATACTACCTTCGCCAAGGTGAGACCCGGAAGGTTCGTCCCTACCAGAGGGATGCCATGCAATCGCTCGATCATGCAGTGGAGCTGGGAAAACGACGTTTTCTCCTGGAGCTACCTACGGGCACAGGGAAGACCGATCTCGTTACGCTTTACTTGAAGAGACTCATTCAAGCCGGGCGTGCCGAACGTATCTTGTTTCTGGTGGATAGAGAACAACTCGCAAAACAAGCCATCGAGGCACTTCAGGATATATTAAGCAACCAATATGGCAGCTACTGGTTAAGGCCAGGCATGGTCCGCCAGGAACAGCAGATCACAGTCTGCCTCCTACAGACCATGATCAGTAGATATACAGATTTTACGAGCGGATATTTCGATGTGGTTGTTGCTGATGAATGCCATCGTTCCATTTATGGTACATGGCAAACAGCGCTCACGCATTTCGATGCGCTTCACATCGGGCTCACGGCAACACCCTCTGAGTATATTGAGAGAAACACATTCCAGTTCTATCAATGCCGTGACGGGCAGCCTGACTTTGCTTTCCCCATACTTCAGGCATTTCAAGATGGGTTTCTTGTCCCATACAAATTCGCTTCAGGTATCACATACCTTCTCTCAGATGAGAACGACATTGAAGACCCCGGTGAATTTGAGCGTAAATGGACCAATGAAGACACAAACAGGAAAATGATGCTGGAATTTGACCGGCTGGCCTGGGAGAATTACAAGGAACTTGCCCCTGGTCAGAAGATCGGTCCAGGCAAGTCTATTGTTTTCGCCATTACTAAGCATCATGCTGCCCGGCTTGCCCAATACCTGAATGAACTCCATCCGGAATTGAAAGGGCAGTATGCTGAAGTCATCACCAGCGATGTTGCCAATGCCGACGATCTAATCCGCAAGTTCAAGCGCGAAGACTACCCACAAGTAGCCGTGAGCGTCGGCATGCTGGACACAGGGTTTGACTGCCGCGAGGTACTTCACTTGGTAATGTGCCGTCGTGTACGAAGCCCTATCCTCTATCAGCAGATGAGAGGGCGTGGAACCCGTACAGCGGATCATATACAGAAAAAGAAGTTCGTCATTTATGATTTTTTTGAGAATCACGTATATTTCAATGACAGCGATACTGACATTTTTACCGGCACTGGCCATGGCCATGCTCCTGGTGGATATAAAAAACCGACTAAAACACATGGTGACCTCATTGAGCTTGGACTTGAGGATGAATGGTACCATGCTGTAACTTACATTGAGATCGGGCCTGAAGGTGAGCGCGTAGACAAGAATGACTATGTTACCAATTGGGAAACCACAATCAAGTCTGCAGTAAACGACCACCCAATTATTCAGAAAGTGCGCAAAGGCGAGCTACTAACAGAGGATGAAGAGAAGGTTCTTTCAGAAATGTTGAACAGGCCGAAGATGTATTTCAATGAAGAGAATCTTCGTCGTGCATATAAGCAACCTGGAAGAAATCTCATAGATTTTATCAGGGCGGCCTTGGGTAGTCTCAAGATCAAGCCCCGGGAAGAGGAGCTGACTGAGAATTTTCATGCTTGGCTTGTGGCAAAGACCCTTACACCCCAACAGGCACAATACCTTTCGCTCATCAAGAATCGTGGTATAGCGCGTGGACGCATAGAACTGGAAGATCTCTTTAGGCCGCCGCTCTCGATCCTGAATGCTGCTGAATTGGGTGTGGAGCTCTTTGGTGAGAAGGGCCTGAAGCAAATGATTGAGGACATGAACGAATCAGTCTTTACAAAGAAGATCGCATAGGGAGTTGTGATGAACAAGGATTTAAGAAGAAAACTCGACCGGATCACCGACATTCTCTGGGCTGGAGGTGTCACTAACCCGGTCACCTATATTGAACAGATCTCATATCTCATCTATCTGAAACTGCTCGATGAAGAAGAGTCAAGCCGAGAGCTTAAAGCGAGACTCATTGGAGGGCAGGTCAACGGCAATGGCAAGCTACTTTTCCCCAAACAGGCAGAGCGGTATCGTTGGGTTAAATGGTGTTTCAAGAGCGGGAAGGAGCTGCGTGATTTTGTTCGTGACGAGGTCTTCCCATATATGGCTTCTCTGGTAAAAGAAGAACCCCAGATCGCAGAGTACTTCCGCGATGCGGTCCTTGAGATCATAGACCCAAATGTGCTCAAGCAGGTGGTAGATGAAATCGACAGTATAGACTTTGCCAAACTCGGCACGGACGTAAAAGGTGATATATTTGAATATCTATTGACCCACCTGGGGCAATCTGCCCTGAATGGCCAGTTCAGGACGCCTAGACAGATTAGAACCATGATGGTGGAAATGGTCGATCCAAATATAGGTGATACAATTTATGACCCTGCATGCGGCACAGGAGGTTTCCTCATAGATGCCGTAGAGTATATCCTCGCCAAGTATTCTACTGAACTTCAGGAAGTTCCCATCTACGGTGAAGAGTGGCTAGAGAAGCGGGGACAGACAATCGCTGAAGCAAAGAAGGAAATCCCGACCCTCCAGACCTATCACAAGGGTCCGGGCGAGAAGATCCCTGATTGGAATATCCTGGAGCGATCTATTTATGGCATCGATGTATCGCGACAGATGATGCGGATTGCTATGATGAACCTGGTGCTCCACGGAATCCGCCAGGCCAATGTCAAGCGGGCAAATACGCTCTCGGACATGGGGGGCCTCTCCGATGACGACCTAAACCGTCGCTACAAGGTAATCCTCTCCAACCCGCCCTTTGCAGGTGTGTTGCCTAAAGAATCCATCCGCAAGGATCTGCCCACCAACTCAAAAAAGAGTGAGCTATTGTTCTTGGGTGTGATGATAGAGGCACTGGCCCCAGGAGGACGAGCAGCAGTTGTTGTGCCCGAGGGGTTGTTATTTGGTACGACCTCGGCCCATATGGAGCTGCGCCGGAAGCTTGTGGAGGATTACGACCTGTTGGCTGTGGTGTCATTGCCTGCTGGTGTCTTCAAACCTTATGCTGGGGTGAAGACTGGGGTTGTGATTTTTCAGAGGCCTGCTTCAGATTCGAAGAAGGACAAGAAGACTAAGCACAACGAAAAAGTCTGGTTTTATGAGGTCCGAGCTGACGGTTTTGATCCGGACAAGATTCAGGGTGGCGGGAGGCCTGAGACACCTGAGCGCAATGATATTCCTGATCTGCTCTCCCAGTGGTTTGGGTACAAAAAATCGGGCTACAAGAATATCCCTGGAGTTGAGGGTGGAACAATCCTGCCTTCTGGAAGCGATGAAACGCGATGCTGGTGGGCGACCATAAAGTCCATTGTAGAGAATGACTACAACCTGGCCGCTGGGAGATATAAACCGCAGATCGCGGAAAAGCCTTCAGAGGATGATCCTGCCCAGTTGATTCGAGAGACGCTCGAGATTGAACGTAAAATTGCTGAGGGCCTGGAAAAGCTGCTTCAGGAAGTGGAGACCGTTGAATGATGTGGCCTGAGCCCCCTTTATCGCAAGTACTTTCTGAAGCCAAAACCGGCACATGGGGATTACCCCCAAATGATGATGGTAGCAACTATCCTGTTCTACGATCCACAAACATTCATGATGCCAAGTTGGTCTTAGAAAATATTGCTTTTAGATCACTACCAGAGATAACAGCTACTCGATATAAACTCATCGATGGAGATATTATTGTTACCACCTCGTCAGGAAGTAAGCATCTGATTGGGAAAAATGCCATATTCCATCAACCAAACAATGGGTTGTGTTATCTTTTTTCGAATTTTACACTCAGGTGTAGGCCCAAGAAAGAGCTGATCTTGCCTAGATATCTTCATCATTATCTAAATTCCTCAAGAGCAAAGGCAGAACTACTCAGAATACAAAGTACTACTTCTGGGCTCCGCAATCTAAATGTTTCGTTGTACCTTTTACAGCCAGTTTCTCTTCCTCCTTTATCTGAGCAAAAGCGTATAGTTGAGATACTAGACCAAGCGGATAACCTCCGTATGAAAAGTACTGAAGCTGAGGCTAAGGCTTCCCGTATTCTCCCAGCGCTCTTCCATAAGATATTTGGCGATCCGATTACCAATCCCAAGGGATGGCCGACCAAAAAACTTGGCGATCTATATCATGTTGTAGGGGGTGGTACTCCTTCCAAGTCATCGCCTGAGTACTGGGCCGGTGATATACCTTGGGTTTCCCCTAAAGACATGAAGTGCGATGTAGTGCTCGATACAGAAGACCATATCACACCAGAGGCTATCAACAACAGTTCAACTCGAATTGTTAAGGAAGGTAGCGTGTTAATAGTTTATCGATCGGGAATTTTAGTACATTCCTTTCCTGTAGCTATTGCTGGCCGTGATTTAACAATTAATCAGGATTTAAAAGCACTCTCTTCAAAAGGAGAAGTGACAAATGAATATCTCTACGGACTCTTAACCGCAGTTCCTGCTTTTGGATTATCATGTGTTAAAAAAGGTGCAACCGTACATAATGTGGATGGTCACCGTTTCATGAGCCTTAAAATATGTATGCCTCCAGAACAACTTCAAAAAGTGTTCGCATCACAACTCCATGCGCTATTGAAAAATAAAACTGAGCGACAAGAGACATCTTTAAAGATTGAAAGATTATTCGCTTTGCTGCTCCATCGTGCTTTCAAAGGTGACCTTACCGCTAAGTGGAGTGAGTCGCACATGAATGAGCTTTTGAAAGAAATGGAGATACAGGCAAAGTATCTGGAGGAAGTATCGTGATAATTAAGCCTGACCTGTCTGAAGTGAAGAAAGTGCTACCGAATATTGACATTGTTGAAGAGATCGGTTCGGGTGGTTTCAAGGTCGTTTATAAATCTCTCGTTAACGGCAGAATTGAAGCACTTAAGATAGTTCAGATCCCGGATGATCCAAACGACCCTGAGGTGAAGACAGAGAATCTTAAAAGAATTTGCAGAGAAGTTGATATTATTGGGAGATGCCATACACCTTACCTGGTTCGCTTGGGTTCGATCAAGTGCCATGAGTGTAGGATTGGCTCGAATGGGTATGTTGCTTATTCCGAGGAATTCATTGAAGGTAAATCTTTACGCCAGATAATGGCAACCGGTCACAGACCGGGATCGACCGAGCTTGTAACACTTTCAAAATGCCTTTTCCTTGCCGTGAAAGAACTGAACAGTCAGAGGATTATTCATCGAGACATTAAACCGGATAACATTATCAGAACAAAGATGCCTGATCGCCCTTTCGTACTCCTTGACCTCGGCATTGCATTTCAAGTCGGCGGCACAAATCTGACCCGTGATCCGCAAAGGGTACCGGGTACTCTTTATTATATCGCGCCTGAAATGCTTGAAATGGGATTTCGCCAGGATCTGGATTATAGGGCTGATATCTACACTATTGGACTGACTCTCTATGAATATTCCTCCGGTGTCAATCCCTTCGCAAGACAAGGAGATCAGCAGTTCAATACTTTGTACAGAATCAAGAATGAAAACCCCAGACCTCTTGTTCAGCTCCGAAATGATCTGTCCGTACCATTTTGCATGTTGGTCGATGGATTGATGAAAAAATTACCGGCATTAAGGCCTGCTAATCTTGACATGCTGCTGAGTAAACTGGAGGAAATACGATGAAACTGTTTGCGCAGATCGGTCACGGTCTTGGGGAGAAAGTCAGCCAAGGACTCTCAGAAGGTATCATTGATGGTGCCATCTTCAGCCCGAAGGATCTGCAGAAATCGACTATGCAAAGTCGCATCCAGGAACTAAGAGCTGCCCATCCGGATGCAGAATTGCTGATCGATCCGCAATTCTATTTGAGTCTCTATGCTCATTCCCCACAAATCAATCTTGGAAAAATCGATGAGTGGGGTTGCTTCAATAGTTATCGGAAGAGCGATCTTGAGCTTACCGATGTAATCGATCGAACACTGAGAGATTATTTCGATGAACTGAGTGGAATGAATACAACGGGTATCATAGCCCCGGGGGTCTATATCTCTCAATCTTTTGACTCAAGAGAAGCTGTTGTTGCAAAGAATTTTATTCGGCGGGCACGATCAAACTACGCCGGAAAGAAACCCCTTTATGCCAGTTTGATCATCTGTCGGGAAGCGCTTCAGGACCAGCGGGAGTTTGAGGAGTTTATCAACGACATCACCATGGTAACAGATCGGCCTGATGGCTTTTACATCATCATAGCGTCAAGATCGACAGAGGCCCGTACCGATATCTTCCATGCTGATGTTATCGCCAATTGGATGCTGCTCAATCTTTCATTATCAATAAACGGCTTCAAGATCATCAATGGGTATTCCGACATAATGGCGCCGTTCCTTAGTGCGTCGGGGGGTTATGCAGGCGCAACAGGTTGGTGGTCTAATTTGCGGATTTTCTCAATGGACCGGTTCTTCCCGACAGGTGGTGGGCGCCTTCCTATAGTCAGATACCTTAGCAAGAAGCTTCTCAATCGCATCACCTTCTCGGAGAAAGAAGCCTTTTCGTTATTTGTACCAGAAATAATCAACGGACTGCCACATGATAGGGATTATAATCCGGAACCGGAGCGAAATATTGAAGTGCTCCAGTCATGGGAAGCTCTTCAATCGTTGATCGACGGAATAGGTTCATCTTTGGACGATTGTACCGATGCGGTCATGGAGGCTCAAGGTACTTATATCACTTGGGGTACATCTGGATTACCGCTGGACCCCAAGTCAGATAATTCCCATCTCGAACCTTTGGGGGAAGGCATACGTCTTTTCAGGGAACGAGCTCAGTTATGATCAGACGTCTCTATGACTTTCTTCATGAGCTCAGAAAATCTTTTCATGCTCGGGGCTTTAACCGGCCGGGGAGTATATTTCCGAACGATTGTTCCAGTCTCAATGCTGAAACCCCAGAGGCCCACACCAAGCCCTCTAAAAAGATCAAGGCGTTCCTCTGCAGGTTTCATTTTATAGATAGGCAATACCAGGATGGATGCATTGGAAAAATACTTATACCTGTGAGCCTGCATCAAGCCAGTTCGCCAGTTGTCGAGCTTGAACTCAAAAGACCTGATAACAGAATCTGCCAGCACGTTAAAAGGATCATCTGTATTCACAACAACAAGATCCACAATACCGCTGCCGTTAATCGGCAACTCTCTGACCGCGAACAGATGCTTACGCTTGGAACTTGGATGTATGTCAGAAAATTTAGCAGAGTATTTTCTGGAGAACAATTCGCCGAATTCTTGTTCAGTTCCTTCCCCCTGATAGATGCCACTGGAAAAATTCTGAGTCGGATGATGAAATTTGGTACTGTAATCAAAAACAACCATACTTTCCTCACCCTTGGTATGATAAAAATCAATATATCAAAGGAATCGGCAATTGCAATGGTTAACTAAATCAAAACAGATTACCCAAGCTCTTTTAGAGAAGGTGAGCTGCAGGTGAAATCATAAGAGGTATTTATGCTGAACTCTATACGGGTAGGCAACTTCAAGGCTTTCGCGGAATCTCAAAAGATTCCCATACGTCCTCTGACATTAATATACGGTGCTAACAGTTCAGGTAAATCAAGTATCCTCCACAGCATGATACTTGCCCACCATGCGCAAGAAACAGGGGACCTGGATGTTTATCGCACCAACCTAGGAGGAGAATCTGTTGATTTGGGCGGGTTCAGGCAATTTATCCATAGACGCGACTTGAACAAAAGAATGGAATGGACAGCGGAACTGGATACAAGTTCCATAACCGGCCGTCTTGCTGAGCTTCTTGCCCATGTGCAAACAGTAACAGCGTCTTTGGAGATTGGCCTTCCACAGATAGAGGAAATGAAAGAGCAGGATAGCATTGATCCACGCACTGGAAAGAAAATTCGGATCACTGTTCCAACTGGGAATATGATTCCTGCAGGTAATCCTGAGGTGATGTCTTATGTGATTCTGGGAGATGGGAAACCGCTTATCCAGATGAGTAAACGTCGTGATGGGAAACTTCAGCTTGATCGGCTTGATCACGAACATCTGATTATCAGAGAAGTCATAAAAGCTATTGTTGAAAGTTCAACAAGCACAGATGCCATTCAGCCATCGGATTACGAGGATCTAGATATAGCCATAAATGAGGTGGTTCCTGATATCATTGCATCAGCTGGGAAATTTCTTCCCGAAGGGTTAGTGAAGTCAGAAACACAGGCTCTGAGCACCCAAGCAACATTCTTCCCAGTGAGTAAGGGGAGAAGAAAGGAAGACTTAGCAGCTGCAATAAGATTCTTCATACCACGTACTCTAGATGAATTAATACGAGGTATTAATCGTACCATCCAGGATGAACTCTCCTGTCTTCAGTATTTAGGACCACTGCGATCCTATCCACCTCGTCACCTTGCCTTTTCACAAGACCAGGATTCAAACTGGTATGCAGGGGGCGGCTATGCCTGGGATGTGATACGGCGTGATTCAAAAGTACGAACATTGGTTAACGCATGGTTATCTGCTCCAGATAGGCTCCATACCAGGTATGAGCTAAGAATACGTCACTTATTGACGGTTGATGACTTGGATACAGACTACACAAAGATTATCAGTGAGATTGAAAAGAGATATACAAGTGATGAACCATACGATTGGGATCTTTTTGGTGAGATCTACTCGGCATTGGATAACATAAAGGAAAAAGAAGCAAAACTAACTGATATTCAAGAATTAAATTTAGTAGATAAGAGCAATGATACTATTGTAAGCCACAGGGATGTGGGTATAGGAATAAGCCAAGTACTTCCTGTTCTGGTAAGTGCATATGCATCACAAAACAAGATCATCGCTATCGAACAACCAGAGATTCATCTGCACCCAGCTCTTCAGGCAGATTTGGGGGATATTTTCATACAATCTGCACTCGGCGAGAACAGAAATAGATTCCTGATAGAAACCCATAGTGAACACCTTATACTGAGAATACTTCGTCGAATACGTGAGACTGCCAATAATGAACTTCCAGAAGGAATCGTCCCGATCCATCCGGAAGACGTCTCTGTCATCTATATCAAACCCCAAAAGAATGGGGCGGAAATAATTGAGATCCCAGTGACTCCAGATGGAGATTTTGCAATTTCCTGGCCGAGTGGATTTTTTGCAGAACGTGCACAGGAGCTTTTTTGATGATTAGTGAATATGCCCTTGAACCAGCCTTACTAAATAGATGGGAGAGATTCCGTTACTTGACCGAGAATTTTGGTATCTGCCATGGAAGGCTTATCTCTCGATATCCAAAACGATGGAAAGCCATGGTTTATGAATCATTGAAAGAATGTACTGAAATTGAACGTAAAAAAATCGAAGTGAGACTTCAGTTTTTAGATAACCGGATGTTAACACGTATCAGTGAATGGAACCCTCAACTTGATTGGCTCCTCAATGCAGAGATGGAAAATGGTAAGAGGCCTTTTCATGCAATAATCGCTGAGAACAATCCTCGCAACCAAACTCAGATTCTGATCGTGGATGACCTTAGTGATGAAATCCCATTATGGCATGTAGAGAGAGAGAAGGTTATTCAACGTACTGCAGTAAAACTTGCAGACTCTGTTGAAATATTAGTAGCCAATGCAAGGGAGATCATATTTATTGATCCTCACTTTGACCCTTACAAGGCAAAGGCTCGGAATACCTTAAAAGCCTTTATAGGAAAGATTGTTCTTCGGACTAATGGAATACCTATAGAACGTATCGAATTTCATACTTTATACAAGCCTGACATAAGAAGTTTCTCAAGTGAATGTGAAAGACAGCTTCCACAGAGGATTCCATCAGGAATAAAAGTTAGAATTCTTCGTTGGAAGGAAAGAGATGGAGGAGAAGGCCTTCACAACCGCTATATTCTAACTGAACGTGGAGGAGTCCGCTTAGCATGGGGTCTTGATGAAGGATCACCATCTCAGACAGATGACATCAGCCTCTTGGAAGTGGATCTCTTCAAAACAAGATGGTGTCAGTACTGTGGTGATAATCCGGCTTTTGATCTTGCAGAGGAAATAATCATTGTTGGATCTCATCCCAATCCTTGACCAACACATAGATAATACTTGTGTAAAACATGTGTAGACCCCCCACGGAGCTAGGCTGGGCCAACTTGACCGGAGGTTCAAATCCTCCCCCCGCTACCAAGTTAACCTAAGCAATATCAATAAATTGATAATACCTGGAAGTTAAAAGACTAGAATATCAACACTTTCCATTGAATTTTGTCATGATAACCTCAGCAATGTTAATGGGCAGATACTATGCTGATGGCTTGCATTCTTTAGGTTTAATGAGGCCAGACCAGATCATAACTGACACTGCCCTTCATCATGAAGCGATGAGGGCCTTTAATCACATCACTAACTGATATGATTAATCGGTATTATCACATCGTCTCGTGGACAGGCGATGATTCATTTATTGTATGAGGGCACTAGGAGCATTGTATCAGCAACATAAAGGTAATGAGATAAACTATTGCGACATGATCTCCTCGTTCAGGTGTTCTATTGATTGGAAAGGCGAAAGGATGGTCTCCTGTGCATAATTTCAACCATCAATAAATGCTCATGCCCTATGTCAAAGCAGTCAATCAAGCAGGCATTGCATCGGATTTTTTAAGCTCTTAGCCCCCTTCTATCCGAGACCCTGCACAGGAGACGTGGCCTTTATACTCCCGGGGATGGGAAAAATCAACGTGGAAAAGAACGTGTGTGGCGGCGGGTTTTCTCTGAACCTGTTCATCCTGTGCATATACCGGTGAGGCCGGTATATGCACAGGATGAACAGGCCGTTTTTTATCATCTGTCAGATAACGGACGCATGATGCTTCACCTGTTTTCACACCCCATCGAGGGGATGACCCCTCAACCGATGTCGTTATGATACTCCTGCAGCGACTTGACAACCCCCTTGCCCTGGCGGGATGCCGCGATGCCCTTGGCCGCCGCAATGGCCGCCGAGAGCGTGGTGATGTAGGGCACCTTGTAGCTGATGGCCGCCTTGCGGATGTAGGAGTCGTCGTGCTTAGAGAGCTTGCCGCTGGGCGTGTTGATGATGAGCGCATACTCCTTGTTCTTGACCCCGTCGATGATGTTGGGCCGGCCCTCGTGGAGCTTGAGCACCATCTCCGTGGCGATGCCGTTTTCCTTGAGGAAATTGTGGGTGTGCAGGGTCGACTTGATCTTGAAGCCCAGCTCGGTGAAGAGGCGCGCCACCTCGAGCACGGCGGGCCGCTCGCGGCGGGATACGGTCAGCAGCACGGTGCCTTCGGTGGGCAGGTACTGGGACGCGGCCTCCTGCGCCTTGGCGAAGGCCAGGCCGAAGCTGTCGGCCATGCCCAGGACCTCGCCCGTCGAGCGCATCTCCGGGCCCAGCAGCGGGTCGACCTCGGGGAACATGTTGAAGGGGAACACCGCCTCCTTCACCCCGAAGTGCGAGAACCTCCTGGACTTTATGTCGAAGTCGGAGAGCTTTTTGCCCAGGATGAGCTGTGTGGCGATCCTGGCCATGGGGATGTTGCACACCTTGGAGACCAGCGGCACGGTGCGCGACGCCCTGGGGTTCGCCTCCAGGACATAGACCGTGTCCTTGTGTATGGCATACTGCATGTTCATGAGCCCCACCACGCCGAGCTCGATGGCGATGCGCTTGGTGTACTCGGTGATGGTGTCCAGGTGCCTGGTGGGTATGCTTATGGGCGGGATGACGCAGGCCGAGTCTCCCGAGTGGACGCCCGCCTGCTCGATGTGCTCCATGACCGCGGGCACGTAGGCATCCGTGCCGTCGGAGATGGCGTCCGCCTCGGCCTCGATGGCGTTGTCCAGGAACCTGTCAATGAGGATGGGCCGCTCGGGTGTCACATCCACTGCCGCGCGAACGTATTCGCGGAGCATGTCCTCGTCGTGCACCACCTCCATGCCGCGCCCGCCGAGCACGTAGGACGGGCGGACCATGAGCGGGTAGCCGATGCGTCCGGCCACTGCCAGGGCCTCTTCCAGGGTGCTCGCCATGCCCGACTCGGGCATGGGGATCCCGAGCTTGATCATCATGGCCCCGAAGTGGTCCCGGTCCTCGGCCAGGTCGATGGTATGCGGGGTGGTGCCCAGGATCTTCGCGCCGGCCTTTTCCAGTTCGCCGGCAATATTCAACGGGGTCTGGCCGCCGAACTGGCAGATCACGCCCAGGGGCTTTTCCTTGTGGTAGATGCTCAGGACCTCCTCCACGGTGAGCGGTTCGAAGTAGAGCTTGTTGGAGGTGTCATAGTCGGTGGAGACCGTCTCGGGGTTGCAGTTCACCATGATGGACTCATAACCCATGTCCTTGATGGCAAAGGCGGCGTGGACGCAGCAGTAATCGAATTCGATGCCCTGGCCGATGCGGTTCGGGCCGCCTCCGAGCACCAGGATCTTGGGCCGCTCGCTCACCTCTACCCTGTCGGGGGCATTGTAGGTGGAGTAGTAGTATTCGGCGTTTTCCACCCCGCTCACCGGCACCTTGTCATAGCCGTGGACCAGACCAAGCTTCAGCCTCCTCTCCCTGATATCCGCCTCTGATATATCCAGGAGTCTGGCCAGGTAGCGGTCGGCAAAGCCGTCCTTCTTGGCCTGGATGAGGATTTCGTCCGGCAGCCCCTTGCCCTTGAAGGAGAGGATTTTCTCCTCCAGGTCCACAAGCTCCTTCATCTGCTCGATGAACCAGGCCTTCAGGTGGGTCTTCCTGTGGAGCTCCTCTATCCCCGCGCCCTTGCGCAGGGCTTCGTACATGATGAACTGCCGCTCCGAGGAAGGCTCACTGAGCATGTCAAGAAGGGTCTTGAGGTCCTTTTCATGGAAGTCCCTGGCAAAGCCCAGGCCGTAGCGGCCGGTCTCCAGTGAGCGGATGGATTTCTGCAGCGCCTCCTTGTAGTTCTTGGCAATGCTCATGACCTCGCCCACTGCCCTCATCTGGGTGCCGAGCTGGTCTCTTGACCCCTTGAACTTCTCAAAGGCCCACCTGGCGAACTTCACCACCACGTAGTCGCCCCAGGGCTCATACCTGTCCAGGGTGCCGGCCCTGAAGTAGGGGATCTCGTCCATGGTCAGTCCTGCAGCGAGCTTGGATGAGACCATGGCGATGGGGAACCCGGTAGCCTTGGATGCCAGGGCCGAGGAGCGCGACGTCCTGGGGTTGATCTCGATGACCACGATGCGGCCGGTTTTGGGGTCATGGGCGAACTGGACATTGGTGCCGCCGATGACCTCGATGGCCTCGACGATGTCGTAGGAGTGCTTCTGCAGCCTTTCCTGAAGCGCCCTGTCGATGGTGAGCATGGGTGCGGTGCAGAAGGAGTCGCCCGTGTGCACGCCCATGGCGTCGACGTTCTCGATGAAGCAGACGGTGATCATGTTGTTCTTGGCGTCGCGGACGACCTCGAGCTCCAGCTCTTCCCAGCCGAGCACCGATTCCTCCACGAGGATCTGTCCGATGAGGCTCACGGAAAGCCCCCTGCCGGCCACGGTCCTGAGCTCCTCCACGTTGTAGACCAGCCCGCCCCCGGTGCCGCCCATGGTGTAGGCCGGTCTCAGGACAACAGGATACCCGAGCTCGGATGCGATCTTTTCCGCCTCTTCCACCGTGTAGGCCAGTTCGCTCCTGGGCATCTCGATACCCAGGCGGTTCATGGTCTCCTTGAAGGCGCTGCGGTCTTCGCCGCGCTCGATGGCGTCCACATTGACCCCGATCACCTTCACGCCGTATTTCTCGAGAATGCCCCTGCGGTGGAGCTCCGAGGTGAGGTTCAGCCCCGACTGTCCGCCCAGGTTCGGCAGGACGGCATCCGGTTTTTCCTTGGCAATGATGGGCTCGAGCGATGCGGCGTTCAAGGGCTCGATGTAGGTGGCGTCGGCCATGCCAGGGTCGGTCATGATGGTGGCCGGGTTCGAGTTGACCAGGACGACCTGATAGCCGAGCTCGCGCAGCGCCTTGCATGCCTGCGTACCTGAATAGTCGAATTCACAGGCCTGCCCGATGATGATTGGCCCGCTCCCGATGATCATGACCTTGTGGATGTCGGTTCTCTTTGGCATATGCTCCCCCATGGAAAAGTGCGAGAAGCACTATAGGGAAAGCCCTGGATGTCAGTCAAGACAAAAGGGAGCCTGAGCGGAAGATAAACATATAACCTGCATATCATCAGATGTGGAGTCGAGGAGCACAGAAGATCCGGCCCGTACAGAAGGTGGATTTGAACAAGACAGGCAACCTGCCTGTCTTGTTCAAATCCACCTTCTGTACGGGCCAGTCTTTTTGTCCTGGTGAAAAAAAAGGGGCAAGATAAATACTATGGTATCCAGGATATGCTTACACGGAAACCCACGGGAGAGGGATCATGTATTTCCTCACCCGTGGGTTTCCATTATCCTTATCAGGTTTTATCTCTAGTCCGGTATGCCCTTCTTGGCGATGAACCGCGCCAGGTCCGCCACCCTGCAGGAATACCCCCACTCGTTGTCATACCAGGTCACCAGCTTGGCCAGGTTGTCCTGGAGGACCTTGACGTACTCGATGTCCACGATGGAGGAGAGCTCGTTGCCCTTGAAGTCGATGGACACGAGCGGCCTTTCCTCGCAGCCCATGATGCCCTTGAGAGACCCCTTGGCCGCGCGCTTGAGCGCCGCCCTGAGATCTTCGGTGGTGGTCTTTTTCTTGAGCTGCACCGTGAGGTCGACCACCGAGACCGTGGGTGTGGGGACACGCAGCGCGTAGCCGTCCACCTTGCCCTTGAGGTCCGGGATGACGAGCGAGAGCGCCTTGGCCGCACCGGTGGAGGTGGGGATGATGCTCATGGCCGCGGCACGGGCACGCCTGAGGTCCTTGTGGGGCATGTCCAGGATGCGCTGGTCGTTGGTGTAGGAGTGCACGGTGGTCATCCAGCCCTTCTCGATGCCGAAGGCCTTGTGGATGACCAGGGCAGGCGGCGCCAGGCAGTTGGTGGTACAGGATGCGTTCGAGATGATGTGGTGCTTTGCCGCGCTGTACTTGTTGTGGTTCACGCCCATGACCACGGTGAGGTCCTCCTCTTTGGCCGGTGCGGAGATGATCACTTTCTTGGCCCCGCCGTATATGTGGGCCAGGGCTTTTTCCTTTGAGGTGAACAGGCCTGTCGACTCGATGACGATCTCGACGCCCTCCTCCTCCCAGGGGATGTTGGCCGGGTCGCGCTCGGCAAAGCTCTTTATGGTGTGGCCGTTGATGACGAACCCGTCCTTCTTCACCCGGACGTTGCCGCTGTAGTGGCCGTAGTTCGTATCGTACATGAAGAGGTGGGCGTTCGTGTTCACGTCGAAGAGGTCGTTGATGGCCACGACCTGCAGCGTATCGCTGGAACGCTCCATGATTGCCTTTAAAACCTGGCGGCCGATGCGGCCGAAACCGTTTATTCCAACACGGATCATGACGTGCCTCCTTATGATATCAATTGTCGTCGAGCCGGTACTTGTGGGCGACGAGCAGGTCGAAGTTGGTCTGCAGCGCCTGGTGGTACCGGGCGTTCTGCAGCGCCAGGGCCGAGAGGCTTGCGACGGCCTCGAGGAACCGGACCTCCTGGGTATTGAACTCGCGGACCTTCTCCGAATAGATGCGCAGCACGCCGATGACCTTGTTGCCGGCGACCAGAGGGGCCACAATGATGGATTTGATGCCCTCGGCCTTGGCCCCGGCGCCGTACTGGAAGTCAGGGTCGGTCTGGGCGTTCTTGATGTAGATGAGCTCGCCCTTGAGCACCTTCTGGTCGATCCCGCTCTCCTTCAGCAGGACCGGGCCCTTCCTGATGTAACCCTTGGACAGGCCGAAGGAGGCCCCCATGACCAGGGAGCGCTTCCGGGCGTCCAGGAGCCTGATGGATGATGCCTTCACCCCCATGGTCTCCACCACGGCCTTGACGACCTCCTGGAGGACCGTGCTTACATCGAGAGATGAGTGAACCATCCGCACGACATCGTATAATGCGGTGAAGTAGTTCTTTTCCTTGTCTTTCACATCCATTCCCCCCTTTGTGATGATTCCTTAAGTTCTTTTGGCAACCGGTGAAGCCCTTAGGACTAACGCAACACATGTCATGGTGGTGAAGGCGTCTTTAAGTTGCTTTAATAATACTGCCGCTGGTGCAGTCAAGCCTGCTTTTCGGATTTCCTAATAAGTTTCTTGAATTACGTGTCTGAAAAAAACAGAACCTTTGACTTCCGGCTTTGCGTTCATGAGGCAGGAAGACTTTGATCTGTCCTTAAAGAATCAACTCCGGACTGTGAGTTTGAAGGTGTCCATGCGCAGCCGATACACTTTTAAGAGTGCTTTACCTGATGATTCGAGGTGAACTGATTCTTTTTGCCGGCCCGTAAAAACAGGTGATCTTAAAGCCCTAAAATGATCGGAAAATTATTCACTCACCAAAGGCTTTAAGATCACCTGTTTTTACGGGTCAATTTTCAGATCCTTCGTACGCAAAATCCGGGTCAACTCCAGGAATGAGTGTTCACATGCGCTCCAGCGACTCGATGCGCTCGGCAAGCGGCGGGTGGGAATAGTAGAACCAGGCGTAGAGAGGGTGGGGGTGGAGATTCGAGAGGTTCTCCTTTGCGAGGCGCTTCAGCGCGCTTGCCAGGTGGATGGATGTCCCGGTGAGCGAGTGCGCGTATGCATCGGCCTGGCGCTCATACCTCCTCGAGATCATGGACCCGATGGGTGTGAAAAAGAAGCCCACGGGCCTGCCGATGATGCTGAGCAGAAGGAGCCCGGCATAGGGGATGACCTCCGAGAACCCGAAGGTGGCATAAAGCCCCGGCCAGTTCAGGAGCTGCGCGACCACATACAGGACAACGAGCGAGCCGATGATGGATGCGGCGAGCTGTTTCTTGATGTGTCCCTTTTTCAGGTGGCCCAGCTCGTGGGCCAGCACGGCCGTGATCTCGTCGGCGGGATGGGTGTTGATGAGGGTGTCGAAGAGCACGATCCTCTTGAACTTGCCGATGCCGGTGAAATAGGCGTTCGAATGCCGGCTCCTGGTGCTGGCGTCCATCTTGAAGAGGCCGTTCAGGTGAAAGCCGGCGCGCTCCATCAGATCAAAGATGCCCTGTTTCAGAGTCTCGTCCTCGACGGGTTCGAACCTGTTGAAGATGGGCGCGATCACCTTGGGGAAGAGCCAGGTCAGCAGCAGCTGGAAGGACACGAAGAACACCCATGCCGGAAGCCACCACGTCCCGGGCAGGCGGTAGAGCAGCCAGAGGAATATGCCCAGGATGATCCCCATGAGTATGCCGCTCACCAGCAGGGATTTGATCTGGTCCTTGAGCCAGAGGCCGAAGGTGATGGTGCTGAAGCCGAACCTGCGCTCGACCACGAAGGTGCTGTACGCCTCGAAGGGGACATCCAGCACGGCCAGCGCGAGCGATACGGCGAACATGAACAGGATCCCTGCAAACACCGGGTTGAGGCCCGTCAGAAAGGCTCCGCCCGCGAGGATGGGCAGGATGCCGCTCAGGAGCAGGATAAGCCCTGCCAGCTCATCGACGACCATCTCCAGGGAACCCAGGTTGCTCATGGACACGGTGTAGTCCCTCATGCGCGTCAGGGTGGCCTGGTCGATCTCGTCCTTGAACACCTCGGGCACCACGTGGCCGTGTGCCCTGAGGTGTTTTCTGTTGAGCCCCTGCATGATAAGCCTGGCAAGAAGGCTGACCGCAAAGAGGCACAGGAAGGCGATGAGGAAAAGGTTCCACTGTATCATGATCGTGTTGTCCTATCCCTTGGTGTACATATCACTTCTTGAAGAACCGGCCCGCTGATTACCCCCCGGCGGTCTGGGCAAAGGATGCGTTGGAGTAGAGGTACTCCACCTTTTCCTTGTGGTTCATCTCCTCGCTGGCCATCTTGAGGAAGACCTGCCTGAGCTCGCCCTCGGGGTGCATGTCGGCAAGGCCCTTGTAGAAGTTGTAGGAGTTGAGCTCCCTGTGGGCGGCCACGAGGAATATCTCATTGGACTTCATATCCTTGCTGATGTCGGGCTTTTCCATGTGCTCGGCTATCCTGTAGTCGATGGGGTGGCTCATGCGTAGAGCACCGGCGCCTAATCCTCCGTCACGGTAGCTCTCGAGGAACGCCTTGTGTTTCTTCTCCTCTCCGGCGAGGAGATTCAGCGCGTCTTTCGCAGCCGCATCCTTCACATTCGAGGTGAGTCCGGTGTAGAACTCATAGGCTTCCTGCTCTCTCTGGATCGCAATTTCAATATAACTCCCAAGCTTTTTGTCTTCCATACAACCCTCCATTCATGGCGATATGTACAATATAGTGGCAAGGGAATAGGAAATCAATTCTGATTCGTGGTAATTGAATACGTGCCCATGAGGAAGATAATCGCCAGGTTCTTGGGGAGAGCAAGGCAGGAGGCCCTTGTGATCCCCGAGTATGTCCCGAACACCGCTCTCAGGGTGGAGATGATCCCGGCCAGGAATGCCCCGTGGAATGACATCGTCATGTTCTCCCTGTCCTTCAATCCCTACCACAAGGCCGGCGACTTCAACAGGTGCACGGAGCTTGACGGCTCAGGGGAATGCGAAAGCCTCACCGGGATGAGGGCCTTCCTGTACGGCCGGCAGCGCTGCTTCAGCAGACAGCGCAGAGAACCGGACCGTGAGACCATGGACCTTATCTACGATGTCCTGGACCGCATGAGGGAGATGGTCTCAAGGGGGGAGCTCGACTGAGCGGACGGGCTTCTCAGAGCTTCATTTCATATCTGATGACATAATGCCTTCCCACCTGCCGGTAGCTGTGCCGGTAAAACCCTGCCGATTCATACAGCGAGCACAGCTTTTCTCTTTCGGCCTCGGTGTCGAGGCGTAGGAATGCAAGTCCCTGAGCCTTTGCCTTCTCTTTTGCCCATTGGATGATCCGCCCGGACAGGCCCTTGCCGGCGGCCGATCTCCTGAGGATCAACTTGTGTATATATGCGGCGCCCCCTTCTTCCATGTCGGGCCAGAAGAGCCTGTCTTCGAGCTGGAAGATGACCGTGCCCGCAGCCTGTCCGTCCACGATGAGAAGATGCAGCTCCCCGGCATCTATCGAGGCCTTGAGCCTTCCCGGGGAGAGCTCCTCCGGGAACCAGAGGGTTCTGCCGCTGTCCTCGAGCCAGAGCGCCGCCTCGCGCATGATGGAGGATGCGGTTGCGGCATCCTGCTCCCGGGCCTGTATGATTTCGATGTTACGTTCCATGTGAGAGTGTCGGGAAGAGAATACATGTCTCCAGGATCGAACGGCATTCATTGATCATCATGCGTCACGTGCCGCCGCCTGCCCTTTTTCACGGACTCCCTGCGCTTGAATTCCATCCGGGCGATTCTCGATGAAGCGCTGGGCCTGGTCTTGATCCGGTGCCTGGGTTTCTTTGCCGCATCAGTGATGATCTCCTTAAGCCTTTCGAGTGCGTCCGTGCGGTTGCGCTCCTGGGTCCTGAAGCGCTGTGCCCTGATGATCAGCACGCCCTCGGCGGTCATGCGTTTGCCTGCAATCCGGGCCAGCCGCTCCTTCACATCACCAGGCAGGGAAGGGGAACCAGCCACGTCGAACCTGAGCAGCACGGCAGTGGCCACCTTGTTGACATTCTGGCCGCCCGGGCCGCCGGCGCGCACAAAGTCCCACTGGAGTTCATGATCCTCGAGGGTAATAGTTGAATTGATCGGTATCATGATAAAGTGCCGGGGCTCCACAAAGGGGGTGCCCCGGCACGATGCCCCGGGGCACCCCCCCGGGAAATTTTTACATCATGGCCATGACGAACTCGATGGATGCCCGTACGTCCTTGTCGAAGAAGCACTTGAAGGCAGGCTTCCAGTCTTCCTCCACGAGCCTCTTCCTGATCCGGTCGGCAGTGGGCTTCTTCAGGCCTTCCTTCAGCTTGATGAAGGCCCTGCCGGGATTGTCTATCCACTTCTTGATAACTTCCTTTGCCCTCGGGAGCAGGTCGGCCTCTTCGACGACCTCGTCCGCGATGCCGTATTCCTTGGCCTTGTTCACGTCGAGCATCCTGCCGAAGTACATGAGGTCGCGGAACTTCTTGTGGCTGTCATAACCGAACTGCATGATCTCGGACTGGGCTATGGTGAGCGCCAGGCCCAGCTTGATCTCGGACATGCCGATACTGATCTTGGGGTGGTTCTTCACGATCCTGTAGTCGCTTGCCATGGCAAAGATGAGCCCGCCCGCAATGGCATGGCCGTTGATGGCCGAGATGACCGGCTTGTGGCACTCGAACAGCTCCACGAGGATGAGCTCCACCTCGTCAAAGAAATTACCGACCGCATCGATATCCTTGAAACTCATGAACATGGGCAGATCGAATCCGCTGCAGAAAGTCCTCCCGGCGCCGGTGAGGATGATGCCCTTTATGGAATCGTCTTCATTCGCCTTCTTCACGATGGCCCTGAGTGCCCGAAGCATCTCCAGGTCGAGCGAATTCGTCTTTCCGTTTTCAAATGTCACAGTGATGATGCCCTCTTCGATCATTTCGTTCAGCATTGTTTCCTCCTGCTCAGTATGGATTGGCGCGCGGCCCGGACCGCTTGGGCCACCCGTCTGATATAGCGTATTTCGCCTTGGATGTCATGCTGCAATCGGAAGGATGGTGAAGCGGGCATAGGGAAATTCTGCTCAACGCCTGGTTTCACTGAGGAAAACTTGGCCTGTTCGGGTCGTGTATTCAGGCGGAGCCTGAATACACGACCCGAACAGGTAAATTATTTTCTCAGCATGAAGTATGGGTGGGCTCGACAGATAAACCCGGATGCTGCGCTGGAAGGGGTTTAAAAACAGGTCCGTTCAAACGGGTGATCTCTTCAGCCCTTGATGAATGCATAATGTGCCGGTCATTTTAGGGCTGAAGAGATCACCCGTTTGAACGGACCGACAGAAACTGATCAGTCCACCTCGAATCAACAGTTCATGCACTCTTAAAAGTGGGCTGCATATGGACACATTCAAGCGCAAAAGCCGGGTTGACATATTCAGGAAAGCCGCTTCAGGAATGCCCGTGCATAGAAATACGTGAAACCTGCAGCTCCCCAGTTTATCACAAAAATACCGGTCCATATTCCCATGAGCCCCAGAGAGAAAACCTCTGCAAACAAGGGAAAAAGAACTACGGGCAGGGCGATCTGCCGGATGACGCCGATGATAAGCCCGTAGCCCGGCCTCTTCAGTCCCTGCAGGGCCGAGATGTTCACGTACAGGACCACATAGGCATAGAGTATGAACGCAGCGATGCGCAGGTAGGTGGTGCCCACGGCGATCACCCGGGCGTCATGGGTGAACAGGCCCATGAGCTGCCCTGCAAAGACGAGCAGGGCAACGGTGCCGAAAGCCATGAACACACCCCCGTACACCAGTGCCGTGTGGACGGTTTCGAAGATCCGGGAGAACATGCGAGCCCCGTTGTTCTGGGCCGCCATGGTGACCGTGGCGATGCTCAGACCGATGGTGGGCAGGAGGATGATCTGCTCCACGCGGGTGGCCACCCCGTAGGCGGCCACCGCCTCTTTGCCGAAGGTGCTGATGAAATAGGTGATCACGAAAATCCCCACGCCCACGGATACCGAGTTCAGGCTCGTGGGGAACCCCTGTGCGAAGATCTCACGGAAGGCATGGGCTTCCGGCATTATTTCTTCGAGGCAGCTCCCGCAGGCAAGCTCGCTGCGGCTCACCTGGCAGGCGAGATAGATGGTGCCGGACATCTGCACCACCACCGTGGCCAGCGCAAGGCCCATCACCCCGAAGGCCGGCAATCCGAGGCCGCCGTAGATGAACCACGGGTCGAGCCCTGCATTGAGTATGCAGCCGCCGATGAGGAAATTCCTGAACGAGCGGGTGTCTCCCAGGGCATTGAGGATGGCATTGAGCATGTGGTTCGTGATGAAGAAGACCGATCCAAGAAAGATGGTGTTCATGTATTCCAGGCACATGCTCAGATATTGCCCGGTGGCGCCCAGCAGGCGGAAGAGAGCTGGAGAGGCGGTGAGGCCCAGAGCGGTCACCGTAAGGGAGAGGATCAGCCCGAAGGCGATGCCCTGGATGGCGAACGATTTTGCTTTTACAAGGTCCCTTGCCCCCATTGCCGTTGCGATGAGAGTGGTCGTCCCGGTGGATATGCCGCCTCCGAAGGCGATGATGATGAAGAACACCGGAAAGGAGAGGGAGAGCGCGGCAAGCGCCTGTGTGGATATGAGCCCTGCAAAATAGGTGTCGATGACATTGAACATGGTGTTGAAGAAGAACCCGATGCTCGCAGGTATGGATATGGCGCGGACGAGCCGGCCGACAGGGTCAGTGGTGAGCCGGTAGGGTCGTTCCACGTTTCTCGTCTATCCTGTCCAGGAGATTATTGATTTCGTTCGCCTTCTTCATGCCGTCCATCCACTCGGGAGGGAGTGAGTCCATGCCCAGGTGCGCCCCTAGGATCATGCCGGAGGCCATGCCCCGCGCGGCAGAGTCGCCGCCTGCCATGACGTTCTGGATGAGGGCCTCCTTCAGGTCCTTTTCGTACCGGCAGACGAGGTGGATGACGGCGGGCAGCGCGTCAGGGGCATGGCAGTCCTGGCCGAAGGACTTGACGGCCTGGACGCTTTCCTCCCCGCAGGAGTCCATGCCTTTTTTCACCAGCAGCCGGATGAGGGAGCCCTCGGGATACGTGCGGCTGACTTCCTCGATTGACGGCATGACGCCGTTTCCCTCGAGTGTGCGGAGCACTACCCGTGCGAAGAATTCGGAGGCATCGATGGTCAGAGGGTCCGTATGCGTGAGGGCGGTCTGTGTCCTCACCGCTTTGATAAGCTCCACCCCGTCGTTTCTCAGACAGTAGATGACCGGCGCGATCCGGGCGGCCCCGGAGATGTCGTTGGAGGAAGAACCTGCCTGAAGGGGGTCTGTGCCCAGGGAGATATTCTTCAGGGTGTCCTTGGTGGCCTGGTCGAAGTAGCCGGTATAGTCCCTGAAGAACTGCCGCCAGCGCTGCGAGAAATCTTCAGGCTCGAACCTGCCTTTATGGGCAAGCGATTCCAGGAGCACAACGGCCTGGTCGCCGTAATGGGTGAATTCGCCCTGTTTCTTGGTGGGGTGGTAGGAATCCGCCCCGGGCGTTAGAAAGGTCTCGATGCGGCCGAAGTCCCGGGAGATCTTCCCCGTTGAGTAGATCCAGTGCGCCCCGAGCGCCAGCGAGTCTGCGGCAAAGGATGCCATGATCATGGCCCTGGCCCTGTCTTTCATAGGACGTTTCCTCCCATCGAATTTAATTTTTTAACCACTTGAGGGCCTCGACCCTGTCCTCGAATAACCCGATTTGAGCCCGGGAGCTGATGGATGACATGGTGTTCATGACCCTCGTCATTGCGCGATTCACAGAGCGTGAGATCACGATCGCCCGTTTAGGGGATTTGTCTCCCCTGTAGAGTCTGAAGTGCTGCACCACCTTCTGCATTTCATCGTATGTCAATATTGTGGTTATTCCTGTGGCATCCCATAATAAGTCATACTCTAATGAATATTCAGGATCGGCAAACATCCGGTCCAGGGATTGAATGGTCTCGTCGAGGTCGACCTCGCCGCTGGAAGTGACTATCACCAGTCCCTTGTCATGAAGTATCTGGTAAGATATGGTCATTCTCAAGCACAACCTTCCATGACCCTGTTCAGATAATAGCGTCTATAGGGCCAAAGTCAAACCGTCACAATCAAAACAAATGACCATCATGCCTGGTAACAGGATCATGGAGGGAATGACCGCCATGGGGATAGCACATTATTCTAAAGCAACCTTCATGTCAGTGCGAGTGCCCTGCAAAAGCCGCTGTAGGCAAAGTATCCGGCAAGCAGGAGCAAAAAGACGGCACAGGTGCCGATCAGCGCCCGGTAGTGCGCGTCGTTCAGGAAACGCTTACCTTTTGCCATGGCAAAGGAGATGGCGCTGTACCAGGTAAGGTCGCCCAGGATATGCCCGATGAAGAAAAATACGATGCCCCAGGTCCCGAACCGGGCCGAGTAGAGGGCGTATCCGAGCCCTATGGTCGCCCACCACAGGCTCCAGTACGGGTTGGAAACGCTCACGAGAATCCCTGAGAGGACGAGGTGCGGTCCCTTTGACGCATGCATCTCCTGGTGGATGCTCAACGTAGGCATGGACCGGAGCATCCCCATGCCCATCCAGGCAAGCATGATGCCGCCCACAATGGCTATGGCGGCGAAGACCCACTCCTGCTTGAGGTACGGGGCCAGGCCGAACATGAGCAGAATCACCAGTGCCAGTTCCAGCAGGGCATGGCCCAGCATCAGAAGGGGGCCTGAGATGAAGCCCCTCCTGGCGCTCTCGCTGATGGTGACGGTCATGAGCGGTCCGGGCATGGCGGCGCCCGAGAAGGCTATGAAAAAGGATGTGGTGAAGATGGTCAACAGGTTCAGCACCGGCTTATTCCTCCTCGAAGCAGAGGAGCTTCCGGTTCTTCTTCACCCGGTCCGGATCGAAGATGCGCCCGTTTATGACGATGTGCACCCCTTCTTCCAGGGTCTGCACGGCGGCCACTGCCGCGCCCACATTGAACTCGGCGTCGCTGGACTTGAACAGGGCGGGCCGCAGGGCTCCGGTGAGTACGATCACCTTGCCCGGTATGCCTCTGAGTATCTTGGCGGTCTTCACCATGGTGTCCGTTCCATGGGTGATGACTATAAGCCGGGCTTCCTCTGCAGCCACGCGTTCGAAGATCATCTGCCGGTCCTTTTCCGTCATGTTCAGGCTGTCCTTGCGCAGGATGGACTCGCACGCGTAATCGAAGCCCACGTTCGCCTGCCGGAGGATATCGGAGACCCCGGGCTCACCCACCTTGTAGGTGCTCATCCGGTCGAAATACACCTTGTCGATGGTGCCCCCCACTGCGAAGAATTTGATCCTTGGCCTTTGCGTCATGGCTGCCCGGCTCCTGCTGCTCCCCTGTTCATGAAGGCGGGGCTGTTGTTCCCGGTGGACGGACGTATGGGGCAGATCCCGAACGGCCTTATGTCGTCATATGAAGTGTTCATGGGGATACTTTCCACTATTTCATTCTTTCATGCAACCGGTTCCGTGAAGCCCGGGCCCTGCAGATCCCGGCAGAATAGCAAAGGAGAGAAAAACCGCCCGTTCTGGACATATCTCCAGGTCCAGCCTGGATATGTTTCCCTGACGGGCTAAGTTCCGGGAATGGAAAGGGAAGAATCGAACCAGGAGAGGATGGCCTTGTTCTCCTCGCGCGGGTATGCATGTGAGAGGTCAGGGACGATCCTGAGCCGTACATCCGCCCCGGCGGAAGACAGCTCCCTGCAGCCGGCAATAGCCCTTCCTAAGGGGAACATCCAGTCCTGCTCGCCGTGCACCCAGTAGACGCGGGCGTATTTCGCCCCTCCAAGGTCTGTGGGGGGCAGCACGCAGGATACCGGGGCCAGTGCACGCGCCGGGCAGTCACCGCTCAGCCCGAAGCCCAGGGCAAAGGTTCCGCCGTCGGACATCCCGGTCAGAAGGATGCGGCTGCCGTCGATGGCATAACGCGAGCGGATGTCTTCCATGTGTTTCAGCAGCTGATCCGCATCGGCTGAAATATTCCCGATGGACCAGGTCCTGCCGAGGGACGAGGGGGAAAGGAGGATGAAGCCCCTTGTCCGTGCCTCCCGGAGCCATGTCCAGAGATAGTCCCGGCCGTGGCCGTATCCCCCATGGAGCGCGATTACCAGGGGCCAGGTACACTCGGCCCGATAGGATTGGGGAACAAAGAGGGAATACCCCCCGCGGGCGTACGGGTCTTCATCGGCTCCATGGTGGACTATGTTTTCCTGAGAGACTATCTCCCGGGGAGTCCCATGAGAACTGCCGCCCTCAAGGAAGTATTGGTCGATTGCCGGGAACCGGCCTTTTATGCTGAAGAGCGCTTCCTGCGCCCGGCAGTGCTTTCTCATGGCCCTTAATACGGACATGAAGGATTGGGTAGGATCGTCGCCCGAACCGAATATTCCGATGGAGTCCAGTGCGAGTGTATAGGCATGCTCCAGGGCCTGCAGAGTTGTGTCATCCGGCCAACGGCCGAGCCTGTCCGCCAGCTCTTGCCGGTCGGCCATGAGCGGTTTCTCCTGTCCCCTCAACCGGTCTTTCAGCGCGGGGATGGCCAGGGGTTGGAGTCTGCGGAACGCCCTTTCCAAGGCCTCCATGGCACTGATAAGCCGTGTGGGCATGGCAGGAGTTTCACTCATGCGGGTTATTTCAACCGTTTAACGGTTCCCTTGAGCACCATGGGGTAGTAGATGCTCATGTCATCGTATATCCGCTCCATGTCCGTGGTGTTGACGGCATAGGTGAATGCCAGATCCTCTCCCGCGAAGGCCTTGTGCGCCTTGCCCGCATACAGGAGCAGTCCGGGCTGATCTTTTTCCGGCGGCTGGAACAGGCACAGGGCGCCGGACCATGGCCCGGTCATCCTTGAGGAGGTGCGTACCGCAATACAGGGCTCCAGGAGGCTCAGGGTCTGGACCTGGAGAAAGCCCCTGATGAGCGGTTCGTGGTGGACCGTGAACTCCACCTGGGCGTTGCTGAAGACCGGGACGGGTTTCAGGTCTGCATGTCCGGCCTCTACCCACCCTGCAGCTTTTCCCATCCACCACCTGGGCCTGGTGAGCCTTTCCTTGGCTATATCCGAGAGAGGCCATCTGGCCAGATACACCGAGTTGTCCGTCCAGAGGGTGGAGAAGGCATAGAGGAAGCCGTCCTGGATGAGGATGCTCGAGGATCCCACGAGGATGTCTCCGGTGGGGGGGCAGGCAAGGTCGCGCAGCGTCCAGGCGCCGGGGTTGCTGCGCGGATTGGAGATTTTTACGGCCTTCCAGCCGGTGGGGGAAAAACCGAGCTCGCTTTCCGACACATGGATTCTCATCAGGAAGATGATCAGTTCCCCTTCATGGACAATCCCTGATCCGGGCCAGAACCACTCTTCCCCGTCCTCGGCGAAGAATGATGCGGGCCTGCCGTCCCTGCTCTTCCAGAAGAACTTCATGGACGCCTTTTTGGGATCCCGGCCCGACTGGATGGAGATGCTGTTCCTTACCATCTCCGCGTCCCGCCTCGATGTCGAGCCCTTTGTGGCGACGAAGCTGTCGCCGAAAAGCCAGAGTGTTTCCTGTTTGCCCAGGTCCACCGATGACGCCCCGTCCCCGCCCAGCCAGTTTTTGTCGTTCCTGAAGAGCTTCTCCGCCTCTTCCCAGCGTTGAAGGGTGATCAGATATTCGGTGCCGCCCTGCAACCGGTCCGCATGGGACGATGAAGGGGGCAGGGCGAACAGGGTGCAGAGAAAGACTACCATGACGAAGCACTGAGAGGTATGTCTGTCCATTGCCCGCACCCCTTATCAGGTTATCCTCATCTTAATCAACCCGTGGTGAAAGCCCGTTGCAAAGGTTGGAGATGTCCCAGGCCCCTAAAGCCGCGGGTCATTGTGTCGTCTTTTCCACGTATTCGGCAATCTGGCCCATGATGGAGGCCATTTCGTCGGGATTGAGCCGTAATATGGATATGGCTTCAGGATGAAGCTGATAGAGCATGCCGTCTATTCCCGCCCCTATGCCGCTCATCATGGCAATGGCGTCGGCCATGTGCACGATGAAGGAGAGGATATCCCCCTTGGAAGGGGTGGGGTCGTGGTGGTGCCTGATGGCGAATGCGATCTGGGAAGGGATGTGCCATTGCTCGCAGGCCTCGGATGCCAGTTCGGCATGGTCGAATCCGAGGATGTTTTTCTCGGCGTTCAGGAAGGACTCTTTGCCCTCGTTTACAAAGGCACGGAAGGCGTCCTTGCGCTCCGCAATATAGGGATCCAGGATGATCTTGCCTGAATCATGGATCAACCCGGCCGAGAAGGCATCCTGCTCCAGGGAAGGGTTCACCTTGCGCGCGATGATCTGGGACCCGGAGGCCACGGCCAGGGAGTGTGCCCAGAGCTCGCCTGCGTCGAGGTCGTACCCGGTCAGGGTCCGGCCGAGGATCTCGGAGGAGCAGGCCAGGTTGAGGATCTCCATGAGGGTTTTTACCCCCAGCACCACGGATGCGTGCTGCACCGAGGAGACCTTTCCGGATAGGCCGTAATACGGGGAGTTGGCGATCTTCAGGATACGGGTGACGATTGCCTGGTCCGTCTCGATGACCTTGGCAAGCTCGGAAAAGCTCGAAGCGGGATTATCGATGACCTGCCTGGCCTTCTGCGCCACCTGAGGCATGGGGGGCAGGTCCTTCAATGTTCTCAAGATGCGTTCCTTGAGGGTCTTGCTGTCCTCTTCCGTGGCTCCCTGGGCCGGTGAGAGCCCCTTATCCCGAGGAGGCAAACCATCGAGGGGTTTTGGAGGTTCTATGACAATGGAGGCCTTGCAGTTGGGGCAGGGTATGGTGATGCTTGTTTTTATATTCTGAAGGCGTTCATCAGGGATTATGTATTCCTTTGAACATTTCGGACAGAGTATCTTCATCTGGAGCAGCCTCCGGTTGTGAGTCTCCTGCCAGCCTTTTTGCTTTTCAAAGGCTGGTTTCTCAGGTCATGTTCATTCCCGCATATCCCAGGGACCGTCCACCGAACCATGTTCGCAGCCCCTGCTGAAATAATCTCCCCATCCGTGTGCATCATGAGATCTTGATCTTGCCCTCGTCCACATTCAGGATCATGGTGCGAAGCTTTGTGCCGCCTATGTTCTCGATCTTCACATCGAGCTTCTTGTTCGCCAGTATTTCCTTAACCTGGGAAATCAGGGCTGCCCCGACGTCGTTCTGCTCACTGGCAGCCAGCATGGAAGCACCCCCGGCTATTGCCACGGAGACCTTCAACGGGATGCTCCTCTTGATGAATTCCTGGACCACATACTCGACTGCCGTGTCTGCAAAGTATGCGGGGTTTTCCGTTCGCTGCCCCTTGGATTTCCCCCTCAGCACGTGAAGGCCTGCGGCGAATTTATGCTGGGGGTTATAGAGGATCACACCCACTCCGGTGGCGATCTTGTCGATCCACAAGACCCCCTCGTCGGCGAACTCGCATTTCATGGGTTTGACTGCTGTCGTTTTCATGCCCTTTTTAACACCTTCCTGTCTCTTGTCATCCCGGTACACCCTGTCTAATGCTAAGCCCTATCACATATCAACCCATGTGACAAAACTTTTTCAAACCCTATGGTCGTGCAGCATGATCCGGGAGCAGGACGGGCGATTTATGTGCCCTGGCACGTATCCAGTTGACGGCATTGTGCACGGATTTATGCCTGATAAACCACACCTCGAGCGCCCTTTTCCGGGGGAAGTCCACCAGGGTAATTCCGATGAGCATGGTGAGGATCCCCTGTCCGGGAAGGAAGAGCATGGCGAACCCGACCAGCAGGAAGACATAGCCGAGGAGGTTTTTCAGGATCAGGGAAAAGAACCGGACGAGCGGGTGTTCCCTGCGGTACTCCCTGAGGTGCTGCTTGTCCAGGAGGAAGTAGTCTTCAGGCATCCTGATCACCATCATGGGGATGATGAGGAGTGTGCCGAAAAAGGTCACGATGGAGAGTGCCGAGAGCCACCCGACGAGGGCCTGGTGCATGTGTACCCATCCGATGAAGGGCCCCAGGAACTGCCACAGGTGTGAGGCCTCGTTCATGTGTTCTCAGGATCCTTCTGTAAGCGCAGAGGGCGGATTCTGCCGCATCGCATGCATGCCTTCATGGTAAGTCTTATAACACACTTTGTCCGTCGTGGGTGTCAAGCCTCATCCGATGAAGTCTTCCTGCGTGTAAATGCGGGCAAAGTGTAAATATTTTGAAAATGACCATATTCCCGGCAGTATTGTATTGACAGTGAGAACCTTCGAACGCTAGTTCTTGAGCCCATCGCAAGGGATTCCTTCCATCCGTGGGAGCACGAGGCTTCTTGATGGCATTGCAATACCATACAGAGATAAAAAAGCTGAGGAGAGAATGAGCTTCCTTGATCAGTCCTACTGCTTCCGTATAGGTGCCGTTACCCGGAGAATATGGCGTGTGTTCAACAACGAATATGCCGGGTTCGGGGTCACCGTCGGCCAGACATTCATCCTTTTCGATCTCCTGGATAATGATGGAAGCCCCGTCAAGGATATTGCCGAACGGGTACAGGTGGACAGTCCGGCAGTTACGGGATTTGTGGACCGTCTTATCAGGGAAGGGCTTGTGGACCGTTTCAATGACAAGGAAGACCGGAGGGTGATGAAGATCCATCTCACGATAAAGGGCAGGGATCTGGCTGAATCCCTGCTTCCGGTCGCACGGGAGATGAACAAGAGGATTGAAGGGCTTGTGGGTGAAAAAGATATGAAGAAACTCCTGCAGATTCTGGATGTCTTGGAAGATGCCCTTTGAGAACACCACCCCCCAGGACTGAATTTATCACAAGGGCACACTGATCCCCCCCAAGAAGTACTCACCCATGGTGCCTTTATCACGGCAGAGGCATCACCTCCCATGTCGAGGGCAGGATGGTCATGAGAATTCACGACTGGATTTTGTCACGTGCCTCATGATAGAGTCCAATGATTAAATTTGATAATGTACTCGGTGGAGGCAGGTCGATTAATCCCAGGGGGGGCAATTAAGTTTCTTGACATGCCTCCCATTATCGCTATGTTCAGTCGGATGGTGTGCCGGGGCTCGAGGTCCCGTTCACACGGCAGTACAGGCCCATTATTGTTGGAGGCCGCAAGACGGGAGAAGATATGGCAGAGCGACTCTTGCATGTCCTGGCTTTACTGGTGGTGGTCTGCATGTGCGGATGCTCCGCTGTCCCTGAGGGGATACATATGTCAGATTATGCAGATGTAAAAGCCGGGAATATGGATATCAGGGCAGACCGGTTCGGCGCCGGGGATGTACCCACAGTGGTCATCACCGACTGCGGCGGCCGTAATTGCACGGTGCGGATCAGGGACCTTTCTACGGGTAATGTCGTGAAGACCTACAGGGAATATGTCCCGGAGGGTTGGACCAGGTGGTGGTGGTTCAAGGACCTCCCGGCCGGTTCCTATAAAGCCGAGCTCATAGTTCAAGGGGATGTCATGGCCACGACAACGTTCACTGTCGAGCAGTAGATGAGGAGACAGGGGTCTGAGCGGGAAAGGCAGACAAGGCTGATAATGTAAAAGGACCCGGCGTGTACTGCCCGGTCTTTTTCGCCTGGTGGGCCATCCCCGCCATCGAACGGGGAACCTGCTGATTAAGACATGGTGCCCTAGTCATTTTTCGATAAAAGAAAGTAGGATAAAGTGGACGATTGGAGTCAATGTTATCCCTATAACACCAGTAAGTTAATAGATTCCATCAATAGCAGGTAGAGCCAGGTAAGCCGGGGGATATATTAATTCAATACTTGACCAATAGTTAACCAAACAAAAGAGAATGACCATCATCGCAAGGTAGAATCTCTTGGAATACTGTGATATCACCATTTGATTTAAAGGAAACGGGATCACGATGGATCAGAAGGCCACAGAAAGTGCAGCGTCGTAGATGTTAATATTGACAAAAGATCATAAAGAAGCCTTCTGCCAGAATATCGCGAATGTAGCTTTGTCTTCGGCCAGAGTCGTCTTCTTGATCTATAGACAGACGCTCTGTGCGAAACTAAGGAATAAAAATGATGTTTCCCGCGATATCATCCATCGACGAATGATTATACCAAGATCAATAAAGAGGTTCTGTCGGTGATAGATGCATTCTTGGGAAGATGGGAGAAAATTGATATAAAAGCACAGTTCCTTAGAGATGCAATCGCATATGCACTCCTTGCTGCCTTGATCGTTTCGTTTGAACTGGTCGCATTGTCGACTATTCCAATAATCGACCGTCACGATTCATGGAACTATTTTACGAACGGGCTTTCCATATACGATGAAGGGAAGGTTTTATTCCCGTATCCCGGAACCCTGTTTTCCATTTTCAGCGTATTCATAGTGAAAGGTATTTTTAATTCGATCCAGCCATCGATGCAAATTGTAGTATCTATTATAGGAGTCGCTGTATTCATCGTTGCATTGTACAAGCTAATGAGGATTGAGGCGACGAGGATCCAGGCCTTGCTATTCCTCGTCGCCTTATTGTTCCTGTCGCCTTTCAGGATGCTTCAGTCGACCCTTATCAGACCTTTAACCGACGTATGGCTTTTAGCCTTCCTTTCCGTGTCTGTATTATCTTATATAAATAAGAGATCCATCGTTGCCGGCGTCGTGATGGGATTGGGATTCCTCTTTCGGTCGCAGGGATTCCAATTGGGGATTTTAGTACCAATATTAGGGACAAAATGGAATATCGGCCGTGTTGCTAAATTCATGCTGTCGTTCTTTTTGACAGTCGTGATCGTGAGCTTAATTCTACACCTGATGATTTCCTTGCCCGGCTTCGACGAGTTGGATTTTTACAAGAAAAGATTCCTGGATGATTTCCGTAGCGAGAATCTATCCGTTGCCGTTTTGAGAATGGGTGATTTCATCGCGCTAGAAGAAATGCATGCCCTTTATATCTCTTTACTTATTAATCTGATATCATTATTCAGTAACGGCGGATCGCTGTTCAAGAAAATGTCTGTTTACTCTCTCGCAATTTCATCGATATCACTGGCAGGAGTTTTTATTATGTTAGTATCGACGGGTGGAGCCGGAGCTGATACCCGATATTTCATTTACCCGATGGTATTCTCGAGTGCGGCTGCTTACTTGTTCATAATCCATCTTTACGAGCGCTTGATCCGGATCTTGTCTATGAAAGCAAACAGAAGTGATTTCATAGATAAGATTGCAAAGTTTGCATGTGTATTATCCTGCGCGATAATATTAGGGTTGCCCATGGCTCACGTCTTGAAATCCGCAAAGATAGATGCAATAGTCGATAATGCAACTAAATTTGATTTTATAATGGAAGGTGCTCCGTCCGTACGCAAGGATTGTCTCGTAGCGACTGAAGATTATCCCTATGTGTTTCCCTACAGGTTTTTCGGATTCACGAAGGTCGAGTTGATACCACCGCTTGAAGAGTTCATGCGTGCTCAAGATAACTCTAAATACGGTTATCTTTTCTTTACGAAACCTGTGGAGAGGCCAGATACCTGGGGGGCGTTCAATATTTACGAAAAAGACGAAATCAAGGACATGAAAGGCGTCACATTCAGAAAAATATGGGTATCGGGAACGAAATCAATCCAGTACGCGCTTTTCGAGCGTTTATCCCGGTGAATCGGTGATCATGGTAACTCCGGTATTATGATCGAAGGCATACGTCTATCATAAGATAAAAAGTGGAGAGAAACGTGATCAACGCCTTGGTATTAATACCCTCATACGAACCTGGGAATACGCTAATAGATTTGGTAAAAAAACTAGAGCTCCGCGGATTCCTTAAAATCCTCATAGTTAATGACGGCAGTTCTGCTTCCTGTGCGTGGGTATACAATACTGTTTCCTTAGAGACTAGTGCGGTGGTTGTCACACATGAGGTCAATAAGGGTAAGGGGCATGCGATAAAGACAGGATTAACATGGTACCTCTCGAATTGCCACGGCTTTGACGGAGTAGTTACAGCCGATTCCGACGGGCAACATGACGTTGATGATATAGTAAAAATAGCGGATGCATTGTCGATAAATGGAAGGAAGCTCATCTTAGGCGTAAGGGTTTTCGATGAATCGAGGGTGCCATTCAAGAGCTATTTCGGTAACAAGCTCACGAAGAAGATATTCTACCTGGTGACCGGCAAGTTCGTAAGCGATACGCAGACAGGATTGCGCGGTATCCCCCATGCTGTAGTAAATGAATACACAGGGCTTCATGGCGATAGATACGAGTATGAAACCGAAATGCTACTCAAGGCGGTGCGGGCTGATGAGTTCTCTGAGGTTCCTATAAAGACGATTTATGAGAATGATAACGAGGTTTCTCATTTCAATCCCATCGTCGATTCATTCAAGATTTATCGGATTCTCTTAAGAAACGGAATCATAAGATTTTTCCAGTACGGGTTCATTTCGGCTACCTCTTTTATTATTGATATCACTCTTTTTTCCCTCTTGCTGAAAGTGATTCTGCCTGGACTTACAACTTCGTTGATCGGGACAGCGACCGTGGTTTCACGGGTATTATCTGCTACATACAATTTCCTCGCGAACAGGTTCCTCGTATTCAAGAGCAAGTCTACGTTCGGACACGATGCTGTTCTCTACGTGATACTCGCTTCCGTTATCATGGGAATCTCATACGGTTGCGTAAAGTTCGCTTACGAAATTATGAGAGCGGATCCGATCGTAGCCAAGATAGTCATCGATTTATCGATATTTATCTGCTCTTTTTTTATCCAGAGAATTTTCGTCTTCAAGCGTCACAAGAATGCTGCGAACGCACGACGTTCTCACCGTGGAAACACTGGGGAACCCATGGTTGGTGAATAATACTGGCGAATAGCTTTCTATGATTTTTATTGTTAGTACTCGGTATGGCGCAAAATACCATTTATCAATATATCAATAAGTTAAGTGTGCAAAGGAATAAGCCTTATGAATTATATGGTTAAGTTGTTTCATTCTTATGGAAAAAAAATACTGCAATGGGTATAACCCAGAGTGATGATCTCGTGCCATCCCTCATGGTCCTCACGCCGTAAGAGTGATTCCGTTGTCTATGCTTAGAGGGTTCTCCCCTGCATTGAGCAACCTGACATCTTTGAATGATCAAGTGGGGACAGCATGGGGACAAAAATCAAGTCATCTGAAAAGAAAAAATCCGAGGAGCCTGTAACCCCTCGGATTTCCTTGGTGGGCCATCCCCGGATCGAACGGGGAACCTACTGATTAAGAGTCAGTTGCTCTGCCAGTTGAGCTAATGGCCCATATTTCTTAAAATATCTGGTACGCCCGGGGCGACTCGAACGCCCGACCTGCGGATTCGAAGTCCGACGCTCTATCCAGCTGAGCTACGGGCGCTTCCCCTCAATAATGGGGTGAGTGAAGGGGATCGAACCCTCGGCCACAGGAGCCACAATCCTGCGCTCTACCATCTGAGCTACACTCACCATAAATTCTGGCACGCCTGAGAGGATTCGAACCTCTGACCTACGGATTAGAAGTCCGTTGCTCTATCCAACTGAGCTACAGGCGCCCACTGTCGCCCCTGCTATGGTCGGGGCGAGAGGATTTGAACCTCCGACCCCCTGCTCCCAAGGCAGGTGCGCTAGCCAGACTGCGCTACGCCCCGTAGAGCAGCCTTATAGCAGAGGGTATTTGGCATGGCAAGCACTTTTTCCGCAGGGTATGTTCCTGTTAACTCTATGTAAACATTATTGAATATTGGCATGTACAGCGGGTTCTATTCCTGTTCTTCCTCGATTATGCCAAGTATTTTCTGCTCCATGGCTTCCATCTCGCGTGTCATCTCTTCGCCGACCCCTTCATGGTCGTATCCGCAGAGGTGGCAGATCCCGTGGACCAGGAGCTGCCTGATGCGGTCAAGGGTGAGGATCCCCGCGTCGCCGGCCTCTTCGGCCGCCTTTTCCACGGAGATGACCACGTCGCCCAGGTGGCTGCCGGGCAGCCCTTCGCCTTCCTGCTGGGGAAAGGAGATGACGTTCGTGGGCCTGTCGCGGCCCAGGTAGTCACGGTTCAGTTCCTGAATTTCGGCATTTCCCATGAGCACGACGCACAGCTCCGCGTCGTGACGGTCGAGGATCTCCAGGATCCTCACGGCCCAGCCGCCCAGGAGGTCGCAATCGACCTCGACGGCATCCTGTTCGTTGATGATGTCTATGAGGTTCATCTGCCGCTCTTGTCATAGGCACGGATGATCTTGGCCACGACCTTGTGCCTCACCACGTCATCCTCCGAGAAGTACACGAAGCCCAGCTCGTCGATGTCCTTCAGGATCCGGGATGCCTCCACCAGGCCCGAGATGGAGCCCTGGGGAAGGTCGATCTGGGTGATGTCGCCCGTAATGACCGCCTTGGAATTGAACCCGAGCCGGGTGAGGAACATCTTCATCTGCTCGGAGGTGGTGTTCTGCGCCTCGTCAAGGATGATGAAGGCGTCGTTCAGGGTACGGCCGCGCATGAAGGCAAGCGGCGCCACCTCGATATGGTCCCTGGCGATGAGCCTCAGGACATGGTCGCGCTCGAGCATGTCGTACAGGGCATCGTAGAGGGGCCTCAGGTAGGGGTTCACCTTTTCCTGGAGGTCCCCGGGCAGGAAGCCGAGCCGCTCCCCCGCCTCCACCGCCGGCCTGGTGAGCACGATGCGCTCCACCTTCTTTTTCAGCAGGTAGTGCACGCCCATGGCGAGCGCCAGGTAGGTCTTGCCCGTGCCGGCCGGGCCGATGCCGAAGAGGATGTCCTTGAAGCGCATGGAATCAATATAGCGCTTCTGCTGGAGGCTCTTGGGGAAGATCACCTTCTTGGTGGATGAGAGGTAGATGTTGTCCTTGAACACGTCCTCCAGGTCCACGTTGCGGTCCTTGGCGATCATGCGCACGGCATACCACACATCGTCCGGATAGATGGGGAACCCGCCCTTTATGAGCCGGTAGAGGTCTTTCAGCGCGTGCTCCGCCAGGTCCACATCGAAGCTCTCCCCCGAGACCTCGATGGTGTTGCCCATGAGCGCGCATTTCACCCCGATGGATTCCTCGAGGATCTTCAGGTGGGAGCAGCTGTCGCCTGCCAGCTGCCGCAGGATATGCGTGTCTGAGAAGTCGATTATGGACATGGAGTTTGTGTATAAGCCTCTTTTCCTGCCTGAATGGTCCTGGCATATACCAAATCCACTGGTGTTACAAGTTCATTTCCTGCAGCCCCGGGAGGCAGGCAGCCGGTGCCAAACACATGTTGCAGTCGCTTTGACAATGTATTATGTACTGCCCATGTTTACAGCAACGGTCATGGACGGCTTCAGCGCGGCGCACAGCCTCAGGGGGTATCAGGGCGACTGCGAGCGGCTGCACGGGCACAACTATCGTGTGGAGGTGGCGGTGACATCTTTGCAGCTTGATGCCACCGGCATTGTCATGGACTTCCGCGACCTCAAGGGGATCCTGAAAGAGGTCCTGGGGGGACTTGACCACCAGTACCTGAACGACCTGGAGCCCTTTGCCGCCATCAACCCTTCTGCCGAGAACATCGCGCGGTTCATCTATCAGTCCGTATCCGGCAGGGTGTTGCCGCCCGTGATGCTCAAAGAGGTCACCGTCTGGGAGAACGATTCCTGCCGTGTGACCTATTCCGGATAAGAAGGCCCTCCATGAAGGACGTGCAGAAGCAGCGGCCCGACAATCCCATCTACATAGAGAAGGTGGGTGTCAAGGGCATAAGCTACCCCATCGTGGTCTCGGACAAGAAGAAGGGATCACAGCACACGGTCGCCTCCATCAACCTCTATGTGGACCTGCCCCGGGAGTTCAAGGGCACCCACATGAGCCGCTTCATCGAGGTGCTCAACGAGCACAAGGAAAATATCCACATCAAGAACTTCGAGCATATCTTAAACGAGATCAAGCGGTCCCTGGAGGCCGAGAGCGCCCACATGGAGGTGGAGTTCCCCTACTTCATCGAAAAGGAGGCCCCGGTGACCGGTGCAGTGGGTCTCATGGAGTACAGGTGCCTGCTCACGGGCATGGTGGGGGCCAGGCGGGAGTTCAGGGTGGGGGTGACGGTGCCCATACAGACCCTGTGCCCGTGCTCCAAGGAGATCAGCGAGTTCGGCGCCCACAACCAGCGGGGCATCGTGAAGGCGCTCGTGCGTTACGAACGGTTCTTCTGGATGGAGGACCTCATCGGGCTCATCGAGCAGTGCGGGTCCAGCCAGGTATACCCTGTCCTGAAAAGGCCCGACGAGAAGTACGTCACCGAGGCCGCATTCAGGAACCCCAAGTTCGTGGAGGACGTTGTGAGGCAGGCGGCATCGCTTCTTCGTGGCCGCAGCGAGTTCTCCTGGTTTTCCGTGGAGGCCGAGAACATCGAGAGCATCCACAACCACAGCGCATACGCCTATATCGAGAGCGATTGACCGCATGGCCAGAGACGTCCTGCCCATAGGGAAGCTGCCGGTAGACCTCCTGAGAAGATTCCTGAGCGAACTTCCTGCAGAAAACCCGGATGTCATCGTGGGTCCGGGCATCGGCATGGACGCCGCGGTGATCCGCTTCGGGGACGAACGGCTTGTCTTCAAGACAGACCCCATCACCTTTGCCACGGATGACATCGCCTGGTACCTCGTCACCATCAATGCCAATGACGTCGCCTGCATGGGCGGCGTACCGAAATACCTGCTTACCACCTTCCTGTTCCCCCAGGGGGCAACGACACCTGAAGGTGCGCAGGCGGTTTTTTCGCGGCTGCTCCAGGCATGCTCGGAGCATGGCATCACCCTGGTGGGAGGTCATACCGAGATAACCCATGGGATCGACCGGGCAATAGCCGTGGGATTCATGATCGGCACCCTTTCCAGCCACGGAATCATCCGCTCATCCGGTGCAAAGCCCGGAGATGCCATCCTCCTGAGCAAGGGCATACCCCTCGAGGCCACAGCGCTCCTGGCGCGCGAGTTTGCCGGCAGGCTGGATCTCGACCCGGAGGCCCTGAAAAGGGCGCAGAACCTCATCTATACCCCCGGGATCTCTGTGGTGAGAGATGCGCGGATCGCCCTGGAGTCCGGCGGTGTAAGCGCCATGCATGATCCCACCGAAGGGGGATTGGCCACGGGGCTGGCCGAGCTGGCCGCCGCCAGCGGCTGCGGCCTCGAGGTACACTGGGATCGCATACCGCTCATGGAGCTCTCAGGGAAGATCCTGGGTGCGTTCTCCATGGATCCCCTCGGGTCGCTGGCATCGGGCTCGCTGCTCGTGTGCTGCAGGCCGGATACTGCCGGGGCAATCCTGGCCGCCTGGGAGCTCTCAGGCATCCCCGGCGCCCGGATCGGTTCCATGACCTCATCGGACAGGCTCATACTCTACCGGGACGGCAAGGCCGAAGCGCTGCCAGAGTTCAAGGCGGACGAGATCACGAAGGCCTTTTCAGCTCAGAAGTGACAGGAGCCCCCTCAGCTCTTTCAGGAAGTTATTTTACTATAATAATGCATGGATTTCTTTGATCAGCCTCTTCAAGGGATGCATCTCGCCGGCTTTATGGCGGAGTGTGCGTTTGGAAGTGTACACATGTACCTGATACACTCCAAGAGTGCGTTGGCATATGGTTCATGCCAGGCAATTTGTTTTTAATAAGTCCGTTCGAAGCAGTGATCTCGCCGCCTCAAGCAGCCGGCATAATAGTCATTTATCTGAGGCGGCGAGATCACTGCTTCGAACGGATCAATTTTAAACACCTTCAAACGAAAAATCCGGCTTTATGGCGAGATGCATCCCTTGAAGAGGACAATCTTTTCAGCTTCCAGCTGCATTCCACGAGGAGCCCAGAGATCCGTTCAGGAAGTTTGAGTCATGAATAGAGGCTACTTACTCAGGAGCTGGGTCACCAGCGAGGTGTCGCCGGTCCCTGCAAGGAAGCTGTCATGGGCAAGGAGCTTGTACAGGAGGTCCTTGTTGGTGGTAAGCCCGTCGATGCAGGTTTCGTCGAGCATCCTTCCCATGCGGCGCAGTGCCGCATCGCGGCTCGAGTGGTGGGCAATGAGCTTCACGAGCAAAGGGTCGTAGAACGGGGTCACGATACAGCCCTCATAGAGGTGCGTGTCCACGCGGGTGCCCGGACCGCCCGGCATCCTCAGCCTTGCGATGGTGCCGGTGGTCGGCATGAAGTTCCTGGATGTGTTTTCCGCATTGATGCGGCATTCAATGGCATGGCCCGCGATATCGGCCGGTGCGGTCTCGATGCGGGCGCCTGCGGCGACCATGATCTGCTCGCGGACGAGATCGACCCCGGTAATCATCTCGGTGACCGGGTGTTCCACCTGGAGCCTGCCGTTGATCTCGAGAAAGAAGATCTCTCCTTCCTGATCCATGAGGAACTCAACCGTGCCGAGCCCCTTGAACCCGATAGCCTGTATGATCTGCCTCGACCAGTCCTTGATGTTCTGCCGCAGATCATCATCTATGTTTGGAATGGGCGCCTCTTCGATGATTTTCTGGTGGCGCCTCTGGATGGAACATTCGCGGTCCGAGTAGACATTGATGTTCCCATAGGCATCGGCCAGGACCTGGACCTCCAGGTGGCGTGGAGAAGAGATATAGTGTTCGATATAGATCTCGTTGCGGCCGAACGCCGCAGAGGCCTCGCTGCTGACGCTGGCAAAGTGCTGCCTGAGCTGGTCGTCGTTGAAGGCGACCTTCATGCCGCGCCCCCCTCCTCCGTAGAGAGACTTGAGGATGACAGGGAAACCCAGTTCCTGGGCGAGGAGGATGGTCTGATTGATGTCCGCCACCACCCCATAGGAGCCTGGTATGGTAGGTATACCCAGCGAGCGGGCGACCTCTTTCGTCCTGGACTTGTTGCCGATGGTCCTCAGCGTGGTGCTGGTCGGTCCGATGAATTCGATGCCGTTCTCCTCGCAGATAAATGCGAACTGGGGGTTTTCCGAGAGGAACCCGTACCCCGGGTGGATGGCGTTGGCCTTCCACGCGATGGCCGCGGAGATGATGGCGTCCATGTTGAGATAGCTCTTGGAGGGCTGTTCGGGCCCGATCTTCACCGCCTCGTCGGCCAGGTTCAGATATTCCATGTCCCTGTCGGCCTCGGAATAGACGGCAATGGTTTCAAGGCCGAGCTCGCGCGCAGTTCTGATCACCCGCAGGACCACCTCGCCCCTGTTGGCTATAAGGATCCTCTTCATAAGATTTCTTGTATGACGCCCCTGAACACAAGTCAAGACAGGCCTTTTACATGGAGATTTCTGACCAATGGACTATTCAGACGGCGTTTGGGGAGCATGGTCCCGGGTGTCGTTTTACCCCGGTTTGAACGGACCAATAAAAACAGTCCAGCCGGGTACACCCCTGTCATGATAGAAAAACCGTCAATTCCCTTGAAAATCATGGGGCGTTCAAGGTAGCATCTTCCTGTATGAAGACACGCGGAATCATCATCACGACGATCATCGCCATGGCCCTGGGTTTGGGCAGTTCCTGCGCTCACAAGGAAGCCCCGGGGGAGTCATCGGCCGGTCCCGAGGTCCGGCCAGCAGTGCAGCCTTCGCTCATGACCACGTCCGGACTGAACCTGATCAATGAAACAAGGGCCAAGGGGTATGTGGAGGATCTTATCGTGGCCAAAGGCCTGGACAGGGAGCGCGCTCACGGCCTGATGACGGACCCGAGGGTGTCGTTCGACGAGAAGTTTATCCTCGAGAACCTCAATTTTGTCCGGCCCAAGGCCTCTGCGAAGAGCCCCGGGCGCATGGAATTCGACCAGAAGTATGTCATAAAGGGCAGGGCCTTTATGGAGGAAAACCGTGAACTCTTTGATAATGTCCGTAAGATGTACGACATCTCTCCCGAGATCATCATGGCGATCCTCATTATAGAAACCAGGATCGGGACCTACCCCATGAAGTACCACCCATTCAATGCCTATGCAAACATTTCCCTCATATCAGACCCGGATATAATTGGGCAGTTGAAAGACAGGACCGGCGTGGACAATATCCCGCTCAATGACGAGGAGGGGATGAAGAAGACCCTTGCGAGGGGAAGATGGGCCGCAGGCGAGCTCTACCACCTGGTACTGATTGCCGATACCCTGGGCCTCGACCCCCTGGAGATCAAGGGGTCCAAGGGTGGGGCCATGGGCCCGGCGCAGTTTATCCCTTCCACCTTCATGAAATGGGGCGCGGATGGGGACGCCGACGGCATAAGGGACCCCTTCAGCATGCCTGACGCCATCGCCAGTATCGCAAATCTCCTCAAGAAATCGGGCTGGAGGGAAAACGGGGATGAAAAGAAGAACCGCACCGCCATATGGCTGTACAATCACAGCGACGTTTATGTGAACACCATCATGAAACTCTATGAAGAACTCTCCAACAGATAGACTTCAAAGGGTTTTCCGTCGATTTTTACCCTGTTGAAGATTGTGTTGCACCGTGGTATTGCCTGTGAAGGGATAATCCGTGGATATGAGCGCATTGATAACGACCAAGAAGGCGGCCTTTGAGGAATACCTGGGCAGCTACCTCTCGGGCGTAAAGAGCAGGTCGGGAGTTTTCGAGGCCTTTTCCTACAGCCTCACTGCAGGCGGAAAGAGGATAAGGCCCATCCTTGCAATGCTGGCCTGCGAAGCCGCAGGAGGGAGTGATGCGGACGCACTGCCCGTAGGGCTCGCCATAGAGATGGTCCACACCTTCAGCCTCATCCATGATGATCTGCCCGCGCTGGACAATGACGACTTCAGGCGCGGCATGCCCACCTGCCATAAGAAGTTCGGTGAGGCCACGGCCATCCTTGCGGGCGATGCGCTCATCTTCCAGGCGCTTTCCGTCATCTGCAACAGCCCGTACGCACCGCAGGTAAAGGTGGACCTGTGCAGAGCCTTTGCCGATGTCTGCGGAACATCGGGCCTGGTGCAGGGGGAATATGAGGACGTGATGGCCGAGGGCAAGGACCTGCTGCCCTCTCAGATCGAGGAGATATACACCCAGAAGACCTCTCGCCTGTTCGAACTGTGCATGTATTCAGGTGCGCGCATTGCCTGCGACGATGTCACCCTGACCAGGTCCCTGGCAGGCTTCGGCACGCAGCTCGGGCTGGCGTTTCAGGCCATCGACGACATACTGGACGTAACCTCCGACAGACAAACCCTGGGAAAGAGCGCGGGCAAGGATATGGTCCAGAACAAGGCCACGGTGGTGAAGGCCCTCGGCATCGATGCCGCGCGGGTATGGGCCAAGGAAGCAACTTCCCGGGCCATACAGTCGCTTGAAGGCATCAGGCCGGACCGGGTGGAGAACCTCAGGGGGCTGGCCATGTGGATGCTTGGGCGGGTGATGTAAGCATGGAGATACTGCAGACCATACAAACGCCGGCGGACTTGAAGCGGCTCGGCATCGGCGAGCTCGAGACCCTGGCGAAAGAGATCAGGGAATTCATCATAGAGAACGTGAGCCGCACCGGCGGCCACCTGGCCTCGAGCCTCGGGACCGTGGAACTCACCCTGGCCATGCACTACGTGTTCAACGCGCCAAAGGACAAGGTCCTGTGGGACGTTGGCCACCAGGGATATACGCATAAGATCATCACCGGCAGGAGGGACGCGTTCCCCACCCTGCGTCAGCATGGAGGCCTGTGCCCGTTCATGAGCCCGGCCGAGAGCCTGTATGATGCCTTTGTCTCGGGCCATACGGGCAATGCCCTGCCGGCTGCCAGCGGCATCTGCGAGACCCTGGCCAAGGCCGAGTGCAAGAACCGCGTCATAGCGGTGATCGGGGACGGGTCGCTTTCCAACGGGCTGACCTTCGAGGGTCTGAACTTCGCGGGCATCAGGAAGCAGAACCTCATTGTCGTGCTGAACGACAACACCATGTTCATATCCAAGCGGGTGGGCGCAGTGGCCGACTACCTGAGCAGGATCATGACCTCGAAGACGGTCCGGGACATGAGGGAGGGCATCAAGCACACCCTCAGCCGTTTTCCGCTGGGGGGGAACCTCATCTACCGGGCGGCCAAGCACATCGAAGGCAATCTCAAGGGGGCAGTGACGGAAGGCCTGCTCTTCGAGGAGATGGGCTTCAGGTATGTGGGCCCCCTTGACGGGCACAACATGGCCCACCTGGTGGAGGCGTTCCAGAATATCGCTGCCATGGATGAGCCCATCCTGCTGCATGTGATCACCCAGAAGGGCAGGGGGTTCCACCCGGCAGTGCAGGACCCGGAGCACTACCACGGCGTGGGCAAATTCGATGTCGAGAATGGAGACGCACCGAAAGCACCCAGCGAGCCGACCTATTCGGACATCTTCGGCGAAGCGCTCATAAGGCTTGCCGAGAGGGACCCTCGGATCGTTGCGCTCTCCGCGGCCATGATCTCGGGTACGGGGCTGAAGGGATACGCCAGGCGCTTTCCGGAGAGGTTCTATGATGTGGGCATCGCCGAAGGCCACGCCGTAACCATGGCCGCAGCCATGGCGCTGTTCGGACTCAGGCCCGTGGTGGCGATCTACTCCACCTTTCTCCAGCGCGGTTTTGACTCGATCATACACGATGTGGCGCTGCAGAACGCACCGGTGGTCTTTGCCATCGACCGGGCAGGCCTCGTGGGGCCCGACGGACCGACCCATCACGGCTCCTTTGACCTCGCCTACCTGCGGAGCATACCCAACATGGCCATCATGGTTCCCAGAGACCAGGTCATGCTGGAGAAGATGCTCGAATACTCCCTGAGCCTCCACAGGCCCGTGGCCATAAGGTACCCCAGGGATAAGGTTGTGCCCCTGCCCGTCAAGCCGGCACGGCTGAAGCTGGGAAGGTCAGAGATGCTGAGAAAAGGCGGCCTGGCCGTGGTATTCTGCGCGGGGCCGCTGTGCTACCAGGCGCTGGATGCCGTAGCGGAAATCGACGATGTGGCGGTAATGGACCTTGTCTTTGCAAAACCGCTTGATTCAAAAGCCATCAGGGAGCAGGCGATCTCCTGTAACGGCAGGTTTATCGTGGTGGAGGACGGCTGTATCCAGGGGGGCATCGGCTCGGCAGTCCTCGAGGCGCTGCAGGATGTGGGCATACCGCTGAAATTCAGGCTTGTGGGCATCCCGGACAGGTTCATCGAACATGGGTCTCTGGGCGATCTGAAAAAGATCGTGGGACTGGATTCGCGCGGCATTCAGAAGGCCCTCAGGGAGATCCTGTGAAGGTCCGCCTGGACAAGCTTCTGGTGGACAAGGGTCTTGTCGAGACCCGCTCCAAGGCGCTGGGCCTCATTATGGCGGGCCATGTGCTGGTGGATGGACATGCCGTGACCAAGGCGGGCACTGCCGTCGAGGATGACAGGCTTGTCTCGATAAAGGCGCTCAACGGTTTTGTGAGCAGGGGGGCGCTTAAGCTCCAGGCCGCCCTGGACACCTTTGAAATCGATGTAACCGGCATGGTCGCCCTGGATATCGGCGCGTCCACGGGGGGATTTTCCGAGCTCATGCTGAAGAGGGGCGCCCGGAAGGTGTATGCGGTGGATGTAGGCTATGCGCAACTCCACTGGAGGTTGAGAAAGGATCCGCGGGTTATCTGCCTGGAGGGCGTCAATGCGCGCATGGTCAGCCGGGAACACGTACCGGAGCCGTGCGACATCGCCACCTTCGACGTTTCGTTCATCTCGCTGAAGCTGGTAGTACCTCCCGTATTGAACCTCCTGAAGGGCGACGCCCGTCTCGTCGCCCTCATCAAACCACAGTTCGAGGCCGGCAAGGAGCAGGTGGGCAAGGGCGGCATCATACGAGACATGGCCGTACACGAAGCGGTCATTGCGGATATCAGATCTTTTTTTGAGGGGCTGGCACTGATCGTGAACGGAATTATCCCTTCTCCGGTGAAAGGCGCCAAGGGGAACCAGGAATACCTTATCCATGCCATGAGAAAGGTCTTGTAATGAAGATTACCATCGCTCGCCACGCAGGTTTCTGCTTCGGGGTCCGCAGGGCCATCGACATCACCTTCAAGGTGCGGCAGAGAGACCTGAAAAGGAGGATCTATACGCTGGGGCAGATCATCCACAACCCCCAGGTCATCGATGCCCTTACCAGGCGGGGGATCGGGATAGTCCACGACATAAACGACCCGAAGCTCAAGCCCGGCGACATTGCCATTGTACGGGCCCACGGCATCTCGCCGGACAAGAAATCAGCCCTGACGGAGAGGGGGGTAGAGGTCATCGATGCCGCCTGCCCCATGGTGCTCAAGCTGCATGCGGTCATCAAAAAGGCCTCCAAGACCGCTGACCTCATTGTCATCGTGGGGGACAAGGACCACCCCGAGATGGATGCCCACATGGGGGTGGCGGGCAGCAAGGGGATTATCATCGAGACCGTTGAAGACGCCCGAAGCGTCCCCAAGGTGAAGAGGCTTGCGGTGGTGGCGCAGACCACCTTTGACGTTTCCCTTTACAAGGACATCATCGATATCCTCAGGGAAAAGGCGGATATTTTAGACGTGTCGGACACTATCTGCCGCTCGACCGTGGACCGCCAGAGCGAGGTGAGGGACCTGGCAAAAGACCATGACACCTTCATTGTCATCGGCGGCAGGAACTCGGCCAACACCAAGCGCCTGGCCGAGATCGCAGCCAAGGAGAACCGCAGCGTCATCAAGGTAGAATCCCCTGACCAGCTCAAGGACATCAACCGGTCCCAGATGAAAAAGGTCGCTGTCATCGCGGGGGCATCAACTCCCCACTGGGTGATAGAGGAATGCATCGATGCCCTCAGGAGCATCCATGCATCGTCGACCATCGAGAATGCTCTGCTCGATACTCTGGCCGAGTCGCCGCTGCTGCCCTCGCTGGGCTGTCTCGGCGTCGCCATGGTCGCACTGGTGTTCTGCGGGCAGGCATACCAGTGGGATATGCTGCTGGCCGCTTTCTTCCTGGCATTCTCGTCAACGGCACGCACCCAGAGGGCACGGCAGTGGCCCACATGGGCCATCTCCACGGGTATCGCCATGTCCATCGCCCTGGCCTCGGGTGAATTCGCGGGGGCGCTCGTCATTATCGGCGCCTCCCTTCTGAGACCCCTGGTGGATGTTTCCGGGGTGCAGGATTACCTCAAGAGCATCTTCGGAGCAGTCATCTTCATCCTCACCTCCATCGTGGTCCCGCTCATCCTCACCCACACGGTGGTTCAGCCGAACATCGCGCTGCTTGCGGTGTATGTGGCCACCCACTACCTTACGGCCGAGGTCCTGCTCGGGCTCAAGAATATGGAGAAGGACGCCATCATGGGGCGCCTGAGCCTCGCCAGGTACATCAATGAGGACAAGGCCACCATGCTGCTGGAATATTCCATCATGGGGCTCGCCCTGGTACTGTTCCTGAGCTTTCCCCTGAAGATAGCCCCGGCGATTGCCTATGGACTCCTGCCGCCGTTGTTCTTCCTGGCCAAGGGTATAGATTTCTACGCGGAGCAGACCATCTTCGACAACCGGATGTACACCATCTACGTGATGGGGCTGTGGATCATTGTCCCAGCCATGGGCCTGCTGTGGCTGGCTACCATGATGTGAGGCATCTCAGGCGGCATCTCATAACCGTCTAGCCCCGGCCTGGGCGTTCATCTGTTCGAATCGAGAAAGAACATTACCTCATCCCACCAGGCAAGTCCAGGGCTGCCGGGCCAGTCATTATGCCCTGCGTTTCCGAAAACCCACAGCCGTTTGGGCTGAGATAGGGACTCGTACAGCCTTTGAGTCAGGCGGTTGGGAACCACTTCATCCCGGTCGGACATTATTACCGCAACCGGGCCCTTGTAGCCCGCCAGGTTGGCCACGTTATCGTAGGCATCCCGCAGGAAAAACCTGACCGGCAGCCATGGGAACAGGGCCTTTCCCTCGTTGAGCAGCGAGTCCCACGGCGTCAGCATCACGACGCCTTGGGGGCCGAGTTCCGGGTCGGCTGCCAGGGCAGACGCGACGCCGCATCCCATGGATTCCCCCCACAGGTACAACGGGCTTCCGAATGCTTCCCTGGCACGCCGGGCGGTGCGCCGGGCATCGGCAACGAAGCTCTTCTCGCTCAATTCGCCGGGCCTGCCGCCATAGCCCGGATACTCGGCCAGCACCACATGGTAACCCCTGGATTCAAGCGCATCGATATAGTATCTGCGGGACACGGCCGTGCCCGCGTTGCCGTGGAATACGACCACCGTACCCCTGGGTTGCGACGGGCCGTCCGTGCTCACTATGCCCAGATACGCCTGGCCCTGCTCGGGCCACATGCGCAGACCATTGTCCAGAGCGTATTGCCGGATCTCTTCAACGCCGATCTGTCCGGGGTAATAGAGCAGGCGGCCCTGGATGTCACATCCGCTCAGGAACATTGATACAACACCGAAGACCACGATGCATGCCCTGTTCGTCATAATGTCCCCCTGCCGTGATTTTACCGCCTATCACGGGTACAGTCCATGAGGGGGTCACAATAAATGCTCGTTAACATGAGAAACCCAACGTAATGATCACCGGCTTCAGGTAAGCCGTCGGCCGGATTTGCCTGGGCAGGACCCTGCTGTTTTTCCCTCTTCTAACTGCGAACGGCAATCAGGTTGTACAGCCATGCGAACACTGCTCCGCCGACTAAAGCATCGAAGAACCCCCAGATCAACCCCAGAAGGCTTCCCATCGGACTTATGTTGTATCCTCGATAAAGCCTGCCGATGAGAGTGACCTCGTGAGTGATGCCATCGAATGCCATGATCCACCAGGTGAGTGCGAAAAGGCCGAATCCCCATATGATTCCTGATGCCAGTGCAAAAGCCTTTACGTTCATTTTCATTCTCCCCTCCTTTTCCATCATGCCCAACGAGCCTGTCAGCGGCGGCTGAAAGCAGTCAGGTGGATGACTTTGTTCGCCTGCTTATGCCTGACGAACATTTGAATCGGTGTTATAGCCTAGCTCACCGGAAGATCGGATTTTTTCAAGCCAGATTTGCTCAAGCAACGTCAGTTCATCGTTCAGATTGAAATTGGGATAATCATTAACTTGAACAACGTCCAGAATCTCGAAGACAAATTTATCCGGACCAAATTCATTCCATTCCTTCTGAAGTTCTTTGTTGCGATGCCCTCCAATTGACAGTTTGAACTTTTGACTGTTCAATATTCCATCAAGATTCAAACTGCTGCCAAGTAGCACCTTGCCATTCACCGTATTCCTCACTTGGAAGATCCCAGCCGGCTTCTTACGTTCTTTATATTCTCTCTTGATGTCTTTTTTGGATATCAAAGTCATTCTCCCTGATGGCTTTTATGTTTGACGTGTATTTCCCTGGCTAACGATAAAGCCCACCTGCGGCGGCAGCCGTCAGGTGAAGCGATTTGTTATCTTCTTGGAATTCTCTTCAATCCGAAATGATGCTCAATTGGATCAAAATCTTTGTCATTGTCGAGGAGAGCAATATCATTTTCAAGAGCAACAGAGGCAATCATGCAGTCAACTGTCTTTCTTATGGTGATCCCTTTCTTACGAAGAGAACGATAGATCTCAGCAGATCTTAAAAAGGTTGAATAACGCATGGGTAAGAAAATGAGGTTACTGAACAAATCTCTTGTCTTATCGAATTCGGAATCACCCCTTATCCCCTGTAATACCTCGGTTAAGATTATTCCGCTTATGCATAAATCTTTTCTGTTAACGAGAAGGTCTTCCAGTGCTTTCACGTGTGGTAATGAGCGACCAGAGAAGAAATCAATCCATACAGTGGTATCAACAAGCACCATTATTGACATCGCCCCTGGCGCCACTCATCCAAGGTGCCTTCCCAGAGTATCCTACCTTTAAGCTCCAGTATTTTTGCCTGGTTTTCCCGACGGAGCAACTCCTGCAGAGCGTGATCTATCAGTGCTTTCTGTGTCTTGATACCAGTAGCTTTCATACATTCATGAACCAGTTTATCATCAAGGACTATGTTAGTACGCTTCATAACCAGCTCCTATTTTTATTATACACATTATAGTGCAAATAATGTGTATTACAATAGGGAATAGCAAGGTAAAGAAGATAACGTGCCGCTCAGCCGCGGCCGTAGGCCGTCGGTTTGAGTGGCTGGTTCGCTTTAGCGATAGACGTCTTTACGATGACCAACCTTAACAACCCAGACTGTTAGTTCATAGTCTTGTATGGAATAAATAATACGATATAAACCTTGGCGTACTCGATACCTTTCTTGGCCGGTTAATTTTTCGCACCCGGCAGGGCGGGGGTCATCAGCAAGTGACTTTATACGGGCAAGGATTCTCTTGAGGTCTGTTTTGGGAATTGATCTGAAATCTTTCTCAACTGATTTCTTGAAGAAGATTTTATATCCGGCCATCTTTCTTCAATCTCTTGACCATTTCATCATAACTGATGCGAGGTTCAGATATTCTTTCCTCAAATGCAGAAATGTCCTCAGCATCTTCCGCCAGAGATTCACGGACAGCTTCATTCACAAGATCTGATAAAGAACGGGATGTTTCCACTGCTTTTAAACGCAATGCTTTATGAAGATCCGGATCAAGGTATATGGTTGATCTTTTAGCCGGCATCGCCATAACGTTACCTCCTTCATGATGCTATAACATTATAACGTCATGATGACAACTTTTCAATAGCAATATGAAAAGCGAACGTGCCCGACTCACCGGCTGCGCAGGGCCAAGTTGGACTGACAAGTTACCACGGAAGTGCGGCCCAAGCAGTACGCGTGCAGCCGATGGTTCGGCTTTCGCACCACCTCAAGCTTTGGAAAATACGATGATCACGGCTACCAAAACGCCTCCTCCCAACGCTACAAGACTAAACCGTTTCTTCTCCTGTTCAGCTCGCGGTAGCAGATGCGTAGCACCAACGTAAACAAGAGCGCCGGCCGACAAGGAAAGTAACGCGCCCAGAAAAGGTTTCTGAATGTCGCTTATGAAGGGATAAGAAAGCACCATGCCGATAGGAGTGGTCACAGCGGCCGCAAGGAATGAAAACCACATAGCAGAGCGTTCCTTTACCCCGCTACGGATGAGCAAAAGATAGGTGATAATGCCCTCGGGGAATTCGTGCAGAACCATGCCAAAGGTTGTGATAAATCCAGTGAATACACTTACCGTAAAGGAGATGGAGTAAATTACACCGTCTAAAAGAGAGTGGAAACCGATACCTAGCAAGGGAACGATTCCGATGACATAGTCTTCGTTTCCTGTATGCTTGTCGCAGACAAAAGAGGTTATGAAGCGATTGAACAGGTGCAATCCGAAGAAACCGACGAGAATCCATCTCGATGCATGGAGATTCATGGAAAATGCTTTTGGAATCATATGAAGAAAGGATGCCGCGATCAGTACTCCTGCCGCGAAGCACATGAAATAGCTAGTATTACGCTTCCCCCAATCGGCAAATCTCCGAATCGTGTAGATGCCGGAGGACGTTACGATCGCCGCCATGATACTAGTAGCCAGCGCGGTCCAGAAAGTATTGTGCATCCTCGATTACCTCCAATTATTCTCCAGTTCGTTCTTTTTTATGTTAGCCCTCAACGTGCTGGCTGAGCGGCGCGGCCGAAGGCCGAGTCCGACTCCAGCCGGTTGATACTATGTAAGGCCTCCTCGAATGGGTGGTATATTTTGAAGCACCACCAAC
>CAZRIV010000016.1:0-90286 GCA_964600235.1 uncultured Bacteriovoracaceae bacterium | reverse complement strand
CTCAGCAGACGGATCATCTCAGCAGAGTCGCTTTTATTTCCCGAGGGGCATCTGCCGCCTTAACCGACCAAGGAGTGTCGGACGTTTCTGCATTAGCGCAACTGCCGCCAACCTCAGCAGCCTTTAACGCCCACTACTCGCTCAGGGCGACACGTCACGTCGTTGCCGGTAGAGCAGCATCCCTCCACGCCCAGCAATCTGCGATACCGCCACAGAGCGGCACCTCCGGGGTCATGCCCAAGTATGCCGACCTGCACATTTACCTCTCGGTCGATTTCGACTTGGGAAGTGCGATCACCTTCTCGTTGGGTGTGAAGGCCTTTTGGGTAGAACCGCAGCCGTTCGGATATGTTGGCCAGAGAGCCACCCATGGTTATGGACCGCACACGCACGTGATCGACCAGAAGGACCTGCCCGTTGAACGCCGTGAGCTTTTGGCCTTCCTGAACAACATCAACGCGATTTTAACGGATGCCAGAAACCGCAACGCGGGTACGACGGTCCAGTTCTACATCTGGGATTCAGTCCAGTACAAGCATCTCACGCGGATTATCGGCCGCCATTTGCAGGCTATCCTCGCGGACCAAACCATCCAGCACCTCGCTTGGCTGTTTCCGCCAGAGGAACTGTTGCCCAACGCTGCCATGGAAACTCGGCGATCACCGATCACCATTGTTCGAGAGGTCGTGCGGACCTTGCTCGCCGCCCCGATTCCGCATTATTACACGCTCTTCCATACGGCCCGTGTTTACCACCAGGCTTCTCTGCCCCAGCAGGTGGCGGCATTCTCGGTACACCCGCTGTTTGAAGACACGCTGAGCGACCAGATTCCGAGTGAGCGGGCCCATGAAATCTGGGCGCGGGTAACCAGGCCCAGACTATGGTCCGATCAGCTTGTGACCCTGCGAGAAACGGTGACCAAGCAACTCGGCGCTCTCGAGGCTATTACCAGGCGGCTCGAAGAGGACCTCCGGCCTACGCTTCAGCAGATCGCACCAGAAATCCGTATAGAGCCGCCACAACGACAATCAGGAATCAGCTTTGACGGGCAGTTGTGGTATGGATTCGCGCGGCTCAACGCCGCCCTTGGCGAACTGGAGGTGCACCAGATCAGGGCCATGCCGCCAGAGGAGCGTGAGGCCAGGTATCGCAGTGCAAGGTTGACCCGTCGGCTTACCGGGGCTGCAGAGGCGTCAGCGCTGGCCCAGTTGGGGATTGCCGCGCTTCCAAGGATGCGCGTTTACGAGATGAGACCGGAATCGAGGGAAGTGAAGGCGCGCGAGGGAGATTTCAGCTTTGCGCTGGCTCCCGAGAACATGCCCGGCTTTCTCGACAGGTCGCTTCAGGTGGTAACACAAGGAACTCCATTGGAACCGCCCAACGGCTCCGGATGGCGAACATACATGGAAACCGCAACAGGGGTTCGGATCGTTGGTATCGACCGCGACGCTGGCCTGATCGCTGTCCTCCCCAACAACCGCTATCCAACGATGCTTGACGATCTGGAGACACAGGGACTGGCGGATTTCAATCAAGACGTTGTTCTCGATCCTGTGTGGGTTGACACCTTCACAAAGAAGTTGCGAGAGACGTTGCATGCCATCGGCAATCCTCCCAACGCGCGGAGCAATGCGCTTGTGCGTAGGGCGGTGGGACTGACCACAAGGCGCAGTGGCCGGCAAACAGCAGGGAGTCCGGTAGCGGACCTGCTGTGGTCTGGCAATGCAATGGCGAATGCGGCGGTTATCAGAAATGTGCCGGCGATTAGGCAATACCTTGAGCAGAATGGAATAACCCTGAATCCGTCACAGTGGACCGCTTGGGAGGCCTCGCTAAGCCACCGGCTTCAGACCGTTTGGGGTCCTCCTGGAACCGGGAAGAGCCGGACACTCCGTGCGGTAGTGGTCGGCGCGGTTGTTGACGCGGTGCAACGCAACATCCCTTTGCGCCTTCTGGTCTGCGCTCCCACTTACAACGCCCTTGATAACGTATTGTTGGAATCTGTCGCGGCCATCGGTCAGATGGTTCAGCATCCCGATCTGCGGTGCGTGCGCATCCGCTCCAGTTACCGGCCAATAGACCAGAATATTCCTGCCGGCCTCGATCTGGAATTGAACAAATGGAATCCATCTGTTGCGGTACGGCAGCTACGGCAGCGCCTGCAGAACAGCACGGGTATCACGGTGGTGGGTGCTACCCCGGAGCAGACGCACAACCTTCTGGTGACTGGAAACGCCGCCGCACGTCAGGAATTCTTCGACTGCATCATTCTCGATGAAGCGTCGCAGGTGGATGTTGCCCATTCGATCCTTCCGTTTGCGTCTCTGGCAGCGGACGGAGTCGTTGTGGTCGCGGGCGATCCAAAACAATTGCCACCGATCCACCAAGCGAAAGCGCCAGTCGGTCTTGAAGCGATGGTCGGCTCGGTCTACAGCTTTTTTGAACAGCTCCACCAAGTTCAGCCCGCCATCCTGGAAGAGAATTATCGCTCAAGTCGCGTGATCGTCGAGCTTGCCCACGAAGCTGGCTACGACAGATCACTCACGAGTTATTCTCCGGATATGCGGACTGATATCATCACACCTTTCCCGACGGTTCAACCTCCCGCTGGATGGCCACAGACGCTTTTCTGGACGCCCGAATGGGCATCGCTGCTTGATCCGGATGCCCCGGTCAGTTGTTTTGTCTATCCCGAGGGTCGCAGCAGTCAATGGAATCCTTTTGAGGCTGATTCGGTGGCAGCCCTGGCCTTGCTGCTGTATGGCCGCCTCGGCAACCAGCTCCTAAATGAAAGAGACCCAGCGTCCGGTGCCGCGATAGCCGCTTCGCACAGCCCATACGCGATGGATGAATTCTGGCGCAGTGGGATTGGCATCGTCACCCCACATCGGGCGCAACAGGCATTGATCGTCGCGAGGCTCCAGCAGGTGTTCGGGCCATTAGGCGCTTCGAATCAACTTATCCGGGACGCTGTGGATACGGTCGAGCGGTTTCAAGGGCAGCAGCGTGATGTGATCATCGCCTCCTTTGCCCTGGGTGACCAGGATGCCATTCAGGATGAGGACGAATTCCTGATGAGCCTCAATCGGTTCAATGTGATGACTTCCCGCGCCAGAGCAAAGCTGATCACCCTGGTGACGCAAGAGGTGGTGAACCATCTCTCCGGCGAACTGGACATCCTCCGTCAGAGCCGGTTGCTGAAGGTGTATGTCGAATCCTTCTGCAACAATTTCCGGCCCATGACTCTGGGCTATGTTACGGCGAACGGCGTCCTCCAGGTCGATGGAATATTCAAATGGAGACAATGACCGGATGAGCCGGGACTTCCTCGACATCGATATACTCTCCCGCGCCCAAGGGTGTCTTCTTGGCCAGCTTGCCGGAGACTCTCTTGGTAGTCTGGTAGAGTTTCGAGCTCCGGATGACATCCGCCGGGAATACCCGAGCGGCGTCCGGGAACTTGCCGACGGAGGCACTTGGAACACGATTGCCGGCCAACCGACCGACGATTCCGAGATGGCGCTGTTGCTGGCCCGCATGCTGGCGGATCAGGGACGTTATGATCCCGAGGGAGCCAGGAAAGCGTACATTTTCTGGCTGGACTCCGGGCCCTTCGATTGCGGCATGACCGTCGCCGGTGGTCTGTGGGGCCGTCCCAATCCGGACAGCCAGGCCAACGGCGCGATGATGAGGATCAGCCCGCTGGGCATCTTCGGAGCCAACCATGACGCTGGGTTGGTTGCCGAGTGGGCACGGCAGGACGCGGCGATCACCCATCCCCATCCGGTCTGTCAGCAAGCCAACGCATTGTTCACGATGGCGATTGCCCATGCCATCCGCCAGGGGTGCGATGGCCGAGGTCTGTACGAGCAGATCGTGACCTGGGCGGAAGACATGAAGGTGGATGGGAGCCTCCTGGAAGCGGTCCGAGGTGCCGCCGAATCACCGCCAGCGGATTATGTCCACCAGCAGGGGTGGGTGCTGACGGCATTCCGCAACGCCCTGTGGCAGCTTCTGCATGCCACGAATCTGGAGGAAGCCGTTGTGGACACCGTCATGCGCGGGGGAGACACCGACACCAACGCCGCCATCTGTGGCGCGATTCTGGGTGCCGTGCATGGCCGGGACGCCGTCCCCGGCCAATGGGTCGACTCCCTGCTCAATTGCCGCCCCGCAGCGGGACAACCGAATGTGCGTCGTCCTCGTCCGGAGTGCTTCTGGCCGGTGGATGCTTTGGAACTGGCGGAGCGACTTCTCAAATCAGGAGAGGCGCGATGAGCTTCTCAAAAGATGTCGTCGAGTTGGCCCTTGTCGCTGCAGGACGCTGCTGTTGCATCTGCCACAAGTTCTGTGGCGTCAGGATCGAGACACACCACATTCGGCCTGTTTCAAAAGGGGGAGACAATACCTTCGAGAACTGCATTCCCCTCTGTTTTGATTGCCACGCGGAGGTTGAACACTACAACGATCAGCATCCAAGAGGACGTAAATTTTCCGAGAGCGAGCTCCGGAAGCATCGTGACACATGGTTCTCGAAAGTCGAAGAGATGAATACGCTCACGCCGTCTCCCAGCGATTCACCCCAGGTCATTCAGGCAGTTTCAGGAAATGGCAACATGGTTGCCGGGCGTGATTTGAACATTCGCACCGAACGGGTGGTCCGCAAAACGGTTGTCCAGACCGATCCGGGAGGCAGGCACATTTCAAACACGACAGCCCGCAAAATCCAGGACCTGGTGAAGGATTATATCGATATCCACACGACGGCGGGCAAAGACACACAGCGAGCAGCGCAACGGATTTGGAGCAGCCTGAAGAACGAATTCAACGTGACCAGCTACAAGGAGATTCCCGCCCAGGATTCCGACCGCGCGATTCAATGGCTTCAGGCCCAGGTCGCCATGGCAAGGCCCAAAATCCGAAGGAGGGCCCCTGATAAGTGGAAGGAGAGTCTATACAAGCCGATCTACGCACGCGCGGGCGATCTTGGGATTTCCAAAGAAGATCTCTATCTGCTGGCGCAAGAGCGATTGGCCCTCAAAAAGCCGATTCGATCCCTGAAGGAACTGACACAGCGCGATCTTCAGCGGCTTCACCATGTTATGATCTATGAAGTCAAAAAATCCGGGAACAAGCCATGAAATCTGGTGATTGTCAGGCAGAGGGATGAAATCCGGGTCAACGCCGCTTCTGCCTCGCCGGGAACGGCCTGATCTTTGATAACCCGTTGATATTGAAGGTTTTCGGTTAACAGCGGGAGAACGAGAACGGTTATGAAGAGGGTTACGTCTGGGGAGCCAATAAAAAACAAAGGTCCGTGCGCTGAGCACGGACCTTTTTTTATTGCCCCGGAATGACTTCCATCAGGGTCCCCGCCTTATGATACGACAAGAGAGGCCCTGTTTATCACAGGCCTCATGTTCTTGTCTTTACAAGTAATTATTGCGAGTTCCTTAGCCTCTCTATGCGTTTTTCAAGGGCGGGATGGGTTGAAAACAAGGCGACAAACTTGCTCTTCCCCGAGATCTTGAGGGTATCCAGAGACGCGGCCCTCCTGTCAATGGGCTCGAAGTTCCGCTGAAGATTTTCAAGTGCGGCAATCATCTTATCCTTACCCGCAATCATCGCACCGCCGGCATCGGCCCTGAATTCCCTCGATCTTGAAAAGAAGGCAACGATTATGGAGCCAAGGATGCTGAACAGGATATCCAGTGCGATGGTCAGGATGAACCTCACGATGTATGCTATATCTTCCTTCACACTCAGGCTCACAAAGTAACTGATGACCCTTGAGAGGAACATGGCAAAGGAATTGACCACCCCGGCGATCAGCGTCATGGTGACCATGTCGCCATTGGCAATGTGGCTGATCTCATGGGCCAGCACGCCTTCGATCTCGTCTTTGCTCATGCGGTTGAGGAGGCCTGATGACACGGCAACGAGGCTTCTCTTTTTCGTGGGTCCCGTGGCAAATGCATTCATCTCGGGCGAATCGTAGATCCCCACTTCAGGCATGGGGAGTCCCGCCCTCTGGCGCAAAAGGTCGACCATGATCACGAGCGGGTGGTTCGGGTTTGAGTTGATCAGCTGTACACCCATGGCCTTTTTTGCAATGAACCTTGACAGCGCCAGTGATATGAAGGCCCCGGCCATGCCCCATATGCCGCAGAATAACGCAAGGGCGACCCAGTTGATCCCGTACGGCGTCAGGTAGTGACCTATGCCAAGAAGGTTGACGAACAGAGATACGGTGACCATGATGAGTATATTTGTCATGATGAAGAGGAGTATTCTTTTTGTCATTTTTTCACTCCTTGATTATTAATCTCATGCCTTGTGTTCCCGGGCCCACACACTGTAAAGACAATCGCATTATCCCATACATCTCGATTGTCGAGGGCTTTTCATACAACTTCAGCGGATCAAAGGTTAAAACCACACCATCTTCTATAGTATCCGGTAATATCAAAGACAAGTCGACATGGCAATTCTCAAGACGATGGTATAACAATTTACCTGCCAAGGTTATCTCCCATGGAAAAACCGCATCCATAATACCCTTGATGCCGTTTTCATCAGACTATATACCTGCATGAGAGATACCAAGGGGATACGGACCTCGGCAGGACAGACCTTGTGATGAAACTTATGGGGCGAATAAGATGACTGGTGAGATAAACTTATGGCAGGCAATACATACATGTCAGCATTGAATCGACATGTTCCCGGGGCAAGGTAGAAGAAACTGACCCTATGCGGCAAAGACGGACGCTAAAAAGCATATGTCTCACTCTCCCAGGCTCAACCAGATCAGCTCGACCCTGAGAGCGCTTAGCTCCCGGAATTACCGCCTCTTTTTCGGCGGCCAGGGCATATCCCTCATGGGAACATGGATGCAGCATACAGCCATGAGCTGGCTCGTCTACCGTCTTACCGGATCCGCCATGGTTCTCGGCCTCATCGGATTCACCTCCCAGATCCCCATGTTCCTCTTTTCCCCCCTTGCAGGTGTCTATGCAGACCGCATGAGCCGCTACCGACTGGTGATCGCCACACAGTCCTGTGCAATGATCCAGGCCCTGACCCTTGCCTTTCTAACCCTGACAGGCATGCTGGAGATCTGGCACCTCTTTGTCCTGAGCTTTTTTCTGGGGATGATCAATGCCTTCGATATGCCCATACGGCAGTCATTCATCGTGGAACTGCTCGAGAGCAAGGCCGACCTCGGTAATGCCATTGCCCTGAATTCCTTCCTGTTCAACGGCGCCAGGCTCGTGGGTCCGTCCGTTGCAGGGTTCCTCATAGGCATAACCAGTGAAGGGACCTGTTTCCTTATCAACGGCATCAGCTTCCTAGGCGTACTGCTGGCACTCCTGTCCATGAGGATAGCGTCACGGGAGTTGCCCAAGACAAAGGGCTCTCTGGCGTATGATCTGAAGAAGGGCTTCACCTATGTCCGGTCTTTCATGCCCATCAGGTACATCCTGCTGAACCTCGCCTTCATGAGCTTCATTGGAATGCCTTATGCCGTGCTGCTCCCGGTTTTTGCCAAAGATATCCTCGGGGGAGGCCCACAGACCCTGGGCCTTCTCATGGCATCTTCCGGTCTGGGGGCCATAGCAGGGGCTCTCTTCCTGGCGTCGAGGAAGAGCGTCGTCGGCCTCGGACGGCTCATCGTCATTTCATCGTGCCTGTTCGGGACAGGTCTCATCCTTTTTGCCATGTCGAGATCGTTTCTTCTCTCGGCTGCCCTGCTCACGGTGACCGGGTTCGGCATGATGGTCCAGATGGTGGCAAGCAACACCATTATCCAGACGATTACCGATGAGGACATGAGGGGTCGTGTCATAAGCTTCTTTGCCATGTCATTCGCCGGGGCCATGCCTTTCGGCAGTCTGTATGCCGGATCCATGGCCGCACTGTTCGGCGCTCCATGGACACTTGCCGTCAGCGGTATGGCCTGTATTGGGGCGGCGCTGCTGTTCCACCTCAGGCTTCCCCTTATGCGTGAATACATACGCCCCATTTATCGGAAGATGGGCATCCTCCCTCCCGGGCCATAAACGTTCGGTGCAGGGGCAATCTGGAGGCACCTGCATAACTAAAGAATAGGACTGCATTGAAGTGTAATGTTCTCTTCAAGAAACAACTATGGAATGAACTACAACAGGTACTACGGAGGCTTATCATAATGGTCACATTATTATAATAAGCCTCTTTTCGGAAATTATCGGATAACTGCAGCCGGATAAGACTGTATTTCGAATGTTCATCTGAGAAGTCTGATCTTTTCAGAAGCCATAACGTTCACGGGAAGGTCAATCTTCTCTCTGGATCGCTCCCAGTTTGAGCAGATTGATGTCCGTCTTCGGCTGATATTTATGAATCAACTCTCCGATTGCCTCATTAACCAGAAGAGAAAGCTCTTTGCCCGTCAATGCTGAAAGAACGGTCAGAGCTTTTGCATATTTCTCCTCGATGTAGTAGTTTCTCTTGATAAGCTTGGTATTTTTATCATCGCTTCTCAGGTCCAATGGTTTTCTTCCTCTAGTAGCCATATTCCCCTCACTTTTCTTTTTTTTTATTCCTGTCAATTAACCTGTTCTCTCCATATGTAGTTAGATGAAAAACCCTGGATACCGGATTCATATATCAGTCTTATGCTAAGGGCAAGCAGGTTTATATCCCGCAGCGACCGAATAACCTTCGCACATGGGAATATCTCATATTCCCTTTCACAAACTGCGGGTTACAGTACAATCCTGTCAAATTATTCAATAAGGGTTAAGAAAAGGATTCAGCCGTGAGCTTGCCTGCATATGATCGGGCTCTTAAGGCTTATCCTTGGTTTTATACAGGGTTTTAAGCTTATTTTCCAGGAACGACCTCGCCGGCTGTGGTATTTTTCCCTCTGCCATGCCCTTCTTGTATACAGAGGCTGCATCCTCCTTCCTGCCCTGCTTTTCAAAGGTTTCTCCCAGCAGCACATAGGCGTTCACATACTGGGGATGACCCTGAATGAGTTCAATGAGCAATCTGATGCCCTCTTCTGTCCTGCCCGTCTGGATGGTATAATAAGCAAGGGTATACGCATACTTGGGATACATGGGTTGCAGGCTCCGGGCTTTTTCAAGCCATTGGAGCGATTGGGCCGGTTTGTCCCTGAAGAGAATAACCCCGAGGTTGAAGGCAGCGTCCGCCATCTGGGGATCAGCCTCAAGGGCTGCCCTGAGATGCCTTTGGGCCCCCTTGAGATCCTTCTGTTCCGCCATGAGGAGCCCCATGTTGAAGTTTGCCGCTGCGTTGCCCGGTTCGATCTTCAGCGCCTTCCGGAGGGACTTCTCCGCCTCCTTGCTGTTTTTGCTCCTGGCATATGCCATGGACAGGTTAACCAGGGCCGTGACAGATCCCGGCTCCATCCGTATGGCTGTTTCATAGGCATCTACAGCGGCCTTTGCATCCCCGGATTTGAGGAGATAGTCGCCCAGATTATAATAAGAGGCCCAGTCATCGGGCCTGGCAGTAAGGGAGTCCCGATACTCCCGCATAGCCCCTTCAACCTTCTTGATATCGCCTTCCGGCAAAAAAACGCCCCGTGAATTTATTAATGCCTCGGCGGCACTAACTCTTACCAGGCGAAATTCATCGCCTGTTGCCGCGATAATCGTCTGCACCGCCTCTCTTGTCGGTGTCCGGCCAAGGGCCTCCAGGGCAGCAGACCGGACCAGGGGTGATGGATCGGACATGGCCTTGAGGGCATCCGGCTGGACTCGGGGATCCTTGCAATGGCTGATCAACCTGAGCAGGGAGGAGGCAAAAACCTCGTCCCGGTCTTTATCGAGAATGTACGAGAGCATCTCGGGAAGACGTGTCCAGTCGCCCCTGCGTGCCTCATCTATCAGGCCGGCCCTCTTCATGACAGGGGCCTGGTAATCCTTTTTCCACCACGTCCCGGCAAAACTGTCTGCCCATGCGGCGTCCTTGTCCGGGTGGCAGGTGTTGCAGGCATTGGGTGATTGATACTTCATGGTGGCCCCGGGCGCCGGGGGCAACATGGAATGATCGGTGCATTTAAGCCGGCCGGCCTCAATGGCTGGCATATGACAGGAGACACACCGGCTGCCTGCAGACCCTTCCTCATGGTGCGTATGGGCTGCCGAACCTTGAACGTATTTTTCATGGCACGGCAGGCACGCGGCATTGGCCAGTGCTGCATCATGATACCTGTATCCGCCACCTGCCTCATGGCACATGTCACAGCTCAGCTTTCCCGATTTGAAGCAGGGGCTCATTCGAAAGGTGGTGTACGTGCGGTTTTCTCCCCGGATCCTTCCATCGGGGTAGAAATCGGGATCTTCCAGGGTAATCAGGTTAAAATGATCGAAAAATCTCTGAGCGGCCCCATAGGTCTTTGTAAGAGGAACGGTCTTGGCATGGCATGTCGCGCAGGTGTCACTCTTCTGTTCAGTCGTGTGGTTCTTCCAGGCGAAGATCCCGGAGTCGGTCGGGGTTTGCCCCCGGGGCGTTCCCATCATCATTCTCTCGTGCCCCCCGAGCTGGCCATGGCAGGATTCGCAACCGACACCCGGCGATTCCCATACATTGTGATAGGTGTGTCTCTTCGGGTCATAATTCATGGACAGTGAATTCACATGACAGCCAAAGCACTCTGTGGAGAAGGTGTACGGCCTTTCCTTCCAGTTGAGCGCCTCAATATTCCGGGTTCCGGAGAAATGACGGATGCCGCTCTTGGTCATGTCAAACCACTCTTTCTTGTGAATATCATAAGCCACGGGAAGGATCTGATGACGGCCTTTCTCGAAAGGCGTAAGAAAGAAATAGACATTCTTCCCTCCCATGACCTGCGCAATCATGTATTTCTTCGAATCCCTGGGGGATATTTCCTCCACCCATCCAGGCTCGGTGCCGACATCAACCCTGTAGCGGTTTTTTCCAATGAGGATCTCTTTTTCACAGGGCTTGAGCCTCGCCTGCGCAAAACGGGCCGAATAAGGCTGCATGGACAATCCGTGATGGGATGATGACCACCGGGTGTAGAATCTTTCATGGCATGCCAGGCAGTTCCTCGATGCGGCATTGTCCTTGAACAGACCCAGACCATATTCTTCCGTGGAAAATGCCGGAAGCGCCAGGATCAGCACCATGAATGCAAATGCTGCAGAGTATCCATGATACCTCATCAGAACCTCCTTTTATACCATCTCATGGGAGAAGGCCCCCTTAATATCTTTTCATATGATGATTATACATCTTCTCCATCCGCATCAGAAGAAAAACCCGGCACTTGCCCCGAAACCCGCTGATCCCGGATTATGAGTTTGAAGCGGTTTCAAATTGATCCTTTCAAAGCAGTGATCTCGCCGGGCTTATGCATCTCTGGACCGAAGGGCGCTTGTCATATTGAAATTCTTATGGAAACCCCTTCTACACATGAAAATTTCCCTCTTGCCCAACATCATATTTACCGATAATGAAAGATCATGGATAATGCGTTCAAGATAGAGGAGTTCCCATTCCCTCTGGTGATGATGGATGTCATCGAGTCCCAATTCACCGGCATCATATTTGTCTCAACCTCCAATTGGAAGAAGGGCATCATCCTCAAAGAAGGCAGGCTCTGCGCCATTCAATCCAATAAGACCGAAGAACTGCTGGGTAATACCCTGGTGAGCATGGGCATCATCTCCGAAGACGAGAACATGCGCTCTCTGAACACGTCCCGCCTCGAACGCAGGAAACAGGGTGTCATACTCCTGGAGATGGGACTTGTTCAGCCCATGGAGATCAATGAGGCTCTCAGGGTCCAAACGGAAAAGCGGTTCCTCGATATCTTCTCGTGGGAGAGCGGCACTATCCAGAAGGTACATAAACAAGAGATCAACAAGCTTCCGGAACTCAGCAAGGCAGACATGGCCCGCCTAATCCGCAAGGGCGTGATGGAGCACACCCAGTTCTCAAATGTCATCACCGCCCTGTCCCCATTTGCCGACGCCACGCCCAAGGTCATGGTGGATACCCTGCCGGGAGATACCGGCATTGACCTTGAAGATATCCGCCAGTACAAGGTTTCCGAAATCCTTCTCCTGGGGCAGGACCCCTCGCGCGCCCTGCTCAGCCTGTACTGCACGGGAGATGTCAGCTTTGAAGAAAGCAAGTACAAGGCACTCATCGATACGCTGAGACTTAAGCTGAAAACCATCAAGGACCAGGATCCGTTCCAGGTTCTCGAAGTGGATAAGCATATGTCCGAGGGCGGTCTTAAGAGGGCATACATAAAGATCGTCAAGGCCAACCACCCCGACACCTATGCCTATGCGGATGATCCCGAGGTGAAGCGTCTCGCCAACGAGATCTTCACCGAGATCCAGAAGGCCTACACCAATATCAACAAGATGCGCCAGGGGAAGAGCATCGAGGAGCCCCAGGGCATCGATGAGAGCCTCCAGGCGGAGATCCTGTTCAGCAAGGCAACGGAACTGCTCAAAGCCAGGGACTATCAGAGCGCCATCGACCATTTCAAGCTCTGTGTCAAAATGCGACCCGATGAAAGGCTCTTCGTCGAATCGTTCGTGAAAACCTTATTCCTGAGGTTCCAGAATACCGGTCAGGGCAATCCCCTGGAGATCAAGTCAGCCATCCGCGATGGGCTCAATCGTTTCTCCAACTCGGACACACTCTGGGTTATCTACGGATGGGTTCTCAAGAAAGAAGGGTCCAGAAAGGCCATCGAAGCATTCCAGAAGGCGCTGGAAATCAACAGAAACAATGTGGATGCCCAGCGCGAGATCAGGCTCCACCAGATGAGAGACGGCAAATAGGGAGCCCCCGCGCCCTGTCCATCAGAACTCATTGCCTGCCTTCCACGGCCAAGACGCGGCACTTTTATATCCGGACAGCGCGTTTGAATATGTCCATACACGTCCGGTACACTCCAAGAGTGCTCAAACTGATGATTCGTGGTGAACTGATTTGTATTTGTTGGTCCGTAGAAACCGGGCTAAACCATGGAACAGGCACCATGTGGAGATGTCATGTACGTTCCCCTGGCGAGTCCAGGACAATGACAGCCGGTTCCATTTCCATATCCCTTCTCGCCAGCATGCCCCTGACCTTGGGAGGCAGATAGGTCGCATCAAGATCGGTCTTTCCGATGGCATCCAGGATGAGCCTGTTCTTCTCCCGGTAGGGTGCCTTCTCATCGAATATTACGTGTACCCTTCCTTCAACCCTGCACACCCCGCCCCTGCGGTTTATCCTGTCTTCTATCACCTCGATGCCCGCAGAGTATGCTGTCTCGTAAAGAAGCACAAAGAGTTCCCGTTCCTTGCGATCGTACATGTGCCCCCCCCCCTGTCAACTCCTTCCGAAATCATCTTCGACGCGGACGATATCGTCTTCACCGAAATATTCACCTTGCTGGACTTCTATGAAAACGAGGGGATCAGCCCCGATGTTCTCTATCCTGTGCTGCGCGCCCAAAGGGATGTCGATGGAATCATGCGCACCCAGTTTCGCTAGCCTTCCGTCAACAGTCACGAGTCCGCTCCCGGCAACCACGACCCAGTGTTCACTGCGCTTGTGGTGATACTGCAGGCTCAGCCGCTTGCCCGGCCAGACAGTGATCCTCTTGACCTTATGGTCCGCCTTCTCATCCGAGAGGACCTCGTAGAAGCCCCAGGGTCTCTGCTCTTCCATCTCTTGACTCTCCATATACACACCCGAGTGATGCCAGGATAGCCCCACGAAAAGATGTGATCAAGAAAAAAAGGGGGTGCGTGAAGCACCCCCTTTTCATTCGGATTCAGGGTGGGTTTGTTGGTGCGGCCTAGGCGTCGCCTTCGGTCTTCTTGGCCTTGAGATCGATCCCTGCAGCCCTTGCCACCAGGACGGCGATATCAGCAGACTGGATCTTCTCGCCTACTTCAAGTTCCTTGATACCGTCGGTGAGCATGGTGTAGCAGAACGGGCATGCGGTGCATACCGTCTTGGACCCGGAATCAAGCGCCTCTGTGGTGCGCTTCTGGTTGATCCTGCTGCCGAGATGCTCTTCCATCCACATCCTGCCGCCGCCGGCACCGCAACAGAAGCTCTTCTCGCGGCAGCTGGCCATCTCCACCATGTTGCTTGTAGTAATGGCTTTCAGGATATTGCGCGGCTGGTCATAGACCTTGTTGTAACGGCCCAGATAGCAGGAATCGTGGTAGGTCAGGGTTCCGAGATCGCTGATGCGTTCCTTGATCTTGATCTTGCCTGTCTTGATGAGCTCGTCAAGGATCTCGGTGTAGTGGTAGACCTCGAAGTTGCCGCCGAGTTCCTTATAGTCATACTTCAGCGTGTTATAACCGTGCGGGCACAGGCAGATGATGTTCTTCACGCCATAGCCTTTGAAGGTCTCGATGTTTGCCATTGCCAGGGCCTGGTAGATGTACTCGTTGCCCAGCTTCTTTGCCGAGTCGCCGCAGCAGCCTTCCTCGGTGCCCAGTATTGCGTAGTCAAGGCCTGCAGCCTCGAAGATCTTGGCCAGGGCGAGTGCCACACGCTTGTTCAGGTCGTCGAATGCACCTGCGCAGCCTACGTAGAAGAGGTACTCGCAACTGCCCTTTTCGGAAAGCAGCGGGATGCCCTGGTCCTTGGCCCAGTCTGCCCTCACGTGTGCGCCGATGCTCCACGGATTGGAGTTGTTCTCCATGCCCTTGAACACGCCCATGAGTTCGGGTGCGAAGTCTGACTCCATCATGACCATGTAGCGTCTCAGGTCGATGAGCTTCGGGAACTGGAGGATGTATGACGGGCAGGCTTCCACGCAGGCCATACAGGTGGTACATGCCCAGGCGGTCTCTTTCTCGATGCAGTCGCCGATTAATGCGGGGCCCGTGTATTCCTCGTCGGGAATGATCCGGTAGGAACCGTCCGCATTCATCGCAAACTTGGCCTTTTCCTCGAGATACGTCCTGATGTTCTGGATCACATCCCTGGGCTTCAAAGGCTTGTCGGTATTGAAGGCCGGGCAGACCTCCACGCACCTGCCGCACCTCATGCAGGCCTCCTGGTCGAACAGATCCTTCCAGGAGTACTCCTCCACATTGTGGATGCCGAAGGTCTCTGCGCACTCGAACATCTCAGGAGGCATTACCCTGATGGGTGGTGCTTCTGCAGTAGAGCGCAGGAATATGTTCGCAGGGGTCATGAAGATGTGCAGGAGCTTGCTGTAACCCACATATACGAAGAAGCTGAGCGCCATGAGTACGTGCACCCACCAGAGCAGATAGTGGGTTCCTCGCAGGGCGCTGTCGTCCATCCAGGAGAAGAGCGGGGCAATCAGTCTACCGCCCAGGGAGTACCATACATACGGGTGCATGACACTCTCGGGCTTCATTTCGACAGCCTGTATCCTGATACCCTGGACGATGAAGCCGGTTATGAGTATGGCAAGGATGAACCACAAGGTGGCGTTGTCTTCCGGCTTCTGATCAAGCCAGTTGGGCTTTATGAAGTATCTCCGATACAGGGCCATGAGGATGCCGACAATGGCCAGCATGCCGAATACATTGGCAAATAGTTTCAGCGCAAGGTAGAAGCCGCCCTTCATGAACCATATGCCCGTAATGGGATACAGTATGTCCGCCTGGAAGAACACGATGGCGGTGGTGATCGTCAGCGCGATGAACCCGTAGAAGATGAATAAATGGAATATGCCCTGATAGGGTTCTCTTAGGATCTTCTTATGGCCGAACACATCCACGACGGCATGCCAAAATCGCTCGCCGGGATTATCCAGCCGGTTTGACTCGGTCCCTCCCGCCTTGAAGATGATCTTCAGGCGCGTACCGAATCCACCCTTATACAGCGCCCTGCCCAGGAGTAGAAAGGCAGTAAGGGCAAAGATGTAAAGGATGATCTGTTCTGTGTAGGAACCAGGACTCAGAATGTTCCAAAAAACCTCTCTGGTAATTTCTCCCTGTGGTCCGTGCATAGCCCCCCCTGAATCTTGTAATGTATACACGGGGCGGGCGTTCCCGCCCGACCCGTGCTGGTGTTGATGTTAGCCTTTGATCTTCTTGATCTCGTCGATGAGCGCCGGGACGACATTGAAAAGGTCATCCACTACACCGTAATCGGCCTTGGTAAAGATCGGGGCCTCGGCATCCTTGTTGATGGCAACGATAACCTTGGATGTTCCCATACCTGCCATATGCTGGATGGCTCCGGAGATACCGCATGCGACATAGAGGTTCGGGCTGACGGTCTTACCGGTCTGTCCGACCTGGTAGGAGTGCCCTCTCCAGCCTGCGTCAACTGCCGCCCTGGATGCACCGGTGGTTGCGGTGGGACCGAAGAGCTTTGCCAGCTGCTCGAGTATAGCGAAATTCTCGGGGCCTTTCATGCCGCGTCCGCCGGATACGATGATCTCGGCTTCTGTCTGGTCAGGCTCTGTGGTGGCCGCGACTTCAACCGACTTCACAACAGCCTTGATCTTGCCGGCATCGAGGGCCACTGCAACTTTCTCTACAGCTCCGGCTCCTGCCACTTCCTTGGCACCCAGTGCATTCGGCCTGATGGAGATGACCTGGGGGCTGCCCACTGCCTCAACCATGGCATATGCCTTGCCTGCGTACATGGGTCTCTTTGCGATGACCTTGTCGCCTTCCTTGGTCACGCCGACACAGTCGGAGACGGCTCCGACATTGAGCCTGGCTGCCATTGCCGGTGCGAAGTCCTTGCCCTGTGCTGATGCGCTGCAGAGGATGACGCTCGGCTGCACGGTATTTGCGACCTGTACGAATGCCTGTACAAACGTCTCGGGGATATAGTTTTCAAACTCAGGCCCGTCGACAACATAGATCTTGTCCGCGCCGTATTTTGCGAGCTGCGGGGCCAGTGCCTCGGCACCCTTGCCGATGACGCATGCGGCCACTTCGCCGCCGAATTCCTTGGCCTTGCTCGTTATCTCAAAGGCGCCCTTCTTGATCTCGCCCTTCTGAACTTCCGCGTAAATTAGTGTTCCTGCCATTGTTCTTCCCTCCTCACCTTAGATGATCTTCACTTCTTCGTGCAAGGCCTTTGCAAGAGCTGCCGCCTTGGCCTTTGCATCGTCGCCCGCGATGATCTTGCCAGCCTGGCGGGCCGGAGGCAAAGACATCTCCTTGATTGCCGTCATGGGGCCTGCGGTTACGCCGAGTCCGCCTACGTTCTTCACGTCAACGGGCTTCTTCTTGGCCTTCATGATGCCGGGAAGGGAAGCATACCGCGGCTCGTTCAGACCCTTCTGGGCCGAGAACACTGCCGGAAGCGGTACATCGATGACCATCTGGCCGCCCTCGATCTCTCTGACCACGGTGGCGGTCTTCTTGTCGGCTGACACATCGAACTTGATCACCTGGGTAACCACGGGCAGACCGAGGAACTCGCCAACCATGGCCGGGACCTGTCCGCAGTCGTCGTCGATGGCCTGCTTGCCAAGGAACACTGCGTCATAGGTAAGCCCCTTGATGGCGGCTGCCAGCGCCTGGGCGGTGGCATACGGATCGGCCTTGTCGTAGAACGCGCTGTCGTTGACATGGACGGCATCATCTGCCCCCATAGCCAATGCGGTGCGGACCGACTCGATGGCCCTGTCGGGACCTAAAGAAACGATGGTCACTTTGCCTGCATTCATCTTCTCCTTCTGACGGATAGCCTCTTCAACGGCGAACTCGTCAAAGGAAGAGATGACCCACTTAATGCCGTCTGTTGCGATGGATGTACCTGCGACTTTGATCAGGGTCTCGGTATCAGGTACCTGCTTTAAGCATACAACGGTATTCACGGTAAACCTCCTTCCTCTTTGTGTTTTTATCCTTAGGGTATCTTTTCGCAGACCCCTTTTTATTCAACCGCCTTACATGTCCTTAAAAACCGGTTTACGTTTGTTCTGGAAGGCATCTGTCCCTTCCTTGCCGTCTTTCGATACAACCACCCGTGCGAAGTTCTCCACCTCTATCTCGAGCCCTTCATCCAGGGATACGTCCATCCCCGATGACACCGCATCGATGACGGCACTCACCGAAAGCCTGCTCTTGGCCGCAATGGTCCTGGCCAGGGTCCGAGCTTCATCCATCAGTCTTGCCTGGGGCACGACGTTATTCACCAGACCGATTGACAGTGCCTCGGCCGGTGTGATGTGGTTGCCGGATAACGACATCTCCAGTGCCTTTGCCTTGCCGGCTATCCTGGCCAGCCTCTGGGTCCCGCCGAATCCCGGCATTATCCCCAGGTTGATCTCGGGCAACCCCAGCCGTGCGGCATCGGACGCGATGCGCATGTGACAGGCCATGGCCAGCTCCAGCCCGCCGCCCAGACAGAACCCGTTGATGACGCAGATTATCGGTCTTGTCGCACCATCTATGGTATTCATCATGAGGTGGCCCTTGTGCGCGTAGTCCTCCACTTCATGTATGCTCTTCAGCCGCTGGATCTCGCTGATATTGGCTCCTGCCACAAAGGCCTTGCCCTTTCCTGTAAGCAGAATCACCCGGACCCGGCTGTCCGCACACGCAGCCAGCATGGTGTTGGTTATGTCGTCTATGGTCTTGTTGCTCAGCACATTCATGGGCGGGTTTTCCACGGTCATGACCGCAACACCGTATTCATCCACCTCATAGGTGCAGTTTGAGAAGATGCTCTCTCCCTCGACCAGTCTGGTCAGGATATCAGGTGTGCTGAATCGCTCGGAACCGTATTCGGATTCCAAGGAGCAGAAGACGTCATGAATGGTTGACCACCCTACCTTTTCTTCAGCGAAGTGCAGCGGGCCCCAGGAAACCTTGGTGGGGAAGTTGGTGCCATAGACCATGCCCGTGTCGCAGTCATGGGCGGATGCAAGACCCTCTGATACGATGAGGAGCGATTCCCTGATCTGCGTGGTAATAAGCCTCTCGGGTGAAAAGGCCAACCCGCTCATGCCGTTCTTCTTCCACCAGGCCTTCAGGAAGGTCTCCACCTCTTTTGATACGACCTTTGTCTTGCCGGAATAGGTATAGAAACCTTTCCCTGTCTTCTGGCCGTACATTCCCTTCTTGACCAGAGCTCTCATGAGCTCGGGCACGGGGGTCCGGCTGCCGAAGGATTCTTCAAAAGACTCGGAGGCATGCAGCCCCACATCGATGCCCACCAGGTCCCACAGGGAGAACGGCCCCATGGGCATGCCGAAAGCGACCATGGCCTCATCGATCTCTTCCATGGAGGCCTCGCCGTCCATCAACGCAAGCACGGCCTCGTTCAGATAGGGTATGAGCACGCGGTTCACGGCAAATCCCGGACCGTTTTTCACCTTGATGGGCACCTTGTCGATAAGGAGCGTGAACTCCATCATGTCGCTCAATGTCTGGGGGGAGGTATTATCGTCGTAGACGATCTCCAGGAGTTTCATCACAGGAACCGGGTTGAAGAAGTGCAGGCCCACGAACCGGTCTTTCTTCTTCAGGTTGCCGGCCATCTCACTGAGCGAAAGCGATGAGGTGTTGGTTGCAAGGATTGTCCGTTCGCTGCAGAGCTTCTCGAGTTCAGAAAATATGGCCTGCTTGAGCTTCATCACCTCGGGGACCGCCTCGATAACCAGGTCGACCTCGCTGAAGAACTTCTTGTCGTATTGGATGGAGCCCATAAGGAGCTTCTGGCCGGCCTCGGCTTTCTTGGGATCTAATTTTCCCTTGGCCACAAGCTTGTCATATACCGCCTTGGAGGTTGCAAGCGCCTTGTCCACGAACTTCTGGTCGACATCCTTGATGAAGCACTCGATGCCCACTGAAGAAAGGACATGCGCTATCCCCCCTCCCATGGCTCCACCGCCTATGACAGCGGCCTTTTTAATCTGCATGGCTTATGAACCTCCCCAAGATGAGTCAGTTATTCTCCTTCACAAATCCGTCAAGGAAGGAGTTCCCCACCATATTCGCCACCTCGTGGACATCGAAACGCTTGCGCTTGGCTGTTATCAGGTATGTGGAAAGCTCGTCCAATGAACCGAAGATCACCCTGGCGCAGAGCTCGGGCTTGAGGTCATCCCGGAACAGGCCCTGCTGCTGGCCTTGGGCTACTATGTCAGCAATAATATTGAGATATGCGAGAAAATGCTTGTTCTTGTACTCCCGCATGAATTTATTCGATTGTCTGAGCTCAACCTGAATCACCTCTGCCAGTGGCCTGTCCGACTCTATGATGGTGAGATGGTTGTCACAGAATTTAATGAGCTTCTGGCGCGGATCTTCGATATTTTCAAGCTCGGTCTTCACCGTCTTTATGATCCTGGTAAGCTCTTCCTCAAACAGCGAAATGAGAATGTCATCCTTGTTCTTAAAATAGAGATATATGGTTCCGTCAGCCACGTGGGCCTCTCTGGCGATCTCGGACACCTTGGAGTTATAGAATCCTTCCATAGCAAAAACCTGCTTGGCGGCATTTAATATCATGCGATATTTTTCCTCACCCCTCATTTTGACCCTTCCTTATTGCGCATGAATGTCATGGCATGATTGCTTCGTAGCATGTACCTGTATAAAAACTATAAAAACGATTTAATAAATATTTAATAAATAATACGGTTATGGGGGGGCTCAGGCATGCCTGAGCCCCCGATTGTTTCAATCTGCTGCTACTTCAGCTGCTTTCTGTTCTCAACAAGGGTGTCGACTACGGACGGATCCGCCAGGGTTGACGTATCGCCGAAATCCTTGAAGTCATTCGCTGCAACCTTCTTCAGAACGCGGCGCATGATCTTGCCCGAGCGGGTCTTGGGCAGCGCATCGGCCCACTGGATGTGGTCGGGTGTAGCGATGGGGCCGATTTCCTTTCTCACATGAGCGATCAGGGTCTTCTTGAGGTCATCCGTCTTGGCAACGCCGGTGTTCAGCGTGACGTATGCAAAGATGCCCTGTCCCTTGATGTCGTGCGGGAAGCCGACGACTGCTGACTCGGCGACATCCGGGTGAGACACGAGTGCGCTCTCCACTTCGGCGGTACCCATACGGTGGCCGGATACGTTGATGACGTCGTCCACACGGCCCGTGATCTTGTAGTAGCCAAGATCGTCACGCTCTGCGCCGTCACCGGTGACATAGTAGCCCGGGAACTGAACGAAATAGGTATCCTCGAACCGCTTGGGATCGCCCCATACGCCCCTCATGATGCCGGGCCACGGCTTCTTGATAACCAGGTTGCCCCTGGCCACGCCTGCCATCTCCTTGCCGTCGTCATCCAAGAGTGCGGGCTCAACGCCGAAGAACGGAACGGTCGCCTTGGCGGGCTTGATATCGATGGCGCCTGGCAGCGGGGTGATGAGGATGCCGCCGGTCTCGGTCTGCCACCATGTGTCGACGATGGTGCACTCGCCGCGGCCGATGAGGTTATAGTACCATCTCCAGGCCTCGGGATTGAGCGGTTCGCCCACGGAACCCAGGACCCTGATGGAGGTGATGTCGTGCTTCTTGACCCAGTCGTCGCCCTCTTTCGCAATGGCGCGGATGGCGGTGGGTGCGGTGTAGAAGATGTCGACCTTGTACTTTTCGACTACGGCCCAGAAACGGTCAAAGCCCGGATAGCTGGGCACGCCTTCGAACATGATGCTGGTGGCGCCGTTGGACAGAGGGCCATACACGATGTAGGTGTGGCCGGTGACCCATCCGATGTCGGCGGTGCACCAGTAGATGTCTTCCTCATGATAGTCGAAGATCATCTGGTGGGTGTACGATGCATAGACCAGGTAGCCGCCGGTGGTGTGCATGACGCCCTTGGGCTTTCCGGTGGAACCGGAGGTGTAAAGGATGAAGAGTGGATCTTCGGCCTTCATCTTCTCGGGCTCGCAGTAGACGGGGACGGTCTTCATCTCTTCTTCCCACCACAGGTCCCTGCCCTCTTTCCACGTTACAGGGGTTCCGGTCCTCTTGACAACGATCTGCTTCTTGATGGAGGGGCACATGTCACATGCCTTGTCCGCATTGTCCTTCTGGGGGACGGCCTTGGCGCCGCGGTAGGTGCCGTCGCAGGTGATGAGAAGCTGTGATTCGCTGTTGTCGATGCGGTCTTTCAGGGCATCCGATGAGAAGCCGCCGAACACGATGCAGTGGATGGCGCCGATGCGTGTGCAGGCGAGCATCGCGATGGCCAGCTCGGGGATCATGGGCAGGAAGATGGTGACCCTGTCACCCTTCTTTACGCCGTGCTTCTTGAGCACGTTCGCGAACTTGTTCACTTCTCGGTACATGTCCATGTAGCTGAACGTCTTGTTGTCTGCCGGGTCGTTGCCTTCGAAGATGATGGCGGCCTTGTTCTTGCGGCCATTCTTGATCTGGCGGTCAAGGCAGTTGTAGCTGACGTTAAGCTCGCCGTCCTCGAACCACTTCACGTATACCGGCGGTTTGAAGGAAAAATCACAGATCTTTGTGGGCTTCTTGAACCAGTCGATCCGCTCGGCAATCTTTGCCCAGAACTTGTCGGGGTCCTTTACGGATTCATTATACAGTTTCTCGTACTCTTCCTTACTCTTGATGTAAGCTTTTTCCCTTACCTTCGGGGGTACCGGGAACAACTGCTCTCCAAAATCTTTGGTCTCCTCAGCCATGTAACGCCTCCTTCTTCTAAAGAATATAATTTGCTTGGCATCCGCCATTATATATCTAAAGTGATAGTCAAGGTCAAGGAAAAATGAATGATCATTCATATCTTGATCCGGCGCCTCTTTCCCGTTGCTTTGCCTGAAGAACTATCTATGCTATAAGCTTTCCAGTCAGATATTTTTTAAAAAAAGGAGCCTGCATGAAAAAGATCCTGATCGTACTGCAGTTCGCATTTTTTCTCATGGTTCCATCGTCAGCCTTCCCTCTGCAGACCACCGTGGACATAACCGGCCCCCAGGAGTTGAGCTCTTTAAAGGAAGGGATCGAGAAGAGCGTCACCGCAAGGTGCATTGCCAAGGGCATTGCCGTTGATCAGTACAACAAACTCACCATAACCATAAGCAGGCTGGGCGATATAATCTCCTACGATGCCCTGCTGGACACAAAACCGGCCAGGGCATTCCACAAGGACATAAAGGATGTCTCTTCCCTGTCTGCAACCATGGATGAGATGATCGATTCCCTGTTCCTAGAAACCGGCAAGGCTCAGGCTGCCCAGATCCTCCCGACAAATGAGCCGCCGAGCAGGGAGACCGCACCGGCGATCGTGCTGCCGTTAAAGGCGATATCCATTGTTTCCCTGGGAGACAAGTTATTTGTCTGCGACACAAAAACGGTCTATGAACTCAAGGGGGACAAGACCACTCCGCTGTGGCAGGCGCCCGGAAACAACGAGATACTCAGGCTGTTTCCATACGGAGAATCGGTTATCGTATTAACGAAAATCATGAACGACTGCCGCTCCTTCATGATTTCAGGCGCCGAGGCAAAAGAGCGCTGGAACAAGGCCGTGATTCCCCTCGGCAACGGACTGATCTCTACAAACCTGACCTTCGACAAATGGCTCGGCAGGATACCCTATGCCTGGTCCAGGGCGACCCAGGTGAAGGGCTCATCCCCACAGATACCTGATGGCCTCGATATCATAAGCGCCGTTCCCTTCGAATCCAGGTCTTCTTCATCCGGCGTCATGATCATATCTTATAACCGCGAGGACACCATGGCAGTCAGCGATGGCAAGTCCATGGTGTGGACAGATGATACCCGCGTCGTCAACTCACCCCAGTACATCGATGACATCCGCGAGGAACGCGATTATACGGGAAGCGAATCCGTACCCCGGTACTATTTGAAGCCGCGGATCGTTCTGCTTGGAGAGACGTTTGTCACCCTGAGGAACAGCCAGGGCTCGACAAAGATTGTTCCCGGATTCAACATGTTTGAATACGCACAGGTGCTCGCATACAGACCCAAAGGGAAAGAATTCACCAGGAGTGAACTTGCAAGCTTTCCTGACGGTTACTGCACGGACATAACAGCAACCCAAGGGAAAATTGCCGCACTGATAGTGAAAGGCAAAAATACTTACGTGCAGTTTCTCGGACTGTAGAGGGAAAGAAGATCCCTACATGGGCCAGAGGCCCTTTTTGGGCTTCTTACCTGCGTCTTTCGATCCGGCCTGCTTTGCTGCTTCATCTTCCAGTTCCGAGTTCTTGATGGCCATGTCTCGGCTGAAATCAGGGCAGTGAATGCCTGCACCGGGTTTGAATTTTTTATTACAGTCAGCTCTCCACGCACAAATGGGGCACAATGATCTATCGCTCATGTCTGGATTATTAAAGGTCAATAGCGATGTTGTCAATGGAAAATGAGCAGGGGCCGTGTAAAATCCTTTTCTCGCATGGTCTTGACATCAAGTAAAAACATGGCAAGATTACTCATGCAATCACCTCGTGCTGCCCGGACTCCCTGATGACCACTGGGATGAATAGTATGAATGACAGCATATTCGAAAGCAGATATTATGAATGCATACCCTGCAGCGCATGGCACTCAACAGAATTTTTACACTCTTAGATACTTTAATTATTTTATCGAAACCCCATCATATGGGATAACCTCTTTTCCTAATTGACACATGTTCCGGCCTAAGTTAGTTACCTTAGGATAGTCTTACGATAATACAACATAGCTATGAATATGAGTAAAGGAGGAGTTTGAAGTGTATAGATCATATGATGAAGCCTACCGGCTTTCCCTCGATGAAAGGGATTCCTTCTGGTCAGAGGCTGCTGAAAAGATCCAGTGGGAGAAAAAGTGGGACAAGGTCCTGGACGATTCCAAAAAGCCCTTTTATCGCTGGTTTGCCGGCGGCAGGCTGAACACCTGCTACAACGCCATCGACTACCATGTGGAAAACGGCCGGGGTGACCAGGTCGCCATCATTTACGACAGCCCCGTAACGGGTACGGTCAGGAAGATCACATACAGAGAATTCCTGAGCGAGGTATCTCTGGTTGCCGGCATGCTCAAGAACCTGGGCGTAAACAAGGGCGACCGGGTGATCATCTATATGCCCATGATACCTGAGACGGTCTTTGCCATGCTCGCCTGCGCACGCATCGGGGCCATTCACTCGGTGGTATTCGGAGGATTTGCGGCCAACGAACTGGCGGTGCGCATCGAAGACGCCAAGCCCAAGGTCATGATCTCGAGCTCCTGCGGCATCGAGCCCAAGGGTGCCATCCCCTACAAGCCCCTGCTGGACAAGGCCATAGAGCTGTCGTCCCACAAGCCCGAAAAGTGCATTATCCACCAGAGGCCCCAGGTCAAGGCCGACCTCACGGCAGGCCGCGATATCGAATGGAACGAAGCCATAAAGAGTGCACAGCCTGCAGGCTGCGTCATGGTGGAGGCTACGGATCCGCTCTATATTCTTTACACCTCCGGAACCACGGGCAAGCCCAAGGGCGTCATGAGAGACAACGGAGGCCATGCCGTTGCCCTGAAGTGGAGCATGGAGAACATCTACAACGTGAAGCCCGGCGACGTGTACTGGGCCGCATCGGATGTAGGCTGGGTGGTAGGGCATTCCTATATTGTATACGGCCCCCTGTTCTACGGGTGCACCACGATCGTCTACGAAGGCAAGCCGGTGGGCACGCCTGATCCCGGGGCATTCTGGCGGGTGATCTCAGAGCATAATGTGAAGGTGCTCTTCACTGCCCCCACGGCATTCCGCGCCATCAAGAAGGAAGATCCGGAAGGGTCTTACATAAAAAAATACGATATCTCCTGCCTGAAGCACCTGTTCCTGGCAGGTGAACGCCTGGACCCGGACACCTACCACTGGGCGAGCGACCTCCTGAATATCCCGGTCATCGACCACTGGTGGCAGACCGAGACGGGCTGGGCCATTGCAGCAAACTGCATGGGCATCGAGCAGCTTCCCGTCAAGGCAGGCTCCCCCACCAAACCGGTGCCCGGCTTTGACGTGCACATCATCGACGAGGCCGCCAAAGAGCTCCCAAAGGGCAAAGAGGGTGTCATCGGCATCAAGCTGCCCCTGCCCCCTTCGTGCCTGCCCACCCTGTGGGAGAATGACGAGGGCTATGTGTCGTCGTACCTCACCGAGTATCCGGGATACTATGCCACGGGTGATGGCGGATACAAGGATGATGACGGCTACATCTACATCATGGGCCGGGTGGACGATGTCATCAACGTTGCAGGCCACCGGCTGTCAACGGGCGGCATGGAGGAGGTGGTGGCCAAGCACAAGGATGTGGCGGAATGTGCAGTCATCGGCGTGAATGACGTTCTCAAGGGCCAGGTGCCCATCGGGTTCATCGTGCTGAAAGCCGGGGTCAGTAAATCCCAGGCCGATATCACCAAGGAAGTGGTCACCATGGTCCGTAACGAGATCGGGGCGTTGGCATGCCTGAAGGACGTCGCCGTCGTGCCGCGCCTGCCCAAAACGCGCAGCGGAAAGATCCTCAGGGCCACCATGCGCAAGATAGCCGACGGCCAGGAGTACAAGACACCGTCGACCATCGAGGACCCCGCAGCGCTGCAGGAGATCGAAGGCGCGGCCAAGACCTTGGGCTTCCCGAAATAGTATGACTGTGAATGGTTGAGGGGCAGGGCTTCTGCCCCTTTTGCCTTTCCTGCGAGTCGTCTTACCCTAGAAAACCATTCTTTCATCCCATGAAAGCGGCTCAAGGGGGGGAGTATTATCATTTTTTTGAATTCAAATTTATGAAAAGGATGGTTTCTCATGAATGAAGTTCGCATTATGCCACGCTGGATCCCCCTTGTGGGCGGGGTCTTGGGGAGCACCACCTGCGGTGCGCTCCTGTACGCCTGGAGCGTGTTCATCAAGCCGCTCAATGCCGAATTCGGATGGAACCGGGCCGATATTGCCCTGGCCTTTGCCATCGCGTGCCTTGTCTTCGGGCTCATGACCTACCCGGCCGGAAGACTGAGCGACAGGTACGGTCCCAGGATCGTGGTGCTCATCGGAGGAATCATCCTGTGCCTCGGTTTTGTCCTCTCGGGCTTCATACAGACTAAGCTCCAGCTGTACCTCGCCTATGGCGTCGTTGCCGGATTCGGCGGAGGACTGGTCTATCTGCCGCCCATCGCCACCGCGCCGAAATGGTGGCCGGACCGGAGGGCCCTGGCCACCGGCTTCGCCGTGGTGGGCCTGGGGCTCGGGTCCTTCATCATGGCGCCTTTGGCCACGTATATCATCAAGAATTTCGGGTGGCGCTCGGTGTTCATTTGTGTGGGAATAGCCATGGGGATCATGTCCGTCACTGCAGCCATGTGTCTCAAGGTGCCGCCTGAGGGATGGAAGCCCGAAGGCTGGGAGCCCCCCAGGCCTGCCAACCCGGAACACAGGGATTACCGCGACTACACCTATGCGGAGACCATCGCCACATCCCAGTTCTGGCTGCTCTATATCGCTTACTTCTGCGGGTCCTTTGCCGGTCTCATGGTCATCGGCCATATCGCGGGCCACGGCATCGACCAGGGGCTCGACCCCATGATCGCTGCGGGGGCCGCGAGCTGGCTGGCCATTGCCAACGCCACGACCCGCATCCTGTCCGGATGGATTGCGGACAAAATAGGCATCAAGGTCAGTTTCGTGACCTTCTTCATCCTCCAGGTGGGGGCCATGATGATGTTGTACCCGGCAGGGCATCTCTACTGGGCACTGTGGACCGTGGCGGCATTCATCGGCTGGAACTACGGGGCCATGTTCACGCTCTTCCCGGCCACCTGCCTGCAGTACTACGGCCCAACAGCCCAGGGCACCAACTACGGGCTCCTCTTCACCTCGTGGGGGCTCGCCGGCTTCCTGGGTCCGTTTGTGGGGGGCTGGCTCAAGGACACCACCGGCTCCTACTCTGCACCCTTTATCGTGGGGGCCGCTGTTGTAAGTATCTCGGTGGTGATCATCGCATTCATGAAGCCGCCGGTGCGCAAGCATGTGTGACCAGGCTTTTAAAACATTTTAATGTGTCCAAACACACTTATGCACTCCGAGGGTGCATTAAACGGATAATTCTAGGGTGAACGGAATTGTTTTTATAGGTCCGTTAAAACCAGTGATCTCGCAGCCTATGAGAAATGCTGAATTTACCGATCATTCCAGGCTGCGATATCCCTGGTTTTAACGGATCAGGTTTTAACTGCCCTCCAAATACAATATCCTGTTTATTTTCAATCTGTTATAAACAAAGGTGTCCCGGTTGTATTGGATATCCTCGTTTCGAACAGACCAACTGCCAGACCATTACTGCCGGTACGCAACTTACAGATATGGCTCCAAGGCAGAAAGATATCGCATGGTGACTCCGCTCGAAAATATGAGGGCTTCTTTTGCCCTTATACCCTCTGCCCGGGAAGCTACCCTGTCGAGGAGCATGTCGGCTGCCTTCTGGGCAAGCTCACGCGAATCCCTTACCACTGTTGTATGCCCTCTGACGGCATCGAGCGCCCAGGTGAAATTGCTCATGTACGGTCCATGGATCGTCGGCACGCCCCAGGCAATGGGCTCAAGGATGTTCTGCCCGCCCATATCCAGCAGCGACCCGCCCACAAAGGCCACGTCGCTCATGCCGTAGAGCGTGAAGAGCTCGCCCATGGTATCCACGATGAGGAGGTCAACCCCGGTTGCACCCGCGCTCCTGAGCCCCCATCTGATGTTCAGCCCCCGGGCCATGTCCCTGATGAACCCGATCCTGTCCGGGTGGCGCGGCGCTATAATGAAATAAACCTCCGGCACCCTGGTTGCGATCCGTATCATGGCATCCACGACCGGCTGTTCTTCCCCCTCACGCACGCTTCCGGCGATAAACACCGGCCGGTTTCCTATGCCGAGCTCGGCACGCATCGCCTCGGTGCGGGCGCTGTCGCCTGTGGGCACATGGTCCAGCTTGAGGTTGCCGGGCACCTGAACATCAAAGGCACCTATACTGCGGAACCGCGCGGCATCCTGTTCAGCCATGGCAAGAACCTTCACCCCGGCAAGGATGCGGCCAAGCACGGCCACGAATCTGAGATACCGCCCATGGGCGCGCTCAGACATGCGGGCGTTCACAAAGACCACAGGAACGCCGAGCCGTCCTGCAGCAAGGAGCATGTTCGGCCACACTTCAGTCTCCACGATGAGGATGACGCACGGCATGATGTTCTTAAGATGACGCGTCATCACCCAGGGAAGATCGAACGGGAACGGGAAAACCATGTCCACGCCAAGGGTATCGTGAGCCACCTTCCTGCCCGTTGCTGTCATGCAGGACATACAGATGAACAGATCAGGCCTCATCTCCCGTACTGCCTTCACCAGTCCTGCCACGGCCTTGACCTCTCCCACCGAGGCTGCATGGATCCACAGGGCCTTCTTTCCAGGAGGCACAACCGGCAGTCTCAGTCCGAACCGCTGGGCTAAAGTTCCTTTGAAGTTCGGATGGTTCCTGAGAAACAGTGCAAGGGGCCAGACAAGTATCGCTCCAAGCAGACGGTATAAGAAGATGATCAGCCGTGCCATTGATCGAGCAGCCTTTCCAGGTCGGAGGGGGTGTTGATCTCGTGAAACTCCCCATGTGCGACAATGACCTTGATGGGGATGCCGTTTTCAAGTGCCCTGAGCTGTTCCAAGGATTCGGTGCGTTCGAGCGGGGTGGGATTCAGCGACGTGAACCGCGCGAGCGTCTGCCGTGAGAACCCGTATATCCCGATGTGCTTGAGCATGCCTGCATGGCCCGGGTTGCGCACAAAGGGGATGGCCGAGCGGGAGAAGTAGAGTGCATCGCCGCCCAGTGCGCACACCACCTTGACAATGTTCGGGTCATCGACCTCGTGGGGCTGAACCGGCGTGGCGATGGTCGCCATGGATGCACCATCCTTGAGTGCAGATACAAGCCGCGAGAGGGCGTCTATGTCCAGGACGACCTGGTCTCCCTGGACATTCACGATATGCTCCCCGTCCAGTCCTGCCACGGCCTGGGCCACCCGGTCGGTGCCCGAGGGGCACTCGGGACTCGTCATGACAGCCCGGCCGCCGAAGGACTCTACAGCCCTGAAGATCCGCTCATCATCAGTGGCCACGATCACCTGGTCCACTTCCGTACAGGTGATGATCTGCTCGTAGATCCGCTGGATCATGGTCTTGCCAGCAATATCCACCAGGGGTTTGCCTGGGAAGCGCGTGGCCCCGTAGCGGGCCGGGATAACTGCAATCACACCCATATCAGCCGATCTCCACGCCTGCGTTTACCGCATCGAGGGCGCGCAGGTGCTCTTTGTACGAATCCTCGTCATAGAGGACCATGCGCACGAGTTCTATGGCAGTGTCTCCCTGGAGGTATTCCTGAATCGCCTTGATGGCTACATAGGCCGCCTTGTCCACGGGATAGCCGAAGATACCTGTGCTCAGGGCCGGAAAAGAGATGGATCTTACCTTGTTCTTCTCAGCCACCTTGAGTGAGTTGATGTAGCACGATTTCAACAGGACCGCGTCATTCTTCGAGCCGCTGTACACAGGCCCCACCGTGTGCACGACATATCTGTTCGGCAGGCCGTGTCCTCCCGAGATCTTGGCCTCGCCGGTTGCGCACCCGCCGAGATTCCGGCACTCCTCCCACAGGCCCGGACCGGCGGCGCGGTGAATGGCCCCTGCCACCCCGCCGCCCGGCGCCAGCTGCGAGTTGGCCGCATTCACCACCGCCGAAGTGTCCTGGGCCGTGATGTCACCGACCATGAACTGGAGCTTCGCTTTTCCTATCTTTATTTCCTTCATTTCCTCCCCTCCTGGACAAGGGAAACAGATCCTTGGCACATGCATGGCAGTGCCCATGAAACCTTTTTTATCTATACCCTATTCCTCATCAACGCAATCCTTGCCGTAAGCAGGAGATCATGTCCTTATGTATTGACATTTCTCCGGTTCGTCCGTATCCAACATATCCATGGATATGAACGCGCTTATCACTATCATAAAATCACGCCCTGACTACCGCAAGGTAGGCATGATCCTGTGCCACAACGGCGTGGTGAGGGGATCGTCCCGGGACGGGTCGCCTGTCCGTACGGTAACGGTCAAGGCTGACCGCGAGACCATAAACCGCATCGTGGATGAGCAGAAGAAGAGGCCCGGCATCATGGAGATCCTCGTTGAGATCAACGAGGGCGACCTGAGCGTGGGCGACGACCTTCTGGCCATCGTGGTGGCCGGCGACATAAGGGAGCATGTGATCCCGGTGCTCACGGACACATTGAACCTCATAAAAGCCAAGGGGACAAAAAAGGTCGAACACGCCTGAGCAAGGACCGGTTGTATTTCCTCTTGTGCGCTGTACATCCCTGAACCTTTTTTTGCGTTCCTCCCTCCTTGACTCGCAAAATATTGTGTGCTACCCAAGGGAATCTCGCGTGGGGCCGTAGCTCAGTTGGGAGAGCGCTTGAATGGCATTCAAGAGGTCGAGGGTTCGATTCCCTTCGGCTCCACCACGATTCAAGCCCGCCTCCAACTTCTCAATTGTGCAGTTTTTGTGCAGTTGGTTTTTCATTCAAGATTCCATCAAGTATTCCCACTGCGTTTACCTTATGGCTAGGCGCCAGGTGTGCATACCTTAGAGTCATGGTGAGGGTTTTATGCCCTAGAAGTTCCTTTACTGTTGTGAGGTCTACACCTGCCATGACTAAGTGAGACGCAAATGTGTGCCTCAGATCATGGAAATGGAAATCATTGATCTTCGCTTTCTTGCAAGCTGAATGGAATGACCGTTTAACATCCAGGAAAGGCTTTCCTGTCCTTGGGTCATAGAACACATGAGGTATATCTAAACGCCTTATCAAACCATGGAGAGCATCTTTCACTGTTGCATTAATCGGGACTTCTCGTCTCTCACCATTTTTCGTGACATCGAGAAGAATGAAACCATTCTTGAGGTCTACCTGATCCCACTTCAGGTTGAGTATCTCTCCTCTTCGCATACCCGTATTCAAAGCCGTTATGACAATTGGTTTCAGGTGAATCTCACATGCCTTAACGAGTTTTTGTGATTCATCCTTTGACAGGTATCGAAGACGACGATTATTTTCAGGAAGAAGCTTTGCCTTGCGTATCCGCTTCAGGGTTTCTTCTTCTACCATGTCCCATTCAACGGCCTTCGTAAACATATGAGACAGTGTTGCAACATATCTGTTTATGGTTGCAGGTTTCTTTTTGTTCTGGATTTCCTCGGTCTGGAATTGCTCGATCATCATGGTATTAAATCTTCTCAATGGCAGTAACCCAAACTTATTTTCAAGATGAGCAATGAAAAACTTCTTCGAATTATAAGATCGCTGCCTCTCTGCCCATTTCCGGTATTCTTCAGCAAGCTCCCTAAAGGAATGATTCTTGATCACCTTGACTTCTGGCATCTTCCCTTCACGGATGTCTTGCTTACGCTTGATAAGCAGGTTTTCGGCCTTTTTGAATTTATCTGACCCCGATGATTCCCGTATTATCCGACCATCCAGACCTGCATACCTGATCCAATAGATATTACCCCGCTTATAAATCCCTTTCATTGGTTACCCCCTTCTATCCGTGTTCTCCACGGTTTGTATGTGTTGGAGCCAACCAGAAGGATAGAGGCATGGAAGGAGGGTATGCAAAGGAGGATACAGATTGATTGAAATAGCAATATGCAGTAAATTCTGATCCAGCCATCTTCCTGTCCTATCCAGGTTGGTGGTTAGGTTCGGCGTGGTGTTACCAGCACTGCGCTGAACCGCTTTCAATAATACACTATCACCGGTAATATTCAAGCAAAATCCGATAAAATCTAATGCACAATCTAATGCACATGTATTGCTAACTATATGTTTTGACATATTCTTTGTCCCTGTATCCTTGATAAGTAGTCAAGTGGTCGGCCAGCTGATTTTTAATGGCGATGTTGCCGGAATAGTGTTTCTTTCCAGATGCTTATCTATTGCTGTCTTGGAAAACCTCAGATACTTGCCTAGTTTGATATGTGGCAGTGATCCATACTGAACCTGCTTGTATATCCATGAGGGATCTACCTTGAGGTAGTCGGAAAGCCCCTTTACATCGAAGAGCGTATCATCTCCTTTCGATTTGGAGACACGGGAAAGGGCAGGGGCAAGGACTTCTGCGACTCTTTGTGCTACTGCCTCGATGTCCTGGGGTTCCAACTCTATCCGCATATCTATTCACTCACTGGATGATCTATCCCATGTTTGCCCGTGGCCTTGGGTTTTATAGAGGTGATCTTTCCATTGAAGGCATTAACTATACTGCATATGGTCGGGTGCCTTCTCGCTACCATCTCATACAACCGTGTAAGCCTGTCATTCCTTGTCCTTCCCCCTGTGATGTAGACAACGTCCTGGGGCAATAGAACAGGGAGATCATCGGGAATCAGTGTTTCACGTACCCGCTCGTTGGCTGCAATCCAGAACTCACCAACACCAGGGACACTACACCATAACTTCATGGAACCTGCAGGGTCATCCAGGCCAGTTAGCAAATCATCTTCCAAATACGTAGATGGTTTTCCCTTGCAGCATATTTCTTTATTTTCGTTTATTTCGTATGGGTCAACACATGAGCTTTCATCGGTGATCTGCCTCGATAGCTCGGTAACGATATCCTTCCTGTGAGCTTGAACATAATGCCGTACTTCTTCAGTAACCTGCCTTGATGGTGACAAACGTATCTTTCCATCGATCAGGTTAATGGATAGGCCTTTATCTGTCAGTTGCTCACAGATCGACATAATCCACCTGATCTTCTGCTTCATTGTCAGACGAATTTAACGAATGTTCATGACCTGAGAGTATAGTTGTATCATCGTCTTTACATGGGTCGCTTAAGGAATAGATTGTTCTCGGCCTGCCACCATGTTCATTTCGATCTTCTGAGGGGACGACCTTACCTCGTATAACAAGATCATGCAGAACATCATTTATTCTGTCAGCCTTAACATTATTACTGAGAAGCTTATGAATGTCCGTGGAACTCTTTGGGCTATTCTTCAGCCCATTGATAATTTTATCTGCTATCGGGTCGGATTCGTGGTCGCCGAAGATATATATGGCTGATTGTTTGCAATAGTCCCATGCGGCTAAAGCTGCTTCCAGGTGGAATTCATTAATAATAGATGACCCATCAAGCACTGCATAGATCATGGCTAAGTGTAAAACCTGTGTTTCAGACCTGTTGATGATTGCTCCTGCCTTTCCAGTATATTCCTGGCTCAGGTCTGGATATATTTTATCCCATAATCTCCAGGCTTCATCACTCAGGGATAACGAAATAAACGAATCTGACGAATTAATGCCCCTGACAATGGTTAGAATCTCATTTGCCAGGGCATCAACATCTTGTTGGGGCATTGGGACAGGCCTAGAAACCATCTTTGATCGACGAGCACAGACCCATAGGAACCTGTTCCCAAATCCATTTAAAGCTTCAGTTGCATCCAACTTTTTCTGTAATTCAGAATTTGTAATATGAGCAACAATCCCTATACCTGCACCTGTTGTCTTTATTCTATTACCCTTGGTTAGTGGCTCACAATTACCTGTGTCATAGAGAGTTCTCAGTATAGTGCTGAGTGTGTTGCCTTCTCGTTTTGTACAGGACAATGACGCTCCAAATTCCTCCTCAAGTACAAATAACCGTTTATCAATGACGCCTGGATCATGTACATAATCTCCCTTGTAGTTCGTAGATGTGCTTGCATCTCTCACATTGTATACAATCCCCTCACCTGAGGATAATGGGCCTGGTGTTGTTCGGGCTATCGTGTATGAAGCATCTAAACATGAAATCTCATCAAGGATCTTCTGTACAGAATCTGCAGATGTGCCTTTTCTCGACTTAGAGCTGTTGCCAACGATCACGATAAATAGTCGTGGTGTATGGATAGTATCTCCGATATTGAGTTGTACCTGTGTACCAATCTCTGCACCAGTCCTTGCCAGAAAGGTAAACAATACCGCTGCAGGGTCTGCTTCACTACTTCGCGTGGCAAGCTCTACAACACATCCAGAAATCCCATATAATGCTTTGGGACTTAATGTCGGCCAGGGATGATCATTGACAGAATTAGGATTATGCTGTAAATAGTTATCATCGTTGTTGTTCTTGCCTTGCTTTCCAAGCTCCCCGTCCTCCTGCCCGAGGTGGGGTGCGTTTCTTATGTAAGAATTCATGACATGTGCTCCTTGGCCCCGACTATATTGGATCTTGCTTCAAGCCATGCTATTAGCTCGTCAACATCATAGGCTACTTTCCTCCCGTCAATTCGAATACGCCCTTTGGGGCCTTCACCCCTGGAGTCGAGGTTGGCCATGGTTCTTGGGTTGAGAATACCACCAGAGAACTCTTTAATACTCTGTCGAGCTACTAGGGATGATGGCCAGCGATTCTTGAGATCTTCGAAGTTAGGTTTCTTCATTCTGATTGCCTCCTGTGATTATTTGTCATCACAGGTGACACATACAGCGGAAACAGATATCTTGTCAGTAAAGCGGACACATTTTGAATGTTAAACAAAGGACTGGAGCGCTTCTAGGCGTGACAAATCTTACCAAAAATGGGAACGTGAAAGTATACCACCTAGAGTCGATAAAGTACTATTGTACTATTTTTGATTGATAACTATTGCTTACGATATTTACCATTATAACGGTAAATTAGATGAAGCGGTATTCAGTGATTACCCCATAAGCCTCGATTATTTTTACGTGCGTTCACTTGATACTCTCGGAACTCATCGAGGTACTTAAATGGGTACTTGGTATATGCGAACCCGTATCCCTGCTTGATAATCTCTGCGTTGAGGAACGTGCCATCCTCCAGGTAGACATAGGCCAACAATCGACCATACTTATCTCTCTTCTGCCAATCGTATTCAAGCCGGACCCTTTTCCCTTCAACCATCTGCCTGGTGAATGCAGAGGCTTCTTTCCCGAAATATTCAACAGGCTTTGATGGATGAACAGTCTCCGGGGTATCAACTCCGATGAGTCGGACTTTCTCCCCCTTGCCCCCAACCTCAACAACAATCGTATCACCATCTACGACTCTAGTGCATAGAAAGAGATCCTGTGCGGCTATAGAGCAATACATGACAAACAGAAGGATCAAGGAGAGTATACAACATCTAAATGCCCCCATTAATATGCAATCCTTTCCAAATTACAAACAATACAATGAATACATAACGCCTGATGAGGTGAAGATCAATAAAGCCTATAAATTACCAGATAACTATGGTAATATAAATCCAGTGTCATGACATACCTTCTGTGATTCCCCTCCAAGACACCACATTAAATTTAGGCTAGTGGAGGATGGTTAAATGAAGGTCATCAAAATTATCTTTTTAGCTCTGACAATGGCTACTATCCTTGGCTCACCTGTGAACCTTAATAGATTAGACTCCGAAGATTGCCCCAGAGGCATCATATGCTTCAAAACTGGAGAGAGGATATCGGGCATGAACAAGATCTGTTATTACAACTGTCTTGGCAGTGAAGCGGCGATCACTATAGGTGCTACTGATTTGTGCCCATTATCCATCGAGCGATAGCTGCCCTTTCGAGCACAACACAAATGAAACAGGCTCTTTTTACAACTATAATTTTATTATTCTCTACAATATTATGGGCGGATTACAGAGAAGCAATTAATAAAAAGGATTATAAAGCTGCTCTTAATGAAATAATACCTTTAGCTCGGAATGGAGACATGCAAGCCCAAAAATGGCTTGCAATTATCTACTATGATGGATTGGGGGTTCCAATAAATTATCCTGAAGCTCTTATATGGTTTAAAGAAGCTGCTGAACAAGGAGACGCAACATCACAATATTTTCTTGGAATTATGTATAACCGTGGGCAGGGTTTACTTTCTTCCAATTTCATTGAGGCTGCAAATTGGTATAAAAAGGCAGCAGAACAAGGAATTGCTGATGCACAGTACAATCTTGCAGTGATGTATGATGAAGGGAAGGGTGTACAACAGAACTACACGGATTCTTTCAATTTATATAAACAATCAGCTAATCTAGGTAATGTCTATGCTCAATATAATCTTGGGTGTAAATATTATAAAGGACAAGGTGTATCATTAGATTATGGTGAAGCATATAAATGGTTCATGAAAGCAGCCAATCAAGGATATTCTGATGCATTTCACAATCTTGGTGTTATGAATTATGAAGGGCAGGGTGTACCACAAAACTTCAAAGAAGCTTTTAAATGGTATGAAAAGGCTGCAAATCAAGGAGATGCTAATTCACAATATGGCCTTGGTACTATGTATCTAAAGGGACATGGAGTTCCACAAAACAACATCAAAGCATACATGTGGTTATGTCTGGCTGCAGCTAAAGGGCATAAATCAGCGATAGAGGTCCGCAATAAAATAGCTGAAATAATGACACCAGTCCAAATTGAAGAAGCACAAAAATTAGCATATGATATATCTCAAAATATACCTATCAAAAAACAGGTTAATTCAGAAGCGATTACGATTGGGGAAAACACATTAATTCCCGATAAAAACCCTCGAAGTATATCTCCTAAAAATGACACTAAACAATCGTCAGTTAATTGGATCTTATGGAAAAAAACAACATTTTTTGCAGGATCAGGAAGTCAAGTAGGAAGCTCTGTTTCATGGGATATTCTTGGTGTCGATTCTAATAGGGAGCAATGTGAAAATAGAAATAAGATGGCACAAGATTATTTTAAGAATAAAGGAAAAGAATATTTTCCAGATGGAACATGGGGACAGACTTTTCATGATTTTTATTGCCTTCCAGAAACTGTAGATCCGAGGGATAAAAAATGAACTACTCCGCAGCGAGCTGGGAGGAATTAACCCGGACGAGATTAAACGTAGAGTTACTGTCTCAGGAGAGTGTCATCAGGACTCAATACTTTCAAAGGTCTACCCCGTGGCCTCCTGGGTCTCTTTGCATTTTCACGTATACAGTAGTTAATGAACCGTTTTACATAGTGCCAAGAGAACCTTTCCCCATCGGCCAACCTCTTAAATAAACTGTCAAACTCATGGCCTTCCTGGCAACTCCTGTATGTGAGGTTATGGCACAAGCGGCAGGCTATCTTATCACCTTTGAAATGCAGGGTCCTCATACGTCTGCCGCATACTGGACAAAGAAAGAAATATCGGCATCCTCCAAAGCCCGGTGTATAGCCTGATAACATGACCTTGATGATCTTCTCGTTGTAGCCGAATTCAACATAAGCCTCGTCCATGATTGTTACCTGAACCCAGCATCCAGCTACGTTTTTACTACTGTTCCCATATGACCACCAGATAGTGGTTGAACGTCTTCCAGGCTGCATGAGCTTCAGGTGTACAAGATCATTCGCATCGACGCTCAAGCAATCTTCAACAGTGGCCTTCTTCCTTTCCGGGTGATAGTGATAAGTCGCCATCCTTCTTCCCATGCTAAACCATGCTAAATCATAAGGCATTTTTTGTCAGTATACTGAAAGCAGATTTTCGAAAAAATTGTTCGGTGGTGTATGCGGCATGTAGGCTTATTCAATGATACCCCCCCACTGGCCCCCGTACCCCCCCCCTCTTTCCTTTGTGCACTTTCTGTGCTCCAGACAAAAGAGAACAAGGGGTAATACCATATAAAAAGGTAGCCCCTTGTTTTCAGATAAATCAGGCTGTATCTATCTGTAGATACTATGATGGAAAAGAGATGGTCAGTCTGCATATATATGGCATTCAAGAGGTCGAGAGTTCGATTCTCTTCGGCTCCACCATTTTTTTTATAATCTTTCCTGGTCGTTGCAAGTCAACCTGTTGATAACCTGATAAGGAATCGGTTTATAGTATATTAAATTGAAAAGGCAGGGCATCTTCCCACCCTGTTCCATAAATCTATCAATCGATGAATATCACACAGTAATCTATGGGGTATACTTTTCCTCGATACACACCTCGATAGTGAAGTGTCTATTTTCAGAGTCAAGCGGTATTGTTTTCCCGAAATAACCACTTATTTTTACTCTCAAACACTACAACAAGGGGGAATTTATGAGAAAAGGTTTATTACTCATTTTCGTTATCATAATGTTCTCTGCCCCGGCATTCGGCTCAGGGAGGAGCCTTACACTGGTAACGCTGGACTGGCCGCCTTATTCAGGCCAGGACGTTAAAAACAAGGGATTCACTACCGAGATCGTCAAGGCCGCATTCAAGACAGTGGGGTATGAGGTCAATATTGTTATTAACAATAACTGGGATGATGCCTTTCAGAAAACCAAGGAAGGCAACTACGACGGCCAGTTCCCCGAATATTATGCAAAAGACAAGGCCCCGAGCTATCGTTACTCGGATTTCTTCTCTCAGAGCCTGCTCGTGCTCGCCAAGAAAAAGACTACGAATCTCCAGTATAAATCCGTGAAAGACCTCGTTCCCTTCAAGGTGGGCGTCGTGAAAGGATATATAAACACCCCTGAGATAGATAATGCCACCAACTTGAAAAAGGTCCTCGCCGAATCAGATGAAGACAACCTGAGCCGTCTTATCAAAAACGAATCCGAAGTCATTGTCATTGACAAACTGGTTGGACAATACATCCTTAAGAAAAAATTCCCCGATGCCCAGGCGCTCATCGAATTCATTGAGCCTCCCCTTATCATCCAGCCCCTTTTCCTTCTGCTGTCAAAGGTCCCGAAAGACTCGGAGCAGGTGTTGAAGGACTTCAACCGGGGCCTCGAACTCATTAAAAAGAACGGAACCTTCAATGCCATCATGAAGTCATCCGGTTTATTATAACCTGTTATCCAGCATGCCGACGTCTGTCCGGGGTTTATGCTCTTTCATAGGCCCCGGCCTTGTATGTATGGAGTGTGGAGCCTTCCCTACAGATCTTCCATGCTCTTGATGATCTGCCTCACCACCTCTGCATCGGTCTTGGGATTGAAGAACACGGCCTTCCATGCCGGTATGGCAACCCCGCCCGGCAGATAGCCCATGCACGTGGTGAAGCTGAGGCGGGCATCCTTCCTGGGGTCCATGTCGGCCTTACGCTTCTCGAAGAGGCGGTGCACCTCCGAGAAGTAACGCTTGTACTCATCAGCCTTGAGCCTTCCCTGGATAAAGTCCTGGTATATCTGCTTGGCATTCCTCCCTTTCGGCAGGACCCACCACACCACGCTCGGCCCCAGGCACTTCATGTTGAGCACCTTGCAGTAGTCGAGCCTCTCGATCTGTCTCTTTGCGTACAGGGCCATCTCAAGGGCATGGGCAACAAGCCTCTGATAGCCCTGGAGCCCGATCCCGTTCAGGGAGGCCATGACCGAGTAGGGGCCGATGCCGGGCCTGGAGCACTCAAGCGTGAACAAAGCCGGGTCGTGCCGGTAGTCCGCTTCCGAGAAGTACGGGACCTGTCCCATGCTCCTGAAAAGCAGTGAGATGTCATCCCTGTTGGACACGATGAAGGCGCTCGACGGGTAATGGCCCCACCCCATCTTGTGGAAATCAACGGTCACCGAGTCCGCATGCTGCATACACATGGCCTTTTCCCTGATTTCAGCTATCTGAGAGATGACATCCCTGGTCAGCCTGAAGGCATTTTCCTCCATGTCATACTCGTTGAGGAAGCTCAGCGGCCACCCGGCAGCCGCATCCACATGGAGCTGCGGCGCAGGGACGGAGTAATGCAGGGCCTTTTCATCGATGATCTTCCGTATGCCTGCAATATCGTCTATGCCGAATGCGTCGGTGCTGCCGAAGGTCGCTATGACAATGGCCACAAGTGCCCCTTCTCCATAAACCCTGTCCAGTTCTTCTTCGAGTAAGCCCAGATCCATGCTGCAGGCGTCATCCGTCGGGATCGAGACGAGGTTGTCCGTCCCTATGCCGAGCCAGCCGGCCAGGGTTTCATTGGAATAGTGGGCGGCATGGGACACGATGCCCACCAGGCGCCGTGCCCCGATCCCCCTTTTCATGGCGCCCGGCAGCACCTTTTCAATGCCGATCTTTCCGCCGTAGAGGTTGGATATGGTACCTCCCATGGTGAAGATGCCCCAGGGGTTCCGGGTATGGTAAAACACGATGTTCGCCAGCGAGGTGATGGCCTTGAGTTCCAGCTCGTTGGACCGCTGGCTGTACGTGTCTACGCACAGGTTGGGGTTCTTGAGCAGGCATGCGATGGAACCGATGAGCGAGGCATAGTTGGCCGGACCCTTGACGTTCTCCAGGTGGAACCGCGAGTTCCACCCGTCAGTGCCCCAGAAATACGGAAAGATGGCGTCACGGGCATCCTTGAGGTTTCCCGGGATGAGGTTGATCTCGGGATTCGACTGGGCGGTCTCGTAGTTCCTGCTCATGGGGTCGATGGCGGTCAGGGTCTCTTCGGCTTCCAGCGCATCCAGGAACTCGTTCATGATCTGCATGACATCGGCCTTGTGGCAGGTAAAGAAGGTATCTATCAGGCCCTTGAGATCTCTCTTCTCCATGGCGTCTCCGTTTCATACAGCATTGTTCTGACCGCACTATTCATAAGATCAACGCACGTAAGAATGATAAGCCGGGTATTCATGAAGTCAACATGGCCGTCGACCCCTGGATTGTGAGGGAGGTGCCGGTAATGCAGTAATAACTTATGACTGGCCGGAATCGGCTATCAGCCTGGGGTAAACGGCCCGGGCCCAGGCCCTTATGGCGTCCCAGTTTCGGAAGTCGCCCTGAGGGACCTTTACGAAATACTGGACAGCCATGCGTGCAAAAAAACCGAGCCTTGAATAGTCCATCTTTCCTGCAAAAAGGCCCGCGTCTACCTGCCCGACCACCTCGCGCAAGGGGTCCAGGTAGGCATTAACGGTCTTGCGGTTCTCGGGCGTGTCGTCCTTCATGGTCATGCAGACTACGAAATATGCGGCAGGGATCTTCTTCAGTTCGGAGGCATGGTCCTTCACGAAATCCATCACCTCGGGCTTCACCTTGCCGACCCTGATGGCGCTGCCGATTACCACGGCTGTATACCCATCCAGGGATTTCACCGACCCAAGCGGCTTCACATCCACTTTTGCCCCGCCTTCGGCCAGGGTCTTGCCGATGAAGTCCGCCACCTCGGCCGTTGATCCTGCCCAGGAGCCGTATGCAATGAGTATGCTCCTTGTCATGCCTTTATCCCCATAGCTCTTTTCGACGGATTCATTAACACCCGGCCCGCAGCAGGCAAGCAGGCATAGGGCCAGCATGCATATCAAAACCCTTGATGACCTTCTGCCAACCATCCATTCACCCTCCCTGCCGGAAAAATACTATACCAGAACAGTCCAAACCACAAGAAAAGGGGGCGGATCAGTTTTTAAGTTTCGCTTTAGCTTCCTTAAAAAGTGATTCGCCCCTATAAATGTCTACCTTTAATTCTCCAGGGATTATTCACCCTGTTTGTACATCGCCTCGATCTGCTCGTTGAACTTTTCCGTTATCACCCTGCGCTTGAGCTTCATGGTCTGGGTCAGCATGCCGTTTTCCAGGGTAAAGGGCTCCGAGACAAAGACGAACTTCTTGGGGATCTCGTAGCTGCCGTACTTGACCTTCAGGCTGTCCAGGATTTCCTTGGTGATCATCTTCTGGACGTCCTGGTTCTCCACAAGGGTCTTATAATCTCTGGGCAGGCCGTTTTTCTGGGCATATGCATCCAGGGCGACGGCGTCCGGAACGATCATGCAGATGTTGTAGGGCTTGTTGGCGCCGAAGATAAGTGCGTTCTGAACATAGTGGTTCAGACAGATATCCTCTTCCAGTGCCGCAGGGAAGACATACTTGCCGTTTTCGAGCTTGAACTGCTCCTTGATGCGGCCCGTGATCCACAGGAACCCGTCCTCGTCAAAGCGCCCGCGGTCGCCTGTCCTCACGCCGCCGTCTTTGGTCATGATCTCCCTGGTGGCCTCGGGCTTGTTGTGGTAGCCCTTCATGACATTGGGGCCGTAGCACACGATCTCGCCGTCTTTTGCCCCAGGCTCCACCACGGACTGGTCGATGACCACCCTGATCTTGTCCATCAGAGGACCCACGCTGCCGATCCTGATTTTTGCAGGGCAGTTCATGGTGATGCCCGGGGTGGTCTCTGTCATGCCGTAGGCATCGTACAGGGGCATTCCGATATCATAGAAGAAGTGCGAGATGTCAGGGTTCATGGCGGCGCTTCCCGTCATTGCACCCCTCATCCTGCCGCCGAAGAGGTCCCGTATCTTCTGAAACACGATTTTGTCCACGACACCGAACTTGACGTTGACCATCAGGCTCGATTTGCCCTTTTCCGCAAGGAGGCGGCGCTGCTTTGCGGCCTCCACGCCCATATCGAAGAGCTTCTTCTTGAACCCGCCGGCATCGTTCACCTTGGTGACGATGGTATCGTACACCTTGTTGAAGATGCGCGGTACGGCGATGAGGTAGGTGGGCCTGATGGTTGCCATGTCCTGGACTACGGTATTGGTGCTCTCCATGAATCCCATGGAAGCTCCTATGGCCGTGAAGGTGTGGAGCTCTCCCAGACCGAAACAGTGTGCCCAGGGAAGCAGGGAGAGAGACCGGTCGTTCTCGTTCAGTTCGGGAAAGGCTACGACCCGGGCGTGGTGGTTGCTGGTCCAGTTCATGTGCATGAGCAGGACGCCCTTGGGGTCTCCTGTAGTCCCTGATGTATAGACCAGTACCGCCACTTCATCGGCCTTCGGATAAATAGATTTGACGGGCTTTGCCTCACCGATTTTTTCCAGCTCCGCCATGGTGCCGCTGCCTTCTCCGGGTATCAGCAAGATCTTCTCCAGGGTGGGAATACGGGACGGTAAATCCTTGATCTTTGCCAGTATCTCCGGTTTAGACACAAAGAGGACCTTGATGCCGCTGTCCTTGATGATATATTCCCAGACATGGGTCAGCTCTGCCTCGTACATGGGTACATAGAAGGCACCAAGCCCCACCGTGGCATAATGCCCGATGGCCCACTGCGTGCTGTTGTTCGAAATGATCCCCACTGCGTCGCCTCTCTTGATCCCAAGGCTTGCCAGACCTGAACGCAGATTGTCTACACGACGGCCCACTTCACGGTAGGTAACCCACTCGTACACCCCCTGCTTGTTCTTGGTTCCAAGAAACTGCCTGTCGGCATATTTCTTGACACTGTTTTCAAAGAGTTCTACAAGATTATCCGGTTTTTCCAGTTGGAACTGAGCCATAAAGCCTCCCCTGTCTACTAATTAGTGCACCGTCTCATAGTATAAAAATGCGATCGCGGCAAGCTCACCGAATATATTAAGGCGCACTGGCATGAAAGCAATATTGGCCTTATGCGCCTTTGCGTGTATGATATCATTGTCTGAATGCGGTTGTCTGAAAGGAGGTTCGTGCAATGCCCAGGTACGGTTTCCCGCAATCGAAAAAGGCCGGTCTGCCGCCGGGCGCTTTCATCCATGTGGGCAAGAAGAAGACCGAACAGGCAGACATCAGACTCTTTTCCTACTACAGCACCTCATTCACAGAGGCCTCATCATCCAGTCCGGACGAAATCCTGAACCAGGTCGATCCTTCCGCCATATCCTGGATAAATGTGTCAGGACTGTCCCAGACAGATGTCATTCAGAAGGTCGGTGAACGTTTCGGCCTGCATCCGCTGAGCATAGAGGATATCCTGAACACCCATCAGAGACCCAAGGTAGAGGACCATGGTGATTATCTGTTCATAACCATGAAGATGCTCTACCCTGACGAGAGTGACAGCAGGATAATCTACGAACAGGTAAGTCTCATCCTCGGGGAACGTTTTGTCCTTACCTTTCAGGAGGGCGGCCGTGACGTGTTTGATCCTGTCCGAGCCCGCATACGGACCGCAAAAGGAAAGATAAGGAATATGGGCCCCGACTATCTCGCCTATACCCTCATCGATGCCATTGTGGATCATTACTATATCGTCCTTGAAAAAATGGGAGACGAGATAGAATCCATCGAGGAGCGCCTCATCAACAGGCCGGATGATGATATCCTGAAAGATATCCACAGTTTTAAATACGAGATACTCTTTCTTAGAAGGTCCATCTGGCCGCTGCGTGATGTTATCTCTTTTCTCGAGCGCGGCGATTCAGACCTTATCGATGACGGCACCACCATATATTTCAAGGACATCTATGACCACACGATTCAAGCGGTCGACACATGCGAACTGTTCAGGGATCTCATCTCCGGCATGCTCGACATATATCTGTCGAGCCTGAGCAACAAATTGAACGAGGTGATGAAGGTTCTCACAATATTTTCAACCACCTTCATCCCCCTTACCTTCATCGTGGGGATATATGGGATGAACTTCGAGTTCATGCCCGAACTCAAATGGTACTGGGGTTATCCTGTCTTGTGGGTGGTCATGCTGTCCATCGTGGTTGTCATGGTCCACTATTTCAGGAAACGCCGCTGGATATGAAGAAGGCTATACCCCTGCACAACTCCATACTCATGGCTGGAACCACCATTTGTTCGGGTAAGACAGACTTTTCTCATCTGGTTTAATCGCTCTGCTGAAGTCATGCAAGGGTCTTAGAATGGCCCTGTGTTAAGACACCTTACATCGGATGGCTTCAAGAACGTGCATATCGTCCAGATTTATTAGAATATGCCGATATGCATGTCCGTATGAACGCAAGGCTCCCTCTGCATCTGTTCAGGTCTCACAAGATAAACGTAAGGAGTCTTCATTTGCATGTTGGCAACTTTTCTGATAAGTGGCTGCCACAGAATAGGGATCGCATAGTGGAAAAACCCGCACATAATCTTTTAACCTTTGTTGGACAGAAAAGGCGTATTCTTATCATCTGTCACAACAACCCGGATCCTGACACCATAGCCTCTGCTGCGGCCCTGAAAAGCATGTTCATGCATACCACCCGGCCCAAGGTCACCATATGCTACGGGGGGGTTATCGGCAGGGCTGAAAACCGTCAGCTCACCCGCAGACTGAAGATAGACATGATCCCGATCAGAGAGATCGATTTCAGGGACTATTCCGTCATCTGCATGGTAGATACCCAGCCGGGTGCCGGGAATAACCTCATGCCCAAGAACATCACCCCTCACGTGGTGATCGATCACCACCCCCTGAGGGATTCCACCCTTAAATCTCCCTTCATTGACGTTCGCCCTCAGTATGGGAGCACTTCCACCATCCTGACCGAATATCTTCGCGAGCTCGATATCCACATGGACAAGATACACGCGACTGCATTGTTCTATGGATTGAAGACCGATACCAACGGCCTCCTTCGGACTACAAACAAGGCGGACCTGGAGGCATTCAATCACCTTTTCCCCAAGATTGCACCCAAGACCCTCTCATCCATAGAGAACCCTCGCATCCCCAAATCCTACTTCCTCAAGTTCGCCGACGGCATCAACAACTCCGTCCAGTACGGAGACATGATAATCTCTCAAATGGGAAGACTCCACAACCCGGACATTGCCGCGGAGATGGCCGACTTCCTCCTCAGGATGGAAAATATTCATTGGAGCCTCTGCATCGGCGAATACCGCGACGATCTTGTCCTGTCCGTCCGCACATCCAGAAAGGGCAGGTGGGCAGGCAGGGTTGTCCTCAGGGTTCTGCGCGGTCTCGGCAAAGGTGGCGGCCATGAAAAAGCGGCAGGTGGGAGGGTAAGTCTCGCGGGCCTTCAACCGGAATCACGCCAGGAGTTGACAGACAAAATCATTGATCGGTTCATAAAAATCGTAGGATCGCACCAGCCAAAGGAACGCCGGCCCCTCGCCACGGCAGCTTAAGTCTCTTTTTTATCTCCTTTACCCCCATAAATACCATCCACAACCGGATCCGTAAGTTGTTTTTGCGAGAAATAACTTGAAACCGCCATAAATATGAAGAATCCTTAAGATAAAAGATCGCTGCACCCATAGCTTGGGTGATCCATACAGTATCCTACCCGGACAGCCTGATTTTATCCTTGTTTTTTTACACCGAAGGAGTATGAAGTCAGCCAAATCCTGATGTATATGGATTAACGCGAAAAAGGAGCAACCATGATCAAAAGATTGTTAGCCGGCTCACTTGCCATGTGTTTTGTTATTGTACTGCTCGCATCCGGTTGTGCAACGAAAGCACCCAAACCGGATGAGGAAGTTACCCCGCCTCCCACGGCAGCCCCTGCTGAAACCGGACAGGATATGAAGATGGCAGGGACCCCAACGGGTACGACCGCAGAGCCGTCTGCCGTCACCGCCGTTTCCGGTTTTGATCAAAAGGTTTTCTTCAATTTTGACAGATTCGATCTGAGCCCTGAATCCATGGAGACCCTCAACGAACTCGCAACCCAGCTCAAGTCGTCGACGGAAATCAAGGTGAAGATCGAAGGCAACTGCGATGAAAGGGGTACTACCGAGTATAACCTGGCCCTTGGCGAGAGAAGGGCGAAAGCGGCCTTCGACTACCTTGTGTCTCAGGGGATCGATGCAGCGCGACTGTCCACTGTCAGCTACGGCAAAGAAAAACCGGCGGATCCCGGCCATAATGAAGAGGCATGGGCCAAAAACCGCAGGGACGAATTCATACTGGCCAAATAGTCTTTGGATTCTTTCGTTGAAAGGATGCTCTCCGATACCACAGGTCATGGGCATAGGCAGGCACACGATAAGTTGACGCTTGGGGGCTAAAAAGAAGTGGACAAAGCATCTGTTCTGGTTTATGCAGTTAATCAACACCATGGACTGCACAATATAATGGATGAGGAAGCTCTTCACAGAGATGCACGCACCAACGAAACATGCATTCGGGGCGGATATAATCTCGCTGGTGCATGTACTGGATCAATCCCCCTAATGCTCATTGCTGTTGACATGGCATAGAAATACTCGGTAATAGCGATTTTATTAAAGGTTAAGCTGCATATACATACTGGCAACAATAGGCAGGTTGTGGCATCTGGTTGTCGATATATGGATGCCATTACATACGAAGGTTGTTTAAAGGCAAAAGGTGACACCACCTGCTGAATAAAATCGGCAGAAATAAAAAAAAAGGATAGGAGATTATGACGATGAAGAAGGGTTCTTTATGGGTTCTGTTTGTGGTTGTCGTGTTTGGGCTTCTGCTGAACGTTTCAGCTTGCCAGAAGAAGGAAGCAACAACTGAGACACCGGCAGTAACGGAAACGGAAACCGCACCCGCTGCTCCTGAGGCACCTCCGGTTGAAGCAACCTCCGGTGATACCGAGGCTCCGGCAGAAGCAGCACCGGCTGGCGCCGCCCAGTAAGAGAGTTTAGCACGTTCTCTTAAAACTGTATTGAGACCACCCTCGGCCAAAACCGAGGGTGGTCGGTCCCGTATTCATTTCAAAAATCGAGAAACAGCCCTTTCGATCTGCCCTCACCTCCCGCAACTCAAACATGACAGTCGGCTGCCAGAATTCATTATTGGGTTTTACCGGAATAAACCGCAAATCCTGAAACATATCATTTGCCTGGATAACCCCTGCTTGCCCTGCACATTGACCCCTCACAAGGCGAAGAGTGTCATTGTATTTGATCCTTGCCTCAGTTCATAGTAACTGGTTTAACATGACCATCTCAAGAAATGCGCAGGTACCTTATGTAACGAGTTCCATCTGCCGAGAAGAATGCTGGGCCGTTGCATTCATGGCATGTCTTGTTCTGATAAACATCTGGGCGTAATGGGATAACAGTGAAGAAGACTGCGTTTTTTTTAATCCTCATCATATTGATATGTATCCTGATATCATTAATGGGCTCGAGTGTCCTTGCCGGTTCGAAAAGGCAATCAACCTCATCAGATCTGAACGAAACCTATTCCTGGAACGAGGGGAAATCAAGAAAACATGCGTGGATCTCAATGGCTGAGGCGGAGATCCTCCTGAAAAAGGAAGCCGGCTCCCGTGAGAATGCGCGCAAAATCATCAAATCATACTACCCCGATTCCATTGTCACCCGTGAGCACGATACCCGGATGAGCGTAAGGCTGCCGCGATCGAAGAGCACTCTTGAGCATTCTGCCAGACTCAAACGCTTCAAAAACACCTCAGGGATCAGGTCAGCCCTCCCGGTATTCTATGCCAGTCCAGAAGGGAGAGCGGAGTCCAAGATGGTGCTCACCGAGGAGATCATCGTCCAATTCCCGGCAAGAACACCAGCCAAGACCATATCGAGAACCGAAGCCGCCTTTGGGCTCAAACGGGTTCAATCATTTGCCTTTGCGAAAAATACCTTTCTTTACGAATTGGGAGACCCCTTCCATGGCCTTGCCGTCTCCAACGATCTCCAAAGATCCGGATCAGTGAATTATGCCTATCCCAACTGGATGAGAGTACATGCGAAACGCTCTATTCCGGACGATCCCCTGTTCGTGAACCAGTGGCATCTCAGGAATACCGGGCAGGGCGGCGGAGGCTCAGGAGAGGATGTCAATATCATCCCGGTATGGGACACCTATCGGGGGTCGGCAAACGAGATCATAGCCCTCGTCGATGACGGCCTCGAGACAGACCATCCCGATCTGGCGGATAACGTACTCACAGACCTGTGCTGGGATTTTGTCGAGTTCGACAGCAATACTACCCATGGGCTGCATGGCACCTCCTGCGCAGGCGTGGCGGCAGGAAAGGGCTTTAATTCGCTCGGCATCTGCGGTGCCGCCCCTGGTGCGGCCCTTGTCGGTCATCGCCTGTCATTCGATATCGTTCTTCCCGATACCTCGTGGGCCTCGGCCCTTAACCGGAATAATGCCGTCATAGACATCTACAGCAACAGCTGGGGTCCGGCCGCAGACGGGGGGTATCTTCTCGCAACCCTGGAGCCCCTCTTACAGGACGCCCTGGCGAATTCCGTCAGCACCGGCAGGGGGGGGCGCGGCAATATCTATCTCTGGGCCGGCGGCAACGGAGGCGACCTCAACAACTCGAACTACAACGGTTATGCCAACTCACGGTTTGCCATGGCCATTGCCGCCAGCACGAACACCGGGACGCGGTCACCCTATTCTGAGAAAGGTGCGAACATCCTGGTAAACGCTCCGTCCAGCGGCGGCAGTATGTCCATCACCACCACTGACCGCACAGGCTCGGCCGGTTATGACTCTGGCAATTACACTTCGACATTCGGAGGCACCTCTTCGGCAACACCCCTCACAGCAGGTATTGTCGCACTCATGCTCCAGGCAAACCCCGATCTGGGGTGGAGAGACGTGAGGGCCATCCTTGCCCTGTCGGCTACCAAGAACGACCCCTCAGATGCCGATTGGACAACCAATGGGGCAGGTCACCACATCAATCACAAGTACGGTTTCGGCAGGGTGAACGCCCAGGCCGCGGTGGCGATGGCTGAGACCTGGATAAATGCAGGCACCGAGGTTCATGCCGGCGGTTCTTCATCACCCGGCATAACAATCCCGGACAATGATACTACCGGGGTTTCCGACACGGTAACCATAAACGAGAGCATGACAGTGGAGTTCGTGGAAGTGACCTTCACCGCTGCAGATCACACCTACTGGCCGGACCTGGAGGTTGTCCTGGTCTCGCCGGACGGTACGGAGAGCGTGCTGGCGGAAAAGCACACCCCTACAAGCTCACCTGCGAACAGTTACGATCACTGGGTGTTCGGCAGCGTCCGCCACCTGGGCGAAAACGCCAAGGGCGCATGGACACTCAGGGTAAGGGATCTGGCTGAAGGTGATACGGGCACCTTTCAATCATGGACCCTGACCGTGCATGGATCGAGCCTCCCCGTTCCGGTCATCTCGGACCTTCTTGTCTCATCCCTCAGCGACACCTCGGCGAACATCACCTGGACAACGGATATGCCGGGCACAGGCATCGTCCGGTATGGGACGCTCAGTTCCGAATGGACGCATTACCCCCTTGAGGTAATTGACCCGGAGCTTACGACATCACATGACATCACCATAACGGGCCTCACCGACAACACGACCTACTTCTTCAGGGCGGGGTCCGACAATGTCCGGGGCTCCGGCACGGAATATTCCCCCAATGAGACGAATCCTTCACAGGAACTGACCTTCACCACGCCCTCTTTGGCACCTTCCATCAGTAATGTTTCCGTATCCGCAGGCCCTACTGCGGTCACGATCACCTGGGACACGAATGAGCCGGCCGATGCCATGATACGGTATGGTACCGGGAGCTCGACCTGGGACGGATATCCCTCCTACAAGACTGTTAGCACCCTTTCAAACACTCACAGTGTTACCATCAGCGGCCTTCCCGAGAACACCACATACTTCTTCAGGGTAGGTTCCGCCGATGCCTCGGGAAACGGCCCGGAACAGAATCCCAATTCAACCAACCCTTCGGGAGAGCACCAGTTCACGACGCTCATAGATGCTCCCGCGGTTACGGCCATCTCGGCTGTCAACTACTCGACAAACACCGTGGATATCACGTTCAGCAAGCCGAATATGCAGGGGGCAACCAACGCATCGAACTACTGGTTCAGCTCCGGACTCTCTCTCAGGACTTCGGGCTCCCCCATCGTCCAGGTGGGAGGCTCCACCTACCGGCTCTATCTGTCCGGCATATCCCGTTACGTGATCTACTCGATGAGACTCGAGAACATTACCGACTCGTTCGGCTATCCCCTCTCTCGAAAGTCATTCTCGCTGAACGACAACAACACCAACGGCATGGCTGATGACTGGGAAACCGCCTACGGCATAACCAGCCCCGGCGGCGACCCTGACAGAGACGGGTTGTCGAATGTCGACGAGTACATGAACGGCACCTTGCCTGCGAACGCCGACACCGATGGCGACGGCCTGCCGGACGGGTGGGAGGTGAGGTACAGGCTGGATCCGCTCGATCCATCAGGCCAGGATGGTGCAAGCGGCGATCTCGACGGCGACGGGTGGACGAACCTGAGCGAATACCTTTACGGGACCGACCCCGCAAGCACCTCCTCCCCCCTTAAGGTTCCTCCGGAAGTACTGGAGATCCATCCCCATGACGGCGCCGGGTCCACAGACACCACACGCATACCTGTCAATGCCTCGTTTGCGGTGAGGCTTTATGATGAAGACGGCATCAACCTGCAGGACCCCGGGAGCATCACCCTCACCATTGATGATGGTGTAAGCCCTGCCTACAGCGTAGGCCTGGCGGATACGGACGTGGTGAGGACAGTAAAACTCGCCCCTGATGAAGACACCCGGGTATCGAGCCTGTGGGTCATCTATGACAGATCCAGGGAAGGCGTTCTGGGCTTATTCCCCTATGGCAGAACGATCTTCATAACGGTTCAGGCAAAGGACCGCTTAGGCGTCTGGATGCAGGCTCACACCTATTCATTCGCCGTGGAGACCTTGCCGGAACATGACGATGCCCTCAATGCATCGCCCCGGACTCTCCCCATCGAGCTGGGCAACATCGTGCTCAAGGACCTCTACAACGACGGCTTCAAGGTGATAAGCGGTGCGCTTGAAGGCCTGATGGTCATCTTCAACAGCCTGGAGCCGGTGAAGCCCGAACTGGGGCCCTCGGATGAGATCGGGCTGCTGAGTGTAGACGGCATCACAGCCGTGGGCGAAGTGATCAACCTGCAGCCGCCCACGGTCTTCAACGCCCCGGTAAAGGTCTTCATACCATGCCTGGGCTACGAGGACCTGAGCACGGTGGGCATCTATGTCTTTGACGGGTCATCGTGGCTGCTCGGCTGCGATGGGCAGGGCAAGGTCCAGGATGCGGCAATGGGATGGATAGTGGAGGGCTCCCGAGTTGACCATCCAGACTTTTCGCCCCCTGCCATTGAACTCAGGTTCCACCACTTCTCGGCTGTACAGGCAGGATCTTCTTCTGCGCCTGATACACCTGAGGCAAAGTCGGGAGGAGGTGGCGGCGGGGGCTGCTTCATCGAGACGTCATCCAAATAAAACCGCCCTAAAGGCCTGTCTGTGCATAACCCGGCCTGAAGGGGCGCGCGCAGAAAGGATCAGCCCTGGTTCTTAGCCATGATCCCGCCCAGCTCCTCTTCGACATACCTGAGCCGGTCGATCTCCTCGTCAGTGATGAGAGGCCGGAATTCCTCCTTTTCAATCCTCTTTTTCAGGATAGCCAGCTGGCGCTCGACATCTGCCACCACCGTGAGCATGTCCGCCCTGAGATCCACAGGGGCCTCTTCGGGGACAGGGGCCTGAACCACGAATTCCTTTGCCTTGAGGATAAGCTTCTCGCGCCAGTGCGGCACATAGGAACTCAGGCCTGTCTTCTCATTGATGAGACGGGCGAACTCTTCGGAGACCAGCGGCTCACCGTGCACCACAAAGACCTTGGGCCCGGACTCGGTGAAGTTCCCCACCCACGCCAGGAGATCTTTCTGGTCGGCATGGGCGGAAAATCCGCCGATGGTGAACACCTTTGCGTTCACGGCAACGTCATCACCGAAGATCTTTACGCTCTTGTATCCATCAACGATCTTCCTCCCGGTGGAACCGTTGGCCTGGAACCCCACGATGACGATGCTCGCCCCTTCGCGCCACAGGTTGTGCTTGAGGTGGTGCTTGATGCGCCCTGCCGTGCACATGCCGTTTCCGGCAATGACGATGGCAGGGCCTCTGCGCTCGTTGATGGCCATGGACTCGGCCGAGGTCTCCGAGTATCTCAGGTTCGGCATGCTGAAGGGATCGTTGCCGTTCTTCACAATGGCCGCGGCCTCCTCGTCATAACAGGCCTTGTTCCTCCTGAAGATCTCCGTTGCCTTGATGGCCAGGGGACTGTCGAGATAGACCGGCATGTCGGGCAGCCTGCCCTGTCTGAAAAACTCCCCTAAAATGTATATGATCTCCTGGGTGCGCTCCACGGCAAAGGCGGGGATGATGACCTTTTCGCCGTTTTTATAGGCATGATCGATCGCCGCGATCAGTTCCGCCTCGCTCTCCTCCATGGGCTTATGTAAACGGTTGCCGTAGGTGGACTCCACAAACAGGTAGTCGGCGTTGAAGATCTCGGCCGGGTCCTTGAGGATGAGCTGGTTGGCCTTGCCGATGTCGCCGGAAAAAACAATCTTTATCTCATGGCTGTTCTCGTTTACCCACATCTCCAGGATGGACGAGCCCAGGATATGTCCCGCATTCCTGAAACGGACCCGGATCCCTTCATCGACCTGGATGATCTCGTCGCTTAGCACAGGACTGAGGAACCCAAGGCTGTTCCGGGCGTCTTCGGTGGTGTACAGGGGTTTTACATCACTGCCGGACTTGCGCCGGTTCCTCTTGCTCTGCCAGACGGCATCCATCTCCTGCACATGTGCCGAGTCCAGCAGCATGATCTCACAGAGCTGCGCGGTCGGCGAAGTCGTAATGATCCGGCCCTTGAATCCGTCGCGGACAAGCTTCGGCAGGCGACCGCTGTGGTCGATATGCGCGTGGGTGAGGAACACCGCCCTGATCTGGGCCGGATCGAAATCCCATTCCCGCCAGTTGCGCATATCCATCTTCTTTCCGCCCTGGAACATGCCGCAATCGACAATGAACCTCTTGCCGGACGTGGTCTCCACGAGAAAATTCGAACCCGTAACAGTGCCGGCGGAACCGAGGCAGGTCACCTTTACCATTTAGAGCTCCTTTCATGGTGCATCTTGATGCCCCTGTTTTAATGTCGGGATAGATTACCAAGTGATTTAAGGCAATACCATAGCAAGTACGCACCATGAAGTGAAAGTAAAAAAAGATGAGGTGGTGCTTGACAGGGCTCTTGCGATGCGTTTACATCCACTTTTGCCTGCCCGAGTGGCGGAATTGGCAGACGCAAGGGACTTAAAATCCCTCGGAGCTTGCTCTGTACCGGTTCGAGTCCGGTCTCGGGCACTTGGTAAAAAGCCATTTTTAACATCTTCAATCCCTCCTTCTTCATATCATAATACAGCATACAACTCTACTCTCTCCCCATTCTCTCCCCACCTTCGATTGGACTTAGAGTTCTTAGATTAGTAGTGAGTAGGGATGATCCCTTCGATCTAAGAATCTCCTGGGTAGATATTTGCCCTACATTTGAAGAATCACTTACCACCACTATTCTATAAAAACTCATTTAATAATTTCTAAATAAAAGAACTGAGACTGCAAATTCTTTTAACGAAAACCGAGCAATTAGTCGTCACTGCTTCCATGATGCCTAAGCTTGAACTTCGCATGCTTGATATGACAATAAGCTATCGAGAGGAAGTCATCTAGTTGAGGGTATAGTTGACAAGAGGAGGCGTATAACATGAAAGCCCGAGTGAGTAAAAAAGATCTAATTGAACATCGTAAATTCCTTTTTGCAGTGAAACCTAAATCTGCCAGGCTTGCCGCTGCATCGGAGATAATCCTTACCGTGTCGGACATATTCAGAGTAACAAGTTGGGGTGTCCAGCATGATATACCCTGCGAATCCTTGCAGTGGGGATCTGCTACGCTACCATTCAAAACATGGTCAAGCCTTATGACGATCGCAAGCCGGCCACTACTATGTGAAACTATTACCATCGAGGCCGACAATGGATATATCTTGTTGGACCTTATCAAAATAAAGCACCCGGATATCAAGATACTGCCTTCTAATAAACTGGTTTATGAACTACCCATCGACGCCGACAAGGGCCAGATACGGAGCTTTATTCTCGAATCGCATACGATCGAGCAGCTACAGAATTCGGGGCTTTGGGGAACCTACCAGACAATAGTGAAAGCGATCTATGCCGATATTTTGAAAGCCCATAAGCACCTGTCCGAATATGGAGTTGGTTTCGATGACATAATTCAGATTATCGAGAAGGCCCTCAAGGTGAAGGACCCGAGGCCATTCATGATGCACCTTAAAGAGAAATCTAAGGAATCCCCATGTAAATAATTTGTATAAGTTGAGATTTGATCTTACAGTGTACCCAATGAAGATATAATCTTTATCATATAATCTATGGGGATATTAACAAATGCTATTCAAATACCAAGTTAATGAATTTACAAAATACATAATTAGGTATATTATATGCGATTAATCTCTCATCTGGAAATAGATAGCCACCCTGTTCGATGCTGTTTGTAACTACCTATTAGATATTGACTGCAGTTTTATTCAGAGGAGTGTTCTATGGAAAGTGATTTGAACATTAGTCATATCCATGTTGTTTTGACGCCAAAAATCAATCTCGCCTTTTACCAGAATGCAGTACCGGTTTTACGCGAACTTGTTATCAGCAATGAAGGTGAAGAAACATTGAAAGAGGTTGAGTTAAGCCTTAAATCTGAGCCTGCCTTCATAAAATCAAAGAGATGGCGAGCTGATGCTATTCAACCTGGCCAGCATTTTCGTATCACGGATTTGGATGTGTCTCTTGATGGAGCGCTTCTAGGACGTCTGACCGAAGCTGAAACTGCCCGAGTGACTTTTGTCCTGAATGCTGGTGAAAGAGAATTTGATAGATTGGATAAAACGATAGAACTTCTCCCTCGCAATCAGTGGGGAGGAATTGGTCATATGCCAGAAATCATAGCAGCATTTGTACAGCCTAATGAGCCGGCTATTGACCATATACTCAAGAAGACTGCTGAAATACTTCGTAAACATGGTAAAAACAGTGCACTAACTGGCTATGAAGGAGGCCCGAAAAGGGTTTGGGAATTGTCTTCAGCGATTTGGGCTGCCTTTGGCTCCATTGGTCTTGATTATTCTCTACCGCCTGCCAGCTTTGAACATTCAGGTCAGAAAATTCGCAGCTCTGGCCATATAATAGATGCTGGAATCGCCACTTGTATGGACACGACACTGTTTTTCTGTGCAGTGTTTGAGCAGTGTGGTCTTAATCCATTAATTGTTTTCACACATAACCATGTCTTTGCTGGTGTTTGGCTGAAAGCTGAAGAGTTTACTACTGTTGTAGTCGATGACATTACAGCTCTTCGTAAGAGACAAAAACTCAATGAACTTTTGTTGTTCGAGACAACACTAATCACACATCGCCCATGTCCAAGCTTTAATCGTGCTATTGAATTGGGCGCCAAACATATCTCAGAGGATGAAGAAGGACAATTTGAGCTTGCTATAGACATTCGGCGTGCCAGATTACAGCGAATAAAACCTTTGGCAAGTGAGCATGTAGTAGAGCCCTCTGGCCAAAGTATGTCACCTAAGGAAGATCTGGAACCTATTTTTGAAGAGGCTCCGGAATTTCCCGATGATGAGATAGTACAACAAGCTCAGACAACCCTCCCAGAACCACGTGATCGCTTGGATCGCTGGCAAAGAAAGTTACTTGATCTCTCTCTTCGCAATAGTCTTTTGAATTTTCGAACGACAAAAAGGGCAATAAAATTATTTGCTCCTGATCCAGGTCGAGTTGAAGATATGCTCGCAGATGGACATGTACTTAAACTGCTTCCACACCCCGATCTTATGAGGGGAACGGATCTTCGCAGTCAAGAAATTTACGAGGCCCGTACAAGCGAAGACGTTCGTCGTGCCCATGCCTTGGATGCACTTAACAGAAAAGAAATTATGGTGAGTCTTCCAAAAGATGAGCTTGACAGTCGTTTGGTCGAGCTATATCGCTTCGCTCGCGCTAACTTGCAAGAAGGAGGAGCCAATACTCTTTTCCTTGCACTAGGGTTTCTATCATGGACAAGAGATGATAAGGATAATAAACGTTTTCGGGCACCACTTGTTCTGATCCCAGTAACCCTGCATCGCAGTAGTGTACGTTCTGGATTCACTCTACAGTTACACGATGATGAGCCACGATTCAATCCGACATTAATTGAGATGTTGCGGCAGGATTTCAACCTCGAAATAAAGGTAAGACAGGGGGAGCTTCCAAGAGATGACCATGGATTGGATATTACTGGAATCTGGAATGCTGTTGCCCAAGTCATTAAAGATATCCGGGGTTGGGAAGTAGTTGAAGAGGTGGTGCTTTCAACTTTCTCCTTTGCAAAATACTTGATGTGGAAGGATCTGATTGACCGTACTGATCAACTAAAACAGAACCCCGTGGTGAAGCACCTTATAGATACGCCACGTGAGTCTTATCAATCATCTGGATGTACCTTTCTTGATCCTCGAGCCTTAGACCAAACATATGGACCAGAACAGATCTTTTGCCCACTCTCAGCAGATTCATCTCAATTGTCAGCTGTGATTGCAGCAGCAAATGGCAAAGATTTTGTTTTGATCGGCCCACCAGGAACAGGCAAAAGCCAGACCATTGCAAACTTAATAGCTCACTGCTTGGCGGAGAAAAAAAAAGTTTTGTTCGTATCGGAGAAAATAGCTGCCCTGAATGTAGTTTACCGACGTCTATGTGAAATAAAACTCGGTGATTTCTGCCTTCAGCTTCACTCCAACAAAGCCCGCAAAGTTGATGTACTTCAACAGCTTGATTGTGCATGGGAAGCCAAAGGTGAAATCGATGATGAGGAGTGGATAAGAGAGACTCAGCGCCTAAAAACACTTCGGGACCAGCTCAATAAATTTGTCAGACAACTCCACTGCAAACGACAAAATGGACTTACAGCTTATACAGCTATTGGGCTGATAACTGCAGGAAGAGATCTACCAAAATTGGGGCTTTCATGGCCTTCGGCGGATGTTCACGCAGCAGAGGATTTATTTGCACTTAGAGAACTTGCAGATAAACTGGACATAAACGCTAAGGAAGTAGGAGCAATAGCTAATAGTCCTCTAGCTTATATTCCCCTCGGTGATTGGTCACCAAGCTGGCAACAGGCATTGATTGATTCTGCTTGTGATCTTATTTCTACAGCTGATGAACTTGATAAATCTTCGGAAATATTATTTGAAGCCATCGGCATACCCAAGTTCTCTCTAGATGAGAGCAGGTGTGATGCGCTCTCAACATTGAGCTGCATACTGCCAAATGCTGCAGGACATGATTGGCGTTTTGCTTTACGCCCTGATGTGAGAACAATTAATGGGGAATTGCGAAATGGACTGTATCTATTGGAACAGTATAGAGATATCAAAAACCATCTACCCACCCCTTGGTCAGCTGATTTGATCCAAAAAATTAAGCATGGGCTGGATATGATAGAGCACCACAGGGAGGTTTCATCCCAACTTTCTGCGAGATACAATAGCAATGTTTCTAATATTGACATAGAGCAATTGAAAATAGATTGGGAAAAAGCAAACAAGTTCTGGTGGCCATTAAACAGGTTAAGACACCGTCGGATTCGGTCTACATTGATTAAAGTGACTGAAGGGGAACATGATATTGAACTCCCATCCGATATTGATCGATTAGTCACCCTACGCAAGCTTGAATCTGGAATTAACGACCTTGAAGATTGTACAACAAAGACATCAAATCTTTGGGCTGGCCTTGATACAAGAGTTGACGATATGTTGGCTGCCCTTACATTTCAAACTACTGTGTATTCAATGCTAGCTGATCAAAGTTGGAACGACGATTATGTTACTGCGGTCGCCGCTGGACGATGCGGGGCCGACATGGCAGCTTATTTAGAGAAATTGAGATCTTTGCAATCTTTGAAAAAAGAAATTGCTAAGCTTGAACACTTGCATAGTAAAACCAGCGGATTGTGGGACGGGCTTAATACTAGGACTGAAGAATTACTAAGGGCATTGGATTTTCAGGAAAATCTATCCGTTTCTATTAGCAGAATTGCACTATCAGCAGAGTCTTTCAGTACAATTAAGACTAAACTGCATCATTTGTTGGGCGATGGTAATGCCTTGCTTGAACCAACAGGACCAATACCCCAAGCAGGAAGTAGGTATCGTAAAGCTGTTGAGCGTTTCCGTTCTGCTTATGCTAACTTCTCTGTGAAATCTGGAATGACAGCTTCAGAAATCAATACCAAGATAGACGAAACACCGGAAAGCATAAAAAATATTTGCTGCGGCATTATTCAGTTACAGCCTAAACTCCGTGCATGGTGTGCATGGCGCAAGGTAAGGAGCGAAGCTATTACAAACGGTCTGATGCCACTTATTAATGCAATTGAAAAAGGTAAAGTTGAACATGGTGTAATAAGAAAATCATTTGAGACAGACTATGCCCGCTGGTGGTTGAACGTAACTGTGGATAATGATGAAGTCCTTAGAAGTTTTGTCTCTGCAGAACACGATAAACGCATCTCTGATTTTAGGGCACTCGATGATAGACTTACCGAACTCACACGCGACTTTATCAGAGCTGGCTTGTGTGCAGCTCTTCCTGGCAAACAAGAATCACACAGGAATTCGGAATGGGGCATACTTCGCCATGAAATGCAGAAGAAAAAACAACACATGCCGCTACGAGAACTCATAAATTGTATCCCGAGTGCTATTACTAAGCTAGCCCCATGTTTATTAATGAGCCCATTGTCTATAGCTCAGTACCTATCAACCGAAACTCCTCTTTTTGATATTGTGGTGTTCGATGAAGCTTCACAGATTCCTGTCTGGGATGCCATTGGTGCGATTGCCCGTGGAAAACAGGTGGTGATGGTTGGTGATCCCAAGCAGCTTCCCCCAACAAGTTTCTTTGATCGAGCCGAATCAGAAGCTGATTACGAAGATATAGAAGGTGATCTCGAAAGTATTTTAGATGAATGTCTTGGTGCGAATCTTCCAATGTTAAATCTTTCATGGCATTATCGCAGCAGACATGAAAGTCTGATCACATTTTCTAATAGCCGTTATTACGGTGGTGGACTACTTACTTTCCCGTCGCCAAATACTGAAGATACGGCAGTTAGTCTTCATATAGTGGAAGATGGAGTTTATGAGAAGGGCGGTGCACGAATTAATAAGCCTGAAGCTCGAGCTTTAGTCACTCATATTGTCTTGCGCCTTAAAGACCAGGAGTTCGTAGATCGAGGTCTAAGCATAGGTATTGTAACCTTTAACGCAGAACAGCAAAGGTTAATTGAAGATCTTCTTGATTTCGAGAGACGAAAATCGCCATCTATAGAGCCTTTCTTCGCTGATGATAGAACCGAGCCTATCTTTGTAAAAAACCTTGAGAGTGTGCAGGGTGACGAACGAGATATTATGTATTTCTCACTTACATATGGGCCTGACATAACCAAGGCAATATCCATGAATTTCGGCCCTATGAATCAGGATGGGGGTGAGCGTCGCTTGAATGTAGCTATTACTCGCGCTAGGCATGAATTACTTGTTTTTTCAAGTCTGAGGCCAGAGCAAATTGATTTGTCTCGTACTTCAGCTGTTGGAGTACGGGATCTGAAGCATTTCATGGAATTTGCCGATCGTGGGCCAAAGGCAATTGCAGAAGCTGTTTATGGAACTATAGGCGACTACGACAGCCAGTTTGAAAAAATGGTTGCAGAAGCTCTGGTAAGCAAGGGGTGGTATGTACATCCACAGGTTGGGGTGTCATCTTTTCGTATTGATATTGGGATCGTAGATCCTGATTTGCCTGGAAAGTATTTGGCTGGCATAGAATGCGATGGAGCCACATATCATCGCTCTGCCACTGCTCGTGACCGAGATAAATTGAGAGAGAAGGTTCTACGTAACCTTGGCTGGAACATTGTGCGTATTTGGTCCACTGATTGGTGGATTGATTCTGCTGGTGCGTTGGAAAAGGTGCATTGCAGTCTTGAAAGATTTCTTGAGGAAAGTCGTTTACAACGTGGGAAGGAAGAGCTTAAGCGTAAAGAAACAGTTGAAGACATAACCATAATAGATCCTCAAGATTTGGAGGACACCTGCCCTGAGGATACTGGATTTAATATTCAAGTAGAAGCAATTCATTCAAGAGACAAATACCAGAAATCTTCATTACCAAAATCTACTTCAGAGAGGTTTGCAGATAGACCTGAGCCGATCCCAGATAACGTTATCCCGAATACACCACTTGAATCTCTACCTGAGGTCTATCGAGATCCTTATAACGAGAAAGACCTATTGGGAGAACTCTCATCTTATGAACACTTTTCTACTTATCAGATATATGAGGGGCCTACTTTCAGTGATCCACGCACTGCAGGTATTGGGGAAATTTCAGAAGGACTCTGCCGCATCATAGAGGTTGAAGGGCCGATGTTGTCTAAGCGTGCTTATGATATCTATTTACGAGGATGTGGAATTAAACGTATGGGTAGGGAATTAAAGCACATCATGAATAGTGCTTTAAATCATGCAGTTCGGAAGCATCATTTGGTAGTCGAAGATGAGTTGAATACAAAAGGATTTATCAATGCGATTGTACGAATCACAGGCACACCTCCCATAGTTCTACGTAGGAGGGGACCTCGAACTTTTGAAGAAATTCCACCCAGTGAGTTGTTGGTTGTATCACATCTCACAATTAAAAAACTTCCAATTCAAAAAGGAAGCGATGAGCACCTTCACGCAATACTTGAGATGTTTGACCTAAAGCGCCTCACCTCTCAAACAAGCACTAGACTCTTAGAAATAATTGAAAAGGAATTCGATTATGTTGTTGCATGGAATAGAGAACACTGTATCGATGTTTTATAAAAGTATTCATCAGATAGCTTTCTGTCAACGGTAATCCGTGTTGGTTGCTGAGGAGTATATGATGAGACCATTTGCAGTTATTGACGTTGAAACTACAGGGTTAAATCCCTACCGTTATGATCGTGTAGTTGAGGTGGCTGCGGTCCTTGTTATGCCGGGAAAGGGCATTTCAGCCGAACTAACCTCCTTAGTTAATCCGGAAAGAGATATAGGCCCTACAAGCATTCACGGTCTTACAGCCACCGACATAATCAATGCACCTCGCTTCGCAGAGATTGCTGGCCATCTGGCTGAATTTCTTTGTGGCTCAATCGCGTTGGTGGGGCACAATGTCAGGTTCGACATCTCTTTTCTGCAGTCTGAGTATAATCATATTGGCATTGAGATGCCTAGATACCCAACACTTGATACTATGAGGATGACAGGTGGAGGGTCGCTTTTAGCATGTTGTGCTGAGTACGGAATTAAATTTAACGGAAGAGCTCATGCAGCACTCCATGATGCTCGTGTTACAGCATGCCTTTTACAAGAACTGTTAATGAAAAATCCAGATGTGATTACAGCCCATGAAGCTAGTGCACCGCCATCTTGGCCGATTCTTCAAATACCGCAAAGCAGTCTTTTCCCAAGAGGGAGTAGTGATAACCCTACTTCAGTAGTGCCCAGCTATATTCAACTCCTTGCAGAGCGATTGTCCGCCAATTCTTTTGAGGCTTCTCATATTGATGGAGAAATGGACTATCGTGCCCTTCTATGGCGTGTACTCGAAGACGGCCGTATTGAAGAAACTGAGGGCAATTCTCTTATTGACGTGGCTACTCATTGGGGGCTGAGTTTTGACCATATCAAATCAATCCATCTAGAATACCTTACACAGTTGGCTAAGGCTGCATGGGCAGATCGACATATTTCTGAATCGGAAAGGCGAGAAATCCAGTTAGTTGCACAATTGCTTGGATTCGAGCGCTTGTCGGATGATCAACTATGCGATCTTCTGAACTCCTCGGGGTGCACTGACTTCACCGATACAAAGAAGCCTCCCAGTGAGGATTGGTCTGGGAAATCGGTGTGCTTCACTGGCGAATGCAGTTGCTCTATGAAAGGAAAACTCATTTCTCGTGAAATTGCTGAAAAGCTTGCAATTGATAAAGGCCTCCGAGTTATGCCATCTGTTACAAAGAACCTGGATCTTCTAGTTGTGGCAGATCCTAACACTCAGTCGGGTAAAGCAAAGAAAGCGAAAAAATATGGATTAAGGATCGTACATGAGCCTGTCTTCTGGCGAAAGTTGGGAGTACTAATCGACTGATGGGATGTGTGAATGATGCCAATACAAACATGGTGCATTAAGTTATATAATAAGTTTAAGGAAGCTATAACAAAAGGCACAAGAACTAAAACATTTATAACCATTTCACCAGGTAAACAGGAAACAGCCACTTCTCAAGGGGCGAACAGTCTTGATATTACACACCGCGTGCTTGCAACGCTCACTCCACTGGAGGAGAAGGTCCTGCGCATGCGATTCGGCATCGGCGAGAAACCGTTTAAAACACTCGAAGATATGGCCAAGGAATTACAGATTAGCACAGAGCGTCTTCTCGAGATCGATGCCAAAGCGCTGCGAAAGTTACGCCATCCAGTAAGATCGAAGAAGCTTAGAAGTCTTATTGATGATGATCCTGATATCATTAAAAGGTAGGGTTCTGTCTCATTTCTCAGGTGATTATATACTAGTATTCTGTGTATGTTTACCAACCCAGAGCCCGTCTTCATCAAAGAATTGAGAGCATGAATACCCTACCGAATTCCACAGTGAATCAAGGGCTGGTCGTACAGATCGATGGTGATCTATCTTTGCTCTGTAATCTTAAAGTAAACATTCAGGTAGTGTAACCATCTGATGAGAACATGATGATTAAAAGGGGTGGTAATCGATATCACAGAGGCCATAAATATACGATGAAAGATTGTTGGTTACAATGAAGTTACATGTCCATTAGAATAAAACTTTAGCTAAGTTTTACAGAGGTTCAATGGATGTTGAATCTAAATTATGATGACTTGGATATATTAAGCAATCTGCTTACGCACATAACATTTGTTTGACAAAATATACATGGTTAATCTATCTTACCAATGTTAATTATAATAGCATATTACCCATTGGGTTATTTACATGACATGAATATGTAATCTCTCATTCACCCAGATGTACGGAGTCTGTCCAGAATAGGATTTTCGTCAAATATTAAATTCTCATTTAACCATCCCTTGTTTATCTGTCTATAACACCACATATTTGATTCAAGTTTAAAAGACACTATCTCGATAGGATTTTGATTAAAGGATAGCACTATGGATTTCATGATCACTAGATTAACAGCCAGCATTTTTACACCTGATCTTATAATAGGAAATACATCATCCTTGGTAAGGTTTATCCAAGATATTTCAAATAATAAGTTTGATGGTGATCTGACAAGTTTTCCGCTTCCTCAGGAGGCTCCACAGGAAATCCCTCGATTAATTATGAAATCCAGTGATGGGGCCTGGGTGTTAGAAATTTCGGTTGAGAGAACAAATATTATTTTTCTCAAACCTCTGAATCTATCCATTCAAGAACCTTCTATCCATGATTTTGCTGCGTATGCTCTTGGAGTTTATAAATCTTATAAGACTAGCAAGGATATTAGAGTCCAGAGATTAGCTTTGATGACCGAGCGTGTATTCAATGTAGTGGATAAACTACCATCTCAGTATATAGCAGATAAATTTTGTAAAGATGAATATCTAGTAAAACCATTCAATAATACTAAGAGCTTTGAGATTCATTCATTAAAGAAATACAAGTATTGCGACTTCGATGTTAATTCTTGGGTAAGGATTATGTCAGCGAACCTACAGGATGATGACAAAACACCGGTAATACTTGTTAAAAATGATTTAAATACATACTCTAATTTTGAGGCACCAGAAGCCAACTTTAGTCCAGTAGACATTGACCGGTTTTTTAATGAAATTCCAGGTCATCTCGAAAGTATCGTGAGTTTATATTTTGATCCTAGGGGATGAAATTGCATACAGAATTCTCTACAACTTCCTCTGATATTTTATATAGATGGGGATCATTTGAAGATAAAGATTATACTGACCAAGCAACTGGTCAAATAGATAGGATGTTGTGGTTCCGATCTTCTTTGGGATACCCATCATTACCTGCCAATAGATCTATCATGTTAATGAGTATGTGTTATAGTTCTTTTATGTGGTCTAATTTAATAGATAAATCTGACATGATGAAGGAAGTACTTCAGCTTTGGGGTTCTACTACCAAGAAAACACTTTTTATTGAAGAAGATAATACATATTCATTAATAATATCTGATCTAAGTAGAATGTTAGATGGGTTACAAGACACTTGGAAGCCACTAGTATTATCGCCTGAAAAATACTATACTTACAAAGTCAGTAAATTGCAAGATATTGAGGCAATAGTTTTTTATGAATCAGAGAATATTAAACGATTCACAACTATTTTAAGTAAGAGAAATATTGAAGTAAGAGATAGGATATATGACATTGAACTTGAAATGTTCGAGAAATACCTCGATCTAAATTTTTATTTCGTTGTTGATAATATTACAAAACCTACCGATCTAAATTCACTCATAACAGGTAAAAGAGTTCTTTATCACAAACCAATTGTTCATGCCCTCTAAGGAAGAACATCTAGTAATAATTGAACATAATTTAAAGGCGTTAGCCCGTCTATCTCATCCCTTATGCTCAGATTTTTCTGAATATACTGATTGGTCTGAAACAATGATTTTTTATATGACCCTTCATTATATACATGCTTACTTAGCTATTAATGAAAATAAGCATCCTGGTGATCATTCGGAATTACAACGAATTATTGGTACAGTTAATAATCTTAAACCGATATATAGCAAATATAGAAGCCTACAAGATGATTCAAGGAAAGCTAGATATGATGGCATGAAATTTTCGGTATACGAAATGAGGAATAACTATCTTAAATCTTTTAAAGATATTCAAAATCAAATATGTGACTTGCTTGGTATTGAAACATCCAAAAGGTATGATCTTTATCCCATGTTTCCATCATGTTAATTTTTCGATTGATTATTAGATTAGGTACAAAATCAACCATATAGTATACATACAGTAATTTAATTTAGAAAATCATGAGCTCTATCGGATGTTGTATCTGATAGAGCTTTTTTATGTCCACAATCTTTGATTGTAACTAAATCTGTAACCATCACCCCCAAAAAACACCAAAAAAGACCAAATAAAATCAAACATAGATGATTTAGCTTCAGAAACATAGCAAGTTCTGCTAAATAAGGAAGGGAGCGGTTTTATATTCCGCTCCCAGTTTGATGCGAGACAGACTTAAAATCCCTCGGAGCTTGCTCTGTACCGGTTCGAGTCCGGTCTCGGGCACTTGGTAAAAAAACCACACACCCTTATGAACAACAAGTCGGATCCAGTTATGGATATTCGAGAGGCAGGGCCGGTGGATGCGGCGATCATATCGTCGCTCGTCCGCGAATCGCACCTGGATGTTGCCGTACGCTTCGGCCTCACACCCCTTAACTGCCCCAGGCACCCATCGAACTGCACACAGGAGTGGATCCATAAGGACCTCGCACGGGGGGTTGACTACTTCATCCTCTATCAAGATGAGCGGCCGGCGGGGTGCGTCGCCATGGAGCGGGCAGCCCCTGAGGCCTGTTATCTCGAGCGGCTCTCCGTCCTGCCTTCCTACAGGCGGAACGGTTTCGGCCGGGCACTGGTCAATACCATCCTCAAAAAGGCGGAAGCCATCGGCCTCCAGGAGGTGGCCATCGGCATCATCGCCTTGAACACCGAATTGAAGGCGTGGTATGAAGAGATCGGCTTTGTGGAGGGAGAGACAAAAGAGATACCCCACCTGCCCTTTCGCGTCACCTTCATGGCATATGGCCTTTGAAGACCCCCGCATAACTAACGACCTTGCCCGGACAACCTCGCATCCAACCATTGACACCAGGGCCAAAGCGGATTATCAGGGGGAAAAACGATGGGGAGTCGAGCCATGATACTGCTGATGAGAAACCGCTTCCTTGCAACCTTCGTAACCATCCACATGGTGCTGTTCGTAACATCTCCCGCCTTTGCGGCCCTGATCCCTTCCCTGGGATCGAACGGCACAACCTCGGCGGATGTCCTCCAGAAGGATCTCGGAACCATCCAGAAGGCCCTGGAGACGAAGATGGTCCAGGAGAAGCTGAAGGCATACGGGTTCACCGCCCAGGAGGTTGCAGCCAAGCTCCCCTCCATGACTGCCGGGCAGATCCACATACTCGCGCAGGCATCCGATGACATCCTTGCAGGCGGCGACGGCCTGGGAACGGTCATAGCCATCCTTGTGATCATCCTGCTTGTCGTCGTAATCCTGAAACTCATGAACAAGGATATCATCATCAAAATGAGCGGCCTTGACGACTGTCTTACTGCTGATTGCGCTCATCTCGGCTGATCCGTCATCATACGAGATACCAGGCGTCCCCTTCGTGAGGCAGGAGTCGTTCTTCTGCGGCCCTGCCTCACTTGAAAGCGTGTTTGCCTTCTATGGCCTGGCCGTTGACCAGGCCGGCATTGCACGGCATGTCTATACCCAAAAGCTCCAGGGCGCCCTGATCACGGACCTTGAGAATTATGCAAGGGACAAGGGCTTCCGGACACGGCTCGGCCAGGGCACCATGGACGACCTCAGGGGCCTCGTGAAAGAGAACAGGCCGGTGATCGTGCTCGTGGACCTGGGTTTCTGGGTCTTTTCGAAACCTCATTACCTGGTGGTGAAGGGGTACAATGACAGGGGCTTCATGGCTCATACGGGATACGAGGCCTCACAGTTCTTCGACTATGCCGAGTTCGGCAGAATCTGGGAGAAAAAAGGGTGCGTCTATCTGTCCATCTGGCGCTGAGACTCGCAGCCATTTTCTTTTTGCTGGCCGCATGCTCCACGCCCAGGATCGTGGTGCTGAACGACCCCCTGAGCGCCCGTGAGCACGTGGACCTCGGGCTGGCCTACGAACACAAGGGCCTGCTGGAACTGGCTGAAAAAGAGTACCTGAAGGCGGCCCGTCAAGAGGACACCTGGGCGGTTCCCTATTTCAACCTGGGCAATGTCGCCCACAGGCTAAAGGACCTGGAAACCGCCGAATCCTACTACCGCAGGGCACTGAAACTCGACCCGGCCAACCCGGACATCATGAACAACCTGGCAAGCGTGCTGCACGCCACCGGCCGCACCGGTGAGGCCCGCTCCCTCATCGAGAGGGCCCTGGCCATCCGGAAGAAAGACGAATACCTCGACACTGAGCGCGCCATAAAAGGTACCCCATGATGCCGAAGGCTTCTATCAGGACAGGAGGGATCGCATGACCGGCGCCATTGCGGGCGACATCATCGGGTCGGTCTACGAGGGCCGGCCCATCAAGTCCAAGGACTTTCCGCTGTTCTCTCAAAAGTGCAGGTTCACCGATGACAGCGTGCTGAGCATCGCCCTGGCGGATGCGATCATGACCTCCCAGAGTTATGACCGTCTCATGCGTGAGTACCATCGCCGCTATCCCCGCGCCGGTTACGGGGGCATGTTCCGGAAATGGGCTTTAGACCCTGCGAGCGGACCATACAACAGCTTCGGCAACGGCTCGGCCATGCGCATCAGCCCGGTGGGGTTCGCCTTCGACACCCTCGAAGACGTCCTGGAAAAGGCCATGCACTATACCGAGATCACCCACAACCACCCCGAGGGCATCAAGGGTGCCCAGGCGACCGCGGCAGCCGTCTTCCTGGCACGGACAGGCAGTTCGAAGGAGGAGATCAGGGGCTATGTGGAATCCCGCTTCGGCTATGACCTGTCCCGCACCATGGAGGAGATCCGTCCCGGCTACCGTTTCGACGTAACCTGCCGGGGGAGCGTGCCGGAAGCCATCATTGCCTTTCTGGAATCCGCCGGTTACGAAGACGCCATACGGGGCGCCATATCCCTGGGCGGCGACAGCGATACCCAGGCATGCATCACCGGCGGCATCGCCCAGGCCTTTTATGGCGGCATACCGGAACACATCGAGAGCAAGGCCCTTGAAATCCTGGATGCGCCGCTGCGGTCAGTTGTCGAGAGGTTCATGCAGCGCTACGTTCATAGATAAGATTCTCGCACCTGATGATTGTAATACAGATGCGCTACCCGTATAATAGTCAAAGGTTATGTTTTCTCCATTTCACAGACCAGAAGGAGGCTTGACATGGGTATGTTCAAGGAGTTCAAGGAATTCGCAGTCAAGGGGAATGCCGTTGATATGGCCGTGGGCATCATTATCGGCGCGGCCTTTGGAAAGATCGTCTCCTCGGTGGTGGGAGACGTGATCATGCCGCCCATCGGGCTCATGCTGGGCGGCATGGACTTCAGCAGCCTTGCCATCGTGCTCAAGGAGGCCGTGGGCGAGGCACCTGCCGTTACATTGAACTATGGGAAATTCATCCAGACCATCATCGACTTCATCATCATCGCGTTCTGCATTTTCATCCTGGTCAGGGGCATGAACAACCTCAAGCGCAAAGAAGAGGCAGCCCCTGCAGAACCCCCCAAGCAGGAGGTCCTGCTCACCGAGATACGCGACCTGCTGAAATCGAAGAAGTGACGCTGCGGGCCTTGCAGGGTTTTCAGGGAGTAGCACAGCAGGTTATTTGCCCTTCTGAGAGGTTATAATGGATTCCACCATTGCATACTGGCACTGGCTCATCTTCGGCATGGCCCTGCTCATCACCGAGATGTTCCTGGGCAGCATGACCATCTTCTGGTTCGGTCTCGGGGCCTTCGCCATTGCAGCCCTGCTCTTCTTCATGCCCCATATGGGTCATGCCTGGCAGTTCTTCGTCTGGGCCGTTTTATCCGGCGCGCTCACGGTCCTCTGGTTCAGATACTTCAAACCCCGCATGGCGGACCGGACCAAGGCAGGGATACCCAGGGAGGCGGTGCTGGGCGAGATCGGCATGGTCATAAAGGCCCCTGAAGGAGGCACCCGCGGCATGGTGAGGTTTGCCATACCCGTGCTCGGCTCCGACGAATGGCCCTTCATCTGCCATCAGGACGTGAAAACGGGTGACAAGGTCGCTGTCCGGGAGATCTCGGGCAATACCCTGATCGTTGAGAAGCGCTGAAGCCGGCGCCTATAACTAAGGAGGAATGCGTGGAAGGATTGTCTGTCGTGGTCTTGTTCTTTGTCGTACTGGTCTTCGTCACCATCTTCCTGGGTGTCAGGATCGTCCCCCAGGGCAGCAAACATGTGATCCAGAGACTGGGGAAATTCCACATGACACTCGGACCGGGCCTGAACTTCATCATCCCCTACATCGACACCGTGGCCTACAAGATCACCTCGAAGGACATCGTGCTCGACATCCCGTCCCAGGAGGTCATCACCAAGGACAACGCGGTCATCGTGGTCAATGCCGTGGCCTACATCAATGTCATCTCACCCGAGAAGGCGGTTTACGGCGTCGAGGACTACCGCCTTGCCATCCAGAACCTCGTCCAGACATCACTGCGATCGATCATCGGCGAGATGAACCTCGACGACGCCCTGTCATCGCGGGAAAAGATCAAGGCCCGGCTGAAGGAAAACATCTCGGACGACATCGCGGACTGGGGCATCATGCTCAAGACCGTTGAGATCCAGGACATCAGCCCGTCGGAAACCATGCAGAAGGCCATGGAGGAGCAGGCGGCTGCGGAACGAGCCCGCAGGGCAACGGTCACCAAGGCCGAGGGCGAAAAATCGGCTGCAATTCTCCAGGCCGAAGGAAGGCTCGAGGCAAGCAAGCTGGACGCCAGGGCCAAGGTGGTCATGGCCGAAGGCGACCAGCTCGCCATCTCCAAGATTACCGACGCGGTACAGAAAAACGAGCTCCCAGTCATGTTCATCCTGGGCGGGCGTTACATCGAGGCGCTGAAGAACGTCTCCACCTCGGGCAACTCCAAGATCGTTGTCCTTCCTGCGGACCTCCCGTCCGCCATCAGGGGGATATTGGGCGGCAGCATGAAGTAGGGGGGGGTACTAACCCGGCTTACGTTCAGCAGGCTTACGTCGAGCACTTGATATCTCCTCTCTCGGTATTACCTTTACAGGTATTATCGCATGGCATCCGGCCACTCACACGGTCCTAGATCGCCTAAGTGATGCATCCATGGGAGAGCATGGTGAAGAGACAGCATGAAGCCCCTATCATTGAGATAACCCTGATAGCTCTTTTGCTGATCCTCGCCTCTTGCGGACCCGAAGAACGCATCACACCCAAGGCATCCGGGAAGACCGTCCTGAAGATCCACTGCTGGGAAGGTTACGCACGGGAACAGGAGGCTTCCTTCAGGAAGTTCTATAGGGATGCCACGGGCAAGGAGGTTGAGCTGCTGATCACCTCGACCTCCGGGCACTCCTCGAACGTGGAGGCCATAGAGAAGAACGGGGCGCACCTGGTAAGCCCGGCCAACGACCTCCTCCTCCCGCTTCACCGCAGAGGCCTCATCAAACCTGTCCGGTCGGACAGGCTGCCGCACTTCAACCAGATCAATCCCATCATATTGGAAACCAGGTGCACGACCATAGAGGATACCCTCTATGCGGTGCCTTTCAACTTCGGGGCATATCTCCTTGCATACAACAAGGATAAGGTACCCCCACCGGACTCCTACAAGATCCTGTGGGACCCGGCATACAAGAAGCGGGTTACCATCCCGGATGTGTATGACACCATTAACATCTACATGACCGCCCTGATGCTCGGTTTTCCCAAGGAGGATCTCTTCAGCCTGAACAACGCACAGCTTGCCAGGATTGAAGACAAACTGAGAGAGCTCAATACAAGGCAGGTATCCGTCTACTGGAAGGAAAACCTGGAGCCGGAAAAGCGCGACCTCTTCGACATCGGCATGGATTGGGGCATAGGGGTCCTCAAGATCAATGAAAACTTCAGGGGCAACTGGGCCGTCACCATACCCAGAGAAGGCGCCACGGCATGGGTAGATACCTGGGCCATCACCAAGAATGTCACGGACAGGGATACGGAAGATGCTGCCTATGCATTCATCGATTACCTGATCAGCGCCGAAGCCCAGGCCAGGATGGCAAAGATCACCTCCTACGGCCCCATCAACCCCTATTCGACCAGATACCTCACGGCGAACGAGAAGAAGAAGTACTACCTGACCGACCCGAAATTTTTCCACGAATTCATACTCTGGCAGCCGCTTGCTGAAGATGTGTTACAGAGATACCAGCAGACATGGCAACGATCGAGAACAGCAAAATAAAGCCAGGCAGGATTTTCAGCCTCCACACACAGGTCCTCAGCATTCTGCTGGGCACTGCGGTACTGCTCACGTTTACCCTCACCGCCCTCTACCTCTCCATCAACTATTTTTCATTAATGGTCCAGTTCTCGAAAGAGAACGATCTGAGGCTGCACAAACTCGGGAAGATCCTTTCCGTTCCGTTTCTCAAGCAGGATTATGTCATGATCGTGGACATCATCGACGCCGAGGTGAAAAACAGCGACCTGGATTACATATGGGTCGTGGATAAGGGGCTGGTCGTCGCCTGCAATGACGAGAGCCAGGTCATGCGGCCATTTGATCCGAGCCACGTGTCCAGGGCAGGATTCAGATCCTTCACCACCCCCGAGGGTTTTACCATCTCCGTACTGCCGAACTACGCCATCATCAGTCAGATAGGACTAAGGGTCCTTGTGGGATCAATCATTGCCATTTTCGCCGTGATCGCCATAGCATGGGTCCTGGCAAGCCGCCTGAGCCGCAGGATCTCGGGCCCCATAGCCGAGGCCGTTGCCGCATCATCGGAAATTGCCTGCGGGAGGTTCGATCTCTCCTTTGCCGGGACAACCATCCCCGAGATCAATACGCTCTTCGAGTCCCTCACCAATACGGCTGCAAGGCTCAAGGAACTGACCGCCAGCCTCGAAGAGGAGAAGAGCAGGATCAAGGAATCGGAAGAGAAATACCGGAGGCTCGTGGAGAACCTGCCCGACACATACTTCTTCTTCTCCTTCACCCCTGAGGGCACAATCATCTACCTGAGCCCCTCCATCAAGACCGTCCTGGGCTACACCCCAGATGAGTCCCAGGTCATCAGCAGACACCTCATCAATGAGGGTTCCATTGCCAAGGCGCTCCTTAGGACCAGGGACATGAAAGTGAAGCCCTATGAGCTGGAACTGTCCCATAAGGACGGAACACCCAGGACCCTGGAGATCCTTGAGGTTCCCGTCTTCGACGGCGAGGGCAGAGTCGCCCTCATCGAAGGCATCGCCCGTGACATCACCATTGAAAAAAAGGCTGAAAAGGAACTCATCCAGGCCCAGAAGATGGAAACCATAGGTTCGCTCGCCGGGGGAATAGCGCATGACTTCAACAACATCTTAGGCGGCATCATCGGTACGGTGTCCATCATGAAGCACAAGCTCCAGTCAGGGTCCGGCCTGAAGAATGAAGAGGTGAACGGCTATCTGAACGTCCTGGATAACGCCAGCCAGAATGCCTCCACACTGGTGAACCAGATCCTCACCCTGTCCCGCAAACAGGAATTCCACCTCACCATCGTGGATCTGAACGACACCATGCGGTATGTCACCAAGATATGCGAGAACACCTTTGACAGGAGCATACGCCTCCTGACCACCTACCATCCGGGCAAGGCCCTGGCCCTGGCGGATCCCGTTCAGATCGAACAGGTTCTTCTCAATCTCTGCGTCAATGCATGCCATGCCATGACCATCATGAGAGGCGAAGACACCGCCTGGGGAGGAACACTCGGCCTGTCCATCTCCACAGCAGCACCTGAGCAGGATTTCTCACTCTCTCATGACCGGACCGAAAAGGTACCCTACTGGGTCATCATGATCTCGGACAGCGGCGTGGGCATGGATGCCAGGACCGTGGGCAGGATATTCGACCCTTTCTTCACCACCAAGGAAAAGGGCCTGGGTACCGGGTTGGGCCTGGCAATAGCATATAACATCATCAAGCAGCACAAGGGTTTCATCCATGCCTATTCTGAAAAGGGACTAGGCTCGACCATGAAGGTGTACCTTCCGGTTCACGAGGGGGAGGACGAGGCCCGGATCAAACCCGTTCAGGAGATGTGCATCCGCGGGAACGGCACGATCCTGGTGGTGGACGACGAAGAGATCATCCGGAACACCGCCAAGGTCATCCTTATGGAATGCGGGTATGATGTCATCACTGCAAAAGACGGACTTGATGCAGTCGGACTGTTCAGCAGGATGCACGGCCAGATTGCCGCGGTACTGCTGGATATGGTAATGCCGAGGATGTCGGGCAAAGAGACCTTCGAGGAGATGAGGAAGATAGACCCCGAGGTCAGGGTCCTTCTCACGTCAGGGTTCAAAAGGGACGAGCGGGTCCAGAAGGTGCTCGACCTGGGCATGGTAGACTTCATCCAGAAACCCTTCACCCTCCAGAGCCTCTCGGAGGCTGTCCACAAGGTGGTGCTCATGGAGAAGAACCCGGCATGAGGCTCAAGCGGATCCACTTGAAATGCGATCCTTCGCCATCGGTTGCCGTCTGGCACAGGGAACGGTGGCTGCCCGTGCGTCTTGTGCTCGGCCTCTCGGGTCACGCCCTTACCCGAGAGGAAGGGCACCTGGCCACCGACATGATAGCCCTGCTCCAAACCGGCCCGGCCTTCCGGGAACAGCTCGAGGGGCTCATGGATGCCTGGCTCATGCGTGATCCCGGGGCAGAAGACCTCTTCCACGAAACACCGCTGCTGCCCTTTGAGCCCAGGTCCTACCGGGACTTCATGCTCTTTGAAAAACATGCCGTGGATGCGGCGCGCGGCTATGCGAAGCGATTCATCCCTTTCGGATACCTTGCGGCAAAAGGGTTCGAGCGCATCACGGGCCGCACCTTCCCCCCATTCAAGCCCAAACGCATCTGGTACGCCAGGCCCATTTACTACATGGGAAACCACCTGAACTTTGTCACGGACAACCACAGCATCCCCTTCCCCTCGTACAGCCGGGCACTGGATTACGAGCTCGAGCTCGGGGCCATTATGGCACACCCCATAAAGAATGCCACGCCTGAAGAGGCGCTCGCCGCCATCGGCGGCTTTGTGGTTTTCAACGATTTCAGTGCACGGGACGTGCAGCTTGACGAGATGAGGAGCGGTTTCGGCCCGGCCAAGGCGAAACACTTTGCCAATGCCATCTCATCGGTGGTCGTGTCGGCGGACGAGATCCTGCCCCATCTCAATGACCTTGCGGCAGAGGTCAGGATCAACGGCATCAGCATTGTCAGGACATCCACCTCGGGCATGCACTTCAGTCTCGGCGAGGCCATCGCCTATGCGTCCCTGGAAGAGCAGCTCCATCCCGGCGAGTTTGTGGCCACCGGGACACTGCCCGGAGGAAGCGGCATGGAAAACGGACACTGGCTGAAGCCCGGGGACCACATCGAGCTCGCCATCGACAAGGTGGGGACCCTGTCCAACACCATAGCCTAGAGGGTATGTCCACGGACACTGCTATCCGTGTCTTGCTTTTCGCCGGTGAAATACCTATCATGATGAATAAGGGACGATTCATGAACCATTGAAAGTTCATGAGGCACCCACATTTGAAAAAGGGACGTGCAGCACCTAATCATACCTTCAGGAGGTGAACTACAATGGCGGAAAAGAAGAAGTCCATCACCCCGTCAAACCTGGCAAAGGAATGGGGCGTCGGTATGAAGGCGGTCAAGGATGCCATCGTCAAGGCCGGCATCGAACCGAATTCGACACGCGGGGCATGCAAGTACTACACGGAGGCAGATGCAAAGAAGATCAAGGCCTTTTTAAAGAAATAACAGCCAGGCCCCGGCCGCCGACAATCCATTTACCCTCCATGGCCGGGGCCTGGTGCCTTCTTATGTGGCAATACGAGGTGAAAAGGCGCTTTTATAAAGGCATGACTGTCAAAGATACGCCGGAGAATTCCATTTCATTTCACCAGTGCTTTCCCTACGGTCTTGGTCCGCACAGACCCTCATGAAACGCGGCCGGCCTTTATCGCTCATCATCACCTTCTGCGCCCTGGCAATCCTCTTCATGCAGGGCTGCGGCACCATGGCCGACAGCCGGAGGTGGGGCGAAGATGTCTCCCTGAAACCGGGAAGAGATACCGTCTCCAGATCATTTGTCAATGCATTGACTTCGCCGTATGTGCTCATCCCGGGCGCCGGCGCACTGATCCTCCAGATACACGGCATGGACGAGCGGCTCTCCCGCTGGGCTACCAGCCATACCCCGACGACAGGGTCCACCGACCGCGCAGAACGGCTCAGCAGCGATCTCAGGTCAGTATCCCTCGTTTCTTTTTTCACGAGCATGCTTATGACCCCGAGCGGGTACGACCCTGAAGGATGGGTCGTATCCAAGGCCAAGGGTGTCGCGGTCCAGGGCGGCGCTGCAGGACTCAACAACGAGATCATCACGGCCATGAAGAAGGCTACCCACAGAACCCGCCCGAACGATGAGGACGACAAGAGCTTCCCCTCCGGGCACGCCGGCAACTCCGCCCTCTTCACGTCATTGGCCGGTCGCAATGTCCAGGTAATGAATATCCCTCCTGAGGCCAAGACATCCCTTGACATCATGCTCCATGCAGTGATGATATGCGTTGCATGGGAGCGTGTCGAGGCAGGGGTTCATTACCCCTCCGACGTACTCGCAGGCATTGCACTGGGATACTTTATCGGTCCCTTTATCAATGATTCCTTCATGGGCGTACCAGCCGGGCATGAGTTCATACCGGTCGTGCGGACAGCCCGGGACGGCTTCTATATCGGGATTCAGAAGAGGTTCTGACAAATGGCAGGACATGGTAACAGTCCTTGGTAATTCCTTTCATGAATGCAGTGAGTGTCCGGCGTGCAGTCTTATGAAGGTACAACGATATGAGGAGGCTTTTGAGATGATGACGCTAAACCCCACCCGTGAAGGCCTTGCCCGACTCAGGGATACCTTCCCCAGGGATACCCCCTTGGTCATGGTCAATCTTTTGAGGTTCCGCGACAGGGCCCTATATCCCAGGAACTCCACCTTCGGGGAATGTTCGGGAAGACAGGCCTATAAGCGGTACATGGAAACGGCCATAAAAAAACTCAGCGAGGTGGGGGCAAGACCCATATGGATGTCCAAGGCATTTGCCGGTGTGATCGCGCCTGAGGATGAACAATGGGACCAGATCTTCCTGGTGAAATACCCTTCCGTGGACGCCTTCATGAACATGATCAAGATGCCCGAGTACCTTGCCGCCACGGTCCACCGGGAGGCGGCACTGAGAGACTCCCGGCTCATTGCCACCATGGAGATTCTCTCGGAACTGCTATGACAGGCTGATTCTCCCATGATACGAGTCGCCGCAGGCATCATTGTGAAGGATGGCAAGGTCCTCATTGCCCGCAGGAAAAAGGGCCAGAGCCACGCCGGCCTCTGGGAATTCCCGGGCGGAAAGATCGAGGGCAGCGAGACCCCGCAGGAATGTCTGGAGCGGGAACTGGAAGAGGAACTGGGAATAAAGGTGCTGCCGGGCAGGATCATCGCCGAGGGCCTGGATCACTCAAGTCACGGATCCTTCGCCATCCTGGCCATCAAAGCCGAGTTTGTAAGCGGCGAAATAACTTTAGCCGTGCACGACGCTGCCTTATGGGTGGACCTTGAGGCGCTGCCGAACTGCAGACTGGCGCCTGCAGACAGGGAACTGCTGGATAAGATTCAGGCCGGGTTTGAGAACAGCCCGGCCTGAATGCTGATAACCCGGCATGTGCTCTCCCAGTCCATGGGCCACACCAACTCCCCACGGGTACGGACAGGCCCTATCCCCTTGAGAATGTCTGCTGGAAACGCGCATATCCGATCAGGTGAGCCAGGGCCTTGAGCCCGTCTTCGACGTGCTCGATGAAATATACCCCATGGTCGCGGTAATACTGCCTGGCATACCCGCTCACCTCCCGGAATGTGATGGGGATGAGGGGCTTTCCCGCGGCACGGAGCATGGGCAGGAAGGACTGGTTGAACCCGTCGGACCAGGTGTCCGTCGGCCCGGCGGGCGGGAACGACACGGGGAGGAGGATGTCTATGTTCTCGTCTTCAAGCAGGATCTTCACTATCTTGTCCATGCCGCTGGCAAATCCCGATCCGGTAACATCCAAGGGGTTGGCCGGCTGGGCGAAATCCGGCAGGAGTGCCTTCAGTGCGCTCACCGAGGCCCTCGAGAGGTCGGCGAGGTCGATCCCCAGCCTGCCGCATAGATCCGCATAGAGCCCGGCGAGCCCCCCCGAGAAGGTCGCTATCCCCACCCGCGGGCCCCTGGGCAGCCCGCAGCGGGAGAAGATGCCGGCCGTCTCCACGAGCTCCTCGATGGTCTCCACATGGATGATTCCATACTGCCTGAAAAAACCCTCCATGACACCGGCATCGCCTGCCAGCGCGCCCGTGTGCGAGCGTGCAGCCTGAATGCCTTTCTCGGAACGGCCCACCTTGATGAGGATGATGGGTATCCGTTTTGCAGCGGCATCGAGGGCCAGCCGCCTCATCCTCGATACGTCCCTGAACCCCTCCATGAAGCCGATGACCACCCTGGTTGTCCCGCTTTCTATCATGTGCTCCAGGCAGTCCTCGCTCGTCAGGAGGGCCTCGTTTCCCGTGGTGACATACAGCGAGATGCCGAGCCCCTTTTTGAAGATCTTCGTCGCGATGATCTCGCTGGTTGCGCCGCTCTGGCCCAGCAGGCCGATGGCCCCCGGCATGAACTCGCCTTCCACCGACCCTCCGGAAAAGATGCTCACCCGGCCTTCCATGTTCATGAAGCCCAGGCAGTTCGGGCCCATCAGTAGGATATCCTTTTCCCGGCACAGGTTCCCAAGCTCTTCCTGCAGGATTTCGCCTTCTGGGCCTGCCTCCGCAAACCCGGAAGAGATGAGCAGGATATTTCTGATATCGCGCCGGGCCAGATCATCGATGGTGGAAAGCACAAGAGGGCTCTTGACAATGACCGCGGCGAAATCGATACCCTCGGGAAGCTCTGAAATGGAATGCACCGCCGGCATGCCGCATACCTCTGCGGAAGAGGGATTCACCGGATAGAAACGCCCTTCGAAACCGGCCCGAAAGGCATTGCCGGCCATATTGAAAAACCAGTGGTTCCTGGTGGAAGCCCCGATCACTGCTACATTTTTCGGTGAGAAAAAACCTTTCAAACGTTCGTTCATGGCATGCCTCTTCTTTGTTCTCGCGCCTGGATACCGCCCTTTTTGAAGACCATTTCAGCACACCGGTTGTCAAACATATAATACAGGTGCGCATGTATCTCAGGCTGCCCGGCTCAATCAGAGGCCGCCCGACGACCCTTGTCCATGCCGGCAAATCGCCCAGGTGACTCCTTCACAAGGCCTGCCCACAGTCGAACGGCACGAAGAAATCGGCCTGAACGGAAGATGAATCTGGCCAGGGACAAGCAAAGCGCTTACCCCCGGCCAGATTCATCTTCCGTTCAGGTACGGTTATTCTGATCTGACCCGATCGCTTTTCTCGGTTATGTAGGGGTCTCCTCAGGTGAGAGGGGAGAAAACCTGCCCGGTTCATACAGCCCCCGCAGGCCGACCCCCTTCACTGCCGCCGGTGAGGTCATTCAGTTCCGAACAGCTCCGCCGCCGCATCGCGGGCGGCCTGAAGCCACCCGTTGAGGTCGCCCGAACCCGCTGTCCGCTTTGATGTCTTCATGACCCTGCCGGTCTCTACGTCCACCAGCCTCACATCGATGCGCATGGTATTGCCCACCACCATATACCCGCCGAAGACCATCTCGGCCGCCCCGATCATCCTGCCTACCTTCAGGCGGGTCGACTCGTCAGCGAGCTCCGAGGAGCCCAGGTTAAGCTCCTCCAGGATGGCGACAAGTTTTTCCCGCTCCACCACGATGACCTCCTCCGACCTGCTTATTACCTGGATGATCTCGCCGGAGAGGACCTGGCCGAGATCAGGTCTGGCCGAAGAATCGAGGCTGAGGTTTTCCAGGTCCCACACGGCAACGGCCCGTGGTCCGTGCTCCTGTGGTACCGTGGCGCACCCCGCAAGAACGAGCACGGCAAGCACAGCAGAAAGCCGCAACCCCCTGCGCATGGCATGCCCTGCGAACATACTCATCATATGCACATCCCTACTCCTTGACGGAGACTTCCAGCTTCTCCAGGATCTTGTCGTCCTTGGCGATGGGCCTCTTCTGGTTTACGATGCGGCAGTAGGCCAGGCCAGGTTCCGTCCTGGACACCTCCAGCATCCCCACCACCGTGGGCGATGACTTGAGTTTCTTGCCCTTGTATTCGACCTGGCTGCCCTCCTCGATCACCTCGAACTTGGTGCCTGCAACCACGCCCTGGTCCGAACCGAGGTTGATCATGGCCTTTGAGTCCTTGACCTCCACCACATAGGCCCTCAGGGGATAATCCTGGATAACGGCCGAGAGGATCTGCCTGTTCAGCGAGAAAAGATCCCTGGCCTGGGGCAGGCCTCCGGCCATCTGCATGGTGATGACCTTCCCCACTGCCGTGGTCTCGGTGTCCACGAGCCGCATGTTCAGCAGCGTGCCTTCCGGCATGTTGAACAGGGTGCCCGTGCCCATGACCCTTGCGGCAAGCACCCTGCCGAGCCTGAGCGAGGTCTCCGGGTCCGCCAGTTCGGAGGACCCGAGGTTGAGCTCTTCCAGAAGCCTGTCCATGAGTATGCGGTCCACCACCTTAACCCTTCCGGATGCCTTGAGCTGCTCGGCAAGCTGCGAAGTCAGGACGATGGACATGCCGTCACGCTCCGACAACCCGCCCTGCTCCTGGAAGTCCACGAAGGACAGGACCATGGGGGGCGAGGTCCAGGTATCCTCGGGTCCGGGCCTCTTGGCCTGCTCCTTGAAACGCGCCGAGAGCTCCTTTACCAGCTTGTCGATGCGTTCCCTGCGCGCGGCGTCCTTCTGGTATGCGAGCATATCCATCGCCCTGGCTGCAAGAACCTTGGAGAAGGTGTCTTGGCTGTTCACGCCCTGGCCCTGCTGGTACGATGCCAGGGCCTTGTCCCACTTGCCTTCCTTCTCGTAGGTGATCCCCTTGTTCGACAGTGCCTCCACGTTGTACGGGTCCAGTTCCACGGCCTTGTCATAGAGGTCGCGGGACTTCTTGTAGTCCTTCACGCTGGCATAGAGGCGGCCCAGCTTGTTGTAGGCGACGGTCTTCTGGTAGGGCTCCATGTCGCTCATGGCGGCCGCGGCCTCGTACTCCGCCTGGGCCTCTTTCTTCTTGTTCCGGGAGGCAAGGATGTCGGCCTTCACCACGTGGGCATATCCCCTCTGGGGGGCCTTCTGCTGGACCTCGCGGGCAAGTGCCAGGGCCTTCTCGGTCTTGCCCTGCCTGGCATACACGGCAGCCAGGCCTTCCTTGCCCAGGACCTCGGCCTTTCCCTTGCCGCCGGCCAGGCGGCTGAAGGTCTTCTCCGCGTCTGACACCTTGCCCGCCTTCAGGGATGCATATCCCTTGACGGCAACGGCCTGGTCGTTCTCAGGGCCTTTTTTGGCCGCCTCGTCGCTGATGGCAATGGCCATGGCATTGTCCTTCTGCTGCAGCTTGCGCTCGGCCAGCCTGGCGAGCATGACGCTCATGGTCTTGCCCCCGCCCTGGAAGACATCCAGGAGCTTCAGGTCCGGACCCACGATGCAGACCGTGGGCAGGATGGCCCTGGCGCCGTACTTGTCGCTGACCTGACTTGTATCCAGCAGGATGGGAAATGTCGGTTTAACCGTTGCGACAAAGGCCGCCGCCTGGTTTTTGGCGGAACGGGTGATGCCCCACACCTTCAGGTCGGCCCCCTTGTATTTCTTGGCAATCTGGTCGAGGCTCAGCAGCCCCTCCTGGGAAGGCCTGGAGGCGGCATCGAAGAAGTAGAGCACCACCATGGGGCTCTTCTTCATGGCAGCCAGGTCGTACCTCTTCCCGCCGAGGTCCTGCAGTGAAAAGGCCGGCGCAGCCTGACCAGCGGACAGGGCATGACCGAGCGGTGCGCCTGCCGCGCCCATGGCCAGGGCAAGCAGCATGCTGACGACTATCCGTGCACTATGATTCATCTTCATCATCCCTCCTTTATTTCCCATTTTCATAATAAAGATTCTTCCGGGTTTGGCAAGCCGGAAACGGTCATTTGCGAACTCTAAAGGCTACACATGGTTTCTGAGCATCAGTTCCATTGGGTGCGGCTGCAGGAAGACCTGGTCCATGAGATACCCGGGTGCGTATTTCCGCACGTAGTGGTTCAGCAGCGTGATGGGGACAATCATGGGCACAAGCCCGTCATGATACCGCTCGATCACCTCTTTCAGCTCGGCCTTTTCATCCGTATCCAGGTCCTTTTTGAAATATCCCATGATGTGCATGAGAACATTGGTGTTCTTCTTGACCGTCGCGATCTTTTTCAGCGCATGGATGAACTCCGTGAAATAGGTCTCATGCAGATCGCCCGCGGACAGCTCCTTCCCGCGTGCCAGCAGCGCGCCGAGCTCCTTGAGGGTCTTGGGGCAGTGGGCCATGAGCAGGTATTTATGCGTCGCATGAAAATCCAGAATGCCCTTGAGTGACCTCCTGCCGGCCTGCAGGTCATACCACCGCTGCATGACGAAGATGCGCTCGATGAAATTTTCCCTCAGCCCGGCATCCTGCAGCCTGCCGTCCTCCTCCACGGGGATATGGGGGAAGCGCGTCGTGAACCCCTGCGCAAACACGCCCACACCGTTACTCACAGGACCGTTTTCCCGATAGACCTTGACCCGGAGCAGACCTGAGCTGGGAGAGCGCGATTTGAAAATGAAACCGCAGAGGTCTTTCCGGGACAGTTCGTCGAGTTTAGGCCCCATCCACGATGTCATCTGCTCGGTCCTGTCTACCTGCGTCCTCTGGGTCATGAGCCTTATTTGCCCGTCCTTTTCCACGAGGCGGACGGCCTCGCGGGGCACGCCCATGCCGCATTCGAACTCCGGGCAGACCGGCACATAGTCGACATACCTGCCCAGCAGGTCACGAAGATAGCGGTCGAGCTTGTGCCCGCCGTCATAGCGCACGTTTTCTCCCAGGAGGCACGTGCTGATCCCTACTAAAGGCTTTTTTCCCATACCTGTCTCCCCTTTCTTTTCACCTTGAGTATCTGAACATCTGCAGTCCATGTCTCGAGATCCGGATAGGTTCTCACCCGGTACCGCATCAATTCGTCACAGCAGTGTTTCGGAAACCCCCTGCACGTGGGATCGCCGATAAGCACTGTCCCGCCTGCAGCCGCGTGGTCCAGCAGCCGGGAATATTCGCGGCAGGAGTAGAATGCGTCTGCGGCCAGGATCGTTTCGGCCCCATCGAACCCGCCGTGGGACATATCCGCCCTGACCGTGCATATCTCAACGGCATTGAGCCGTGCATTCATCTCTACGGCCGTCAGCGCCACCGGGTCCACGTCGAGAGCCTTAACCGAGGCCGCATGGGAGAGTGCGGCTGCGATGGCGCACACGCCCGAGCCTGACCCGCAGTCCACCACCACGCGCCCGCTCACGACGCCCGGGTTGTCGAGTATGAACCGGGCCAGTCCCTGCCCGCCCGCCCAGGCAAAGGCCCAGTAGGGCCGGGGACCCTCGTGATCGAAAAGGTGAGGTTCGCCCCGGTGCAAAGGGGCCTGGCCGATCATCGGGGCGTGTGGCTTGAGCAGGTGCAGGCGGATCTCCGGACACAGGGGCACCGGAAGGATTTCCGTGTTGGCCCGTATGTAGCCTGCAATTTCCTCAGGACCTGTCACTGCATGGTCTCCATGGGATGGCTTCTGCCCCACCTTTAAAAGTGTCAAACAAGAATCCCTGCACGGAGAAACCGGCGCCCCGGGTTCACCATTCTTCCTGCGTCGGATCCACGGCGACCTTCACGACCACCTTGTGGATCCGCCCTGACGAGATCAACGGCATGTGCGCATCTTCAGGGAAGAAGATTGCAAACGCTCCACCCCGGGTTGAAAGCCAGGCATCCGGTTCGTCCGCGAAGAACAGTATGTCCTTTTTCCTGTCGTATATGCCCCGTGGCTGCCTGCACGACGACCTGGGCTTCCACCCCATACAATCGGTTCCTGCCAGGACCGCTTGTATATCAATAAATTTCTCATGCACCTCGAGCAGGGCATCGGCTTTCTTGCGGCCGTAATCCCTGGACACCGTCGCATAGACGCGTTGAGAGTCTATCTCGTGTTTACCCACCGGCAGTCCCTTCAGATCCGGGCGCAGGAGAAACTCGAATGCCTTTGCAAACCCCTTGTGAAGGGCGCCATAACGGTGTGCATTCTCGAGTACATCCAGTATCATTTCTTTTCCTCACTGTGGCGGTATTGTTCCAACGTACGGCAAGAGCGATGCTGCTTGCAGCGCATGTCCGCCCGGCCGACATAAGAGGGCAGGACCTCCTGCCGGGTGGCCTTACGGCTTGGGGATGCGGATCCGGCTGATCATCAGCGAACCCGAAAGCGCGAACATGAGAACCAGGGGATGGAGTTTGAAGCCGAACAGGGTGATCTCGCCGAACCACAAGTCCTGGTGTATTGCGCCGGACCATGCCGCCAGCGCGAGGATAAAGACGAGGAGGATCGAAGTCGGTATCGGTGTCCCTTCGAAGTACTTCACCTTGTCGGTCCCCTGGGACAGTGTTTCGGCTGTGACATTGTACCGGGCAAGGCGTGATACCCCGCAGGCGACGAAGAACACCAGGACTATGCGGTCGTATAGGCCCTGCATGCCGCAACCGTACCCGATGATTGCCGGGGCCACTCCGAAGGAGATGCTGTCGGCGAGCGAGTCCAGTTCACGGCCCAGCAATGAAGTCTTCTGCCGCCACCTGGCGATGCGGCCGTCGAGAACGTCGAATACCAGGGCGGCCAGGACGAGGGCGCACGCGTAGTAGACGTGCCTGACCTCACGCAGTTCGAGGTACGTCATGATGGAGAAAAGCGCACCCGTGCCGCAGACAGCGTTCGCGAGGGTGAACCAGTCTGCCAGGTGGAACTCCCGGATCATGGAAAACGGCTTTTTCGGATTACCTGTATTCACTGGGTGCACCTCCTGTTTTGACTGTGCAAGCCTGGGTGACGGGGATGCCTGCCGCGGACCCGACACATGGAGCAGCTCCCGGCCCGGGCCGGGACCGCCGCCAAGGGGGATGTTAACCCCTACAGTTCAGGGGCCTTTGAAGGCACGAGGCATACAAAAACAAATGCATCCCTGCCGGTATTCCTCAGTTGATGCTCCTCATTCGACGGCATGAACATCACGTCGCCGGCCTTCAGAGGGTGCCACATTCCGTCATGGTAACATTCGCCGTTCCCTGAATGGATGAACATCTCATGCTCCCAGTCATGCGTGTGTTTCGGGGTGTGTCCCCCGGGAGCAATCTCAAATATCCGCATGCAGAAATTCGTTGCACCGTCACTTTTGCCTATCACAACGCGTCCTGCAACCCCCTTCATCGCGCCATTGTCAAAATGTGTCGGTGTGACCTTTCCATATTCCATGATCTTCATAGATTCCTCCGCTCACGTTCTTGGAAGGGCTGTCCGGAAGTCCTCATCGTCGACATGTCGGAAAGATATGGCTCATGGCCGGCACGCGCACTTCACCGTGTGAGGTTACAGGCCTGCGCAGCCCCCTCCGCCGGGGTGTACGGTTCTGCTCATTCATCTGTTCATATCCTTCTTTGCCACCTTAAGGAAACGTCCGAAGGCCTTGTCCTTTTTACGTTTGTCCAGGTAGGACATCTCATAGTGCTCCGACTCTTTGCTGAGTTTCATATAACTGGAATAGCGCTCTTCACTCAACTCGCCCTTTGTAAGTGCATCGAGAACCGCGCAGCCTGATTCCCGGGTATGGCTGCAATCGGCATAGCGGCAAGCCCTGGAAAGCTCGGCAATATCTTCAAACCCCCTGTTTACCCCCTCACCGGCGCCCAGAAGGCCCAGTTCTCTCATCCCGGGTGTGTCGATGAACATCACGCCTTCATCAAGGACAATGAGCTGCCGGCGCGCTGTCGTGTGTGTGCCTTCTCCTGTTCCACTGACGGCCTTCGTGTCAAGATCATCCCGCCCAGTCAGACGATTGATGAGCGTGGTCTTGCCGACCCCGGAAGACCCGAGCAGGCAATATGTCCGGCCCGGCAGCAATACCTGGTGGAACTCGTCAAATCCCGAGCCCGTGATGTTGCTCAGAGCAATTACCCTGGCCGTGATGCCGGCCTGCCTGATGGCCCCAAGCTTCTGCTGCAGCTCGTCGGGGGAGATCAGGTCGGTTTTGGCAAGAATGACAACCGGCTCGACATGTCCGTCGGCCGCCATTACCAGATACCGGTCCAGTCTGGGCAGATTGAAGTCGAAGTGGCAGGACTGGACAATGAAAGCGGTATCGATGTTGGCTGCGATCATCTGGTACTCCACTTCCATGCCGGCACGCTTCCGGCGTAAAAACGTCCTTCGCGGGAAGACCCCGTGGATGATCGCTTCGGTGTCGTCATTGTGATACTGCACGGTGACCCAGTCGCCGACACACGGCAGCCCGGCCGATGACTCGGCATGGAAATAGAACCTCCCCGCGAGCTCGGCAGGGACCTCTCCGAGTTCATTCCTGATCACGAAGGAACTGCGGTCAACCGCCGACACGCGTGCGATGCCCTGACCCTCGCGGCGGATGCCGTCGGCGTGCGCTTCAAACCAGTCCTCAAAACCCAGATCACTCAGTTTCATCATATCCTGTCACCGTTCCCATCCGAGGATCATAAACAAGCTCATTGACCTGATAGAAATCAGTCCGCCGAAGTAATACAGTATGTGGGTGAAATGAAAGCTCGGCGTGTATTATCGCTGTTCAGATAAGAACTCCCAAAGTTGCTCCGGTTGCGGGTGAGGAGTCATCAGTTCATGAACCCATCCCCTTTGCCTTGAGGTTCTCTGGTATGATTGCTGTCAATACGCCCCTTTCCTCTTTTTATCTGTTCGATGTGCCGACACCCGTATACATGGCATAATGCGTATCCGTGTTATTCTTGTAGCCTCGATATATGGCCCTGGCAATGATATTAAGCAATGGATCAGTCATCCCGTTGAGAAACGCATAGTTCATATTGTCTTCAAAATGATGCCGCATATGGTGTCGTATGGGCAGAAGAATTCTCACCTTGCCCAGAAGCCTCGCGGCCCTGGGTTGTGGAACGTGGCAGAGGTAATGTGAAACCTCAGCAATAGATGACAGAACCGAAAAATACATTGTTCCATACGCGGCAACGCCGGCTATTGATCCCTGCCAGACACCCGCAACCGCAAACATAAGAAAGAAAGCCAGCCATATCTTGGAGCCGGATTCGTTGTAATACACCTCGATGAGGGGTTTCTGCACATATCGGGGAGTCTTGTGATGCAGATGGAAGCTTGCGATAAGCGGACCGGCAAGCGATTCATAGTCATCATTGTTATCCATGTACATGTGTATCAGGCCATTGATGAAATCGGCAAGCACATAGGCTGCCGCAAAAGCCAGCACCTGCCGAAGTGGCCCTATCGTCTGTTGAAGCACACGCACGGCAAGTACTGCCTGAAGGGTTATGTTTACAAAAGAGACGACATGCCCTACCAACTGGTATCCATGTATCTGTTCATATTTTTCCATGGCAACATTAAACTGCTGTTGTTTCTGGGTGAGCTGAAAAGTCACTCTGCATCCTATTCGAGAATATTCTTTGATGCTGTTACGTTCCTAACGCTTCGGTGACAGCGGCTGAGGAGCAGAGCTGCACAGCATCGATGCGAGCCGCATCCACTGCACGCCGCGGCTGGGCGGTACGTCTGTTAAGCCACTGCCTCACGACAGCGCTTAGATCCAGATAAGCTGCCAGAAGGGTGTGGACACCCGCCGCCCGGGCTTGTTCGAGGAGTCTTCTCCACGATATTTTGCGGTTGGTTCGGGCTTTTTAAGTAAGCAATTTGAGCCCGAGGCATTCTTTCATGAGGCTGAAATGGCTATCAAGTGTAAAGATTTTGCAGAGATGTTGATTTGCATTCTGGGCAATGATCAGATCAGGAATACCGATACCGTTCAAACCATTTTTCAAACATCTGAATTGGAAATCAATAATCTCATTCCAGCTAATTTCTATTTCTATCTTCTTAACATCATACAAAAGATTGATAATTTTCTGTTGATTGCGGATTTTTAGAAAGGAAACAAGCTCTGCAAGGATAAGATCATTGATAACAACGAGGTTTTCATCTATCAATAAATCAAGTTTTGCAGAATTGTCTCCACCTCTGAAATAATCTATCCATATAGAGGTATCAACTAGGACCGACATTTACGATCCCTGAGAGCATCCATGTCAATGTTTAAATCAACTTTGCCTTTAAAGTCCTTCAATCCAGATATTTTTGATTTTCTTATTAAATCCTCTAACGCAGTTATGATGAGTTGGGTTTTTGTATTGATATGAGTTGCTTTCATGGCTTCATCAATTAGTTTTTCAGGTAAATCAAGAGTTGTTCTCATGACAATCCTCCATATGCATAAAAATAGCGTTTCATGCATATGATGTCATTGGCTAACACCGAACGCGCTGATCAGCCGCGGCCGAAGGCCGTCGGGTGGATTCGTTGTTTATGCCGTTTCTTTTATTATTTTTTCTGTTGATACCACCTTGGCATAAGGAAAAGATAATGCGGCCATGAAGGATGCATGAACCTCCGATGCTCTTATGATCTTATCATTAAAGAATAAATCCATTGTTGCGCATGCATCCTCTGCAACAATACAATTGAAGCCAAAATCGAAAGCAGCGCGGGTTGTTGCGTCAATGCACATATGGCTCATAGCACCACAGATGACGAGGTTGTCGATATGCATACTCCTGAGAATTTCCAAGAGGGATGTGCCGCGAAAGCTGTTTGGATAATTTTTTACTACAACCGTTTCACCATCCCTTGGTGATACCCTTTCATTCAATTGTGCGCCTTGTGTGTCAGGCAAGAAGAAGAACGCATCAGGGGGAAGTGAAATGTGCTGTATATGTATAATAGGTGAATCTGACTTCCTAAATTCAGTCAAGAGAATCCGGGCATTTTCTGCAGCAGCTTTAATACCGAAGAGTTCCATCTTGCCGCCGGGGAAATAATCATTCTGCAAGTCAACGATAACAAGGCATCTGTACATATGTACTCCTTTTGGATGCAGTGTTTAGAGGCATACCGCCTGAATTAAGAAGCGCCGCGAAGGCGGCGTCGGCTTGAATGAATCGGCAGGCCTGCTTGAGACAGACCTTTCAGGTGATTGCGCGGATAACTAGACCATAAGAAATGAATTCAGGCGCAACCACATCTCGGCAAGCCACCGGCTGTTGCACGGCACAGCCGTTGTCGATCCGCCGGATGCGCCAATGCATCACCGCGGCATCAGCGCGAACACACCCCAGCCCAGGTATTCACGCGTGTACGCGGCGTAGCGCTCGGGTTCCGAGGTCAGTTGGGCTCGGACCTCTTTCGCGAACTCGTCGTCGGGATTGGCTTCAAGCCATCGGCGCATGGTGAGCC
>CAZRIV010000015.1:0-129761 GCA_964600235.1 uncultured Bacteriovoracaceae bacterium | reverse complement strand
TGGTAGCGCACCTGAATGGGGTTCAGGGGGTCGGAGGTTCAAATCCTCTCGTCCCGACCATAATTTCAAATACTTACAAACCCCGCTGAAAGTCAAAAAATCAAACGTTACACAAAACGTTACACAAATCGCTGCTATTGGGCTTAAATCGCCATTTTCTAGTCATAAAAAAGCCCGGGTCAATGCCCGGGCCTCTTGAGATCATCCACATAGGTTCATTCCTGTGCCTCAAGCTCCCTCCGCAATCGTGCCTCTGTTATGGCTATGTAGTGTGACTCGATGTTCATCCTCAATGCCTTGGAATGAATACACTGTGATTGGAGCACTGCCACAGCTTTCTTGATGCTGTCTTCAAGGCTTGCCTTTGTGGGCATCTCATACCTCGGGGCCGGTTTTTCGAAGGGGATCACCTTGCGCTCTGTCATACTGCGCCGCCTTTCAATTCAAACTCTCCGCGCAATATGGCCTCTGTGATGTTCGGATTTTCCTCCGCTGCCCGCTCGTATGCTGACCACAGGTTCTTAACGAGTCTATTGGCAAGGAACGGATCACAGGGGATGCCCATTTCTGTAAGCCCTTTGCTTATCACCTTAATCGCCTTGATCCGGTCTGCTGAACTGAGCTTCAACATGGTGCACCTCCCTGATCCTGCTTCAATTCAATCTCAAATACGTCCTTCTGGATCATCTCGATTTCTTGAGCGGTCCAGCTCAATGAATCTGCAAGAGAATTGAGCGCGCCCATGATGCCATTCCATTCATGCTCATCGGGCAACCGGTCAACCATAGCCTTTCTTACCATCATGACAAATTCCGCCCGCTCGATCAGGTTTACATTGATTCCGCCAAGCTCATCGTAAATCTTTTTAATCATGTCTTGCCTCCTCTTTCCGCACGAATGCGGTTTATTGCACACAGGCACACAGAAGAGGCACAGAATGGGCGGGAAGGAAGGTATAGATTGAATGAAAATAAAAAGATGTGTTAAATCTATATCAGCCATTCACATGTCCCTTCATGTGTGTGGTCAGGATCGGCATGGAGTCGCAAGCTCTGTGTCGATCCGTCATAATCATACCCCCATGAATTTTAAATTCAAGCAAAATTCACATGCCCCGGAGCATAGCCTTTCGCTGTCGCTTGTCTTGTGGCTGCTTAAATGCCGGTAAGAAACCGCGCTTTGTGTCGCGCTTCATGCCTCTATTTTTTCGCCTTGATTTACCCAATTTATCACCTCTATAAAAGCCAGGAGCGGCACCATCGACCGCCCCTGGCACTGTGGAAGAGAGGAGCAGGGTTGAAGACTGTCACCCTTCGCGGTCCTCACGGTTGCCGCGCTCTCCCGGTTGTGGTTACCTAGCTCCGAGCACTACGAACGGGGAAACCTGTGTGCTACCGTCTTCGAGTGTCAACGGCTCAGACCACAAGGGCTGTCCATCGTGCCTTTCGATAAGACGAGCAAGGAGCTCATCTGTAGCGAAGGCAACATGGATGCTTAAATCGAACCGCATTTCTGAGCGAAGACCGACAACGTACTGGCTAAAGTCACAGAGCATAATATCGCCGCGGTCCCCGAGTTTCTCCGTCTTCTCGGTGAAAATAACCGGCCTGGTGAGCATGGTGAACAGTCCATTACTCTGATTGAGAACAGGAACAGGCGCGCCGCCGGTGCCGACTGCCAAGGAGAGGGTAAGCAATTGGGGAATTGTGCTCTGGTGACATACCCAAACGGAGTTTGAGAACCCGCCTGCATACATGGCCGCCATCATCTTTGTAAGGTTCTCATAGGCAATGGTGTCTGCTTTCTGGCCGCCTTCCGCGTCAACTTCAATGGTGCAATTCGCGTTCAGGACGCCAAGAGGCTGCCCTGCGCCGGTGCCTTTGAGAAATGCCTTATCGCGATACCATGAAAGGCCCTTGCCACAGATCTGAATGATCTGATTTTCGCCGCCTGGAATGTCGCTTGCAAGCTCGGAACTGAACCGGAGAAGGCCGGTCAGCTTCTTTGAGTTAAGCTCCATATTCCTGACCTTGGGGTCATGCTCGTTAATCGTGCCGGTCTCTGCAACATAGGAAGCTGTAAACCCACCGAACAAACTGCTTGAGTGGTCCCCGATGTTCATTGCTGGTATGTTGATTGTGTTCGACCTCATCGGCTGCACGAAGCACCTCGGCATGACGATTTCATTCTCCAGGCTGACAGCATGGATCTGTGAAGCATACTCCATAGGCACAAGGAATCCGCCATCTGAAGGCACACTCTCTGTCATGCTGTTTGTGATGAGCCCCGGGTGATGCCGGCCGCTGAAAACGGCATTGAAGAAGGTGCTCTGCTTATCCTGCCACCGATACCCATCACGTCCAAAGAGGCTATGGTAATCCTTCGCCGCATGGGGGGGCTTGATTTCGTAGGCGCTCTGTGTTGCCCTGGCCTGCATGGTCCGGCCATTGCCACGTTCAACTGTTAAAGGGCCTTCTGCGGGAAGTTCGAGCTTGAGATCCTCTATTTTCCCGGCCATTGCCTCAATAAGATCAAGTTCGCTCGATGTTAGATCACGGTTCTGATCTATTGCCTGATTGATGATTCGCTGCCCTGCGGCAGACAGTTTTGTGATGTCGCTTTTAATATTTTCGTACATTGTTTTTCACCTTTCTTAGTTTTTTGTGGTTCTGTAACTGCCTCATCACCAGGGCTGCCGTCGGCAACGTCCCATTGATCCGCTGCACTTCCTGTGACTTGGCCTTCCACCTGGCCGCCGCACATCCCGTGCGTTTCGTCCATGATGGGCCGCCGGACCTCTCCATTCTCTTCTGACAGCTTCCCGTTGTCCCGCCTGCCCACACGTCCCGCTAGGGCAGACAAAGAGTCTTTTGTTGTCCTGCTTCGATAGCCACACGTCCCGCGAGCTATCGCATATCTGAAGGCTTGCGCCTGTTCATTCATTATTGGTCTCTAATTCCCAGGGCTCAAGCAATCCAAGGCGCTTTAAATAAGCATAATCGCCCTCAAAACCATCATAATTGACAATCATGGGGTTAATATAGATACCCTCGGATTTACCTATGAAAAGCCTGGGTTCGGTAAGTGTCCTCTCAAAATATGCCCTTGGTCTGCGTCCCTTGAGAAAAAACTTACGGGATTCTTCCATGAAACGGGCAAGAATTTGATCCTGGTGCTGTAACCATAGCTCGCTGAGTTCCTCTTCTGTCTTGTCTTCATCAAAGCCCTCGGCCTCAAAAAAAGTGCCGTGAGAGAAATACTGATATATGGCCTCAGTGAGCCCGTTGGGTCCGGTAATTGATTTGCGTGTTCTTCTGGTCCGATTCGTCCCCATACTTCTTACCTCCCTGAAGGTCTCCCCGGTCTTGTCTGTAAGGGCTCAAGATCCAGGTTTAAGGCTTTCAGACCGGCCAGGAATGCCGCCCTTGAGTCACGCTCGATAGGTAAAAGCGGGTGCGGTTTAATCTGCCCGAATTTGTCCATCACGGTCATGCCTTCCTTGTCTATGGCTGCCCTGGCTGCCTGTGCTCGGTCGAATGCCTCAAGAGCAACCCGTAGGATTCGGAGCCCTGCTGCATCGTCAATGCTGTACTCCTTGAGGATCTCCGACCACACTTTCTTTGCCTCTAATGAGAGGTGAGAAGGTGACTTTTGTGTCTTCATGATTGCCTCGCTTTTTTAAAGGAAAACCTTTGTTTCAGACACGCCGAGGGACCAACCAGGTTATCGCTCACCAGGTTGGAAAGGCTAGAACCCCCTATCCCCCCATGCTTGGATTTGATTTTTTGATGAAAATCAAAACCGGGATTAATTCTGCGCATGGAATCCATGGCGGTTACCAAAAAGCTACCGATTGTAGAGATAGTCGGTACCCCGTACCTTACCGTAATCATTGCTCTTTCCTCTCCATCGGACCACTTGCAACTTGTGATTGAAAGCATGTCCCTGTCATGGGTTCGCTGTTCCATAACCGGATGAGCTTGAAACATTCATCTGCCTTGTTCATGCAGACAGATCCGCGCCACAATGAACCGAGCACTGCTTTTCCCTGTCTGAAGTATTCACAGGTGCCACAAGTCTTCACTGCTCGGTCCCCTGGGTCTGCTCAAGGCAACGCCCGGCATGAGCACTGCACAGTGCTACAAACATGTTGATATGCCCAAGTGCTGCAACGTCTCCTGATAGAGCAATCTTGATAAACAGCGTTTGGATTGTCTTCATCTCTTCATAGTAGGTGTCCCATACTCGGTTTGCCTCTGGTGTCAGTCCTTCCGGTCTGCTCTTTAGGTCTCCCATGCTTTTTTCTCCTTATGCGAGGTAGTCACCGTTCAGAAATGCCGCTGTCTCAATCTCGTCCGGCTCCTGTGTTTGCTCCCCACCCTGCGCCTTGAGGTCTTCGAGTGCCTTCAGTAAGAGTTCATCCATGGTCTTGCTCCTTTCGATATGCCTTCACCGGTCTTCCGGTCCACTTCTATGAGGGTCCATCCTCTATCATATGCTGCCTGAAGCATGGTGTCCCACTGGCCGGGTGCCATGGTTATGTTCGCCGCACCCGGGGTAACAAATATCCGGTTGTCAAAAGGTATCTTATTCAGTTCCGGTCTCTTCATCGTGTCCCCCTTGTCCTGGGGACAGACAGCGGGACACGGGACACATCTATAGATGTGTGTCCCGTATGTCCCGGGACATGTCCCGAAAATGTCCCGATCATGTCCCGCTCCTCTCTCGTGTCCAGTAATGGTCATTTTTGGTCTCCACATATCCACCGTCGAGAAGATCCCGGACCGCTCTCTGGAATGCTTTTTTCTTTGCCTCTTGTGATGATGATGGAGAGATGCCCGCCGAATATGCTGCATCCCTCCATGTGTCGATATGGACATACACGCCCAGGCTTACCAGTGCATCATAGGCTATCTTACGGGCTCCTGTGAGCGGCCTCATGTCTGCTGCGGCTTCTGTCTTGATTAGAACACATGATGTCATTGCCTCGCCGTCCTCGTCGATCCATCCATCCAGGGTGATCACCTCGGGCATGAAGGCAAGAGCCGGGGGTTCCTCGTGGTCCTTTGCCTTGGTACAGGTCAAGATCCGGGTTCCATCGGCATTCTTGGTCATCCGGTATTCCCAATCGAGGGACGCCCGGAGAGCCGATGCGCCTCGCGCCCGCTCTTTCTCAGTCAGCCCGCTGTGATGGATGATGAGGACCGCACACCGATAACGGCATCTTAAATTCTGATCTATCACGGAGATAAAGCGGGTCATGTCCTCGGTCTTGTTCTCGTCACCTGGGCCGAAATTCCTGTTCAAGGTATCAATGATGATGAGGACAGGTTCACCATGATCTAGCACCAAGTCTTCAACTGCCTGTGTCACTTCCGCCGCCCCGTCTGAATCAAGGAAGCGGGCGGCCCGGTCGGATACAAAAAACGGAACGTCCTTGAGATCAATCCCATGATGGAGCCCCCAGGCACGGGTCCGGCGTTTTAAGCCCTCATGCCCTTCCCCTGCAACGTAGAACACAGGGCCATGAACACGGACCGGGATATCATGCCAATCTATCTGGGCTGCCGCACATAGGCCGATGTCAATGGCTGTAAAGGACTTCATGGCACCAGGTTCACCAAAAAGACATGCAAGGGGATCTTTATCCAAATAGCCCTTGATGAGCCATTGTGTCGGGCTCGGTTGTATGCAGAGATCGCCCGCCGATAAAAAGTGAAAACCTTTCGGTTGCCCGTCTGCCTCTCGTGCTTGTTTCTCGATTTCTAACATACTGTCCTTCCTTCGGGAGACAGCCATAAAAGCCGCTGCATTGACTGTTTTTCTGCTCTGAAATGCCCAGGAAGCCGCGACAAGCGGGCAGGGTTGCTACATGCTGCATCCACACCTAAAGGAATCAAGAGCCTGTCATAGAGGCGTGCCTTGATGTGTGTTTGCCAATCGCTCAATGTGCTCACCTTGGCAAGTTTCGAGACCTCAAGCCAGGCATGAATTGACTTCCCGCCGGTGTCGATGAGTGCCACAATGGGGAGCTTGGCCGCGCTCCAGAAACGGATTTGATCTTCACGGGGAAGGTTATCAAACTCCACCATGCAATACCGGGGGGTCTTAACGTTGGCATCTCCGCGCAAGGTATCGCCGCCGCCGTCTTTCTTCGGCCTGGGGATACCATCGAGGGGATTGATAATGATATGGGGACCGGTCTCGCCGCCATCCTGAAAAAACTTGATCCATTCAGAAACGGTCCTGATCGTATCGCCTGGAATGCCGGACTGATACCGTTCACCGATGAAAATGAGGTCATCCGGTGCGTATAGAGTAGAGAGAATAAGTGCCGCATGACACATGGATTAATCCCACAAGCGGACCGGAGAAGATTCGATGAGGTCCACTTCATCGCTAAATTTGCCTTGTGATATGATACGCTGAAGGGCTGCCTTGCCGTCCTTTATGATGGGTTCCGGTCTTGGCCGTGGTGTGTAGGTTCCCGCCTGGTGGTCATGGAGCGCCTTGTTGATTGCTTCCTCTATCTCTCCGCGCCGGATGCCGTAGGGTTGAGCCTGGAGAATGGAATCATGAATCTCCTGGGGATCTTTTCCGGCTATGATGCCCAGGTTCACCGTTGACATGATCCATGAATGGCAACCGGTCCCCCGTGGGTGTGGAGTTCTAAGGTTCTCATGATAACGGTCTAGAACGGCCATTAGAGGCTACCCCACCGCCTGCATGGGCTCACGCTCTGCTTTCTTGCGATCCTGCCAAGCCTGGATTTCTGATTCAGGCCATCCTACAGAATTGCCCCCGAGTTGTATTCTCTTGGGAAATGCTCCGGCCTGTTCCCATCGCCATAAGGTGGCGTCAGATACACCCAGGGAATTGAGAAGCTCTTTTTTGCGAATTATCTTGTCCATTCATATCCCCCATTCATGATTAATCATGTGTCCCGTTATGAGCTATGAATAGGGATGAACATAGACCACGAAACGAAAATAGTTTGAGGTGGTTTTGTACCCCATCCAGACGAATAGGGTACGGAGGGGAATTATGCCTTGAGAGCTGCCTTTATCGCCCTTTTGGGGTAATCGTAGGGTTTACCAAGTATTTCTAGGACTGCCCTGACAACCCTTGAAAAAGGGCCGGTATCGGTAGCAGAGGGTTTCCCGATGTGTTCAATGTAAATATCCCGTATCTTCCTGATAAAGTGGTCTGCATCGGCAGGGGGTCTGCCGTTTATCTTTTTTTCGTCACGATGATATTTTTCTAAGACCTTTATGAATTCTTCAAGGGGTCCAACGACCTTCCATGCATTTTCTAATAATTCTACAAGGAAGTCACCTACACGATCTTCTATTTTAGAGCCCGCGCCGATGTGGTCTATGGTGTCATAATACCACAAAGGGTTTCCCCCTCGTTCTATTCCCTTGAGGTGCCCCAAGGTATTCTTACAGTCAGAGAGCACCTGTTCGCGTTCCAATCTGACAACGGTTTTGTGGGGTTGATCGAAAAGAATTTTTCTACCATCACATATAAACTCCAGATGCCTAATGAACTCAGAAATATTCTTCTCTGATGCTATTTTCCGTGGTTTTTTGCTTTCGGTTAGCACTAGAGCATCCCTGATTTTCTCTCTTTCTTCATCGGTAAAACACCATTCATAAAAACCATGCCCATGCATTCCTACGCGCTTTATTTTATGCATTACTTCACCTTCCTGAAAGGCAATACGTTGCTAGGCTCGGGTGCATCTGTACCCACGATTCGCTGCAATTCTCGCTCCCATAGCTCAAGGGCTTGTCTCTTCTCCTGGTCATAGTCATACCTATTATAAACGGCAAGGATACCTTGCAGCTTATGGCCTAGAACGCGCTCGGCCACTACATCGGAAACGCCCAAGGCCGCGAGCCGGGTTCTTACTGTGCGCCGCAGGTCATGGGGGGTGAATCGTGGCACATCTTCTGTGAATCCCATTTCAAGCCGGTGTCGGTCAAGCGCGCGGGCCAGGGAATGCGGTTTGATAGGTGAATCTTCCACATAAGAGGATCTAAAAACATACCGGCTATCACAGGAGAGGGGCCGGGCCTGTTCGATGATATCCAGGACCATCGGGGTAAGCGGTACTCGTTGGGGTTCCTTTCCCTTCATGCGCGCGGCCGGGATATTCCAGAATCCATCTTTGAGCTCATCCCAGGACATGCCCGCCACTTCTCCGGGCCTCTGCCCAGTGCACAGGATCATCCTCATAGCAAGTTTTGATAGCCGATACATATCTATGGTCTTGTTTTCCAGGTCTAGGGCATTCCAGAGGATTTTTATTTCATCGTTATTCAAGACTCTGCTTTTGCCTACTTCTTTAGGTTTCTTTATGCCCACGCATGGAGAATGATCAAGGATGCCCCGTTCTGCGGCAAAGTTGAAATATCTGGTAAGGGCTCCAAGCACACGGTTTGCACCTATGGGTGCACGTTCTCTCACGGCATCAATCAATAATACAATGTCACGCCTTTTGATGTCCTCAACCTTACGGCTTCCCCATCTCGGCACCACATCTTTGTTGAGAAGGCGTAATGTTTCAGCGCCGGATTTTTTCTTGATCAGTTCCTTATCCCAAAATTCATCTATCAGCCCCTTGACGGTATGCGCCTTGTCCCGGGCCTCCCTGATTTCCTTTTGCTTGCGTCCTGGGTCAACGGGAGTCTTTCCCTCAAGGTCTTGCCGTGCCAGAGCATGGCGTTCCCTGGCCTCAGCAAGTGATATGCCTGGATAGTTGCCGAGGTTCATGTACCGTTGAGTCTTGTCAAATCTATATCTGAATACCCATGTTTTTTTGCCTCCGGGTCTAACCCGGATATAAAGATTATCGCCGTCAGGTACGTCATAGAAGGTCTTTTTCGGGGTAAGCTTTTTAATCTGCAAATCTGTAAGTCTCATAAATCATTACCTCCTTGCCAGAAACGGACTTGAAAAAACGTTACACAAAACGTTACACAAAAGGGGGTGTTAAGGGGTGATTGGAGATGAAGAGCCATGAATGATAAATAGGACTAAAAAAGTAATGAAGTCAAGGTAATAATGAGGTAAACAGGTAGGGTTAGAATAGGGGTGAAAAGGGGTGAAAAACGACCAATTAAATATGGGGTTCAGGGGGTCGGAGGTTCAAATCCTCTCGTCCCGACCATATTTTCAAATAGGTACAAATCCATTAAAGATAGAAAAATATAAGTCGCAGGGTCATTTATAAAAAACAGCCTCACAAGGCTTCAACCGCCATTTTCAGTGCAATAATAATATGGCAGGTCAGTTAAGGTCCTGAACACCCCGATTCAGTGCATAACTTCACTTCTTGGTGCCTTCGGACGTGCTCTCGTCGAAGAATTTCTTGTAATTCTTGTACATGATTGAGAATCCTGAAATGATTCCCAGCAACATGAAAACACCGGTGAGGATAGGGTAGGTACCAAAGCGGCTGTCCAGGTATATGCCCAGGCCCAGACCCGCGACGAAGGACAGAATCACAGCAATCCCCACGGTGCTTAAATCAGCCACGGTAAGGTACATTTTTTTCGTTTCTTTATCGTGCATCCTCAACAGTCGACCCTGAAAAAATAACCTTTTTCACATTATACTACTCAATCACCTCTCGTAATACAAATGGGTTTTGCTGGTACGGAGTCATTTTCCTAAGCTTAGCCGGGTGATGCATTTTCGTCTGCCGCCCCGGGAGACTGGTTACAGTGGGGTACTTGGTCAGGTGAATACAGAAACTCACTCATTGCTCACGAGAAAACCCTTTTTTTAGTAATTGCCGATATTCTCAGCTGACTTCACAGGCCTGTGAAGTCACTTGCACGTCGAGGGGAATCGATGATAACTGCAATGGTTACAGGGGAGGGAGATCCATGGCGATTCGAATTGTGCGACTGGGGAGCCCGCGAACCAGGGATGAGGGGTTGCGTATCGGCACGGTGAGGCGCCCGCCCAGGGGCGTGCCGAAGAACGAGTTCGCTTCTCGTGATTTTTATGATGTGTGGCTGCCGAACCTCTCACCCAGTGAAGATCTTGTCAAGAAAGGCCGGGCCTCCGAAAGCGAGGCGGACTGGAAGTCCTTTGCACGGAAATACCGCTCCGAGATGAAGCTCCCCGAGAACAGCCGGATTATCGATCTGCTTGCCGCCCTGTCGCACCACACTAATCTTGCCGTTGGATGCTACTGCCCCGATGAGCGGCACTGTCACCGTTCAGTATTGCGCGAACTCCTTGCCGAACGTGGTGCAGAAATTGTTTAAAACGCAACGAACCAGTATTATTTAGATATCATCCGACCCGTATCACCGGAGCATGGATACATCCCCGATCACTGAAAACGAGAACCCCACGGTCTTTTTCTGCCGCGGGTCAAGCTCGATGGTCCAGCTGAGGATGCCGTCCTGATCGGGCGTGGCGGCAGGGGAGGTCTTTAGCAGTTCCACCTCGATATCCCTGTCGCGGGAGATGGGTATCTGATCCTTGATGGTGATGGAAGTCTTCTGTTTCCTGGAGTTCTCAACCGCAATCTCATAGGAGTAGGTCATCCGGTCTCTGCCGGTAAGGGTTTTGTCATGAAAGGCCCGGGTTTCCTTCCTCTTTACCGTGATACCTTCGTCTATGCCCAGGTCCAGGGTCATCTTGAGGCCGGGCTCGGCTCGCTTTATTCTCCCATTGCCGGAAAAGACACCGTCGACGAAGGATGAGTAGGGCCCGGGGACAAGGGGCATGTCACCGGCAATTGTCAGCTCGGCCCGGAGATATGCGGACTCGCTGTATTTGGGGATGGTTGTCAGCGAGAATTCGGCGCCCAGATCGAGTTTTGTAAGCTTGACCGTTACGGGGGTGCCGTCACCTGCCAGGCGTATGTTCTTAGCCGCACCTATCAGGTAAGATGTGGTTGTGGCAAGAGTGGCCGCCTCGTCCTCTTCCATGGGAGCGGCGGCGGCTAGAGGGGCCGCCATGTCGGAAGACTCGGCCTTGAACCTGGCTACTCGTTGAGGCGTCTTGTAGACGTACCAGGGTGTAAGCTCCGGGGCTTCGATGCCGAAGCTCGGTTTACCCGTGGAAACCATCATCTCCCTGATGTCCCAATCCGAGCCGGTTGACTGGCGGGCCTGCACTGAGGATTCGATGATCATTTTGGAGGTCCCGGGCAGGGCATACACCTTGTACTCGGGTTTCCAGGAAGCGGCCCTGACGACATAGGACACCACCACAGGACCGTTACCCGTGACATCGATAAGATACCCCGGATTGCGGCTCACTTTGTCGAGCTGGTTCTGGAGGTCTTTGATCTCCGTCTCCAGCTTTTCTGATTTCTTGGCAAGTTCCACGATGCGGGTGTTCAGGGCGTTCACCTTGTGTTCGATGAACCCCAGTGCATCCGCCAGGCGCGTCTTTTCAAAGGCCGCCGCCTTGCCCTTGGACCCGGCGGCATCGTAGATGATGTCGATCTGCTTTTCCAGCATGGCCTGGTCCTTCTTCATGAGGGCCAGGGCGGACTGTTTCTTTTGAAGAGTCTCCTGGATATCCTTCACTTTGCCTGACTGGGTGCGCTCCGGCTCGATGCTGATGGCCCCGATAGATCCACCGGTCCGCGGGCTCACCACGACAGAACCGGGAAGCAGCTCGGGCGGGGCCGTGATCAGGAGATGCCCTTCTATGACCCGGTCAAAACTGATCAGGGCCTGGTCATTGTAGAGGACCAACCTGTTGATCTCCACGCCCTGAGCGATGCCGGGCAATGACACGAGTGCCAGGGTAACATACAGGTAAGTCTTGAGGAATTTCATTGCTCACCCCCTACATGGTTCAAACCTTAATGAGTTCAGCCTGACGATGGTAGTATTAATACATAAACATTCTCAGGGCCGGTGGCAATGCGGAATTATCCGTATTGAAAGATCGACCCTGGCATGCCCTAAAGATCATTCAACAGCAAATCCGGTATAAATTGAAGTGCATGAATATCACTCAGGGAGTTGACTTGGAAGTAAAATGTCCGTATGGTTAACTCATAATTACAAGAATGTTATTTGTTGGTTTGTCTGTGTGAAGGGGAGTGGATGCACAGGATTGTCTATAATGTGCTCTTTGTGGTTTGTTGCGGTGCATGTCTGGTCATGTCCTGGACCGTGCTGAACGCATACTCACCCGATGAAAATTCCACCAGTACCGAATTCCGCGAGAATCTCCTGCCTGCCCAGCAGGGAGACGCCAATGCGCAGGTTTTTGTCGCATATCTCTATGAGACAGGCCAGGGGGTAACCAGGAATTATTCCAAGGCCGCCGAGTGGTACGGCCGGGCAGCCAGGCAGGGTAACAAGGTGGCGCAGACACAGCTTGGCAACATGTACCGTCTTGGAAGGGGTGTGCCGCAGAACTACGTGATGGCGTACATGTGGCTTGATCTGGCCTCAAAGAAGGGGAGTACGCAGGCGGTGCAATTGAAAAGCAGTGTATCCGGCAAGATGACAAAGGAACAAATTGCTGAGGCAAAGAAACTCTTGAAGAACTGGAATGCCAAGAGATAGCTGCATCAGGTGATTTGCAATGAGCCTACAGGTCAGGGCGATGCTTAGCCCCGCCATTTCAGCACTGTCTTAAGAATCGTAATCTGCTCAGATATTCCCTTTATGGCCGTCAATGAGCTTTGCAATATCCGGATTCGCCGGTTGCGCCCGGTTCACAGTATCCAGCAGCTCCGGCTTCAGCAGGTCAAACCTTCCGGTTTCAGTTGCCGCCTGCAGGAGATTTGCCAGGGCATCGGTGTCTTCAGGGTTAACGACCAGTGCGTTCTGAAAGATTTCCATGGCCGTATGCGCTTCGCCCAGTTGCCACATCACCACGCCCAGATTGTTCAAGGCCTGTGAGTTGGTCTTGTCGAGGCTGAGCACCCTCTCAAAGAATTTTATCGCGGCGCTTACATCGCCTTGCGAGAACCGTTCTTCCCCCCTCTCGAGGAGCTTCTTTATCTGTTGTTCCCTGGTCATTTGGACTCCGCCTCCATCTGTGTCTTCTTCCAGCAGGCCTTCCGTGTAGTGTCCGCGGCGTTTACTTTCGTTCATAGGTATGACACACCAGTATTTGGAAATCTTCGCAGCGGGAAAACTTTCAGATATGGTTTTCTTGAGGCCCTTGGTAATTGTCTGAAGAATCAGAAATCCGCCGGCAGCCAGTCGTGCTTCTAGGCTTCTCATTATGCCAATGGGCTCCTGATACGTTTCAAGGCCACGTTCCAGCACGATGTAGTTGAACAGCACTCCAGGAAACAATGTATGAAAATCATTGATGTGTTGTTCGTGAACAACCATATCGGATATACCACGCAGGTCAGCTATATACCGTTCATCATCAGTTGCATTGTACAGCGTCACATCGAGGTTATGGGCTTCTTCCTTGAGAGTCTCCCTGATCTTGAGAGGGTTGCTCCCCATGCCACAATTCAGACCGAGAATATTGACATGCCCTTCTTCTCTGCATGGCAGAAGCGACATGAGTTCTCGAGACCAGCAGAAGCCTGTTCCCCACGGGTCAATGCCAAAGGCGTCATGAAATGCCTTACGGCCCTTGTCATAAAAGGCTTCCTGTGGGGCCAACTCATCCTTGAGTGTCACACTTCCGAAATGATGGCAGTAGCTGTCCTTCGCAAGCATCATCTTGTACCCGCTGCGGCGGTACAGCAAGGCCTCCTTGTCATCAGAAAATCCACCGGCTATTTGTGTATAAAGATAATATGCCCAGTTAACGCCGGAAGAGGAAAAGGATACACTCGAGCGCCGCAGTGAGATCGGGTCAATCAACCTGGTGCGCTGTTCCCAGCGATAGGGATCGCTGCACCGGTTGTTCCTGCCGGCAAAGACATGCATTTCATCGATGGTCTTATATGCAGCGGGTAGTGTCTGGAGGTTGCTTACATTCGACGTCGCCGGGACAACCCATGCGATTTTCTCATCCGACTCCATGCATTTGATCATGTTGGCTATGGCGTTCTCGGTTACAATAACATCATTGGAGACCAGCATGAAATATTTTCCTTCACAAATATACGTATAAGCCGCGAGACCTCCACCGTTGATGAATATGTCCAGTTGTTTCGTTGGTGAAATGCTCTCAAAGTATTCCTTTGTTCCATCCGTTGAACCATGGTTAATGAGGATCAGTTCATAATGAAGATCTTTAGGGACATATTTCAGAATACTCTCCACGCACTGTTTTGTGTATTCAAGTTTATTGAATGCAATGACGGCGATCGAGAGGTCATACCTGTATTCCCCAGTCAGTACCGCATTGTTGATGTACTGGTTGGATCCTAAGGAATGCATCTCCTCCCGGTAGTACTTCTCCATCAATGCCTTGTCAGGATAAACGCAGTTATAGAAATAATATACATTGTGGAGCACTCTCATGAGCGGGAGTAATTCAAATGCGATTTTATCACGTGCCCTGGATGAGTCTGACTCTGCATGCACCATGATCCGTCGCAACGAGTCCATGATGCTTTCAATTCCGTTCTTTTGCATGAACATCAGATCTTCAAGCTTCAGCAGCATGTTCTGGGCATGCTGCTGGAACCTGGGATAATCACCCTGTGAGCACAGAAGATCCAGGTGCCCAGCATCCTCGATCAATCGTGCAACCGATTTCACAGTATTCAACGCGAGGTCCCTGTCGCTCATAATGGATCCCGGGATGATAGAGTTTTCAGTGCGGAATAGGGTTCTGTATTGATGATGTCCTCAAAAACCATTTCAGCAAACAGCAGAATCTTTTTTGCAGTGCCGATTTCCCCCTCTGCCAATGATTCCGAGGCATATTGGAGCGCAAGCATGGAAAGACTCCTGTAGATATCTTCCGAATCCAGTCCGTTCAGGTATGCCGTGCTTTCGTTGCCGATGGTGTCCCTGTATACTTTGAACCTCGTGATCATGTATAACCGCGAAGCCAGATCTATGATCTTGTCTGGATACCCGCTCCTGCAGATGCAGGCCAGGCTCTTTTTGAGATATATACAGTTGTGAAACTGCAAGAACCATGCTTTTTTGAAGCAGTCATTGAAATCGACGAAATGCGGGAGTTCGAACAAGATATTCGGAAGGGTCCCGACGCGGTAAAAGCATTGAACCTTATGCCCCATTCCTTTATTGAAGACCTCGATCAGGTGCCTTTCTTTTTCTAAAATGCGATCTCTGTCAAACATGGGTGTTTGACTGGATTTCCTCCCATCATCATCGATGAAGTCGACTTCACAGAAAATGATTCTGGCATCGGCATGAGAGGCATCGTCCATCAGGCCGGAACATATTTCCAGATAGTCTGGAAAAAGCATGTCGCCAGGATTGAGGATCGTCAGGTAGCGGTGCATTGTATATCTCAACAGGTGGTTCGCGTGGAGCATCAGACGGGTTTTCAGGTATCTTTTTTCGAGGCGATAAACGGATATGTCATTACTTTTGACGTATCCGATCAGTTTTTCATAAGTTCCATCCGTTGAATGATTGTCCACGGCCACGATCTTGATCCGCTCGGAATAGATGGATTGACGGAGAATGCTCTGGATGCTCCTGTCGATTGTTTCAGAATTATTGTCAGTGAGAAGCAATACGACGGTATTGTAAAATTCAGTCTGCATAATCCTCCGGGTGAATCAATCGATAGCCTTCAGGAGGTTCATAGCTGCGTTTGCGTTTCTTGTACATGTCTTGCCCTGTATCGCATATATCCCGGCCGCTGTCCTTATCCGTGCCCTTGAAGGATTCGATGCAATATTTGTATATGTTTTCGTTGATGATATCGTCTGATAAAATCTGTGCAAAGAGCATGTATTGTTTTGCAAGCCTTTCATTGTTTTCGTTTAATGCGAAAGACGCGATATTCAGGAATTCGAGCGCAAGCTTATGGTAGGCGAAGGACTTTCTTTCCGAGACATTTTTATGAGATTCCTGATCCGATCCTAATCTAATGTGAAAATCAATTGTCATAAAGAGTGCAAGCGGATGATAGAAATTTCGGAAAGCCTTGATCGTTTCCCTCGATTCATGCACCCTGATAAGAGAAAGTTTCTCTCTTATGTAGGCATAGTCGTATTCGAGCGATAACCTGAACCACAGGTCCTTGTCGGTATTGACGTGGTCAAACTCGCTTTCATAGCCCATGACGCTTTCGAACGCAGTCCGTCGCATGAGGCACTGGGCTGCCTGGGCGACATCGGCAAGCAGGTATATGGGCAAAGCCGAGCTGCCCGATGTAACAAAGCTGCAGTTATAGAAAGGATCGAGCTCTGTTATGTTGCCTTCAAAATCTATAAAATCTCTCTCGCAGTGAACGTAGCCGACATCAGGATGCGCCTCCATGATATTGACACATTTTTCAATCAATGTCGGCTTGATGAGGTCATCCGCGCACAAGGTCATTATATACTTTCCTTTGGCCAGATATGCCAATAGATCTATGCTTCTGTTGGTAAGATTTATTGGATTTTTACAGATCCTCACCCCCCTGCTTAAGTATTTTGCAGCCACTTCGACGGAATTGTCGGTGGAACAGTTGTCGAGAAAAATAATCTCGATATTGTCGTAGGTCTGATCCAGCGCGCATTGAATGCAATTGTCCAGGAACATGGAATGGTTTCTGTTGGGGATCATGATGCTTACAAGCGGTTTATTTATTTTCATGGCTTATTCACCGGACAGTAGGTTTTAGCTTTTTGATGGTCTGCTTTTGTTGGCGCCCTTCTTCCCCATGGCATCTCCCTTCTTTCGGTAGGGCAGTTTCCCCTGCCTGTCCTGAATATTTGAGGGCGCTTCCCATAGCTCTACATCCATATCCTTGTCTTTGATGTAATCAGGATCTCCATCCAGTTTGTGATGATAATGGGTATCAGGCGGGGGGGCCCACGTGACCGGGATGATGCCGTCCTTGGTCTCAATGGTTTCCACCTCTTCATCCTTGCCAGCCCCGCTATCCTGTTTAGTGAGGCGAGCGTTTTTACCTCGATAGAGGGGTGATGTTTTTTCCTTGCCGGGATCAACATAATCGGCGTCGCTGAATATCTTTGTATAGTGAACAGGGACTTGCACATTACCGTAGGTAGGGACGACAACCTGATCAATAAACGTCCTGTCAACACCGCACAGGCAGGGCATTTTTACTCTCGGGTTAAACCAGTGCAGATTCAATCCGCGGTCCACGATGTCCTTTAGTGGCTCTTCAAAGAAGTTGCCGAGTGAAACATGGATATACGGGCAGGGGAGAACATCACCATATCGGGTGATAGGCAAAATTCTCTTGACCGCGATGCACCCGATGTCCATGCCATATGACGGGGTCATGTGCGTGAATACATCGTACTTTTTCTCAAGTTCCCTTATATGGGCTTCCTCACGGGCAGTCAGCATCTGATCATATCTGCCTTCGTATGCACCGACAGGTTTCGCATAGGTTACGTACGTCCCCACGCCAAGCCTTTTGGCCATCTCCAGGTAATCTATGAACTCTTGGGATCTCACACGGCTTTTCCAGACAACCGTTGACAGGATCACGTGCAGGTCGACCTTCTTGCATGCTTCAATGGCCTTCATGCATCGTTCCCATGATCCGGCGTGACGTCTGAACTCATCGTGTGTTTCGGCATCAACGCCGTCAAGGCTCAACTGGATTTTATCAACCCCGATCTCTTTCAGATGCCGGGCTTTTTCATCATCGAGGTACCAGCCGTTCGTATCGGCAACGATCCAGAACTTGTCCGGGTCGATGGCCTTCACCAGGTCATCAAAATCTTTGAATATGAGTGGTTCTCCGCCGGTGATTACGAAGGTGGAAAGACCCATCTCATCGGCCTGGCGTGACAGCTCCTTGACGTCATCGATCGTGAAATACCTGCGGCCGCCTTCGGCCTCTTCCTTGCGGGACACCTGAAACTTTTCAATCGAGCAATGCTCGCATTTGAAGTTGCATTTATAATTGTATTGAAACTGAATGATCGGTACGCCCTCGCCCCGAGCGAGTTTATCGTTGAACCGGATGACTTTTTCAAAAACACGGGGTTTCTTCTTTTTCAGCCACTCCCTTCTTTTATTTTCCTCGAACCTGGTTTCGCCGAATTTAATGTTCGTGGTGGAGGACTCGATATCATTTTCCTCATGATCTTTCTCATCCTTAATCATGTTGTTCTCCTTCTATTCTGCCCGGTATACCTGATTGTCTTTTTAAGTATTTCACAGACGAAATCTATATCGTTCTTGTCTATATTTGCGGCCGAAGGGAGCGATATCCCTCTCTTTTCCACCTTTTTTGCCACGGGATTGGGATACCTCTGTTTTAACGTCGGAAGGGTGCTCATCCTCGGAAAGGCCGGGCGGGCATGTATATTATACTCTTTGAGGACTCTGATTATCTCGTCCCGTTCCGTGGCGATCACATTCTCAAGAAAGATGGAAGGATAGCAGTAATTTGCCCTCGTACCCTCTTTTTCTCTTATCAATCTTATCCCGTCGATGTCCTTCAGGCCTTCTTCGTACCAGTTGAAGATCTGCCTCTTGATGGCTACAAGCTCTTCGATCCTTTCAACCTGTGCCAGCCCGAGGGCGGCCGTCAGGTTTGCCATGGTGTATTGATACCCTACAAGATCAGACCAGAAGACTGCTTTTCTGTCAGTCCTCCCCATTTCCGCGAGGAGTCCTGCCTTTTTAAAGAGCTCTTCATTGTCCGTGGTAAGCATTCCTCCTTCGCCGGTTGCAGCGATCTTGGCCCCATGAAAGCTGAAGCAGCCGAAATCGCCGAACGAGCCGACCTTCTTCTTCTTATACTCTGCTCCAAGCGCAGGGCAGGCATCTTCAACAACCTTCAGATTGAACTCTGCGGCTATGGACATTATCTCGTCCATTTCAGCCGGGATCCCAAAGGAGTGGACCAGCATGATGGCTTTGGTGCGCTTGGTTACAGCCGGCGCGATCTTTTTCGGGTCGATGCACCAGGTGTCAGGGTCGATGTCTACAAATACGGGCCGGGCGCCTGTGTACAGTATTGAATAGGCCGTGGCAACCCAGCTGAAATCAGTGCATATCACCTCGTCACCTTTTTTCAGGCCCAGTGATGCATTCGAAAGGTGTAAGGCCAGGGTGCCGGTGTGTGTCGCGAGTGCATATTTACGGCCGAGGTAACTTGCCACGGCCTTCTCCAGCTTTATCCTATGTTGGTCGAAGGTTTCGTAAAAACCGTTTTTTACGCCGTCGATGACATAGTCGATTTCTTTCTGTGTAATGGAAGGTCCTGCAAAACTGATTTTTTTTCTCATGACTTGCCTCTTTTTAAACTAATTTGGTGTTGTCCGGCATGGTCCTCTGTGCATTGAGAACGTCGCAAGAATAAGGAATGTCATTTATACAATGGAATTATTTTAATATTTTCTTTCTCCAGATATGACAATTCGCTGCAGATCTGATCTCTGAACAGATTGGATGTAACGAGGACGACATCCGGCTTCAACGCCGGGATCATATCCGAGGGGAACAATGTATATCCCTGGAGATATTCCTCGGGCTGACTGATACCCTTGTCCGAGATCCCTATTATGTTGAGCTCCGAAATGAGCGGGTTCCTTATCAGCCAGGCTGTTAACCTCCCCGCAGGATACATGATGACTTTTGCATTCTGTTTTATCAGGCCCGCGATGATCCGGTGAGAAGTCTCTCTCAGTTCTATTGATTCAATTTCTTCGTCAATCTTGGAACTCATGAGTTTTGCCTCTGCCGAATAATCGTTATGCAGGTGCTTTCTTATCTGTTCTTCTGATAGCATGTCCAGCCAGTCGAAAAACCCCTCTTTTTCGAAATCAGGATCCGGGTGGGGATTCCGAGATTCAATGGGGACATTCAGATCATAATCGGAGGATTCATACAGATAGGGATTACCTCTCTCCAGCCACCTGCAATGATCACAGGGGGGCAAAGGATGGCCGTCCGCTATGGCCTGCCTGTATTGCAGAAATTTGGGGGAGAAGAAGATATCCTTGAAGGGGCTTTCATTTACATTTCCTACAACCAGAGACTGGCAGCACGCTATGACGCTGCCGTCCGACAGTATGTTGATGGGGCCGCTTTTGCTTAGCTGTGTGCAGTACCGGTTTTTCCCCTTTTTTGCCTCGTAGTATTCTCTAACTTCTTCAGGAGAGACAGCAAAAGACGGGGGGCGATTAAAGGGAACATTTAATTTATCTGCTAATTTCTGGCATTTATCCAGGAACTTGTTTGTAAAGGCCGGGTAATTGAAGAGAGATTCCCTGTTTAATTCCGTGTTGCCGTAACCCTGGCAATGATCCACAAACAAGATGGCGTTGATTTCTTTGGCCAGGTGCAGCAGTCCCGGCACTGAAAAGATGGTCGATTTCATTATCACCGCATTTATCTGGAGCTGAACGTCATCGATCCCTATCTTAGATAAATTATGTCTCAGTGATTTTATGTTCTTCATCACTTGAGAAAGCACGCCCGGTCTTCTTATTGAGGCATAGGTGAGGGCATCAACGGATTCTATGGAAATCGTGAAGCCTGCCTTGTGGAGTCCTTTCAGATAAGATAACTTTTCGGCGCTCAGGAGCGAGGCGTTGGTAATACAGAAGAGTCTCACGTCAGGATGCCTTTGAAGAACCTCTCCGACAATGCTCAGTCTTTCTTTCAGGAATGGATCCATGAGGAATTCGCCGTTGGAGGTGAGGCTGATGAAAGAGCAATATGGCATGACTTCCTCAAGAACCCGCTTGAACAGATCGATCGACATGGTCGGGTCATTCTTTGTCAAGACCTTGCGAACCTCAGGCTCGCTCCACGGGCACATCCTGCACCTGTAGTTGCATCGCTGGGTCGTTGCGAAAATTATTGCCGGTTTATAATCAGCTGGATGAAAGTTTTCCGTCATTTGTGGTTATTTGCCCATGAGCTTCATCTGTACTTCGTGCCTCTCGAAATCGCCCGCATAATCGTCAGGGGGTGAAACCCACTCGATTCTCTCACCGTTGATAATCCTGATAAGCGGTTCTGTCTTTATGACGACGTAGCCCAGTTTCTCGTACAGATTGAAAGCCCTGTGATTTTCCACGAGGGTATGAAGATAGAAATCCCGGATCGCCAGGGTCGATCGCGCCCAGTCCTGCAGCAAGACGATCGAATCATACATGATGCCGGGATATCCATGCTCACCCCGCACGATGTTGTCGATTTCGCAGGAATGGTTGGCGAAGTCAAACTTCCATAACCCGACATGTCCTATATACTTGTCGCAGACTCTTATGAGGAAGAGGAGTCTGTCACGTTCTTCGATCACTTTGTTTTTCAGCCAGATTCTCGTCCTTTCATCAGACACCGGGAATATGGCCTGGAACCAGAACTCGTTCTCCTTTCTCCACCTGCTGAGCAGGCCGACGATCTCCTCATCATTGATGCATTCCCTCGTGATGAGAACCAGATGAAAATCCTGATCATGATGCCTGGATGCAAGCGATATCGAATTGAAGGGGCGCTCTTTGAGGGCCATGGTGGTATCGGGATCAATTCGATCGGTTTTCATTTGAATCCCCCCTGATGTTTTCTTATGCGATTCAATCGGCGAGGGCCTTCTCCCCCTGTTCGCAGAGTCCCACGCTACGGCAGCGTGTAAGGTCCGGCTGATATGTACCGGCGATACATCTCGTGGACGGGAATCAGATTGTCCGGGCATGTGTCATGCCAGGCCCATTCACCTGCAAGGGGCGCACCCCTGCTGTATCCGGTGCGTTCCTCAAGCGGGCTGGTCAATCTGCACTGGAAAAGGAAAGATATGAAATGGCCCCTGTTTTTATAGTTAGGTTGAATCACTTCGTTCACGGCCAGAGGTTTCTGATCGCAAGCGACCGTAGCCCCGAGTTCAGAGGCAGCAACTGCGCGGATTCTGTCAGCCATGGTTTCCATATAGCGGATAATGCCGCCCGGTACATGCCAGCTTGCGGGATAGTAGCCGTCGTCTCTCCAGGTCAGCAGGGTCTGGTTCCGTTCGTTCTTAATAAGCAGGTCAACATTTACAAGCGGCGTCACCCTGCTGATGAAGAGAAATATATCCTCCGGCAAACCTTTTGAAGGGTCATCTATTGCCGACTCTAATTTTTCTATGATTGCCAGCATTCTGCCTCCTGCTGTTCCAGGTATACGATTAAGACAATGGAGAGTGCGAAAGGCCTTGTGATCTGTACAGGGATAACCGGACCTCCCCCTGACTGCCCGGCATCAGATAACCCTACAATATTTTAACAAATCGGAGATAACGACGTCCTGTTCTGTGCGTGTCAAATGGGGCCCCATGGGCAGGCTCAGCACTTCTTCCGCCAACTGCTCAGAAATGGGAAAAGACCCGCGTTTATAATCAAGGTCGCCATAGGCCTTCTGACAATGAGGCGGGACAGGGTAGTGGATCACTGTCCCGATGCCGGCTTCTTTCAGCTTTTGCCGGAGGTCATCACGCCTCTGATGGCGGACGACAAAAAGATGCCAGACCGGTTCTGCCCAGGCCGGAACTACGGGAAGCAATAACCCGGCTGTTTCAGAAAGCTCCTTGAGATAATGCCCTGCAACGACGCGGCGTCGAGTGTTCCACTCATCGAGGCGGGTGAGCTTTACCCGCAGGAAGGCCGCCTGCATCTCATCCAGACGCGAATTGAACCCGATGACCTCATGAAAATATTTTACCCGCGAACCGTAATTCCGCAAATCCCTGATACGCCCGGCCAACGCGGGGTCATCCGTGGTAACGGCCCCGCCGTCACCGATTGCGCCGATATTTTTACCTGGATAAAAGCTGAAACCGGCTGCATCCCCCAAGGACCCGACCCTTTGACCCTTGTATCTGGCCCCGTGAGCCTGGGCGCAATCCTCAATGACCTTGAGGCCGTGCCTGGCGGCTATCTCATTGATAGGGTCCATGTCAGAGGGCTGACCGTAAAGGTGAACAGTCAATATGGCCTTTGTCTTGTCCGTAATGGCTTGTTCAACCCTGGAAGGGTCGATGTTGTATGTGCTTTCTGCCGGTTCTGCGGGGACAGGTGTCGCCCCGGCATTTGTCACCGCCAGCCAGGTGGCGATATAGGTATGCGCTGGAACAATCACCTCGTCACCGGGCCCTATCTTCATGGCGCGCAGGATGAGATGCAGGGCATCCAGCCCGCTGGCCACCCCGATGCAGTGGCGCACCCCGCAATACCCGGCAAATTCCGCTTCGAACGATTCAACTTCCCGACCGAGGATGTACCAGCCGGACGCCATGACACGTTGATAAGCCGCATCGAGTTCATCTCTCAGTTCTGCATAAGGGGCCTTGAGATCCAGAAAGGGGATGTTATTCACTGCTGCAAGGCCTTTGCCGAGCTACGGAACTCTTCGTAATTCCGGTAGTAGTCCGACTCGTCATAGGGTGCAGACGCCAGCACCAGGCAAATCCCTCCTGAAGAAAAGTTAAGCAGTTCCCGCCAGATCATGTTGGTAAGATAAAGCCCGTAATAGGGACGGTTGAGTTGGACCACGCGCCTGTTGGCACCATCGTCCAGCAGGACGTCAAAGCTGCCGCTGGCCGCCACGATGAGCTGGTGAAGCTGCCGGTGGGCATGCCCGCCCCGGCCTTCACCGCCGGGGACGTCGTAGAGATAGTAGACACGCTCTATTTGAAAAGGGATGTTCGTACCCCCATAAACCGGGGTGAGGCTGCCGCTGAGGCTCGCTATGCGGGGCAGTTCGACCAGGGAACAGTCATAGACATTCGCCATCAGACCCTCCTTTCCCTGAGAAACTCGTCGTAGTCACGTAGATAATCGGACACGTCGTACTCCTCGGAAGCCAGGACAAGACAGAGCGAGTTGGTGGAAAAGTTCACGAGCGACCGCCAGTGCAGCGGCGGCAGGTAGAGACCGTAGTATGAGCGGTTGAGATGGAAATTTGTGACATTATTCCCATTGTCAACCTCAACATCGAAACTCCCTGACACGGCAATGATGACCTCCCTGTTCCGGTGGTAGGCGTGGCTGCCCCGCATCTCACCGCCGGGCACGTCGTAAATCCAGAAGGCCCGACGGATGGTAAACGGGATGTGCCGCCTGCCTTCCACGAAGGTCAGGTTTCCTCTAAAATCCTTGATCTTGGGGAGTTCGATGATGGAACAGGTATCTGTTTCCCTGGAGAGATCGGTCATGAGATATCCACCTCATAGAAGTCGTGGACGATGGAACGTGCACCGAACATCTCTTTCTGATGTATCAGCCCTTCGTTGAGGTGACGTCCCTCGTCTTCGGTTGAGACCCCGAAACTCAGAAACCGGAGCTTTGAGTACCGCTCATTGACAAGGTGATCTATGACGATATCCAGTGCTCCAACCCCCAATCCTTCATCGGAATTGTACATGTACTGGACGTGTGCCGAGGAGGAAAATCTGTATACGATGGCGCCGGCGAGCATCTGCTCTCCCCTGTACGCAGCATGGAGAAGTATTTTACCGGGGAATCGGTCCGCCAGGAGCGTCATTTCTTTGCTGGTGTGCACGGGCTGCAGGTTGTGCCTGTCTTGCATCACCGCAGAGCCGATTTTGAAGAATGATGCATAGTCGGTCGAATCCCTGACCACGATCCCGGCACGTCGGGCCTTTCTGATCCCTTCAATCTTTCCCTTGGAAAACTTCAGCCGATCAGGGAGCCAGATGGCTGAGGAGATGTCGCGCCGGCAGAGACAGGCGTTGTGCATGGACAGGGCGTAAAGGTCCTCTTCTGCAGGGATTTGATGGAAGATATGCGGGACGGCCTTGTAGATCAGCCGGCGGACATGGTCACGCCGCATGAATTCCAGGATGGATGCAAAGACCTTAAGCATGGCCGCTGCCTTCATGGCTGAATTGCAGATTACGCCGCCGTAGGTGAGCCCTCCGTGGCTTGTCACCACACCGTCCTTGATGGAGCCCGGCAGAAGGGCCACGAGCCTGTCCCTGTCGTCAAGGCAGAGGAGGGAATAGTCGTTGAACCGGTCGGCATGGTATTCCATGTAACGCCGGTCAAAGAGGAAGGTGCCGTTCTTGGAGTTCAATACGAATTCATTCCATGCATTGAGATGCGAGGCATTATATTTCCTTATGCTGAATTCTCGCACGGACTACTCCAAAACGGCATAAGAGCGGTCAGGTAGAAAACGGGATCGGTGAATCCTGAGACTCATCGAACCAAAGGCCTCGCGAAATGCCACTGTCTCTCCCGGGAATTCAGGGCTGTTAAGCTCGTCCATGGCAATGACGGATCCTTTCACAAGATACGGTTTGACAGCCTCGAGACAGTTTATGGTAGGTTCATAGAGCTGCATGTCGAAATACGCGAGCGAGACGATCGTCTCAGGGTGCTTTCCGAGATACTCTTTGACAGTGATTGTCGCATCCCCCTTGACCAGTTCGAATTTTTTGACGTGGGACATGACATTTTCCTGCTGATGGTAGTCGAGCAGCGCTGAAAGATGTTCAAGATAATTCTCTGACACCGCATACTGGTTCAGCTTGACAAGATCGCAGGAGCCGTCCTGATCCGATAGGGAAGGATATCCTTCAAAGGTGTCGAAGCCGATGATCTTACGGGTGTAGTTGTATGGCTCATAAACAGCCCGCAGCGACTCAAAAAGCGCCAGGTTCTGCCCCCACCAGACCCCGAATTCCATTACGACCCCGGGGATATTGATGATCTGCTGGTAGAGTTCATTTACATAGAGAAACTTCGCTATTACCGAACTTCTCATGTAGAGCCCGAGATTCACCAGGAGGTGTTCGGTGGGGATCGGTGTGGATTGGAACAGTTCAAGCAATTTTCCCCGTGCTGTTTTCTGCTGTTGTGACGCCCGTGATTGCAGATTGTAATCCAGGTCACCCATTGAAGTTCTCTCCTTCATAAATGTTACCATTCAACAAGTTCCGCATAACCAAAACCGGTCTTGCCGTAGTCATTGCCGTTATAGAACATGTAAGTCCTGTCTCTATGGGACACAACGGTCGGATAACACAGCTGGGCTGAATCCCATCCATTTCCCGATGGCGCTATGCCGATTTCTCCATCTTTTCTAATCCAATGTATGCCATCGTCTGACTCAGCATACCCGGGAAGATATTCCCTTTTCAGTGTCCCTTTCGTATAAAACATCCTGTAGATATTATTTCTCTTTATGACTCTCGGCCTACCGATGCGATATTCGTTCTCTGAATTTTCAATACAAACAATACCTTTGTCGGCGAAGTTCACACCATCAGTGGACTCATAATACCTGATATTATATTTAGGATAGGGTATTCCATTGATCCATACCCAGTCACTGCCGACACCACACCAAGCCTTCCAGACGCCATCCTCAAAGAGAATTGAATGAATAGCCCTGAAGAAAAGTTCGTTGTTGCTCCTGTCAAGAACAGGTGCATTGCTATACCGCTGGAATGTAGATCCTCCATCCGCACTTATTGCAAGCCCGCTAAAGGCGAGAAACTTAACTTTTTCGACAAGCTGGAACCCTACATAGTACATGTAGATCAGATTTCTTAGGTTCACTATGTCTCCCAAGATTACACCGTTGTCGTCAAACGTGCCTGGAAATCCCACATCGAGCACCGGAATGGGAGATACAGTCTTGATGCACAAAGGATTTTCGGCCTGGACATCTACGTAGCCGATTCTGCTGACTCCCCTGTCGTCACGTAACCCTGCATAAATCCTGATCGTAGACTCATCCAGCAGGAACGGGGTCGGTGTGAGTGCAGAATGCAGAGCCCAGGACATGCTGCCGTCTGGGCAATAAATACACCCCTTCTTTTCCCATTTCATTACTATTCCCTGATGTTAAACCGTTGCAGAGAGCCTACCCGGGACGCCACGGCCCCGGCGGTTTTATAAAACCTGCCCTCTTCAGTGTCATTCTGTATCAATGCCCCCGCGCCGATGAAGCAGTCTTTTGCAATCGTGATATTGTTGATGACGGTGCTGTTGACGCCCAGGAAGCAATTTTCGCCGATATCGCAGAACCCGGAGATGACCACATGGGAAGAGATGAAGCAGTTGTCGCGGATGGTCGTGTTGTGGCCGATGTGGTTGCCGCTCCAGATCACCACGTTATCCCCGATTTTCACAAATGGTTGCACCGTGTTGTTCTCGAAGATGAAGCAGTTTTCGCCGATCTCCACATTGTGCCACACAAAGGCCCGGGAACTTATATAGCTCGGACAGACATACCCCATCTCTTTTACTGCACGGAAGAGACGGGTGCGAAGCCGGTTGAGTTGAGTCGAACTGATCGCGACAAAGGCAGAGAATTCAGGTGGAGGGAAAAAACGCTTGACTTCATCCAGCGGAACAACAGGAAGCCCGAGAAAGGTATCCTCTTTGAGGTGGACCCTTTCAACACAAAAACCGCCGACGCTGAACGTCGAATCATGGGTGAAATACTCGTAGGCTATGGCAGCCGTTTCTCCTGCACCGATGATAACCAGTTTACCGTCAGTTTCCATGGGATTCTCCCTGCATCCGAAAACATAAGGCATGTTCCGCGATATAAACGCTTATTCTGTTTAACATAGCGAATTGCGTCAGAAAAACTTCATCGGGGGGGGGTCGCTGAAGGTCAAAGGCCACTCATATTGACGCATGTAATCGGACAGCAGTCTTTGCCAGAGTATGTCGCCAAGAATTTCCTTGTATGGCAGAATTTCCAGTTCCCATATCCTGATGAGGTCTTCTACGTACCAGGTCCGCGCGCGTTCATAGCTCCTTGAATGCAGATGTGAGATCCCTCCGCTGCGGAACTTTGCCGTGATGCGGTCCATGTAATGGATAGGGCATCCAAGCCTGGAGATCCTGAGCCACATGGGCCTGTCTTCATCGATGCGGTAATTCTCATCATAGGGACCGTATTTCTCGAAGAATTTCCGGTTGAATCCCACTCCCAGCGCACTGACATAGTCATTCTGTATCAATGCCAGATACAATTCCCGTGGAGAAAGCGTCCGGAGCATCTGTATTTGCCCTTCGCTCAAGGCCGGGGCCAGGGCGTGTGTCAATGTTTCATCGTACATCATACATTGAGAAGCCACTACCAGGGCACCCGTCTTTTCAAAGAAATCAACATAATCGCTGATTACTCTCTCATCGTACAGGGCGTTGTCAGCGGATACACCTTTGATATACCGGCCCTGAGCCAAGCCGATGGCCCTGTTGCAGTGCCGTACCGTTCCAAGGTTTGTCTGGTTTTCATTGATCAGCACGCGTGTGATATTTCCGCGGTTTCGTGATGTTACATATTCCGTGATTTGCTGGTGATTGAAATCCCCGGAGCAGTCATCACTTACGATCAGTTCCATGTTTTCATAATCCTGTCCGATTATGGAGTCGAGCGCATGATGAATCATATGCGAATTCTGATAGACAAGGACGAAGATGCTCACCAGCGGTTTATTCCCCATGGCTCATCCTTTCTGGGGCCGCTGAATCCGGGCAGATATTTGCCGTGGAAAATCCTGCGATCAGGTCCTGGAAATACACCCGAACCCCTTCGGATTCAGCTACGTGGCTCAACCTTTTGAATCCATGTTCATTCAGGAGTTGCCGCACCTCTTCCGCTGCAGACCTGTGCCCGATGGCGACGACTATCTCGATGTTTTCCCGATCATGCTCCGGGATTGCCGAAAATCCCGGTGGGGTTACAGGTATTCCCCAAAGGGTTTGGCCGGTCCTCGCGGATCTGTCCCAGATAAACTCAGGACGGAATCCCAGAGCCAGAAAGGTGGGGAGAACCCCCCATGCCGCTCCCCCCGCACCATACAGGGCGAAGCGTCTTCCCTTTGAAGCGTCGTGGTATACTCCGAATCCCCTCCGCAGGATCCACCTGGAAACGTCATCTGGTAAACGTTTCATCAGGACCAGCAGCATAAGATTCGAGTAATGGTAGGTCAACATCCCTATGACATCTTCGACCCTGATGGAATCAATGTTGGCGGGCCGGCCGATATAAAGGTAAAGGCTACCGGGTGCGCCGCCGCACTCTTCAAGAATGCGGGAGAGTTCATCCCGATATCCGGCATAATTGGACCACTGGCGGAAAGTCTTGTCGATCTTGATCCGATTTCTTATAGAAACGATTTTTGCTATTCTCCTCCAGGTGACCTTTTCGTCTTCCTGAGCATTCAGCCCTTCGATTGCATCAAGGCAGGCCGCGGTAAAGTCCTCTTCAATGCGATTCCGATCTCCGTAGCGCGTCAGGATGTTCGTCATGGGACCGCCCGGGCGGTGGAACAATGTAACCAGGTTCCTGTCAATGAATCCCACCTGGTTCGTCTGCGCCAGTGGAAGGGATAACTGCCAGTCCCAATGGATTGGATCTACAGGAAAATGGTTGATAATCTCTCCGGTCATAGCCCGTCTGGGAACCATCCACGTGCAGATGTTGATCGAGGTCTCTCTGGCTATGAGAGATTCAAGGATATGTCCTTCATGAGGTCTGGAGACATCTGTTACCGGTGCGATGACAAAATCCTTATCCCGTTCATCGACATAAATGCCATTGCAGCGGACGGCCCCGAATTCCGTGGATTCATCCAGAAACCCTGTCGTTGCGGAAACGAAATCGGGCTCAAGAACACTCTGTGGGTCCGGGAAACAGAAGAAGTCGCAGCGGGACAGGCTGCCGAATGCCCTCTTTTGTGAATCCGTCACCAGCAGCGGGCAGCCCCTTGCCTCCAGTCTTCTGCTGAAGAGTCCAACGGGCCCGGCCACCTGATCCGCCCTGTCGGGAACAACAACTATCTCCATCTCTCCATGAGTCTGGCTGCAGATGCTGTCCATCAGGGGAGACAGATCAACCGTGACATCAGGGTATCTCACGACCATGCAGACTTTTGACAATATGCTCACCAGGCTAGGGCTTGTTCAGATGTTCGAGACCGAAGTCCCGCAGGATCGAAACATGGATCCTCTCATCGAAATTTTCGTGTATTATCTTCGCCACCTCATCTGAGTAACTCGCCGCCATGACGATGACCGCATCCGCTGGATCTTCTTTCAGCGCCTCGGGCGGGACGATGGGGATGTGTGTCGAAGGGGTGAATCTGCCCTGTTTGAAGGGGGCGGAGTCGATCACGTACCGTATCTTGTCCGCAAGGTCGGCCAATGCCAAAACTGCCAGGGCCTGATGTCCGGCTCCCCAGACGGCAACCCTTTTCTTGCCGAAACCGGCAATGTAACTTTGCAATTCCCCTGAGAGCCTGTGCTGAAAAAATGCAAAGTTCGATACGTCAAGAGGTGTCCGCTTCCTGACCACGGCAGAGAGAATGTAATCATACCAGACCGGACTGCAGTCCAGGACTTCAAAACCGTTCCGGTTCAAGGTGGATCGGATGGTTTCTCCGGTAAAGTAGTAGAGATGATCATTGATAAACTCTGAAAACAACTTTTGTTTCAGTATCATTTCGAAATTGGGCACTTCCACAAGGCCAACGGCCTGAGCACTCATATTACTTGATATCCCCCGCAGGGTCGAATTCAGGTCGGGGATGTGTTCAAGAAAATTCAATATGAAAAAGGCATCGAAAGGGGCATCGCGCAACGCATCACTGCCCGCCTCCACAAACCCGCGGGTTACCTTGAGCCCGGCCTTGACGCAGTCATTAACAGATTCTTCCCCGTGCTCTACGCCATAGGCGTCTGCCCCTGTCTCGCGCATCAAGGTAAGGTATTCACCCTTGCCGCAGCCAATTTCCAGGACTTTTTTCCCCCCAAGAGAAAATCTGGCGACGAAGTCCTTGAACTGTTCTCGCCGGAAGGCATTCATCTCAGCGGAAAAGGCAGCTGCGCGGATAACCTCCTTATAATAAGGGACCGGCTCATTGCTGAGCTGCACCAGCCCGCATCTTGAACATTGGCATACAATCAGATCTACTCCCTTCTCGCTTTCAAGGGATTGGGCGTCCGGAAGAAATTGAGCTGCCTTCGGCATATTGCTGTAACGCAGCAGCGGCTCATGGAAGAAGCTGCTGCCACAAACTCTGCACTTGGTTATAGTCACCGAGATCTCCCTGATGCCTACTTCTTCATATTTGAAGGGGTGGGCCAGTTTGCTGCCATGTTGGATGAGAATTCCTCGCGATCCAGAAACGGCCAGAGGTCTTCCATGGGCAGGGATACCATGGTTCCGTCTTCGAGCTGTTTCGATGATACCCGTGGCGCGGTAACCTGGTCGGGCGAAACCATGACTTCGCAGACCACCGGGCCTGGCATCCGCAGGACGTCTCTGATCCTTTCCCTGATATCATCATGGTTCTTCAGGCAGGCCGCAGTAAGGCCAAAGGATTTTGCCACCGATTGAATATCAGGCAGCGTTACCCCGCTTGCGGCGGAACTGCCGACATAATGGCCATTAAAGTAATTTCTCTGGGTGGTCTGGATGGAAACGTATCCTCCGTTGTTCAGGACAAAAAACTTGATGGGCAGGTTAAGCCTTTTGACGGTTTCGAGCTCTTGGATGTTCATGATGAACCCGCCGTCACCTTCAATGGAGATGGTGCGCCTCCGGCCGCTCGCGATACAGCCGCCGATGGCTGCGGGGACGCCGAACCCCATGGATCCCAGACCCTGGCTGTTGAAGATCCGCAGTCCTGATTTGGACCTGAAGGCTTGCATGGTCCGTTCGCTGCAGGCACCGGAACTCCCGGGAATAAGGAGGTCCTCACAGGAGAGCTCATCGGAAAGGACATCGATCAGGACATAATCATTCACGAACCCGGTATCATTCCAGTATTCCGGCAGGATAACGGGATATCTTTTTTGCCACTCCTTGCACTGCTTCAACCACTGCGAATGGTCCTTCTGCGTGGTATTGGACAACTGTGAAAGGAACTCCCGGATAAAATCGCCTGCATCCGCAACAACCGGGACATCTATTGTCATGCGCATCTTGCCGATTTCCGCGGCATCGACATCCACCATGGTCTTATGCGCAGCGGGCGCGAAGTTCTCATGTGTATAAGCGGTCTGGCCGAGGTCCATGCGTGCGCCGATGATCATGAGACAGTCCGCGTTCTGCTGCGTAAAATTCGCCCCCCGCTGACCCACGGCGCCGGGCCTTCCGGCATAGAGAGGGTGGTCCTCCGCGATGAGGTCTGCGGCCTTCCAGGTTGTCAGCACCGGGATGCCCAGTTCTCCGATCAACCGGAGAAAATCGTCCTGTGCATTTGCAAGTCGAATACCGTTGCCGGCAAGAATCACGGGACGTTCAGCATTATTGAGTAGTTCTATTGCACGACAGACCTTCTCCTCAAGCACGTCATCCTTCACAGCAGGAGATATTTCCGCGGCATCAAAGCCCTCAAGGTTGTTTTCGTCGATCATTGCGGCCTGGACATCCAGCGGGATATCGATCCAGACGGGCCCGGGGCGGCCATTCCTTGCCAGGTAAACAGCCTTTTCGAGATGATAGCGTATGGTGGAGGGCTCCATCACGGTCACGGCATATTTGGTGATGGGGCGAACGATATGAATGATGTCGATCTCCTGGAAGCCCATCTGCCGCAGACCCCGATCACCAACCATATCAGGGCGTTTCACCTGGCCGGAAATAACAAGCATCGGCGTTGAATCCAGCCATGCTCCCGCAACCCCTGTGATGGTATTGGTACCGCCGGGGCCGGTGGTTACCAGCGCAACCCCCAGGTGATTGGTATACTGACTGTAAGCGTCAGCGGCGATGGCACACGCCTGTTCATGCAGGTTGCAGATGTAGGTGAGATTTCTGTTCCTGCCCACGGAATCCACCAGGTGCATGGCGCCGCCTCCCGAAAGCATGAAGACATGCCTTACCCCTGCCTCGGCAATGAACTGCATGACATAATCTGATAATTTCATGTATTCCTGACTTCCTTGCTTGGTATTATTCTTTCAGGCCGTTTTCCAGGATGTTCTCAAGCGTCAATCCGCCATTGTTCCAGGGACGGGAAACCAGGAAGGTTGCAATGCCCAGATGCCCTGCAGCCGTCACATTCCCGTCATTATCATCAATAAAATAGTCTGCCTTGTCCAACCATGATAAAAACCCGGCCTTGTCGCGGTCCGGATGCCCCGGCGCTTCACCAGGTCTTTCTGCAGGGACGAAGCTGAATGTCTGGAACCATTCGCCGAAATGTCTGAGCATCCAGTCTACTGCAGGAGGCACTGTTTTTCTGGGCCGTGCCGTCAAGGCGATGTGCCGGAAGCGGGAACCGTTTTCCCTGAACCAGTTTATGAGAAAAATTTCGGGCATCATCTCTCCTGCTCGTGACGAAAGCCGGAATTCATCGAGCGATTCGAGGTATTCTTCCCTGGTCACCCCCAGCAGAAGGTGAGGCGGATTGTCTGTTACATCCTCATATTTCAACGTACATCCCGGATGGGAAGGCAGCCAGGAGATTTCCAGCCATTGTTTTGTCAGGTCGTTCAATACGTCGTCAATGTCCCATATTATCGTTTTCATGGTCCTCATCCATCCAGGATGCCCAGGCAGTATTATCCCATCCAGTAAGTAATGACGGTTTTGCGGTCTTTGTTGCGGAGTATGGATTCGTCGGTGTAATAGGAGTCGTCGGTATGGTGTGTCGAAGATATCTCTTCGATGACGGCGCCCCCCCGGCTTGAGAAAATATGTTTTGTGCCGCTGGTGACTGTCTCGACATCACCCTTATGGCAATTCTTCACAACACCATCCAGGGTCAGGACAACGTCGCCGTAGAGGACGACAAAGGTTTCTTCCTTGATGCGATGGTATTGCTCGGGATGGTGTTGTCCGGGAAGCAGGACGATCAATTTTTTGCAGTACTCCCGGTTGACGACATTGATGATGGTGCACCCTGTGTCATTAAAGTTCTCGAGGCCGTAATGGTGGGATATCTCGAGTGTTGCCTTGCCCGGCACCACGACGTTCCCCTCGGAGAGCATGCTTCTGACCCTCTGGACGATGGACCATACCTTTTCCCTCTGATCGACACACGTGATCTTGGCGGTTTCTATGGGTGACTGCTTGGCAATGTCCGCCCCGGATATATATTCAGAATATTTTGACATGTCGTTGGCCAGCAGCTGGCCCTCAACATTGGGAAAGGCGAAAAAGGTATTGCTTGAATCAATTCTCTCCCCCTTTCCTATGTCGCGTAGAGCAAAAACGCCACGCTTGAACTGCCGGAGGTCAGCCAGTTCCTTGTCAGTGGCTTCCGATCTTTTGCCGGCAACGCCGCTCATTCTGTAAGCCCTGTCCGCAGCGGCAAGCCAGCGGCTGATCTGCTCGGGTGTTGCCGAGTATTCATTCTTCTTGAATATATCCGTTTCGACCGCCACATGTTTTTCAAAAATAGTTGCCCCTTTGGCTATGGCCATTTGGATGGATTCAAAATTGTCAGGTTCTTCGTGGGTTGAGTATCCGAAGGCGACACCTGGATAGCGTTGCTTGAGCAGGTCGATTTGATTGAGATTCAGTGTATCCGGTTTCGTGGGGTATTCGCCTACACAATGTAGAACAGCGAACATCTTCTGCCTGTTTTGAAAGAAGCTGACAACTTTATCGATATCTTCCAGCGTGGCCCCCGCCGTAGAGGCGATGATGGGTTTTTCAGCCAGTACGACACGCTCCAGCAACGGCCAGTCGGTAAACGAGCAGCTGGCAATCTTTATTATGTCGAAATTCATTTCTTCAATCCGGGCAACAGAAGGCTCATCAAAAGGGGTGCATACGGATATGAAGCCGTCTTCATCAAGGGCATCCTTGAGCTGCCGGAACTGGTCCATGGATAACCTGGTCTCGCTGAAGCGTTTGACTGCCTTGATATCCATTCGGGATGAATAATCGGGGTGGATGAACGTGTCCAGGTCCCGGAACTGGAATTTGAAGGCAAACTGGAATTGAAAAGCCCTGGCCACTTCGGCAAAGGCCTTGATCATGGTAAGGCCGTGATCCACGCTCCCCATATGATTATTGGCCATTTCAAAGACAAACAACGGCCGATCAAAATAAATCTTCATGCAGAACTCCTATTGCTGTTCATTTGATTGCCATACCTTCCAGGGCGCCCTGCCGGATCTCCAGAGATCCTCCAGCAGGGTCCTGTCACGCAGGGTGTCCATGGGTTGCCAGAAGCCTTCATGTCGATATGCGACAAACTGGTTTTCATCCGCCAGTTTCTGCAGCAGGCCCAGTTCGAGGTTTGTGTCGTTTTCCGTGAGGTAATTGAAGATCTCTGGCTGCATGACAAAGAATCCGCCGTTTATCCAGCTGTTGTCCCCTTTGGGCTTCTCCACGAACCCGTTTACCTCGCCCGTCTTCTTTATATTTAAGGAGCCGAACCTGCCCAATGGTTGCGCAGCAGTGACGGTCGCGTACTTGCCGTGCGATTTATGGAAGTCAATCAAGTGATTAATATTGATATCGGATACACCATCTCCGTATGTCAGCAGAAAAGGTTCGTTGCCGATATATTTCTGAACCCGTTTGACCCTTCCGCCGGTCATGGTGTTCAGCCCTGTATTGACTAACGTGACCGACCATTTTTCAGCGAAATGCTGATGCGTGAAGATCTCCTTGCCGCTCCTGAAGTTGAAGGTGACATCGGACTCGTACATGAAATAGTTGGCAAAATAATCCTTCACCACGTTCGACTTGTATCCCAGGCAGATAATGAATTCATCAAAGCCGTAATGAGAATAGATTTTCATGATATGCCAGAGAATAGGACGTTCACCGATTTCTATCATAGGTTTTGGTTTTAAGTGTGACTCCTCGCTGATGCGCGTACCCATGCCGCCGGCTAATATGACTACTTTCATGGTGCCTCCGGAAAGTCTTGATTGCTCAATAAATTTTGGAAATTTTGAATCTGATGAACGGATAAACTATGCAGGTTATCGATATGCTCATACCATGATTTATACCAATGCGCGGTCCAATCGATGGCGGAAGTGCTGTCCAGTACAGGCTGCCACTTCAACTCGAAGGTAGACTTGTCTATGTTCAAATTAAGAAGGTGGGCCTCATGAGGCGCCTTCTCATCAATGTGTTGCCTCTGGATAGTGCCGCTTCCCCAGACCTTGATAAAACGTTCGGCAAGTTCAGCCACGGTCATCTGATCCGAGGTTCGAGGTCCGAAATTCCACGGGCCGCTGAATACCTCCGGGCTTTCCAGCAGGCGCATCGCCAGAAGGAGATAGCCTGCCAGAGGATCGAGCACATGTTGCCAGGGGCGTGTGGCATGCGGATTTCTGATGACAATGGGCTCGCCTGCGGACAAGGCCCGGACACAATCGGGAATGATACGGTCTTTGGCCCAGTCTCCGCCGCCGATGACATTTCCAGCACGAGCCGTAGCGAATCCGAGGTGGGGACCAAGGCCATTTCCATCAAAGTACGAGCGGAGATATGCGGCCGAGACGATTTCCACAGCGCCTTTGCTGGCACTGTACGGGTCATGTCCGCCCAGCGGATCCTTTTCCCGGTAACCCCAGACCCACTCCTGATTCTCATAGCACTTATCCGATGTGATAACGACTGCAGCGTTGACGTCCTGACACTGACGGATTGCCTCCAGAATGTTGACCGTGCCGCCTATGTTGGTATCGAAGGTTGCTTTCGGATCGTTGTAAGAATCCCTTACAAGGGCCTGTGCCGCCAGATGAAAGACAATCTGTGGCTTTACCTGGTTGAAAATATCGCCAACCACTTCCCTATTGCGTATGTCCGCATCGATATGCTCGATCATGGTGTCCAGCGCGAGCAACTGAAAGTGGGATGGCTCCGTGTCAAGTGGAAGAGCCATCCCGGTGACTTGCGCGCCGAGTTCGTGAAGCCACAGAGCCAGCCAGGACCCCTTGAAGCCGGTGTCACCGGTGACCAAGACCCGCTTGCCCTCATAGCATTTGTTAAACCGCTCTTGTGTCGGCCGGGTGCGTGTCTTCATGGCCTTTGCCTTGATGATAAAAATTGATCGATGATCGCGAACGTATAATCGATCTGCTCCTTGCCTATGCCGGGGTAGGTACCCAGGAAGAAGGTGTCACGCATTATGCGTTCCGTGTTTGGCAGTTCCCCGATACGGCGGTACGTGATATCGCGGTAGGCCGGTTGACGCAGCAGATTGCCGCCGAATATGTTCCGCGTTTCAATGAGGTGTTCGTTCAGGTATGCGGTCAGTTTGTTTCGGGTAAAGCGCGCGGCCGCCGTGTTCACGGTAATTGGGAAGGCAAACCATGCCGGGTCGGAGTTTTCGGTGGCCTCCGGCAAGATGAAAAAGTCTCCATATTTCCTGAATCCCGTGGCCCAGAGCTGAAAGTTTTGGCGCCGTGCCATGCAGAAAGCCTCGAGCTTTTGTAACTGCTGCACACCGATAGCGGCCTGAAATTCCGTGGCCTTAAGATTATACCCGATATGGGAATACACATATTTATGGTCATAGCCCTCGGGCAACTCCCCATGCTTCCCGGAAAACCTATTGCCGCAGCAATTGTTCATTCCGGGTTTACAATAGCAATCCCGGCCCCAGTCCTTGAGAGAGCGGATAATCCTGGCCAGGGTGTCATCGGAAGTCAATACTGCGCCGCCTTCACCTAAAGTGATGTGGTGCGCGGGATAAAACGAACAGGTGGAAAGATGGCTGAAAGAGCCGGTATATTGACCTCGGTAGGTCGAACCCAAGGCGTCGCAGTTATCTTCAATAACATAGAGATCATGTTCTCTTGCAATGGACATTATCCGGTCAATGTCAAAGGGGTTGCCTAGCGTATGGGCCAGGAAAATGGCGCGGGTTCTGGGGCTGATGGCGGCGGAGATCTGATCGGGGAGTGCGTTGTATGTGGGGATATCCACGTCTACAAAGACGGGAATCAGATTGCTCTGTAAGATGGGGTTGAGGGTCGTGGGGAATCCGGCGGCAACGGTGATGACCTCATCACCCCTCTGCAGGCGCCGGCCGCCCAGGAGAGGGGAGGTAAGAGCGCTCAGTGCCAGGAGATTGGCTGAAGAACCGGAATTGGTCAGATACGCGTATCCGGTGCCGACCCTTGCGGCCAACCTAGATTGAAACTCATCTGTGAACCGTCCCTCCGTGAGCCAGAAGTCGAGTGATGCCTCAACGGCTGCCTGGATTTCCTTCTCGTCGAAGATGCGCCCGGCATAGCGGACCGGGGTGGTACCAGGGATGAATTTCTGCCCGGTATTGACTGCCTGATGGAACCTAGCCACCAGATCGGCAATCTGTCTGCGTAGCTCGGTTTCAGTCATATCTGTGGGGGGCATGATGTTGTCGAGGTCGCACTGCCGGCCTGCGAACTGCAAGGCTCCGCCCATGCAGGTGAACCCAAAGTATTCCATTTGGCCTTTGAGATGCCGTCCATTACCCTGTTGTCAAGCAAGATGCATGCCCTAGTTCACGATAGTTATAATAGCAACGATAACAAAATGTTAGAAAAAATGGATTGCATTTGAGACAATTTATTGACTGACCCTCAAACTTCCCCCCAACGTCGGAGCAAGATAGCGCTGATGATTGTAAAACTGTCGATACAGATATGGCTGATCCACCAGCATAGGGGCTAAGTGCCTGATGACGCGTGGTTTACCTATAAACCATACACCCTTGGGCAAACATAGCCATGCAGACTCCTCCTGTAATCAAAATAATACAAACTCTTGGAAAATACCATGATAGAGTGAAGTCAATAAAATGACGAGAACCTTTCTGGCTTGAGGCTGAAGATGCCATGCAGTGCAGATGGGTGTTGAAGATTTCACCTGTTAATCCATTGATTAAGGGATGATGTTTGTAACAATCCTCAGCAAAGAAGGGTTGAACTGCTCTGGCGGGATGAATGGCTTTGTTTTTGCAATACACACTTCGATGAAAGTTAACAGGCGCTTTAAGAAAAAGTCCCGACCTCTGCCTGCACGGCCGAGTAGAGACAATACACTTGCGGTGTGCATGATTGTCAAGAATGAGGCAGAACGCCTGCATCTGATCCTTGGGGACATAATGGGCCTCTGGGATGAATTGATCATTGTCGATACTGGATCGACGGATGAAACCATAGAGATCGCTCAACGATTCGGGGCTCGAGTCGTATCTCAGTCCTGGATCGGCGACTTCAGCGCCGCCCGTAACCGCTCCAAGGATGAAGCAAGGGCCGCATGGATTATGTGGCTGGACGCCGATGACCGGATAGAGGCAGCGGATGTCAAGCGCCTCCAATCCCTGAAGCCCACTCTCCGATCAGATATCGTGTACAATCTGCAGGTCGTCAACCGGAGAGCGGATGGATTCTCTCCGCCCTTCATGCAGGCGCGACTTTTCCCGAACGACCCACGCCTGCGCTTCGAAAGCCGGGTTCATGAAAGTATTATGGTCAGTGCCAGAAAACATGGTTTCAGGGGAGCACAACTGGCTGTGAAAATCATCCACACAGGATACGAAACTCCTGAACAAATGCTGCAAAAGATGAAACGCAATGAGACAATCCTGGAGCAGGAACTTGCGGAAAACCCTGACTCGATAATGCTTCGCTTCCTCTACGCCAATACCCTTATGCATTTCAAGAGATTCAAGGAGGCACAGGGCCATTATGAGCGCGTCATAACTACGCCTGATGCGTGTGATATACAGGGGGACGTATACCATGCCTCCTTGATTGCCATGGCCTCTACGCATAATTTATTGAAGAATTACCGGGATGCTGAAGATTGGGCGAGGCGCGCGGCACAAGAACGACCACATGACCTTCAGGGCTGGTATCATTGGGGAAGGGCGCTTATGCATCTGGACCAGAACGAGGCAGCCCTGGAAAAACTATTCCGTGCGCTTGCCTGCAGTAATCTTATAACCACTGTTATGGTGGATTACAATGGCCTGCGCATAGCCTGCCTGGATGCGGCAACGGCCATTCTCGTATCGCTGAACAGGCATCAGGAGGCTGAGACCCTCCTGCGGGAAGCGCTCAAGAAATATGCCATACCGCGAATATCAGCGCTTCTGGACAAGCTCCGGAAAAAAACGGGCGCTTCCGAGGAAGAACTTCTGCATAAAGGGCAGGAACTGCTCGAGAGAAAGGCATATGTTGAAGCCAGCAGGATCTTTATCCAGGTCATTGAATCAAACCCGAAAAGTTTTGCTGCATACAACGGATTAGGTCTGGTTTCCTGGTATTACGGCAAATACGATGACGCCTATGTCTTTTTTAAAAAGGCTGTGGAGACAGGGTCGGTTCATGAGGACATCCTGCTCAATTTTTGGGATGCTGCGCAAGTAACTGATAAAATAGAGGATGTCCGAGCAGTGTTGGAGGATATTCTATCCCGGAATCCAGGTATGGAGAAAATTAAAGAGCTAATCGAAAAAAAAGTTTAAGTGTTTTTCCAAAACTGACGATATGGATGTAAGTGAGAAAAGTAAGGGGGTGAGAGAAGGCAAAGTAACACGGCTTGATCAGGACCGCTAACTTGATCACAAACAAAAAAAACGGCCAAGGATGGTCGAAAACAAAATCAAGGAGGATTCAAATTATGGCACTTCGTATTAACACCAACGTAGCGGCACTCAATTCACATCGGCAGTTACTCAACACAGAAGTCCAGATGAACAAGAGCATGCAGAAACTCTCCAGCGGCTATCGCATCAACAACGCTGGCGACGATGCTTCAGGCCTTGTCCAGGCCAACTCGCTCCGCACCGAAGTCCGCGTACTGAAGGTCGAAGCCCAGAACACCCTTCAGGAAAGGGCTGCTTTGTCGATTCAAGAGGGCGATGTCAACACGGTTGAAAACATTGTCGAAAGGATGGCGGAACTGCTCGCGAAGGGCGATCCGGCTGGTGGCGAGACCGAGGCTGAGTTCGATGCGCTGGCAACTGAGATTGACCGTATTGCAACTGAGGCTGGCAATGCAAGTATTAATTCAACCAACCTTGGTGTCAATGCTTATGCCACAGCTGACACTGCCGGTGCTCTGTCCGATCTTGGCTCCATACTGGGCGATATCGGTGCGCAGATGAACACCCTCGACTTCACCTATGCCAACATTCAGACGAAGATCGAGAACACCTCCGCCTCGGAATCGGCCATCAGGGATGTCGACATGGCCGCTGAGATGGTTAACTTCACCAAGAGCCAGATCATGCTCCAGGCCGGTACGGCCATGCTGGCCCAGGCCAACATGTCCTCACAGGGCGTACTCTCCCTGTTCGGCTAATAACAGTCAAAAAGGTCATGGGGGAGGGCTCCTCCCCCATGTTTCCATGACTGAAAGGCGGGTTTGGCCATGAAAGTAACGAACAGTATGCAAAATAGTGGAAATGCGCTAGCGCTTCGTCCGCAGCATACAATTTCGCCGCATGCCACTGCCCAGGCCAACTCGGAAGCCGCAAAGATCGTAAGCCCAGAGCGAGGGCGTGCCCCGAACAAAGAAGCAGAAAAGCTGTCACAGAAAGATGTAGCAGAGCAGGTTAAACAGGGTGTTAAAGAAATTAATACCCAGCTTAACCTCGCAAACCATGCCATACGCTTCAGCGTAGATGATAAATCCCAGGATCTTGTCGTCAAGGTTGTGGATACCGAGACCGATAAGATCATCAGGCAGATACCGGCTGAAGAAATCCTGCGGCTGCGCGAGCACATGAAGGATCTTTCAGGCATGATTGTGGAAGAGGAAGTATAGAGAAATGACACGCGTAGTCCCCGGTTTTTCGTAGCCGGGGGCTACTCAATGTTTGAGAACAGAAGGCGAAAGTTATGGCGTTTAACATTACAGGACTTTCTTCGTCGCTTGACTGGGGCTCGATGATCACCCAACTCGTGGAGATTGAGCGCAGGCCAATCACCGCGCTGGAGACGAACAAGACATCTCTGAGCGCTAAAAAAACCGCCTGGAGCGAAGTAAACAGTAAGCTTCTGTCCCTTAAAACGGCTGCCACCGCCCTGTCCGCGCGCAATGATTTCGATGTCTTTAAAACCTCCGCCACGGTGAGCGGCACGAGCAAGACCGTGGGAGACCTGGGAAGCTTCGTGGCGGGCTCCAACGCCGCGGAAGGGACCTACAGCATCAAGATCAACCAGCTGGCGGTAGCCCAGAAATACGCCAGCACAAACTTTAGTTCAACGAGCGCGGCGCTGGGGATCTCGGGCACCCTGACCATCAACGACCATGAATTAAGCATCTCCGCCGCGGACACCCTTGCGGACATCCGGTCCAAGATCAATGCCTTGAACTCCGGTGAAGATCCAATCGGTGTAACGGCATCGATCATTGGCGTATCAGACAGCGAATATCGGCTCACCCTGACATCGAATGCAACCGGTGCGGAAGGTATGTCAATAACAGACGGTACGGGCTCCCTCGGGCTGACTGAAGCCGTGGCAGGGCAGGACGCCGAGATCGTCGTGGACGGGTTCACCATTACCAGGAGTTCGAACACCATAACCGATGTGATCGGCGGGGTGACCCTCAACCTGGTGGGTGCGGATACCGCTGCGACAGTGACGCTCAACATCAATCGTGATTATGACGGTGTCAAAGAGAAGATAAAGACCTTTGTAGATGCCTACAACAGTCTGATGACCTACATTGCCGAACAAAGTACCGCATCCGACGACGGCAAGACCACGAAGCCTCTGTTTGCCGACTCGTCACTCCGGAGCGTGAAGAGCACGCTCAGGAGCGGAATCCTGTCCGAGGTCAGCGGCCTGGATTCCACCATAAACCGCCTGAGCGCCATAGGGATCAGCATCGACAAGACCGGCCAGCTCTCTATCAACGATGATACGCTGGACGGGTATCTGAAAACGAACTTCAACGATGTCGTTAACCTTTTTGCGGCACAGGGTTCCAGCACCAACAGCAACCTCACCTATGTGTACTCGGGAATAGGAACCGTCGCCGGCGACTACGAGGTGGAGATCACCCAATTGGCCACCAAGGCCGGCACGACTGGTAGCGGATTTTCCGGTACCTTGGGCGAGGAGACGACCTTGACCCTGACCAGCGCCGGCGGGAGGGTTGCAACCATCACGTTGAGCGCAGGGGCGGATATTGATGCCATCGTAGAGGCCATCAACGACGGTAATACGCTCGGCATCACCGCGGAGAATGTTGGCGGACAGCTCAGCCTGACGAGCGGTTTCTATGGGACCCCCGGGAACTTCGAGGTGTCCGTGGCGGGTGGCGATATAGGCCTGACAAACGGGACGTACACCGGGGTCGATGTGGCCGGCAGGATCAGGGCCGAGGGGTCCGAAGACTGGATGACAATGACCGGAAAGGGCCAGACCCTTACAGGGGACGACGACCAGGACGTGGACGGACTCGTGATCAGGTATGCCGGGACTGGCACCGGTACGTTCGATTTTACCTTCATCCAGGGGGTAGGTGAAAAGATCGACCAGGCACTGTATTCCATGACCGACAGCATCGATGGTTATGTGGCGAACAAGCAGAAGTCGCTGCAGAACCGGATGGACAATATCGACAAGAAGATTGCTAACATGGAAATTAGGCTGACTAGGTATCAGGAGACCCTGATGGCAAAATACTCGGCAATGGAGGCGATGCTAAGCACCTTGCAGTCACAGCAGACGTGGTTGTCAGGTCAGTTAACCACACTGAACAGCAGCAAGAGCAGCAGTTGATAAATCTCATCAACAAAGAAAAGGGGTGTACCGGGCAAGAGCCTGGTACACCCCTTATATAATTCTTCCTAGTGGAATATCAAACCCAGATGGTGCGTTTGAAGGGGTTTAGAAACTTTACCATTAAAACCTGTTATCTTAAAGCCTTTGATGAATGCTGAATTTACCGGTCAATTTATTGCTTTAAGATAAAAGGTTTTAATGGACCGATAAAAAAACTGTTCAACACGAATGATTCAACGAAAGCAATCTTGGAGTGTATCGGCTTTGTATGAACACATTCAAATCCACAAGCTGGGTTAATCTGAGTGTGAATGCCACCGGAGCCAGATCTTTACTCCGCAACCCATCTGTTTGATTCAAGGTTTTCTAAGCTATAGGCCTGTTCAGGATGATAAGGAAACATTCAAACACATCTTCTCACCTTGAAGAATGGCGAGGAGGACCGGACTCATCCAGTCCTCCTCGCCTCCAATCGCTCTGATATATGCTTATTTGCAGCCTGCTTCAGAGATACCAAACTGGGCTGCGTAGACAATGACCTTGGTCCCGGCCATATTGGCGGTTTTAAAGTACACACATTTGAGTTCGGGCGTCTTGTTCTTCAGGTGATTGGGCCACATGTAGGATGTCCATCCGGACCCGCTTTTCTCTGCCTTGGCTTTCATCTCAGCGCCGAAGTATTTGCCGTCTGTCGCGCGGATAGTGGTGCAATCCTTATTGAGAAGCTCTTTTGAAATCGGATGCATGATTACCACTGCGTTCATGTCGGTGACATACAAATAGTTTCCATCTGCAAAACGGTACTTCTCAAGTTCAACCAGACCTGCCTTTCCTTTTGTCTCAAGGGTCTTAACGCCGTAGTCAACCGCATCCTGGAGCTCTTTCTTCGGATCCTCTGCCGCAAACGCAGGAATACCGAGAATGAGCACAAGCACGCTTACCAAAAGAAATCTGCCGGCTATTTTCATGGGACACCTCCGATGTGATATGGTATTTACACTATCGGTAATGTTCTTTTAATTGATAATAATTATTAATTGGAAGCAATTTCAATGGGTTCGGTCTCAGGATCACTGAGAAGGGCATATGGGGTATGACGCGTCCCTGATTTTCAAAACTATCATACCGCCTTCATCTTCTTCCATCATGAGGGCAAGGGCATAGTATGCACTCCTGGAGAACCTCACCTTCATACCATTTTCGAGGGTGGCGTAGAGGACATTGTCCTGGCCTATGCAGAGGGAGGATGGATCAAGAGGATATGTCTCCAAGGTGTTCAGCCTGAGATAAAGGCCCACGGATTGATCGCCTCTGATGGACGAGATGACAAAGGGGGTATCTTCCACCTCGATATAGCAGAGCTCATCACCAATGACGATCCTGTGTCTGCCATGTTCGTCTGTTTCAAGGGCGTCACAGAAGGCGCGAAGCACCAGTGGATTGATGATCTCCAGTCCCCTGTAGTACCATTTGCCCTCTTTATCAATCTTTATGGTGCAACCGTCTGTCACATCCCGCAGCTGCCGATCCATGGGCGAATCCTCTCTCCATCAACATAAATGCGATCATGACTATAGCATGGTTCTCATTGAAATTCACCATGATTGTCTGATTCGTATGTCGATAAATTGCTTGACTCCAAGTGGCCATGTGGGCAAAGTGATATACAATCCAACCACTTCAAAGGTTTAAAGTATGGGGAAGAATCAGAAGCAGGGTATGATTATCGACGCCGCACTGGAAGTCTTCCGGCAGAAAGGATACGCCAATGCCCGGATGGCCGATATTGCACGGAGGGCTGGGGTTTCCTACGGACTCGTTTACCACTATTTCGGGAGCAAGGAAGTACTCTTCGAGATGATAGTGGAGTCATGGTGGAATGCCCTGTATGCGATGATGGATCATGAAATATATTCGGATGAGGATATCAAAAAGAAACTTGTAAATATCATAGAGTTTTTTCTTAATACTTATGGCCAGAAGCCGAACCTCATGTCCATCTTCGTCAGCGAGGTCTGCAGGAGTTCAGTTTACCACACCGAGGAGGGACTTTCAAAGTTCATGAAGTTCTTCGGTCTTTGTGAACAGATCATGGTCCAGGGGCAGGAGAGCGGGTTCCTAAGCAAGGAGGTCCCGCCCCACCATCTCACCTACATCTTCTATGGAGCCATTGAGACCTTTATATCTGTCATGGTGCTCGGCAAGGAACCCTTGACCAGGAAACGCCAGGAGCGCGCCAAAAATGCCATCCTGCAGGTCTTCATCGATGGGGCAAGGGCGCGCTGATATTATAGCATGACTGTTCATTGCCATGGCCATACCGTCTTTCCCGGATATATAGGATTATTGCTAGGAACGTCCTGATGTCGAACATGCGTAACAAGGTCATTATCTGCGCAGCCCTTGCAGGCGCCTTTACCATGAAAGAACAGAACCCAGCCTTACCCTACACCCCGAAGGAATTTGCTGCAGAGGCAGCCAAGTGTTATGCAGCCGGTGCGGCCATGGTTCACATACATGCGAGGGATGATGCAGGGAACCCCACCCATGAAATTGACCGCATAAGGGCTACTCATGACGCCATCAAGGACAAGACACCGGAGCTCATTGTTAATTTGACCTCTGCAATAGGGATTGGTGCCAAGTCAGAGGAGAGGATAGCTCAGATCCTTGCAATCAAGCCTTCCATGGCATCGTTCAATACCAACACCATGAACTTCAGCATCATCGACCGGAGCACGGGAGAAATCCTGCGGGATGCGGTATTTGAAAACACCTTTGTCATGATGCGTGATTTCGGGAAGGGCATGGAAGAAAACCATATCAAACCTGAAATAGAATGCTATGATATCGGTGGGATAGACAACACGCTCCTGATCGCCAAGCAGGGCTTCTTCTCAAAACCTATGAACTTCAATTTTGTCTGGGGCGTAGCCGGTGGGCAACGGTTCAGGCCCGAGGCATTCATTGCAATGGTGAACGCATTGCCTCATGGTTCCAATTTCACCACCTGCGGGGTAGGCCTGGACCAGTTCCCTGCCGTTACCATGAGCTGCCTCATGGGTGGTCACATGAGGGTGGGCCTCGAGGACAACATCAGGCTGCCGAGTGGTGAACTCGCCAGGGGCAGTTATGAACAGGTGCTCCAGGCCGTGAGAATAGCCTCATCGCTCAGCAGAGAGCCCGCATCGCCCGAAGAGGCAAGAAAAATGATGGGTATCAAGCAGAAATAATGACCCGGGTCCTTATTTTCGTTAGATCTTTTCGTTCTGACCTGAATGTGGAGCAAATCTGCCTCTCAGGTGAGGAGTCATGATCTGCTGAAGTTGCAGCCTCTGGTTTTCAAACTCATCCGAATCGGTTGTAGGATTCAATTTTATCATCCTGCCATAGGTGAGTTTTACCTTAGCAAAGGGTTTGGGTAAGAGAAAATTGTCCCAGCTGTTGAAGAACCACGACTTATCCGCGTCCGTGTAAAAGGGCACAATAACCGCATCGGCTGCATGGGCCAGCCTTATCAGGCCCGCTTTGGGTATTCCTGCCGGTCCCCTGGGGCCGTCCACCACATGCGCGGCCAGATGAGACTGCTTGAAGCACTCTATCATACCCTTCAGTGCCTCGGCTCCTCCTCGTGAGGATGAGCCGAGCACGGGGTTCCACCCGGTCCGCCGGGCAACACCTGCGATGATCGAACCGTCGGTGCTCTTGCTGATCATGAGAGGCGGATGATACCCTTCATAATTCTTAAAGTAATATATGGCAGCGAAAAACTGCTGATGCCAGGTGCAAAGCAACACATTGTTGCCCTGTTTCAGGTGGTCCATCCATCCTTTTTCATTTTCAACCGTGTAGTGGAATGTGGAGCTGTATATCCGGATGAACCTGTATAAAAAGGAGAGGAATAATTCACTTGTTAAGATATCCTTCGATTTAATTGCCATAAGCTTCCCTGGGATCTCCTGTTATTTTATCATGAGGCTGCAGGACAAAGGTTGCATTTTAAGCAGGAACATTACGGTGAAGCCTGGTGGGTGTCAACCCCGGAATCCTCCACTTTTTCATGCATTACGATTTTTTTACAGGATCTGTTCGGCAAGCCTTAGAAACGGTAAATGAATGTATATCCCTCTGATAGTCAGAGATAATATCTGTGGGAAAATGAATAGGATAAGGACATATCAAGGACAGTTAGGGACTGTCGTTTTATTTAAGATGTAAGGATCTGAACTGAACCAATAATTGCAGACTGATTCTCAGGTTTGACTGAAAATATAAGTGGCGGAAGCGCAAGGGAATCGAACCCTCCCCAGACGCTCGTCGCGCCCGACACCGGATTTGAAGTCCGGGGGACCCACCAGGACCCGTCCGCTTCCGAAAGCACGATAGCATATAAGAAAAGGTATGATCAATGGCGCACATGGATTCGCAGTATATTATTGGTAGATGAGATTGTCCCGGATGATCATTTATGCCTTGACACCCCTGATCCAACTTGTATTTGATGCTATAATGATAATCAGATTGGCGATCTGCTTTGCCATATCCATATTTATTCACATTATCATTGCCATTCAGCCCCTGGAATTTGCATCGAGGCACTCAAACACTTCGGAACCTCTCACAACCGTGCCAGTGAGGCTTGTAGATGCACCTGATTATGTTGAAGGATTACAGAGCAAAGCGCCACTACCATCGGCCCATCTCCCAGTGGTGAGCAGCAGCGAAGGCATAAGCTTCCAGTCCGAAGGAGGGGTTGGTGGACTCTACCTGGAAAAACTGAAGCTCAGGATATTTCATATATGGGAATATCCTGATGAAGCCATCCGGAAGGGTGAGCAGGGCAAGGTTGCCGTTACATTTGTTCTCAACGATGCCGGAGAGGTTATTGATATGGCCGTGCTTGTCAGTTCGGGCTCGAAGAGCCTCGACTCCGCGGCCATGACAGCCATTAGAAAGGCCGGGCCATTCGGGTCATTCACCGCTGATATAAAAGATAAAACCATGAAGGTAACAGGTAATTTCCGGTATGTGCTTGATGAGTAGGTCTCCTTCGATGCGGGATATTTATCACAGCCTGTTGAGCTGCGGCTTAATGAGGTCGATAGGATAGCTATGGATCCGATCCGAGGAACGAACGTATCTCTCGATGTGGCATTGAGTGCCCTGAAGGCCAGTGAGATTAAAAACGAGCTGGAGTTCGCGCAAGTCAGACTTGCCCTGGATACCCAGAAAACAGAAGGCCGGGCGATTGTTGAAATGTTGGAAAACCTTGGCAAGTCTATTGATACGTATGTTTAATAACAAGCAAACAGATCTCAATTAGTATTTTTTTTACGCCTGCCCTAGACCAGCTTACCCGTAAGAATGCTCTTTCGCTTCAATCATGGGCCATCTGATATTATTCAGATAATCGAATAGGTTGTATATACCCCTGCATAACTGAGTAGAGGACTGCAATGAGGGCTGAAAAGACTTATCCGTTCATGTCATGGATTCGGCAAGGACGAGGTTTATGCTTGTCGTTGCAGAATCCATGACATGAACGGGTAGAATTTTCAGTTCTTCTCAGCCATGGGCATGGAGTTGTACATGAGACTTATGAATATCCAGTCCGCCCCGGCTAGGAATTGAGTCTATTGGCTCTTGCATCCGGACTTTCAAAGGTTTAAAGAGCAAAGTCATGCGGTTTCTTTTGACTAATGATGACGGCATTTATGCCCAAGGGCTTGCTGCGATAAAGCAGGAGTTGGAGAAGATCGGCGATGTTGTGGTAATAGCGCCGGTAACCGAGCAGTCTGCCGTAGGACACGCCATTACCCTTTCAGACCCGTTGAAGGTTATCCCTATCCACCGTTCAGGTGAGTTCTATGGCTATGGTATCACAGGATCTCCTGCCGACTGTGTGAAGCTCGGGGTCTCGAATATCATGGATCAGCCGCCCGACGTGGTGGTTTCCGGCATCAACAGGGGGGAGAATGTGGGGATAAACGTGTTGTATTCAGGCACGGTTTCAGCGGCGACAGAGGCCCTTATCCTTGGATATACCGGGATTGCGCTGTCTGTGGACAACTATCTGAATCCCGACTACCATGCGGCAAGTGTTTTCGGCGCGCGCCTTGCGATGAGTTATGCCCGGCGGGATAAGCCCCTGCCCTTTGCACTGAACGTGAACTGCCCCTCATGCCCTCTTGGTGAAATCAAAGGGGTCAGGATCACCCGGCAGGGCGATTCAAGGATTGTTGATGAGTTTGTCAGGCGAGAGAGCCCCCGGGGTACGCTTTATTATTGGCAGGCAGGGTTGAACAGGATCATCGACGAAGGCGAGGATACCGATGCCATCTGTCTGAAGAACAGGATGATATCCATCACCCCAATTCACTACCGCCTTGGTGCGAACTGGATCAGCGAGGAAGATCTGCATCAGGCCTATCTGGAGAAGATGCTCCATGGAGCTTGACCATATAGAAGAACAATTGGGCTACAGCTTTGCGGACAAGAGGTTCCTGCAGGAGGCCATAACCCATACCACCTATGTAAACGAGAACAAGGATCTCGGCCTGAAGGATAATCAGCGTCTCGAGTTTCTCGGTGACACCATTATCAATTCCATCATCACGGCCAGGCTGTATGTGCTGTTCCCTGAAGAGAAGGAGGGTCAGCTTACCAAGAAGAGGGCTGAACTTATCAGCGAGGGGGCACTTTCAAGGATTGCGCGACATCTGGGCATAGGTAAATTTCTGTGTCTTGGCAAGGGAGAGGAGATGGATGGGGGCAGGAAGAAGGCATCCCTGCTCGCAGACGCGTATGAAGCGATTGTCGGGGGAATCTTTCTTGACAGCACCTATGAAAGGACGGCCCAGGTAGTACACAAGCATTATGAAGAAGCACTCGGCACCTTCGATGAGATTTCCATCACCGACTATAAGAGCCTGCTCCTGGAGTTCTGCCAGTCACAGTTCAGGGCATTGCCCAGGATAACGGTTATTCATGAGAAGGGCCCTGAACATGATAAGGAGTTCGAGGTGAATGTGATCCTGAAGGACAGGATTATCGGCTGCGGCAAGGGCAAGAATAAGAAGCAGGCAGCCCAGTTTGCATGCAAGGAGGCATTAAGATTGCTGGATTACCCCCTATAGTCATCCCTGTATTCGTATCCAATCTTGGATGTCCTAACAGGTGTGTCTTTTGTGACCAGAGGCAGAACGCAGACCCCATTCCGCCCAGGCAAGTAACTGCATATGCTGATGAATTCATCTCGCACTGCAGACACCCTCAAGGCCGGCAACGCATCATCGCTTTTTTCGGAGGGTCGTTTACCGGCATAGAAGAAGACCTGTTCGACGAGTACCTGGAAGTGACGCGTTCGTTGATCTCCCAGGGGCGCATCCATGCCGCAAAGGCCTCCACGCGCCCGGATATGGTTTCAGAGGATATCCTGGACATGTTGAGAAAGTCAGGTTTTGCCGAGCTTGAGATCGGCATACAGTCCATGGACGATGCCGTACTCAATAAAAGCGAACGGGGCCATACGAAAGAAGACGCAATACAGGCCTGTATGCTTGTGAAACGATCAGGCATGAAGCTTGGTATCCAGCTCATGCCCGGTCTCCCCGGAGAAGACATTCAAGGCTTCAGGCAGAGTATTGATGAGGTGCTCGAGATCGGTCCAGACCATGCGAGGATCTATCCCACGGTGGTACTTGCAGGGACCCGTCTGGAAGATATGTATCACCGGGGTGAATACCTGCCCCTTACGTTAGATGAAGCTGTACACCGCACATTATATGCAGTAATAAGGCTGGAAAATGCCGGATGCACCATATTGCGTATGGGTATTCCGGCTGCACGTGGACTGAGGATAACTGCCGGGCCTTATCATGATTCCTTCGGATTCCTCGTGAGGGCCAGGGGGTACAGAATCATGGCGCAAAGACTCATGTCAGTCCTGGGCCCAAACTGCGAGTTGAAGGTGCATTCGACAGTCATTCCCGAGCTGGTAGGTTATGAGCGTAGCACGTTAAGGGAGCTGAAATTTTCGTACAGTTTTGATGATACATTACCGAGGGGATATATCAGGGCATACGGTTCAAGAGAAAGTTCTTGTATACAACTGCAGGATATTTTAGAGTATATTTTATGAAATCACTCATTGTTGATGTGAACACGATCCCGGTGCTTCCTGAGATCGCGGATGCTGTGATCAGAATGGCACTCGATGACGAGGTATCAGCCGTCAAGGTTGCACAGCTCATCGAGAAAGACCATGCCTTGACCTCCCGGGTACTCTCCATGGCCAATTCCAGCTTCTACAAGAGATCGCGACAGATCTACACTGCCAAGGACGCGGTGGTAACCATCGGCGCCGATGCAGTCCGGTCGCTGGCCCTGGGAATGTGCATACTCAATATCTTTCCCGGTAAGAAGGGTTCGTCTCTAGACAGCAAGGAGTTCTGGCGGCACTGCATGGGCAGCGCCATGTATGCCGAGGCCATTATGGAAAAAGTTTCTCCCCAGCTTGGCGCCAAGGCCTTCTGCGCTGGACTCCTCCACGACATCGGCAAGCTGGTCCTCGATCTCGTGAACCATGAGGAATATGCTGCCGTGCTGGAAAGGGCCAAGGAAGGCACCAGAACTCTGGATGAAATAGAGAAAGAGATGCTGGGTGTCACCCATGCGGACGTGGGGCATGACGTGCTTGCCCACTGGAAGCTCCCGAACCTCTATGAAGAATCCGTATGGTGCCACCATGCCCCTGTGCAGGTAATAGACGACGATCAGTACAAGATCTCATGCATTATAAACATAGCCAACACGTTGACCCACATGACCTGTATCGGTTCGTCGGGCAATTACTATCCCCAACAGTTAAACGCTACCCTCCTGAAGAGGTTTTCTCTTACCGCGGATCTTCTGGATGGTCTTATGGCAAGCGTTCCGAAGCATATCGATGTCATCTGCGAGGAGATCGGGATAGGCAAGCCCTCCGAAGGTCTTTTTTCCCTGGTAAATAAAGCCAGCATGCGCCTTTCCGAGATATCCATAAAACTCCAGCAGCAGAGCGTTCAATCAAACCTTGCAACGAAGCGTTCCGATATCCTGCTGCAGCTTCTCAAGGAACTGAACAATACATCTAAGATCTCGGACGCACTTGCACGTGCATCCGAGACACTCTTTCGATCGGGGATCATCAGCGCTTTCCTTGGCGGTTTCAAGTACGGCGAGCACAACCTGGTATTCGAGCACAGACAGGAGAATGCACCTCGATTCATCAAGGTAGGGGACACAGAAGTCCAGACCATGATCGGAGAGGGAGGATATACTGCCGGCATGAGCCTTCCCTGGGGTGTGTTTGTCCACCTGAACCTCAGCGACCCGGTAATCGGTGATGACCAGGAGTTCATAGCTTCCCTCATCGGCGCGGTTGCGTCTTCTCTGCGCCGCATCCATGCCGAAACGGCCCTTCAGCAGGAAAAGACCCTGCTCAGGCAGGCCTTGAAGGCTGCATCTCTTGAAAAGCAGAAGGCAGAGGAACTCGTTCACCTGAACAGGGAGCTCATGGATTCATCGAGTTTCGGACTCTGCCTCGTAGATGACAGGAATCAGGTTCGCATTGAAAATGCCATGTCCTCAGAGCTCAGGGGTCTTCTTGGAATTTCGGACAGAGACCTGGCACAGGCCCTTGAACAGAACGGAATGAACGGAGCCGTTATGCTCAAGGATGCCCTTGCCGCAAGATCGGCACAGGATGTGGTCTGGGGGAATAACGGGAGGTCCTTCCGTATCACCACGCGGCCGGTCAGGGTGAACAACTGGGCCTTGCTGACCTTGTGGGAGATCACCGGAGAACTGGAAGAGCAGAAGAGAACCCTTGCCTTTGCCAAGATGTCTGTAGTGGGAAGCTTGGCTGCATCCATGGCACACAACATGAAAAGCCCCCTGGGGGCCATTCATGGGTTTGCGAGCATCATCCGAGATGACTTAAGGCAGAAAAGAATCCGGGTGCTCAGGAACAATGAAGAGGACCAGGACCTACCCGACATGTTGTGCAACATCAGCACCGCCTCGGAGAATCTCCTTAAAATCGTCAATCAGCTCCTCAATTTTACACGAAAATGGGAGAGCCCTGAAGGTGAGGTGGGACTCGAAGGCTTCATTGAAGGCATATTCCAGCTTATTGGTGCGCAGGCCAATGCCCATGGTGTGAAGCTGGTCAGGGATGTCGAATCGGCACCGGTGCGCATGAAGGCCGAGGCCATCGAACAGGTTATCATCAATCTGATGATGAACGCCATCAATGCATCTTCAAAAGGATCTGAGGTCCTCTTGGGTGCGAAACGGAGAAACGAAGGAATTGAATTCTCCGTCACGGACTACGGGATCGGTATGTCAAACGACCAGATCAAGAAAATATTCGAGCCGCTCTATACGGCATGGCCTTTGAAAACAGGGATGGGGCTGGGATTGTCACTGGCGCACGAGATCATCGAATCACTTGGGGGCAGGATTCAGGTGAGTTCAAAGCTTGCAGAAGGATCCACATTCACGGTATGGATCCCGGAAGGCAAGGGGTACTGATGGAACAAAAGATTCTTATCGTCGAAGACGACCTCGTTTTCAGAAATTATCTCTACCAGGTCCTGAAATACGACTACGACGTAACCGCAGTGCCAGGTCCTCTGGAGGCTCTTGAAGCCATTAAGCAGAATCCCTACAGCCTTATGATAACGGATCTCAGGATGCCGGACATGGATGGCAGGGCATTGGTGGAGAAGGTGCACGGCGAGCTCGATCCGTCCATGATGGTGATCGTGATAACTGCCTTTGAGGATGACTGGCCCATGGATATCGCCATGAGCTCAAATGTGTTCAGATACCTTCGCAAAGGTGCCTTCCTGCCCAGTGAACTAAAACAGAACGTTGAAAAGGCCCTTGAGGTGAGGGGATCCATTGCCAGCCTCAATGAATACAAACGGCGCGCCGATATTTCCGAGACCCTTTACAAGGACGTATTCGACAATTCAACCGATGCGCTCTTCGTCACCGATATCGATCTCAGGCCCATGGCAGCCAACAAACGTTTCGAGGAGCTGTGCGGATACAGCCTCGATGATATGAAGGACAAGACACTTTTTGACCTCATTGAAGATGATGACAGGGATCAGGCCCGTCGAGCCTTCAATGCCCAGATCAAAGGCGATGGCCCGGGATCTGTCAAGGTCAACCTCCTTCTTCGCAATGGCCAGAAACGTCATGTGAAGGTATGGGCGCGGCTTGTAAAAGAGCCAAGGGGAATGGAGAACGCGGTCTTCTGTATTGCCAAGGAGGCGGACCGCAGACCGGATGAGCCCGTGGAAGACCCGGCTGCGTTAAAAGAGCTCCATAAACTTATTGAGGAGAGGACCCATACCATTCATGTTCTCGAGAGGAGACTTTCAAAGCTCACCGAGCATGCAAAAGACATGATCGTCTGGCTGGATGGCTCCTGCAAATGTGAGTACGTCAACGCCGAGGCTGAAAGAATCCTCAGCAGCACTGCAGGAACGCTGGTGGGAAGAGAGCTTCGCTGGAAGGAAATCATTCATCAGGATGATCAGCCACTCATTGAAAAGATCAAGGGCCTTACAAAAGACAAGACAAGCCGTGATGAAGGAGAGGTAAGGATCTTTAACAGCATGAAGTCCATGCTCTATCTTTCATACCGGATCTTCATGGAATATGCCGAAGACGGCAGGCTCACGGGCATCGGCATCGTGGCAGAGGATATCACCCAGCAGAAGGTCGCGGAAGGTGAACTCCAGAATGCGAATTGCAAGCTGCAGGAATTCAACGAGCGGCTCACAGGCGGGGTCAGCCAGAAGATCAAGGCACTCAGAGAGTCTGAAGAGAGATATAAGAATATCGTCGAAGGTTCCAGCGACATTATCTTCTCCCTGGATGGGGAAGCTAAAATCCTCTACATGAACAGAAGAGGTCTGCAGACCCTTGGGATGAGCATGGAGGAGGTCTCAGGTCTGCATTGCAGTAAGTTTATCGCTGACGAGACATCAGAGAGGAAGCTCAGAGAAATCATCCAGATGATGGAGATCAACGATTACCACGAGCCTTTTGATTTCGCCATTGAAACACCCGCGGGCAGGAAGATCTTCAGGGCAGACCTGGTGAAGATAGGTGATAAGAACAGGCCCGAGACGGTATGTGTGGCAAAAGACATAAGTGAAGATATAGCCAGGAAGAAGAGGCTCCAGCTTCTTGCCGATATCGAGCACTACAGCGCTGATGCAATAATCGGCCTGGATGGAAACAACCGCATTATCTCCTGGAACCAGGGTGCCCAGATGATATTCGGCTGGGAGGAAGAAGATGCCATCGGCAAGGAACTCATTATCATGGTGCCTGATGACGGCATTAAAGATACACAGACCATGCTCCAGAGTGTCAGGTCTCATGGTATAGTCAACAATTATGAGATAAGGCTGAGAACCAAGACGGACAGCGTACTGGATGTGTCGGTAACCATGACGGCGCTGCGGGATGAATCAGGAGAGATAACCGGATTTTCGGCGATCATCATGGATCTCTCAGAGAAGAAGAGGATGGAGGCGGCCCTGATCCAGACGGAGCGATTGGCCGCCATGGGCAAGCTTTCCGCCAGTATAGCCCACGAGATAAATAATCCTCTCTACGGAATAAGGAGTTGTCTGAACCATGTTCTGAATTCGGAAAAGAGTGCTGTCGACCTGCAGTTTGTAAGGCTGGCCATTAAGGAGACCGACCGGATTGCAGATCTGATCCGCAACATGAAAACCTTCTACCAGCCCAACGATGGAAAGGTCCAGGATGTGGATATCCATGAGGTGCTTCGAGAGGTATTCATACTCAACCGGAAGTATCTGGAAGAGAACATGGTAAAGCTCGTCTTCAATCCCTCGGATTCATTACATCTCGAATGTATGCCCGAGCAGATCAAGCAGGTCTTCTTCAATATCGTCACCAATGCGGTGGAGGCCATGCCTGACGGCGGCGAGCTTCACGTGAATACCTCCCCTAACGAGGAAAGACAGGAGATCATGGTCTCCTTCCGGGACACCGGAGTCGGCATTGCCCGTGATGATCTGCCGCAGATCTTTGAGATGTTCTATTCTAAAAAGCCCATGGTAAAAGGTGTTGGCCTCGGACTCTCGGTGAGCTACGGTATAGTTACCCGCCACGGCGGAGCAATGGATGTCACCAGCGAAGAAGGCAAATGCACGACCGTAACCGTAACCCTGCCCGTGAGACCACCTATAGCCCGTCAGATGCAGCTTGACCTCAAGTAGCATGAACGCAGGCTTCTTATCAGGATATGTAACCATAGTCGGCAGGCCGAATGTGGGTAAATCAACGTTTCTGAACAGGGTAATGGAAACCAAGCTTTCCATCACTACCCACAAGCCTCAGACAACCCGTGACCGGATACTCGGGATATGGAACGCGCCTGACGCACAGATAGTCTTTCTGGACACACCCGGAATTCATGTTTCTGACAAGGCCCTGAACCGCTATATGCTGGATATGGCAGTAGCGACCATTTCCGATGCGGATTTGGTTATTGTAATGGCTGACCCTCTGGAAACCGTTGAAAAGCTCACCGAGGTGATGGGGTTTGTTGCGGAGGCCGGTAAGGATGCCATCCTGGTCATGAACAAGGCCGATCTGTTAAGTGAAGCTGCAGTTGCACACAGGCTCGATGAACTCGGGAAGGTGTACCCGTTCATCTATAAATGCGGCATTTCGTCTACCGCAGGCACAGGTATCGAAGGGCTTATTCAGGAGATAAGGACTCGACTGCCGGAAGGTCCTCAGTATTTTCCCGATGATATTATCAGCGATGCACCCGAGCGTTTTTTCTGCAAGGAGCTGATCAGGGAAAAGGCCTTTGAGCTTACTGACAAGGAGATACCCTACGCCGTGGCGGTGGAGATCGAGGAATTCCGCGAGGAAGAACCCGTGTATATAAGAGCTGTAATACATGTGGAACGTCCGTCTCAAAAAAGGATAATCATCGGTCTGCACGGCAGAAAGATAAAAGAGATCGGCACTCAGGCCAGGCTTGCCATCGAACAGCACCTTGGATGCAGGGTATTTCTTGAACTGTTTGTCCGGGTTACCAAAGACTGGTCAAAGGACCATAAAAGCCTGAAGGCATTAGGGTATAAATAATGCCGGTTATCGCCATTGTCGGCAGGCCGAACGCAGGCAAATCAACCCTGTTCAACCTCCTCATCGGGGAGCGTCGGGCAATTGTGGGGCCGCAGAGGGGAATTACCCGGGACAGGATATACGGCAGGTGGAACCTGGGAGAAGGCCTGGAGGTCGACCTGGTGGACACCGGCGGATTCGATACCATAGGCGATATCCCTTTCTCACAATCCGTACGCGCGCAGACCGTCCTGGCCATCGAGGACGCCGACCTGGTCCTGTGCCTTTTCGATGCCAAGTCGCTGCCGACCCCTGATGACAGGGAATTGGTGAACCTTCTGAGAAAAGCAGGAACCAGGGTCGTCTTCGTTGCCAACAAGGTGGACGACCCATCCCAGAAGGATGCAGCCACCATGCTCTATGAACTGGGAATCGACGAACCTGTCCAGGTCTCGGCTCTGAACAAGGCGACCATCCCGGTACTGAAGGAAGCGGTAAAACAGCATCTGCCTCATTCAGAGGTGTTATCTCTGGAAACGCTCACCGATGCGGTAAGGATAAGCATCCTGGGCAGACCCAATGTGGGCAAATCGCTTCTCCTGAACAGGATCATTGGAGAGGAAAGGGCCATAGTGTCACCCGTGGCCGGGACCACACGTGATTACGTTGATATTTCAGTAGAGCGATCAGGCAAGATATATACCTTTGTGGATACGGCCGGCATCAGGAGAAAGGCCCGCATAGATGACGAGATAGAGCGCTTCAGCGTCATGAGGTCGCTGCAGAACATAAACCTGTCTCACATATGCCTGATGCTGGTTGATCCCCAGGAAGGGCTCACCGACCAGGATAAGCGCTTGTGCGGTATTATCATGGAGCATGGCAGGGCCTTTGTGCTGGTGGTGAATAAATGCGACCTGATGAGTGATGCGGAGTTGAAGAATGTCAGGGAGAATGTGCGGCATTCCCTGCGGTTCATGCCTGATGCACACCTGGCCTTTACTTCGGCCCTGACCGGCAGGAACGTGGACAGCCTGTACCCCCTCATTGATCAGCTGTTCATAAAGACTACGACCCGGGTTTCCACCGGTATACTGAACCGGCTCATGGCGGACATATCAGACTCCCATACCCCGCCCATGGTCAGGCACAGGCCGTTGAAACTCTATTACATCACCCAGACAGGCATCGTCCCGCCACGATTCCAGGCCGTGGTCAATTATCCCAATGATGTGCCTGCAACCTATGCGCGCTTTCTGGTCCACTCGGTGAAGAAGGCATGCGGCATGGAAGGAATACCAATAATTTTACATTTTTCTGGGAAAAACAAATAGAAGGGCCCTGAGTTTCATCATGAATGAATGTTTTGGAATTTATTGCAGGAGATCGGCCTGTCTAAAAAAAACGCGAAAACTTCCTTGACTTATCTGCAGATATGGGTTTCTGTAAATAGAAACATCGTTGATGAACGAACAGTATGGAGGATTGTGCATGAAAGTTTTTCTGCGAGAAGACGAAATTCCAAGACAATGGTACAACCTGGCAGCAGATCTGCCGACCCCCATGTTGCCCCCGCTGGGGCCTGACGGCAATCCCGTTACACCTGAAGCCCTTGCCCCTGTTTTTCCCATGAACCTCATAGAGCAGGAAGTGAGCCAGCAGCGGTGGATCGACATACCCGAAGGTATACTCGAACTTCTCTATCAGTGGCGACCCTCGCCTCTGCACCGGGCTGTTTATCTCGAAAAGGCGCTCAAGACACCTGCCAAGATCTATTATAAAAATGAAGGTGTCTCCCCGGCCGGGAGCCATAAACCCAATACGGCAATACCACAGGCCTGGTATAACAAGCAGTTCGGTATAGAAAATATCTGCACTGAAACTGGTGCCGGACAGTGGGGAAGTGCCCTGGCGTATGCCTGTGCATTGATAGGCCTGAAGTGCAAGGTCTTCATGGTGAGGATCAGCTTCGAACAGAAGCCTTTCAGAAAACTCATGATGAATGTCTGGGGCGCCGAGTGCTTTGCCAGCCCATCTACCCTGACACAGGCAGGTCGGGATATCCTGGCAAAGGACCCGGACACACCTGGCAGCCTCGGCATAGCCATCAGCGAAGCAGTAGAGGCGACGGTCAGCGACACGACGGGAAAGACCAGGTATTCACTGGGCAGCGTATTGAACCATGTCATGCTTCATCAGACCATCATTGGTCTGGAGGCCAAGAAGCAGCTTGAAAAGATTGGGGAGAAGAAGGTGGATGTAGTTATCGGCTGTGCAGGCGGAGGAAGCAATTTTGCCGGCATATCCTTCCCCTTTGTTCACGACAAGATCAACGGTGCCCAGATCGACATCATCCCGGTCGAGCCTTCGTCCTGTCCTACCTTGACTCGCGCGCCTTTTGCCTATGATCACGGCGATGTCGCCAAGATGACACCACTGCTTCCCATGCACTCGCTGGGACATGAATTCGTTTCACCCCCTATCCATGCAGGTGGCCTGCGTTATCACGGTATGGCGCCGCTGGTAAGTGCCGCCGCGGTAGAGGGACTCATAACACCCAGGGCCGTTGATCAGCTCAAGTGTTATGAGAGCGCAATGTTGTGGGCTCGGACGGAAGGATTCATACCGGCGCCTGAGACATCCCATGCCATCGCCGCAACCATTGACGAAGCAGTAAAGGCAAGAGAAGAGGGCAAGGAGAAGGTGATCCTCTTTAACTGGAGCGGACATGGGCTCATGGACCTCAAGGGTTACGAGAGCTTCATGGAGGGTAAGCTTGTGGACTTCCCGCTTCCTGAGGAAGACTTCCAGAAGTCCATCAAGTCCTTGGACGGACTTCCGAAGCCCAAGATATCAAAGACAGGCAGATGGTAAAAGACAAGAAGTCTCCATATGATGACCTCAATACAAGGTGTCCCATGCTGGGGCACCTTGTTCCTTTTACCTATTGTATGGCACCGGGTTCCGAATTACCATGCAGGAGGGTACTTGATTGCTGGCATGAGAAGATAGATATTAAAGCCTATTTGGAAGACATTCTCACCCCCCAGCAGATGAACACCATCACGGCACCCCCTCAACAGAAGGTCATGCAGCTCCTTGACCTGGTGCAGAAGGCAAAGCAAAGGATAGGGGAGGGTGATAAATAATGCAGGCCATTGGGTACTGGTGATACCTCCATGTGACTGGGTGCCTGATTTAAGAATGAAGAAAAGATGAAGATCGGAGAGCAGTTTTCAACGGACCATCGGACATATACTCGGCCATCTTGATACGGCAGGTAACTGTCAGAGAAGTTTCCAAGTCATCGGCTTAACGTCAAGAGTCGGCACACATTCTGTGCGGCCTCTCCATATGGACATTATTCCAAACAGTAGTGTATAGAAATGTCTGTGAAAAAAATCCGTTACAGCACCTTATTATTCCTCATGCTTCTTGCTGCCGTGGTACTTACCACTGTAGCCGTCCGATATGCCGAACCCGTAAGTGACGGAGATATATGGTTTCACCTTGCCTATGGCAGGTATCTTATCGAAAACCAGACTCTGATCCCGGATCATACAGTCTTCAGCTGGACGCCTTCGGAAAACAGCACAATCTATTGCGCGTGGATACCCGAAGTCATTTTTTATCTTCTGCACAAGGCAGGGGGCCTGAACATGCTTTATGCCCTCAGGTATCTGTTTATCATGTTATTTATCATGTTCGCTTTTTCATTATTCAAGTATAGGGAGGGCAATGTCAGGTTCTTGCCGGCCATGCTTCTTATTTGCCTGGTCGGGCTTTTGATGTCTGTCGCCGGGCTTCGTATAAAGGCCGAGCTGTTTTCCTTCCTGTTGATGACAATCATGGTATGGACCTGGATCAGGATCAAGTCCCGACCCGATAGATCCTGGCCGCTGTTGTATCTCTTTCCTCTCCTGGTTCTCGTCTGGGTTAACTCCCATGGCGGGTTCATTTTCGGGATTTTATTCCTGGGGATTGTTTTTGCAGGAGAATTATTAAATTCGGCCGTGGGGTCATCAGAAAAACTCGATCCCCGATTGAGATCCCACGTACTAATAGCAATTATATTAACCAGCTTTGCTTTACTCATGACGCCCTACGGATGGCACTACCCTGTCCAGTTGTTGAACAGCCTTGTTTTTCAACCCCAAGAGTTCAAGAGCCACATGCTGTCCATTGCTGAATATCATTCCATTTTATACCCGCAGGCTTCCTTTCTTCATTTCCTGGATTACCTGGTGGTTTCAGCAGGAATACTTATAATTCTACTCATTGCACAGCTCAAGAAACGTAGAACAGACTGGGCAATCTTGTTGGTGAATGTAGCATTCATGATCATATACATAAGGTACATAAGGGCGACATATTTCTTCGCCGTTATCTTTGTCTTTTCAGCATTCTATTTAATAAAACAGTTGTCCGAGACCGACTCTGATCTGTTGGCGAGAAAACCACTGAAGTGGACTGTGCATGGTATAATCTTTACTCTTCTGTTGTTCTTTATTCTCCGTGTGTTCTATGAGGTTCTCTGCTCTCCATTCGTCAGAACTAGTTATATAAGCCCTGAAGCAGAAGCAGGCTATATACACAAGAACTTTCCACAATCACGAATAGGGAATGACTACCAATCCGGTTCGTATCTTCTTTGGTCTCTTTGGCCGGAAAAGAAAGTATTTATCGATGCGAGATATTTTCCCTATAGAGAATGGTATCATGAAGAGGGTGAATTCGAGTCCTATGAAGACAGGGCTCAGATTGAAACCTTCTTGAAGAAATATAATTGTGATCTATGGTGCATTGCCTGGGATACACCGGTGCTAAGGTATTTCATCAACTCACCGGATTGGCGCACTGCATATTATGGTCCCTCGGCTTGTGTTTTTGTCTCAAAAAGGATCAATAAACCTGATACGATACGATCTGTAGCGCCATCTGTGTATGAAACTGATTTATACCAGGCATATACAATTACGAAGTCTGTCTCGCTGGCGGGTGATATTGAAGTCTCCCGAAAAATTGTTCAGACAATGCAACCAAACCCCATCAGTCCTCAACAAATAAAATTATCCATAAATGCAAGACTCATCGTCGGCAGCAACCTTTTCTCGCATGGGAGATATTATGACGCCATCGAGATGTACTCGGATGCTTTAACGACAGCTCGAAATAAATTGATACCGGATTGTTTCATGGAGGACAGTGTTCGTACGGACCTTGCCATGATACATAACAATCTCGGCTCAATTTATATGAGTGTGAATCGGATTGGAGAGGCCTCCATAGAATTTGCGCGGGCTCTGGAATTGCAGCCAGGGCTCGATATAGCCCAGAAAAACCTGCCGATATCCAAGGCCCAGTTAACAAAGATCGATGAATCCATTGAAAAGCTGAGCAATGCACTTAAAAACAATCCCAATGATAGTAAGTTGCTCAATTCATTGGCTGTCTACTACTCAATGAAGGGGCAATACGATAACGCGCTTGACTGCTTGATGAAAGAATCAGCCTTACGACCTGACGACCCGCTTGTTTATTACAATATTGCATGCGTATACTCCAGGCAGGACAGATTGAAAGATTCGATAGCCTATCTTGAAAAGGCTATTAGCAAGGGGTTTGATGATTGGGATCTCTTGAAAAAGGATCATGACCTTGACAACATAAGGGATTCAGAGTTCTTTGCGAGATTGATACAGAAACATTCATTATAGCAGCACCAGTCAGACCTGACTGAGTATCGCGGACCAGAAATGCGAAATGAATTAGAGGCTGACACTTCCCATCAAGTTTGAGCAGATTTTATTTGAAGAAAGATAAGGCCGGCTCCTTCATTATTCCTGAAATCATAGACAGGGGTGAATCTGAGTTTGCGTTCCGGATAGATATGCCTGAGGTAGTAAGACATCCATAACTGCAGGATATAGTTCATCTCTTTCATGTCCTCAACATTCATCATGAGTATGACTTCCTCCTGATCAACTATCCACTTGAGGAAATCATGGCCATCCTTAAGGTGCAGATTCTCAAGCGCCAGATCATAGTACGGCGAGTTGATGGCCCATCCGTTCGGGAAAGTCCTTATGCGGGGAAACTCCCTGAATTCCTTCAATGGATGATTGTATTCAACGTTAAGTCCCTTATCTACCTTTGGATACATCTGAATAATGATAGGTCGAGAATTATGCTTTAAATCATTCAAGACATCAAATGCTCGATTGATAGTGACCCTGTATCTTTCCGACTGGTTGAGCAGGCCAATAAGGTTAACGAACTGTTGTTGAGCAACAAGTGTTGCGCATATCAACAGGATGCCTGCACAAAGAATAGCGGGATACCCGAGTAATGTACTCTGGCTGATTTTATTTTCTGGGGATCCGGTCGTGTTGAAGAGAAGAAACGAGACACTCAATGCATATACAAACAATGGGCCGAAAATTCTTGCTTCGAACCGATGATACATGAAGAACAATGTGATTATTGCATATGAACCCAGAGTAAATGCTATCTTCAGCAGATCATGTTTTCCTGATTGCAGAAGATATCTCAACCGGTAAAGCATAATGGAAAAGAATGTAACCAGTGATAATATACATGCGCCCTTATTCCGTTCATAACTTGTTTTTATCCTGCTGATGATATTTTTTATATAATATCCACTGTCTTTTGAAGGATCATTTTCCATGAGAAACGTGCGCAAACTGTTTATGTTAAACGTATGGTTGTCGTATATCAGCCATGGGATCTTGAAAGCCAGGTAGTCTTCATAAGTCCAACCTACTTTCCGGGCGGCATTTGGCGTTATTTGATCATGTATGCTTCCTTTGTCAGTGTCATGAAAGGTTGCCCTCAATTTATTGAATTCATTATATGTCTTGTGAGATGACGACAGTATGGAATTCAACCCTGCATTCAAGAATATCACGAGAACGAGCGTGATAAGAACGGGAAGGGCTTTCTTTATTTGATTGAATTTTATGAAGACAACCATTGGAAGGAAGAGGAAGAGCGAGAAGAGAACCAGTTCCCATCGAAGGAGGAAAGAAAGATAAAAACAGATCCCCAAGACTGTGAAATAAACTTTGACATTTTTCATCGGAGCTTCGTTCCTGATGAAGTATTCGACAGTGCAGAGATAGACACCGGAAGCGAGAAGTAGTGAAGCGGATGTGAAGGTTATGAACGAAGAATGAAAAAAGAAAAAATAGAACAGAAGAGGAAGTATAAATAAATAAGAGAACCCTTTACTTGTTCTGGTTATGACACTCAGGATCAGGATCCAACTCAAGTAGAGAACAAGATATACGTATATGCCGTACCAGGGGGAAAGAGGTGATAGTTTATAAAGAAAGTTCAGTGCATAACCGAGTATGGGATTGAGAAAAATTGCATCGGGACTTGAGGGGAATCCACCATTGCCGCTTAGAATCGTTACCATGGTGAAATCATCATTGACTTCATATTGCACAGGAAGAGTAAAAAAGATGACAAGCAGCGCAATACCCGCAATTATACTTGAAAATATAAACGAATTTTCCCTTATGATGGCATGATAAAATAAGTTTTTTGATTCGAATCTTTCAACAGGTGATGGGGAAATTGGATTTTTGTTTTTAACTACTTGTTTTGACTTTGGAACCTTATTAGCCATGGTATCAATACAATAATTTGAATACGAATTAAAATGCAAGATCTGATTCTGGTTGACATAAGGTATTCTCACTTGGTCTGGGTGATCATTTAAAAAGGCCTTTAATCGGGAGAGAAGATTATTTGATAAAACCCGGCTGACTCAGGTCCTTAGATGGGTAAGGTGGGGGGGTATTGGTGAACGGAAGTATTTCTCAGAAGATATCAGTAAACACGCCAAGCGCATCAACTACCATTTCAGGGGACAACATGAGCATGTTCAGACTTTCATCGAAAGGGGCGGTGTCAATGTGTTCTATCTCAAAACCAGGGAGAAAACTGTGGGCGATGGCATCAGAAACATAGACAAGGTGCACGAGTTCACTGTTTTTCAGTGCCTTGTCGGGATGATGATGAAAGAGTATCACGTCCTTGATCACTTCCGGCAGCTTCCAGCTTTCTGCCAGGTGAAGCCCTGCGAGATTGTGGTCTATGCCGAAAATCTTCTGTTCAAGTGTGCTCGAGTCTTCTTTGTGCGCGGCGAGGATACGATAGAAAAGCGGCTGTACCCTGGCCATGTACTGGTCTAGAACCACCTTGCCTATGTCGTGAAGGAGCCCTGCCGTGTAGGCAAGATCAGGTCTAATCCTGCCATGGATCCTGGAGAGTCTCTCGCACAAGCGGGCCGTTGCCAGGGCGTGATAGAACAAACCTCCCCGTATCAGTGAATATCCCTTATCCGATCCGGTCAGGAGCTTTTCCGACTGGGCGGTGATGATCAACTGGAGCAGCGTCTTGCTGCCCAGTATAACGATTGCCTCGTCGATGGTTTCGATCTTCCTCGGCAGCCCCAGGTATGAGGAGTTGCAAAGCTTGAGGACTTCTGCTGCAATAACCTGGTCTTTCCTAATTTCAGAAGCGATGGAGTTGATGTCTGTCATCTCGTCGGATATCATGCTGGCAATACCCAGTGCAATCTGCGGGACAGGCTGTAGATCCTCTATGGTTCGTCCGATCTCGGAGAGGGCGGGCATGGTCGCCGACTGGGTGAGCTTATGGTGGGCATCCTTGATGACGGGTTCGATTTTGCATATTCCCTTATCAATGTCCAGCATGATGCAGAAACCGATGGTTCCGCTCGCTTCAAGAAATTTAATGGGTATACCTTTATTCCTCAAGATGCCGAGAGTTATCTCCAGGGTGCGCCCGCCGATGTTGAGGGCAAGGTCCTGGTGGGAACTCGGGTCTATGAGTGCACCACCCGAGACATAGGCGGAAAGGTCTTCCTTAACAGCACCTGCATTGTCCAGTGAGTTGAGGAAAATGGGGAGACCGGTGCTGGCGTAGTAGGTAAGCTGGGTTTCAGGAATGTCGCAGAGCGGTTCTGGAAGCAGTATATGGATCATCCCGCCCACATGCCTTTGGGCATCAAGAATGGCCACACCGACACAGGAACCGAGATAAGCCTTCATCTGGCCTGATCGCCTGATTTCCATGCCACCGCTCGGAACGATAGTCATTCTCGGCTCAATCCTCTATGTTGATGTCGGTTATGCCTGTCATAGAAATGCACTTATCTGATATGATCGGTAGATCTCTGAAGAAGTATTAAACAGAACCTTTGTCTGCTTAAGATTCTCTTGGGTTAACGCACATGTAATATATTGTAATCTTATTGATAACTATGGCCAGGAATAGAATCCTCCCTTATTTTCTCCCTTTCTCCTATACACCACGACGGTGGGTTTGGGTATTTTAGAGAGGGATTCCATGGTCTTCATGGCATCCTCGTAGTATCCCACCTGATCGATAAGCTTGTGTTTCAATCCCATGGATGCTGTCATCACCCGGCCGTCTTTAATGATATCAATGTCTTCTTGTTTTACCGGCCTGATTGCCTTGACCCTGGCGATAAAATCCTGGCTGAATTCATTGACAATCTCTTCGAGGATGGCCTTGTCGTCCTTATTCATGTCCCGTAATATGGTTCCCGAATCCTTGAGTTTTCCTGAGGTCAGTGTCTGATTTTTAATGCCAAGTTTATCCATGAGGCCCTCCAGACTGATAGAAGGCATGAGAACTCCTATGTTTCCCACTACTGCAGAGGGCAGGGCAACAATATTGTCAGCCGACAATGCCACCATGTACGCACCCGAGGTACCCTGGCCTGTTACACATGCCACAACCGGTATCTTGTGTTTTTCCTTAAATTCCTTGATCTGTCTGAATACCAGGTCTGATGCAGTCACACCACCGCCTGGCGAATCGATCTTAAGAAGGATACCCTTTATGGCCTTGTCTTCTTTGGCTATTTCCAGGATACCATCAATTCGTTCAAGGGTCCCCTGCCTGGTTATAAAGCCGTCCCTCATGGAGGTGGTCGTTATGATGCCCAGGACCTCGACTACAAGGATTTTGTCCTTTGAACCTTCTTCGATTACCCGCTCCTCATAGGGCTGAAGCTGCATGAAACTTCCGAGATCGAAAGAGACGAATGCGCAGCCCTGCAGAATGAACGAACACAAGATGGCGGTACAAATACTTATTATATTTTTAATCATTGCGGATTTCACCTCCAACGGTAATCTCAGGTATCAAGAGGGTAGGTTGGGCATCTGCGATGGGAACGCCCTGACCGTCCTTGCCGCATGTGCCGATGCCGAAGCCCAGGTCGTTTCCTACCAACTCGATTGAGTTGAGTATCCTGGGGCCGTTCCCGATAAGAGTCGCTCCCCTGATGGGTTCACCAACACAGCCTTCTTCTATCAGGTAACCTTCAGAGATATTAAAGACAAAGTCACCAGTGACGGTATTGACCTGACCGCCACCCATTTTTTTTACGAAGATGCCGGCATGGACTTTTTTGATTATCTCATCAGGGTCTGAGGTGCCCGGCTCAATGATGGTGTTGGTCATGCGGGGGATCGGTCTGTTCCGGTATGATTCACGACGTGCGTTCCCAGTGAGGGGAAGCCCGAGTTTCTTGGCAGTGATAAGGTCGGTCATGAATCCCCTCAGAACACCTTTTTCGACGAGGACAGTGCGCTCTGCAGGGCTTCCTTCATCATCACAGCCCATGCTTCCCCTCAGGCCCTTTATTGTTCCGTCGTCCACGACAGTGATCGCGGATGACGCAACCTGCATACCCATTTTGCCGGAATAAACCGACAGGCCTTCGCCGGCCAGATCGGCCTCCAGACCATGGCCGATTGCCTCGTGCACCATGGTGCCGCCTGCCTCGCTGGAAAGGACTACAGGCATGGTCCCAGCTGGTGCTCGATGTGCCTTGAGGGTTCTCAATGCCCTGCTGATGGCCCTTCGAGCAATTTCATCAGGAGAGATCTCTTTGAAAATCTCGAAGCCGCGTGCACCACCAACCGGTTCATAACCTGTTTCCATGAGTGAATCCCTGGCAACGATTCCCTGCACGACAAAAATGATCGAGTCGCGTGAGTCTTCTGCAATGAATCCGTTAGAGTTGGCAATGAACACATTTCTCGATCCGTCTCCATACATCACCCTGACCTGCACCACTGATCCATCCATATCCCAGGCAATCCGCTGAGCCCTTTGTACCAGCGAGATCTTATCTTGGGGATCAACCCTCTCAGGATCGATTTCCTTGAGGACTATTGAGGTGGGAGCTCTCTTGGCAAGCGGAATGACTCTGGTAAAGTCCCCTGATCTCACAGCCGAAGCAACGGTATCTGCAAGCTCATCCAGCGAAGAAACATCATTTGTATAGGCGTATGCCGATCTCTCGCCCATGATTACCCGAAGGGCCATACCTGACTCCTGGGTAATGAGGAATTTCTCGATCTTGTTTGCCTCGCTGATAATTGAAGTTCCAGTTTTATTTTCAATATAAAGTTCGGCAAAATCACCGCCGTTTTTCAAAGATCTTTTCAGCAACCGCTCCGGGTCGATATCAGCAATTCTTATCTCCACGATTTCACCTCTCTTGCAGTCTCTCTCTGGATATCCCTTTCCTTGATGACATCTTTTTTACTGTGGGCCCGCCTGCCTTTTGCAAGCCCTATCTCAACCTTGATACGATTGCCCTTCAGGTAGAGTTTTAAGGGTACGAGCGTGAGGCCCTTTTCTTTAACCTTGGCGGCGAGTCTTATGATCTCCCGTCTGTGCAACAGCAGTTTTCTCGGCCATGTGGGATCATAATGGATGTTTGATGCCTGTGCATAGGGACTGATATGGAAATTATTCAGAAATATCTCTGCATTTTTCACCTGGGCGTAGCTGTCCTTGATGTTTCCACCGCCATTGCGCAGTGACTTCACCTCAGGCCCGATCAGAACGATACCTGCTTCAATGGTCTCAATGATCTCATAGGAGTGCCTGGCAGCTTTATTCAGACACAGCGTCTTGATCGCTTCAGGATCCTGCATGGATAGTGCCTCTTTCTTAGTATTATAAGGGAGGTATCAGGCGAGTTCAAAAATATCGTGAGCATTATCCATAATCTCTTTGCTCATAAATTCATAGATTTCTGCAGCGGTTTTCATCTCATAGATCTGGCTTACGATACCCTTGCATTTATCGATGCTGAGTTTTCTGGCCATCTCCTTGACGTGCGAGATTGCAAAGGCATTCGTGGAGAGTGAATCGATGCCCATGCCGAGAAGGATAGGGGTATATATCTCTCGTCCGGCCATCTCGCCGCACATGGATACGGGAATGCCGGCGTTATGAGCTGCATCGACAGTGAATTGAATAAGCCGCAGGACCCCGGGATGCAGTGGTTCATACAGATAGTTGACATACTCATTGCCCCGGTCAATGGCCAGGGAATACTGGATGAGGTCGTTTGTCCCTAGGCTGAAGAAGTCGACCTCCTTTGCAAGGATATCGGCAATGACCGCAGCAGACGGGATCTCGATCATGATGCCTACCCGGATATTCTTGTCAAAGGGGATGCTTTCTTTTTCAAGGCTTATCTTGGTTTCCTCAAGGATCTCCTTGGCCTTATTGAGCTCTTCCATACCTGAGATCATGGGGAACATTATGGAGGTATTGCCATAGTGGCTGGCCCTCAAGATGCCCCTGAGCTGTGTCTTGAAGATATCTATTTCTTTCAGGCACAGCCTTATGGCCCTTAATCCCATGACGGGATTTCTCTCGCTGATCGACCTGCTCAGGGCGGCATAGAATTTATCGCCGCCAAGGTCCAAGGTACGGATTATGGTATTGAAGGGGGAGACCGTTTCTACAACCGTCCTATACGCCTCGAAATGGTCTTCTTCAGAAGGGATTTCCTTGCGGATGAGATAAAGGAATTCAGTACGGTAGAGCCCGATACCCTCGGCCCCATGATCAAGCACGGTTCGAACCTCTTCCTTGAACTCAAGGTTGCCCTTTACTTTAATATATTTGCCATCCTTGGTGATGGCAGGTTCCTTGGACTTTTCCTTGAGTTTGAGTTCAAGGCTCAGATATGACCTGGCCCTGTTCTGGTATTCATGCACCTGTGATTCAGACGGGTTGACTATGAGAACCCCGGAGATTCCGTCAAGGATTACACTGTCGCCGGGATTAATGAGGGAGGAAACATTCTCAAGACCAACAACAGCAGGGATTTCCAGCGAGTGCGCTATAATGGCGGTATGGGAGGTAAGACCACCTACATCGGTTGCAAAACCCAGCACTTTGTTTTTGTTGAGCATGGCTGTGTCTGCGGGAGAAAGGTCGTGTGCGACGATGATACTGTTGTCCAGAAGGTGGAACCCGCTGGTCTGCTTGCCTATAAGGTTTCTCAACAACCGTTCACTGACAAAGTTTGTGTCCGATACCCTGCTCTTTATGTAGTCGTCATCAATGGCGTCAAAGGCCTTTTCAATCTCCTGTATGGCAATTTTCAAGGCCCATTCGGCATTAATGAAGTCCTCGGTTATGAGCTGCTTGACCCGATCTATGAGGGCCGGGTCCTTTAGCATGAGGAGATGTGTCTCTAGGATAAGGGAATGCTCTTTTATTACATTGTGTGTCTCGAGGGTGCGAATAGCCTCGCTGATCTGTTTCTGAGAAAGGACCATTGCCTCATGGAAACGCTGGAGTTCGTCATCCACCCGATCTTCTGAAACCCGAAGCTTGGGGTATCGCTCAATTTTCTTCGTATCTATGACTACCGCTTGTCCGATGGCAATACCTGCTGAAGCCGGAACGCCATGAAGGATGTGAACCTGCTGCTGGGACATTATCGCTCCCCGAAACCGTCTTTCACTAAAGAGATCAAAGAGTTAATGGCGTCCTCTTCATCATTGCCATCAGCTCGGATAATGATCTTGGACCCTCTTACGGCAGCTATAGTGAGCAACTCCATGATGCTTTTGCCATTCACTTTCATATGATCCTTTATTACCTCTACCTTTGAAGAGAATGTTGATGCCTGCTTAGAAAAAAGTGCCGCCGATCTGGCATGCATGCCAAGTTTATTCACAATAGTAACATGATCTTCTTTCATTGTAGAATAGTCCATAACACGGATAGTGTAAATACTCCATATACTAACCAGAATATGTTTGCGCGCAGTTTCAGGAGGACAACACTTGCCGCAAAGAGGGTGAGTACTATGAAAATACCCTGTCTTGAATCCATCCTTAGGGGGAGATAACAGAGAAGAACACCGCAGAGAAAGGGGATCATGAGTGAGATGTTCCTGGAAAGATCAATTGAAAGAATGCGTCCTATGGCAAGGGCGCCTTGCGGTCCGTGGTTGTACCCATGGAAAAAGCCCCAGGCAATTGTCCATAAGTGTAAAGAATCAAATATGATAATTGAAATGAATAATCCTTCCACCCGGCCTGCAAGCGCTGAGAGTAAAAGTAATAGTGCAAGGAGCGGTTTCAGTGTTGACCAGAAAAAGGTATCACCAATGGCCGCAAGAGAACCGGACAGCGATGGTTTTATCTTTTCAATCAGTTCCTCATCACCTTGTTCATGGAGATGAAGGAATACCCCAATTGCTGTCGGAGCCATATAGGGTTGTGTATTAAAGAATGTACTATAGCGCCTTAAGGCATCAGGCCACTTTTCAGGGATGATTTTTTTCAGACCCGGGAGAATCGCATAAGTGAAACCGATATTCTGCATACCCCTGAAATTCCAGACTGACTGGATCAACAAGGATCGCCATAAAATGCATAAGGCAGCTCGAATAGGTATTTTCACCGTAGATGATTCAGTAACACACCTGGTTAAGTGCGTCAATAAATACAGTGTAGACAGGATCTTACGCAACTTTAAAGGGAAGGGTAGGTGAAAATCCTTCAAAGATATTACTTTACCTGGATATCTTTACACCAACGCATTCGCACAGTTCCCTTATAGCGCACCGGGAGCACAGGGGGCTTACGGGAAGGCATACATTCTGACCATAGGGCACAAGGTAGTTATTGATGTCCTTCCAATATTCTACCGGGAGTATATCCCTGAGCCTCATCTCTGTTTCATCGGGCGTTTTGGTTGAAACATATCCCCAGCGGTTGGTGATTCGGTGGACATGCGTATCTACGCAGATGCCCAAGGCATCGAATCCCAATATGATTACCAGGTTAGCAGTCTTTCTTCCGACACCGGGGAGCTTGAGTAGCTCGTCCATACCATGGGGGACTTTGCCGTTGTACTCCTGGGAGATGATCCTTGCGGTTTCTTTGATGCTCTTTGCCTTGGTTTTATAGAAACCCACCGGGTAAATGGCCTGCTCGATGACAGCGAGCGGTAATCCGGCAATTTCATGGGGAGTTGTAGCAACAGCAGTGAGTCTCTCGAATGCCCTCTCTGTTGTGATGTCCTTGGTTCTGAGGGAGAGCATTGTCGATATGAGTATCTTGAATGGGTCATGGTCACGGGCTACCCTGCCGACAATGGGTTCCTGGAATTTTCGAACCTCGAGGGAAAGGATTTTAAAAACACGGTGGATTGTCCTATTATTCATGGCCCTGAAGGATTGTGCAGTAATCAATTGATCCTATTTCCCATGTGTAATTCCCACGTGAGCTGCAATATGTTCTTTCTCGGAGCTTCCATATCTCTTCATCAACTCATCAAGCAACTCTTCTTGTATGGCCATCTCTCTCTCCTATCAGAGTCGTTGGCCATTTACACTAAATCCCGGACGCTACCAACAGTTTATTTGATGTATGTTACTAACTCAATTATGATATTTAATGCTGATAGAGCTTAATTCCTTTTGGCTTACTACCCAATGTCTGTTTCCTATCGAGGTTTTGATACCCCGCAGCTTGATGCGGGGGAGTTCAATTGAGAAGATGTCCGTGTATAAACAGCCGTGTCGGGCAAATCACGAGCCTTTTGAAACTCTTACCTCACCCTTTATTATGCCCGGTCTTGGTCAAGGAGGATAGCTGACTGAGTCCCTTATATATCAGCCCCTAAGATCTGGAGTATCGTCCAAGTATGCCGGGTATCAGAATACGCTGCCAAAACGAATAAGATAGCGTCTGTCTTTCTGGTCACCTGAATATGATCCAACTTCTTCTGAATATGTGAGCAGATCGAATTGAACCCGTTTGGCATCAATACCCATGCCCAGGGTCAGGTACCCCTGATTTACACCGGCTCTTAGTCTGAGGATTTTCGTTGCCGAATACTCAAGACCGAGATGGATCCTTTTCGCTATGTCGGTGTCTTCTCCGAGCTGGTTGAGGATATCGGCATAATCTGCGGCAAGAGTAAGGTCGCCTAAACGTTTCGAGACGCCGAGATCTATGTGCGGGTCGAGGTCGGTAGCATCACCGAGTTTATTCCCGATGAGGTTGCTGACGCTAACGGCAATCTGTAGGGGCTCGTGGGTGATGTCTTCCTGGGAGGACTGAATCTTGTATATGATGCCCAGGTCAAGAAGAACCCCACCGCCGGATTCAAAATCATCCTTCACCCGGTTTTTGAAGCCATGCGTAGTTATGTCTGCAACAGTATACTCTCTGTCTATGCTTTTACGGTAGAGATATTTGAGGGTTGAACCGATGAGAAGACTGTCGTCAAAAAGTGAGTGTGCGTAACCTGCACAAGCCCCTATATCCTCAACAACATCCATTGAGAGTTTCGGATACTGACGGTCCCTGACATGAGGATTTGACTTTGCAGAGCCAATGATCCCGAATGCAAAATTCGGCCTTATATAGTTTGGGAATACCGATGCTGAAAGGTGGCCATAATCACCTACATGGTCATTAAGGAACTTGCCCACTTCTTCTGGGTTATCAAGATCCATATCCAAGGCATCTTTGTTGAAATCATATGCGTTTTTGCCGAATTCCAGGTCAAGGTTAAAGGCTGATATACGGGGATCTTTAATATTTGCAAGTCCTGCCGGATTATAAAAGAGGGCATTGGCATCATCGGACAGGGCTGTAAATGCTCCACCCATGCCTAACGGTCTTGCGCCTTTATATATGTAGGGAAATTCTTTCGCAAGGGCGTCAGAAGAAAAGAGAAATATTATAACAAGGATGATCCCAATCTTTTTATTCATGAATATCCTCCGTATAGCAAACATCTGGTCATTCTATTTCTGCAATGCTCATAATGTATGTATAGAGGCCGTACGTCGTATAAGACATGATCAGTTCATCAGTTATTGCCTCATCCGGCTCGGCCCCAAGTACTGCAGAGATGAAATTGTACAGACTGGTCCTGAAGTCGTTTCGTCCCGGGTATTCTGCGGAAAAAGATGCAAGTGCATGGTTGATGTTTAATAAGTCCTCTTGAAAAAGGTAAATAGAACCATCTTGTGTTTTACCATTGAATGATCCAGGTGAAACCCCGGCCAGATTAAACTCTCTGGATTCATTGTAGTATTTATAGGCGGAGGTACTTATGGGAGCCGGCACAAGGTCTTCATCATCATTGCTTGAATTGGTGTCAACGAGGGTGTAATTCATCGCAACAGCCGATTGATTGCTTGTATACAAGATCAGATGCGCTAGAGAAGCAAGCCCGAGTTGAATGAGGTGGTCATTCGTGGCTTTCCCGTTCCTTTCTAGGACATTGAGTGTCTCTTTTGCATAAGTGATGTTGCTGAGAAGATCACTCATTTGTGAACCGGCAATGAATCTTCCATTTGAATCTACGGTGATTTGGGGAGAGGAAAACATGGAAGCCGCACTGTCAAAGGGGTCAACGCCTGAACTGGTTGCATTGGCGACATAGAGGGTAGTATCCACCCATGCCTTACCCATATATGCCGAGGCCAGGATCTGCCCAATCTCCGGATTAAGGGCTGTTGTGGTATACAATGAACTCAAAGAGGTGATGACGTTATCATAATCGGCATTATCAAGATCTGTCTTTGCGTTATCAACTTTTGTATCATGGCTTGAATCTTCGGAAATGCCTTCAAAGATACTGTCCTGGCTGCATGCGCTCAGTAGGAAAAATAATAAGATAAATACCGACCAGTTATAATACCTCATGCCTCCCCCTTATAAAGATGACATATTAACAGTGAAATCTTGTAGCATAATTGATGCAATAATTACACCACAAACGTCACCATTTTCCCAAGTTAAAGCATGTTTAACTGGGTGGCATCATTGATGAATCAAGAAGTGTTCCTGAATATATCGAATGCATTGCACACGCCAAAACAATGAGCTCGAATTTTTACTTATTAAATCTAATGTTGTATTATATTAACTGGATTCAAAGCCTCCGGGGTGATTCAAGAGGCTGTGATGCTCGTCAGTTTCTGTGTACGCCATATATCTTTAATGGTTTCATTGGAGGAGTATCCGCTATCACTCCCCCTGAACATGGAGAGAAATCTTTCAAAAAAAAAGGAAAAAGATTACCCTTTGCTGTGCAATACCGCGGATGAGATTGAAACGCTGACAGGAAACGTGAATAATATTAAATGAAAAATAAGTCCTAAACCACGTTGCCCAGAGGAATAATTATTGCAAGGATATTACACAGATTGTAGTAGTAATGAGAATTCATTATTGACTAACTCTCTATGAATATGATATAAAAAAACAGTTGGAGCAAAATGATTGCGATACAATGAGGTGGCAAGTAGATTGCAGCAGAGTCAATAAAGCATTATATAAAGGGTTGTATGAGAGAATACATAAGATTTATTATTGTGACATGTTTGCTGATCTTTTGCTTTACCATGCCGTCATGTTCAGGGGGCAGTAGCTCCAAAAAAACCGTCGATGAAGAATCCATATATTCCCCCGGGGCCGCCATAGGTGCTGTAGAATATAAGGAAGCCCGCAGGATAGAGGTCCATGTACAAGAGAAATCCGGTGATTTCGTTCTGGCGCATGATGGGCAGTTTATTGAACCGGGCAAGAAACTGCTGCGGGTAAAGGTAGGAGGTGATCCTGAAGATATCAGCAAGGTGCTGATAAGCGATGGCGCATTAAATCAGGTCGAAGCAGTAAGGCAAGGTGATTATTACCAAACAGAGTACGACTTAATTACAGATCGCCCTTATACAACGATTCTCATTCAGGCCGTACATAAAAATGACCGTGCCTCGAAAGAAAAGATTGTCTTCAGAACCTTCAATGAAGAACCTGCCGGCACAATCATACGCGATGGAATAGGAATCCTTACAACTGACGATGTACTCTTGAGCAATAGAAGCCTTCTGGCCCAGGAACTCGACACGGTTTTGAAACAGGCCTTTGCTGATATTCCAATGCGTTATCCCGGGATCATATCGAATCTCAGTTATGGAGATGGCGACGCCAATACCGTGGATATCGAAATCGTGGACCTAAGAGCAGCGGATAATGCTTCATATCCTACTTCTGTGGTCCATCTTGCCTTTATCATCCACGACGTTGATATGGCTGCAATGAACCTTAACAATCAGAACCTTATCACAACATCAGATAATGACCTGGCGGTTGAAATGTATATCGACGTGTACGACCAGGGGGATAATAACAGGAGGTGCCTCGCGTTTGACCTGTTGGGATCTCCTCGAGTTTCCTTTCAGAAGGATTTTCTCTTAAAAACAGTATTCGAAGATAAGATTGCAGCAGGTCTTCAGGTTGTGGAACTATCTCCACTAGTAACAGAACTCAATACATTATTCAGCACATTAAGAAACAGGCTGCCTTTAAGCATTATGGTAAACGGTTCACAGGTTGACCCGGTGTCCCTGTTGGGCAAACAGAATATTGATCTTTCACAATACCTCTTTATAGACCTCTATGGGGTCCCTGAGGATACCTATAAGGGTGTGCTCGCTCTAGGTTCCGGATTGCACCTTGCGAAAACCAGGACTGCGGCCCTTGAGAATTCTCCCATCACACCGGGAACGGTTCCTGATCTTGATGGGATCATTATCGATCTCTGTGAGGGCATGGTTGATAAGGCCTTTGACAGTATCAAAAAGCAATATCAAGGATTAATCACCACGCTTACCTATGGGGACGCAAACCCTTATACCCATGATTTAACGATAAATTCATTGATCATACAGGACACCGGTAATGTCGGAGTCAAGAGTGTCCGGGCAGTTTTTACTATGAACGATGTAGATTTCCGTTCGGTTACTTTATTCGGACTGTCTCTCATTCATACCCAGGATAATGACCTTACCATTGATGCGTCATTTCTCGTCTCCAACAGTGAATATTCCGGACAGACAAACCTGGTCATGGATGTACAGGAGGTATTCGATGTATCTTTCCAGAACTATTTTTTGGGAAGAACCTCAGTCGAGCAACTGGCTATTAACACATTGGAAAATCTTGAAAACACCTCCACAAGCATTGACTCTGTAGTTTCATCTCTGTCCCTTGATCTTGACTTGACAAGGTATGGTAACATGGGTCCCGAATTCCCGGATGTTATAGATACACTGACACCATATGAATGGAACCTGAGAATGCCGGCAGGAAATAATCTGAGCCTGATAATATCTCAAGACAACCTCAACTATGTGCTTGCAAGGCTGTTTACCACGGGATTCGAATGGGATATCCATGAAATGTTGTTGCCGTTGTTGAGTAATGATTTCAAGGGGACCAAGGCGGGTACAGTATATAATCAGGAAACTATCCTGAGGTTTAGCGCACCACCGGTATTTGATTTAAGATCATCTGAGATCAGACTACAAGCTGATGATATATTTATCGAATATAGAATCAATGGTGAACCTCAGTGGGAGGCCTCAGTTGACCTTGATATCGTGATTGAAATGCGCCTTGTTGAAAATGAGCTTGCTTTTTTTGTGAGCCCGACAGGGGGCAAATGCAACTTCCACATTATGAAAGACAATATCGGGAATCTGGGCATCTTCGATCATTCGGATTTTGTGAAAGATCTCATTGTTCAGCTGCCAAAAATGATGGGCGGTTCTGTCGGGGGGTCGATCTTTACCATAAAACTTACATCTTTTGAACCACTCATTACGTTGAGTCGTGTTGAAAGCCCCATGACAATAACATCCGAGAGTGGCTATTTATATATCGATATGAATGCATTGGATGTAGATCTCTCAGTGCTCAAAGATATCTTTGTAAAAATGTGACCGCTGCAATATTAATTCGAGTTTGCCATTGCAGGGAAGGTCTTTGATTGTTATAATAATGATAGTTCATTACTTGATATGGCAAGTACAGCTTGTGCAACATGATGTATTGATAAACTCATAAAAACAATAAAATTATAAAGTTAAGAACGGTTAACGCGGATGCTAATTAATAATGAATTATCATTATTGAAATGGAAGGGAGAGGTGTTCTTATGATGATGGCAAAAGTCCAAATTGAAATTGCACGGGCCATTGCCTGTTTCGAATGCAGGGCGCAGGGGAGGTGGTCATGAAAAAGATCATCAGCTTCTGTGTCAATCATCCCTATTGGGTGATAGTTACCGTTGCTATAATCACTATCTTTTTTGGATCACAGATCCCAAATGTAAAGATTGATCCCCGTGTTGAAACCATACTGAAGAAGAATAATCCTGTTGAACAAGAGTATTCAGCCAATAAGAAAGAGTTCGCACCCTATGCCGACATTATTATCGGCATGCTCGGCAACAATGTTTTCGATCCTGCCGCATTAAGGAAAATCCAGGCTGTCTCAGAAGAAGCCAAAGAGATAGAGGGTGTAGAAAAAGTTAAGAATATACTCAGCGTACGGAATATTAAAGGCAGCGAATCCGGACTTGAGGTTCAGCCCATGTTCACGGAGGGAATGGTCCCCTCCACTGACGCAGAGATCGCTGAATTTAAGAAGAAGGCTACATCGTGGGAGGTATACGACGATATCTATATAACAAAAGACAACAAGGGTACGGCAATCACCATTGTCCTGGAAGATAATATCGAGACCGATAGAATAGTTCCCATATACTTCGAACTACAGAATATAGTTGACAAGTATCAAGGGCCGGAAAAGCTCTTCATCTCGGGGACAAAGGTCGTCGAAGCCCTCCAGGGGCATTACATGATCAAGGACCTGACCTACCTGCCCCCCCTGGTCTGCATTGTCCTGCTTGCGTTCCTGTTCTTCTTCTTCAGGAACATCAGGGGGATGTTGTTACCCCTCATTACGGTTGGAATTGCAGGGGTCTGGACCTTAGGGTTGATGCCGTTAGTGGACGTTCCCTTGACCATGATTTCCACCGCCCTGCCTGTTGCCCTCATTGCCGTCGGAGTGGCATATGGGGTTCATGTCGTTGAAAATGTATTTTCCGAGGCAATTGCAGGGAACAAAGGCAAGGCCGGTATAATTAGTGCCCTGGGCAGGATATACGTACCGGTGATTATGGCAGGATGCACCACAATTGCAAGTTTTCTCTCTCTGTGCACAACCTTCATAGTACCCATGACACACTTTGGGCTGCTCTGCGCCTTCGGGATATCCGTGGCAATGGTGCTTTCGCTCACCTTCACACCTGCAGTTCTCTCTGCATTGAATGAAACAGGCAGGGAATGTGCCTCTCACCATCATACGAAGTTCGATATTATCGGACCGTTATTAAAGAAATTTTCATACGTAAGTATTAATAAAAAAGAATGGGTGTTTGCTATTTCTGCCATAATTCTGATAGGTTCCATATTTTTCGGCAGGCATATCAAAAGCGATTTCAATCTTATCGAGGATTTTAGAGAAGGAACCCCTATCAGGGTAGCTGATAAAATCCTTAATGAGAAATTTGGCGGTACATCACAATTCAATGTGGCCTTTTCAACCGGAAATGTCGACGACATCAAGGAACCATCCGTGCTGAAGAGGATGGACAGGCTTCAAGAGCAACTCAGAGGCCTTGAAGGGATTGGGAAAACTGTTTCAATAGTCGATTTCATCAAGCGCATGAACCAGTCCATGCATGACGGCGACATGGCATACTACACCATACCCGATTCCAAGGAACTGATAGCCCAGTACCTGCTTCTCTTCTCCTTTTCCGGCGGCGGGGAAGAACTGGACAGTTTTGTAGACTACAATTTTCAGGACGCACAGATACTTCTTCAGATGAAATCTCAGAGCGGTTATCTGGCCCAGGATGTTGTTGATACGGTTGCAAAGTTCAAACAGAAGGAACTTCAGGAAGACAATTATATCAAACAAATAATAACCACCGGCATGGCCATGCTGGCCAAAGAGTTCAATCGGGTGATTGTAACGAGTCAAATCCAGAGCTTCATTCTGGCATTCACCTTGTGTTTCTTTATTACTACCGGGATTTTCCGTTCATTCAAACTGGGTATCTACAGTATGGTTCCTCTTCTTATCCCCATTGCGCTTGATTTCGGCATCATGGGGGCGAGCGATATCAGGCTCAATGCCGCAACAGCGACGGTGGCAAGCATTGATATCGGTATGGGTATTGATTATTGCGTTCATTTCATCAGCAGATATAGACATGAAATAAGGCTGGGGCGTACGGTGGATCAGGCAATCGACATTACAATAAATACCTCGGGCCGAGGCATCATATACAATGCCCTTGCCGTGTCAGCAGGATTCATGGTCCTGATTCCCTCCCAATTTGTCATTGTTTCTCAACTTGGACTGCTGGTGGCCATAGACATGATCACCATCTCTTTTTCAACACTTACATTTCTGCCTGCATGCATTAAGTTTTTGCCGCCAAGATTACTCAAGGCGGTACCAAGGGTCGAGGTGCCATTGAAGTTGGTTGTCAGTGACAGAACTGTTGGAGAGACGCCCAGTGTGGTTTATACTAAGAAAGAAACAACAGATAAGATTTTGGAGCTGTAACCATGGCAGGAGTTTACTTGAGACAACATGGTACGGGGTTACCCGTTTCATGGTCATGGCAGATATTCAGTATGGGGAGCTGCTAACATGCATGGATGGAGGATAATATGAGCAAAGGTCTGGTACTCGATATTGCCCAGTTCGTAGTAGGGGGAATTGCTATTTATATTTACTTTCAATGCAGTACAATATTTGAGACAGTACTCCTTGTATGCGGTTTGTGTGTTGTTCTGGTTCCTTTACAGTATGTGAGCAACAGGATACATAATGCTATTGATTGATGTCCAATGTCATGAATGGAGTGACTCATATGTAAGCATCACCTTAAGGAGTAGGGCAATGAATTACCTCGCAGCACGCTGCGAGGTGGTATCAAACACAATGGCAAGGAACGAAGCAAACTTCGAGGAATTAACCAGGTAGAGCAATGAATTACCCCGCAGCAAGCTGCGAGGTGTCAAAAACTTCTATAAGGAGTGGGACTTCGTAGCAAGCTACAGGGAATTAATCCTGAACAAGATTAAATATTTTCGAAGAACGAATTCTAGAGAAATACTGCTAGGAAGGAGAGTGTATGACATTGAGGAAAATTGGATTGATTGTGTTTCTTATGGGGAGCATCTGCTTGTTAAATTCAATCCAGGCCCATTCGGCAGGTATGACAGCATATGACATTGTCAAGAAATCCGAAGACTTACTCGACCAGGCCAAGGACAGCAAGGCTGATATGCTCATGATCCTGGTGAACAACAAAGGCGAGAAGAGGGAGAGGAACCTGAGCGCATTTGTAAAACGCTACGGCAACAACAAATCAAAATCCATTGTCTTCTTCAAGACACCCTCGGATGTGAAAGGGACCAGTTTTCTCGTGTGGACCGACGAGAAGAAACAGGACAAGCAATGGCTTTATCTCCCGGCCCTTCAGCGGGTCAGACAGATCAGCGCCAGCGGAAAGGGAGAGAGCTTCATGGGAACCGAGTTGACCTATTTCGACATGGGCAGCCAGGATATTGATGAGTATTCTTATACTCTTATCAAGGAAGAGAACCACAAGGGAGAGATGTGTTACCTCATAGAGGCCATACCCAAGAAGGTTGAATTTTACAGCAAGATAAATATCTGGATCAGGAAGGGAAACTTTGTTCCTGCAAAGGCTGATTTTTTTGATCCCAAAGGCCAGTATCAGAAGCAGGGGCTGTTTGAGAATGTGAAGACCATAAAAGGCATACTTACCCCCACCCATATCGAGGTGCACAACATGCTCAACGGGAGGGCAACGATCATTGATTTAAGCAATATCATCTACGATTCGGGCCTTAAGGACGATATCTTCACAGAAAGATACATGACAAGGGGAAACTAGTACTTGCGAATAAGAGGGGCATTCCTGATACCGCTGCTCTGCATGGTTTTATCCTCCATGAATGCAGGGGCCTTCCAATATGAGGGGGAAAACGCCAAAATCTCGCTCTCGGGATATCTGGAAGGAAGGGCCGCGTATTCCTTTGACAGGGATATACCCAGGGAGGATCCATCCACTGAGCTTGGGCTTGAGCTCAAGACGGGTGTATCCACATGGTTGTCAACCAAGCTTTCTCTCCAGGCAATTGATGATGGATTAGTGATCGATCCTGGAAATAAAAGGCTGATCACCCAGCTCGATAAGATCTATCAGGATAAGACGCCATTCGTGAACATCGATGAGGCGTATGTGGATCTCTATACCGGCAAGGTGGATTTTCGTCTGGGAATACAGAAGTATGCGTGGGGCAGACTTGACGAGATAAACCCTACTGATAATCTGAACACGGAAGATCTTACCAGGGGAGGCACCAATGACGAGGCCGAGAGAAAGATTGGTGTCCCATCGGTAAAGGTCAGTGCATATTCGGACATTGCGAACATAGAACTCGGCTGGGTGCCTGTATATGTCCCATACCGTCTACCTCAACCGGATGAGCGGTGGTTTCCAAAGGTCCTCAAACCGCCTGATATAATCAGCACCAGTACCGCAGTGGGGGACATACCGGTGAAAACCACCCACCAGGACATAGATATGCCCCCGGTCACCATGAGTAATTCGGAAGTGGGTGTGAGGGTATCCACATACATCGAGGGCTGGGACGTGTCATGCAGCTATTACTCGGGGTATGACCCCATGCCCCTGGCAGACGCATACGTCGATCTTACCGTGGAAATGAAAGACCCCCTGGCCCTGGATTATGATATCAGCGCCCAGACGACAATGGTGCCGCAGATCCGAAGGGTGAGTGTCTATGGGTTCGACTTCACCACCACAGTGAGTTCGTTCACCCTCCGCGGCGAGTATGCCTATTCCAGCGGCAAGTACTATAACCAGAAGCTCGAATCGGTAATGAAACAGATGGTAACCAAGGAAAAACAAGATGAGATATACAAGGATTTCATTGATAAATATTATGCATCAGGGGGAAGTGAGAATATACAGGTTTTCCGGTTAAACGGCAATGTCCCTGTCAGGGAAGATTCCATGAAATATGGGCTCGGCCTCGATTACATCTATGGCGACACCAGTGTCAGCATGCAGTTCATCCAGGAATTCATACCCGACTTCAATGAAGACAAACCGGTGTATTTTATAAAGGACGGCACAGGCACCATGGTGACGTTCCTTTTAAAGCAGTTTTTCCTGCAGAACACCATGGAACTCAACATCAGCGCGGGTTACGGCGTTGAATATCAAGACAGCATCCTCAAGCCATCGTTGAAGTACAACTTCACCGATAATCTCCAGGGGACCATAGGGGGTTTATGTCTTTTTGGGCCAGACGAGTATTCCTTCTTCGGGCAGTACAGGGATAATGATGAGGTATTCGCCCAACTGAGGTGCAGCTTCTAAAGATCGAAGGGGTCAATCATACTCTCTTCTCATGCCCCTGCCTGATGTCTTATTCAGGCAGGGGCATCTTTCATTACCTAAAGGAAATTGCATCTGAAAACAGGGTACTTAACCCGGATCGTGTGTTTGCATGTGTCCAAATCCAGCAGGTACACTTTAAGAGTGCTTTAACTGATGGTTCGTGGTTTATTGAGTTGTTTCAGTCGGTTGGATAAAACCGGTGATCCTAAGGTGTTAACCGCGGAGTATGTGGAAGGGGGTTCAAATTGATCCATCTCAGGGAGTGATCTCGCCGCCTACGATGAACGCTGAATATACCGTCTGTTCAAGGCGGCGAAACCACTCCTTGAAATGGACTTACGAAAGACAATTCTTTTCACCACGACTCGTCTGTAAAAGCGCTTCTGGAGTGTATCGGGCAGGTATACGTTCAAAGGTAAAATCCGCCTTAAAACAACAGGCAGATTATGCATTCATCAAAGGACTTAAGATCGTCGGGGTTAATGGAGAAAGCGTAAAACCCTTCAGACTCATAATCCGGAATGAAAAAGGGCACTTAACCAAGGCGAACGTTCAGCTCAAGGTCAAAAGATACGACCTCAGATTGGTCTTGGCCTTTTTCAGGCCGAGCTTGTCTCTGATATTGTTGCGGTGAAACTCTATGGCACGCTCCGAGATGTTCAGGATTTCAGCGATCTCCTTGGTGGACTTTCCTTCACGGATGAGGTTCGCCACCTGGATCTCCGTGGGGGTGAGATTGAGGTACTGGGAGGAGAGCTTCTTCAGGAAGGGTGAGATGATGTCGTTGAGGTTGGACTCCAGGATTTCAAGGTAAGTCCTTTGTTTTTCATCCAGATTGCCCATTTTTATCTTGTCCAGGTAGGGGAGGGCGAGTTCCTTGATGTTGGAAAGCACCTTCTCTTCAAGTTCGTTTTTGTCCTGCTCGCCACGCTTGAGCAGAACCTTCAGGGCAGTGTTCGCCTCTTCCAGATGGATCGACTTGAGCCTCAGTTCTTCTTCCTTCTGGATCAGACTTTGTTCCGCGAGCTTCCGTTCTTCTATCTCCCTTTTCAGCCTGATATTGGCCTTGACCAACTCCTCGGTACGCTCTTCCACCCGGTGCTCCAGGCTCTCATAGGCACGCTGGAGTTTCTGCTCCGCAATTTTACGCTCGGTAATATCGACAAAGGAGCACATGAGGCATATGGGGTTGCCGTCATCATTTTTAACCATGCTCGCGGTGATCTGCAGCGCAATGGGCCTGCCATCCTTTTTCTTGGCCACGATCTCGCCGAACCAGTTGCCCTTTTCAAGGACGGTATTGAATATGCTGTTCGCCTCTTCCGGAGACTGGGCATAGGTGAGGACTGATTTGCCGAGTACCTCCGAGGGGTCTTTCCCCCCCCAGAGCCGTATGAAGGACTCGTTTACATAGGTGAGGTTGCCTTCGAGATCTCCGATGGCGATCCCGTTGATGGAGGATGCGATGGCGAAGTCCTTGATCTTGAGTTCTTCCTCCATGCGCTTGCGGTCGGTGATATCGACGAACGAGTCCATCAGGCAGATGGGCTCGCCCTTTTCATTGCGCACCAGGCTCGCGGATATGTGCACGGTGATGGGGGAACCGTCCTTGCGGTAGCCGGAGGCGTCTCCCGACCAGCTGCCTTTTTCAAAGATGGTCTTATAGATCTCCAGGGCTTCCTGCTGCGACTGTGCAAGGCTGAGAACCGAGGTGCCAACGATGTCCGAGGCCTCATTCGCCCCCCACATCCTCAGCGCGGCGTCGTTGACGTAGATGATATTGCCTTCAAGGTCGCTGATGCCGATCCCGTCTATGGATGAGGCAATGGCCAGGTCTTTGATCCGCAGGTCCTCCTCCATGCGCTTATGCTGGGTGATATCCACAAAGGAATCCATGAGGCAGATGGGCTCACCTTTTTCATTCCGAACAAGGCTTGCAGAGATGTGGACCGTTATGGGAGATCCGTCCTTCCTGTGCCCGGATGCCTCCCCAGACCAGCTCCCCTTTTCCATGACGGTCGTGTAGATCTCGAACGCCTCTTCCTCTGACTGGGCCAGACTGACGGCAGAGGTGCCGAGCATCTCGGAGAGGTCTTCAGCCCCCCACATCCTCAGCGCGGCGTCATTCACGTAGATGATTTTGCCTTCAAGATCTATGATGCCGATGCCGTCGATGGAGGAGGCTATGCAGAAATCCTTGATCTTGAGCTCCTCTTCGATGCGTTTCCGGTCAGTGAGGTCCACGAACGAGTCCATCATGCAGATGGGTTCACCCTTTTCATTGCGCACCAGGCTGGCGGTGAGATGGACGGTGATGGGGGTGCCGTCTTTCCGGTTGCCGGACACCTCTCCCGACCAGCTTCCCTTTTCCATAACCTCCTGATAGATCGCAATGGCCTCTTCTTCCGATTGTGCCAGGCTCAGGGCGTTCGTGTCGGTCAACTCCGACATGTCTTCAGCCCCCAGCATCTTGAGGGCCGCGTTATTGACATAGATGATGTTGCCTTCGAGGTCGCTTATGCCGATACCGTCGATGGACGACGCAATGGCCAGGTCCTTTACCCTGAGCTCCTCCTCCATGCGCTTGCGCTCGGTAATGTCGATGAAGGAGTCCATGGTGCAGATGGGTTCGCCCTTTTCATTGCGCACCAGGCTGGCGGTGAGGTGAACGGTGATCAGGGTGCCGTCCTTTTTCCTCCCCGATATCTCTCCTGACCAACCCCCCTGTTCAATAAGCGCTTCCACTACCTTCATGACCTCTTCGTGCGAATCTGCAAATTCCAGGGGAGACTTGCCGATGAGCTCCGAAGGGTCATCAGCCCCCCACATCTTCAGGGCGGCCTCGTTCACATAGATGCAGTTGCCCGAAAGATCCCCTATGCCGATCCCATTGAGGGAAGAAGCGATGGCGCAGTCTTTTATCCTCAGTTCGTTTTCTATACGCTTGCGGTCCGAGACATCGACAAACGAGCACATGAGGTTGGTGGGTACACCCTCGGCATTCTTCACCAGGCTGGCAGAAAGATGCACGGTAACAGGAGAACCATCCATTCTCCTCCCAACGATCTCCCCTGACCACTGCCCTTCCTCCAGTACGGTTTTCATGATGCGAAAACCCTCTTCCTCGGACTGGGCAAAAACCACGATATGTTTTCCTATGATATCCGTCGGGTCTGAAGACCCCCACATGCTCAGGGTGGCATTGTTGATGTAGGTTACATATCCTGCAAGGTCGCAGATGGCGATCCCGTTGATGGAAGATGCAATGGCGCTTTCCTTGATGCGGTGATCCTCTTCGATGCGCTTGCGCTCGGATATGTCTATGAAGGAGCACATGAGGTTGGTGGGATCTCCCTTCTCGTTGCGCACCAGGCTTGCGGAAAGATGAACGGTTATGGGCGAGCCGTCCTTTCTCCTGCCCACGATTTCGCCCGACCAATGCCCCTTCTCCAGCACGGTATGCATGATGTGTAGCCCTTCATCTTCAGACCGGGCAAAGACCGTTGCCTGTTTCCCGATAATGTCCGAAGGATCTGAAGAACCCCACAGGGCAAGGGCGGAATCATTGATATAGGTGATATTTCCCGACAGGTCCCCGATGGCTATGCCGTTGATGGAGGACGCGATGGCGCTTTCCTTTATGCGGAGCTCTTCTTCCATGCGTTTCCGCTCGGTAATGTCGATGAACGAGCAGATCATGCATAAAGGATCGTGATTTTCGTTCCTTACCAGGCTGGCTGACAGTAGTACGGTTATGGGAAGGTCATTCTTCCGTCTCCCGGTTATCTCTCCCGACCATTCCCCCTTTTCCAGGATCGTGGCCATGATGGTAAGGGCCTCCTGCTCGGACTGGGCGAATACCGTAGCAGGTTTGCCGATCATTTCAGAAGGGTCATCAGCCCCCCACATACGAACGGCCGCATTGTTCACATAGGTTACCACGCCCGCGAGGTCGCCGATGGCGATGCCGTTGATGGAGGATGCCAGGGCATAGTCCTTGACAAGGACGGTGTCCTGTCGGGGTGAAGTCTGTCCGGTTGTGCTTGTGGAAAGGGGCATTTCTTCATGTCCCGGCTTATTCGGCATGGGAATGTCCTCCACTCGCAGAAGCGCCGTCTCTTAACGTCTCATGGCAAAAAGACATGGATCTCCCTGGTAGTTTCGTCGGCTTCACAAGACATATGTATATCAAAACGGCATGACAAAGCCTATGCTGAAATTGGCCACGATCGACTGATCAAAGACACCGAATTGCTTGGGGTCTTCATAGCTCCAGGTTGAAACATCATTGCCGCCGATAGATGTGGGATTCGATGGCTTTGTAAAGGATACCTCAAGAATCGGGTCGAATTTCTTGAGGTCATACATGGTGGTGTTCGCCTCGGCAACGAACAGCATGTTTTTGTAGACAGGGATATTCAGCCCTCCCAGGAGCTTGAGCAGCATGCCGTTCGAGGTCTGCGAGTTGTTGAAGTGCAGGCCGTAGTCCGGGCCATCCCAGTACCTGCTTTTCAACGCCTTGCTGTCCGAGTCGCGGACTGCCAGGCAATAACCCAGGCCGCCCCCCAGGTAGGGGCTGATCTTGCCGATTTTATTGAATTTATATAGAGCGTTGATGCTGACCGGGAAAAGGTACATATCCGTGTGGATGTCGATACTTTTCAATGATTCGGCATTGATGATCTGGGCCTCGGCCCCTTCTATATAGCCGATGCCTGTATTCGCCTCGGAACTGATTGATTCTTCCGCCTCTATGGTTATCACGGGCTGGCTGGGTTCACCCGGCCGATCGGTCGAATATCGCGCTTCACCGAAGATCAGGGATTCCCTGTCGCCTTTCTGAGACCAGTCCCCTGTGAGCAGAACCATGTCAAATGCGACGGACAGGGACAGGTTGTCGTTGAGTTTTTTGCCTGCTCCGACCGATACGCCCAGGCCATAGTCGATGAAATCCCGGAAATCCTTGTCAAAGAGCGGCACCGCGCCGCTGGTCTTGACGAAATAGAAGGTATCCTTGTCCTGCTCCCTCATTACCGTCGCCAGTGCCTGGTGCGAGAGATCGTCCGTCTCGGACATGGCCACGAGCGTCTGGTCTTTGTTCTGGGTGGAATCAGGGTTGCTGTATGAATTTGCCGGCGACGTCTTCACTGCAAGTTTCATCTCTTCAGTCACATCGCGTTCGCCGAGGATATTAACGAAACCCCGGCCCTGGATATCCGTTGCCAGCGCCTGGTGGGCAATGTCATCAGGGTCGGCCTGAAGGGGCTTGTTCAGGAGGGTTTTCTGGCCGATGGCCCCTGCCAGGGGCGCGTTCATGGCTGCAGCAGTGCCCTGTGCGGCTGCATCTCCAGAAAGCGAAGCATCGGAGGGCTTGATGAAACTGAATGTCCCTTTGGCCTGGACCTCATTGCTGAATGTAAGGTGGCTGAGCTCCTCGTGCGCTTCCCTCGACTTTTCGGTGTCGGCCTTGTGGGCGGCTATTGAGGGTGCGGAAGGCATTTCCGGCGCCTTTGCCGCCGAGAGTTCCTCTTGGGTGACAACGGGTTGTAGAACCGATGTTTTTTTCTTGAAGATATTCAGGATATTGAAACTTTCCAGTATCCCATTATGCTGAGGCGCAGCAGGGAGTCCCTGGTGAGACAGGTCCTCGTAAGAATCCGTACCTGTGTTGCCGTTCACACCTGACGGCGCCGGCAGGGCCGATTCACTGAAATCATCCGATGGGGAAGACAGCTGGCTCGAGAAGGTCTGGCCTTCCAGTGTCGACTGGGGCAGTTCATCCCCTTCAGCGGAAAAGATGATCTGACTGGACCCCACTATCACCATTACTACGAGTATAATGAATCTTTTCATTCCGCTGCCTCCGAGGCCCTTTCTTTTACGTTATCCCTTATAATGCCATAATATCAAGACAAGACAAGGCCATCTGTCGTCAAACGACATACATAGCAAAAAATATTCCTTTATGTTGAGAATATATCTCTATGATATTACAGGGTATATCATCAGGGCAAAAAGAATGCCGGTATTGAAACGGAAAATAACATCTCAAATGAAGGAAAAATTATGCTCTTGTTTTTTTAAAGTAGGTGAACCAGGTCAGGGGCTCTGCGTTGCATCACCCATGTACAGGTCGCAGAATTCCTTGAACCTGAGAAAGTTCTTCTTATTGAAATATCGCTCAACCTTGCCGGTTGATCCCTTGACTTCCACCTGCACTTCTTCCGCATCGGCTATCATCCTGATGATGCGGGGATCCAGATCGTGGTAGTAGGCGACCTCTTCAACAAGGCCGATGGAGAGCGGGTGCCTGTTTCCCTTTGATCCCCTTCCGCTTATTCCTTTGTGTTGTTCCTTGATGATAATGAAAAGGGTCTCCCCGGGTGGGATTTCGATCAGGGCCGGGCCCAGGTACCTGACGAAGAGGGAATAGGATACCTGGCCCTGCTTTTCAAAACGCTGGGCATTCAACTCCACGGAGGTTATGCCCCCGGACAGCTTGTTCCCATTCATCCTTGTGATATTGGCGTTTGAATCCGGGTCCTTGAAGGTAATGAAATTGCCGGCACACCCGGGTAGAAGCAGCACTGCTATGAGCAAAGGTGTCAGTACTCGCAAAGCAGGCACGAATATTCTCGGAAGACACATACCTGGCTGCACCCCTCTTTGAAATAAATAATAAGTCTTACCTGTCTTGAAGACAAGACATGCGGACCCATCCCGGTGAATTGTTTCATGAGTTTTCCCGGTTTATCTCACTAGGGTGTTGGTTCCCCTGAGCTCGATATGAAATGTCTATTCCCTGTGGAGGTGTCTGTTGCCCCAAAGCTGGCTGCAAGGCAGTCCATTTCAACAGCACCTAACTCAGAAATGCGGTTGCATGAATATTACCTGGAATCACTGTGCTCTTTTATGTTAGGTACCATAGGGTAATAAATTTTCTTAACTCTCTCGCAAAAAGGAGGGAATGAGATGAAAAGAGGCAGAGAAATCAATTGGATGTACGTTATTCTCGTATCCATGTTCATTATCATTGCATCCGGGTGCAGATCCTCGAGTGACAGCACCCAAGGCTATGACGAACCATATGAAGATCAGGACATCTCCGGCGTGTGGGTGGGTTGGATGGGTAGTGATAAGGATGATACATTCGCTGTTGGCATCATTACCAAAGATATCATAAATCAAGACAATAAGTATGGCTACACCTCCTGGTTTATCGGGCAGGATAAATTCATGCAATATAAGCAGTTCATGAGCAGCGAGAATTCCTTCCTTTACCAGCAGGCTGATTCAGCGATCTTCACCGGATATTTTGATGACTGCTCATGGAACACCGCCGGGATAGATTACGGCACCAAGGAGCTGAGGCCCTTATACATATGGGCCGCAGGGGCCACAAGGAGGGCATTCGGAGGGCCGCTCTTCAGCGCATATGCCTACAGCGACAACTCGGACTCAGGCTTCCTCGTGTTCTATTACAATACCACCTTCGATGTGTCACCCGATGTCAACAACCTGAAAGGTGAATGGGTAATAAATAACTCATTCCTCAACGGCAATACCGCCGTTCTCTCCATAAGCCCCAGCACGCACTCTACGATGACGACAACCATTACAGGCAGTGACGACAAGGGCAACAACATAAAGGGAACTATTTCAATCTATTACAACCCCCTGTATTCCAAGGACCCCAACGTATATAAGGTGAATCTCAATCTCAACGGCACCATCAACCTCACCGGCCTTGCGGCATATGTGCTCGAGGCGGACACCCTGGGAATTGAGATCACCAACAGGACCCTTGCCATCGGTGCGACCGATTCGAGCAAGAGCTATTTCTTCGGTGGTTTTGCAGCGCCCAAGGAGTAACGCCGGGCAGACAGGGAAGACTTCTGAATGGGCAGAATCCGGGCCGGCAAGAGCATGTTCTGAAAGCTATTCATAGCGGCATGCCCGGCCCTGGTTCACCTTCATCCGAATTGAGCGTCCGGGTTCAAGCCTTCAACCCGGATTATGCCTCTTAGGGGTTAAAAACTTTTTTCGTGAAAACCGGTTATCTGAAAGCCCTCCATGAGTGCATAATTTGCCTGTCATTTTAAGGCAAAGAACCTTGCATGACTTCCAGATGGCTATTATGCCGGATGAGAAAAACCTTACCCGAACAGATGATGCTTCCCTCCGGGACAAGCAATTTACTTGTCCCGGAGGGAAGCATCATCTGTTCGGGCCAAGTTTTTTTGGTGTTGTTCAATTATGGGTATGGAGTTATGCAGAGGCCTCAGACCTTTAGATCACCGGTTTTTATGGACCTATGAAACAAATCAGTTCACCATGAATCCCAAGTCAAAGCACTCTTGGTGCGTATCGGCTGTGTATGGACACAATCGAACGTACAATCCGGGGTTAATGTTCCATCATCAAGTCTTTGATAAAAGGCGTGTTCCTGATATTTGCAAGATCAGGGTCCTTCCTGATGAGGTCGTAATTGCTGAACCCCTTCTCAATGGCCTGTTTCAGCCACGCAACTGACGTCTCGACCTCGTTCTTTTTTGCGTATATACAGGCAATATTATAATATATTTCAGGATTATCGGGTTCTATCCGCCTCATGTCCTGCAGCACAGCCAGTGCCTTGTCAGGCTCGTTCCGGACAGAATGCACGAGCGCAAGCCTGAACATGGCGTGGATTCCCCCTGGTTCGATGGAGATTGCCTTTTGATAGTGGTTTATGGATTCATCATACTCTCCCTGCTGGAAGTAGAGATCCCCGAGCTTTGTATGGAGGAGCGGATTTTGCGGGTCCGATTTCAATGCCTCTCTCAACATGGCAAGAGATGCCTCAGTCTCTTTGTGGGCGGCAACGGCCTTTTCAAGGTAATTCAATGCATCGGTATTACGGGGGTTTATGCGCAGTACCTCGTTGAACTCAAGGATGGCCTTATGTGAACTGCCTTTCTGAAGCAATGCCTTGCCCAGGTTGAAACGGGCCTTGGCATCCATGGTGTTGATCTTGAGCACCTCGCTGAACTGCGCAATGGCCTCGTCCGCCCGACCCAGCGACATCAGGAGAATCCCCAGGTTATTTCGAAGACTGGCATTGGAGGGCTCTATCTGCAGACCTTTTGAAAAGCATTCGATTGCCTGATCCTCCTGGCTGTTCGCGGAATAGATTGTCCCGAGGGCATTATACGCCTCCGCGGTCGGTTTTATCTCCAGGGCCCGCTGGAATGCCCCTGCGGCCCCCTGGACATCGCCTTTCATGGTCAGGGCAAACCCCAGGTGGGTGTAGGCCTTGTAGTTGCCTTTCGTGACGGCGGCGGCATGTCTCCAGAGGGTTGCGCTGTCTTTCCAGTGTCCCACCTGCACCCAGGTTGCCGCGAGCAACAGCATAAGGACGGCGGCGGTTATGGCTCCAAGGACAGCCCTGCCACGCCGCCACCGGGTGGAAAGGTCGAACAGCCCCCACGCAAGCATGATGAAGATCCCGATGAGCGGGATGTACGTGTACCGGTCCGCCATGGACTGTGATCCGACCTGCACTATCCCGATGACCGGGACCATGGTGCCGAGGTACCAGAGCCAGCCCACGACGAGATAAGGCAACCTGAATGCGTACAAGAGAACCCAGACGGTGACGAGCACGAGAAAGGTGGAGCACAGTAATACTGCAATCGGATTGATGACCTCTGAATAGGGATAGAAGATGGCCAGGTTGACAGGCCAAACCGTCTTCCAGAGATACGTTGCATAGGACGTGACCACATTTGCAATCCTGTAGCTGAAATCGATGCGCTCCAGTGAACTTACGGCACCCCAGCTTTTCTGGGCCAGAAGGGTGATTACGCTCGAAATGGCAGCACAGGCGAAAAGTGGTATCTTTTCAAGGATAAGGGCCGAGGGGCTTGAGTCCCATCCTTCGGATTCACCTGCCGTACCGGCCGGGGGCCGGCTGGTCTCACCTTTCTTGATACTCTTCAGCCGGTTCAAGGGCCAGTAGTCCAGAAGGAGCAGTACAAACGGAAGGGTCACGAGCATGGGTTTGGACATAAGCCCCAGGATATATACGATAATCAGGACAAGATACCTCTTCAGGGTGCGTTTGTGCGCATATTGGAGATAGACCAGCATGGTGAGCATCCAGAAAAAGGCGCTCAGAACATCCTTGCGCTCGGCTATCCATGCGACCGACTCCACATGCAGCGGATGCACGGCAAAAAGGGCTGCAACCGCAGCGCTCCTCCATGATGCGCCGGTCATCCTCTCCAGGACGAGGAACAGGAGCAGTGCGTTGAGAATGTGGAAGATTACGCTGGTAACATGGTGCATGCCCGGGTTAAGGCCGAAGATACGCACATCCGTCATGTGTGAAATCCAGGTCAGCGGGTGCCAGTTCGAAGCATAGAAGGTTGTAAATGCCCATTTTATTCCATCCGCAATCGTAGCGTGTATAAGGGCATCGTTTTCCAGAATATATTGGCGATCATCCAGGGTAATGAAGTCAAAGCCTTTTACCTGCCAGTACACGATGATGGTGGCAGCGCCCAGCAGCAGGCAGATCAATATTTTGCGGTATCGGTTCCTCAAGTCGCTCTCACCGGCAGATTCATTTTTCATACTATCATCACCATACCAGATTCTATGAATTAAATGAGCCGATTGCAGTACTCGCCCATGGCTGGAGCAGTGCAGAAGGCCATGTCACAAAATGAATAACCCAAGGCCGTAGCCTTAACTGAGAATCTCATGGCACATCATAACGCAGGGGCACGCCCCCCTCGCCTACAACACACCCCTTGCGAGGTATGCCGAAACCCTGAAGCGCACGGCACGCCCTCACGCCTACAACATACCACATAAACAGGATTTTTCAATAGATGGAAGGACGTCATATGGCATTGGTCGGGCAGGCTCGCCGCCATGACCGGGTGACCGTTACAGCGGGTTCGCCCATGCATGCGGGTTAGGGACGGTGTATCGTGGGGGCCTTTGGGTCATCAGAAGTGCTTCCCTTGTCTTTGGTCATGTATTGTGCGACAATTCCGGGCATAAACTTAAAGGAAGGAAATTTATCGTGAGTCTCCGGAAAGTATTTTTTGCCTTCATACTGCTCATGCTCGGTGCGTGTGGCGGGGGTGGCTCACAGTCCGGTGACATGCATTACGTACAGTATGAGGTAAGCTCATATTCCAGCAATCCCGTTGCAATTGCCTTTATGGATGAAGAAGGCCGGATTGAGGAACTGAGCGATGTCGTTGTCGGGGACAGGTCATGGCGATACTCGTTTTACGCAGAAGCCGGAACCCGTTTATACCTCTCAGCGACCCTTGAGGGCGACAGTTCTGAAATATTCTACGTGGCCATCTATGTAGATTCAGCGAGAGAGAAAACCATGTCTCAGAAAGGCGGGATGCCTGCCGTCATCGAGTTCACGGTCCCTTACGAATGATTTATCCGCACAGGGGGGAGTCATCCAGGCGCCGCCGCTCGAACCCATCGGATACAACCCATTGATAACAAACACAATAAAAATATGCCAGGCAGCAAAAGGGGATATGTTTACTGTGCTGTATACTATAGTATATACTATGGTATATACTATGAGGATAGAGAAAGGGCTTGAACGATCACCCACAGACCAGCCGGGTGTTCTGGTCGACAGAAACGGACAGTGCCGCGCCATGCAGACTAATTGAAAATCTTTTCTCAGACGCACGGAAATATCTTTCCACTTTACCTAGGCGGGTACATTCAATAGATGATAACTTATTGAAATATAGATCATATTATATGGCATGCTTATTGCTGATACTTAGCGCATATGACGAGCGGATACCTATCAGATGCAGGGGTTCATGAGATGAGATGGTATTTATTGAAAAGGGGTTTCCTTACACTTGCTGCCGCTGCAGTTGCTCTCATGGCGATTTCAGTCCCGCTGTTTGCTTCCCAGGATGTTCAGGACACGGACCAGTACGATTATATAGATGTTCAGGGCATGGATCAGCACGATTATATAATGGATAAGCAGCAGGCCCACAATTGTTCCATGGTCCAGATGAGTGATGACGAGCTTTCCGATGTCACTGCCGCCGGATTTTCCAGCTTTACGCTGCAGGACGATGTGACCAGGGCTTATTTCAATATAGAAGCAAGGACCTTCACAGAGATTCAGTCGCTCAAGATGGGTTATTACAACAACGGTACGACTACCGGCTGGGATGAAGACTGGACAAACGTATCGCTGGGTTCGGCCACCGAGGATCTGGTCTGCAAGGGCCTGTACATAGAGGCTAAATTTACGAACATCGCAGACGCCGCAACCCGCACGCTCGACAGCATCAAGATCGGGACACCGGCCATGACCGGCCCCATCTCGGCAACCTTCAACTCCTTCAGCGGCCGTATTGAAGACGGTACCGGCGTACCCGTTGTGGTCGGCGGCGTGCCCATAGACGGAAAGCGCATTACCACCCTCGGAACACGCACGGTTTACAGCAACAACGACGAGTTTTTCATGCAGCTCTCGGCAACGGGAAGTCAGTCAGGCTGGTGGTTCTTCTGGAAGAACGCAACGGTAAACTGAATAAGGAGTCACGGCAGGTAGGTTATGAAAGCACACAGGGCGCAGATACTGAACTGTTATCAGAGTGTGATTCAATTGGAAGACAGCCATCTCCTGTGCACGTCTTCCAGCCCTGTGCTTTTCCATAATGAACAGTAAAAAGGGGGTGATGCCTGGGAAGCGGCGGGAAAAAGAACATGTATCGAGAGGCAACAAAAGGTAATCAATAAAGAAATTTAAGCATCAAAGAAAAATAATAAAATGGAGGCAAACACGTTATGAAGAGAGTATTGACAATTCTGGCTATTCTTTTACTGCCCCTTTCCGTATGGGCAATGACTCCTGTTACCGATTCTGATCTTTCCAATGTTACAGGCCAGGCCGGCGTAAACATCAATGCCGACCTCAACATGAACATCCTCATCGGCACCATGGCATGGGGCGACTCTGACGGTGTCAAGGCAATGTGGAACACCAGGGTTTACTCCGGCGGTTTCGTAGGGATCGACAACTTCAACCTGACCAACCTCCGTGTCAGCGCACGCGCAGAATCAACTGACAACTGGAACGGCTACAGCACATTCTTCCTGAAGCCCATCACCATCGACGTGGCAACCGGCGACAAGACAGCAGTCGGCGGCCAGCTTGACCAGACCTTTGTCCGCTTCGGCCTCGGCTCACTGCGGATCTCCATGGATGCCCTGAGCTTCAACGTGGGCACCAGCGCCGGCTACATTCCTTCCGGCACGGCAGTCACCATCAGCGACATCATGGGTTCCGTGAACATGGGCGACATGACCATGTACATCGCTCCCACCAGCTATGTTGACATCTTCTCGCATGCCGGAACGGGCGTGTCCTTCCAGATGAGGGTAACCATCGACAGGTTCGCAATGGGCTACCTGTCCTGGGGCGATGCTGACGGCCTCAACGGCGTCAACCTCACCACCGACGATGTCGAGTGGATCGGCGCAACACACAGCAACGGTTTCATCGGTCTTGACAACATGAACTTCGGCAGCACCACAGCCCCTGCCTTCACCATCACCGGCACGGCAGCCATCGACGTTGTCACCTCACAGACAGGTGAGTATGCAGTATTGAACATGACCAAGAACTACCTGTTCAACCTGGCTGCAGGCAGCGGCATGTTCGTCAACTCCGACCAGCCCACCACGGCTGAGCTGGACAGCTTCTGCAACAACGTTCTGTATCCGCAGCAGGGTATATTCTATCCTGTTCTTGCTACGGCTATGAACTCCGCAGTATCCCCGATCACTGTTGTTCACATCTCGTTCCCCGAGGACTTCAACTTCACCATGGGCGCAATGAGAACCGCAGTTAAGCTCGGCAACAATGCTAACCTGACCACCACCGGCGGCGTATCCCCGAAGGAGCAGGTACTTGGTGACATCTACATCGGCGGCCTCGACTTCACAATTCAGCAGGGCAGCTGGGTAGACATCTGGGCACATTAATTCTTAGCCCTTACCGAGAGGAAGCCGGGGTCCCCCCGGTTTCCTCTCATTTTGTTTTTGTAATCCAGACAGGAACCGGATAAAAGTTACAGGTAAAAGAAGAGACACAGGCAAGGGTAGACAGTTCATTCCCATGGCACCACGCACGCCGTCAAGAGGAAGGGCAGAGATGATGACCAGACGTCTCCAACGGATTTCGCGGGCCGCCGGATTGAAAATTGCCCTGGCAACAGCCATCATACTATTTTTTTCTCATAACCTCATGGCCCAGATGAACGAAGTGAGCGAAGACGACCTCTCACAGGTCTTCGCCCAGGCCGGGGTCAGCTACAACTGGGTCAACTCGAAGCTTTCCCTTTCGGCCGACAGCATCAGCTTCTCCGACACGGACGGCTCCAAGGACTGGCTGGAGTTCAATAACTTCTCCGTCACCGGCCCCATCGACGGTCAATACTTCACCCTCGATTCACTCACAGACAGCTCTGAATACCTTTACCTGCAGCACAACACCCTGGACGTAGCCACCGGGACCACGGTGGACAACGCCAGCAAGACCTTCTACCAGATGGTCACCAACGACCACAAGTCGCCCAGGACCTATACCATCGACGACCTGGTCTTCTGCGGCCAGGACCTGGGCAGCCTGCAGTTCGACACGAGAAACCTCGACCCCACCTTTATCCGGGTGGCAGGCCAGTCCGGGGCAGGGCAGGGCCTTGAGTTCGAATATCTATCCAACTGGCGCATCGACAATTTCAGCTACGCGTACAACACCTCGGGGGGCAGCCTCGGGGTGACAGGCATCAACCTCGCCGAGTATGCCAGCGGCGCGGCCGATGACCCCGCAGACCCCCTGACGTGGGAGTTTACCGGCCATTTCCGGGTAGGTGACATGCTGGGCGGGGCCATCGATGTGGATAACGACCCGGGCAATCAGGCCTATCCCAATCCTGCTACCTTCAACGTGGACACTACCAGCGACGAGACGAGTGTCACGACCTGCGCATATCTGAATCTGCCAATGAAAGGGAGCATAAGGGCTGCAGCGGTAAACATGGGTGGAAACAATTTCGGGCCCGTCGCCATCGACGGTATTGTGGCGCATCGTCTCTACATAAAGATCAATCCGGGCGACTGAGCACCTCAGGCTTTTCCTATGCCGATAATCTTCGGGTTCATTATTCTGATAACTTTTATGGGGACATCATACCCCATGCGCGACCTCCCCAAGGGAGACTTGAAAATATACCCTAACATTCAGAGCATGGAGCATATCCGCCTCAACCAGACCGTGAAGCCTTCCACCGAGCTCGATTATAAAAACGTGGTAAAGCAGGAATTCGACTTCAGCTGCGGTTCAGCTGCCCTTGCCACGCTCCTGAACCACTACCTGGGGGAGAGGTTTACCGAGCAGCAGGTCATCCAGGGCCTCATGGCCTATGGGGACGCAGAGAAGATACAGCAGCGGCGTGCCTTTTCCCTGCTCGACATGAAGCGCTTTGTCGAGGTGCTCGGCTATAAGGCAGATGGGTACAAGGCGGAACTGGACGATATCAGGGCACTGAACAAGCCCGCAATCATGCGCCTGGAGCTGTCGGGTTACCAGCATTTCGCCGTCTATCGCGGGATATACGGGAACCATATCTTCTTCGCCGACCCGTTCAGGGGCAACACAAGCTACACCATCGACCAGTTCCTCACCATGTGGAGCGGGAATATCGTCTTTATCGTCTCGACCGAAGAGGTTCGCACGAACGCCCTGCGGTTGAGGAACGAAGACCTCCGTATCATAGACTTCGACATGGAAAGGCAGATCGTCCCTGCGGAATTTCCACCGCCTGCGGTTGCAAAAGAGCGGCAAATCCTTGAATCGCATGGCAAAACATTTTATAAGACAATAAATATCAGGTGACAGACTGTCCGTGTTCAGGGTAAGATTTTTTTGAGTTTCATGATATCACGGATCAGGGGTTGTGCAGTTGGCCCATACAAAAGCATTCATTTTATTGCCGGGGGTATTTTAGAAGTGAAATATTGTTATTATGCTGGAATGGTATTGCTGTGCCTGTTCCTGATATGCAGCACCGTGCATGCCCAGGAAACCGAGAAGCAGAGTACACAGGAGCTCCTCGACAGGCTGGAAACCCTTGAGAAACAGCTGAAAAAGCTTGAAGACGAGAACAAGACGAGGAAGAGCCTTGAGGTGACGGAGGAAGAGAAGATAGAACAGGAGAAAGAGGTGCTGGAGGCGGTGGGAAGGGAATACACCCTCTCTCCCAAAGGGACCCTGTCCATGGATTACACCCTGGGCTACTCCTACAGCCCCACCGATGAATATACCGTAGAGGAAGAGGCCACCATGGCGACCCTGACCGTCAGCTCCCAGCGCCAGGCAAACCACCAGATCCAGCATACCATATCCGCGGGCTACAGCCTGCTCGATTCGCTCACCACGAACGTGAGCGTGCCCGTGGTGTATCGCTACAACAAGATGGGCACGGAAGACGAGCTCGATCAGACCGACATCGGAGACATCTCGGCCGGCATATACTTCCAGACACCACCCAGGTGGACGTGGCTTGAGATGCCCTTCGGGATCAGGAATACCTACAGCATCTCCGCCACCTTTCCCACCGGGCGCAGCCCCTACAAGGTAAACCCCAAGAGCGAACTGTCCACCGGCGGCGGGGTGTATGACATCACGGTGGGAAGCAGCTTCAGCAAGCAGATAGACCCGGTGGTGCTGTTCGGAAGCCTGGGCTATTCATACCCCTTTCCGTTAAAGGACGTCAACCTCAAGATACAGGACACGGTAACCCTCGACGAGGTGGAGTCCGGGAGTTCCGTGAACGCCTCCATGGGGTTCGGCTATGCCCTGTCATATGCGAACTCCATCAACATGTCTTTCAGCTATTCCTATGCATTCTCCACGACCCTTACCTACAAGGAGCTTTCAAAACCCATCGAGTCAGGCGACAGCACATCGGCCCAGTTTTCCTTGGGAATGGGCATCATGGCCAGTCCCAAGACAGTGGTATCCGTCTCCATGTCATACAGCCTTGTAAATGCAGGGTTCTCGCTTTCCATGCGGGTGCCCTTTGATTTTGTTATGTAAAAGAGGGGTTCATGAGATGAAGAGGTCTTACAGCATAGTCCTGATTCTGCTCATCATGCTGGCATCCTTCCCATTGCCGGTTGGCGCAGCCTTTTTTGAGCAGCTGACCACCAGCGCACCTGCCGTGTCCATGGGCAGCGCCGTCACGGCATACCCGCCCGGGGGTCTGTCGATCCACTACAACCCGGCCGGCCTGGCGAACATCCCGGGCACCCGGTTCGACAACGGCCTCGGATATGTTTCCACCTATCGCAAGGTAAGCTATCACCAGGCCAATGACCCACAGACCGGAAAACCGTGGGCACCCTTCGGGGGGTGGTTCAACAATGGCAAGGATCCGCTCGATGGTGTGAGCGCCCGGCAGAACAGCGGGTACATGATCATCCCCTACATCGACCTGGACATCCCCTACCTCATTACGCCGTCCATGGGCATATCGTATAAACCCGCTGATCCGAAATATTCCCGGTGGACCTATGGGTTCGGCCAGTTTGCCCCGTTTGGCGTGGGACTGAAGAACACCAAGGGCAAGCCCATGAGTTTCCTGGGCCAGGAGGCCTGGATGGTGAGGATGAGCTTTATAACCCCCGCCATCGCCTACCGGCTGACAGACACGCTCTCTGTCGGGGCCGCGGTGGGGATCGGGCCTTCCATGTTCTACATGAAGACCCAGTTCAGGTACCCCAATGACATGAGCGCGTTGACCGGTGCGCTGGGTGAGTCCACCGAGGGCCTTGAGATACCCGTTATCTCCGAGCTTACCCTGCCGCCTCCGTGGTTCAACGGGGGCATGAAACCCTATGACAACCAGGGCAACCTGGACGTGATGATGGAGGATTACATCACCACCTCCTATAACGTGGGCCTGCTGTGGCAGCCGTATGAGTGGTTTTCCTTCGGCGCATGCTACCAGAGCGAAACAGAGTCGACCATGGAAGGCGACTACAAGTTCACCTATGGCTACCAGTTCCGCAGGACAGTGGACTGGCTGGGCAGGTCTCCCATGACGATCATCACCGCGGCCATGTTCGACCTGCCCAACAAGTCGGTGCCCTATCAGAAGGGGACAGCCACCATGGACCTGACATGGCCCGCCCGCCTCCAGATGGGGATTTCCTTCAGACCCATAAAACAGGTGCGCCTCAACTGCGACGCCAACTGGACCGACTGGGAGGCCTGGAAGGCATGGGTCATACAGTTTGACCAGAAGATCCAGCTGTTCAGGTTCGCGCGCATGCTGGGTTACCGCTATTCCCCTGATTCCATGGTCGTCGTCCATAACCTGAAGAACACGTGGCACCTGACCTACGGCGTTGAGATAAAGCCCACCGAGAAGCTGGCGTTGCGTTTCGGGTATGACAAGAGGCCTGCCTCCATCAGGGACGACCTGTATGGACCGATCCCCATGCAGAACATAGAGATCATCTCCGGCGGAATCGGATTTGTCAAGGACGACAAGCCCAAGCCTGTACCCAAGAACTTCAAGGAGTTGACGAGTCAGCTCGAGCACTTCAACTCCATAGATCTCACCGTGAGCTACATAAAGGTCAATGACCCGACCATAAAGAGCAACTCCAGCAGGAACCTCAACTCGACAAACTTCACCCACATCGTGTACAACCCGTTTGCCGGGCTGGATGTGTCGCAGGACATGCACATATGGTGGTTCGCCATGAACCAGGTGTTCAAATGGTGATGGTGCCCTTGTCCTGTACAAGGACGCAAAGAGATGAATGCCTGCCTCCTCCGCACGTGACGGAGGCCGAGTTGTGATTTCGAGGACGACAGGATTAACCGACCTTCACGATAATACATCAGGGCAGTTGGGTTGAAAGAGGAAGTCATCAGGTCATGCACCAGGGATTCATGAAGCTGCACCATATCATTGTCATTCTGCCATTATCAACCAAAGCGGCTTACAGTAATCCGAGACAGGTTACCAGGCACGACTGTCATAAAAATACGATTCTATAAACATCCTATTGGAGAGAACAATGTCCCTGCACACACTTTTGAAAACTGAAGATCCTGAAATCAGCCAAGACAGAGGCAACGCGGCACAGGTAGTTATGCTGTGCATACTACTTTGCGCCGTGATATTCATGCTCTACTTCCAGGTGAAGGACTTCGAATTCATTACCTTCGATGACCCTCTTTATGTAGTTGAAAATAAACACGTTCAATCCGGCCTCACCATCGAAAGCATCATGTGGGCATTCCATTTAATACAGGCAGGGGATAAATCCTACTGGCACCCGCTGACCTGGTTCTCGCACATGCTGGACTACCAGTTCTTCGGGCTGAACGCGGGCATGCATCATGTAAGCAGCGTGGTGTACCATGCCCTGTGCAGCATACTTCTATTCATTTCGCTATGGCTGTTCACACGTTCAACATGGAAGAGCCTCTTTGTAGGGTTGCTGTTCGCCGTACATCCGGTCAATGTCGATTCCGTAGCCTGGGTCGCTGAAAGGAAAAATCTACTCAGTTCGTGCTTCTGGATGCTTACCGTCATATCTTATTATTATTATGTCAGAAAACAGAATCTAGCCAGATATCTGGGTGTAGTGGCCGCCTTTGTCCTCGGCCTTCTGGCCAAACCCATGCTGGTCACCCTGCCTTTTGTCCTGCTTCTCCTCGATTTCTGGCCACTGAACAGGATGAAGGCTTACGGAGAAGACAGGGATTTCCTAAAGGCGGTGTTTTCGCGGAACACGCTGGCGCTTGCACTGGAAAAATTGCCGTTATTCGTTATTTCCATTGTCACGATCATGATCAATGCCCAGGCGATCAGGAACATAGAGCTGCTGAGAACCTCAAAGGGTTTTCCCATGGGACTCAGGCTCGAAAATGCAATCGTATCCTACCTGCTATATATCAAGAAACTCATCTGGCCCATGGACCTTACCTTCTATTACCCGTTTCCCCAGAGCATCCCCCTGTGGCAGGTCGGCGCGTCGTTGACCGTCATCATCGTTGTCACGGCAGCTGCATTTAAACTGATCAGAAAATATCCTTACGTGCTGTTCGGGTGGCTCTGGTATCTCGGGACCATCCTGCCTGTCTCAGGCATCATGCAGGGCGGTCTCTGGCCCCAGATAGCTGAAAGGTGGGCTTATATCCCCTATGTAGGCCTGTTCATCATCATCTCGTGGGGCATGTCGGACCTTGCAAAGAGGCTTACCGGCAAGGAGGTTGCGGCGTGCATCGCAGCCCTGGCCATCCTCGTCCCTCTGGCCGCCAAGACCTGGGTCCAGACAGGGTTCTGGAAGGATAACTTCGCCCTCTACAACAACGCAATCCAGATTAATAATGAAAATTATGTGGCACACCTCAACCTGGGTGCGGCATTTGCGAAAAAGAAGAAATTTGATGACGCCATAAGGCACTACCGGATCAGCCTGAGTATAAATCCCTATATTTCAAACACATACTACTCACTGGGAATGGCGTACTATGAACTGAAAAATTCGCAGGGCGCCATGGAGAATCTATCAAAAGCATTAGAGCTCGACCCTAATTTCCTGCCCGCTCATGTAAAACTGGGAATGATATATGTCGAGCAGAAAAAGATGGATGATGCCATAAGACATTTCAAGACCGTGGTGGAGATCGATCCTTTTGACAGCGATGCCCACCTGCAGTTGGGCCTGGCCTTGTCTGCACAAGGAGAACATGAAGAGGCGGTAAAGGAAATCAGGCAGGCAATACTGCACGACCCGAAGAACATCGGGGCCCATATCGAACTGGGAAAGATATTCACCAGCATGGGCAGACTCGACGAGGCTGAGTTCGAATTCAACAGGGCCCTGGGCATGAATCCGGAAAACGCCAAATCTCATTATTTCCTGGGCCTGGCCAAGGACGCCAACGGCAAAAAGGAAAGCGCCATCAGGCATATCAACGAGGCCCTGAAGATCGACCCGAAAGACGCCAGTTATCATACGGCCATGGGGATCGTACTGGCCGGCATGGGCAGGGTCGACGAGGCCCAGGCGAAGTATCTCGATGCCATCAGGCTCGACCCGGACAACGCCGATGCCCATTATTACCTGGGATCAACCCTGCTCATGAAAGGTAAAACCAGCGAGGCCATCGAGCACATCAGGGAAGCCATACGTGTCAAACCGGACAACGGCAACTATCGTTATGGGTTGGGCGTCGTATTATCAGGGACGGGCAAGCTGGACGAGGCTGAAAAGGAGTTCAGCGAGGCCCTGAGGATCAGCCCGAATTCCGAGAGGGTCTTGAAGGAACTCGGCAATATAATGATCCGCAAAGGCAATTACGATGCCGCAATAACGTACTACAACAAGGTGCTGGCCATAAACCCAAACCAGGCAGACGTTCATAACAACCTGGGCACGGCCTTCATCCATAAGGGGGAGATCAAGAAGGCCATTGACCACTATCAGGAGTCCCTCAAGGTGAAACCAGACTATGCCGAGGCCCAAAGGAACCTGAACATGGCACGGGAAAACCAGAAAAAGATCGAAGGCACCATCGCGGCGCTGCTCAAGGACATCAAGGCACGTCCAGGTGACGCCTCGGCCCACATCAAGCTGGCGGAATTTTACCGTCAGTACGGCAACTATGATCAGGCCATCAGGCACTACCAGGAGGCGATCTCGATCAAAAAGGACAATGTGCGTGCCATGTACGGCCTTGTGCTCGCGTATTCAGACGCAAAAGACTATAAAAAGGCAATAGATACCCTGCAGGGAATACTGAAGATAAAGCCATCAGATCCCAATGTCTACTATAATATCGCGTGCTTGTATTCCAGGCAGAACAAGGTCGATGAGGCAGCCCACTGGCTGGACCAGTCCATACAAAACGGGTTCAATAACTGGGACATGCTGAGAAAGGATCCCGACCTTGCCAGCCTGAGAAATACGGGTTATATGAAAAAGCTGTTGAGCAGCCATGCACCTGCCAAAGGGCAGAAAAACATGTGAAAGCGGGAGGGACAGGCCGCGGTCCTGAACTGGGATACTGCCCCGTAGAGACTCAATGCGTGGGTGAAATAAGCCTTGTATTCAAGGGGACAACCCAGTAAGAAAAACATGGCCGGCTGCTTCACTGGCATGGTGCTGACAATCGGTTTTTTACTATCACATGCAAGGAGCGTATGAAGTGAAGAAAACGAGTCTTTTCCTAGCCATTTCCATTTTGGTGCTCTTGGCTGCCTGTTCGAAACAGCAGCCCGGCGAGAACTATTTTCCAAAGGGTTCGGACGGTTCCCAGTGGGAGTATGGGTTGAGATACTCGACCCCTCAAGGCGTGCAGATGGGCACCATGGTAATCCGCATCGAGGGGGAAGAAACCATCAACGGGAAGAAATACTACAGGCAGGTAACCGAGATGGACGGGGTCCCCGGGGCAAAATCGAAGATCAATTACAATAGAAGGGCCAAAGAGGGCATATACAAGATCGATCAGGCAAGCCCCAACAGGGCGGATATACTCATGACGCCGTTCCCCCTCAAGGTTGGGGACAGCTGGACCACAAAAACATCGACCGGTGTGACCACCTATAAGGCCGATAAGATCGAGACAGTGGAATTTCAGAAAGTTAGGTACCCCGCATGCTTGAAGGTTTCATTCAAGGGCGAGATGGGGCCGCAGCAATTCGACGGTTTTTCGTATTTTGCCCCTGACATCGGCGAGGTTTACAGCCTGGTGGACTTCGGCGAGGTGAAGATAGACTATGCCCTCGCCAAGTACAAGCTATAAATAAAAAAGGCAATATCGGGTTTTAGTGCCCGTATTGTTTTGTACATCTCTTGACAAATCAGATATCCACAAGGAAGGAGAACATTCGGATGAGAAAGTATATATTCATGTTTGCAGCGGTTCTTGTAGGGTTGAGCGCTCCTTGTTATGATCTTTCAGCAGAAGGCATCATAGCGAGTGAAAAGATCGACATCCTCATAGAACCCAGCGAAAAGCAGGCGATCTTCATAGAATCGGCCGTGCCCAGCCCCGACTCAAACCACCTTGCGGTTGTTGCGGTCGATACCAAGACAAAGAAATTCAATGTGATCCTGGACGGCAAGGCCCTGAAGGGATACGATTCCATCGGCAAGGACACACCGGTTTTCAGCCCCGACTCCAAGAGGATTGCCTATAAAGGGAAAAAGGGGAAGAAATGGGTGGTGGTCGTGGATTCCCAGGAGGGAAAGGCATACGACAACATGACTACCCCCATATTCAGCCCCGATTCCAGGCACGTCGCCTACATAGCCCAGGACGGAAACAGGCAGACCCTGGTCATGGATGGGAAAGAATATGGAAAATACTATATGATTCCCCCGACAAATAATTTCACGTTCAGCCCTGATTCAAACAGGATGGCCTTTTCTGCAGCAAAGGAAAAGAAAAAGTTTGTCGCTGTCATCGACGGCAAGGAGAGCAAGGAGTATGCCGATGCCTCTGCACCCATCTTCAGCCCCGACTCCAAGCATGTCGTGTACCCTGCCAAGATAAAAGACAAGTGGTGCATGGTATATGACGGCAAGGAATCAACACTTTATGACAGGGTTTCCATCTTTGTGTTCAGCCACGACTCGTCCACTTTAGCGTATCTGGCGCTGAAGGGAAAGGATGCGGTCATGGTCATCAACGGCAAGGAAGGCCCGGAATTCGATGACATTGCAGCGCCGTATTTCAGCTGGGATTCCAAGGTATGCTACTACATGGGCGTGGAGGGTAAAAAGTACCGCATGGTCATCAATGGAGAGAAGCAGGACCTGTTCGACGACATCAACAGTTTTTCCTACAGCAAGGATTCTACCCGGTATGCCTATAACGCCAGGGACGGTAAATACTGGCACGTGATCGAGAACAAGAAAAAAGGGCCAAAATATGACAGCATCCTTTTCCCCTTCTTCTCACCTGACTCGAAACACCTTGCCTATACTGCCTTGAGAAACAAGAAATGGGTGGCGGTGGTTGACGGGAAAGAGGGGCCGGAATATGATATCGTCCTGAACTATGTATGCAGCTATGATTCAAAGCATTTTCTCCATTATGGCAAGAAGAAGGACAAGTGGGTCATTGTCATGGACGGCAGGGAGTCGCCCGAATACGACGCAGTCGCGGCCCCGCAGTTCAGCCTTGATTCAAAGGTTAACGCATACCTGGCCAGCAAGGGCGGGAAGTGGTTCGTGGTCGTGAACGGGGTGCCTGCGAAGACCAGATTCGAGGCCTTTCTCAAGGGGTCTTCGATCATGATCGACAAGGATTACAACATTCATATAATAGGGATCCACCTGCCTGACAAGGCAAAGTTCGGACCGAACTTTGTGAAATACTCCATCGACACTGCGAAATAAAGACATGCATGGCAGCCCGATGGATTGAAATCCATTGAAGTCGATCAATCAAGAGAACCCGGCGGAACATGCCGGGTTCTCTTGATTTTGAGCCACAATTCAGGTGGACCGGGAGATGTCTTTTCCGGAGGCGCACTGTCTTCAGAACCAGGCCGATACCAGGCGCTTCAGGACGTTCATTCTCTCAGGTATTGTAGTATTCAACTTGATATCAATATGTTATATAAGATTCTACCATTCATATTTATCATACGAAAAGGATATGCAATGTTCAGAGACAAAAAGGTTATCGTTGTCATGCCCGCATACGAGGCAGAACTGACCCTGAAGAGGACCTATGACGAGGTGATGGCCCAGGGCGTGGTGGACCAGGTGATCGTGGTGGATGACCACAGCTCGGACAGGACCATGGACATTGCCAGGACCCTGCCTCACACGCTTGCCTACAAGCATGAGAAAAACAAGGGCTACGGGGGCAACCAGAAATCGTGCTACCAGCTCGCCCTGAGGGAAGGCGGCGACATCGTGATCATGGTGCACCCCGACTACCAGTACACCCCCAGGCTCATCCCTGCCATGGTTTCCATGATAGGGAGCGGGCTCTATCACTGCGTGCTCGCCTCACGGATCCTGGGCGGCCATGCCCTCAATGGGGGCATGCCCCTGTGGAGATACGTCTCCAACCGTTTTCTCACCCTTGCGGAAAATATGCTCATGGGGGCGAAGCTCTCGGAGTACCACACCGGGTACCGGGCCTTTTCCCGCGAGCTGCTCGAGCGTGTCCCGTTCATGATGAACTCGGATGACTTTGTCTTCGACAACCAGATGCTGGCGCAGATCTTATGGTACGACTATACCATTGCCGAGGTGAGCTGCCCCACAAGCTATTTTGCCGAGGCCTCGTCCATAAACTTCACCAGGAGCGTCAAGTACGGGTTCGGCTGTCTCCACACCGCCTTTACCTTCAGGCTTGCCCGGCTGGGCCTGTGCCGGGCAGAGATCTTCCCCGCACATGGATGAGCGCAGCAGATTTACCAGGCTGATCGTCAGCCTTGTCCTCGCCGCCGTGACCCTGGCATTGTTCAAGGATGTCGTGCACTACGGCTTCATGGTCCTGGATGATTACGGGTATGTCGTACACAACCACGCCGTCACCAAGGGGATCAGCCTGGAGGGTATCAGGTGGGCCTTTACCCAGTTTTACATGTGCAACTGGCACCCGCTCACCTGGATCTCGCACATGCTCGATGTCGAGTTCTTCGGCATGAAACCCGGGATGTTCCATCTCATGAACGTGGTTTTCCATGCCCTCAACACGGTGCTGCTGTTCCTGGTCCTTGAAAGAATGACCGGGGCCCTGTGGAAGAGCGCTGCGGTTGCGGCCCTGTTCGCCGTGCATCCCATGCATGTGGAATCGGTGGTATGGATATCAGAACGCAAGGATGTCCTGAGCGCGCTGTTCTGGCTGCTCACCATGGGGGCATACGTGCGATACGCCCGGGCGCCAAGCGTGGGGAAGTACCTGCCGGTCATGCTGTCCTTCGCCCTGGGGCTGCTGGCAAAGCCCATGCTCGTTACCTTGCCCTTTGTCCTTTTCCTCATGGATCTCTGGCCCCTGAAGCGCCTGGATCCTTTCAGGCAGGGAGAAACCGGCAGCGGCGGACCGGCCCGGGACCCTGCGGGTATGAAAACGACGTTTGCCTCGCTCGCCCTTGAAAAGGTCCCGCTCCTGGCCCTTGTGTTCATCTCGAGCGGTATCACCTTCGCTGCCCAGAGCAACTGGGGGGCGACCGCCTCCACCCACATGATCCCGCTGGCCACCAGGATGCAGAATGTCATTACCTCCTACCTGGCATATGTCTGGAAGATGGTCTGGCCGTTCAAGCTTGCCATATTCTACCCATACCCCGCCTCGTTCCAGGCGCTGAACGTGGCCCTGTGCCTCCTGGTCCTTCTGCTCATAACCGCGGCCTGCCTCTTTCTGGTCAAAAGGTCTCCCTACATGGCCTTCGGGTGGCTCTGGTATGCAGGCACACTGGTTCCGGTCATCGGGATCGTCCAGGTGGGCGGCCAGTCCATGGCGGACAGGTACACCTACATCCCTTACGTGGGCCTGTTCATCATGGTGGTGTGGGGAGTCTCCGGCCTCCTTGGACAGGTGCGCCTTGGAAAGGTCATCCTCGGGGCGCTGTCCGCTGTCGTGCTTGCCTTTCTCCTGCATGCCACCTGGGTGCAGGTCGGCCACTGGAAGGACGACGAGTCCCTGATCAGGCACGCGCTGGCCGTTACCGAGAACAACTACATGGCGCACACCCAGCTTGGCTCCATACTGCTTGAGCGGGACCTGGACGGCGCCATCAGGGAGTATGAGCAGGCGCTCCAGACAAAGCTGATCCCCGAGGCCTATGAAGGCCTGGGTAGGGCGTATTTGAAGAAGAATGACATACGGAAGGCCATGGAGTCTTATTCAAAGGGCCTGGCCATCAATCCGAAAAACATCAGCCTGCAGCTGAGCATGGGTGTCCTGCTGGCCAGGACCGGGGACATGGAAGGGGCCATCGGGCATTTCAGCGAGGTGCTCAAGATCGATCCGGGTAATATGGAGGCCTCCTTCAACCTGGGCAAGGCGCATCTGCAGGCGGGAAGGACGCAGGAGGCCATTGCGTATTTCAACAGGGTGCTTCAGATGGACCCCGGCCAGGTTGCGGCGCGGAAATATCTCGACCAGGCAACCAGGGCGCAGAAAAGCTATGCGGCCGCACAGGAAAAGATTCAAGAATCGCTGAAGGCGAACCCCGATGATCCCGCGCTTCATGTGCAGCTCGGCGACATCCACCTCAAGATGGGCAGGCATGACGAGGCCATTGCGAACTATGGCAAGGCCCTGAAGCTGCGCCGTGGGGACATCCGGGCCATGTACGGCATTGCGCTCGCGCACTCCGGCCGCGGCGAATATGACGATGCGATTGCCATGCTGAAGGATATCAGCGCCCTGGAGCCCGGGAACCCCGATCACTACTACAACATCGCATGCCTGTTTGCCCGCCTGGACAGAAAAGACGAAGCCGTGTCGTGGCTGAAAAGGGCCGTCGAGAAGGGATTTAAGGATATGGCACTGATAGGGAAGGACCCTGACCTGGCGAATGTTCAAGACACCCCCTATGTACGGGAGCTGTTGGAAAAATCCAGGAAAAGCCAGACCCATTGAGAGGAGTGCCCTGTGAGCAAGAGGAATCCCTCGGTTGCATGGCTTATGAGCGGGCCCGGAATATGCCTGGTGCTCACCATTGCCATAGTTGCGGTGTACTCTCAAGTGGGCGGGTTTGATTTTATAAATTTCGATGACCCCAGGTATATCCTTGAAAATAATCGGGTCAGGCAGGGGATCACGCTTGAGGGCATTCAATGGGCATTCAAAACGGTATATGCCTCCAACTGGCACCCGCTGACCTGGATATCGCACATGCTCGATGTCGAGATCTTCGGCCTGAACCCGGGCATGCACCACGTGATGAACGTGATCTTCCATGTAATAAATACGATCCTCCTCTTTTTCATCCTGGAAGAGATGACCGGGGCGAGGTGGAGAAGCTTGGCTGTGGCCGCGCTCTTTGCCCTGCACCCTTTGCACGTGGAGTCGGTGGCATGGGTCTCGGAGCGCAAGGATGTCCTGAGCACCCTTTTCTGGATGCTCACCATGGCCGGGTACCTCTGGTACATAAAGCGGCCCGGGCTATGGAGATACCTGGTGGTTGCACTTTGTTTCATCCTCGGGCTCCTTGCCAAGCCCATGCTGGTGACACTGCCGTTCGTGCTGCTTCTGATGGACTTCTGGCCGCTTAAACGCCTGTCGATTCCCATGACAAACCCTGGTGACGCCGCCCGCAAAGGATCGACCACGGCAAAGGGCAGGGTGGGCACCACCGGCCCTTCAGGGGCAGCACCCGATGGGGCCCAGGGGGTCTCTCCTGTCGGGAGAATGGCCACAGGTCTCATACTGGCTGAGAAGATGCCGCTGATAGTACTTTCATTATTGTCATGCGCCGTGACCTATTATGCCCAGCAGAAAGGCGGTGCGGTGTCATCCGAGGAAACACTTTCGCTGAGCCTCAGGATACCCAATATGATCACCTCCTATGCGGCCTATCTCGGCAAGGCCCTGTGGCCTTCGGGGCTTGCATTCTTCTATCCGCTCAAGGTGAGTGCATTCTTCAGCTCCAGGGTGCTGCTGAGCCTGTCAATCCTGCTGGCGATCACCGCCCTTGCACTGGCGGCCATCAGGAGGTTCCCGTATCTTGCCGTGGGATGGTTCTGGTACCTGGGAACCCTGGTTCCGGTCATAGGGCTGGTGCAGGTGGGTTCACAATCCATGGCCGACCGCTATACCTATATCCCGCTCATCGGGATATTCATCATGGCGGCATGGGGACTTGCGGATATCGCGCAGGGCAGGGCTTATGGAAGAAGGGCGCTGGGGGCTGCCTGCGTCGCAACGCTGGTCCTGCTGATTTTTCTGAGCCGGAGCCAGGCCTCCACCTGGAAAGACAGCGAGACCCTCTTGAGGCATGCGCTGAGCGTAACCGTGGACAATGTCACTGCGCACAACAACCTCGGTATGGTCCTCTTTGAAAAGGGAGAGGTGAAAGATGCGATAGCGCATTACCAGGAAGCCATCAGGATAAATCCCTACTATATCAAGGCCTATATTAACATTGGAGAGGCATATGCGAAACAGAAAGACATGAAGTCTGCGGATGCATACTACATGGCAGCCCTGGCAAAGGATTTTTCCAACGCCGGTCTCCATGCGGCATATGGAGGATTCCTTGACAATTCCGGAAGGACCCGGGATGCCATTTTGCACTTCAGGAGGGCCCTGGAGTTGGATCCGGCCAGTGTGGAGATCTGCGCGAACTTCGGCAACGTGATGCTCAAGACCGGCAACTACGAAGAGGCGGTTCGGTTTTACATGCAAGCACTCAAACTGGATCCCGGTAATCCCGTGGTGTACAACAATATCGGCACGGCATTCATTCACGGGGGCAACATGAAAAGGGCCGTAGAATCCTACCAGAGGGCCGTTGAGCTTGATCCCGGGTTTGAAGAGGCGCTGCAGAACCTTGCCAATGCAAGGACAAACCAGGCAAGGTATGGAGAAATCGTTTCAGGACTACAAGCTTCCATCCAGGCTGAGCCGACGAATCCGACCTTATACGCCAGGCTCGGTGATGTTTACCATAAACTCGGAGAACATGAAAACGCCCTGAAAAACTATCAGAAGGCCCTTGATATACAGCCGCACCATATACCAGCCATGTATGGCATCTCACTTATCTATTCTTCCGAAAAGGAATATGCAAAGGCGCTGGAGTATCTTGAGCGGATAAAGAGGCTCCAGCCCGACAAACCGGAAGTGTATTATAACATCGCCTGTATCTATGCCCGGCAGGACGTGGCAGATGATGCCACAAGGTGGCTTAGACAGGCCATTGAAAAGGGATTCAAGGATATGGATCTGATCAGGAAAGACCCTGATCTGGAGAACATCAGGAATACTGCTTATTATTCATCATTAATGAATGGCCGGTAGCTGTTTATCCGGGAAGAGCTCCCGGAAGCCCTCCACATTTATCAATGACGCCAGATCGCTGTCCGACTCGAGCAGCCTGAAGTAGCAGAACCCCTTCCTGTTCACTGTGTTGGATTTGTGCCTAAGAATCAAGGCTATGCAAAGTTACATTATTTTTTCCGCCCATGACAATGACAATGGATGATCGGTCTTCAGGACGCATAGGCAAAGAAAAATCTACAGGATCCACCGAAGAATGAGCATAAACACATGCATATTGTCCTTGACAATACTTCAATGAATTCAGATAAGTGAGTGGGGTATGCCGTAATGAAACAAAAAAGGTCAAAAAATCCAAAGACCACGATTGATAAACCGTTTTCGGTGTCAGGCCTGTTCGATGGAATCATCGATAGATGTAATCTCCTGATAACCTTCGGGGTTGTCGTCTTGTTGTGCCTGATCATTTTTCATGATTTTATATTGGGAAGATATTATTACCTTTTTTATGATATTGCCATGGACTCCATCTCAACAGCCTTTCCCGGAATCTACCATGCGGCACGATATCTTCGCACGGAAGGATTTCCCCTCTGGTCCTTCAGCCAGGGCATGGGCCAGAACATCATGGCAGCCAGCCTGGCCGATCCTTTCTACTGGGTCGTATACCTCGCCGGGCCCTCGCATGCGGCATATGCCATAATCTGGATGGAGGTCTCAAAGATCCTCGTCACTGCAGCTGCCTTTTACCATTTCCTGGACTTATTGAAATTCAACAGTCTTCCTAAAGTGATTGGCACTGTGCTCTACTGCTTCAGCGGCTTCATGATCGTGGGCGGGCAGTGGTGGATATTTTCCACAGAGGCGTGCTACCTGGCGCTTCTTCTCTGGAGCTTCGAGAAACTCTATGGCGAAAATTCATGGTATTTTTTTCCACCTGTCGTGGCTCTTATTGCCATACACAATCCCTTTGAACTTTACACCTCCTCTCTCGTCCTCTTCATTTATTCCATATTCAGGCATGTCACATCTGAACAACCCAAATTCAGGGCATTTTTATCACTTGTATGGAAGATGATCTATCTCGGGGCACTCGGTGTCCTGATAAGCTGTGCATCTCTGGTATCGAACATTCAGCGCATCATGGAAAGCCCCCGGGTCAGCGGTGATTTTTCGCACTTTCACAAACTCAGCTCGATTCCGGTTTTCGCCCTTGAAAAAACGGAACATTATGTGACAACGCTCCTCAGGTTTTTTTCCAATGATATGATGGGAAACGCAGTGAACTATTCCGGATGGCACAACTATCTCGAAGCACCCTTGCTCTATATCGGTCTGCTCCCCCTGCTCCTGCTTCCGCAGATATTCGTACTCTTTAAAAAACGGAAGCTGATCGTCTGCGCAACATTGCTTCTGATCATTCTTGTCCCGATAATTCTGCCCTATTTCCGCTATGCCTTCTTTCTATTCAGCGGAGATTATTACCGGGTATTTTCCCTCTTTGCAGCACTCATCATTCTCATTCTCGGGTTGTATGTTCTCAAGGAAGTGGAGAGTGACAACTGCATCAACACATATGTTTTAATAGGGACATTATTGGTACTTATCGCTGCGCTTTATTACCCCTATCAGACAAGCGTAACCAATATAGATATTGCGGATGGTTCACCCTATCCTTTTTCTCAAAACCTGCAGGGCATGATATCCCTCAATCCGAAAATCCGTTTCGCTGTATGCATATTGCTGTGTGCTTATTCCGCGATACTGTATCTCTACAGACATGTTGAACAAAGATCCTTTTTGAAGGTTCTTTTATTGGTAGTTCTAATGATCGAGATCGGTTACATGAACACTGTTTCGCTCAAGGACAGGTATACATTATCACCTTCCAATATAATGAGTTATTCAGGGGGCGATACGAAAGATGCCGTGGATTTTATTCACGCAATTGATGAGGGATTCTATCGCATTAATATTGATGCCGGACTTACTCCACCCATCCAGTTCATATACAATAAAGCCAAGATTCTCGATTACTATGGCACCCCGTCTTATGACTCATTCAATCAGAGATACTACATCCGATTTCTTGAGGAGCTGGGCATTATTAAAAAGGAACAAGAGGCGGAGAGCAGATTTTCAAGGGGATTGGTCCAGCACCCATTGTTGTGGCCTTTTGCCAGCATCAAGTATCATATCGGGAAAGACTCGGACATGAGTGTCATACAACTCGGTTTCAGGCCCATTAAGCGGATAGGTGAAGCAACGATATACAAAAACGGAAACTTCATGCCTTTGGGATATACCTTTAACCATTATATCCCCATAGGGAAATTCGGGTCACTCCCCAATATTCAAAAAAGTCTTGTATTACAAAAGGCCGTTGTGGTCGAAGAGCCTGTAGATACTGAAGTGGCAAGTAAATTAAATGAGTTGGATGAATTCATTCTCACACAGAACAACGGTTCATATACCTATTTTCAAGATATTGCCCATCGCAATCAAAACACATTTCATATCAGCCGGTTCAGTCATAACGACATAAAGGGGACAATAAAGCTGGATACACCGCAGATGCTGTTCTTCAGCATCCCATATGACAGGGGTTGGAGCGCAGTCATAGATAATCGAAAGACCAGGCCGCAACTCACGAACATCGGGTTTACAGGGTTTCTCCTGGGGCCCGGGGAGCATACCCTTCATCTTTCATATGTACCCAGGTATTTTTTCCCGAGTGTCGTGGCATCCGCGCTCGGATTGATTATTTACCTTGTATTGATGGTGTTTCATCATAAGTCGAAGAAGATTTGTCCAACAGCTTAGGATTGAGTGCCCGGAGGACCCCATGGAGTAATCCCCGCAGGGCGGAACTGTTCTCATGTACCTGATACACTCCAAGAGTGCGTCGGCACATGGTTTGTGCCGGGTGAAATTTGTTTTTATAAGTCCGGACAAGGCAGTGATCTCGCCGCCTCAAGCAATCGGCATAATAGGCATTCATCGGAAGCGACGAGATCACTGCCTTGTCCGGAACAATGTGAAATCCCTTAGAACGCAGAATGTGGGCTAAAAGATGATGAGAAAAGTGGTTGTCAGGCCGTAGAGCAGCAGGACTGCCTTGAGTATCACCGATGCTGACAGGGGTCTGTTTATTATCGGAGCAGTAACAGTGTACTTGTTCATTCCATCGAGAAAATAACCGGTAAACAAGAACAGAAAAGGTACCTTCTGATAGTAATACATGAGATCCATATATGTTATTGAATGTGCTATGCAAAGAGTGGAATAGATGATTATTGAACAGAGAATAAAGGAATTGTCGGCCCAGAACGATCTCGATAAGCCGGGTTGTTCGATATATTCCTTTGATGCACCATCTACGCCGGATATTTCATCCGCGCGCGCTATTCCTCTTTCCGAGGGTTCCTTTAAGATGGTTATGCCGTCCTGATTGCTGAGAGCGGAAACAGAATTTCTGGAGACCACCTTTTTTACAAAAAGGAGTATTGCTGTAAAACTGAACAAGGTCAGTGCATATATGTAAAACAAAAACACATTTTCCAGTGTTGAATAATAAAAGATCTGGGGCGTGCCGACTGCAAACCAGCTCTTATCAATATATGTGTAGGTACCCTGCATTGCCTGAAACAGTTTGATCATGACCGAATTGATATCGATATTAAAAGTGACAAAATTTGACAAGACGTTGTGAAAATAGATGGAGGGGTTTGTCACGATGTTATGTATTGCCTCATCTCTGAATACCCGGTCGAGTTTGTCGGCCGCGGGTAAGGCTGCGTTGTAATCGCCTGTATATGGGGCTGCATTATATTGCGCTACGAACTTGTTATAAACCGGCACGCCGTGCTCATACCAGACATTCCAGAATCTGTAGTGATTAGGGCTGTTATCCAGTTTTACGTTTGTCCCGGCCCACAATGCCATCCCGCCCTGAACATTGATCGGGATGAATCTCTCTGTGAGAGAGTAGTTCCTGATCGTATACGGCATGATCACCATGATCATGCCAAGTATGAAGACCAGGGACGATTTGACTATCATTCTCTTCGAATAACTGAATAGTATGCAGAACAATATGAAGATGAATATGGGCAATAAAAGTGTTGTTGGTCGAGTAAGTGTTGCCAAACCCCATAATATTCCCGGGAAAATGAATTTCCAAATATCCGGACGGTTTTCCCCGGTTATCAGAACAAGACTGTATGTTGATATAATTATGAGAAATATATGGAGTATGCTGTAATGAAGAAGGCCGACATGGATGATCATGTAAGGATTGCAACCAAAAAGGAGCGCCATCACAAAAGAGGAACTCAGGGTTGCATTATGTGAGAGCAGAAGGAAAAGAAAGACGGCGGATAAGGCGAGCACAAGGGCTTGGGCAAAGTAGACAGCCTTGAAGGAATCTTGTAGTGTATTGGGTTTCAACCCGGGCTTGTATGCGAAGACTTCGGAATTATTCGTAATCTGTGTTGCGTTCTCTCTGGTAGTGAATTTGGACCAGGTCTTCAGGACAACACCGATAAAAAAAGAATACCCCGGAGGTCTATGCACATAACTCCATGGATAATTGGCAGAAAGACCCAGAGATCCATTTTTTGCATAGTGCAGACCAACATAATAATATTCCTCAGCAAAGCCTCCCATTTCATCAAGTTGCCTGTTGTGTGTGATGGAATAACAGCTTATCGATAGCGTGATGAGAAAGAGCAGACTTATCAATATCAGATGGTTTTTATATTTATTCAGCAATGACAATTGGATCACCGGATGAAATAAGTTATATGAGCTAAATTATCGATGTCCCATTGGGAAGTCAATAAAAATAGCATGATACAGGCCGTCTTCATTACCTTGACGGTGAAAAACCATGAAAATTATCCTAAAAGGGCTATGTTCACTGCCTGCACAGGGTACGATCACCAGGCACACGTATGGGCCGAACTGCGCGAGTGCAAATACTAACCGGCGGATATTAGAAATCAAACAATACAATCTTTTCACGACGTGGTAGTATGCATAAGCATGTATGGAGCTGCAGGACTTGGGGAAACGTATGCTCTGGCTATCCGTTGAGAGGGATGAGGTCTCATGACCAGTAATAACATGCAGCACGAGCTGATGGGTCCTGGTCGGGAAATCAGCTTGAATACATCAGGCCCGTCATGAACAGAAGAGATACGATCCTATGGTCTCAGAATTGAAGAGGAAATATATATGGACAGGAATGTCCGTCATCATCCTGTGCCTGTGTGTATACTACATGGTAAACTTCTTCCAGTGGCAGGAGATCTATCTTGTTCTGCGCAGGGTGGACCTTGCCTGGCTTCTGGGCGCGGGGAGCCTGACGGTTATTATCTATTGGGTTTTAAGAACAATTCGATGGTACATCATGCTGGAGGCAGTTGGCAGCCACGTGGATTTCTCCCGATTATATCTTGTCAATTCAATCCTGCTGTCCTTTTCCACAATAACCCCTTTCCAGTCCGGTGAGGCCCTTAAGATAGAATTTCTGAAAAAGGCGGGCCAGCTGGACAGAGTCCCGGGGTATTCGGTCTTCATCATTGAAAGACTTCTTGATCTGTTCATTGTTGTTGCACTGGCAATGGTGAGTATCTTGTTCAATGTGTCGGAGATCATCGATGTGAAGCCCTTGTTCATTCTTGTGGGCCTGGCTTCGTGCGGGTTCCTGCTCGGTATCGTTCTTCTCCGCCGCATCCCCGGTTCTCATCCACTCAGCCGGATCATTCAGCCGTTCAACCAGTTCATGGGGAACGGCACGGTCCTCGTCTGTGCAGCCTTCCTCACCCTTGCAGGATGGCTGGTGATTGCCTTAGGCTGGCATGTCTGCCTGCTGAGTATTTCGATAAAACTGACTTTTCCACAGTCGGTAGCCGTCGTTTCCATTATTACCCTGGTCAATCTTGTAAGTTTCATCCCAGGCGCAATCGGTGTATCCGAGGTAGGCATTGCCACATTCCTTGTGTATCTTAACCAGAGCGCACCTGTTGCGCAGGCCGGTGCCTTTTCCATACGGATATACGGAATACTGACCCTGTTCCTTGGGCTGGTGCACTATATCTGGTTTCTTACCGTGCGCACCGGAGAAAAGAAGGCTCTATGAGGTTAACGAGGATAGTGTTTTTTGAACCATAACCCGGTAATAAGACTGAGGGCCATTACCGTCCTAAGAAGGCTGTCCGATCATTCAAAGCATAAAAAGGGAATGAGTTCCCATGACATTCAATCCCCTTTGGTTGAATCTTGAGCCGAAGGTCCTCTTATTTCACGGATGATGCTGCTTGGCCTGTCCATGGAACGGAAGTGGACGCGCGCCAGGTATTCCCCGAAGACACCCAGCATGAGCAGCTGGACGCCTGAGAATATGGCGATGGTGCACGCCAGGAAGGAAAACCCGGGAACTGCGCCCCCGCGTATCAGGTAATTCACCAGAACATAGAGAAAGATCAGTAATCCGAATAGTGTAAACATGAATCCCACTATGCTGGCAAGCTGGAGGGGAAGGGAGCTGAACCCGGTTATCATGTTGAAGGCATGAGTCACCAGCTTCCACAGGGAATAGTTCGAGACGCCCTCCCTGCGGGGGTCGTGCCGGACAGGCACTGCCGTAAACCGGGTAGTGCCCCAGGTGAGCAGTACATCCAGGGAAACGAACGAGCCGCGGTACTCGGCAAAGGCCTCGCGGACCTTTGTGCTGAACGCCCTGAAGGCGCTGACCATCCTGGCGGTTTCGACCCCGATGGTCGCCTCAAGCGCGCTTTTGGTAACGAACGACGCCGCATCCCGCCACAGGCCGTGCTGCTGCTGCATGGGTGGGCCGTACACCACGTCGTATCCCTCGGACAGCTTCTGGGTCAGTTTCGGGATCTCTTCGGGAGGGTGCTGGAGGTCGTCGTCCATGGTGACGATGGCCTCGAACCCGGCCTGGCGGATGCCGCAGAGAATGGCATTGTGCTGCCCGTAGTTGCGCATGAGGTTGATGCCGCGGATCCAGGGTTGAGACCGGACAAGGGAGCAGATGACATCCCAGCTCGCGTCCCTGCTCCCGTCGTTCACGAGGATGAGCTCATAGTCCTCGTAGTGTGCCGCCAGAACCGGTTGCATACGGGCGATAAGCTCCGGCAGGATCTGGCAGCTGTTGTAGACCGGGATCACGACCGAGATATTCATGTTTTCCTTAGCCCCTGTTCTACCCTTCGATTATTGAGCTGCGCTCACTCCTGTCGCCGATGATCCTGGTGGAAGCACCGGCTGCGCCGCCAACGATCTTATTGTCCGGGATATCCTTGAGAACCACCGAGCCCGCCCCGATAACCACCCCACGGCCGATGGTTATGCCGCCCTTGATGAACACATTGGCCCCGATCCAGACATCGTCCTGGATAGTAAGGGGCTGCATGATGTGGTCGAGGGAACTCATGGGCCCGTTCACCTTTTTGAACTGGTGCGATGACGACACCAGCACGGCATGCGGCCCCACCATCACTGAATTGCCGATCCTGATCCCGCCTCTGCCGTCGATGACCGCCCCGGAGTTCACGGAGAACTGATCACCGATTTCTATCCCGTAGGTATGGGTCAGGTAGACCCCGGAATAGATGAGGACGCCTTTCCCGAATTTCCTGCATAATGAGCGGTAAAGCATCCTCCTGATCATGATCCCTTCTATGCTCGGGAGGTTCCGGGTGAAAAATCCCGCATATTCTTCAAGCATGATATGCAGCAGATTCCCGTGGTATTTTTTTATGAATCTTTCTACGTGGCCCATGGGGCTTTCCTTATGCATATCACTTGAACTTGATCTTTCGCATGGCGAACAGGGTCATCTTCAGGAGAAGCCAGCCGTGCCTCCACCGGTCTATGTTGGTTGACCCGTATTTCCGCTCGGCATACCGGATGGGCATCTCGACGATCTTCATGTTCTGCTTGGCAGCGCCGAACAGGAGGTCGAAATCCCCGAAGGGGTCGAAATCGCCGAAGTATGAGCGATTCTTCGCTATCTTCTCATAATCACCCCTGCTCAGCACCTTGGTGCCGCACAGGGTGTCCTTGATGGACTGGCCCAGGATCCAGGAAAAGGCGAGCGAGAAGAACTTGTTCCCCAGGAGGTTGAGGTAGCGCATGGCCTGCTTTTCCATGGGGTAGACCAGGCGTACGCCGTTGATGAACTCGCCCTCGCCCGAGACGATGGCCTCATAGAACCGCGGCAGGTCTTCGGGAGGCACGGTCATGTCGGCGTCGAGGATCATGAAGATATCGCCCGTGGCGTTGGCGTAGCCCAGGCGCACGGCGTCTCCCTTGCCCTTGCCGGTCTGCCGGAACAGCTTGCAGTTCCTCTCGGGGTGAGCAGCTATAGTCTTCTCGATCACCTCATAGGTGTTGTCCGTGGAATTCCCCTCCACGAATATCAGCTCCGTGCCTGCCCCCATCTCAGGGGTGCGCCGGAAGATCTCCTCGATGTTGCCGGCCTCGTTGCGGGCCGGTACCACTACGGAGACCACGGGCGCCGGCTTCCTGTCTTCTTCGGAAGGCCTTTTGCGGGCAATGATGAAATTGGTGAACGCAAACAGGGAAAAGGGCAGCATCTTCACCGCATACCTGTTCAGGAAGCCGCTCATTCTGGCAATCTCGAAGGGGCACAGTATCTCCTGCCAGTGCCTGAACACCTCGAAGCCTGCCAGGCTCAGCATGTTGGAGATGTCTTCGATGGTGAGCCAGTTCTGGGGGAGCAATGGCGTGGAAAGGCCCAGGACCTGCGAGACGGTGATGGGGAGTTCCCACATGCGGCTGTACATGTTCAGGATTATGCGTGTGTCGGTCCTCGCGACCTTCTTCAGCACCTCGAAGACCCTCTGGACATCCCACAGGTCGTTCACCGTGTCCGAGAGGATGATGACGTCGAAGGTCTCATTTAGGGCAAGTTCATGCGCGTCTGCCTGGATGAAGCGCAGCTGGGGATGCTTGAGGGCAGCCCTTTTGAGCATCTCGTCCGAGAAGTCGATGCCCACGCCCTCGCAGGGGTTGAGGTGCGCGAGCAGGTCGCCCGTGCCGCAGCCGATCTCCAGGATCTTCTGTCCCGGCGACACCAGGTGGGAGTACAACTCGTTGAGCCTGTCGTGATAGTAGGAACCTATGGACTGCCACGAGTCCATCCGGCGCGCGACCGCGTCCCAGTGCTCCCGGCGCTTTTCCTGGTATTTCAGGGCCGAGCTTGGCAGAGCGGATGTCTTGTCGTCTGTATTCATTGGTTTTATCCCCTGATAAGCGTCTGGTTCTCAAGATACCACTTGTATGTATCGGCGATGCCCTCCGGCAGGCTTATCTTCGCCTTCCAGCCCAATGAGGTTATCCTGCCCACATCGAGGAGCTTCTGGGGCGTGCCGTCGGGTTTCGAGGCATCCCAGCGGATCTCCCCGGTGTAACCCACAACCCCCTGCACCAGCCCGGCGAGCTCTTTTATGGTCAGGTCGGCTCCGGTGCCGATGTTGACGAACTCGCCTATATCGGGTGCGTCGAACCCGCTCATGATGAAGACAAGGGCGCCGGCCAGGTCGTCCACATGCAGGAACTCCCGCTTGGGGCTGCCGGTGCCCCACAGGGTGACATAGGGCGCACCCTGCTCCTTTGCCTCGTGAAACCGCCTGATGAGGGCAGGCAGGACGTGCGACGTCTGCAGATTGAAATTATCGCCCGGACCGTAGAGGTTTGTGGGCATGACCGAGATGTAGTTGGTCCGGTACTGGTCGTTGTAGTACCTGCACATCTTGATGGCCGCGATCTTGGCAATGGCATAGGGCTCGTTGGTGGGCTCCAGCTCTCCGCTCAGGAGGTAGCTCTCCCTGAGCGGCTGCAAGGCGAGCTTGGGATAGATGCACGAAGAGCCGAGGTTGAGGAGCTTCTTCACGCCTGTCTTGAAGCTCGAGTGGATGACATTGGCCGCGATCATGATGTTGTCGTAGATGAACTGGGCCGGGTAGGTGCTGTTGGCCAGGATCCCCCCCACCTTGGCCGCGCAGAGGAACACGTACTCGGGCTTTTCGCGGGAAAAGAAGTCTTCCACATCCTGCTGGCGGGACAGGTCGATGTCGGGGTACGAGCACGTCACCATGTTCCCATACCCGTGGGCCTCGAGGCTGCGCTTCACCGCCGAGCCCACGAGCCCGGTATGGCCTGCGACACAGATTTTAGCGTCCTTATTCATGGCGGTTCATGATATTGAAGCCGCTGTTCTTGCACAGCACATCCATCCGGGCCTCCTTGGTGTCGTGGCTGACCATCTCGGCGATCATTTCCTCGAAGGTGATGACCGGTTCCCACCCGAGCTTTTCCTTTGCCTTGGACGGATCACCCAGCAGGGTCTCCACCTCGGTGGGCCTGAAGTAGTTGGGGTCCACCTGCACCACCACATCACCGGGCCTGACCTTCTGGTTTTCTTCAAAGGGTTTGACAGAGGAAGCTATCCCTTTCTCATCCACGCCCGAACCCTGCCACTCGATCTCGATGCCCACATTGTGGAAGGCCAGGGTGCAGAGCTGCCGCACCGAATACTGTTTGCCCGTGGCGATGACGAAATCGTCGGGCCTTTCCTGCTGGAGCATGAGCCACTGGGCCCTGACAAAGTCTTTTGCATGACCCCAGTCGCGCAGTGCGCTCAGGTTGCCCACATAGAGCCGGTCCTGCAGCCCCAGTGCGATCCTGCTGGCGGCACGCGTCACCTTGCGGGTGACAAAGGTCTCGCCGCGGATGGGCGACTCATGGTTGAACAGGATGCCGTTGCAGGCATACATGCCATAGGCCTCGCGGTAGTTCACCGTGATCCAGAAGGCGTAGAGCTTGGCCACCCCGTAGGGGCTGCGGGGGTAGAAGGGGGTCAGCTCATCCTGGGGGATCTTCTGCACCTGGCCGAAGAGCTCGCTGGTGGATGCCTGGTAGAACCTCACCTTCTTGGCCATGCCCAGGATGCGCAGCGCCTCCAGCACCCTCAGCGTGCCCAGGGCATCGGCCTGGGCGGTGTACTCCGGGGTCTCGAAGGAGACCTGGACGTGGCTCTGGGCACCGAGGTTGTAGATCTCGTCGGGTTCCACGTTCTGGATGATGCGGATGATGTTTGTGGAGTCTGTCAGGTCGCCGTAGTGCATGAGAAAACGCACGTCCTTCTCATGCGGGTCCTGGTAGAGGTGATCGACCCGGTAGGTGTTGAAGCTGGACGACCTCCTCTTGATGCCGTGGACCGTGTAGCCCTTTTCCAAAAGAAATTCAGCCAGGTATGCCCCGTCCTGGCCGGTAATGCCTGTGATCAAGGCCTTTTTCATCTCATCTCTCCTGTATCACTTCCCTTATCTCTTCGGAACTACAGCTATTATCACTTAAGGAAAACTTTGTCACCCACAAGAGATACCTGGTCTTAACAATGTCTTACGACTTTCACATGACACTATTTTACTTCTTCTAAACTGATATATTATTGTGTTTTTGGAGGTAATGAGTTCCTCTGAGCATAGGATCTGTTAATATAACACCAGACGGTGAGTTCATCATTTATTTTGAAATTATCTATAAGGACCATATTCTCAGCGACATATTCGGATATTGGATCAATCGATGGAAATTCAAACTGTTTCATAAACCAGGAGTACTTATCATCCTTCAGGGACTTGCAGTCCAGACACGGCATGGCTTCAAAAATATAGGCCAAACGAGGCTCACGGTTGCGTCTTTTCATGAAATCAATAGCCTCTAGAAAATAATAAGGAGGTGACTCGGCCATACTGATATACGGGTTGTCGAGGGATGGCCTGCGCCTGGCAATCATACTCACCATGGGGGATACAACATAGGAAAGGATGAAATCATCCTCCTGAGAATATTTTTCGGAAGTAAGGCTGATCCAATTATATAAATCACGGAACACCTCGTTTGTTTTAATCCCCCTGCCAAACCCGTGATCAATCTCAGCAGTAGCCAGTTTTGGCGATACATCAAAATAAGTATACTTCCAGTCCGCCCATGATGTGGAGTAGTAAAACGGCACAAAAAGCATGAGCAGGACTATGAATTTCTCAATCAGGGACCTTTTCGCAATTGGTTCCAGGGATAAGACCATGCAGGTTATGGCGGCAACAGCCGGTATGGCGGTGTAGAGAACGTTCAGAATGCCCTGGGCAGAAAAAACGCTTTTGCATATGGACATGATAATGCAGGGGATAACCAGGATGAGGGCATACACCTCAAGTTCATTGAACTGTTTCTTCAAGATAAACTTAATCGTGAAATAACAGGGGATCATGAAAAATGATGCCACCAACAGGGCGGTAAACCACATGGGGCGGTCAAACCAGCCTCGATAATACGGCAAAAAGAATCCGAAGAAGGAGGTATCAATAATGAAATACATCACTATCGCAAGCAGTGTAAGAAGACCTCCTGATACCATCTTGGGCAGCCTCGTACATGACAGGAAGCAGAAAAGAAATAGCATGACAGTGATTATGCGTTTCAGCGCCTCGAAATTAATGGCGAGAAGGGATCCTTTTTCATGGGTAGGCGTTGAAAGCAGGAACTGTAATGATGCCAGAATATTTTGAATGTATTCCTTATGATAGATTCCAATAAAGACCGCCCAGAAGAAGAGGAACGGGGCCAGGACAAAACACAGATCCTGAAAGGTAAATTCAAGGTATTCAATCTTCAATTTTTTGAATATCAAAAAGAGCAGAACCGGTGAGAGTACTATTGGACTCAAATGAAGAAGGCTGAAACTGATAAGCCATAAGGACGTCCCTGAAAGGATGAAGAATAGTCTTCTTAGGGATTGGGAACCCGATTTAAGTCCTATAATGAAAAATGCAAGGTGGAGGGTGATGAACAGGTGGGGATATGTGTAATAACTGAGATTGGATATCATGCCTACAGGATCAAGTCCTGTGAATGCAAAAAGGGAGAATACGAGGGGCTGAAACCAGAATCGCCTGGTGATTCTAAACAGGGCAAAACTCATGAGTAAGAGTGATACGATGGTGAGGCCGAATTGAAGTTCCCTGAACGCGAGCAGAGTTATATCAGGGAATGCCTTGAAAATAAGGGAGTTGATGAAGACATACAACAGCAATGACCCGGTGAATTTGTCTTTGAAAAAATCATCGCCGGCAGCGAGCCGCCAGGATTCGGACATGTGATAACCTTCGTCTATGAAATTGAAGCCATACCTGAGCTTAATCCAACCGGCTATAGCGGCGATCAGGAAAATTAATATGGAAATTGCAAATAATGCAACCTGCCGGTGAGCATCAATTCTGGATTTATCGATTGTTTCCATCGATGAGCACTTCAACTGTACACTGGCACATAAAACATTGTTATTGGGAGGTTACAAATCATTTTAATCTCACTATTACTAAAATTAATTCAATAGGATAAAGGATTAACTGATTTTTAACAAGTTGCCACCTCGTTGTCAAGGAAGATGATCATTCACTAAGGTTGTGTTCATTCTCACCTCAGCCATATTCCCGCATTATCCAGTATATTTTTCCGTGATAGTTATTTATATGATTTTTTTAGATTACTCGGACATAGTGCATACTTTGAAAGAGGTTTATTAAATTGCAACAGACTTTTGAGCATTGTTCAAATTGTTTCTTGATAGACTTTTTGGCAAAAGAGATAATTTTCTGAACGATGGGTGGGAGGGGGTTGCAAGAGGGTTAAATATGAATCAGCATGATCTCAAAGAAATACCACCGGGTGGTAGCCAGGCAATTTCAGACAACAAGGACGAACGGACTGCAGTTTCCCTCGCCCAAGCACAAAGGATACAATTTATCGATATGTCAAGGTTTTACGGTATGGTACTCGTGTATTATGGCCATTTTATTACAGGGGCAATGGAAATAAATTATAAATTAGGATCACTTCAATATAAGTTTATATATTCATTCCATATGGTGCTGTTTATCTTAATAGCTGGCTATATATCCAAGGAAAGTGACGTGCAATTAAATCTCAGGGCATTTCTCAAGAATCGATTTTATACCCGTTTTGTACCACTAGCTTTTTTTAATATCTTGCTATTAGTGCCTGCTTTCTATATCCCTGGTAATTTCTGGCCATTGGACCTAACTAACAGAAATAGTTATCTGTTTGGTATTTTCTCAACATTGAGAGGTGTCACTGTATTTAATGCTCCGACATGGTTTTTGGTTCTGCTTATATCGGTCGAAGTTATTCATTACACTACATTCAGATATCTAAAATCAAACACTAGAATACTGATAGCTGCGCTAATATTTTACATAACCGGATACATCCTCAACTGGAAACATGTCTTCTACAGTCCTGGTATCCAGGGATATGTCGGCTGGAATTATTTCCATTTTCATGAAGCCATTATTGTCTATGCATTCTACCTGCTGGGAATATATTTGAGGCGTAAGAAGTTCTTGATAGAAGACATGAACCCGGGATTACTGGTATCCGGATTACTCATCTCTTTGTTCATGGTACTATTTACCTTTAATCTGAATGACGGGCCTTTCAGGTTCCCACCACCCTTAAACTGTGTAATACTTGAGTATTCTGAACATGGGAATATGATTCTTTTCCCCATAACGGCAATTGCGGGTAGTTTATTCATATTATTCCTGGCCAAGCTAACACCAATCAATAATATCGCAATGAACATGGGTCAGAATGCCTTGATACTCTTCGGCCTGAATGGTGTCTTTTTCCACTTTATCAACGGAAGGGTGGCACATTGGATTTTAAATAAAGTCCCCAATGACACATTCACCATTTTTGGGGTGAGTTCATTGGTAACTGTGGCAAGTCTGGCGTTGTGTGTTCCTTTTATAATGATCTTTAATAAGTATATTCCCCAACTTGTAGGTAAGCCAAAAATTAAGGGACCGATACTGAATAATTTTATTTAACATGAGATAAGGATGACAAGCGGTAGTGTCAACAATGTTTCGCACTTTTAATCTAGGTCTCTCTTCTTCGGAGTGT
>CAZRIV010000014.1:0-133370 GCA_964600235.1 uncultured Bacteriovoracaceae bacterium | reverse complement strand
GGGCGGCAGGACAGTGGCATCGGGCGTCATCGTCAAGGTCATCCCAGACTAGATATCGACAAGAATACAGGAGTGTAATACATGGAGACCCAACGGATACGCATACGACTGAAAGGTTACGACCACAAGCTTATTGACCAGTCTGTGCAGGAGATCGTCGATGCGGCACGCAGGACAGGTGCCAGGGTGGCCGGGCCTATCCCGTTGCCGACAAAGATCGAACGCTTCTGCGTCTTGAGGTCTCCTCATGTTGACAAGAAATCAAGGGACCAGTTTGAGATCCGCACCTTCAAGCGTCTCCTGGATATCCTTGACCCCACCCAGCAGACCGTGGATTCACTGATGAAACTGGATCTTTCGGCAGGGGTGGATGTCGAGATCAAGCTTTAAGGCAATATGGAGACAGCCATGATCAAGGGTATAATTGGAAAAAAGCTCGGCATGACCCAGATTTTCAATGAGAACGGGGACATCGTCCCTGTAACCATCATACAGGTGGGTCCGTGCCATATCATCCAGAAGAAGTTCAAGGACAAAGACGGCTACGATGCGCTGCAGATCGGCTTCGGCTCCAAGAAGGAAAAGCGCGTCAGCAAGCCGGACAAGGGTCACCAGGACAAGGCGGGAAAAGGCTATTTCTATAACCTGCGCGAAGTGCCGTGTGACGATCTGAGCGCGGTTGAAGTGGGCCAGGAGGTCAAGGCGAGCGAGGTCTTTGCCAAAGGGGAGAAGGTCAAGATCACCGGCATCTCCAAGGGCAAAGGCTTTTCCAGCGTAATCCGCAGGCACGGTTTCGGGGGTCTTCCCGGAAGCCACGGTTCGCTCATCCTGAACGAAACCGGATCCATCGGTACCAACACCTCGCCGGGTAAGGTCATCAAGAACAAGAAGATGCCAGGCCAGTACGGCAACAAACAGGTTACCGTGAAAGGCCTGAAGGTCATCGATATACTGGAAGAGAAGAATTTGATCGCTATCCGTGGGGCAGTCCCCGGTAGCAAGGGACAGCTCGTTATATTGAGGAAGCAAGAGGGATAAGCCATGCCGGTTGTTGATGTGTACAACATTGCAGGTGAAAAAGTAAGAGAGATCCAGCTGGATGATGCCGTATTCGGGTGCGAGGTGAAACCCCACCTGCTGCACGATGTCGTCATCTGGCAGATGGCCAACAAAAGGGCTGCCACAGCCAAGACCAAGACGCGTTCCGAGGTGTCGGGCGGCGGCAAGAAGCCGTGGCGCCAGAAGGGCACGGGTCGCGCGCGTTCAGGCACCAACCGGTCGCCGGTGTGGAGACACGGCGGTGTAACCTTCGGGCCGAACGGCAGGAACTATGAGATTTCCCTGCCCAAGAAGGTCCGCAGGGCTGCGTTGTGCTCTGCGCTGTCCATGAAGACGAACGAGAGCATGCTCAAGGTCGTGGATACGTTTGATTTTAACGAGCCCAAGACCAAGCAGTACGTGGGAGCGCTCGGCGCCCTGGGCATGGAGAATTCCCTGGTGATCGTGGGCGGAGCCGATACGAACGCGGCACTCGCTGCCAGGAATCATGCCAGGAGCAAGCTTCTGGATGTGAAGGGCCTTAATGTCTACGACATCCTGAAGTACAAGGGACTCATCATCGATGTGAAGGCCGTCGAGCTTATTGAAGAGAGGCTGAAGCCATGAAGGACGCGACACGCATACTGAAACGGCCGCTGATCACGGAAAAAGGGACCATGCTCCGCGAGAAGGATAACAAGGTGATCTTCTCCGTAGCACTTGACGCCAACAAGATCGAGATCAAGCACGCAGTCGAAGAGCTTTTCAATGTACATGTGGAAGACGTGAAGACCATGAACATGAAGGGCAAGATGAAGCGCTGGGGATACCGACCCTTTCAGCGCTCAGACTGGAAGAAGGCGATAGTCACCCTCAAGCAGGGCGAGACCATCGAGTTTTATGAAGGGGTATAACCGATGAGCATACGCGGCTTCAAACCAACATCGGCCGGCAGGCGGTCCATGACGGTCTCCACGTTTGAGGAGATCACCACCACATCGCCGGAGAAATCGCTCACCTTCCGTTTAAAGAAGAACAGCGGCAGGAACAACCTGGGGCGCGTCACTGTGAGACATCAGGGAGGCGGGAACACCAAGCTCTACCGCATCATCGATTTCAGGCGTGACAAGGTAGGGGTGCCCGGCAGGATCATGACTATCGAATACGATCCCAACCGCTCGGCACGGATATCGCTCGTGCAGTACGCAGACGGCGAGAAGCGCTATATCCTGTGGCCCGAGGGATTGAGTGTCGGCAGCACGGTACTCTCCTCCGAAGAGGCGGAGATCAGGACCGGCAATGTCCTCAGTCTGAAGGCCATGCCGCTCGGCACGTTCGTCCACAACATCGAATGCAGGATCGGCAAGGGAGGGCAGCTCATCCGTTCGGCAGGCACCTATGGTCAGGTACTTGCGAAGGAAGGCAGTTATGTACAGATCAAGATGCCTTCCGGCGAAGTGCGCAAGGTCTATGCAGAGTGCAAGGCCACCATCGGCCAGGTGGGCAATGTCAGCCATTCTAATATCACCATCGGCAAGGCGGGCAGGAAACGCTGGCTCGGCATCAGGCCTACAGTGCGCGGCGTAGCCATGAACCCGGTTGATCATCCGCATGGAGGCGGCGAAGGCAGGGTGAAGGGCAACCACCCCGTAACGCCGTGGGGCGTTTCCACCAAGGGTCACAAGACCAGGAAGCGCACGAAAGACTCCAATAAGTATATTGTAAAGAGGAGGAAGTAACCGTGTCCCGTTCACTGAAGAAAGGGCCGTTCGTTGATGACCATCTGCTGAAGAAGGTCCTCCAGGCCCAGGAGTCAGGCAGTCGTAAGGTTATCAAGACCTGGTCGAGGCGCTCGGTCATCCTCCCCGAGTGTGTAGGGCTTACCTTTGCGGTCCATAACGGCAAAAAGTTTGTCCCCGTGTACTGCACCGAGGAAATGGTGGGTCATAAGCTCGGCGAATTCTCGCCGACACGTACCTTCTACGGCCATGCGGCCGATAGAAAGTCGTCGAGAAAGGGGTAAGCCATGGAGGCGAAAGCGATTTTAAAGCATACCAGGGTTTCGCCCCAGAAGACGAGGCTCCTGGCAGACCAGGTGAGAAGTAAGCAGATTGCAGATGCGCTTCGCATGCTCAATCTGCTCGGCACCAAGCGTGCCCGTATCATTGCCAAGGTGCTGAACTCGGCCGTGGCCAATGCCATGCATACGGGGATGATGGATGTGGACAATCTCTATGTGAAATCCATCCAGATTGATGAAGGTCCGACCATGAAGAGGATCAGGCCGCGTGCCCAGGGCAGGGCAAACCGCATCATCAAGAGGACTTCTCACATAGCCGTGGTTCTTGAAGAGCTTTAGGAAAGGGGTCAACAGTGGGACAGAAGATTCATCCATACGGGTTTCGGCTTGGGGTTACCAAGGATTGGAAGGCCAAGTGGTACGCTGAAAAGAGCTTCGGCCATCTGCTGGTGGAAGACCGCAAGATCCGTATTTTCATCCACAAGAACTTAAGCCATGCAGGGATCGCCAACATCGTGATCGAACGTGCGGCCAACAAGGTCAAGCTTGTCATCTATACCGGCAGGCCCGGTCTTGTCATCGGCAGGAAGGGTCAGGGCGCCGAGACGCTCAAGAACGACCTTGCCAAGTTCGTGAACAAGGAGATCATGCTGGAGATAAAGGAAGTCAGACGTCCCGAGACCGATGCCCAGATCGTGGCGGAAGGCATTGCCAGCCAGCTCGAGCGCCGCGTTGCATACCGCAGGGCTATGAAGAGGGCGGTCAGCCAGGCGTTGCGCATGGGCGCGCAGGGAATCAAGGTTGCCTGCGCAGGCCGGCTCGCCGGAGCCGAGATCGCGCGCAGCGAGTGGTACCGGGAAGGTCGCGTGCCGCTGCATACACTGCGCAGCGACGTTGACTACGGCTTCAAGGAAGCATTCACCATCTACGGAGTCATCGGCGTCAAGGTGTGGGTATACCACGGCGACATCATGAAAAAAGCGGAAGAGGCAAGCGCTTAAAGGGAGATTTTGGCCATGTTGCAGCCAAACAAGGTAAAACATAGAAAACAGATGCGGGGCCGCATGAAAGGCAGCCCTGAAAAGGGAGCCCGCGTGGCCTTCGGGACATTCGGACTGCAGACCTTAGAACCACACTGGATCACTGCCCGGCAGATCGAAGCGGCACGTATCGCCATAACACGCTTTATAAAAAGAGGCGGCAAGGTGTGGATCAGGCTGTTCCCCGACAAGCCCATCACCAAGAAGCCTGCTGAGACCCGCATGGGAAAGGGCAAGGGAGCCCCCGAGGAGTGGGTCGCACCGGTCAGGCCCGGCAGGATCCTCTTCGAGATCGACGGGGTTACCGAAGAACAGGCGAAAGAGGCCTTCCGTCTTGCATCGCATAAGCTCCCCGTCAAGACGAGGTTTGTAACTCGAGAGGGGGCCACGCTATGAAGGTTAAGGAAATTCGTGACAAGTCTGCGACAGAGGTCTCCCAGCTGAAGACGAAACTCGATCGGGATCTTATGGAAGCACGATTCAAGAAGGCAACGGGCCAGCTCAAGGACAAGACCCTCATCAGCAAGCTGCGTCGTGATATAGCACGGATCAATACGATCACCCGGGAGAAACAGTAATGGCAGAAAAATCAAGAAAGCTGGAGTTGCTGGGAGTGGTCACAAGCGACAAGATGGACAAGACCGTGGTCGTGACCTGCGAACGGCTGGAAAAGCACCCCGTATTCGAGAAATATATCCGCAGGCGCGCCAGGTTCAAGGCCCATGATGAGCGTAATGAGTGCAAGCCGGGGGATAAGGTTCTTATCCGTGAGTGCAGGCCTATCAGTAAGGACAAGAGCTGGAGGGTTGTGAAGATCCTCGAGAGACAGGAATAGTTTAGGTTTAGTGGCGGAGGCTACCCATGATCCAACAGCAGACAAGGCTCAAGGTTGCGGATAATTCTGGTGCGAAAGAGGTTATGTGCATCAAGGTCTTAGGCGGAACAAGGCGCAGATATGCTTATCTGGGCGATGTCATAGTGGCAAGCGTGAAAGAGGCCATACCGCGTTCGAAGGTAAAGAAGGGCGATGTCGTGAAGGCCGTTGTGGTGAGGACAAAAAAGACGCAGAAGCGTGCCGACGGCACGAGCATACGGTTCGACGAGAACTCGGCGGTGATCCTCAACAACCAGAACGAGCCCATAGGCACGCGCATATTCGGCCCCGTTGCACGGGAACTCAGGGCGAAGAACTTCATGAAGATCGTCTCGCTGGCACCCGAAGTGCTCTAGTTAGGAGTAGACAGATGGCAGTGGTAAGGTACGAGACAGGCAGGATCAAAAAGGGCGACACCGTGGTTGTTCTTGGAGGCAAGAACAAGGGCAAACAGGGACAGGTCATGAGGGTGAACCACAAGAAGGACAAGCTGCTCGTGGAGCGGGTGAATATCATCAAGAAGCACCAGAAGCCCACGCAGACCAGCCAGGGCGGTATTGTGGATAAAGAGGCGAGCATCCACAAATCCAATGTGGCGCTTGTCTGCCCCAAGTGTAAGAAAGGTGTACGCATCGGCTATAAAGCCCACGAGGACGGCTCCAAGGTGAGGGTGTGCAGATCCTGCGGTGAGGAATTGGATAAGTGAGGTCATAGATGGCAAGGCTCAAGGAATATTATACAAAAGAGATCATGCCTGCACTGAAGGCGGAATATGGATACGCAAATGTCCATCAGATCCCCAAAATCGTGAAGGTTGTCTTGAACATGGGGCTGGGAGAGGCAGTCGCTGACGTGAAGATCATCGACAAGGCCGTGGAAGAGATCACAGCCATTACCGGACAGAAGCCCATCGTCAGGAAGGCGCGCAAGTCCATTGCATCCTTCAAATTGAGAGAGGGCATGCCTGTCGGTTGTGCAGTGACGCTGCGTGGGAGCATGATGTACGAGTTTTTAGACAGGCTCATAAATGCAGTGCTGCCACGCGTGAGGGACTTCCGCGGCATCTCGGCAAAGGGTTTTGACGGCCGCGGGAACTACACCATGGGTCTTTCGGACCAGACCGTGTTCCCTGAGATAGACTTCGATGCGGTTGACAAGCTCAGGGGTATGAATATAACCATTGTCACCACGGCTGTTAACGATGACGAGAGCAGGAGTCTGCTCACCGCATTCGGCATGCCGTTCCGGAAGTAAGGGGATACTATGGCAAAGAAATCTTTAATCGCAAAGCAGAAGAGGCCGCCTAAGTTCAAGGTGAGACAGTATAACAGATGCATGCTGTGCGGCAGGCCGCACGCGTATTACCGAAAGTTCGGCATCTGCAGGATATGCCTTAGGAACTTCGCCATGAAGGGCGAGATCCCCGGGCTTAAGAAATCAAGCTGGTAAGAGAGGAACACTTCATGCATACCGATCCCATTGCGGACATGATCACCCGGATTCGTAACGCAGCTCAGGCTATGAAAGAGAGCGTCGACATCCCGGCATCCAAAGTCAAGATAAGCATCGCCGATATCCTCATGAAAGAGGGATACATAAAGGCGTACAGGGTTATCGATGACGGGAAGCAGGGTACGTTGCGCGTGAATCTGAAATATTTGAACGCCCGTCACGTCATCAGCGGTATCCAGAGGGTATCCACGCCGGGCAGAAGGGTTTACAAAGGCGCCGGCGAGATCCCCAATGTGCGGGGCGGCCTGGGCATTTCCATCGTGAGCACCTCTTCCGGCCTCATGACCGACCTGAAGGCAAAGGCCGGCAATGTGGGCGGAGAAGTCCTCATGAAGGTCTGGTAAGGAGAAGCAGCCATGTCATTGTCAAGGATTGGAAAACTGCCCATTGCGATACCCAAGGGCGTAACGATAACCGTAAATGACGGCATCATAAGGGTGAAGGGGCCAAAAGGCGAGCTGTCCAAGAATTGCGTGGGCAACCTTGAAGTAAAAATCGAAGGAGATGAACTCAGGTTCGTCACCCTGGATGAAGACCGCAGGACAAAGGCCTTTCATGGGCTCATGCGTGCGCTCACCAACAACATGGTCATAGGCGTCACGGACGGTTTTGTGAGAAGACTCAGGATCGTCGGCGTAGGTTACCGCGGCGAAGGAAAGGGGAAAACCCTGGTTTTGAACGTCGGATACTCGAATCCGGTCGAGTTTGTGCTCCCGAAAGGCGTTGACGGTACCGTGACCAAAGACGGTCTCATCGAGCTCACCGGGATAGACAATGAGCTTCTGGGCGATGTTGCCGCCCGTATCCGCAAGGTCCGCAAGCCTGACTCTTATGCAGGCAAGGGGATAAGGTACGATGGCGAAGTGGTGAGGATCAAGCCTGGCAAGAGCGCGGCAAAAGGCTAAGGCGTAATCGATAAGGAGTAGGTAAACCGTGAGCAAGAAGAGTGCAAAAGAAGCCTGGAAGCTCAGGAAAGAGCGGGTAAGAAGGACAATTTCCGGAACGCCGGAGAGACTTCGTCTGAGCGTGTATCGCGGCAACAGGAATATTTACACCCAGATCATCGATGACACGAAAGGACTTACCCTGGTGGCTGCGTCCTCCATGAGCCCCGAGATCAAAGAGAAGATCAAGGGTTGCACCATCGAGACCGCAAAGCAGGTGGGTGCTCTCCTTGCGGCCAAGGCCAGGGAAAAGGGTATAGAGAAGGTCGTATTCGACCGGGGCGGCTATAAGTATCACGGCAAGATCAAGGCCCTCTCAGATGCCGCACGTGAGGGCGGGCTGAAGTTCTAATAACAGCGAGGTGGTGAATTGGCTAGATTTGAACAGTTCGAAGATAATCAGGAACAGTTGATCGATAAGGTTGTGTACATCAACCGTGTCGCCAAGGTTGTGAAAGGCGGCAAACGCTTTCGTTTCAGTGCTCTGGTCGTGGTGGGCGACGGCAATGGAAAGGTCGGTCACGGTCTTGGCAAGGCCAAGGAAGTATCGGTGAGCATACGCAAGGGGTTTGATGCCGCCAAGAAGTCCATGGTGGATGTGCCCATCATCAAAGGCACGATTCCCCATGCCATAACCGGCGAGTTCGGCTCCTCCAAGGTATATGTGAAGCCGGCACCCGAAGGGACCGGCATCATTGCCGGCAACGCGGTGAGGGCCGTCATGGAGGCTGCAGGCTACAAGAACGTCGTGGCCAAGACGCTTGGTTCCAGGAACCATAACAATGTTATCCGCGCCACCTTGGACGCCCTGGAGCGCATGGAAACCAAAGAGGCCGTCGAGGCAAAGCGTGGCAAGTCTCTGGACTAGGGCATCGTAAACATAAAAAGGGATGGATTAAGATCATGGCTGGTATGATAAAGGTGACATTGAACCGTTCGGTGATCGGCTGCACAGTAAAGCAGAGGGCCATCGTGAAGGCATTGGGGCTTAAGAGGCGTGGAAGATCGCACCTCCTGCCCGATAACGAAGCAACACGCGGCGCCATCAGGAAGGTGCCTCATCTTTTAATCTGGGAGGAGGCATAACATGCTTGATCTATCGAACCTGAAACCCGCAGCAGGATCACGGAAAAAGAGTAAGAGAGTCGGGCGCGGTAATTCCTCGGGTATGGGCACCACGAGCGGCCGCGGTGCAAAGGGTCAGAAGGCCCGCTCGGGCGGCAGCGTCCCCCAGTGGTTTGAAGGCGGCCAGATGCCCATCTACCGCAGGCTCCCCAAGAGGGGATTCAAGAATTTCCAGTTCCGCAAGGAATATGCAGTGGTGAATATCCGAGACCTGGCCATATTTGAAAAGGGCGCCGTTGTGGACCGCAAGGCCCTGAAGGATAAAGGCAAGATTCCAAACTTGAATGTTTCCGTTAAGCTGCTCGCAGATGGCGATATCGAGTTCCCTCTGACCGTCAAGCTCGATAAGGCTTCACAGGCGGCTGTTGACAAGATTTCGAAGGCCGGTGGGACCTTCGAGGCTCTTTAGGGGTAAAAAGTGAGCTACGGACTGGACAATATCACCAAAGTTCCCGAGCTTCAGAAGCGGATACTGTTTACGCTTGTCATGCTCTTTGTCTATCGACTGGGGATCCATATCCCGACCCCGGGCATCGACTCCATGATCATGAAGGAGTGGTTCGACCTGCAGAAGGGAACCCTGCTGGGCATGTTCGACATGTTTGCCGGCGGCGGGTTCAGAAGCCTTTCCATCTTTGCCCTGGGCGTCATGCCCTACATCAGTTCGTCGATCATCGTCCAGCTGTTGTGCATGATCTATCCTCCCTTCGAGCAGCTCCAGAAGGAAGGCGCGGCAGGAAAACACAAGCTTACGGTGTATACCCGCTATGGCACGGTATTCCTCTGCCTCGTCCAGAGCGCGTTCATGTCCATGGGCGTAGAGCAGATGAGCGTGGCAGGACAGTCGGTGGTCATTTCACCGGGCTGGGGATTCCGGTTCGTTGCCGTCATGACCATGACCACGGGGACCTGTTTCCTCATGTGGCTCGGTGAGCAGATAACGGAGCGGGGCATCGGCAACGGCATATCGCTCATCATCTTTGCAGGTATCGTGGCCAATCTCCCCGTGGCCGTCTACAACACCTGGCGTCTTGCCTCCACGGGAGAGATGTCCTACTTCGTGCTCATCCTGGTCTTCATCCTCATCATCGCCGTGGTGGCGGGCATCGTGTTTATGGAGACGGCCCAGCGGAGGGTCCCCATACAATATCCCAAACAGATCAAGGGGCGAAGGGTTTATGGCGGCCAGAGCACGCACCTGCCGCTCAAGATCAACATATCGGGCGTTATCCCGCCCATCTTCGCATCCTCCATTATCGTTTTCCCGGCTACCGTAGCGCAGTTCTTCCCCAATGTGGGCTTCATGAAGACCCTGGCACAGGCCATGAGTCCCAGAGGGATCGCCTACAATGCGATCTATATCCTGGCCATCATCTTCTTCACCTATTTCTACACCGCGGTCATCTTCAACCCGGTCGACGTGGCGGAGAATTTAAAGAAGAACGGCGGATACATCCCGGGTATCAGACCCGGCAAGTCCACGTCCGATTACTTGGACAAGGTCTTGTCCCGGCTCACCTTCATAGGCGCCATATACCTGTGCATCGTGTGCGTGCTCCCCATTATTCTGACATCACAGGCGAACGTACCGTTCTACTTCGGCGGCACCTCGATCCTCATCGTCATAGGCGTGTCGTTGGATACCATGAGCCAGATCGAATCTCACCTGATCAGCAGACAGTATGACGGCCTCCTGAAGTCAGGCCGCATACAGGGCAGAAGATAGATTATACAACCTTAAGAGGGGGAATTATCATGAATATCATTTTAATAGGACCACCGGGCGCCGGCAAGGGAACACAGGCAACAAGGATGATCGACAGGCTTCAGGTCCCCCAGATCTCAACGGGTGACATGTTCAGGGCCGCCGTGAAAGAAGGCTCGCCCATGGGCAAGAAGGCCAAGGAATATATGGACAAGGGCGGACTGGTGCCCGACGAGGTCGTCATCGGTGTGGTGAAGGAAAGATTCCAGAAGCCCGACTGCAAGAAGGGCTTCATCCTGGACGGTTTCCCCAGGACTTTGGAGCAGGCCAAGGCACTGGATGGACTGCTGAAGGACCTGGGCACCAAGCTCGACCATGTCGTGGTCATTGAGGTTCCGGACGACTTCCTGGTTGAGAGGCTCACCGGCCGCAGGACCTGCCGGGGCTGCAACTACATGCACCACATCAAGTTCGATCCGCCAAAGAAGGACGGCGTGTGCGACAAGTGCGGCGGCGAACTTTACCAGAGGGACGACGACCAGGAAGCCACCATCCGGCAGAGGCTGACGAACTACCACAACCAGACCTCGCCCCTGATCGAGTACTACGGCAAGCAGGGTGTAGTCAGGAAGATCGACGGCACCCAGAGCATGGAGAATGTCCAGGGCTCCATAAAGACGGCAATCGGGGCTTAACGCATATATGGCAAAGGATGTCATCGAGGCTGAAGGGATTGTTCTAGAACCGTTGCCGAACGCCATGTTCAAGGTGGAACTGGCCAACGGGCACCAGATTCTCGCGCATATCTCGGGGAAGATGAGAATGCATTACATCCGGATATTGCCAGGCGATAAAGTACAGGTGGAGATTTCGCCCTATGATCTCACAAAGGGCAGGATCGTCTACCGATCAAAGTAATAACGAGGCGGATATGAAAGTGAGCGCATCAACAAAGAAGCGGTGCAGGAAGTGCAAGATCATAAGAAGAAACGGGATTGTCAGGGTGATATGCGATAATCCTCGTCATAACCAGAGACAGGGTTAAAAGGAGGCTATAGTCTTGGCTAGGATTGCAGGAGTAGACTTACCACGGAACAAGCGCATCGATATCGCACTGACCTACATCTTCGGTATCGGCAGGACAAAGGCTACCGAGATCATCGAGGCCGTCAATATCGACCCGGCGAAGAAGAGTGATGAGCTCACTGAACACGATATTTCCCTTATCAGGGATTATATCGACAAGACCCTGGTGGTCGAGGGAGACCTTCGCAGGGAGGTCACCATGAACATCAGACGCCTCATGGACATAGCTTCCTACCGGGGGATCAGGCACCGCAAGGGCCTGCCTTGCCGCGGACAGCATACACATAACAATGCCCGGACCAGGAAAGGCCCGAGACGTGCCGTGGTCGGCAAGAAGAAATAACCTTCTAAGGAGTGCTTTTAATGGCGAAAGCGAGACAGAAAACAGGACGGAAAAAGGCCAGGAAAGAGGTGAGCGAGGGTGTCGTTCACATCCAGGCCACCTTCAATAATACCATCGTGACCATCACGGACCAGCAGGGCAACACGCTGGGCTGGTCATCGGCCGGGTCACAGGGGTTTAAGGGTTCCCGCAAATCCACTCCGTTTGCAGCCCAGATAGCGGCCCAGGAGGCGTGCAAGAAGGCATCCGAATTCGGGGTGAGAAGCGCATTTGCATACATCAAGGGGCCGGGCAGCGGCAGAGAGTCGGCCCTGCGCGCGATCAATGCCAGCGGAATCCGTATCACAGGAATCCGCGACATAACGCCCATCCCGCACAACGGCTGCAGACCCCCGAAGAGAAGAAGGGTATAACAAGAAGGAGGAATGAATCTTGTCGAGATATACAGGACCTGTTTGTAAGATCTGTCGCAGAGAAGGAATGAAACTCTTCCTCAAGGGAGAGCGGTGCTTTACTGACAAGTGCGCTGTTGAACAGCGGGAATACCCCCCGGGCCAGCACGGACAGGGACGGGTCAGGACGACCGAGTACAGGATTCACCTGAGGGAAAAACAGAAGGTCAGGGGTACCTACGGCGTATCCGAGGCCCAGTTCCGCAAGTATTATGATATGGCTAAACGCAAAAAGGGGGTTACCGGTGAACAGCTCCTGCAGCTCCTTGAGCGCAGGCTCGACAATATCGTTTACCGGCTCGGATTCTCTCCTTCCCGCAACGGTGCGCGCCAGCTCATCAGCCACGGACACATCGTGGTAAACGGCCACAAGGTCAATATCCCGTCTTTCCTCGTGAAGGCCGGAGACGAGATCGAGGTAAAGGAAAAGAGCAAGAAGCTCGACAGCATCGGTGTCTCCCTGGAAAACCGAGAGCAGAGGGGCTTCTCCGAGTGGCTCGAGGTGGACAAGGATGCCAAGAAGGGCAAGATAAAGGCGCTGCCGGAGCGCAAGGATATGCCAATGTCGGTCCAGGAGACCTTGATCATTGAATACTATTCGAAATAAGACTTAAGGACTTGGGGTGAGGGATGATTGAGAAGAACTGGAAAGAAATAATTAAACCGACCAAGTTGGAGATCGTAGAGGATACCTACACCGATACCTACGGCCGCTTCAATGCACAGCCGCTGGAGCGGGGTTTCGGCGTTACCATAGGGAATTCCCTGCGGAGGATACTGCTGTCGTCCCTCTACGGAACCGCCATCATTGGGGTGAGGTTTGAGGAAAGCGTGGGCGTTCTCCATGAGTTTTCCAGCATCTCGGGTGTTTACGAGGATGTAACCGACATAATTCTTAACCTCAAGAAGGTTGAAATGCGCATGCACACGGACAAGCCCCAGACCGTTACCTTGGAAAAGAAGGGTCCGTGTGAGGTAAAGGCCGGAGATATAGATGCCGGCGGCAAGATAGATGTCATCAACCCGGACCAGATCATCGCCACCATCCAGAGCGGCATCACGCTCAAGATGGAACTGCGGGTGGACTGGGGCAGGGGTTATGTGCCGGCGGAGCTCATCAAGGAAAAACTGGATACCCATGGCTGGATACCCATTGACGCCATCTTCTCGCCCGTGAGAAGGGTTTCGTTCAACGTTACCCCCACCATCGTGGGCAGAAGGACAGACTATGACAGGCTGTCGCTCGAGATCTGGACCAACGGGGTCGTGACCCCTGATGATGCGCTGGCATATGCGGCCAAGATCCAGAAGGAGTACATGGACGTGTTCATCAACTTCCAGGAGGAGGAGATCGAGCACGAATATCGGGAAGAGGAAAAAGACAAGGAACTGAACAATAATCTCTTCAGGACCGTAGAAGAACTTGAGCTGTCGGTCCGTTCCGCCAACTGCCTGAAGAACGCTAATATGACCTATATCTACGAGCTCGTGCAGAAAACAGAGGCCGAGCTGCTGAAAACCAAGAACTTCGGAAGGAAGTCCCTGGAAGAGATAAAGGAAAAGCTCTCCAAGATGGGGCTGCATATCGGGATGAAACTGCCGGATCTGCCGTCCATCGATGAAATAGAGAGCAGGCGCAAGCGGATGGAAGAAGAGGAAAGCAAGTAGGAGCGGAGTGGAGAGATGAATCATCATATTGCAGGAAGAAAACTCGGACGGACAACGGATCATAAGCTCGCGATGCTCAAGAACCTGGTGACATCGCTGATCCTTCATGACAGGCTCACCACTACCGAGGCGAAGGCAAAGGAACTCAGGAGGATCGCGGACAGGATGATCACCCTGGGCAAGAAAGGCGATCTCGCAGCGATACGCAGGGCCTCCCAGACCGTAAAGACAAAGGAAGCCCTCGGCAGGCTCTTCAAGGACCTTGCCCCGCTGTTTGCGGCACGTAACGGTGGGTATACCAGGATCATCAAATACAAGAACCGCCACGGCGACAATGCCCCCATGGCGGTAATCGAGTGGACCGAGTCGGCAGCACCCAAGGTCCCTGAAAAGAAGGAAGCGGAAAAGAAGACAGCCGCCAAAAAGGCGCCGGCAAAGAAGGCCGCCGAGGCAAAGGCGCCTGCAAAGAAGACCGCCCAGGCAAAGGCGCCTGAGAAGAAGGCGGCTCCCAGGAAGAAGGCTGCTGCAAAGAAGACCGACGAGAACAAGGATTGATCGGAAAGGAAACATCCCAGGCTGCGCTCACCCTTAAGGGAGTCGGTTTTTCCTATCCCCAGACAAACGCTCTGGCGGGCATCGATCTCACGGTGCCCGCCGGTTTTTATTTAGGCATAGTCGGGTCCAACGGCAGCGGAAAGACCACGCTCGCCTTTCTCATCTCAGGCATCCTCACCCCGTCTTCAGGCACGATTGAAACCCATGGACTCAGGGTGGGGCTCGTGCTGGCCAATCCTGCCAACCAGATCGTGAGCCTGGTGGTGGAAGAAGACATCGCGTTCGGTCCGGAGAACATGGGGCTCCCCAGCCTCGAAATCCGCAGCAGGATCGACAAATCGCTTGCGGCGATCCACTCAGAGCACCTGAGGAATTCCCTCATATCGACGCTCTCGGGTGGCCAGCTCGCCAAGGTGGCCTATGCGGGCCAGCTGGCGCTCGATGTGGATATCCTGGTGCTGGACGAAGGGACCGTGATGCTCGATCCCATCAGCCGGGATAACCTCCTGAAGACCATCCGGGAACTCAATGCCGACCTGGGCAAGACCGTGATCCACATCTCGCACCGCCTGGAAGACCTGGAGAGCGCGGACGAGGTCCTGGTGCTTGAAGATGGCGCCATCACCCACCGCTCGTCAGGTGTATTCAGCCTGATAAAGGAATGTGAACAGGGCGGCATCAAGGGGATCGAAGCCGGGCCGAACCTGCTGTACCGGAGCTTCCTGCAGGAGCGGGGGATCGATGATGCGGACCTGGAAAAGGCCACGGGATTGCTGGCAGGATTTAAAATATAGTACGTGAGCCAAGGAGATGATCCAGCGGTGTGGACGAATCAAAGATAAAATCGGATGTTGAGCAGGTATTCCGGATTGTTTTATGGTAAGGTACCAGATCATTTTTAAGTATCATGGAACGGGAGGATGAGCATGCCGGAAAAACATGATGTGAGAGACGGATACTGGCTGATGGGTTTTCAGTACGAGATCACCGGCAGCCTGTACAGCCTGGGGCAGATACCGAAATGCAAGGTGGCCATGCTTGAGCACCTTAAAGCCGGCGACACACTCCTTGTCGCCGGGGTGGGACACGGCACCGAGGCCATCGAGGCGGCGAAGAAAGGGGTGAACGTCACGGCGGTGGACATCTCCAAGACCATGCTGAAGTACATGCAGAAAAAGATCGACCGCTCCAGGCCCGCCACCCCCATAAACATGGTGAACGACAATATCCTGAACCTGACTGACGACGTCCAGTACGACATGGTCATAGCGAACTATTTTCTGAACGTCTTTCCCCGGGGCATGATGCAGAAGATCCTGGTCCACCTGACCACCCTGGTGAAGCCGGGCGGCTCCATGGTGATAGGCGATTTCTGCCTGCCCGAGAGCGGCTCACGGTTCTACAAGATATTCCAGACCATATACTGGTACTTTGCCGCAACCGCCTACTGGCTCACCGCCGACAACGCCGTGCACCCTATATACAATTATCCCCGCCTGCTGGAGTCCCTGGGATTCGAGATAGCCGAGATAAAGAACTTCAAGATATTCGGCATGAACTGCCACCGGTCCGTGCGGGGGGTGAAGAAGGCCTGATGCTTTGTTAGCCTGCCGGCAGGCTCAATCCCTCTTCCCCGTCTCGATAAAGCACGACGGGTCCTCGGCGAGGAAATCTCCCGTGCACGCCATGGCCCGGCCCCTGCACCCGCCGCACATGGTTCGATATCGGCAGTCTGAGCACTTGCCTTTCAGGGTATTCTCCCGGTTGCGAAGGGCATGGAAGACCTCGCTCTCCTGCCAGATGAGGTCAAAGGGTTTCTCGCGGACGTTTCCCGCGTTGACCTCCACGAAGGGGCAGGGCCACACGTCGCCGTTGGCCTTTATGTACACGAACCCCCTGCCAGCGGCGCAGCCGTGGAACACCTGTTCGGCAGCCTTCAGCCACAGGGGATGCTTCAGGCCCTTTTCCTCCATGAGGTAGGGCCAGTACTGGGGACCTGCCACGGGCTCCACGATGGTGGAGATCTCCTTCTGCTTCTTGGCCAGGAACTTCAGCAGCCGCTCGTTCTCGTTGATGGACAGGGTGGCGTCCCTGATGGCGTCTCCCCTGCCCACAGGCACGAGCTGGTACATGAGCATGATGCCCGAGCCCAGGTCATCCACCAGCTCCAGGAGTTCGCCCAGGTCGCCAAAATTGTACTGCATGGCAGTGGCATTTATCTGGAGAGGGATGCCTGCTTTCTTAAGCGCCCTGATGCCCCTCATGGCGAGTTCATAGGTGTTCTGCTTGTTCCTCACAAAGTCATGCACCTCGTCCCGGAAGGAATCCAGGCTTACTGCGGCTGTTGCCAGGCCTTCCTCTTTGAGATGGAAAGCGGTCTCCTCGGTGATCAGCGTGCCGTTGGTGGCAATGACGTTGATGAGCCCCGCCTGCTTGGAGTGGTGCATGAGCTCGAAGATGTCCTTGCGCACCAGGGGCTCGCCGCCCGTGTAGACGAGCATGCGGAATTCGTCAACGCGGGCGAGGCCGTCGATGAACCGCTTGGCCTCGTCGGTATTCAGCTCGTCGGGTGCGGGCTTGTCCGCCGTTACGTGGCAGTGGATGCACCTCAGGTTGCAGGCGGATGTAACCTCCCATGCCGGGTGTCCCGGGTAGCCTATGCACCCCATGCCCGTGGCGCCTGCCGCTATGGGCAGCGAGTTGACACCGTGCCGGAATATCCAGGAGGGAAAGGAGTTCCAACCCACCAGATATGAAAAATAAAGCGCGCTCCCCAATTGTCTCAAAACGAGGCCAGGTGGCCAGAAGACGGCCTTGAAGGGCCAGTTCTTTAGGTCGGCGATGTCCATGTCATATGCCCCATATCCAGATGCCGAGCATGTAGGTCACGGCGTAGAGCAGATTGATCACAATGGTTATGCCGCACATCTTCTCCAGTGCCGCCCTGTCGTTGTAGCGTCCTGTGACCATGCCGGCTGCTGCCATGCAGGAAAGGGCTGCAATGGGCAGATAAAGAAGGATCGTATGGGGGGAAAGGCCTGCCATGACGGCAAAGGGATAGAGGATTACCCCGCCTAACGATGCACAAGCATAGACATATGATGCGGTTTTTCTCCCGAACCTCACCGTCAGGGTCTTCTTTCCGGCCTTCAGATCCGCCGGGTAGTCCGGAAACTCGTTGATGAGGATGACATTGAATATGGACAGGGCCACCGGAAGGCTCATCCAGTGCACGAGCGGGTGCAGGCTCCCGGTCTGGAGATAGAACGATGCCGCTATGGGCAGCCAGCCGTAGCTGAACCCGATAATGATCTCTCCTATCCCGCGGGTTACCCAGCGTACCGGTCTGGTGGAATAGAAGAACCCTGCCGCCATTCCCAGGAGACCGAGCGGGATGGTCCAGGGGCCTGTCCGGTAATAAAACTGCAGGAGCAGCCCGATGGCCCCGGCCATTATAATGGTCACATAGCTGCCGACCTTTGGATGGTTCAGGGGAACCATTTCCCGGACCAGCGCCTGGGAGCCTCCCGTGAAGGGATTCCTCTCCATCTTTCCCGAGAGGCGGTCTTCTTCCAGGTCGTGATATTCCCCGGCGAGGTATGTTGAAAGCATGATCAGGACCACAGCCAGGGTTCCCCAGATAAACACGGCCCGGTCGAGGGTGCCTGTCAGGCGCCAGGCAAGCACTGCGCCCAGAAAGAAGGGCATCACCCCGACCGAATGAAAGGGGATACGCGCCATCATGAACCATGCCCTGATGGTCCTCTGTAGATCCATTGTGGTGCCGGGAACAGCTGTCATGAGATAGCCCTTCTGCAGGTCCTGTTTATGTGGATTTACTGCCGCCGAATTTTTAATTGAGGCTCGACACGAGGTATCAGATTCATGTTTTCATGTCAATTGTGGTTCTTGAGAGTCAAACGCCGTTCTCACGAGACGTGCGCCTTGCATGACGGGGTATGGTCATGCCGCAGAGTCGTGCCGTGGCAGGAAACCATTGAACCGGAAATAATTCAATAAATAAAGATTTTTTAATGAGTCACCGATCGGTAGCTCATTATTCGGTCTTGCAGGCGTCACTGCCGGCTGAATCTGTTGATTGAATTGTTCAGGAAAGAGGATGAGCTTTTACTATGGAAACGGGCATGGAGGCCTTTCGTACACCCCATGTCCCGATGGACTTCATTACCGGAGGTTAAGATGAAAGGGCTAAAACTGTCTACAAAACTCGCGGCGCTCACGTTCGGATCCGGGGGGTTGGTTCTCGTTGTCGTCATGGCGGTTTCATTCATCAGTTTTCACCAGGAACTTGAACGGATCGCCTATGAAGACCAGAAGGTAAGGATCAGGGTCTTCTGGGAGCTCCTGGCACAGAAGAGCGGTGATTTCCAGATTATCGGAGACAATCTCTTTGCGGGTGATTATCTCATAAACGGCAACTACGAACTCCCGGACAGGCTCAAGGCGCTCTGTGGAGGTACTGCGACCATATTCATGAAAGACACCAGGGTATCCACCAATGTGATGAAGGCGGACGGCACCCGGGCAATAGGCACCAGGCTCACGGGTCCGGCATATGATGCGATCTTCAAGGAAGGCAGATCCTTCCGCGGCAAGGTCGATATACTCGGCGTGCCGTATTATACCGCCTATGATCCCATCAGGAACAAGGAGGGGGAGATTATCGGGGTGCTGTATACGGGCAATAAACGCTCCGAGTTCTTTGCCTCCTTTGACAGTCTCATGATCCACGTGGGCGTGATCGTCATGGTCCTGGCCGCGCTGACAGCGCTGTTCATGATCATTGTTATGAAGAAGATGGTCAGCATCCCCCTTCACGAGGTCGTGGAAGGGTTCAGGGACATCGCCCAGGGGGAGGGTGACCTCACCATGAGGCTCCGCATGAACAGGACAGACGAGATCGGTGAACTGGCAAACGAGTTCAACCGCTTCATCAGCAAGCTCGAGGTTCTGGTAACCAAGATCAAGGGCGCAACGAAATTTCTCAATGGATCGACACAGGAAGTAGCATCGGGGGCGCAGGGGCTTTCACAGGCCACTCAGGAACAGGCCTCGGCCGTCGAGCAGGTGGCTTCAACCATGGAGCAGATGACATCTTCCATCAAACTGAATGCCCAGAATGCAGATCAGGGGCGCGCCCAGGCAAGGGTCATGGTGGATACGGCGAATGCGAGCGCGGATGCCTCACAGGAACTGATGAAGGCCATGGGAGAGATCTCGAAGGCCTCCAGGAAGATCGGTGACATCATTACAACGGTCAATGATGTGGCCTTCCAGACCAATCTCCTGGCCCTGAACGCCGCGGTCGAGGCGGCGCGGGCGGGCGAGCACGGCAAGGGATTTGCGGTAGTCGCCGATGAGGTGCGCTCCCTTGCCCAGAGGTCGGCGGATGCCTCCAGGGAGATCAAGGCGCTCATTGAAGACACCGTGCACAAGGTCAGCTCAGGCGATGAGATCATGCGGAAGTCGGCAGAGTCCCTCGAGCAGATGAGGAATCACATCGAAGAGCTTTCCAGGAGCATTGAGGAGATAGCAGTCTCCACCAGACAGCAGGCATCAGGCGTTGACGAAGTGAACAGGGCTCTGTGCCAGATAGACAATACCACGCAGCAGAACGCCTCGACGGTCCAGCAGCTTGCAAGCACCTCCAACAGCCTTGAGGTGGAATCTCAGGACCTGTCTCTGGTTGTCAACAGGTTCAAGGTATCCGGATCCGATTTTCTCATAACAGGGGGATCTCAAAAGGGAGAAGGCTACGGCGGCACGCTGCCCGGGAAAAACGGCCGGGCAAAGGGCGCTCAATCCCCGCCTGCCATGCCCGTGAAACAGGGGTATGAAGAGTTTTAATCCGGATTGTGCATTTGTATGTGTCCATAAACACCCGGTACCCTTTTAAGTGTGCATTAAACGGATAATTCCTAAGGTGAACGGAATTGTTTTTACAGGTCCGTCAGAACCAGTGATCTTGAAGCCTTTCAATGCCCGGCAAATTCAGCACTTCTGAAAGGCTTCAAGATCACTGGTTCTGACGGATCAGGTTTTTTAAACCCCTTCAAAGGCAAAATCCGGGGTTGACCATTTCCTGACATAAAGCTGGACCCTCCCATCCACAGCCCGGCAGCCCCGGTTCAAGGATGGGAGGGATGTTTCACGGCAGGTGTCAGGCTATCTTCCTGCTCTGTTTTTTCAGCCTGCTGATCCGGCGGCGCAGGACGGCCGCCCTGGCTTTTTCCTTGTCTTCGTGTGCCGCGGCCTTTGCCTTTTTGAAGTCCCTGATCCTGGCCTTGATGTCCTGCTTGGTCAGGATGACCTTGGCCTTTACCTTCTTCTTCTTCTTTTCATGATGGACCGGCCCTTCATCCTTGATGCCCCTCGATTCTTTGATGAATGCAATGAGCTGCTCCTTGTTCATGTCACGGACAGCTACTTCGGTGTGCTCATGCGGTATTTCCAGTGCGACCTCTCTGAGTTCCTTGATGGTCATCTTGTCAATGGGCTTCTCGTGGTCCTTTTTCTTGGTCTCTTCCGACATGGCTTCTCATCGTCCTCCTTTGTCTGAAATTTTCACAAGACAGGGCCGTATCTACAAAGGGGTTCCCATGATTGCGGTTTTCGTGGAGTTCGTCTGCATTCTTCAGGGGCTTCCCCGTGATGCGGCCGATGATGCATTGTAACGGAGCAGGCCCCTGCAGACAACAGGAAAATCTTTTGCGCGGCATGTTGCATCTTAAGGGCACCTGATGATATGCACAATAGTCGTACAGAACCTCTGAAGGAGGCATGGAGTCCTCTCATGAATCCGAGCATTCCACACAGCCAGATGAGCATTGCCCGTGTCAATGGCATAGAGATCGCCTACGATACCTTCGGCGGCAGGGAGTTCGAACCGGTCCTCCTGATCATGGGGTTGAGCTCCCAGATGATACTCTGGGAAGATGAATTCTGCAGGATGCTCGCTGAAAAGGGTCTTTACGTGATCCGTTTCGACAACCGCGACGTGGGCATGTCAACCAGGATGAGGGCCTTTGGCATGCCTCATATCCAGGCCATGTTGATGGGAAAGCCGGTCCCTGTTCCCTATACCCTCATGGATATGGCCGACGACGCCTTCGGACTGCTCGATGCCCTGGACATTGAAAGGGCGCATGTCGTAGGCGCCTCCATGGGGGGGATGGTCGGCCAGGAAATGGCCATCAGCAGCCCTGAACGGGTCAAGACGCTGACCTCCATCATGTCCACGACCGGCAACCCTAGCCTGCCCATGCCCGGAAAAGAAGCCATGGAGATACTTTTCAGGCCGATCCCCACGGAAAAAAACGCCTTTGTGACATACTTCAGGGATGTCTGGAGGATATTGAGCGGGTCTCGCTACACGATCGATGATCTCACGGCGGCCAGGCTCGGGGAGCAAACGTATCTCAGGGGGGTCGATCCGGAGGGAAGCGCCCGGCAGCTTGCAGCGATCTTTGCCTCGGGCAGCAGGAAAGAGAGGCTTGCATCCGTGACGAGCCCCACACTCGTCATTCACGGGACAGAAGACCCCCTGGTCCCCCTTGTATGCGGTATGGATACCGCCGATTCCATACCCGGCGCGAGCCTGAGGATACTCGACGGCATGGGTCACTTCCTCCCGAGGGAGCTGTGGGGGGATATCATAGGGGCCATCGAGAGACTTGCATGCCGGACCTGAAGGCGCAGGCCACGGATCGGCAGCACAAGGGTATTGATTGAGAAGGCAACGGTAACTATTGAAGGGTTAGAAGGATTATCACAGAGGAACAGCATTATGGCTAAGATTAAGAGCACACTGGATCTGGTCATGGAACGGACGAAAAATATTGCCATAAACCAGGCGGACAAGGAGGCCCTCCAGAGGAAGGAATGGGAGGACAAGGCCAGGGGCTGGGTAAAGATGCTAGTTGACGGAAAGATCGCCATGCGTGAACTCGTAAAGGAGTATTCGGAGGAGTCTCCCCGCTACAGGCCGCTGGCAGGTATCCTCCGGAGAAATTTACTGGGTGAAATAGATCCTGATGCCGATAACGGCATTGTCCTTCAGGCCCTTGCAGAGCTGCTGGGTGTGGATGCAGCGCCCATTTCAGGTTCAATCAAGGAATACCATGTCCGACATGAGCGGCACAGGCAGGAGCATCAGGTCCGTCTCCGGAACATGTTCGAGGAGATGGGGATCTCCGGAACGGCACTCGTGCCGAACCTGGAGGGCGACGATGCCTGGATTGCCTTTGTAAAAGGCCTCAAGGAACAGTTCACGCAGGAGATCATGGCTTCCTAGAGGTATCTGAACCAGTATTCCTTGACCTGCTTGAAGTTTTCCTTTACCGCATTGATGCCGCTGATTGCATTGCCGTGTCCGGGGAAGAGATATTGCGCCGGCAAGGACTCCACCTTGAGGATGCTTTCTTTAAGCAGGCTGCCGCTCCCGCCAGGCAGATCCGTTCTTCCGATGCCCTGTTCGAATACCAGGTCGCCGGTGAAGAGTGCCCCATGCTTGGGCCAGAACAGACTGACGGATCCCGGCGTATGCCCCGGTGTGTCAATGACCTCGAAGAGGAGGCCCCCCACGTGAAGTTCGCCCGGCATCAGGAAGAAATCCGGTTGGGGTATCTGGTAAAACTCTCCTGCCATTTCCTTGAGGTATCCGAACTCGGTCTTTCCCATGGCAAGCAGGGTAGGTTTTTTGAAGAGCAGGGCGGCCTCCATGTGGTCGGGGTGTGCATGGGTGACGATGATGAGGTCTATCTCGGAGGGCTCGATTTTCAGCGATGCGAGCCCCTGTTCGACGTGGCTGAAAAGATGGGCATGACCGGGGTCGATGAGTATCCGTTTCCCGTCGTCTATGAGAAAGGTGTTGCAGTTGTTCTGCCTGTAATCCTGCCAGATGAACGCATAGAGACCATCCAATACCTTCCTGACCATAGCCTTTGTCCTCTCCTGTCGTGGTATGGGTAGATGCTTCGGGCAAGTCCCTTAATGAAAGGCCTTCAATTCTGCGGTTCCTGCGGCGCCCCTTTGAGCCCGATGGCCTCCGCCACCTCGCGCATGCCCATGATGGTGTCTTCGATGAGCTCATCCAGGGTGACCCCGAGCATCTCAGAGCCTTTTGTTATGACCTCCCGGTTCACACCGGCAGCGAATGCGCTCGACTTCCACTTTTTTTTCACCGAGCTCACGCTCAGGTCAAGCACGCTCTTTGATGGCCTCACCAGGGCACTCGCCGCCACGAGTCCCGTGAGCTCGTCGATGGTATAGAGCGTCTTTTCGAGATCGCTGAGCGGTTCCACGTCGGAACAGATACCCCATCCGTGCGAGACTACCGCCCGGATATATTCGTCGGGCCAGCCGTTTTCCGTGAGGATCTCCCGGGTCTTGGCGCAGTGATGCTCCGGGAAACGCTCATAGTCGAGGTCGTGGACGAGGCCGATGACACCCCACTTCTCTTCGTCCTGCCCTCTTTTGCGGGCGATGTAACGCATCACCGCCTCCACCGAGTAGGCGTGGCTGCGTAGGTTGTCCGTCTGGTTGTAGGCGTGAAGCAGTTCAAGGGCCTCTTTGCGAGTAGGAATATTTTCCGACATGGAGGACCTCCAGATTATATAGTTTTTTTGAGTATTACTTTTTTGCTGTAAAGAGGCAACCATCAAACGCACAATCCGGGTTTATTCCGGGTTCGGCAGGACCGTCCCTTGATGCGGAATTCCCTATTTGTGGGAAAAAATAAGAAAATATTTACATAATACAGGGAAGTGGAAACAGGGCGCCCTGGGCACATATATAGATAATAGGTTAATAACATTATAATAATTAACAATACTGTGCTTTGGCATATCTCTTGAATATATATGCGTTATTCGCCACTGAGCGAGGCTGATACAGGAAAAGCCGCAACAATGTTCAAGGCGAAAGAGTGATAAGGCATTTTTGGCAGAACCCTTAGGATAATCATATCCTATTCCTCCTCAGGCCGCATCCGGCACTTGCCGGATGCGGCCTGCTCCCTCAAAAAAAATAAATCGGATTTCTTAGTCCTCTGCGGCTTCCGGCTGTTCTGCGGCAGGTTCCGGGTGTTCCTTGAGGAAAGCTGCATACTCCAGCGCGGTTTCCTTTGGTTTTTCAAGCATGGGCACATGGCCGCAGTCCGGAATGATGACGGTCCTGGAGTTCAGCAGATAACGCTCCAGCACCTTTATGGTGGAGATGTGGGTCATCCTGTCCTGGGCGCCCCAGAGGATCAGCACGGGAAGTCTCAGGTCGGGCAGAACAGGTGCGATATCCTCGGGATTACCCCAGATGTCCTTGAACATCTTCTGTCTGAACGGGGCATCCTCGACAGCCCTTCTTGCCAGGACAGGCTTGACGGGCCAGGGGAGAGACGGCTCTTTGTGATAGACATATTTCAATAGATTGTAGAAATCACTTTCCGATGCAGGGACCAGGATGTTGTTTCCTTCCAGGATGGCCTTGTAAAGGTCGCTGGCTTCAGGCGAGTTGGCCCCTGCGGTATCGAAGAGACCGAGCGTGATGACCCTCTCCGGGTTCCGGTTCGTGTAGAGCATGCCGACCCAGCCTCCCATGGAATTGCCTGCAAGGTGGAAGCGGTTCAGTTTCAGGGCGTCTGCAGCCTCTGCGAATACCTGTGTTATGAAGTCGATGGTGTAGGTTTCGTCGTTCTCCTTGGTGCTGTCTCCATGCCCCGGCAGGTCAAAGGCAATGACGTGATATTCGCCGGGGAGGGATCTGGTGAAACGGACCCAGGTGTCCTTATTGGAACCGAAGCCGTGGAGCAGCACAATGGTCTCCCCGGTACCCCGGCGTTCGAGATAGGCGATCTGACGGCCCTTTACCGTGACAGATGACCCATGCATGTCCGACATGAAGCGTTCTGTGCGGATCCCTGCATCAAAGAGGGAATCCTGGACAGACGCGCAGCCGCCAAGGATGGTCAGGACCAGGAGAAAGAAAAGAATTCCCACGTATTTTTTCATAAAGCCCCCTTGTTTAAGCACTCATTATCCCCTTGAAGCCTCAATGCGCCCTGATGTTTTACCCATGCCCATGTCACATGCCGCCTGCAATAAGGGACAGAAAAGGCATGATCTCCCCCAGGGAGGCCTTGCGTCTGTTCCCATAGGAATGACCGGGCCAGATGGTGGTGTCGGGCGGGAGGCACATGATCCGGCCTATACTCTTTCTCAGTTGTTCCATGCTGCCGCCCGGCAGGTCCGTCCTCCCGATCCCTTCCGCAAATACCGTATCGCCCGAGACGAGATTCCCGCTCCAGTACAGGCAGATGGAACCGGGGGAGTGTCCGGGCGTATGGAGCACCTCCACGTGAGTGTCCCCCAGGACAATCCGTTCCTTCTCGTTCAGCGTGTAAGAGATCCCGGTCTGGAGCCTTCCGGTAAAGACGGCAGTGAGCAGGGTATTGTAGAGCCTGAGATACCAGGTGTCTTCTGCCTCATGGGCAAGAACAGGCGCCATGCCTGACAGGCTCCGGTTGCCCATGGTGTGGTCGGGGTGGGTGTGGGTGTTGATGACGGCCCTGATATGCAACGAGGCAAGATCGGCCTGATGGGCGATATACAGCGGCGGGTCGATGATGATGCCTTCGCGTGAGGCCTCATCGTATACGATATAGCTTAAGAGGCTGAAGCCCTCGGTCGGGATCTGTTCGACCCTGAGCATGGCCCCCTCAGGCACCCTTAAGGCCTTGTCCGGCTTATGATCTTTGAAAAGAGCGGGAGCAGCAGCGTCGCCAGGATCACACTGCCTCCAGCCTGGAGGAGGTTTGCCGGAACCTCGGCCAACGCTGCCTTCTGGTCGTACATGAAGACCTCGGTCACATAGTATCCGAACACCATCCATGCGCTCGAGAGGATGAGGAACACAACGACAAGGAGGCTGACCTTGTGGGTGTTGATCTTCAGGTGCTTCACGCTCAGCCCCATGATGGACGCCTCGATCCCCTTGATGAAGAGAGTCCAGGGCGCCCACTGGTAGTAACCCCCGAAGATGTCGGCCAGGGCCGAGCCGATGCCGCCTGCCATGAATCCCAGACCGGGGCCGAAGAAGATGCCCGAGAGCAGGACCATGCTGTCCCCCAGGTTCATATACCCGTTGGTCTGGGGGACAGGGACGCGCACGATCATGGTGGCAACCGCCACCAGTGCCATGAAGAGCGCCACCAGGGCGAGTTCTTTCACATTCATGGTCTTAAGGCCTCCTCAATGAGAAGATGACTTACGAATTCATATATGAAAGGGCCGTTTCCAGCCTCTTCAGGACAGTGGCCTTCCCAAGGGTGATCATGATCTCGAACAGGCCGGGCGAGACGGTCTTTCCGGTAAGGGCCACCCGCATGGGCTGTGCGATGGTCTTGAATTTCAGGTTGGATTCCTCAAGGATGACCTTCATGGTCTCCTCGAGCCTTGCCTTGTCCCACGGATCCGCCTGAGCGAACCTCTCTCTGATCGTCTTGAACACCGGGGCGATGTCCGCGGTATAGAACTGCCTCTTGAGGTCTTCGTCCGGATCCGTATCGCGGAAGTAGAAGTCGGCAAAGTCGACCATTTCAACAAGTGTCTTGGTGCGCTCTCTCACATCGACAACCACGTTTTTCACATAGTCTCTCTCATGGGGCTTATAACCCTTTTTCGCAACGAAGTCCTCGAGCAGCCCCGAGAGCCTCTCGGGGTCTCCTGTCTTGATGTAGTGATGGTTGAGCCACAGGAGCTTCTCGGGATTGAATACCGCTGCCGCCCGGCCCACGTCGTGGATGTCGAAATATTTGACGAGCTCTTCCGGGGAGAAGATCTCCTGGTCCCCATGCGACCAGGAGAGCCGCACCAGGTAGTTCACCAGGGCCTCCGGCAGGAACCCCATCTCCTGGTACGCCATGGCCGAAGTGGCGCCGTGACGTTTGGAGAGCTTGGTCTTGTCCGGACCCAGGATCATGGGGACATGCGCGAAGCAGGGCAGCTCGAACCCGAGTGCCTCGTAGATCTTCACCTGGCGGGGGGTGTTGTTCACATGGTCATCCCCCCTTATGACATGGGTCATGTTCATGGTGGCGTCATCGATGACCACGGTGAGGTTGTAGGTGGGCATGTTGTCCGAGCGGAGCAGGATGAGGTCGTCCAGCTCGGCGTTCTCCATGGAGATCCTGCCCTTGATCATATCGTCGAATGAGGTCACACCCACATCGGGCATGAGGAAGCGCACCACCCTGCCGGGGCCGGGCCCCAGGCCCTTGGTCCTGCACGTGCCGTCGTACTTGGGCTTCTTCCCTTCAGCCAGGGCCTGGGCGCGCTTCTTTTCCAGCTCATCAGGGGTGCACTCGCACCAGTACGCCTTGCCTTCGTCAACGAGCTTCAGGATATACGATTTGTAGATATCGAGCCGGTCCGACTGGAAGATGGGGCCCTCATCCCAGTCGAGTCCCAGCCACTTCATGGACTCGAGGATCTGTTTGGTGTTTTCATCAGTGGAGCGTTCTGCGTCCGTGTCTTCGATTCTCAGTATGAACTTCCCGCCGAAGTGCCTGGCATGGAGCCATGAAAAAAGGGCTGTCCTGACACCGCCGATATGGAGCTGGCCTGTGGGGGATGGTGCGAACCGGGTTCGGATTTCCTGGGACATATCAGCCTCGTACTTTCTTGTAGATAAAGTTGAGCAGCCCGCCTTCCCTGAGGATCTCGCTCTCGCGCTCGGAAAGGTTCAGGGTGCAGTTGATGTTCCTATGGGTCTTGCCGTCGGTTACCTCTATGGGCGATTTCTTTGCAAGCGCTGCATGGATGTTCTTCACCATTACCTGCGAGCCCTGTTCCAGAAGGGAATAGCCTTCCTCGTCTATCTCCATGGGCAGGATCCCGAAGTTGATGAGGTTGGATCTGTGGATGCGCGCGAATGACCTCGCGAACACGGCCTTCACGCCCAGGTGCATGGGGGCGAGCGCCGCGTGTTCGCGTGAAGAACCCTGGCCGTAGTTGCCGCCGGCCAGGATGCAGCCTGCACCTGAGGCCAGCGCATGGTCTGCGAAGTTTTTGTCTATGCTGGAGAACACATAGCGCGATATGGCGTCGATATTGGAGCGCAGCGGAAGGATCTTGGATCCCGCCGGCATGATGTCGTCCGTGGTTATGTTGTCCTTAAGCTTCAGGAGCACTGAAAGGGTGAGCGTGTCCTCCATGGGCCCCCGCTTGGGCAGGGGCCGGATGTTGGGGCCCCGGCGGACCTCTGTCGTGTCCGGTCTGTCCGAAGGCTTTATGATCATGGAATCATCTATGTGGAAGGAATCCGGGAGATCTATGGCCGGGTATTCCCCAAGTTCAGCCGGATTTGTGAATTTCCCCTTCAGCGCGCAGGCGGCTGCTACCTCGGGCGATGCAAGATACACCTGGGCATCCTGAGTTCCGGAGCGGCCCTTGAAGTTGCGGTTGAAGGTCCGCACAGACACGGCACCGCTCGACGGGGCCTGCCCCATGCCTATGCACGGCCCGCATGCCGTCTCCAGGATCCTGGCGCCTGACGCGATGATGTCCGCGAGAGAACCGTTTGCGGCAAGCATCTCCATGACCTGCCGGGAGCCCGGCGCAATGCCCAGGCTAACATCCGGATGGATCTTTTTGCCCTTGAGTATGGCTGCCACCCTCATGAGGTCCTTCAGCGAAGAATTGGTGCACGACCCTATGAGCACCTGGTCCACCTTTTTCCCCGAGAGCTCGGCTATTGTCTTGATGCTGTCGGGGCTGTGGGGGCATGCGGCAAGGGGTTCGATGGCGGCAAGGTCGATCTCTATGGTCGTATCATAGACGGCGCCCTCATCGGCTGCCAGAGGGCTCCAGGCCTCTTCACGGCCCTGGGCCCTGAGGAAAGCGCGGGTCACTCCGTCGCTGGGGAAGATGGAGGTGGTGGCGCCCAGCTCTGCGCCCATGTTGGTGATGGTGGCGCGCTCGGGCACGCTCAGACTATTCACCCCGGGGCCGTAGTACTCCATGATCCTTCCCACGCCGCCCTTGACCGTGAGCCTCCTGAGGACCTCGAGGATGATGTCCTTGGCGCTCGCCCAGGGCTTCAGGCTTGAAGTCAGATGGATGCCTGTTACTTTGGGTATGGGGATGTTGAACGGCATGCCTGCCATGGCAGCGGCGACGTCAAGCCCGCCCGCCCCGATGGCCAGCATCCCGATGCCGCCTCCGGTGGGGGTGTGGCTGTCCGAACCCAGCAGTGTCTTGCCGGGGATACCGAAGCGCTCCAGGTGGACCTGGTGGCAGATGCCGTTGCCGGGTCTGGAGAAGTAGATGCCATACCTGGTTGCCACGTCCTGGAGGAATCGGTGGTCGTCTGCATTCTCGAACCCGGTCTGCAGAGTGTTGTGGTCGACGTAGCTCACGGAGAGCTCGGTCTTCACCCGGTCGAGCCCGATGGCCTCGAATTCGAGGTATGCCATGGTTCCCGTGGCGTCCTGGGTCAGTGTCTGGTCGACCCTCAGGGCGTATTCCGTTTCTGTGGCCTCAACAAGGTGGTTTGAAATGATCTTGGCGGTTAAGGTACGGGCCATGGTTTCTCCTTGTTCACGATGTCCCCTATCTCTAATGGAACAGCGGCTGTTCGTCAAGGATGGAGGTTTAGACCCGGATTGTGCGTTTGGAAGTGAACACATGAACCTGATACACTCCAAGAGCGCGTTGGCATAAGGTTCGTGCCATGCAAAATTGTTTTTAACAGGTCCGTACGAAGCAGTGATCTCGCCGCCTCAAGCAGCCTGCATAATAGGCATTTATCGAAAAGCGGCGAGATCACTGCTTCGTACGGATCAATTTGAAACACCTTCAAATGCAAAATCTGGTTTAAAACAGATTTTGATGTTGAGCTTGATGCGTACATATCCCAGCAAGAGATGTCCGCATAATTCAGGCGAGAACGATAGTGAGGGGAGAAAAAATATTCCCGAACAAATGATGTAAGCTGCAGAAGACGTGCCTTTTGCCAGTCTTCTGCAGCTTACATCATTTGTTCGGGCCAGTTTATTGTGCTTCTGAGTGTGTGTCTGGCCGGGGTCTTCAGAACGCCTGCTGAAGCGCCAGAGACAGCAGATAAGCCAGAGAGGCCGATGCCGGGATGGTGAAGAGCCATGTGAGGATGATGTCCTTGGCCAGGCCCCAGCGCACGATTCCCAGGCGTTGCGCCGCCCCACCGCCTACGATGCCTGAGGATGATATGTGGGTTGTGCTCACCGGAAAACCGAACAGCGAGCAGGTGAAGACGACCAGAGAGGTGGACAGCATGGCGCCGAAGCCGTGGATGGGTTTTATCTTGAAGAGCTTCGTGCCCATGGTCTTCATGATGCGCCTTCCACCAGAAAGCATGCCGGCCGACAGGGCGAAAGAACATGAAAGGATGACCCAGAGGGGAACCGTAAAGGCGCCGCCGGGGCCAGGATCATAGAATTGAGCCATGACGGCAGGGTCGAACCGGTGCAGGATAATCAGACTCATGGTGATGATCCCCATGGCCTTCTGTGCGTCGTTCGTGCCGTGGGATATGGCGAGCATGGCTGCCGAGAAGATCTGAAGCCGTTTGAGAATACCCGTAGCCACCACCGGGTGGACATGCCTGAAGATGCGGAAATTCATCCTGGTGAGATGAAACGCACTGATGAAGCCGAGGATCGGTGAGATAAGGATTACGCCGAATATGGCCAGCACGCTTTTCCATTCAATGGAATCAGGCCCTGAAACCTGGAGAGACGCCCCCATGAGTCCCCCGATAATGGCATGGGACGAGGATGAAGGGAGACCTATCATCCAGGTGAAGATATTCCAGGCCGTGGCTGCCGCGATGGCGGAGATGATGCCCCTTACGGTCATGGAATCTATACCCGCTATCCCCTGGCCGATTGTCTTTGCAACCGCGGTGCCCAGGAAGAGCGATCCGAAAAGCACGAGGAGTGCTGTCATGATAAGCGCGCTGCGTTCGCTCATGGACCTCGATGATATGATGGTGGTGACGATATTGGAGGCATCATGGAAGCCGTTGCTGAAGTTGAAGAACAGCCCCAAGGCAATGGTCAGATATGCAACCTCCAAAGTTCCCATTTGGGTATGATACCTGAAATACGACCGGTATGGCTACCCCTGATGAAGTCATGCGACTTCTCGTTTTTCAAGGTGCGATGTTCCAGGCGAACGGGCTGAATTGCAAGTGTTTCTTAACGGTGAGTATGGAGTCGCGAAGGGGCCATATTCAGGAATACGGGTATAAAAGCCGATAAAACAATCCTGATGAAAAGGGGTTGTGTTGACGCCCCAAGGAGATTCCATGGTTGAAAAACAGATGATGGGTGAGGTTCTGGTGGAACTTGGCCTTATTGATGAGCACAGGCTCAGGCATGCCCTGGGAGTCGCCAGGAAGGAAAAACTGAAGCTGGGTGAGATGCTCATCCGTCTCGGATATCTCCATGAAGAGCAGGTGCTCGATATTCTCAAGAACCTCACCGGTGTCGTGACGCTCAACATGAAGTCATGGACCATAAAGAAGCACGCCCAGGTGATGCTCCCGCCAGAGCGTATGAGAGAAATGAAGGCCATACCCCTGGATGCGAACAGCAAGAGGGCTGCCGTGGCTTTTGCCGACCCCTTCAACTACAGGGTTGTGGAGAACATTAAGTTCCTCCTCAACAGGGACGTTACGCCGGTTGTCGCCTCCCTGGCCCAGGTTCATGACATCCTGGCCCATCTCGACAATGTTGGGTACGGTCTGAGGAATCTGCCCCTCAACGAAGTGAGGCGGAGTGTCATGAGCCTTGTCGCCCTTGACATGGATGCCTCGGCGGTGCTCAAACTTTTAGACGAGCCAGGGTGCACCGGCCTTCATGTGTCCATCGGCACGACACCCGCCATACGTATTGCCGGTCAGTTTAAGAGGTGCAACCTCCCCATCGTGACCGAAACAGTCATGGATAAGATCCTTAAGGAAATGCTCACGGAGCAGGATCTTGAACTGCTCAGGGTTAAGAAGGAAATCGAGGTTACCTATGTAAAACCCGGGCATGGAAGATATCGCCTGAACATATATCTACAGAAGGCCGGAGATATTACGATTGCTGCAAAAAAGCTCGTGGATGTAATCCCGTCCGTACTCTCCCTGGGCCTGCCCGCCATGCTTACCTCGATGCTCGACAAACGCGGTCTGCTTCTCATCAGCAGTGCCAGGGGGCAGGGCAAGGACACAACCATAGCGGCATTAATCAATCATATAAACAGTACGCAGAGCTGCAACATCATCACCTTTGAAGACCCCATTGAATACATACATCACCACAAACTCTCCAACGTGAATCAGAGGGAGATCGGCCACGATACGGACGGTGACCTGGCCGAGGTCTTCGAGAATGTAATAAAGCTTGACCCGGATGTCCTGGTCATAACGAATCTCAAGGATATGTTCATGATGGACACTGCCGTGCGTGCTGCACACAAGGGTGTCCTTGTGATCGCAGGGATGAATGCGCTGGATGTATTCAGTTCCGTTGAGCAGCTCATGTCATCCCTTTCAAGCGACTATATGCGGGGTCTTTTTTCCCGTTCAATGCTTGCGGCATACTCCCAGAGGCTTCTCTGGTCCAAGTCCTTAAGAAAGATGATCCCGGCATGGGAGGGGCTGCTTGCAACACCCAGGATTCAGAAATATATCAGAGACGACAAGACATATCATATAAAAGGACAGGCGAGGTCCTTGCGCAGTGAATATTTTCCCGTGGAAGAAAGTATCGCCGACGCCGTCAAAACAAAGCGCATCGATTATGAATCAGTCATCAATGAAGCCTGGGTCAATCAGGATGACTTGAAGTCTTTCCTGGAGCGGTAATACAGGCAAAATCCCCACCCTTGTTTTCATGAACGAACAGTCATTCAGTGCAACTTTTTGCTTGCATAGACAGTCCCAATAGTGTATTAAATGAATCATGATTCAGAATAATTGTCTGAATTCATGAATAAAAAACTCTAAGGAGTGTGCGATGAGCAGATTAATGACCTTTGTATTTGTTGCAATGATGACTTTAGCCGTATCCAGTATAGCTTTTGCAGCAGACGCAGCACAGGCGCAGCCGGTTTTTGTTGATTGGGCGAAAGTTATTTTTGTGGCCGCATCCATCATTGCAGCAGGTCTCTGCATGGGTATCGGTGCAACAGGCGCCGGTTCAGGAATGGGTACTGCACTGTCAGGTGCGACCGAGGCTGTTGGACGTAATCCTGATGCGCAGGGCAAGATCATGCTCACCCTCATGGTCGGTCTCGCAATGATTGAATCAATCGCAATCTACGCACTGGTTATTTCACTCATCATTCTGTACGCCAATCCATTCAAGGCAATCATTGTTGGTTAGCTTGTGAAAGGTTGATCCCTTCGGATGAATCCAGGCATAAAAGGCTTGACCCCTGAATACGCTATACATTTCGCGGGTCGCACTTGTCTGGATCGCCTGAGGGCCCGGGCGGAATTCAGTGGCGTGAACCGTGAGGTTGCAGTGTTGTCGAGCCGCTTCTCGGTGCGTATAACACGGTCAGGAGATTGATATGGAGCAGGGAGCAAAAAAGAATTTCAGTTTTGCCAGTATTGCATTAAGTTTTTTTATTCTCATTGTGCTTCCCCTTACCATAACCGGCGTTATCATCAGCAAGGGTGTTATCAAGGTAGGGGAAGAGGCAACGCAGGCAAACTTGCGAATTCTCGATGATAATCAGAAGCTGTCTATAGCCGGCAGGGCGCAGAATGTTGCTGATGCGGTTGCCCAGTTCCTTACGGATCGGGAGAAGGACATCAGGATCGCAACTATTCTCCCCAGGGACGAACAGTCGTACAATACATTTCTGAAGTCCAACACCAGGGGTGTTATCCAGGCCTCCAACGTAGGCGTTGTGAAGATACCCATGCCGGTCTATAGAGAGATCGCCTTTCTTGACAAGGCTGGTAAAGAGTCTTTGAAGGTGACCGTAGACGGAGTGGTTGCCAAGGATAAGCTCAAGGATATGTCGAATCCTGAAAATGGCGATTTCGGGGCTGAGGATTATTTCCAGAAGGCAAAACAGCTTGCCCCGGGCGAGATTTACATAGGCCCTGTGGTCGGCTATCACGTAACGAAGCAGGAGTTCGAGGCGGGGAAACAGTTCAATGGAATCATCCGCATAGCAGCTCCGGTCTTCGATTCCACAGGGTTTGCCGGCGTGGTGTCACTCGCCCTGGATTTTACCCATATCATAGAGTTCACCGGGCATATCGTGCCCACGGAACCGGGTATGGTTTTCTCTAAGGTTAATCCCGACGATGTCAACTATACATTCCTGGTGGGGCGTGACGGTGCGATACTTGCCCATCCCGCGCAGTATCTTATCGGCGGCCTGGGTCCGGATAAGAAGCCTGTTCCAACCATGGACGATAAAACCTATAACGAGTTGATAAAGACCGGGGCCGGGGGAATGAATGTCCTCAACATGGGCTTCATGGATGAGAACCTCCCCAAGATCCATGCGCTGGCTGCATCCGGGAAATCCGGTTCGTTCACCTATACGGTCGATAATAAGAGAATATTCATCGCCTATGCGCACATTCCCTATTACGGATCCGTGTACAGTAAGCCTGAAGGATTCGGCTGGGTCAGCATGATGGTCGATATCGACAAGTACCACAAACTGAGCGAAGAGAAGGTAAAGGATATCCAGCACAAGGTTGAGCGTTGGCAGAAATCGAGCATCATCGTCGTGTTCGTATCGCTCATCCTCCTCTTTATCATCGCCTTGATCCTGGCACGGGGACTGTACCGGTCAATTCAGAAGCGTGACGGCTCTGTAGCTCGCCTTGATGATGAGGATTAGCCGCAATTACCGATAACTGTGAGCAGACATAAGGGTTGCAGGAGGCGATGCTGGTATACCAACATCAGTCTCCTGCAACTTTTTTCGTATAGAGGCATAAGGTAAGAGTAAGCAGACGTTGCTTCAGCAGGCTTAACAGGTTAAGCCATATAGTGTAACGCACGCTGCCCGGTTTTGAAAACGAAAAGGCTAGCTCGAAGAGTTAGGGATAATGGAGGTAGTATGTCAGCCAAAATACTAGAGAAACAGCAGTTATCCGAAAACGTGTTCAAGATGGTGCTCGAAGGCCCGAAGATCTCAAAAAAACGGAAGGCCGGACAGTTCGTAGTCATCAGGATCCATGAGGAGGGTGAGCGTATTCCTCTCACCATTGCCGATGCCGATCCGGTCAAAGGGACCGTGACGATCATCTTCCAGGTGGTGGGCAAATCCACCGCTATTCTGGCAGATCTCAACCAGGGAGATGTGCTCATGGATCTCGTGGGTCCGCTGGGCAAACCCACCCATATAGAAAAGTTGGGGACCATTGCATGCATCGGCGGTGGAGTGGGGATCGCACCCGTGTACCCCATCACCCAGGCACTGAAAAATGCCGGAAACCACATCATCTCCATTATCGGGGCACGCACCAAGGACCTGATCATCATGGAAGACGAGATGAAGGCGGTATCAGACGAGTTCATCGTGGCAACGGATGACGGCTCATACGGGTATAAGGGGTTTGTCAGCCAGGCATTGGAAGACAAATACCTCCTGCCGGGCAAGAAGATAGATATGGTGGTCGCCATCGGACCGGTCCCCATGATGAGGTCGGTCTGTGACACCACGAAAAAATACAATGTCAACACGGTCGTTTCGTTGAACTCGATCATGGTAGATGCAACGGGAATGTGCGGGGCCTGCCGGGTGAGTGTAGGCGGCAAGACACAGTTTGTATGTGTGGACGGACCTGAATTTGATGGCCATCAGGTAGACTTCCGGCAGCTTATCGACAGGCAGAGGATTTACCTGACCGAAGAAAAGGAATGCTACGACCACTACTGCTCATGCAAACTTGGGAAGGGAGGCAGGTAACATGGAAATGAAAGACAGACTCAAGATCCCGCGTCAGCCCATGCCTGAGCAGGACGCAAAGGTCAGGGCCCGGAATTTCGACGAGGTCCCGCTCGGATACACACCCGAAATGGCAAAGACCGAGGCTCTGCGATGCATCACATGCAAGAACCCGGCGTGTGTCCAGGGCTGTCCGGTGGAAGTGGACATCCCCGGGTTTATAGCGCTCGTCCAGGAAGGCGATTTCATCGGCGCAGCGAAAAAGATCAAGGCAACCAACGCACTGCCTGCTGTCTGCGGAAGGGTATGTCCGCAGGAGGCTCAGTGTGAAGCCCAGTGTGTCCGTGGGAAAAAGGGGGAGCCGGTTGCCATAGGCAGGCTCGAACGGTTCGTGGCGGACTACGAGCGGGCTTCAGGCGAGGTTTCTGTCCCCCCAAAGGTGACACCCACAGGACAGAAGGTCGCCGTTGTCGGATCGGGACCATCAGGCCTGACCGTTGCCGGCGACCTGGTGCAGCTCGGTCATGAGGTAACCATCTTCGAGGCCCTGCACAAGACAGGAGGGGTCCTGGTCTACGGCATCCCCGAGTTCAGGCTGCCCAAGGCCATCGTAGCCGCAGAGGTGGATTATCTCCAGAAGCTCGGAGCAAAGATCGAGACATCGAGCGTCATCGGCAAGGTGGCAACGGTGGACGAGCTCTTCGAAGAAGGATTTGATGCCGTATATCTCGGCACCGGTGCCGGACTGCCCACCTTCATGAATATCCCGGGCGAGAACCTCAACGGTGTATATTCCGCGAACGAATACCTTACCAGAAGCAACCTCATGAAGGCATACAAGTTCCCCGAGTATGACACCCCCATCGTCAAGGGCAAGAATGTTGCCGTTGTGGGCGGCGGGAACGTGGCAATGGATTCGGCACGCACAGCCATGAGGCTCGGCGCGGACCATGTCTATCTCGTCTACCGCCGTTCACGTGATGAGATGCCGGCAAGGATTGAGGAGATCCACCATGCTGAGCAGGAGGGCATCGAACTGCATCTTCTAACCAATCCCATACGTTACATTGGCAATGACAAGGGGTGGGTGGTTGGTGTAGAATGTTTGAAGATGGAACTGGGTGAGCCGGATGAATCAGGCAGGAGAAGGCCGGTTCCCATGAAGGGCTCCGAGTTTGTAATCGATATCGACACGGCGGTTATAGCCATCGGAGCGGGTGCGAACCCCCTGGTGCAGAGCACGACCCCGGGCCTCAAGACAAACAAGTGGAACTATATCGTTGCTGATGAAGAGACTGGACAAACATCACGGGAAGGTGTATTTGCAGGCGGCGACATTGTAACCGGTGCCGCCACGGTCATCCTGGCCATGGGTGCAGGCAGGAAGGCAGCAAAGGCAATCCACCAGTACCTGATGTCGAAGAAATAATTTCCCTGAGAGGAGAGGGGTATGACCCTTGCGGAAGTTAAACAGATCCTTGATGCCGAAGTGATAGTGGGCGAGGACAGGCTGGATATGGAAGTTGAACGTGGTTTTGCAGCCGACCTCATGAGTGATGTTCTCGCCTTTGCAAAAGAAGGATCAATGCTTCTTACGGGTCTTACCAACCCCCTGGTTGTCCGTACGGCGGATACGCTGGATCTCAGGGTCATCGTTTTTGTCAGGGGAAAAAGGCCCGCTCCCGATGCCATCAAGCTGGCCAAGGAAAAGAACATACCCCTTCTCGCCACTCGTTACATCTTGTTCGAGTCGTGCGGCAGGCTCTTTGCCGCGGGCATGGGCGGATCGATCATTAAGGTGGGAGAGTCGCAGGACTAGCGCCTCTCCCACTCTGTTTCAGAGCGCCTGTCATGTGATGCCAATCCGGTTAAAATACAAGCATTTCCGCGCGATTTCCTTTGCAAATTCAAGTTTAAGTTGATATAAGTCGATAACGGGGAATAGAGGGGATCTTTATGGCAGGGGCGTCTGACATTTCTACGATACTCTCCCAGGCCGGGAGGATTGAGAAGATCAATCAGAACACCTTTGTCCACTCCGAGGTTGCCCGGCAGATTCTCACCGAAGACGAGGCCAGGGCGAGGCTGCGCAAAAACAGGGAAGTGGCCGAGTCCAAGAAGGCCCAGGAGATCTCTGTGCGTGAGCGGGAAAAAGAAGGGCGCAGAAAAGATCAGGCTCGGGAAGGAAAAGCCCAGGCCGTGGACACCTCAGAAGAAGAGAGCACCACGAGCGAGAAGCATATCATCGATGTGGTGGTGTAGCTTTGCAGCTTCCCCTTTTTGACGATCCTGTAAGGTTCCTCCTTATCGTCCAGCTGGTCATCCAGGTAATCCTGATTGCCTTTGTGGTCTTTCTCCTGGTCCTGGAAAGAAGAAGAAAGGTCAAGCCCCAGGCCCTCGAAGAATTAAAGTCAGTGGTCAGGCAGACCCAGGACCTCACGAATACCTTCGATGGAAACATCCAGCAGAACATCGAACTGGTCACCAAGGTCATGAGTGATCTGGACGGCAAGATCCGCAATGCAGAGGTCCTCATAAAGGCACTGGAAGAAACCTCCATGAAGGTGAAAAAGGCCAGGCAGTTCAATGCCTCAGATGTCCAGAAGCTTCATAAGGGCGGTTTCGATGTCCTCGATATCTGCCAGATCACCGGGGTCCCGGTGGGAGAGATCCAGCTCATGATAAAGGTCGGCAACCCCCGGGACTGATCCTGAGAAGCATATGCCCATAACACCCGTACAGGCACCTGCAGGAGATATTGTCGTTCAGGGGAAGGTGCCTTCCCTGGTGGTCGGCCGTCAGGTTGTCGCCACCGTGCTCGCAAACCCGAAAGACGGGCTCGTACTCGTATCCATGTTCGGCAGGCAGCTCCTTGTGGAGACGACCCTCAACCTGACAAAAGACCAGGTCCTGAACCTCAGGGTGCATGCCACCAGCCCGAAGGTCGTCATGAAGCCCGTTGATTCGAATCCCGAGATGAAGGCAGCCGTCAGGCTGATGGACAACCTCGTGGAGCGCCTCGTGGGTAAATTCAAGAATACGCCCATACAGGCCTTCGCGATGAAAGAGATCCTGGAGAAGCTCATGGCCGAGGCACCAGAAGAGAAGATGGCCGCCCAGCTCGTCCAGAAGTTCATCCAGGAAACTTCCCAGTTGCCGCCCAGTACCATTGCCTATCTGCTGGTGCCCTTTGTGGATGATGAGACGAGGGGCAGGGCACGGGTGACGATCGAAAAGGAAGGGCAGGATTACCGGCTCCATTTTGACGTGGCTACCGATGCCCTGGGCCTCATCGAGAGCACGGTTTTGAGGACGAAAAGGGGGCTGGCTGTGGAGATATCTTCAGGGTCCGAAGACGTAGTGAGCTTCTTGAAAGGGCACATGGAAGACCTTGCAGCGAGCCTCGAGCCCTACGGTGTTTCAAGCATGGAGTTCGTACAGAAGCAACCTCTCTCAGCGTCCCGCATAGATGTGGATGTGCTGGTATGAAGGAAGAAGAGAAACACAAAAAGGCTGTCGCCCTGAAATACGACCGTGGAAAGGCCGCAGCCCCTAAGGTCACGGCAAAGGGCAGGGGGGCTGTAGCCGAGAGGATCCTCGCCCTGGCAAAGGAACACAAGATCCCTGTGGAGAAGGACTCCACCCTCATGGAGGCCCTGTACCGGCTCGATATCAACGAGGAGATCCCCGAGGAGCTCTACCAGGTGGTAGCGGAGCTGCTGGCATTCATTTACCGTATGAATGCAAAGAAGAAGGGCAGGTCTTAAAAGCGTCACAATTTTTTGGTATATACCAGGAGCAATGTTCTATTATCTCCAATTGAAATGAGTGCTTGCCCATGGATGGATGTGTTGAGACCTGATGTCTTTCAAAATGGTCGGGTCATCGTTCTTGATGGTTCATTCGATAACTGCCTTGACTGATGGCATGTATCCTTTTATATAATAACCTGTATCAATAAAGCTCCTTTTTATAAGAAGCTACATCTTGTCATTTGGGAAAACCCGATACTGTGATATGGGTCGTTAGCTGCGGGGGGAATAAGCCCAACCACCGGTATTTTTACAAGGGCCCAGGATGTAATGATGATCGGTTGAAGGCTTTGATGAGAATTCGCAATACATAGTCTTAAAACCACAGAGAGGAGGAATAGGAATGAAGAGATTTATGGTAGCTGTTGTTCTTGTAAGTTTTCTCGTACTACCGGCATCGGTCTGTTTTGCCGTGAACCAGAAGAATACAGGTTGTGGTCTAGGCTCCATAGTTATGCAGGGGAACGATGGCCTTGTCTTCCAGGTGCTGGCTGCAACAACCAATGGCACCTTCGGCAACCAGACCTTCGGCATGACCTCCGGCACCTCCAACTGCGAGAAACCCAGCCGCTTTGTAAGTATCGAGAGGATCAATAACTATGTAGCGGACAACATGGATAACCTGGCAAATGACATTGCCAAGGGGGACGGGGAATACCTCGATACGCTGGCGGTCCTCATGGAAGTCCCCGAAGGCTCCAGGACCGGTTTTTATTCGACACTGCAGAGCAATTTTTCCCGGATTTACCCGTCAACAGATGTCAGCAGCGTAGATGTCGTCAGGAATATCCAGGCACTGATGTAGCCCGGTTCGGTGTATACAGGATCTGGAAGGAGTTATGCATTTCATCATGGGTGCATCTCCTTCCTTTTCCTAATTATCTTTTTTTCCCATATTGGCATTTCTCAACTCTGGTCAAAGGATTCTCCATACCTTGCCGAAAAACTCCTTGCAGCACATGAGATGAAGCTCCACCAGGATCCCTACTGGCATATTCTTCTCCATTATAAACCGAGTGTCTTAGGATATAAGAGCCTTGTTGATGACCCGAGATTCTTTCTGGCCCCTGACGGCAAAACAAATCCTGAAGCCGAGCTCGACGCTACTATCCGCGCATTTTTCGAACCGCAGGAGGATGAAGAAAAGTCTGCTGTCTGCAGGTTTGTCGCCCGGTATGAGTGGATCACTCAGAGATTGGGCCTTGATCCCGGTCATCTCCCTGTTGATGAATGCCGGTCCTTTGAAAGATTCATGGACAATGTGAAGCCGGAAACGGTTACCCTGATCTTTCCCTCAGCACATCTGAACAGTCCTGCATCCATGTTCGGTCATACTCTTCTCACCATTGATACGTATAACAAAAGCAGGCTTCTCGCCTATTCGGTTAACTATACCGCTGTAACCACCGAGACTTTTGGCCCGTTGTTTGCCGTCAAGGGCCTGTTCGGATTGTATCCGGGATATTTTTCCATCCAGCCGTATTACACAAAACTTCAGGAATACAGTGATGTCGAGCACCGGGATATATGGGAATACCAGCTCAATCTTACAGGCCCTGAGATCAGGAGAATGATGCTGAATATTCGTGAAAAGGAGGGAATTGCATCAGATTATTACTTCTTTGACGAGAATTGCTCGTATGATCTCATGTTTCTCCTTGAAGCAGCCCGCCCTGGTACAAAGCTTACCGACAAGGTGCATGGGTGGCTGATACCGCTCGATTCCATAAGAATGATCGATGAACAGGGTTTCGTCACAGGCGTACAATATCGGCCATCAAGGACTACAAAGATCAAATACCTTGCTTCCCGTGTATCTGAACAAGGCCAGGAGGCGGCGTTGGAGCTTGCCTTGGGAGACAAGGATGTCGATATTTCTGCGGGTGGGTCAATCCCTGATAACAGGAAGATCGAGATCCTGGATCTTGCTGGAGAGTATCTGCAATACATCTATACCAAGGGGAAAGTCTCCAAGGATACATATAAGCAGCGGTTTTTGAAGATTCTCAGGGAACGGAGTTTATTGGGGATATCTCAAGATGATCTGTCGAGCACGATACCATCACCTGTAGCTCCTGATAGAGGACATGAGTCCACCCGATTTGCTGTGGGTGCCGGTGTACAGCAAGACAAGGGATTCGCAGAGATCAGGATCAGGCCCGCATACCACAGCCTTATGGACTGTGATGACGGGTATATTGAAGGAGCACAACTCATATTTGCAGATGCCGCCTTCAGGTATTTCCCCTCTGACAGGAAGTTTATACTGGAAGATCTCGATGTGATAGATATAATTTCGCTGACCCCGAGAGATAAGTTCTTCAACCCCGTCTCTTGGAAGGTAAAGACAGGACTCATGCGTATTTCAGGGAAAGATGATGAGGATCACCTTGTATATGAGATCAACCCGGGTGGTGGTTTTGCCTATAAATATGATAACATAGGGCTCACATATTTCATGTTCGAAACAGATCTGAAGGTGGGCGGGGCCCTGGAACATGATTTTTCTCTGGGTGCAGGTGGCTCTGCCGGGGCAATGAAAACAGTTAACAGTCGATGGAAGGTGCATCTGTCCGCAAGGGGAATATCTTATGGTCTGGGCGACCGGTTCAATACCCTAGAGGGCACCCTGCAGAACAATTTTGCTTTTGGAAAAAGCCAGAGCATTTCTGTGGATATATCCAGGCGGATAACTCGAGATTCCTATGAGACCGAGGCAAAGGCCCTCTGGAACCAGTTTTTCTAGATGGATTATCATGGTCTGGCGACATAAAACCGAATACCCTGTTGTCCGTTGTAATCACAGGCTCTCACAACAGGGTATATTTTGAGCCTTTGGCAGCATATGGATCATGGGTCAGGGTGTTTATTGATATGAATCTCAAGAGGAGAGGGGAAGGGACGTGAAGGCTGTGCGATTGATATCACTGATTCTGTTGCATGCCGCGCTTATCGACATGAGCAGTGCATGTGCCGTAATCCTTCCCGACGAAGCCTTTTCACTACTGGCAGAGGCGTCGGTGGACCCCTGCTCGATATGTGCCAAGCAGAAAGTGGAAAAAGCTTTTACAATACTTACAGGCAGTCTTGTCCCCGGTCTGGCACTTGATGCCAATGAGGAATGCCTCTTCAAAAAGGCAGGCCAGGATGATGAGTTTGAACTTTCGCTTTCCTGTTATCCTTCAGAAAAATTGGTAAAAATCCTGAAGGAGAGGGAGACATTGCCCAGGATTGTATTGAAGTTCTACTCGCAGGACAAGCACCTGGTCGGTATTTCTCGAGAAAATTATACCCCAAAGTCAATAACTGACCTGTACCGATCTTCACCGAAAGGGGCTGTTTTTGTCGGCAGTCTCAGGCTGATCCCGTATAAATATGGCGATGGCCCCACGTATAACTATTTCCTTCAGGAAAACAAGCTACTCATACACTGTGTAGTGATGAGGCTGAAGGCATACGTTCCCCAAGAGACCCCTTGATATATTCCATGCCAGGGGCGACCAAGAGGAACCGGTTGTGTCAGGGGCGGAAGAATACGCCCAGACTCGCACACGCATTCACGCAAGAGCTGGTGGGGAAGGACGGTGGTCTCATTGGCGGATCTGAAGAGGGGAACGCCTCACCTGAAGTGTATCACCAGCACATCATTGTCCCTCAAGACAAACTCCCTGCCCTCGATGAGGATGACGCCAGCGTCCCGTGCGCCATGGAGCCCCGCATGTTTCTGGAAGTCCTCTAGTGATATGACATCGGCCTTGATGAAGCCCTTCTGGATATCGGTATGGATGAGTCCCGCAGCCTCAAATATGGTGCCGCCCTTCTTCAGGGTCCAGGCCCGAAGCTCTTTGCCCACCGGGGTGTAGAAGGTTATGAGGTCCAGCAGTTCGTAGCAGGTGGCGATGAGCATCTGGGTGCCGGAGCGCGTGATGCCCACGGACTCCAGGAACTCCTTCTGCTCGCCCTCATCGAGCTCGGATGCCTCCAGCTCGAACCTGGAGCAGATGGACACGACCTTTTTGCCTTTCTTCTCCCCCCAGGCCTTCAGGTTGTCCAGGTGTACCGAACCGCTTATCAGGTCGTCCTCGCCCACGTTGGCAACGATGACATAGGGTTTGGCAGTCAGGAGCCCCAGGGCCTTCATCTCGGCCTGGTCGAAGGAGATGCCCGAGTCATAGATGCAGATGCCTTTCGCCAGGGTCTCCTGGATGCCCTCCAGGGTTTCCATCTCGGAGGCGGTGATGTCCTTCTTGCCGAGCCGAAGGCCCTTTTTCAGGTTTTCCAGGCGCTTCTGGACCAGTTCGAGGTCCGCCATGACCAGCTCCGTCAAGATGATCTCCAGGTCGGCCACGGGGTTGATGTCGGTATACACATGACTTACGTTCACATCCTTGAAGCACCTCACCACATGGATGACGGCATCCACACCCCTGATCTGTCCCAGGAACTGGTTGCCGAGTCCCTCGCCCTTGAAGGCCCCCTTCACGAGACCCGCTATATCGAAGAGTTTCAAGGTGGTGGGAGTGATCTTCTCGGGTTTTATGATGCGTGCGAGTGCATCGAGATTGCCGTCCGGCACGTTCACGATCCCGATGTTGGGGTCTATGGTGCAGAAGGGATAGTTCTCGGCAGGGGCATTGGCCTTTGTGATGAGGTTGAAAAGGGTGGACTTGCCCGCATTGGGCAACCCCACTATGCCGCAGGTGAAACTCATGATGACGCCTTAGAGCGCACTGTAATCTATGCGCGCCATCAACGCGCCCAACAGATCGCATATGATCGAGGCTATGAGCATGTCATCCTTGTTGAATCCGCCTTCGGATTTATCAGCGAGGTTCAATATCCCAAGGATATCTTCTCTTTTCCTGATGAGGATGCACATGAAGGATTTTGTGGAGTATTTGTCCTTGTTCTGAAACCCGATCTCCTCTTCGATGTCCTTGATGATGAGAGAGCTTCCCCTGGCGAGCGCCAGGTTCATGATGCTGTCCCTCTGTACGCTGACGGAGATGAAGGGGTCCTGCCCGATGTCGATGTGGTTATGGGCCTTGATCTCCAGGTCCCCTGAAGAGGGGTTTCTCGTGAACAGCGAGCAGTATTTTGCGCCCAGGACCTTGGGAAGGTGATTCACCACCGTATCGAATATGGTTGGGATGTCTTCGGCTTCATTCAGGTGTCTGCTCATTTCATAGAGTGATTCCAGGTAGGGTCTGTCCATAACGCACCTCCAGGTAATGGTAATCTTATTACCATATCGGAGACGGCCACGTCATGTGTGAATATTAAACCGGATATTGTGGTTGAATGTGTCCATACACAGCCGGTACACTCCATGAGTGCCTTAACTGATGATTCGTGGTGAACGTATTTGTTTTAATTGGTCCGTTAAAGCTGGTGAGCTTAAAGCCTTAAAATGACAGGTAAATTATGCGTTCATCAAAGGCTTTAAGATCACCAGTTTTAAAGGAAAAGGTTTTTAAACCCCTTCAAACGAACGATCTGGGTAAAAACAAGATCTTGGAATAAATCGGAAGAGCACGTCGTTGAAGGAAAGCCCTTTTGGCATTCAATGCATCTATACTATACGTATAGAGTCATGCCGGGGTCTTAATACAGATATATAAATAAGTATCTTGACTTTGATAGGCAGCATAGATGTATAATCCTTAAGCGATAATGGAAGGAGACTATCGTTTGGAGATACTCGAGATCCTTGAAGAAAAGATCCATGAACTGGTTGAGACAGTGAATAACCTGAAAAAAACCAATGAAGAATTGACTATCAAGCTCAAAGAAAAGGAGGAAGAATCAAGAGGCTTAAAGCGGGAGATGGACAATCTCTTGGGAGAGAAAGAACATGTGAAACAAAAGGTGGCACACCTGATTAAGTGCGTGGAAGCATTGTAAGATTTTGCACAACACCGTAACCATACAGATACTCGGACAGGAATATAAGGTAAAGGCTGAGGGGAATGCCAACCACATTCAGTCACTGTCTCGCTATATCAACGAGAAGGTGCTTGATGTTCAGCAGAAAGGCATGGCAGTGACGACTACGGAACTGGTGGCGATGGTCATGTTGCACATGGCCGATGATCTGGCAAAAAGCCGTCAGGAACTGGACATATTGAAGAATATGGTAACACAAAAGGCAGACAGTCTGATAAACCAGATTGAAAAGGCAACGAAATGAAGAAGATACGTCCTGCCCTTGGCCTTGTACAGAGAAGCTCCCGAGTCGGTACGGATAGGGGACATCGCCATAACTCATGATGGTAAAGGGGTTTTCCGCTGAGAGGAAAATCCTTGTTGTCGGCACTCAAGGCGAGCGGGAAACCCGCTTAAGTCCCTATAGTTTGTATCTGAATCACCTGTAGCGGTTCCTTGTGAAATCTTGACCTTCCACTGTATCCCTCTTGATTGGGGGGAATATGCAGGACAAACCAGTATTGCGTAAAGCTATGCTTGCAAGGCGTCAGGCAATTGCCGAGGATGAGCGGAAGCGCCATGAAATGGCGATCATAAAGCATATCCTGGCAATGTCGTGCTTTTGCGATGCGTCATCCATGGCCCTGTATATGCCCATCAAAGGAGAGATCAACCTCCTTTCCTTATGGCAACCTGAACAGAAACAGGTCCTTTTCCCCAAGGTGTCAGGCGAACACCTGGTCTTTTCATCTGCCGCATCAGAATCGGAATTTATTGAGGGGGCTTATGGAATCCCTGAGCCCGTCTCGAACAGAAACATGGAACTGAGCGAGATCGATGTGATCTTTGTCCCCGGAGTAGCCTTTGACCGGTACGGCCACCGGCTTGGGTACGGGAAAGGCTACTACGACAGGCTGATTGCGATCTGTCCGGACATTACCTACATCGGTGTTTGTCTGGACGAGTTCTGCATGGAGAAATTGCCTGTTGACCCATGGGACGCGTGTGTAGATTTCGTTGTTACCCAAGCCGGAATATATAAAAGGTGAGGTAGAGTGATGGAACAACTAGTGTATATGATAGTTGCACTGCTCGCAGGTGTTGGCGTCGGGTTCGGCATGAACTTTTTCATAAAGGGCAAGGCCATACGCGATGCAAAGGAAGATTCGGCACGGAGGATCGAAGACGCGGAAAAGAGGGCGGCAAACTTGATTTCCGATGCCCAGATCGAGGCAAAGGAGATTATCTTCTCGGCGAAGACCCAGAGCGATGCCGAGGCAAAGGAACGACTCAAGGAAGTATCCGCGATAGAAAAACGCATTCATCAACGCGAGGAGATGATCGACAACAAGCTCACGCAGTTCGACAAGCGCGAGCAGGAGATCAGAAAGAACGAACAATCCATAGCAGACAGGACCAGGAATGTCGAGGGCATGAAGGTGGAGGTGGAAAGCCTTAGAAACCAGCAGATCCAGAAGCTTGAGGAAATCAGCGGCATGGACTCCAAACAGGCCAAAGAGGAGCTCATGAGGTCTCTGGAGAGCGAGGCGCGACACGAAGCGGCCAAGCTCTTGAAGCAGATACAGGACGAGGCCGAGGCCGAGGCGGACAAGAAGGCCAAAAGGATCCTGGCCACGGCAATACAGCGTTATTCCACCGATGTGGTGAGCGCCCGGACCGTATCGGTCGTGAACCTGCCCAGCGAAGAGATGAAGGGCCGCATCATCGGCCGTGAAGGGCGCAATATCCGTTCCATCGAGGCGGTGACAGGGGTGGACCTCATCATCGACGATACACCGGACGCCGTGATCATCTCAAGCTTCGACCCCATCAAGCGCGAGATAGCCAGGCTCTCACTGGAGACCCTGGTGGTGGACGGCAGGATACATCCCTCCCGCATCGAAGATGTGGTGGAAAAGGTCACCAAGGAGATCAACGAGAATATCTGGGATGCAGGCCAGCAGGCCACCTTCGAGGTCGGCCTGCACGGCATAAACCCCGAGCTCATCAAGCTCATCGGCAAGCTCAAATACCGGACCAGTTTTTCCCAGAACGTATACCAGCATTCCCTTGAGGTGGCGCACCTGTGCGGGATCATCGCAGCGGAGCTGGGTGTGAACCAGAAGACAGCCAAGCGCGTAGGTCTGCTCCATGATATAGGCAAGGCCGTGGACCACGAGGTGGAGGGATCTCATGCCATCATCGGGGCCGACATAGCAAAACGCTACGGTGAGTCGAACAAGATCGTAGAAGCGATTGCATCGCACCACAACGAGGCCCCGGTCAATTCGGTCTATGGTTTCCTGGTCCAGGCGGCCGACTCTCTCTCCGCAGCCCGTCCCGGTGCACGGCGCGAGATGCTGGAAAATTATGTGAAGAGACTCACCGAGCTCGAGAGCATTGCAAGCTCCTTCGATGGGGTGGCCAAGGCCTTTGCCGTGCAGGCAGGCCGAGAGGTCCGCATCATGGTGGATGTGGACAAGGTCAATGACGACGGTGCCGATCTGCTGGCACAGGACATCACGAAGTCCATCGAGGAGAAGCTCACCTACCCCGGCCAGATCAGGGTCGTGGTGATCCGCGAGAGCAGGGCCGTGAGGTTTGCGAAATAGCCAAGGATGCGAAAGGCCGGATCCTGGTATTGATCCGGCCTTTCATGAAAGGGGCATTGAACGTGTTTGAACAACAACTCGCTGAACTCAAGAGGGGCATCGTTGACATCGTTTCTGAGGCGGAGCTGATAGCCAAGCTCAAAAAGGGAAGGCCGCTGAAGATCAAGGTCGGATTCGACCCGACAGCGCCGGATATCCACCTGGGGCACACGGTGGTGCTCCAGAAGATGAGGCAGTTCCAGGATGCAGGACACGACGTGATCTGCCTGATCGGCGATTTCACCGGCATGATAGGCGATCCCAGCGGAAGGAGCGCAACCCGCCCACCGCTCACCAGGCAGGAGGTCCTGGAGAACGCCAAGACCTACCAGGACCAGGTGAAGAAGATCCTCGATCCGAAGCGGACGATCATGCGGTTCAACTCCGAGTGGATGGACAATATGGTGGTGGCCGACTTCATCAAGCTCACATCGGTCCAGACCGTTGCCAGGATGCTGGAGCGGGACGACTTCAAGAAGCGCTACCAGCAGCAGCACCCCATCAGCATACATGAGTTTCTCTACCCCTTCATCCAGGGCTATGATTCGGTGGCCCTGGAAGCGGATGTGGAACTGGGGGGCACCGATCAGGTCTTCAACCTGCTCATGGGCCGCGAGGTGCAGAAGGCCTTCGGCCAGGAGACCCAGGTCATCATGACCCTGCCGCTTCTGGAAGGGACCGACGGCGTCCAGAAGATGAGCAAATCATACAACAATTACATAGGTGTGGACGATGCGCCATCTGAGATGTACGGCAAGGTCATGTCCATCACGGACTCGCTCATGTGGAAGTACTATGAGCTGCTGAGCGCCCTGCACATCCCTGAGATACAGGAGATGAAGAAGGCCGTGGATGCCGGCAGCCTCCACCCCATGGATGCCAAGATGAAGCTGGCCCACGAGATGGTGGAGCGGTTCCATGGCAAGGCCCAGGCCGATGGCGCCCGGGACGGCTTTGTGAAGGTCTTCAAGTCCAAGGAATTGCCCGAGGACATGCCCGTGGTCAGTTTGAGCATGGAACGTCCCTGGATCTGCGCGGTTCTCAAAGAGGCCGGGCTCGTCTCCGGCACCTCTGAGGCCAGGCGTATGATCGCACAGGGCGCCGTACATATCGGTGATGAGAAGATAACAGATGCCGAACATGTCCTTGCCGGAGGCAGCCATATCATCAAAGTGGGCAAGCGCAGGTTTGCGCGTGTGGAGATCGCCTGAGGCATTGCGGTTGAAAGGCATCTTGCGTCTAAAAGGTGCGGGGCAGGCAGGGTTCCTGTTCCGCATCTTCTATTTATATACAGAGTATGGCATAGAGCCATGCGCGCAGATAAGAAACAAGATGAATCTGTACTGGTAGGTTTTTCTCCCCTGGCTCGTTATCTCTCCTGATTCGGCCCGGTCTCGTCTCGGCTTTTGTCATACGGATTACCCCTTACTCATCTGGGGTATTGATAAATAATGCCATAATACGCTATAATAGCGTTTTTAAGATGAAATGAAGGATGTTGATTTGAAAAGGTATAGTATTCTTTTAACTGCGTTCCTCTTTCTCATGTATTCCCAGTCTGCCTTTGCCCAGTCCGCCAAGGATGCGCTGATGGCGCTGAAGAAGATTCAGATGAAGTGCGAGACAGGCATCCTGTATAACGAATATATTCCGGCGCTGAGCGAGGCCAAGACGCCGGTCATGGAATATCTCCAGAGCCCTGCCTCAAGGAATGAGCCCGAGTTTTCCGATGCGCTGGGCAGCGCCCTTGGCCACTATGAGTGCGCGGGCAGGATCTTCGACTACATGTTCAATGCCGGGGCCGGGCAGCATTTTGTGTCCACCCAGGACCCTGCCCTGTTTGCAAAAATTAAACAGCGGTACCCTGAAGTGCATTTATATGTAAAAAAAGACATTTCCGGTTTCTCGTATTCCGAGGCCATACATGTCATGTGGACCAAGGGCGCGTCCGAGGTTGAAAGGGCGTTTGACAATTTTCCTTCGAGGGCCGCAAAAACCAGGTCCAGGGATGCTGGAAAAAAAGCTGATGATGATCCTGTCCCTGATCAGACTAATATCGCAAACAGCAGGCTTAAACGGCAGATCGATTCCCAGAAACATGAGATCCAGAGGCTCAGGAGAGAGAACAAGGACCTCAGGAGAGAACTGGATAAGTTGAAGGGAAGGCAATAGGAGTCATGGAACGGACAGCAGTTCCTGGCAGGCGGTCTGGACTCTCCCGCCTGTCAGGCTTGTTCTTTGTGTTCCATGATCGAAAAAGCATTCATGAAATCAGTGCATGGTTGAGCACCGATGGATTCAGCTCTTCAGCCTCTCTATGATTTCTTTCATGAATGCCTCACGTTCCTTCAGCGACCTGCGGAACTCCCGATCGTCGGAGTGTATTATTTCAATCCGCAACGCAATGTGATACCTTTCGAGTATCTCAAGGAGCTTGAGTTCTTCCTCAGGTGTCAAATTCAGTTTCGACATGGCCGTTCTCCTTTCGCTTGGCTGAAACCACGTCCTTTGACAGACCCAAAGGATAAAAACATTCTTAAGCCGGTTTCAGGGTCTCCTTGGTGCGTCCTGTCGGATATACCGGGAATATCTCAAAACGCATAATATCCCGCCACGGGGCTCTTGCCGCGATGAGTCCCTTTGCGTCGGTGTTCACCACAAAGACCGTCCGCTGACCCTGCAGGTCATAAAATTCTGAAATTACTTTTACATCCTCCGGCCACTTCCAGGTAACGCTCCTTGTCCTCACTTCTTTTTCATCCATAGGGTCCCAGGTGCAGATCATCATGAACAGCATGGCTTCACCTCCTGACCTTGTTTTGATAGTGTGCGCACCATCTTAGGAGATCTCCTGCCTCCAGGGGAACCTTTACCCTGGAGGTCGATTATCGGTAATTTCTTCTGTTCCTTTCGCATGGGGAACCTCAAGTTCTTCAAGGGAATAAACGTGAAAAAAAAGGTGATAAATTCTATTTCATTTCCCATTAACAAATTAATTTGCAACATGATAATGTCAAGACAGAGGCAACAGAATTGTCAAGACTCGTTAGGAATGTCCTTTTTCCATATGTCCATCTGAGCGCCGTGTACCAGTCATGAGAGGGACCAAGCCCTATCTGTAGAATCGGGCCTCCGACGGCGCCATTTTTCTTTGCCCTTCTGTACAGGCCTTTCAGCGGCCTCTTCCGTGATCTCGCTGAACTTGATGCTCTGTCCCCGGCACTCCATCCACAGGATTCCATCCATCCTCCTCCCATCCTCCTCAGGGCGGTGCTCCTCTGCTTGACAAAGGGTCGAGGATCTCAGGAGTTCGTTAAAGGAAGGGCAGGTCATAAGATAAATCCGGGAACGACAGGTCATAAAAAGATCTGACCTGGCCTGGGAGGCCCTCTTGCCGCCGGTGTGCTCATCATTATTATAGTGCATCACGGGACGGCATCCTTAGTGTGAGCCCGGAGACACAGGGGTCAGCCGGGCGTGACACGCAGGCGCAAACTGGCAAGGCGCGGCACGGCATGGTTGGAAGGATGATTCATCCTCTGTCGATGAATGATATATCAAGCCGTGAACGGGTGCCGGGAAAAGGTCCAAGTGCCGGTGCCGTCCCGCCCAACACCTCAGTCTCCGGGATAGACCAGGCTGCGTGATATCCCATGATTCTCTCGAGATATTCCAGCTTTACATGTCACATGAAATGTATTACTCCCCTGCACTCATGGAGAGAAGAATGATGTCTCTGGTTCCCCTCTGCGCTGCGCTGAGTGCAGCCGGAGCATTCATCAAGATTCCGCTCTGGCCCGTTGCCATAACACTCCAGACTTTCTTCGTCATCCTGTCGGGAATCATCCTCGGGCCGCGTTATGGGGCATTGAGCCAGCTCGTTTATCTGATCCTGGGATTATTGGGGCTCCCGGTATTCTCCGGCGGCGGCGGGCTGTCGTATATCATGCGGCCGTCTTTCGGGTACCTTATAGGCTTTATAGCGGCCCCGCTGGCAGTTGGCTTATTTGTTGAAAATAAAGTACTTACCCATAAAGTTGTATGTATCGCCGCGCTCATCGGGACAGCGGTGATCTACAGCATAGGCACTCCATACCTGGCGGCATACATGCATCTGGTGTTGAACAAACCCGACGCCATAGGCCTTGCAGTTAAGACCGGGGCATTGGTCTTTCTGCCGGGAGACATCCTGAAATGCCTGATCCTGGCCCTTGTAGTTCCCAGGCTCGCCTTGCGAAAGCACATCCGTGAGGGGTTTGAAAGGCATTGAACCGCCTGAGGCATCCCCTTCTTACGACGAAAACCGGGATGTAAGGGAAATTGTCTTGACATAAAATATACCGACCGGTATATATTTAAAACTATGAAAGAAACCCTGCTCAGCAAATCGAACAGAACCCGGCTGTTCATTATTGAGAGCGTCGCTCCGGTTTTTAACAAAAAAGGGGTCGCGGGAACCTCCCTGTCCGACCTGACTTCGGCCACCGGGCTCAGCAAGGGAAGCATTTACGGCAACTTTAAGAACAAGGACGATCTGGCCCTTGCGGTGTTTCAATACAGCGTGGACAATTTGTTCCGCTATATGGAGCAGGAACTGGGCAAGGCGTCGTCGCCGCTCAGGAAGCTTCTGGCCATCCCCGATGCGTACCTCAGATTATACCATCGGATGATCGCCTACGGCGGCTGCCCGATCCTCAACACCGCGACCGAGGCGGACGATACCCACAGGGACCTGTCGGATCTTGCGGCTCAGGCGATTGAAAGGTTCAGAAATATCCTCATCGATCTGACAGGCCGGGGCATCGCGGCAGGAGAGATCGATGCGGGGGTGGACGCCGAGAAGTTCGCGGAGACCACCCTGGCCCTGATCGAAGGCGGCCTCATGCTCGCCAAGCTCACCGGGAAGAAGAGTTATCTGGCCAACGCCCTGGACCAGTTGGCGGACAAAATCCGCGGCATGGCAGCCGGCGGAGAGTGACCGGAAACCTGATCATACCGGATGGTATAATTTAAATTGAAAGGAGATCCCCATGGATCAGTGGCACAAGACAGGATGTGTACTTTGCGCCCAGAACTGCGGCCTTGAGATACTGGTTGAAAACCACCGGATGGTCAAGGTGAGGCCGGACAAATCCAACCTCAGGAGCCAGGGATATGCCTGTCGCAAGGGGCTCAGCGTGATTTATCACCAGTACCCCGAAGACCGGATCACACAACCCTTGAAGCGGGTGGGTGAAGAATTTGTGCCGGTTTCCTGGGAGCAGGCAACGAGCGAAATCGCCGAAAAGATGAGACGGCTGGTCGACTCCCACGGTCCCCGGTGCCTGGCCTATATGGGGGCCAGCGCCCAGGGGGGGCATTTCGAAGGTGCGTTCGGCCTTTCCATATTGCGTTCCTTGGGGTCCCAGTATTTTTACAACTCAGGCGGACAGGAATTTTCCGGCATCTGGTGGCTGTTCGGCCGTATGCTGGGGAAGCAGTATAACGTGGCAGTTCCGGATGAACATGCCAGTGAAATGCTCGTGGGGTGGGGCTGGAACGGCATGGAAAGCCATCAGATGCCCAGGGCTCCGAAGGTGCTGACGGAGTTCTCAAAAGACCCGAACCGGGTGCTGGTCATCATTGATCCCAGAAAAAGCGAAACCGCGGCCATCGCAGATATGCACCTCCCGGTCCGTCCCGGCACGGATGCCCTTCTGATCAAGGCCATCATTTCCATCATCATCGATCATCAATGGGAGAACAGGCAATACATAAATGACCATGTCGAAGGGTGGGAGAAAATCCGGCCATGGTTTGAAAATTTCGATGCCCGGGCGGCCATCGAGACCTGTGAGCTGAACTATGACGACGTCCTTACGCTGTGCCGCCTGATGACCACCAAACGCTGGTGCCTGCACCCGGACCTGGGAATATACATGGGGCGGCGGAGCACCCTGAACTCTTATCTGATGAACATCCTCGGGGCCATCTGCGGCATCTTCTGCGTGCGAGGCGGCAACGTCATCCCGGGCATGGTCATGCCCATGGGATATCACGCGGACGAGCGGGACCCAAAAACCTGGCGCACCGTAGTCACCAACATGCCCCCGGCATCCGCCGGATCGTTTCCGCCGGCGGTCATGCCCGAGGAAATCCTGAACGATCGCCCGGACCGGCTGCGGGCGGTCTATGTAAGCGCCTGCAATCCCCTGCGGGCCTATCCGGACACCAGGGCCTATGAGGAAGCCTTCGCCAGGCTGGATCTTCTGGTGGTCAACGATATCGTCATGAGCGAAACCGCGCGGCTGGCCCATTATGTGCTCCCCTGCCGGACCTATTACGAGTCCTGGGACGGCACCTTCTTTCCGTGGACATTTCCCAAGGTGCTTTTCCAGATGCGGCGGCCCATTGTCCCGCCGCCGGGGCAGTGCCTGGAAGCGTCACAGATTTTCACCCTGATGGCGGATAAACTCGGCCTGATCCCGGAAATACCCGAAGCATTGGTCGAGGCAGCCAAGGGCGACCGGATGGCCTTCGGCGCGAAGCTCATGGAATGGGCCGCGAACGAACCCAAAGCCCTGTCCGCCATGCCTTTCGTGCTTGCCAAAACCCTTGGTAAACACTGGGACAGCGCGGCCCTGGCCGCCCTGTGGGGAATGCTCGTGACCGCGCCCAAGGCGTTTCGTAAAAACGCAGCACGGATCGGATTCGAGCCCGGCATGGATCAGGGCGACCGTATTTTTCAGGCACTGATGGACCATCCGGAAGGGATCTGGGTGGGAGAGGTCGACCCGGACGAAAACTTCAAGGCCATTAAAACCCCATCGGGAAAGATTGAGGTCTATGTTCCCGAGCTGGTCGCGGAGGCGGAAAATCTGAACGCGGAAGATGAGGCGAAGGACCTGAAGCTGCCGGATGACTACCCGATGATCTTGAATGCCGGCCGCCACACGAAGTACAATATCAACACCTTGATGCGCAACCCGGAATGGAATAAAGGCCGGCGGGCCTGCACGGTTTCCGTGAACCCGGAAGACGCGGCATCGATGGGGCTGGAAGACGGCCAGAATGTAAAGGTAACCACCGAGGCCGGGAGCGCCGTGGGCGAGCTGCAGATATCCGATCAGGTCCGCCGGGGTACGGTCCTCATCCCCCACGGATTCGGCCTTAATTATGCTGGAAAGGTATACGGCATCAACGTCAACATCCTGACCAAGAACACCCACCGTGACCCCCTGGGAACGCCGTTGCACCGGTTTGTGCCCTGCCGGGTCGAAGCGGCCTGAGGGTGAAACGCCCTTCCGCATGCAGGAAGGTGACGATGAAAGCAGACTTTGCAGGAATCAAGGGACAGGCGTTCGCCTAGTCGGCCTTTCCCGTAAGCCTGATAAAGCCCTCCTTGAACCTCATGACCTCGGGTGTTGACGTTTCAGCCTTGCCCCAGAGGACATTCCGGGCCGTCAGCCCTTTTTTCCCATAAAGGTTCGAGGTCGCGGCGTCATCCATGCGCATTGTGGCTCCTTGAAGGGCGAAACCAGCATTCAGGCCGGTCGATCGGGAAAAGGAATAGATCTCGGCGTTCAGGTCGGCCTCGGTAATCTCGTCCATGTGAAGCGCCAGGGCGCCGGCAACAATGGACATGTCTGTGCCGATAATGATGCTCCCTTTTGCCTTTGTCTCGAGGGCGTTGCTTCTCCTGAAAACGAGCACAAGATCAGTGGATTGCAGGCCCATCTGCAGGCCGAAGCTGCCGCCTGTCACCGTAATGAGGGCAGGGTTGCTCCACCGACCGTCCTTGCCCCTGACCATGAGGACACCCTTGCCGAATCTCGTTCCCACAAAGAAGCTGGCCCTGACCATTCCGGGGATAATGGCAATACCTTCGGCCTTCTGGAGCAGGGTGGCCGGGACAGTGCTCTGGGGGGAAGCCATGATCTTGGAGAATGCCTGGAGTGATTCGGCCAGGCGGGCCGAGATTGCAGGATCGGCCGCAGAAAGGCACTGTGCAGGAATGAATATGGAAATCAGCAGGATGGACATTAAAAACAGGCGTTTCATTCGTTCTCTCTCATCGTTTGCACGTTGCCTATGTTCATATACCCAATGTACTAAAAAGCCCTTTCCTCGTCTATGTCATATTCGTGAAATATCATCATGTGACGTTTCGAGCGGGTTCCTGATCCTGGGGGACAGGCTCTTCGGAAGCCAGGAGCACGGCTATCCACCTTGTTGAAGGGAACCCCTCGCAGGTGATTTTTATCATCATGGTCAGCGGTACGGACAGAAGCATCCCGACCGGACCGAGCACCCACCCCCAGAACACAAGGGAGAGGACCACCACGAGCATGGAAAGGGAGAGCCCTTTGCCCATGTATATGGGCTCCAGGATGTCGGCTATGATCGTTTTTATGACGACGTAGCCCAGGGTAACCAGACTTGCAGTACCCAGGCCCGAGTCCATCAGTGAAAGGAGGATGGGCGGTATGGCGGAAATCAGGGGCCCGATGTTGGGGATATAATTCAGCAGGAAGGTAACCACCCCCCACAACATGGCATACTTGACGCCCAGTATCATGAGCAGCACCGTTACGAGGATGCCGGTGACCAGGCTGATCCACGTCTTCAGCGCGAGGTATTTCCCGATGCTTTCCAGTATCCTGTCTATGGTCTCAATGCTTTTGGGAGATATGCCGATCGAGAGAACCTTTCTGGAAAAGCTCGATGCCTCCACCAGGATGAATGCCATGGTGAGGAGGATGATCAGGGCATAGGACAGGGCGCTTCCCAGGCCCCTTAAGAGGTTGGCGATGATCTCCATGATGGATCCCGGGTCGAAATACTGGAGGATCATCCTCTCGGATATATAGATCTGAAACGTCCCGAGCCATTTGATGATCATGACCATGAGGAGGTGGATGCGCTTCTGGTAGAGCGGCAGCTGCTGGAGGAACTCGCTGACCGATGCGCCGATGTACGCCCCCACGCCGAAGATGATGCCGAAGATGACCAGTACGATGATCGAAATGGCGATAAACGCCGGGAAACGCTTCTTGCGCATCCATTTGAAAGGGCCGCTGCACATGACGGCAATAAATACTGAGAGAAGGAAGGGAACGATGATGGTGGAAGCCTCGCGCATGCCCGCGATCAGCACCACGATGCATGCAAGGATAACGACGATCATTCCTATTCCATACTCGTTCAGGTCAATATTCATGTATACCTCGTTACACCGGTGTTGCCATGAGGGTGCCGGGCACCAGCTGCTCTCATGTTACATCCATTGCCTGCCCCTGACCAGCCCCATGATCTTTAAAGGGTAATTTTCCCCCCTGGCCTCGGTGCTCTTCTGAGTCATGCAGGGGATCTCTCAACGGGATTCCGTGAGGAACAGGGCAGCCCGCAGCAGCACTTTCCGCACACATCCGCACGGCCTTCAAGGTTCAGACCCTTCTCGTTTTCCAAAAGCCGTTCATAACACCGTCGCCTGTCAAACCCATCATGGGTTAGCGCCCCGCACGGACAGCGCTCGATGCAGACCCCGCAGGATCCGTCGTGCAGGTACAGGCAGTTCTCCTGCCCGGGACCCTGGCTCGGTGCCAGTTCGAGCTCGGTCACCATGCTCCCGATCCTTCCCCCGCAGCCCATTTGGGTGATGAGCATCCTGTTCAGCCCGAAGGTGCCGAGCCCGGCTATATGGGCTGCATGGCGGTGGGACCATGGACTCAGGAGGCTTTCGGCATCGAAATTATGGGTGGCCGGGATGGTCCCGCACCGGTACCCCCTGGATTGCAGGAAGGATTCGAGCTCGGTATTGATGAGCGTTATCAAGTTGTTCGTCTCCTGATAGGCTGCCGCCCATGCCGTGCTGGGGGCATCCCCGCTTACATTGCCGTCCATGATTGTTTCTCGAAACGCCAGGAAGTAGACGATCACGGACCTTGCCCCTGCCAGCAGGTCGGTGGGCAGGAGGTGCCCCTGGTGCGCAGAGCGCTTCAACCGCTCGAAGAGGGGGTCATCGGCGCGTGCAAAACCCACGATGGCGGAGCGCCATGTTTTGGCGGCAGAACCTGATGATGCCTGCCCGGATACGATCCGCTCAATGAACTGTGTAATGAGATCCTTCATCCGGGCCGGCTTCTCGTCATGGTATCAGGGCCTGATCTTCCTGCACTCCACATAATAGCGCTTCTCCTCGGCATGACCCATGGAGAAGGCCTTCCTGGGCAGAACCCCTTCCAGGATAATGGTCTTGAAGAGATCGTGCTTGGAGAGCACGGGAAGCAGAAAACCCATGGCGCCCGGCTTCGAGGCGAGGTCGCGCACCACGTCATCGCCGTGGATATAGTCGATCTCCACCTCCGGGTGGTCCCCGCAATAGGCGTCGAGGAAGGCCTGGAGGCTGCCGACCTCGAGATTCCACCGGGGATTGGATATCAGTATGTGCCCCCTGTCGTCATTGGTCACGAATTCTATCTTATGCACATTTTTCTGGGGCAGAAGTTCCGGATCGAACTCGGTAACAACAGTCACATCGGAATCCTTGGGGATCAAGAAGTCAGACATGGCTGCAAAGAGATCATCGCTGTCCACATTGAAGAGGACACGGTGGATGGGTTCGAACTCAAGTCCCCTGTCGTGTACGTTGACCAGCTCCACCAGCGCATAGCGGGCCGGGTGGCTCATGACCGCCGCTTTGTCCGTTGATGCTTCCTTGAGCTGTTCCCAATAGAGTTTTGCAGAGGCCAGGGAGTGATTGCCGTCTCCCACTGCGAAGAGGAGTGCATCGGCAGAGTCCCTGAGACCGTAGCGGTCAGAGAACCGGGCGGGGTCGACAAGCCGCGAAAGGCTTCCGGCAATTTCCTTGAGCATGCCCTCATCGGTCACATGATAGCCCTTGATGTGGCCGCCGTTCATCATCAGATCGAAGTCATAGAGCTTGGCGAGCCTTTTACCGAACAGGGGTTCGATGACCGTCATCTCCGGGTCGTCGATGAGCACCATGATGTGCGGCAGTTCGATGGATGCCTTTGCCCGTATCTTGACGCGGACGGGAAGGCGTTCAACCACGGTGCCTTCGGTTGCGCGTATGAGGCAGGTGCTGCCTTCCCTGAAATCGTAGTGCTCAAGGTCCAGGCAGACCAGCAGCCCCCGCCGTATGGTGCCCCTGGATGTGGTGCGCTCGATCAGGACAAAACCTCGCTTCTGGGGCACGAGGGTCTCCTCGGCAAGATAGCGTTCCATGGCTTTGCCGATCCTGTCTATCTGCTCGTCATTGTCCGTGGTGTTCAGGTATGCCTCGGGATAGATCATGCGGAGCGTGGAGGGTGAAGACCCCACCAGTTCATCTACCTGTTTCCAGTAATCGGCCTGCGAGGTGAACTGGTCGCAGGCGACTACCGACCATCGCATGAGGTCCGTCCCGTCTTTGGGCAGAAGAATTTCGGGCACGTGCAGGGCAACTTTTTCAAGGCTCATGATAAAGTACTCCTCTTGATGAGTGGAATCATATGTTGCGTGTTCGTGGAATTATTCATACCAGAATCATGGCCATTTTATCAACCGTAGTGAGATATTCATAATGCTTGTATTGAACGCACGCTCATGGCTCAAGCACCAGGACATCCCTGTACTGCTTCCTGACCGCCTCTTTGCCGAAGGGGAAGGGGATGTAGGTGCCCTCGAGCCAGGCCTTTATCCCGTCATCGTAGTGTGGGCTCGACGGGTTGTCCGACTGGCCCGAGCTGTTCACCGCGAACATGGGTTCGATCTTGCTGAAGTCCACGATGAGCCTCATGGCAGGAATGAGCCATGTTTCGTAATTGCGGCCCATCATGTAGCCCGACACATTAAGGGTGAAGTAGTCGCCGGGTGCTGGATAGGGACCCCGGTTGAAATATGGGCGGAGCAGGTCCATGGCCGTACGCTCGACAAATCCCATGGATGGAGACAACGCGTAGGCCTCGATCTCCCATGTATAGGTATGTAACGCACCCCAAGTCCATTTTCCAGGGTCCTTACTAAGACCCGTTTCCAGTGATTCCACGGCATGGACCAAAGAACGTGCAATTATGGCCGCCTTGGTCTCCCTGACCGGGGTCTTTATGTCATCGAAGAACGGGCTCTCGTCCCCACGGACGATGAGGTGGTCGCAGGTGGCGTTGTAGCTCTCGTTGTTGATCACGATAAAGGCCTTCCAGGCCCTGGACTCCTCAGGTCCCATTTCGTCCAGGAAGATGTCTTTCGTGGCGCAGTCGAGTAATGCGCTCACGACTGACGCCCCTTTCGATGCAACAGCCATGTCGCCGTCGAATCCCTTGATGATCTCGAGGGCGAGCCTTGCTTTGGTTTTCTTGCCCTCGTCGCTCAGAGATTCAATCTCCCGGGAGATATCCCCTGCAAGGTTGCCCTTGAAGAGGGCATCCTTGAGCCTGGTCACAAAGAGCGAATGAGTGTCCAGATGCATATTCATGCAGGTTTCAAGTGTATGTCTGTCAGTGGCGGCGACCATCTGTGCGATGCGCTCAGCGCGCTCCGGCCAGTACCATGAGGAGGAGAGGACATTCCTGTAATCTCGCGGGACAGTGCGGTTGTTGGCCGTTCCGATGAATTGCTCGGGAGGGTTCTTGGATGACGGCAGAGTTCCGGGGTCAATGAGGCCTTTCCAGTCGTATTCGCCCGTCCAGCCCGGAGAGGGCATGAGGCCTCTTCCTTTTGACCGTATGGGATAGTTGCCCGTTACCTGCCACCCTATGTTATCCCTGTCCGCAAAGACCATGTTGAGCGCAATGGCCCTGATGCGTTTCATGCTCGGGAACACCTCATCCACCGAAGATGCCCGGCTTATGGAAAAGAAGGTATTGAGGCTATCCTCGTCGTCACTGGCGGCGGTCCAGCTCAGAGCGAGGCCGTAGGGGCTTTCCACCGGCACGGGCTGTAAGGGCACTTTGGGCTCACGACCGATGGCGTTGTTGAGCAGAGGTCCGTGGCAGGTCTCCCGGATCGTTATTGTCACGGGCGAGCCCCCTTTCACCTTGAGGACCTCCTTGCGGTCTTTTGTGGGGAGCCATTGTCCCTTGTGGAGATAATAATATTTGCCGCCTTCGATCCTGAGTTTTTCCAGGAAGAGGTCCTGGTTGTCCGCCATGACCATGGTCATGCCCCAGGCGAGGCGGCCGTTACAGCCGGCCACCACGGCCGGGATACCTGCTACACCTACACCTGCCACATCGTATGTGCCGCACTTGATGTGCATCATGGTCCACAGGGAAGGCATGCCCAGCAAGAGGTGGGTGTCGTTGGCAAGGATGCTGGCCGACCCTGCTGTTCTTTCCCCTGAAATGGCCCAGTTGTTGGATGCGGCTACCCCCTTCAAGCCCAGCACGGCTGCCATCTGTCGGCCCAAGTCGATTCCGGCCACGGATTCGGCTGTCTTTGACAGGTCGATGCCCTTGAGTTTTGCAGCCTCTTCAAAGGGCAGGGGCTCGTCCGGGTAGATGGGCAGCAGCCAGGCGGCCTTTTCCGCGCCGATGGCCTGGGCCACGCTCAATGTGGAGATCTCCTCGTGCAGGTTGAACGAAAGCGCAAGGTTGACCAGGCAGAAGACGGAAATGGAATCTTTCGGCTCCCACTTTTCAGGAACATATCCCGACAAGGCTATCCCGGGGGGCATCCTGTCCTTGTGCAGCTCCAGATAGGCATTCACCCCGTCGCTGTATTTCTGCAGCAACGCCATGCTCTGCGGGTTAAGCTTCTGCAGAATGTTCTGTGTAATGGTTCTCAGGCCTATGCTGCGCAGGTAGATGTCCAGGTCAAGCGCCACAGGTCCGGCCATCTCCGCAAGCCTGCCCTGCGATACGAGCTTGAACCCGGTCATCTGGACGAGCCTGTCTGTGGCATGGACATAACCCATGGCAAATGCCATGTCCTCCATGTCCCGGGCCTCGATGTAGGGGATGCCGTAGCTGTCCCGCATCACCCGGACCTGTGCCCCCAGGCCTGGGAGGTGCAGAGTCCCTTGAGGATCATCGACGGTATCACTGAAGTGATTTGTCGCCACGTTGGTGCAGCTGCTGCATAATAGGCATGACACCATCAGCAGGACGGCCAGGCCAGGCCCTGCAGAGGCATATTTTCTTGCCGGCATGTGACGTGTAGCCAAATCCTGGTTTATCCGTCTTTGAATAGGTTGCCGGCGCTGGTCCCACCCGTAGTACATAATTGCCCTGTGATGTAGCTATTACCTTTTCACCCTATCACGATGCTCCCCTGCAGGTACTTTACCGCACGGCCCGAGATGATGACGCGCTCACCCTCATCTGAGCAGAAGAGCTCGCCGCCGCGTTCTGAAACCTGCCGGGCACGGAGCTCTTTTTTCCCGAGCCTCCGGGCCCAGTAGGGCGTCAGGGCGCAGTGGGCGCTTCCGGTAACCGGGTCTTCGTCTATTCCCAGCCTCGGGGCGAAGAAACGTGATACAAAGTCTGAAGCAGTTCCGGGAGCTGTCACGATGACCCCCCGCAGGTCGATTCTCCTGAGCAGGTCCATGCTGGGGGAAAGGTCAAGGATGTCCTGCTCCTTTTCATAGACCACGAAGTAATCCGCAGACCTGAGCACCTGGGAGGGTTGTCTGCCGAGTCCCTCGATGAGGTCCTGGGGCGCAGGGCATTCCACTGGGGGCTGCGAGGGGAAGTCCAGGGAGAGCAGTTCGCCACTGCGCTCCACCCGCAAAGGGCCGCTCAATGATTCAAACATGACCTTCGAACTCCCGGGATCGAGCTCGGTAAAGATGACAAAGGCGGAAGCCAGGGTTGCGTGCCCGCAGAGATCCACCTCTTCCACGGGCGTGAACCATCTGATGCGATAATGCTTCCCTTCGGGTGCGAAGAAGGCGGTCTCGGAAAGGTTGTTCTCCCTTGCGATGAGCTGCATGGCCTCATCGCTGATCCACTGGTGCAGCGGGCACACGGCGGCGGGATTGCCGGAGAAGACGGTATCCGTGAATGCATCAACCTGGAAGATGGGTATAACCATGGCCCTGATTCACCTCCTTGGAACACTGTATTGATCAACCCGCGCAGATCTCCTTAGGGAAGAGACCACCGCGATATGGACGCGCATCCGCCTGCCAAGCCACAAAACCTTACACCCAGGACCCGTGCCCTGCAATGCTTATCTCGCTGTATCACCCCATCTTGGCGCAACATGCTTCTCAGGAAGGGAATAAAAATACATAATATGGATAAAAAAGGTAACATGGCTCAATAACTCCATGCGAACAATTGCATAACTAACTAATATTAAATGATAATAGTAGTGGCACATCATTTGCTCTTACGTATGTGCCCGTAGACAGTTAACAGGCAGACATCTTTTATGAAAGGCGGCAACCAGGCGTTATGATTTTCGATGAACATCAGCTCGTTAGGATCCAGGCCCAGAGAAGAGAAAATCCTGAGGTGGAGCGCCTCATCGCCCAGCGGAATCAGCTGCTCAGTGACCATCCCCATCTCCAGAAGCTGCAGGAAGAGGTCGACGACCTCCTGAGTACCACCCTTGATCCTGTGCTACGCCTTGAAATCCTCTTCATGCTCATGAGCGACAGGCTCATGGAGCTGAGGACGGTCTTTGCCGAACTCGTGAAGCTGGCAGGTGCTGCCGCCGTGGCAAAGTAAGTACTCCTCCGGGTGGAAGTGTGGAGCGCCCCCTTCAGCTGATCTTGCAGATGACCTTTAGACAGCCACTGACGTTTTCTTAAGGTACGCATCGATCGCATGGTATGAAGACCTGTCGAGACAAGGCGCCCCCTGGGGCGCTGAACCGATCCTGCCATCCTTCATGAGCCGCTCCATGGCCATGCCCGTGACGAGCTTGTTGTGGTCCCAGCGCATGAGCTTATCTGGGTACGACGTTCTCATGAGTTCGGTGAACCGTGCCATATGGATTTCAGATGAGGGACTCCTCGCCTCCACCTCGATCTCATGGTGGGGCAGCTCCTTATCTCGTATGCAGTAGCGTACGGCGTCCAGGGCCAGCTCTGCCAGGGGCTCCCTCAGCCCTGAAGAGAAAATGTCACAGGTATTCCTCCTGGTCTGCCGCGTCTGTATGGGGAAAAGCCCCAGGGAGGCAAGGGTCGAATCGGGAGTGTCCGTTTCGGACAGAAGCTTTCTTTCTCCCGCCGGTCCGTTCTGCATGACACGTTCGATGTGTTCGATGCACCGTGCCGACCAGGGCATCTCCAGTTCCTCCCTGAGCGCAACCCCGTCCTCGCGTATCCTCTCGTTCCCCTTGATGCAGAAGATGACCGAGCCTTCCCTGTCCCTGGTGCGTACGGCGACCCCCCGGGTGGTAAACGTCCGATCCGGGGTGTCGTAATAGGTATCCGTGAAGTTCCTCACCCCCAGGGGTTTGATAAGGTACCCGCCCATCCTTTCCCGGCAGGCGATCTCGTCCATGAGGGCTTGCGGGTCGTCTGCGATCACGACGAGCTTGGTCTCGATCTCCGTGGCCATGGGGAGATATTTGCACGATCGACGCATGTCATGCAACAGGCTTTGCCTGACAGCATAAATGTCGCATGTGTTTCTGGACAAGGGAGAGCCAAGCCGTTACTATGGTCCATGGATTCACACCTCATTGTTCGCTGCGGGGAGAACGGGTACGGTCATGGAAGGCAGAGCGTTCCCGCGGGAGGATGTGTCATGGTCGAGAAGGTCATCATCATGGGTGCGGCAGGCAGGGATTTTCACAATTTCAACGTCTACTTCAAGGACAACCCGCGCTACCGCATCGTGGCATTCACTGCTGCGCAGATACCGGACATCGAGCAGAGATCATACCCTGCGCAGCTGGCAGGGAGCCTCTACCCCGAAGGCATCCCCATCTACCCCGAGGCCCTGCTCGCAGGGCTCATCACAGACAACCAGGCGGACCTGGTGGCCTTTTCCTACAGCGATGTGCCGCACGTGGAGCTCATGCACAAGGCCTCCATAGCCATGTCCTGCGGGGCCGACTTCATCATGATCGCGGCGAGCTATACCATGCTCAGGGCGGACAAGCCCGTGGTGGCGGTATGCGCCGTGCGCACAGGGTGCGGCAAGTCGCAGACCACGCGCAAGGTCTGCACCATCCTGCGGGACCTCGGCAAAAAGGTCGTGGTGGTGCGCCACCCCATGCCCTACGGCGACCTCCTTGCCCAGGAGGTCCAGCGGTTCTCCACCTATGAGGATTTCGAGCACCACCGGTGCACCATCGAGGAGCGGGAGGAATACGAACCCATCGTGGACCAGGGCATCGTGGTATATGCAGGGGTGGATTACGGCAAGATCCTTGCAGCGGCGCAACAGGAGGCGGATATCATCGTCTGGGACGGAGGGAACAATGACACCCCCTTTTACCGGCCTGATGTGCACATCGTGCTGTTCGACCCGCACAGGCCGGGTCACGAGCTGCTCTACTACCCGGGCGAGACCAACATGCGCATGGCCCAGATCGCGGTCATCAACAAGGTGGACAGCGCAGAGCCCGCCCAGGTTGAGCTGGTCAGGGACAACATCAGGAAGTACAATCCCCGGGCGCACATCATCCTGGCCTCTTCACCCGTGATCGTGAGCGAGCCGGAGCGGGTGAGAGGGAAGCGTGTCCTGGTGGTGGAAGACGGGCCGACGCTGACCCACGGCGAGATGGCCTTCGGCGCGGGGACCATAGCCGCAAAGACCTTCGGCGCAAAAGAGATCGTGGATCCTAGGCCTTATGCAGCAGGCTCCATCAGGGACACCTACCTCAAATATCCCCATATCGGCCCGGTGCTTCCTGCCATGGGCTACAGCGAAGAGCAGATCGCGGACCTCGAGGCGACCATCAACGCATCCGATTGCGGGCTGGTGCTCTTTGCCACGCCCATACAGCTCACCCGCATCGTGTCCATAAACAAGCCGGCCATCCGCGTGCGCTACGAGTACGAGGACAGCGGCGATCCCGTCCTTGAGGATGTCCTCCTGGACGAGCTGAAGAAAAAGGGGCTTGTCTGATCCATGGCTGCTCAACTGCACAAGCCCATCCTGCTCGTGGCCCTGGGCGGCAATGCCCTCATCAGAAAGGGGCAGCGGGGCACCATTGAGGAGCAGCTGGAAAACCTCCGGGTCCCCATCAGCCAGATCGCGCGGCTCACCCGTGATTACCGCATCATCATCACCCACGGCAACGGCCCCCAGGTGGGCAACCTCCTGCTCCAGCAGGAGTGCACCGACGAGGTCCCCAGGATGCCCCTGGAGATCCTGGTGGCCCAGACCCAGGGGGCCATCGGGTACATGATCGAGTCCACCCTGGACAGCGAGCTCATGCGCCAGGGCATTGCCGTGAGCAAGCCCCTGGTGAGCCTCATCAGCTACGTGGTGGTGGACGAGAACAGTCCTGCCTTTGCGAACCTCACCAAGCCCATCGGGCCGGTCTTCACCGAAGAGAAGGCCGGATCACTGCCTTATGCCGTCCGCAAGACCGAAAAGGGCTTCCGCCGTGTCGTGGCATCGCCCGAGCCCCTCACCATCGTGGAGAAGAACGAGATCATGCGGCTCATCGAGATGGATTTCGTGGTCATCTGCTGCGGCGGGGGAGGGATCCCGGTGGTGCGCGAGGGCAGGTCGTTTGCCGGGGTGGATGCGGTCATCGACAAGGACCTGGCCAGCGCCAGGCTCGCCATGGAGGTGGGGGTGCACACCTTCCTCATAGCCACAGATGTGAAAGGTGTTGCGCTGAACTATGGCGGGCCCGGCCAGCGGTTCCTGGAAAGGCTCACCGTGGAGCAGGCCGGGCTGTATATGAACCGGGGGGAATTCCCGGAAGGGTCCATGCTCCCCAAGATCATGGCCATGGTGAGATTTGTCGAAGCTGGAGGCAGCAGGGCCGTCATCACCTCCATCGAGGCCATCGAGGATGCCGTGGCGGGCAGGGCGGGGACGGAGATCACGCCTGGGTAGGTGAATCTTGGCAGTGGTGGCCCTGCCTAACCGTGGCTGCTCCCTTATAGGGCGCGCATCCTCAACCCCCTCTCCACGGTTACCACGAAGTCCTGGACATTGGTGAGAATGGACCGTGCGGTGAGCGAACCGCGGTTGGCGAGCTTGTTCACCGCGAACTCGGACATGTCTACCGTGTAGAAATACACGGGCCTTACCGTGCCGTCGGACTGCACCCGGTAGGATGGGGCCATGTTGCCCGTTGCAATGGCGTGGAGCTGGGTGGCCATGGCGATGATGGTGGTGGCCTTTCTCGTTATGGCGCGCATGGCGTCCTGGGCGGCATATGCGTCGCGGGTCACCTCCGGTAGCGGGCCGTCGTCCCGGATGGAGCCTGCCAGTACGAAAGGAACGCCTTCCTGGATCACCGCCTTCATGACGCCGTCTTTGACGATGCCCTCCTTGATGGCGGTTTCCAGGGAGCCCAGGGCGCGGATACGGTTAAGGGCATCCAGGTGGTTGTAATGGCCAAGCGGGACGCTCCGCTTGGTATAGATGTCCTGTCCGAGGCCCGTGGAGAACAGGGACGCCTCCACGTCGTGGGTGGCAAGGGCATTACCCGCCAGCAGTGCGTGCACGTAGCCCCTGGCGACCAGCCCGGCAAAGGCGCTGCGCGCGTCGCGGTCAAAGACCACGGCCGGACCCAGCACCCAGACGATGAATCCCAGCTGCCGTTCATACTCCAGCAGGTCGTAGAGCTCGTCATAGTCGATGGAAAACGAAGTTTCGCGCGTGATGCGGCTCCTGAAGGCGAATTTTTCATTCGCAGAGTCCATGAAGTCAAAGGCGCCCGTGTGCACGAAGATACCGTCCTCGCCGTTCTCGTGCCTGCCGCAGGCAACCTTGTCTCCACTCCTGATGTTCCGGAATTCCTTGACAATTATCGAGCCGTCATCCTGCAGGACCGCCACGCAGTCCATGCGCGACTCCTTCGGCAGGACCCACTGTCCTTTTCTGATCTGGAAGTATTCGGGGTAGATGGAAGTGGCGTGATATTTCTCCGGGGCCACACCGTCTTTTTCCGCCCTTAAGAACTTCGCTGCCGGTGCGTCGGATAATTCTCTGGCGCTGAAATCAGGATGCATGTACGTGGGAAGGATAAAAGGCATGCCTCACCTCCTCATGGTTAATGCTGTAGTATGCAGCCCTTTCAGGTCAAGTCAAGATGAAGTGCAGGATGTCTGTCAGGGGCATTCGGGTACCCCTGGCTGATTTTGTTCCTCTAATCGGTGGTTGAAATTTTTCTGATGAAGACCGAAAGCCCGATAAGTACACAACCTGTAACAAACATGCTGATCATTTCATAACCCTCTCGTTCTATGCCAGGGCAAAGGCCCGGCGAATATACCTTGAGTTCCATCTGTATGGGTATAGGTTCCATATCAAGCTTGGATGAATACGGGTAGGCCGATATCATCTCAAGGGAAAACCTGCACAATCTGCAGGTGCGCCAGACTCTTAGGGAACTTTTCTGAAAAAGGCAAGCACAAAATTAAAACCGGAGTGTGCTTTTGTTTGTGTCCATGCACACCCGATACCATTTTAAGGGTGCACTAACCTGATGATTCCAGGGTGAGCTGAATTGTTTTTACAGATCCGTTCAAGATCACCGCCTTGAACGGATAAGGTTTTTTACACCCCTTCCAACATAAAAACCCGGTTTAAATATGTATCTCCACGATGTCGCCGTCCTGCATGACATAGTCACGCTGGACCATCATGCCGTCATGGACCGACTTCCCCCAGATGCGGGCGTACTTGAGCTTGTAGAGGAAGTCCTTGTGTATTCTTCCCGCCAGCTCCTCCAGGGTGCTGTCTTTCGGTATGACAAAGGGTTCGTGGAGGTCGGGGTCTTTGCCCGGGTTTTTGGAGTACACCCTGATGATCCCTGACATGTCGTATATGCGCCTCAAAAACGCATCCAGGTTTCTGGCGTTGAGGATGGAGATGGGCAGCGAGGGCAGCCCGAGGCCGGTGAGCTCCATGAAGGTCTCATAATCTCCCTCCTGCGGGGGGCTGTCCACCTTGTTCACCACGATGAAGACCTTTTTGAAGAAAACGGTCTTCCTGATGCCTTCCGGGATATCGGCACCTTCGGGGAAGATCCGGTACGACGAGAGCGTCTCCATGATCTTCTCATACTGAGAGAGGGCATCGGCCTGGATGTCCAGCAGGACCACCACCATGTCCGCCCTGCGTACCAGGTCCATCATCAGAGGGTCTACATATTCGTCCATGACCGGCGGTGTGTCGATGAGCTGGAACTGGATGTTCTCCAGGGGGGCCATGCCGGGAGTGGGTTTGTGGGTGAAGGGGGCAATCTCGGGCTCGGCATGGGTCAGCGCAGCGATCAGGGAGGACTTGCCGGTATTCGGCGGGCCGATGACGATCACCTGTGCGGCCCCTTCCTTGTCTATGGCAAAGACGCTCTTCTGTTTTGAGGCGCCTTTCTTCTTCTGGGACTCTTCCCTGTGCTTGGAGATGCGGTGCTTGATATCCGCCTGCATCTTGTCCGTGCCCTTGTGCTTGGGGATGAGCGCGAGCATCTCCTCCAGGGCCTCGATCTTCTCCTCGGTGGTCCTGGCCTCCTTGTATCGCCTTTCGGCCTCAAGATATGTGGGGGGCAGATTCGCAGGCATACGTTTTCAAGCACCACCTGTCGTGCGGATATGTGTCCATCGGAAACACATATTTACACAAAAGCCCTAAATAATTCAATCAACCATGATCACATGGCCATGTGCATCGGTTTGAGAGTGCCCGGCAGCCGCCTGTGCCGGGAGGAGGGTATACGGGACTCCTTCATGTCCGGTCCCTTGAAGGTCTTATCCCGTTGACTATACTCATGGTGCCGAACAGGTACTGTCTGAATCGTACCTGCTCCAGCCCCGACGACGACATGATCGCCGCGATCTCGGAAGCGGTCTTGAAGGCCTTGGTCGATTCGGGGAGATACCGGTAGGCCGAGCGGTTTCTGCTGATCAGGCCGCCCAGAAAGGGGATGATGAAGTCCAGGTGCAGGTGAACAAGCGGCTTCATGATGGAGTTTCCGGGCGGGTTGGTGTCGAGGCAGACAACGGCTCCCCCGGGTTTCACCACCCGGGCCTGTTCGACAAAGGCGGCCATGATATCAGGGACATTGCGCACCAGAAAGCCCGAGCACACTGCATCGAAGGAGGCATCAGGGAAGGGGAGTCTCAGGGCATCGGCCGCGCACCAGCAGAGAGCGCCGGGTGATCTGGACTTGCCTGCCCTCATCATCTCCAGGGTGAGGTCGGCGGCGATGATGTGTGCGCGCGGGAACCTCCTGCGTGCAGCCAGCGCGATCCTGCCGGTCCCTGCGCCCGCATCCAGCAGGCGGCCTTTTTGCGGGAGGTTAAGGAGATCCACCACCTTGCGCCGCAACACAGAGTCCATGCCCAGCGTCATGATGGTGTTCAGCAGGTCGTAGCTTTTGGCAATGCCGGCGAACATGCGGCGTATGGATGTGTTCCAGTCCTCTGGTTTCATCGCAGCCCCTTCTGATCGCGATCGACCGCGCGGACCTCGGGAACGGTTTTGGCCTTGAGATGCATATCCTTTCGAACACCCTTCCCTGGAGCCGCCCGGTTCAGACGGCGTCTTTCCCGCTCTCACCCGTCCTTACGCGGATGACCTCTTCCACGGGCAGCACGAAGATCTTCCCGTCACCGATCTTGCCGGTCCTGGCGGTTTCGAGGATCTTCTTCACCACCGCATCCACGTTTGACTGTTCCACAATGATCTCGATCTTGATCTTGGGCAGGAAGTCCACCTGGTACTCGGCCCCGCGGTATATCTCCTTGTGGCCCTTCTGCCGGCCGTGTCCCTTCACCTCGGTGACGGTCATGCCGGTGATCCCGATCTCGCTCAGGCCCTGCTTCACCTCGTCGAGCTTGAAGGGCTTGATGATGGCCTCGATCTTCTTCATGCATCCTCCTTCATGATATGTCACGCCCCGTATGCGGTTTCACTGTGTTCGCCCAGATCGAGCCCCTGGAGCTCCGTATCCTCACTCACGCGCAAGCCCCACACCTTGTCGATGGCCTTCAGGATGACCCAGCTCATGCAGAACACATACAGGCCCACCGCCGTCACCCCGATGAGCTGCGTCAGCAGCAATGACGGGTTTCCCGCGAGCGCCCCGTCGGCGCCCGCGGCATTGACGGTCCTGGCTGCAAAGACCCCCACGAGCAGGGTGCCGATGATGCCGCTCACCCCGTGTATGCCCACCACATCGAGGCTGTCATCATACCCGATGCGCGACTTGGATGCAACGAACCCGTAGCAGATTACCCCTGCCAGTGCCCCGATGATGATCGCGGCGTTGGGGCCCACGAATCCCGAGCCCGGGGTTATGGTGGCCAGGCCCGCCACCGCGCCTGATGCGGCTCCCAGTGTCGTGGGCTTGCCCCGGTGTATCCATTCCACAGCGACCCAGCCGGCAAGACCGGCCATGCCCCCGAGATGGGTCGCCACAAAGGCCCCTGCCGCAACGCCGTCGGCCGCCAGGGCGCTCCCGCTGTTGAACCCGAACCAGCCGAACCACAACAGGCCCGTACCCAGCAGGGTCATGGGCAGGTTATGGGGTATGAAGCTCTCCCTGCCATACCCCTTCCTCGGCCTGATGACGGCTATGGCGGCCAATGCCGCGGCCCCGCAGGAGAGATGCACCACCAGGCCGCCGGCGAAGTCCAGAACTCCCATGTTCTTCAGCCAGCCGCCGCTGCCCCATACCCAGTGGCACACGGGATTGTACACGACAACGGCCCACAGAACGCTGAAGAGCAGGAAGGGTCCGAAGCGCATCCGTTCGGCAAAGGCTCCGGTTATGAGGGCCGGGGTGATCACGGCGAACATGCACTGGAAAATGGCGAAGGCCAGATGGGGGATGGTGGGGCCGTAGTCCGGGTGCGGGCTCAGGGAGACGCCGCTCAAGGCGAACCAGGAGAGGCTTCCCGAGATGCCGGCGATATCGGGTCCGAAGGAGAGGGAATACCCCAGGTAGACCCACTCGATGCTGATCAGAGCGATCAGGATGAAGCTCTGCATGATGGTGCCGAGCACGTTCTTGGAACGCACCATGCCGGCATAGAAAAGTGCGAGACCGGGTGTCATGAGCAGGACGAGCGCGGCCGAGATGAGGACAAAGGCGGTATCGGCCCTGTCGATGGGGGTCATGGGTAAAGCCTCCTCTTGGTGAAGTATTGAATCTCCTTGAGTACAGCAAGGCCGGTGCCATGTTCTCATTGTTCCCTTGATATTTCCGCAGGGAGCGGCAACATTGTCATTCAGCGCGGTTTTCAGGCGAAAGGCCGGATCCCTGCCACCCGCGCGCATGGCACGAATATGTGAATATAGAAGAAAAATGACACGATAATGGTACACATTGCCGGCACAAGGCCTATCCGGTTCCATGGTATCACTCAACAACCAATGTATGGTGAAAAGCCGCTGCCAGCAGGGCTTCAAGACGAGGCTCCGCACAAGTATTGCCCGGTACGTCCCCCTGGCACCCTTCTGGCAAAGAACACGGGGCAACCCAAATACATCTTGCAGGGCGTGAGCAATGTGCGGAATCATCGGCATCTATCACCGGAACCGTCTTGGAGACATCAGGGAACAGGCTCTCAGGAGAATGCTTTCGAGCATGGCCCACCGGGGCCCGGACGGGCAAGGGATCTTCCGGGACGACTCCGTCATCCTCGGCCACAGGCGGCTTTCCATCATCGACCTGTCCACAGGCGCACAGCCCATGACCAATGAGGACTCCACCATCCACATCTGCGCCAACGGCGAGATCTTCAATTACAAGGAGATCGCCGCAGACCTGGAAAAGCGCGGGCACCGCTTCCGGACAACCTGTGACATCGAGGTGATCCTCCACCTCTACGAGCACTACGGGCTTGACCTCTTCGAGCACCTGGAAGGGCAGTTCGCCTTCGCCCTGTGGGACGCACCGGCAAGGCGGCTCGTGCTGGCGCGCGACCGGTTCGGCATCTGCCCGCTCTACTACGGCAGGCATGCGGACATGCTCGTCTTCGCCTCAGAGGTCAAGGCCATGCTGCCCATGCTGGGCAGGCTCAGGCTCTCGCCCGAGGGCATGGCCCAGGTGTTCACCTTCTGGGCGGCAGTGGCGCCCAGGACCGTATTCGACGGCATAGAGCAGCTCAGGCCCGGACAGTGCATGGTCCTGCAGGACGGTTCGCACAAATCCTTTCAATACTGGGATGTGACCTTCCCGCAAGCCGGCGGACATGACATAACCGATGAAGGCCAGGCGATATCCATGCTCCATGAGATCATGGACGAATCGGCATCCATGAGGCTGCGCTCGGATGTCCCGGTGGGTGCGTACCTGAGCGGCGGGCTCGATTCGAGCGTCATCTCCGCCCTGGTGAAGAAACATGTGCCGGGGATGGAGACCTTTTCGGTGAGCTTCGCAGACCCGGCCTTTGACGAGTCCACATTCCAGGAATCCATGGGAAGGAGCCTGGGCACGCACCACCACGTGCGCAGGATAGGCCATGAAGATATCGGCGGGGTCTTCGAGCAGGTGGTCTGGCACGCCGAGACGCCTGTGTTGAGGTCGGCCCCTGCACCCATGTTCCTCCTCTCGCAGCTCGCCCGCGAGGGCGGCATCAAGGTGGTGCTCACGGGAGAGGGCTCAGACGAGCTCTTCGGCGGGTATGACATATTCAAGGAGGCGCTCATCAGGCGCTTCTGGGCACGACAGCCCGACTCAAAGACACGCCCACTCCTGCTCTTTGCCCTGTATCCCCATTCCCCCATACAGATGCGGCGCTCGGGGCGCATGCTCATGTCGTTCTACAGGGAAGACCTTCTGAAAACCCTGCACTTCGGTTATTCACACCTCCCCACGTGGCGCACCACGGCAGCCATACAGCAGTTCTTCACCGAAGAGTTCAGGACGATTATCGGGGCATACGATCCGGTGGAGGAACTGGAAGGGATAATCCCAAGGGAGTTTCCCTCCTGGCACCCCCTCAATCAGGCCCAGTACCTGGAGATCAAGCTCCTGCTCGCCGGGTACCTGCTCTCCTCCCAGGGTGAGCGCATGACCATGGCCCACGGTGTGGAGGGCCGCTATCCCTTCCTGAGCCACCGTCTCTGCGAGTTCGCCTCGCGGCTGAGCCCGAGGCTCAAGCTCAAGGGGCTCAGGGAGAAGTACATACTGAAGAAGACCTTCGCGCCCGAACTGCCCGGTGAGATCTTCTCACGGATCAAACAGCCTTATGGCGCTCCCAATAAGGAGGCTTTCTTCAAGAATGGTGTTCCCCGTAATAATATAGCCCCTTATCTCGGTCGGGATTCTCTCCTGTCGGCAGGTGTTTTTGACCCCGACCGTGTGGAGCATCTCATTGCAAAATGTTCGCATCAGGAGCGCATGGGATTCCGGGACAACAGCGCGCTGCTCGGCATCCTTTCCACCCAGATGATCCTGGAGCAGTTCTGCTGAAAGAGACCAGGGGATGTATACTGAGAAGATGCCGGGATGTGTTCTCTGCAAAAATATTGCCGGGAAGCCTTAAAAAATTGGCCCGTTCAGGTAATGGATTTGGGCTGTGAAAGGCAGCTGCCTTTCACAGCCCAAATCCATTACCTGAACGGGTAAGGTTTTTTCTCCATGGGCTCCAGTGATCTCCCTTGCCATGCCCGGGCTCCATCATGCAAAAATTGCATGCAGTCAACAGAATCATTCACAAATCGAATTTGACAGACGCAGGCCGATCCTCTAGCACATACAAGGTATTGTCCCTCTTATAGTGGAACTTGGCGCGGGGGAGAATTGACAAGAAAGGTTCTCATGAAACAAGAATCCGTCACCTACCTCGATAATGCTGCGAGCACCTGGCCGAAACCGGTCGAGGTCATTGCAGCAATGGAGCACGTCCTGCGCGAGGAGGCTGCAAATCCCGGCAGATCGGGCCATCGTCTCTCCGTTCAGGCCGCCCGCATCATCGCCGAGGCCAGGGAAGAAGCGGCAGGACTGTTCGGGGTGAGCGACCCTTTGCGGATCGTGTTCACCAAGAATGCCACGGAATCACTCAATATCGTAATCCAGGGCATGCTCAGGCCGGGAGACCATGCCATAACATCGGCCATGGAGCACAACTCGGTCATGAGGCCGCTGCGCTCTGCAGAAAGTCACGGGGTAAGCCTGAGCGTGGTTTCCTGTTCGCAATCCGGAGAGCTCGACCCTGAAGACATCCGAAGGGCCATCACCGGGAAAACCCGCCTCATTGTCCTGAGTCATGCCTCAAACGTATCCGGCACCATCATGCCGGTTGCAGATGTGGGAGCCATTGCCAGGGAGCACGGCATATCCCTGTGTGTGGACGCCGCCCAGGCTGCAGGATCTTTGGAGATCAATGTGGAGGAAAGCTGTATAGACCTCCTGGCCTTCACCGGGCACAAGTCGCTCTACGGTCCCCAGGGCACAGGAGGCCTGTATATCGCCCCTGGCCTGGACGAGAAGATCGCACCGCTCATGATGGGCGGCACGGGCAGTGCGTCCGAGCGTGAGGAGCAGCCCTCCTTCATGCCCGACAAGTACGAGTCCGGAACGCCCAATACCCCGGGGATCGCAGGACTGCTCGCAGGGATGCGTTTCGTTGCATCCCTAGGTGTTCATGCCATACGGGCTCAGGAGATGAGGCTGGTCGGTACGCTTCGTGATGGATTGCGGTCTGTTCCGGGAGTAAAGCTCTATGGGCCTGCGGGGACGGATCGTTCCATCGCTGTCGTGTCCTTCTCAGTAGATGGCGTGGATCCATCCATGGTGGCCTTCAGGCTTGACGAGGAGTTCGGAATAATGGCCCGTTCAGGCCTGCACTGTGCACCGGCAGCCCACCGAACCATCGGCACCTTCCCGACCGGGACCCTGAGGTTGAGTCTCGGGTGCTTCAATACGGAAGATGACGTCGGCAAGGCAGTGGATGCAGTTTCCCGGATTGAAAAGGGATAAGGCAGGGGAACTTCGCGGGACAGATCTACATGATTGCAGGGGCAGGCCTCGTACCTGCCTGTAAGTTTTGTCAATAACAGCCTGAAAGGGAGAAAGGATTTATGGCAACGACTATCGATGCCCGGGGGCTTGCGTGCCCCCAGCCTGTCATATTGACCAAAAAGGCCCTGGACGAGAATGATGAAGTGGTTGTCCTGGTGAACGACAAGGTGGCCCGGGAGAACGTCAGAAGGCTCGCCACAACCATGGGCGCTGCGGTCGAGGAGGAGCAGCACGGGACCGAGATCCGCCTCCGGATCACCAAGGACGGTTCGTGCAGCCTTGCACAGGACATTATCGCAGGCCAGGGGCCTGTTGTAACAGTCATAACGTCTGATACCATGGGCAGTCCGGACACGGTGCTCGGCGGCGTGCTCATGAAGAGCTTCCTGAACACCCTCACTCAGACCACGCCCGCACCCGACGTCATGATCCTCTACAATGCCGGGGTAAAGCTCGCCGTGCAGGGCTCCGAGGTGCTCGACGACCTGCAGGCCCTTACGTCCGCGGGGGTAAGGATCCTCGTGTGCGGGACCTGCCTGAACTTCTTTGAATTGAAGGACCTGCTCGCCATCGGGCAGGTCTCGAACATGTATGACATCGCACAGACCATGCTCACGGCAGGGAGAATCGTCCAGATATGACGCAGGGAACCTTCCGGGTGCTTATCTTCGAGTCGGTGAGCTCCGTGCTCGTGGCGGAAAAGATCCTCAAAGACGCTGGAATCCCGAACAAGATCATCCCGGTGCCCAGGTACCTGAGTTCGGACTGCGGGGTGTGCATCCGTGTCGATGCAGGGAATCTGAGTCAGATCAATGAGATCCTGCAGGGGAAGGTAAAGGTCCTTTCCGTCCGCGAGCTTTCCTAAAAAAAGCCGCCAAGTGCGACCCTCGCTCGCACCTGACGGCCTTTGTGAAAATCCTGTGTCCTAGCAGCTTGTGCAGCCCCCGCAGTCAGATGCCTTCTTCATGCCGGAGTTGATGACGAAACCCTCACCCCCTGCCGTGATGATATAATCCACGGTAATGGGCTTGGCGTCCTCAAGAAGCTTTTTCTCCACCAGGAACGTGAATCCGTCGTTCTCGAATACCTCGTCGTTCTCGTTTGACTCGTCCAGAGCCATCCCCAGCTGGGGCCCGCCTCAGCCGATCCCTGAAATGAATATCCTCAAGGGCTCGACCTTGTCGCGCGTCTTGAAGAATTCCTTTACCTTTTCCGAAGCCTTGTCAGTCACCTGGAACATGCATCTCTCTCCTTGTTATGGTTTGTATTATGCAAAGCCGTTATCGGCTCCTTCTTCCGGAACGATAATCCCTTAGAAATGTCAATCTCCCTTTGATCTTCCTGACTTCCCGGCCCTTGTAAAAATAATCTCGGGGTAATTTCTCCTGTCACCATTGTCATGTATAGATGACGGCGCTGTCCATAAGATTCCTGTAGGTATCGAAAATGCCGTCCACCAGGCAGTAGCGCACGCTTTTACCCCTGGGTTCCGCGGTTATCCACCCGGTCTCCCTGAGGATCTTCAGATGCTGTGACACGCTCGACTGTGCCAGAGGCAGGGCCTCCACGATCCTGCCGCAGATGCACTCGTCCCCGGGGGGGTTGTGGGCGAGCATCCGGACAATCTCCAGGCGTACGGGGTGAGAGATGCCCTTGGAAAGCCGGGCCAGCCTCTCCGTGCACTCATCTGCCGAAATGGCCCTGATCACTTTTTTCATCTTGCCCGGGGTGCTGGATGATGCCGCCTTACTCATGTCCCGCCTTTACCTTATCGATTATCGTCGATCGACGATATAATATGTCATGAACTCCGTCAAGGGTTTTATGTTTATCCATGGGCATGTCATTGACCGTATGGGTGCTCCTTTGCATGGAATGAATATACGAGTCTGCTATTCTCGTAGGGGACCGGTTGCGAGAAATCCAGGTCCTGGTGAAAGAAATCCGTGCACCATGTTGTCCCGGGGATGCACCTCTCGTGTAAGCCCTTCACCTGTCTTCGATTTTTCTTGAATAACGCCAGGACATGGTGAACAATTGATCCGTCCATGCCGGGATATGGGAGGACCCGCCATTGAGCTCCCATACCGGGGCAGCAGGGCATTTACATGAAAACATGCCGGAGGAAGAACCATGCTGATCGTCATGCATCACAAGGCCAGTGACAGGCAGATCGATGAGGTCATTGCCGCTATTGCAAGGATGGGGCTCATGGCCAGGCCGATCCCGGGCAGTGAGCGTACGGCCATCGGGGTACTCGGCAACAAGGGCTATGTGGACGACACGAACATCCGTGATCTTCCCGGGATCAAGGAGATCATCCATGTGTCCAAGCCCTACAAGCTTGTTTCCCGGGATTTCCACCCCCGGGGCACCATCATCAAAGTGGGAAACCTGGAGATCGGCGAGGGGAAACGTCCGGTAATCATCGCAGGACCCTGTGCGGTGGAGAGCGAGACGCAGCTCATCAAGACGGCCATTGCGGTCAGAAGGTCAGGTGCGGATATGCTGCGCGGAGGGGCATTCAAGCCCCGTACAGGGCCTCACACCTTCCAGGGCCTCAAGGAAGAGGGGTTGAGGCTCCTTGACCTTGCCAAGAGGGAAACCGGCCTGCCCATAGTGACCGAGGTGATGGGGACGGAGAACGTCGAGCTCGTGGGGCAATACGCGGACATCCTGCAGGTGGGCGCCAGGAATATGCAGAACTTCGACCTCCTCACGGAGCTGGGCAGGATACGCAAGCCCGTGCTGCTCAAGCGCGGCATGAGCGCTACGGTGGAAGAATTCCTGGCCGCAGCGGAATATATCTATGCAGGAGGCAACCACCAGGTGATCCTGTGCGAACGGGGTATCCGCACCTTCGAGACCGCAACGCGCAACAGCCTGGACCTCTCGGTAGTCCCCCTCATGAAGGACCTGACGCACCTTCCCGTGATCGTCGACCCTTCGCATGCCACCGGGCGGAGAAGCCTCGTCCCCCCCATGGCAAAGGCCGCCCTCGTGGTCGGTGCCCACGGCATCATGGTGGAGGTCCACCCCGAACCGGACAAGGCGCTGTCCGACGGACCCCAGTCCCTGACTTTGCAGGGCTTTGACAAGCTCATGGATGAGGTCAGGAAGATCGACGCGTTTCTGGGGTATTGAGGGATAAGACCGCTGCACGACTTGAAAAGAAAGGTTTGAATACCCTCTGCTGCCGTGCGAAGGCCGTGAATGAAACTATAAGACCCTTGCATGAATTCATCAGGGCGATTAAGCCAGATGAGAAAACCTTACCCGAACACATGGTGGTTCCAGCCTGGGACCACCATGTGTTCGGGCCAGATTTTTTGGTGCTGTTCAACTATGGGTATGGTGTTATGCAGGGGTCTTACTAAATGAATGTCCTGACAGCCTTGAGCAGCTCTTCACGCATGATGGGCTTTTTCATTTCACAGACCGTGTCGAAGTTCTTTATCGCTTTCAGATAATACTCGGGCGCGATCAGGTCTCCGCCGGAGATGGCAATGACCTTCACGTCCGGCGACAGCAGCCTCAGCTCCATGATGGTCTGCACCCCGCCCATCCCGGGCATCAGGATATCGGTAATGACAAGGTCGGGCTTTGTTTCGCTAAAGAACCTCACGCCCTCATACCCGTCGCACGCATCGTCCACGTCGTATCCCTCGCGTTCCAGTATCAGACGGATAACGTCCCTCACCTGCTGGTCATCGTCTATAACGAGTATCCGAGCCAAGATCCTGCCCCCCTGCACTGATGTATAACCGGATATTAGCCGACTCCATGGCCTTTATAAACACAAATCTCAGCTTCCTGTGCCCTGATCATGGTTATAATAACCTCTCTGGCCGGAAAGAAAAGGTTTACCATCCGAATCGAAAGGGCACATGAGCTATACAAACAAAGGGAAAATTGGTATGTGTTCAATTGATTGCTGCGGGCTTCACGCCAGCATCCCCCATGGAGGCTGTATGACCCATATGAGCCGGACAAGATTGATCAATGCCGTTGTTGTTTTTTTCTCGATATCTGTCCTGTGTGCCTGCTCAAATCTCCAGACAACCATCAAACAGTGCCGCAGCTGTGCGGACAACGATCAGAGGATCCGGTACTGTACCGAGGCCATACAGGCAGGCCGGCTTTCCGGAACGGGCCTTGCCGACATGTATGTCCACCGTGGCATCGCCTACAACGGCAAGGCTGAGTACGACCGTGCGATCCCGGACTTCACGAGCGCTGTCAGATTGAATCCCAACTCGTTCGAGGCATTCTACCACCGCGGGTATGCCCTGGTGAACAAAGGAGGCTATGACAGCGCTATCGAGGATTTTGACAAGGCCGTCCAACTGATCCCCGGCTATGTCTTCACCTACGTCAACAGGGGAGTCGCCTACCGGAATAAGGGCGAATACGACCGGGCAATCGAGGATTTCAACAAGGCGGTTGAAATGAACCCTCAGTTGTTCACGGCCTATTACAGCCGGGGTTATACCTTCGCGTTAAAAGGCGAGCAAGACCGTGCGCGAGCGGATTTCGACAAGGCGATACAGTTGAACCCGAGATACCCGAGGGCATACCTCACCCGTGGTTTCCTGGAGGAGAATTCAGGGGAACTGGACCAGGCAATTAGAGACTATGACCAGGCCATATACCTGAGCCCGCGGTATTCCACTGCATACTACAACCGGGCGAATACCTTCAGCCGCAGGGGTGAGTACGACCAGGCGATAAGGGACTACGACCGGGCCGTTTACTACGACCCCGGCCATGCGAATGCCTTTCATAACCGAGGCGATGCGTATCGGAGCAAGGGTGAGTATGAAAAGGCGGTTTCGGACTACGACCGGGCAATAGGGCTCGATCCACACGACGCCGCAAAATTTATGAGCAGGGGCGTCGCCCGGTTCTTTGCAGGCCGGTTCGACACTGCCGGGCAGGACCTGGAGACGGCGGTGAAGCTGGATCCCAAGGATCCCTATGCGGCCATCTGGCTGTATCTGACAAGGGTCAGGCTGGGCCGGGAAGCCAGGGAAGCGCTGGCCGGGAGCGCATCGCAGATGGGCCTCAAGACATGGCCGAAAGAGGTGATAGGTTTGTATCTGGGAACCGTGGACAAAGCCGGGGTGTTGTCCGCTGTGGAGGGTTCCCATGCGAAGAATGATTCCGGACTGAGGTGCGAGGCCTTTTTCTACCTCGGCCAGGAGGCGTTGATAAAAGGCAGGCTCAAAGAAGCCGAAGCGCTGTTCCGCCAGGCCCTTGATACCCGGGTTTCATACTTCATTGAATACACCGGCTCAGAGCTTGAACTGAGGAGATTGACCCCATAGCGGCTCGGGACATGTCCGGCGTCAGAAAAAAACAGGATATCTGGATCAGGAGGAGCATACCGTGTGGAAAACATCTAGAATCATTTCATTGACAGTGCTTTTCATATCCCTGAGCGTATTGTGCGGGGCAGACCAGTCTGACATTCGACTCGAGGCAAAGGAAAGCCTGATCGCCTCGGTAAACACCTCTTCGTGGATAGAGTCTTCCCTCCAGGTGAGCCCTGACGGAAGGCGCCTCTGGTACATCTCGCGCAAGGGCAAAAAGAGGGCCGTGGTCCTGGATGGCAAGGAGGGGAAGCCCTATGATGCCGTCGGCAATTGCCGCCAGGGATTCAGCCCGGACGGCTCAAGGGCGGTATACATGGCATCCCGGGGCGATGGGCGTTTCATTGTCCTGGATGGAAAAGAAGAGAAGGAATATGACGGTATCGGGAAAAACGGTGCCGTCTTCAGCCCCGACGGCAAGCACTACGCCTATCCGGCGCAATCCGGAGACAAATGGTTCGTTGTCCTCGATGGGAAAGAAGAGAAGCCGTATGACGGGATCATGGACAACTCCGTCGTCTTCAGCCCTGACAATGCCCGTCTGGCATACACCGCCCTCGAGGACAAACTGTTTGGAGGCAGGAAGTGGTTCGTGGTTGTGGACGGGAAAGAAGGCAAGAAATACGATGGCATAAACCCGGGCACACCCGTTTTCAGCCCAGACGGCAAGCGCCTGGCCTATGTGGCACAGGTAAACAGGAAGTGGTGCATGGTTGTCGACGGCAGCCAGGAAAAGCCGTATGATGAAATAATTGAAAACTCATGGAGCTTCAGCCCCGACGGCCGTCACCTTGCGTATGCGGCACGCATGGAGAATGCCTATTTCGTTGTTGTGGACGGAAAAGAGGGGAGGCATTACGAGGGCATCGGCAAGGGGACTCCCATCTTCAGCCCGGACAGCACTCATGTTGCATATACGGCAGGGATGAAGGCAACGTATTGCGTGGTCGTGGATGAGAAGCAGCTCGAGAGGCACTACGAGATCATCGGCACAGGAAGCCTCCTCTTCAGCCCGGACAGCCGGCACCTGGCGTTCTATGCCCGCATGAAGAACCGGTATTTCGTGGTTCTGGATGAGAAGGAGGGAAAACGCTACGACTCTATCCTGCCGGACAGCCTCGTGTTCAGCCCTGACAGCGCACGCCTCGCCTACGGGGCAAAGGACGACGGCAGGCAGTTCGCCGTTGTTGACGGGTCTCAGGGAAAGGCATACGAGGCGGTCATAACCACCGGGGGAGGCAGGATCTCTTTCAGCGGCCCGGATAACCTGCGCTACCTTGGCCGGAAAGATAAAAACAAGATCTACCTCGTAGAAGAGAAAATCGTAAGAAAATAAAAAACAGGTTACAATTGGCGGGAGCGACGAGACTCGAACTCGCGACCTCCGGCGTGACAGGCCGGCGTTATAACCGACTTAACTACGCCCCCGCCCGGGATTGTAGAAGGGTCTTCTTTATAGGGTTTCGCTCCCCGTGTCACCTATAAATATTTATCTCCATGAAGGAATACGCAAGATGCAGGAAATATGGAGTTGATATCACTATGCAAACTCATGATTGAGGCCTTTGAATAACTTGGCCGAAAACGAAATTGTCAGGAGAAAAAACGTACCCGAACAAAACGCATAAGTTGTCCCGAACAGGCATATAGCCTGTTCGGGACAATTTTTCATGTGCTTCTCCCCATGTGTATGGAGTCGTACCGGGATCCTGGTTTGTTAGATATACATCTTCAGCCTCACATACCGGCCCCGGCAATTTTAGGCGCCTGTACGGTTTTTTCAGCGAGGATATCGCCCCTGCGGCCGATGACGATGTGCCTGAGCGGTATGTCCACGCCCGAGCGTTTCAGCGCCTCGATGGCGACGTGGACCAGTCCGGTACAGCAGGGGACTTCCATGTGGACGACACTCAGGGTTTTCGGCGTTGCCAGGCTTAGAATTTCTGCAAGGCGCCCGATGTGCTTCTCCGCGTCATCCAGCTTGGGACAGGCAATGGCCACGGTTCTGCCCCTGAGGAGTTCAGCGTGCAGGGTGGGGCTTGCCACTGCGCAGCAGTCGGCCAGGAGCAGCATGTCCGAACCCTTCAGGAACGGGGACTGGCCGGAGAGGAGCTGGAGCTTGACCGGCCAGTGTCCAAGTTGGGATGATATTCCGGCACACGGCTGTCCTTCAGGGATCACGGGACTGGCTTTCGGTGTGAAGGTCATGATGGATGAAGAGGGACACCCGCAGGCAAGCGCAGCAGGGGCCTGTTTTTCAGCCTGGTCATGACCCTTACCGCCCAGGTGCCTTTCCACCGCCTCTTCGCTGAATTCTTCGGCCTCGCGCTCCACGATCTTCAATGCACCCACAGGGCACTGGCCGATGCACGCGCCGATGCCGTCGCACAGGATTTCGCCCACCAGCCTGGCCTTGCCGTCCACGAGCTTCAGCGCGCCCTCGGCACAGGCAATGATGCATTGCCCGCACCCGTTGCAGGTATTCTCATCGATTTCAATGATCTTCCTCGTATGCCTCATGGCGGTTCTTCCTTTCGATTCAGTATGCAGCCCTTATAGGTGTTCTGTCGGTTGAAATCCTTGACCTTGGTCAAGTCATTGCGCTTGCCCTTGACCCCTGGAATAAGTAGACTGTTCGCAATGGAATTGAAATCTCTGTTCAAACAGACCGAGCTCTTCAGGGGCATGAGCGAGGAATCGCTCTCACTGCTTGCCGCAAAGGGAAGACAGCGCGGCTTCGGGCAGGGAGACACCCTGTTTGTGGAGGGGAGCAAAGGCTCGGAGTTTTTTCTGCTCATGGAAGGTGATGTCCGCCTCTACAAGACCTCCCCGGACGGACAGGAGATAGCGCTTCGCATCATAAGGCCCGGAGAGATCTTCGCCGAGGTGGTCATCTTCCAGGACACCTCATACCCTGCAAGCGCGGTTGCCCTGTCTGCGGGATCGGTCCTTGCCATAAACCGGGTGTCCTTTGCCGAACTCCTCGATGAAAAGGGATTCCGCAACGAATTCATCGGCATGCTCATGAAGAAGCAGCGCTACCTCACCGAGCGCATCCTCTACCTCACCACCTATGCGGTGGAGGAGCGGTTCTTCCGGTTCCTCATCGAGCACTATGGCACGGGCGGGGTCTACAAGGTGGACATGGCCAAGAAGGACATCGCCTCGGCCATCGGGACCATCCCCGAGACCCTCTCTCGGCTCATCAACAGGCTCAAGGGTCTTGGCGTGCTTCTGTGGGAGGGCAACACCCTGAGCGTGGAAAAGGAGTACCTGGAGAACTTCTTGGAGGCCAGCCAGTTCAGGGATTAGGTTCTCGGGCCTTCAAACCCCTGCTTTGCAGGCGCATGACAGCAGCTGGATAGTTAGGCTATTTGCAATCTGTGTTGGATCAAGCTTCTTAGCTCGGTATGGGAATAGGGTTTCTAATATGCAAAATCTGGTTGGATTGTGAAATCTGTCTGTTGAGTTGTTTTATGCAATCCAGGGTTGGCACATAAGTAAGCAGTGGAGTAGATCAGTCCAGGTACTAGAAGAGTTGCCGGGGGCAACGTATACTATCCTCATGCAACCATAAGTTTTTCGAAGCCGAGAAAACTTTCAAGTGCGTGCCAATAGTTATACTATGAGATTGCTCAAGAAAAATACAAGTATCATCAAGAGAGTAAAACTGAGAGGACTGAAGATCTGTTAACTTCTTTGGTGACTATGTCGGAGATGCTAATTTACAGTAATTTAGGGACTTGACTCCCTAAGGAAGATACTTCTATTGAATTAGCCATATTTCTAGTAAGTAATTTGTGTTATCTTTAGACAAGTTGATGTTATGAAATGTCTTGATTGTTTCAGAGCAACCTTTCAGATATTATAGATATACACTTCAACCAATCAGAGGAAGTATTAATAAAATGTTTTTCTCTATTCAAATTATTTTCTAAAAGGAGCACTTCCATGTTAAATTTTCGTTTCGTAAAATTATTGCTACCAATACTTATTTTTACAATTATATTTTTACCATCGGGATGTGGAAATGGGCTCACTTCACCAACTGGGGTAACTCTCACGCCAGGGAATGGTTATGTAACAATTACTTGGTCACCAGTAGTGGGAGCAACTTCTTATAATATATATAGTAATGCTAACTCTAACGTTACCATGGATATTGCTGGAGATAAAATTATTGGTGCAACTAGTCCCTACATCCAGACTAAGCTACATAATGGAACAACTTACTATTTTATAATAACTGCAGTAAATAGTAGAGGAGAATCAGACCCTTCATCTCAGCAAAGTATTACTCCCATAGATTTTACAAGTGGAAAGTACCGTATCATTACGAAGGCCGACTGTTTGTCTTGCTCTATTTCACAAGCCTTGTCTTTGGGCAACATGTCTGCCAATTTCACTGGTACAGTGAAACTGGCAGCGAATCACTTCAAATGTATCGACAAAATGGGAAAGGAAAGAGAAATTGAATTGATAAGCACCGATCCGGAAGAGAATGTAATTCATGAGGATGGTAAGATAGCAATAAATACTAAGAAGTTTGGTACTATGTATCGAAATAATGAAATAGACAATACAGATACTTATTGGATGCCTGACAGTCAAATCAATAATCTGAAGACCTATTTGGGATTTAAATAATATAAAACGTCACTACTGCCCCAAGGTTACTCGAATTAAGTCAAGAGGTTGCCGAGTGCTACTTAGGTAAAGTATATGATGGTTATTTTCGGCTGGCAAGCGTAGCAATGGCCTAAGGGCAATTGACCATTCCCCAAAAACTAGGCCATGTTCAAGGCAAGTACAGTTTGCTAATAAAACGCAATAAGAAGTTTCTCAGCTTCAAGGAACTTATACTTGAGTTAGGTTAAATGGTTTATCAGAACTGATGATATCCTTTGCATATTATAACCAGCGGTTATTAGCAATAGATAATAGATCTCTATAAGGTATATGGACTTTGAAGATCTGTATCGAGGATTAAGATATACTCCTTATACCTGCATTCTCGCTCAACCTTCGACCTCACGAGATCAAAGGTTATTGGGGATGTTAGAAACTTTTGAGTTCGTGCCCAGATCATCAGTTTTTTCTTCTCGAAACCGAGAGGAAACAAAAGAGCTCTATCTTCTTTGTCTTCGTCAAAACCACACACGAAAGATGGCAAGATGGCTTCGGTTTCATTCTAGGGCTAACCATCACCGTGCCTGGGCTCTTTTTTCCTTTCAAGCACCACCTGAAAGAGCAGTTCTACCGCCTTCGGATCAAAGTGAGTTCCAGCCAGTGAGCGGATATGTTCCATTACTCTTTCTTCCGACCAACCTTTCCTATACCGGCGATCAGACAGGAGCGCGTCCCATACATCCACCACAGTGAAGAGGCGGGCGGGCAAAGGGATTTGCTCGCCTTTGAGCCCTTGTGGATAACCTGATCCATCCCATTTTTCATGATGAGAATAAGGAATTGATAAAGCTGGCTTGAGATACTCGATTGGAGAAAGCATTTCATGAGCATAGACTGTATGTTTCTGCATAATGACTACTTCTTCATCAGTTAGTTTTTCAGTTTTGAGCAAGATGAAATCTGGAATACCCATCTTGCCTATATCGTGCAATAAAGCCCCACGTCTCACATGAACGAGTTCATTCTCGGGAATCCCCGCCACTCTCGCGAGAGCAACGGTCATTTCTGTCACACGCAACGTATGCCCTTCCGTTTCTTTGTCACGTAAATCTAATGCTTTTGACCAGCCTTCGATGGTCATATCATAGGCGAGCATCAAGCGCATATTTGAACGTTGCAAGTTCTGGAAGAGACGATTGCTGTCAATGGCAATAGATGCCTGCCCCCCGAGCGCACAGAGAAAATCCATCCACTTCTGATCAGGTGCAAGAGGCGCACGATGATATACCTCCAGCACACCAACCAGAATTCCTTTGGCAATCAAGGGTACAGCACAACAGGATATAAATATATCTTCTGAAATAAGAGACTTGTGAATAAATGGCTCCTGGGTATCTTCCATGTTGGGGCAGAAGACCACTTCCTGGTTTAAAGCAGCGCGACCCGCAGGACCTTGACCAAGATGCAGCTGTAACTTTTCTATACCTCTAGTACGAAAACCGCGCCCTGCCGCGAACTCCAATATTTGGGTGTGAGGATTCAACAGAAGGATATCTGCCGCATCCACATTCAGACTACTTGTTACTTGTTCAAGTATGGTCTTCAGTGCCAATGAAAGGTTTGTCGTACTTATAATGGCAATATCAATCTGTCTCAACGCTTCTAGGCAACGAAGTTGATACTGCAATTCGACTTCTGCCTGTTTGCGTGTGCTAATGTCTATCGAGAGGATGAAAACACCCTCCGGCACAGGTTCCATTTTAAGTGCAAACCAGCCTTTCTTGCCATTGGGGTAGGTAAATTCGTTTTCCATCTCTACAAGCTTTCGTTCATTCATGCACTGTTTCAACAGGGTAAACATTGGCGTGGTTTCGATACCAGGATATGCTTCCATCATAGTATGCCCGAGCAACTCGTCTTTAGACTTTCGCGCGTGTTTGGCAACTGCATTATTCAGATATAAATAGCGAAAATCGGAACTGATGATCTGGCATCCTTCCAACAAATTGTCGAGTATGGAGTAATCTGGTGACTGAGTCATATTCCCGTCCTCCTTCTCTGTGGAGAACATCGTGCTGACTATACTATATTTTCCAACAGGTCCCTACTATGCATGATATGACAATAAAATATATTCGGATAGTGAGTGCATAACAAGATGCTGCTACAGTTCATTACCTGAAGATCCTGTGCAACGGCCAATTATTATTCCAGAGTATAGATTCCTTTACATAGGTTACGGCTTCTGATTATTGAATATTTCTAGGAGAACTCGTCAGTTGCCTAAAAGCTTCGATATCAGAAAGATATCTGCATCAGAGTACACTCTCTATCATTGACCGTCTGAAACCCTGAACCGCTCCACATTGCCGGCAAGCTGGCTCGCGTTGGACTGCATGTTTCCTGAGCTGGCCGAGAGCTGGTCCACGGTGGCGGCGTTCTTCTGCGTGACCATGTCGATCTGTGACACCGCCTTGTTCAGTTCGTCGAGACCGGCAGACTGCTCGGCAGAGGCCGACGCGATCTCCTCCATGGTGTGTGAAAGGGCATTTATCTCCGTGATCATCTTCACGATGGATTCCCCCGCATGCTTGGCCATCTCGTCACCCGCCGAGATCTTGCTCACCGCATCCTCGATGAGCTGCCTGATCTCCAGGGAGGCGTTCGATGAACGCTGGGCAAGGGCCCTCACCTCGCCGGCCACCACGGCGAAACCCATGCCGTGCTCGCCGGCCCTGGCCGCCTCGACAGCGGCATTGAGCGCCAGGAGGTTGGTCTGGAACGCCACTTCATTCACGGTTGCAATGATGGCCCCGATCTTTTTCGATGCCTGGGAGATCTCGCCCATGGCACCCACCAGGGTCTTCATGGACATCTCGCTGCTGCCCGCCATGCTCACCATGTTCCGGGTCTTGTCGCGGCCGAGTTCGGCCGATGTGGCGTTGTTCTTGATGGAGGATGTCATCTGTTCGATGGTGAGGACCACCTTCTCAACCGCCGTTACCAGGTCGTTCAGAGATGCAGTGAGGCCGCGGGTGCCGCCCGAGACATCCTTCGATGCGGCGTCCACCTGGATTGCCGCCTTCTTGACGTCCGTGATGATGTCTTCGAGCTTACCCATGAACACATTGAACCACCTTGCCAGCTCGCCCATCTCATCATTGCTGTACATGACCAGCCTGCCCGTGAGGTCCCCTTCGCCGGTGGAGAGGTCCTGGAGCTTCTCGAGGGTCTTGCGTACCGGGACGACGACAATGGTCATCATGGCGAATGACGCAAACCCGACCACGCTGAAGACGATCAGCGCCAGCAGTCCGGTTACTACAAAGAACTGGTTGAACCGTGCGGCTCTCGAGCCCATGTCGGTCGTGAGGCCGAGCACAAGACCGTGGGAGATGGGTGTGAAGCAGAGCACCCGTTCGTTCACGTTCTCGTAGAGTTTCTTCGGTTCCTTGCTCTTCATGGCGTCCACAATGGAGCTGTCGATATCTTTCCAGGTGTTGGTGAACAGATTGATGCCAGAAGGGTTGTAGAGGATCTTTCCCCGGCTGTCGGCCAGAAAGGCATGGGCCATGTTGCTCTCGATGACCCTGTCTATGACGGGCTTGATGGCATCGGCCGAGGCGTTTTCCCCACTGGTCGATCGTATCTCGTTGAGGATGTAGTTCTCTACGGCGAGCAGGTTTGTTTCCGCCTCTTCCCGTATGCGGTTCAGGCCTTCATAGAACCCTATCATACCCACCCAGATGGTGACCCCGACACCTATCATGACAAACAGGCCGATGATCTTCGTGCTCAGGCGCATCCCGCGTTGTTCAACCACCAGACCTCTTCCCTGGCACTCGTTGTTGATGATGTTGAACACCGGGTAGTTGACCAGGCTGAGCGCGCCGTACAGGCAGATGGGCAGCCCCATGTTGGCTGCGATATTGGTTGCCCACAACCCGCTGGAGGCAAAGGGGCCGATATGGTACTTGAGGTAGAAGGCATAGACGGCAATGTCGAAGGCAGTGGTCATGACGATCGTGAGCATGCAGAGATAAAAGGGGAGGCGCCTGTTCCTTGTGCTGATGAACAGCAGTTCCCTCTCATCAAGGGCATTGTCTTCGAGTTTTTTAAGGCCTTCCGGCACAGGGGCCGTGAGGATATAGGTCAGCAGCATGCCCGCAAGGAAGCACCCGAGCCATATCAGGAAGCCCTGGATGGCAAAGAACTTCATCTGTTCAGGCGTGTTGGACATGAGGTAAAAACCGGATATTGCCCATCCGAGGTTCACGATCGAATAAACGAGTCCGTATATGGCCAATACCTTTTGAAGATACCCTTTCATCCGTCCTCCTCAATATCGTGCAGGCCCATTGCAAAGCGTTACTCCCCCCGAGCGAATGTCGGCGGGTCATTTCAGGAAATTTCGACATTATGAATCTCAAACTTTAATTTGTATGAGGGTTTATAATAATCGGTGTACTGGCGGCAGTGCAGATTTAACTATTTAAAATATATTTATACCCTGGAATCCTGGGCAGGTCTATCTCATGCGGCTGCGAACCATGACGACCCGGCCGCACGAGAACAGCTGCCCGGGGGGGCTAACGACGGCCCGATCCGCCCAAGATGCCGCCGAGCAGGCCGCGTATGATCTGCCTGCCCACCTGGCTCCCAACGGTTCTTGCGGCCTGTTTGGCCAGGGTCTCCACCATGCCCTGCCGGCGTTTGGTGCCCCAGAGGAAATCGCCGATGGCGCTGCCGCCCTCGGATGGTTTCTCCGCCTGTGTCTGTGCCTGGTCCTTTGTCGTGGCAGGGCCGGGGGCCTCCTTCTCGGTGGTCCGCCGGGAAAGGATCTCGTAGGCCGACTCGCGGTTCACCGGCGAGTCGTACTTTCCGCCTATGGGGCTGCGCGAACGCACTGCCGCGCGTTCTTCCGGCGTTACGGTCCCCATCCTGCAGCGGGGCGGGCAGATGACCGTCCGCTCCACCGGCATGGGCACGCCCTTTTCCTGTAGCGTGGAAACCAGGGCCTCGCCGACACCGAGCTGGGATATGGCCTCGGCGACATTGATACGCGGGTTCGATGCAAAGGTCTCGGCAGCGGTCTTCACCGCCTTCTGGTCGCGCGGGGTGTAGGCCCTGAGCGCATGCTGGATGCGGTTTCCCAGCTGGCCCAGGATCTCGTTGGGGATGTCGTCTGGGAACTGCGAGCAGAAGTAGACGCCCACGCCCTTGGAGCGGATGAGCCGCACCACCTGCTCCACCTTCTGGAGAAGCACGGCCGGCGCGTCGTCGAAGAGCAGGTGGGCCTCGTCGAAGAAGAATACCAGCTTGGGCCTGTCCAGGTCGCCCACCTCGGGCAGGTTCTCGAAGAGCTCGGAGAGGAGCCAGAGGAGTAAGGTGGAGTACAATCTGGGCTTGAGTATGAGCTGGTCCGCCACGAGGATGTTTATGATGCCGCGGCCGTTCAGGTCCGTGCGCATCAGGTCGTTCAGCTCCAGGGCCGGCTCCCCGAACAGGAGCTCCCCGCCCTCGCGTTCCAGGGTCAGCAGGGAGCGCTGGATAGCCGCAACGGACTGTGCGCTCACCAGGCCGTACTTCGCAGAGATTTCCTTCTGGTTGTCCGCAACGAACACGAGCAGGGCCCTCAGGTCGTCGAGGTCGAGCAGGAGCAGGCCCTGGTCATCGGCCAGCTTGAAGGCGATTTCGAGCACGCCGACCTGCACGTCGTTGAGCTCCAGGATCCGGCCCAGCAGGCTCGGGCCGATCTCGCTGATGGTGGTGCGCACGCCATGTCCCGATTTGCCGGCCATGTCCCAGAATATGACGGGGTTGGCCTCATTCGTGTAGCCCTCGATGCCGATCTGTTCGACACGCTGCCTGATCTTATCGTTCATGGTCCCGGCCATGGACAGGGCGGCGACGTCGCCTTTCGCGTCGGCCATGAACACCGGCACTCCCATGCGCGAGAAACCCTCCGCCAGCACCATCAGCGAAATCGTCTTGCCGGTTCCCGTGGCCCCGGCAATCAGGCCGTGGCGGTTGCCGTATCTGGTGAGCAGATTGACGGGCGCTTCGCCCTTTCCGATGAGTATCTGGTCCATGGGCTACCTCCTCATGATAAAGTCATTGTAGCCAATTGAATTGTCCATGTAAAGAATGCGAATAATATTCAAGGACAGAACGATTCATTCGCAGTATATCAAAAAAACCGGTTAAGGACTCACCCTCCAGGGCATCTTCCAGAGCTGCGAGATGAGCATTCCGCAGAACATGAGGCTGCAGCCCGCCAGTGCCCGGGGGCTGAGGGTCTCTCCCAGGACAACCCACCCGCCGATGGCCGCAAAGACGGCCTCCAGGCTCAGGATGATGGCGGCATGGGAGGGCCTTGCCTTCTTCTGGGCTATGATCTGGAGGGTGTAGGCCACGCCCACGGACATGATGCCGCCGTAGAGGATGGGCACGATGGCCGCCATGTACATGGCAGCGGTGTTGTGCTCGAATATCAGTGTAATGATCATGCTCAGGAAGGAGCAGACGGCGTATTGCACAATGGCCAGCTTCAGCGGGTCCTGCCCGGGGGAGAGCCAGCCGATGATGTGCACGTGGCAGGCCCAGAAGAACGCCCCGATGAGCACCAGTATGTCACCCGGTGATATGGTGAACTGCTCGGTGACGCTTAAGAAATACATGCCTGTTGCGGCCAGCACGGCTCCGATCCAGGTGCCGGCATGGGTGTGGTGCCTCAATGCGATCCCGATGATGGGTACGATGATCACGTAGAGGCCGGTGATGAAGCCCGCATTGCCCGCAGTGGTGTAGATCATGGCGACCTGCTGGAAGGATGCGCCGATGAAGAGAATGATGCCTGCCGCGAGGCCTCCTGCGAGGCTGGGGAGGGAAAGGAGTCCCGGATAAGGGGGTTGAGGGTTATGGTTGTGTGTATGGTTCCTTAGCAGCAGCGGCACGAGGACCAGGCAGCCCAGGGCAAAGCGCACGGCGTTGAAGCCGAAGGGGCCGACATGCTCCATTCCCATGCGCTGGGCCACAAAGGCAAAGCCCCAGATGCATGCGGTGGCCAGGAGGAGGCTGTCCGATTTCAGCGTCTGGCTGCCCTTGTCAGTCCACGTCATCCTTGCGAGCTCTCAAGAAAGATCTTCCGCCGGGCAGGCCCGATGGAGCCCGGCAGCACCAGATTGAAGAAAACTGCATGCGGCCGTACGGTGCGACTTACCTTCCGGGCAGGCTCAAGTCAAGGACAGAATACCCCTTTCGAGGCGCTTCAGGCCTTCAGGTCGCTCTTGAGGTTCTCATACTGCTCTTTTGTTATCTCACCGGCTGCGTAGCGCCTTTTAATGATGTCGCCGGGTGTTTCAGAACCTGCACTGGCCTCGTGCTTATGCCGGGCGTTACGGGCGACAAGCCAGACTGCCACGAGGAGGAGGATGACAAAGGGTATCATCGTGAAAGGACCGTGGTACCACATGTATCCTCCCGGGCCGCCACCGCTGAAGTATCCGTATCCCGGGCACCATGCGGAAAGGGCGTTTCCGTACTGAATAATCTGGTTATATATCTCTGGTATATTGTTCATTAATTATCACCCCTTTCTTGTGGGTTGTCACTCTTGTATGGTCTGAACTGCATAAAGTCCAGAGGTCGATATGCCGAAGAAATGAGGGCGCGCTGAGAACACGAAGACTTCACAAGGCGCTTCTCATACGCTATGGTGTGGCGCGATTGATTTTTTTGCAGAAAAGGGGACATGCTTCATGAAAGCACCGACTTCATCGGATCTTCTGCAGGCAGAGAAGCAGATCCTGGCAGGGGTATACGGCAGGCTCAACAACCGGTACAGGAGGCGTTTCCCCGCCGAGACCGTGGCCTCTCTGGCACGGGCCGTCACCTGGGTTCTCTTCAACATGGAACCCGATGATGAGGCTGCCCTGCAGTTCACCTCGGTATATCAGGACATCATCGATGCCGAGGTGAAAAAACTCAGGGAAGACGACGAGATCAGGAGGGTGGTGACGGACACGGTGGTGCTCAAGGCCGTTTTTCTCCGCCGGCAGCGGGGCTGCAGCCAGGACGAGTCCTACATGGACACCATCGAGCACCTCAAGCGCACCGGCATCTTCCTGGAGGGGGAGAAACCGCCGACCCCGCGGGGCTACATCGAGATGGCTAAAGAGTTTTATACCTCGACACCGTGGTAGTGGAGACGGTGTGATGGAGGAATAACGTTTCAGCAGACCCCCTCTCGTACACCCGGCAGCAGAAGAATCCATTACGCACAGTTTCCGTTTCTTTCCGGATCGAAGCGCAAACCCGGATTGTGCGTTTGTTGGGGTTTCCAATTGATCCGTTCAAATCAGTGATCTCGCCGCTTTTTCGATGAATGCCTGTTATGCCGGCTGTTTGAGGCGGCGAGATCACTGCTTTGAACGGACTTATGAAAACTATTCTATCTGGCACGAACCATATGCCAAAGCACTCTTGCCGTGTATCAGATACATGTCTGAACTTCCAGACGCACTTTTTTGGGGTAAGTTGGGATACCGGCAGATAACCTCCAAGAGAGGTCTTCCGCACGACATGGATCCTGTGGTATTGACAGGCGGTATCACTGAATCGATGAGTAGGTACTGGATGATTTTCCATAAGAGTATGAAAGCGAGAGCCCATGTTCCCCATCCGTGACGACAATCCGACCTTCGGCACCGCATGGGTGACCTTTGTCATCATAGCCATGAATGTCGCTGCCTGGATCCTGCTCCAGGGCTTCGGCACGTATCCGGGACTTCCCCTGTCACTGTGCAGGTTCGGGGTCATCCCCGGCGAGCTCCTCGGTACGGTGCCTCCCGGGACCTCCATAGAGCTCGGCTACGGGATGACCTGTGTCGTCCAGGGTGCCCACAACTGGTACACCGTCTTTTCCCACATGTTCATGCACGGCGGGTGGATGCACATCATCGGCAACATGTGGTTCTTGTATATCTTCGGGGACAATGTGGAGGACGCCCTGGGAGCCGGCCGGTTCATAGGGTTCTACCTGATGTGCGGCCTGGCGGCCGTGCTGCTCCAGATGGCCGCGAACCCGTCGAGTGCCGTGCCCATGGTGGGGGCATCCGGCGCCATCAGCGGTGTCATGGGTGCCTATGTTGTCCTCTTCCCCAAGGCGCCGGTGCATATGCTTGTTTTCTTCGGTTTTTTCTTCACCCGCATCATTGTCCCGGCCTTTTTCATGCTGGGCTACTGGTTCTTGCTGCAGCTTTTAGAGGGGTTCTTCTCGCTGGGTGCTGTGTCTGGCGGGGTGGCCTTCTGGGCCCACGTGGGAGGGTTCGCCGCAGGGATGCTTCTGGCGTGGCCCATGTGCGACAAGGAGAAGACGCGGGCCTGTCGGGCGCGCCGGGGCGTGATGCAGGGCCTGCTGCGCAAGGTGAAGTAGGGAATCGGAGGGGGGGGGCGGGGTAAGTTTCCTTCCCGCTCAACAGAGAGGCCCTCTTTATTACCCGCTCATGAAATTTTATAATCAGCGGGTTTCATCCCGCAAGAAAAGGTGTATTGATTAAACGGACCTGTTTCGGTATAGTATGGGGTTACCCTGAAGGATAGGAGGAGTTGTTCAATGAGTGCAGTCATCAAACATGATTATCTGAACAAGTGGATTTCCGAGGTGGCGCAGATGTGCACGCCGGATTCCATCCACTTGTGCGACGGCAGCAAGGAGGAATACGACCGCCTCATGGCAGGCGCGGTGGCAAGCGGATCGGCCATTGCCCTGAGTAAGCGGCCCAACAGCTTCCTCTTCCGTTCGGATCCGAGCGATGTGGCCAGGGTGGAGGACCGGACATATATCAGTACACAGGAGAAAGATGAGGCCGGGCCCACCAACAACTGGTTCGACCCTGCCGAACTGAAGCGGACCATGAGGGAGCTCTACAAAGGTTGCATGAAGGGCAGGACCATGTATGTGATCCCCTTTTCCATGGGGCCCATCGGCTCGCCCATCAGCAAGATCGGTATCGAGATCACGGACAGCCCGTACGTCGTGTGCAACATGCACATCATGACCCGGGTGGGCACGAAGGTTCTGGAAGTTTTGGGGGAAGACGGCGAATTCGTCCCCTGTGTCCACTCCATCGGTGCACCGCTGACGCCCGGGCAGAAGGACGTTCCGTGGCCGTGCGCCCCCATAGAGAGAAAGTACATCAGCCATTTTCCCGAGGAGAACCTCATCTGGTCGTATGGTTCGGGCTACGGCGGCAACGCCCTGCTGGGCAAGAAGTGCCTGGCGCTGCGCATAGCCTCGGCCATGGCCAGGAGGGAAGGGTGGATGGCCGAGCACATGCTCATACTGCGCCTCACGAGCCCTCAGGGCAGGAAGTACCACATCGCAGCGGCCTTCCCGTCCGCCTGCGGCAAGACCAACCTGGCCATGCTCCAGCCCACGATTGAGGGCTGGAAGTGCGAGACCATCGGCGACGACATCGCATGGATGAAGATGGGCCCCGACGGCAGGCTCTATGCCATCAATCCGGAGGCCGGATTCTTCGGCGTGGCGCCTGGGACGTCGTATGATTCTAACCCCATGGCCATGGACACGCTGCACGAGAACTGCATCTACACCAACTGTGCACTCACCGACGACGGCGACATCTGGTGGGAGGGTATGGACGGCGAGCCGCCGAAACATGCCATAGACTGGAAAGGCCGCGACTGGGCCCCCGGGAGCAAAGAGGTGGCCGCCCACGCAAATGCGCGCTTCACCGCGCCTGCCGGGCAGTGTCCGGTCATCTGTCCCGACTGGGAGAAGCCCGAGGGCGTTCCCATCGACATCTTTGTCTTCGGCGGCCGGAGGGCAGGGGTGGTGCCGCTGGTGAACGAGGCCTACAGCTGGGACCACGGGGTCTTCCTGGGCGCCACGGCATCGTCCGAGACCACGGCGGCCAACATCGGGGCCGTGGGAGACCTCAGGCGCGACCCGTTCGCCATGAAGCCGTTCTGCGGCTACAACATGGGCGACTACTTCCAGCACTGGCTGGACATGGGCGACAGGCTGGGCAGCAAGGCCCCGCGCATCTTCTACGTGAACTGGTTCCGCAAGAACGCCGCAGGCAAATTCATGTGGCCGGGCTTCGGCGAGAACAGCCGGGTGCTCAAGTGGATGTGCGAGCGCATAGACGGCAAGGCCTCGGCGAAAGAGACCGCCATCGGGCTGATCCCGATTGAGGCGGACCTCGACCTGGAGGGCCTGAACATCGCAAAGGAAAACCTGTCCGAGCTCCTGAAGGTTGACATGGATGCCTGGAGGGCCGAGTTGAAGAGCCTGGAAGATCACTTCGCCCAGTTCAAGGACAGGCTGCCCGGGCGCATGAGACAGCAGTTAGACGCGCTGAAGGAGCGGCTGGGCAGATAACCGTCATTGAGGAAACACCAGGGCAGGGTCCGTGCTGGTTTCAGCAGGTGGTAACGCGGTCCCTGCCTTTTTTTGCGCAGTCAGTGGTGGACGTGGTGTTGTACTACCGCATCCCCTCTTCCCGTTCGCGCAGGATAGCAGCGGCCATATGCCTTAATCCGGGTAAGCTGTGCTGATAAAACATTTTCCAGCCTTCGCAGAGGGAACTGAGGGTGCCGGGGTCTCCGTAACGTGGCAACCGGTGCTTGAGACAGTCTCCGGCACAGAAGTCCAGGAACTCGCAGGTTGAGCATGCGCCGTTCCTCGTATCTTTCAAGGCGCCGAAATTGATGTACGTGAGAGACTTCTGGAGGTCTTCCCATTCATGGGTCAGGATGTTGCCGAGTTTCAGGTCCGGCTGGACGAAGAAGTCACAGGGGTAAACGTCTCCGTTGTACTCGACCACGAAGTACCGGCAGCAATCCCTGCCCATGTGGCAATCCGGGCATGTCCCATCGACCAGCAATGTCAGGATGGCGTCGAACTGCCGGACGGACACGTGCCGTGGACTATCCTGAATCCATTCATCATAGACGGCGCATAGCCAGTCGCCCCACTGCCTGCCGGTTATGGAAAAGGGCGTGAGGTTCCCGGATCCGTCAAATTCCACGCAGGGTATGTACTGATGCCATGAGAATCCGTGGTCAACGAGGTAGCGGTACACCTCGCGGGGTTTATCGACGTTGGCCTGGGTGACGAGCGTTATAATGTTGAATTCCGCGTGGTGCCGTTGCAGTGACTCGATGCCCTTGAACACGTCGGCATGGGATCCGCGGCCGTTCGCGTGGAGCCGGAACCGGTTGTGCATATCCCCGGGGCCGTCAAGACTGACGCCGACGAGAAATCGGTACATTGCCAGGTGTCTGGCCCACGCATCGTCAATCAGTGTTGTGTTGGTCTGGAGACCATTTGACACGTGTGATCCGGGACGTCCATAGCGTTGCTGAAGATCCGTGACCCGCTTGTAGAAATCGAGGCCCATGAGCGCGGGTTCTCCCCCCTGCCAGCTGAAGGCATACTGCGGCTGGTCCGTAGCCATGTACTTGCGGATCATGGTGTGGAGAACCTCATGTGACATGCGATGAACATCGGTTTCCGGATATATGTTGCGGCCGGTATCCAGATAGAAGCAATACCTGCACTTCAGGTTGCAGTCGGAGGATGTCGGTTTTATGAGCAGCGAAAAGGGGTTCATGGCTTTCGACCGGATGCCCTTACGTTTAGAGTCTATACAGCATCGTCGGGCCTACGTGCTCTTCACCATCGTCCCTGCCGACCTCCTTTTCGATGAGGGCGTTCACGCGGTTGTTCAGGTCCATGATCAAACCGCGGTATCTGTCCGGCTCAGCGGCCAGGTTGGTTATCTCGTCGGGATCACTGCGGGTATCGTAGAGTTCCAGCTGATTATGTTTGAGCAGGGTTTCCCAGTCTTTCGGTGCGTGGTGCTCGGCCGGCCTGAAATAACGGGCAAACTTGTAGCGCCCGTCATGGATGCCACGAAACAGGGCCGGGTTCTTTAAGCTTGGTATGAACTGGCCGGTGTTCAGCCCCATGCGCAGGAAATAGAGCCGGTCCATCCTGACTCCGCTCGCGATGTATTTACGGATGAATTCAGGGTCGATATACAGCATGGAGCTGTAATTGAAAAGGATACCCCTCTCGTCCCTTTCCGTACGCTTCGTGCTGCCGGTCAGGGCGGCCGACAGGTCACACCCTTTGAGATAGGGGTAGAGCTCCCGCGTGCGGGCGATGTCGATGCCGGCGAAGGATAAGATGGTTGGAACGAGGTCTATGCCCGAGCCCAGGGCCTCAGTCCGCCAGCCGCCCGATATGTCGGGGTGACGCACGATCAGGGGGACCCGCATGTTTTCCCTGTACATGAAAGGCCCCTTCTGGCGCAGTCCATGTGCGCCCGCCATCTCGCCATGGTCCGAGGAGTAGATGATGATGGTATTGTCGTCGAGGCCAAGACGCTCCAGGGCCTTCAGCACGGTTCCGACATGGGAGTCCATGTCTTTGATGCAGTTGAAGTAGTAATTCTGGTAGGTGCGCCAGGTGGCCTCATCACCGGGCTCGATCCGGCCATACATCATGTTGCAGATATCGACATAGGTCCGGTGCGTCCAGGGCTTCCCGGCCAGGTTGTCACGGTAGTGGCTCGGTGGCATCGGCCTGTCCGCATAGTCATCGTAGACGCCTCCCACGGGCGGTCCCGCAAGGGGTGAGAGCTCATCCCTGCGAAGCCTCGATTCGGACTGTTTCCGGCCGGTGCTGATGTACATGACATCGTGCGGGTTGACGAAGTTGACGGCAAGAAACCACGGCTGTCTCCCCTTCAGGTCAATTCCGCGTGTCCCCAGCCAGTAAGCGGCGGTGGAGGCGATTTCGGGGTCGTACTTGTAGCCGGTCCATGTCGAGCCGTGATGATCGCCGTCGTGGTTGTAATCGGAGAATCCGTACGACTCCAGTGCGTTCCTTGTGCTCGGGTAGGGGCCATACACCAGCCCCGGGTCCAGGGGGATATGGCTCAGGTGCCATTTGCCCTTGTAGGCCGTGTAATATCCCTGTGCACGAAGCAGGTTGCCGATGGTGGGCATGTCGTCGGGCAGTTCGGGAAACGGCGGAGCACCATGGTTCGCGGTCATCCGGGTATGCTGGGTGTGTTGCCCGCAGTAGATGTTCGAGCGTGACGGGGAGCATGGCGAGGTGTTGACATGGTGCTGGGTGAAGGTGACTCCTTGTTCCATGAGCTTCTCGTGGGCCGGCAGGCTGAGGTCGGCCGGCAGATCCAGCACATTGCGCTCCTGGTCCGAGAGGATCAGGAGAATATTGGGGCGCCTGGTGCCATTCTGTACCGGGCCGGCAGCAGGAACAACCGGTTCACGGCGGGCTCTTGTGCGGCGAAGGGCTACGGTCCCCGCGGCCCCGCCGATGGCCAGAGCACCGGCGCCGATGAGAAACTGCCTCCGGGTTGGTTTGAAATGATCTGACATGGCTCAATGACCCCCCTATCAAAGGTCTGATATGGTCATACTCGGTTCTTCTGCAGTGGCCTTGGGGATCTCTGATTCACACGGCACATCGGTGGCGCAGAGTCCGCATCCGTAAATGAAGATATGATACTTCGCGTTGCAGTACCTCAGAGAAGAGGCGACTCTGTGATAGCAGGCCTCCTTGTCATGCGCCTTTTCCTGGGTTATGGCGTTCGCCGGGCATCGCCTGGCACATTTCAGGCACGGTTTCCCCTGATAATGAAGGCAGTAAGCATGGATATCGTCGGGCCGCCTGTGGGCGGGCGTGAGCCTCAGGTTGACGATGAAGCTGCCGAGACGGTGTGCGCAGCCTTTTTCCGTGATGAGGAAGTCATGCATTCCAAAGGTGCCGAGCCCTGCCGCATAGGCGATATGCCGGTGGGACCACGGGGAAGCCCAGCCTACCCCGGGGTAGCGCTTCTTGTTGAACATGGGGGTCACGTCCGGCGATACGGCCAGGATCCCCCGGTTCATGAGATCGGTCACGATTTCGCGCACCAGGGACTGGCTGAAGATCTCACCCAGCAGACGGCTCTGCGCCCAGCGTTCTGAAACCCAGGCAGTTTCGGTGGCATTGTCCTGCCTGGTTTTCTGCATAAGCGGCATGACAAAAGAGACCACACTGATATCTTCGGGGTCCGGCGGTTCAATGCCGTTGTTTTCAGCCTGCCACTTCATGATTTCCCATGGAGTGAAGTGATGCGGTCCTATGACCTTCTTGAACTGTTCAAAGATGGGATCGCTGCCCCGGACGAATCCGACCAGGGGTTCCGCAAAGATTGGCTCGTCATAGAAAGGGTACTCCATGGCGTTTTCCGGATGGTGGGCCACCTTGTCTTTGATGGTCATGATAAACCACTCTTCATCAGGTGTGGGGCCGGGAGCGCCCATCCGGGCTTTCAGGTCCAGGAGGGGCTGTCTCGGGAAGAACAGACCGCGCATCTCGCCCAGTGCGTTTTTCATCCCCTCAATGTCGGAAAGGAACGAAAACCGGCGGTATCGCCCTTTCATCCGCACCCGTTTCGTCATCTTTCAAGCTCTCCTAACAGGTCCGCCATATCATATGCAACACACGTTACATGAAATGCCAGAGCATTCAAGGTTAGTCAATACCATGGGGCCGGGAGAACCCTTGAGCAGAAGATTTCTCTTGGAACGACGCCTGGTGAGATTGCCGTGCTCATGAACAGTTTCAACATCGTGGGCGTCCCGGCGCAGGGGACTTCCAGGCCCGGATTTTTGGGCATGGAACCAGGAAGCAGTGCATGCCGGTTATGGATCAAGGATACCCTCCTGGAAGACCGGACCGTCCTGCGGCACCCCTTGACGCACCGGCCTCTCACATTGTACGACAATAAGACGATGAAGTATCCAATCAGGGTCGGGTGCGATTTATGATGTACCGGGAGGCTATGCACTCCGATCTGCTGATTACCTTCATGAGGCGACTGATAAAGGATGCAGGGAAGAAGGTGTCCCTCATAATGGACAATCTGCTGGCACACCATGGCAAGAAGGTCACGGCATGTGGGGAATTACTTCAGGCATCCATCAGCCGCTTATGCAGCATGAAAGGTTCACATGTTTAGATGCCGTATCAATATTACCTGAGAAACTTAAAATCATTGCTGCGGGGGCATGATGCACAGAAGAAGACTGTTTTATTTTGCTCCATATGTCCTGTTGTGCATGATCCTTTTGGGGTGCGGTCTTTTTATCCGGGAAATCCGGGAAGGAGATATTATTGCGCCCACACACGAGGACCGTTTCGTAAGAATCGGGCGGATAAATTATCACTACACGGAATACCCTGCAGCCGGGAAGGATGTCCTTTTCCTCCACGGTTTCGCCTCATCGGCGTATACCTGGGAAAAGGTAGCTCTCATACTGAATAAGATGGGGTATCATGTCTGGGCCTTGGACATGAAAGGCTTTGGATGGTCTGATAAGCCGCGGCATGCATCGTACGATCCTATAACACTGACTGAAGAAGTCTCTCAATGGATGGAAGCAGTGGGCCTTAAGAAGGCGGTCCTTGTGGGCAGTTCACTGGGCGGTGGGATAGCGGCATTCGTAGCGGTTCTGCATCCTCAGAAAATAGACAGTATGGTCCTTGTTGATGCGGCAGTCTACAATACGGAATTTCCCTTTATCATGAAAATGGCTCGAATGCCTTTATCCGCCGAGATGGCAAAGCTGTTTTTCAGCCGCTGGATGGTCAGTATGACGTTATCAGAAGTATATCACCATGGGGACTGGATCACGGAAGATCAGGTGGACGCATATTACAACAGATTGCGTACAGCAAATGCCCTGAATGCGCAGATCTCTCTCGTCAGGTCTCTGGACTTTGAAAGATTCGAGGGCTATGTCAGCCGGATACCAGAGATAAAATCAAGATCTTTGATCATCTGGGGTCAAAACGATACATGGATTCCTTTAAGCAGTGCCTACAGATTAAACAAAGAACTCCGGAACTCAACCCTTGAAATCATTCCTGAGTGTGGTCATCTTCCACAGGAGGAATATCCGGATGTCACTGCAAGACTCATTGATGCCTTTATCCGGGACAGGCAAGTGAACTAGCAGGCAATAGATCCTGTGCCGTCAGACATGTTCTGTCATAGAGCGTCTCAATGAATAGGTTTTAACCCAGGATCTCCGGTTTTAGGGTATTTCGAAAGCCTTGATTTATCGCAGTAATTTCAGCTAAGAGATTATCATAACAGCTTCTCATGCCCAACTCTCCATCTTAATAACAAAAAACTCCACATGAACCTTATCGTATGATTACTTTGTGTTGCCAACTCATCCTGCAAATCGTGTAACCTTTACCTCGATTAGTCGTTTTATACGCAAGTAGAAGTTTGAAGCTACTCGTCTGCATAAAGGGTAAGGGCATTATTGAGAGAGATCGGGGGAACAACAGGGAAAAATTAAGTAATGCTTTTATCACAAGCAAAAGGAGGAATGAGGATGATAAAACAAGAGAACATGATCAAAACGGTATGGACGACGGCGCTTGGATTATTCTTCGTTGTGGTTCTTGGATCTTTTGGCATTCTGCAGGCAGCGGCCCTCAGCGATGAGGAAATAGCAGATTTAACATTCATCCGTGAGGAGGAAAAACTGGCTCGTGATGTCTACTTGACACTCCACGATACATGGGGGTCACTCATATTTGAGAACATCTCGGCCAGTGAGCAGACGCACATGGATGCCATCAAGAGGCTTCTTGACAAATATGGCATAGATGATCCCGCAGAAGGTAATGGCATCGGTGTATTCACTGATGAAAGCGGGCTGGGGGACCTCTACTTGGAACTAGTGGCCAAAGGAAACCTATCATTAACCGATGCTATGGAGGTCGGAGTCATCATCGAGGAAAAGGATATAGAGGATATTACCTATTTTAAGACGAGAACCACACATCGTGATGTGAGCCGTGTCTACAACAATCTCCTCGAAGGGTCATACAATCACCTGGGGGCATTCACGTATCAACTGACGAAGTAGGTGTAATCTTTGAGTGATAAGCCCGGATAAAACGTTGCAGATCTCCTGGATCCCCTTCTTCACCTGGTTGGGATCCAGGAGGTTTGATATTGATATACAGATTGAACCATCTTGTTGATATGCTAGGAGATATAAAATTCTGAGGTGAATCTGCAATGGCAAAACGAGGAAGAAAACCTTTAGCCCTGAGGAATGGCGAGAAATCTCCAAAGCTCATTAAGAGGAACTATTACATTGAAGAACGTCATGCAAAAGCCCTTACTGTCCTGTCTGCCTTAACGGGAAAGGAGCTCTCTCTTCTGGTAAATGAGGCTCTCTATGATTTAATCAAGAAATACCAACCGAAGACTGAGATTAAATTGCTCGAGCTGAATTCGATCTCAGCAAAAGATTAAAACAATACAACTCTCCAAGGAACTTCATGATTGTCTGGGTCTGTTCTGAAAGCGTAGTCATTGGTGTTGATTGTAACCCCATAGGGTGATGTGGCGTGCTGGTAGTCACCAACATTCGGATTGGTATTTGAATCAGGGGTTTCTGTTTCATAAATATAGGTCCCGGTCATGATGTCACCCACCCCGATGGCTCCTAACAGATAGCCATCATAGTCCTGGATTGTCGTAATCCGGGCCTGAATATCTATGGATATGGGCACTGCATGAACCGGAATGGAGATAGAAAAAGTGATTAATATACCGATATAGGCAGCCTTTGTAGTCCAGCAGTAATTCCTCCTGGAAGACCGGATCATCCTGCGGCGCCCCTTGACGCACCGGCCTCTCGCATTGTATGACAATAAGACGATGAAGGAGTCCATGGACCCGCACCCCGCTCTTGAGCCATTCAGGGAATCGCTCCGGTTAAAAGGGCGGCGCCTTGCCGACGACGCCGCTTCAGGGAAGAAGGTTATCGGATACTTCTGCACCTATACGCCGGTCGAGATCATCCACGCGGCGGGCTTTATCCCGGTGCGCATCTGGGGTGGGAGCAGGCAGGCCGAAAAGGCCTACTCACTGGTCCCAAATTTCATCTGCCCGTACATGAGGCTCTCGCTGGAAGGTGCCCTGAACGGCGAGTTCCAATTCCTTTCGGGCATCGTGCAGGGCTACACCTGCGACGTGGCCTGCGGGGTGGTGAACATCTTCAGGGAGAACTTCCCCCTGGAGCTCTGCCACAGCCTCCCTCTGCCGTACAACGACAACAGGGATGCCCGGGCCTTCCTGAGGGCGGGACTGGAAGAACTGTCCATGAAGCTGGAGGGGATGGGGGGAAAAATATCTGAAAAATCCCTGGAAGACTCCCTTGGCCTCTATGACGACATCAGGTCCATGCTTCAGGAGGTTTTCGCCGCACGGTCCCGGGGCACTTCCCCGCTGTCTTCCTCCGATGTGCTGAGTGTGGTGCAGTCATACTTTGTCACACCGCCGGAAGAGTACGTGGAGATGCTCAGAACACTTCAGGCATACCTGGAAGACGCCCCTGCACGTGCACGGGAGGGTATGCCGGTGGTGGTGTCGGGCAGCGTTGTCGAGGACGAAAATGCCCTTGCGGTCATCGAGGGCCTCGGGTTCAGGATAACTGCAGACGACCTCTGCACGGGCCAGCGCGGCTTCACCCCGGCGGCCGGAACAGGGGATAACCCCATGGAGCGCCTCATGGACAGGATCAAAAAGCGCCTTCCCTGTCCTTCGCGGTCGCACCCCAGAGACAGGGTGCCGCTGCTCGTGGAACTGGTCAGGTCTACGGGCGCCAGGGGTGTGGTGTTCCTGTTCCAGAAGTTCTGTTCACCCCACCTGGCAGACCATCCGCGGGTTGCACAGGCACTCAGGGAGGCGCTCATCCCGAGCATCACCATCGAGATGGATGAGTACGGTCTCGTCAAGGCGCAGGTGGCGACACGGCTGGAGACCTTTATGGGCATGCTGGGGCGATGACATGGATACGAGCCGGAAATCCACGAAACGGTTGAGCACGGCCAGAGAGCTTGCGAAGGTTGTAGCCGAATACTACCTGGAATGCCACCAGGCAAAGGCTGCAGGAAAACCCGTGGGCTGGATGCCCCCCATGAACGGGGCCATAGAGGTGTTCTATGCCATGGACCTCCAGCCGGTCTTCCCCGAAAACTGGTCACCCGTGTGCGCGGCCTTCGGGCTGACGCCAGGGCACTTCTCGGTCTCCGAGCGCTTGGGCTATTCAGGAGACCTGTGCGGGTACCTGCGCAATATCGTGGGCTATGTGAACTCCGACATGAACGGTCCGTCCGTGCCCCTGGGCGGCCTTCCCGAGCCGGACATGATCATATCCTTCGGCGGCGGGTGCATCCCGGCCATGAAGATCTTCCAGATCATGGAAGAGCGCTTCCCGAAGGCGAGGGTCTTCCATGCTGACGGTCCCCAGGTGGCGGTTGAAGATATCCGCGGGCACCATGTGGCCTATGCGGTGAGCGAGATACGTCGCCTCATCGGTTTTCTTGAAGAAACCACGGGGAGAAAGCTGGACATGGCACGGCTCGAAGAGGCGGTGGACCTCTCGGACAGGGCCTGCGCGCTCTGGGACGAGATCATGTCGTTCCGCCGGTTTGTGCCCACCCCCATATCCGCCTCGGAGATCGGCATCATGTTCGTCATGGTCACCCGCCAGGGGACTCAGGTCGCCCTTGATTTCCTCACAAAGGTCCGTGACGAGGTCAAGGCCAGGGCCCGGGCTGGCATCGGAGTCATCGAGAACGAGAAGGTCCGCCTTTTCTGGGACAACATCCCCCTGTGGTACAACATGGGCCTGTTCAACTACTTCGAGAACATGGGCGGCGTCATGGTCGCCGAGACCTATTCCGCGGCCTGGTCGCTCAGGCTCGATACGTTGGACCCCATCGAGGCCCTGGCCAGGAAGAGCCTCATGTCCTATTCGCTGGTCTCGTGCCTGTCCATCCGGAGGCGCAAGGAGATGGTCCTCAAGGCATGCAGCGACTATGCGATCGACGGTGCCGTGTTCCACCAGAACAAGTCGTGCGCGCCCATCACGCTCGGCCAGGCGGATATCAGGAGGGCACTGGCCACTGAGCTCGGCATCCCTTCCATCACCATCGATGCCGACCACATGGACAGCCGCAACTTTTCCTTTGCCCAGTTTCAGACACGCGCCGACGCCTTCATGGAGATGCTGCTCCAGAAGAAGCGTCTCTGAGTATCCGGTCTGCATGCATTTTTTCACACCCCTGTAAACGCAACATCCGGCTTTGTTGTTGAATCAAAAACGAATAGAACATACAATGCACGCAGGGTCAGGCGGAATGGGGTATTGAAATGTCCTGGAATATGAGGCTCCTGAAGAATCTCGCATCGTTGCGGCTCACCGTGGGCCTTCTGCTCTGGCTCGCCTTCCTGGGCGTGCTGGGCACTGTCATTCCCCAGCACACCCTGCCTGCCATGACCGGCGCGCCCTTTGCCATGCGCCTTGTCATGCTGCTCAGCCTGAAGGATGTATTCCACTCGCTCTGGTTCCTCATCCCCGCGGTCGTGCTCTGTGTGAACGCGCTTGCCTGCATGTACCTGTGGAGGAAGACCTTTGGCGGGCCGTCCGCCATGCCCAGGACCGGCCTCTACGAGGTGACCATCCCCGATCAGAGCGCGTTCGACAAGGTCAGCACCGACCTGTCCGACTTCCTGAAAGGCACACACAGGACACTTCACCACCGTGAGCAAGACAGGGAGGTCATCATGGGGGAAAAGGGGACCCCCCGGAGGTTTGCGCCGTTCATGGTGCACGGCAGCATCCTCATGATCCTGCTCGGCGCGGGTATGGGTTTTCTCGGATACAAGGGAAGCGTTGAGCTTCCGGTAGGCCAGTCGACGGATGTCTTCACGCTGGGCAACGGCTCTGTCATGCACCTGCCTTTTCAGGTCCGCCTGGATAACTTTTCCATGGAGTTCTACGACAACGGCATGCCCAAGGAATACCGCTCAGAGATATCGTTTCTCCAGGGTGGCAGGGTTGTCCGCAGCGCGTCCGTCCTGGTGAACCACCCGGCGAGCTTCAACCGCGTTATGTTCTCCCAGGGCGGCTACAACCAGAACCTTGCGGCGGACATACGGGTGGACACCCCGGCAGGCACGGACCGGATCAGCGCCGCCGAGGGCTCGTCCGTGGAAATGAAGGACACGGGATACAGGGTCCACGTCATCAGGGTGGTTGAGGACATCATGCATATGGGCCCCGGGGTCCAGATCATGGTCGGGAAACAAGGCAGCGAGGAAGAGGTGTGGATCTTCAAGGAATTTGAGCGGATCCGGGCCATGCACCCGGGTATCCTGGAGAAGATGCCCCACTTCAATCCTGCCCGCGTAAAGCCGTACACCTTCTCGCTCGATGGGCTCACTGAGGGCTATACCACCGTGCTGGGCATCAACTACGACCCCGGCGTCATCTTCGTGGGCCTGGGCTCCGTGCTCTTCATGGCAGGGATCTGCATCGCCTTCATGGTCGTGCATGAAAGGGTGTGGATCTCCCTGAAAAGGCTTCCCCGGGGGGGCCTTACCGTCAGGGTCGCACAGCGGAGCAACGGGAAGTTCTCTGCCGTCAGCCCCCGCCTTCAGGAATACCTCGGCCGCCTGACAGGGGTGGAATCATGAACACCACCATCTTTTCAGCCGTAACGTTCGTCTACCTGGCCTCGTTCGTGATGTTTGTCGCCTCGGAGGTCGCCGGGCGTGCATCATGGGGCCGTGCGGGGAAGATAACCGCCGTGACAGGGCTTGTCTTCCATACCCTGGGGATCGCCATGAGGTGGGTGGAGTCTCACCAGGCAGGCATCGGACACGCCCCGCTGTCGAACTTCTACGAGTCCCTGGTGTTTTTCTCCTGGTCGGTGTGCCTGCTCTACCTCCTCTATGCCAGGAAGGAGACAAAAGGCCTCATGGGGGTGTTCGTGATGCCTGCGGCCTTCCTGCTCATGGCCTATGCGTCCTTTTCGCCAAGCGTGGACTCCCGCATCCAGCCTCTCATACCGGCACTCAAGAGCAACTGGCTCATCATACACGTGGTCACGTGCTTTTTGGGCTATGCAGCCTTTTTCCTGTCCTCTTCCCTCGGGGTCATCACGCTGGTGAAAAAGGGTTCCGGGGAAATGCGCTCATCCCTGGCGGATATGCTCGAAAAGACCCTGAAGGCCGGGTTCATCCTGTTCTCCTTCGGCATCGTCACCGGTTCGGTCTGGGCCCATTTCGCCTGGGGCAGGTACTGGGGCTGGGACCCCAAGGAGACCTGGGCGCTCATCACCTGGTTCATCTATGCCGCGGCCATTCACGTGCGCGTCCAGGACGGCTCGGTGAGCCGCCGGGTTGCGGTCATGATGGTCATCGGGCTTCTGAGCGTGCTCTTCACCTACTTCGGGGTGAACTACCTGCCGGGACTGCACAGCTACCAGTAGCATGTCTGCGTGAGCGACGCATGTCCCTTCCGGAAGTAATGGGGGTCAGCGAATATGACTCAGGTATGCCTGTGCGACTAATTACTTGATACTTTTGGTGCAAGGCATTACATGGTACCTGAAACCATACTTGTGAGACAGGAGAGTGAAATCATGAATATGATAAGCCTTTTTCAAAGGATAACTTTCAAGTACGCAGTCTTTCTTGCTGTTACGTTGATTATTGCAGCACCATTGGCAGCCAAGGCCGAGACAGCCAAGGAGATCGACGTGAGCGTGGATGTGGCCCTGGAAAAATTTACAAAAGAGGTTAATGGGGCAAAGGAATTCCTCCAGGCATCCAAGGGCATCCTCGTTTTCCCCAGGGTATACAAGGCCGGCTTCTGGCTGGGGGGCGAGTATGGCGAAGGCGCGCTGAGGATCGAAGGAAAGACCGCCGATTACTATAGTCTTGCTGCCGGATCCTATGGATTCCAGTTCGGTGCCCAGGTCAAGACTGTGATCCTTGTGTTCCTGCAAAACGAGGCAATGGAAAAGTTCCGCAAGGGCGAGGGGTGGAAGGCCGGCGTTGACGGCTCCGTGGCTGTGGCTGATCAGGGTGTGGGCAAAGCCATTGACTCGGCGACCTTCAAGGAGCCTATCATTGCCTTCATCGTGGACCAGAAGGGATTGATGTTAAACCTTACCCTAGAGGGGGCCAAGTTCACCAAGATCCAGAAATAGCCGCCATGGAATGAATCAATTTAGGCATGGAGCACAGATGGAAATGGGTTCACCCCCAAGGAAGGCATCCTGATGAATCGGGTTATCTATTTGATTCCTTTGCTTGGCAGACGTTGTATCCCTGCATGAAAAGAGGCATGGGGTGAGGGTCGCGCTCGTACAGCTGCCCCTGCAGTCGCACGACTATGCCTATTCCCAGGAGAACATCCCCCTTGCCGCGGGCTATCTGGCTTCCTATGCAGCAGCCAACAGCGTGCCAGCAGAGATCGTCATCTGTCCGCCCGAGACCGCAAACCTCGGCGGGGATGCCGCAATCCTGCGCTGGCTCGAGGACCTCAGGCCCGACGTGGTGGGGTTCAGCTGCTACCTCTGGAATATCCACCGCACCCTGTACCTGTGCGGCCTGATCAGGCAGCGGCTCGAGGGGAGCCTGGTCGTGCTGGGCGGTCCCGAGGTCACCCCTGACAACGAATTCCTGCTCGGCCGGGACTGCTTTGACCTGGGCGTGGTGGGCGAGGGGGAGGAGACCTTTGAGGCCTTGCTTAGGGCGGCAGGGGACGGCATGCACCGGTTTCTTCGGATGCCGGGTCTTCTGGTGCGCAGTGACGCCGGTACGGTGTACACCGGTCCCAGGGGCCTCCTGGGCTGTCTGGACGACATACCCTCACCTTACCTCAGCGGCATCCTGGCGCCGGGGCTGAACAGGGGCCTGGTCATGGAGACCGTAAGGGGATGCCCCATGCGCTGCGCGTACTGCTACTACCACAAGAGCTCGCCTAACGTCCGCACCTTCAGTGCCGGAAGGATAGCCCGGGAGCTCGGGTGGGCCGCCCGGAAGGGCATTAACGAGGTGACGCTCATCGACCCGTGTTTCGCCAGGAGGCCCGGGCTCATGGGACTCCTGAAGGACATGGCGGCCGCAAGGCCCCAGGGCGGCAGTTTCAGCTGCGAGCTGATCGCCGAGGATATGACCGCCCCTCTGGTGGACGCCCTGGCCGAGGCTGGCCTCTCGAATGTGGAGATAGGCCTCCAGAGCACCAACCAGAAGGCCTTGCGCATGGTAAAGAGGCGTTTTCAAAAGGAGGCCTTCATCCGCGGCGTGAGGCTGCTGCGACGCGCGGGCATCAGGGTCATGACCGATGTCATGGTGGGCCTGCCCGGCGACAGGCTCGAAGACGTGAAGCGCTCCATCGACTTTGTGCTTGAAGAGGGGCTCTGCGATGACCTGAGCCTCTATCCCCTGAGCGTCCTGCCCGGCACCGTGCTCAGGGCCCACTCGGCCGGGTTCGGCATCAGCTACCAGCACGAGCCGCCCTATCTCGCCGTCAGTACCGCCGACATGGACCGCCATGACATCAGGGAGGCCTTTTCCTACGCCGAGGAGGTGGTCGGCAGGGACTACTTCCCGGTGGAGCCCCCCCTGACAGGGGAAGGAGAGGCATGGAGGTCCGGCCGGCTCGTCCACTCTATCGTGATCAATGGAAAGGGGAAGGGCTTTACCATCTCCCCCGCAGACCTGGGGCAGGCCCTGTGCATCGAGGTCAGGGCAAGGGCGTTATTCAACCAGGGGTTCCTGAAGGATAACCTGCAGCCGCTCCTGGCCCAGAACCCGTTCACCCTGGTGAGCTGGGTCATCCCGGAAGACGCATATGACCCCCGCGAGACGCCAAGGCTCATCACCTCGATCGGCAGCACGCATGTGCACCCCGCAGACCGCGAGTACATGGCGGCATTCAGCCCCACAAGGTCGACCCAGCTCTTCCTGAAGGGCAGCACGGCCTCAGGGGGCGTCATCTATACCCAGATCCCCCTGGACGCGGACCCTGCACGTCCTCTCTGGGCAGGCCTGCCCGGGGACGCCCCGGCGGAAGAGGAGCTCAGCCACACCGGGCGCATGGAGGCACTGCTGGGATACAGGCCGGATATACGTTATCACGACCTCGTGGAGAACAGCCACGCCATCGGCAGGCCGACACAGGTCGAGATCTAGGCGGGATCCATTTCCGGCACGGGGCGCGGATCCGGCTGCCCGGGATGTTTATCCCGGAGTTTGCCTTTGGATTTGATTTTTCATAGGTCCGTTAAAACAAGGTCTTAACACCCTTCAAAGGCAGAATCGGGGATTATACGTCAGCGCAGGGAATTGCAGTCGAACACGGCAGGCAGCACGCTTAAGGCCTTTGGGGGCGCTTTATAAAAACCCTGGAAATGCCGATGAATATCTGCTAGAGCAGGCCCCGTAAACGCTCGACAATTTGGGAGTGATGCATACGCCATGACCATAGTACTCCAGACGACCCTTCTGCTCGTCCTTTCAAACCTCTTCATGACCTTTGCCTGGTATGGGCATCTCAAGAACCTCAACAGCGCCCACTGGTATATCGCGGCGCTCGCAAGCTGGGGGATCGCCCTCTTTGAATACATGCTGCAGGTCCCTGCAAACCGCATCGGCTTCCAGCAGTTGAATCTGTCCCAGCTCAAGATCATGCAGGAAGTCATCACCCTGTCGGTATTCGTCCCGTTTTCCATGTTCTACATGCACCAGCCCTTCAAGCTGGATTATCTCTGGAGCGGGGTATGCCTGATGGGGGCTGTTTATTTCATCTTCCGAACCTGACGGACTCTTCAGAAACCCAGCCTGTGCATGACTCTCGTAAATCGGCTAAAGGGGGATGTCCTTCAGCAGCCTGTTGGCCGGGCAGGTCTCGACGATCCGGCTGAATTCCCTGAGAACCCCCTGCAGGTCTTCGGGCGCGCCCGGTAAGGGCATGGCATTGCGGAGCTCCCCCAGCCCCTCGAGGGCCTCTATCACTGAAAAGACGGTAATCCTGTCCGGATCCTTCGCGGGCATGTACGCATATTCGCCGTCAGGGGGCAGCTCAACCCTGACGAGGACGCCCGCCTCGCACAGCTCATGCAGAACCGCCCTTACGAGTTCAAGGGGCAGCCCCGAGAGCCCCGATATACCAGAGTCGCTCGAGGGTGAGCTCCCGGCGGCAAATTCTGCAACAACATAACGGGCTATGGTGAGGCTTATGAGTTTTTTCCCGGCCGGGCTCATCTTGTGCATGTCCAGCCCGATCCCGCAGGCATGGGCATTCTGGTATGCATAGGAAAGCTCCGCCCCGGCCAGCACGATGAGCCAGCAGAGCTGCAGCCAGACAAGGAACAGAGGGAGGGCTGCAAAGCTTCCGTAGACGGCATTGTAGTGGGCCACACCCACCTGGAAGGAGATATAGATCTTCTGGACGATCACAAAGACGGCCCCTGCCGCCAGTCCCGCCACAAGGCCCGATGAGACGTTCACCCTGGTGTTGGGTATGAAGACATACATGAAGGAAAGGAGTATCCATATGAGGCTCAAGGGGATGAGTTTTATGGGTGCGGTTATGATGGGGGTGAGCACCCCCGGGCCGAGACTTTCCGTGATGGCCTGCATCTGCGTCATGATCATGACCGTGGCGCTTCCCGAGGTGATGAGAAGGACGGGCGCAATGAGCATGATGGCCAGGTAATCAGCAATCTTGCGGCCGAAAGGCCTCTTGTGGGTGACGCCCCAGATATTGTTGAAAGACTGCTCTATGTTGTCCAGCACCTTGATGACCGACAGCAGGAGCACGATGATCCCCACGCCGGCCAGAATGCCCCCCCTGGTGCTCTCCAGGAGACGGTGCGAGAACTCCATGACATACACCACCACCTCCTGGTGGTCGGCCAGGTCCTCCATGAGCCGCCGCTTCAGCATCTCCTGGAAGCCGAACCCCTTTGCAACGGCAAAGGCCACTGCCGCAACGGGCACAATGGACATGAGGGTGAAGAAGGTCAGGGCCGATGACCAGAGGGCGCACCTGTCGGAACCATATTTTTTCACCGTTATGGAAAGGACCCTGAGAGATGAAATGATGGTTCTCTTCATCCAGGGGAGGTCCCTGGGGTAAACATCCCAGATGCCCTGGTTCAGGAAATATTTCAGCTTGCCGAGTGTCGAGAGCTTTTCTGTCATGACCGTTAACCCCCTTCACGAACGAAACAAACATCTCATGGATGAATAATGGACTTTGAAATTAGTATGTATTTGCTTTTTAACACGATCCTTCACAATTTGACAGAACGATAAAAGGGGTGTCAAGGCCGGTGACGGGTGTTTCATGTCATGATCTGGTATGAAAAGGGGGAAAGCGGATGCCCATATCCACCTTCCCCCCGTTCGGGTCCATATGGTGCTTCCCTAGGCGGATGCCCTGTCCTCGATGCACACCTCGATGGTGAAGTGGCCGTTGTCCGTATCGAAGGGGATGGCGATGATGGGCTGCTTGGTGATGTGGGATATGGCGTGGCTTTTGCCAGTGATCACCGTGGGGATTGCCCCCTTGAGGATCCTGCCCGTTGTCTCCAGCTTCTGGCGGGCCTGACCTGAAACGATATTCAGGATTTCGCCTACGGCGTCTTTTACCTCGTCGTTGATCTCCCTGACCGGTTCACCGAACATGTTGCTCACGATGGCCAGGATGCTTTCCTCGGAGAAACTCACCGAAATGGTCCCCCTGGCCTCGCCGGAAAGCCCCACGATCCCTGAGACATCCCCCTTTGCGATGGAGTCTTTCTTCAGGTAGGGTTTCCCCGCGCTTGCCTTGGTGAATGCCAGAGAGGACAAGACGTGCAGAGTCGCCTCTATGAACGGATTGACGAGACTAACATCCATACATACCTCGCAAGATTATCGTGTTACCTTTTGTATAGTTAACGCTATCGGCAATGCCCATGAAAAAATATAGAAAAAAGTGTTTCGATGGGGAAGAAATGTCATTGAGCCCGGGCCGCGGTTCAACGGTGGTGCACCGATCATTGACGGACAAGCAGCAATCCGTTACTATGAAACAATAGGCTGAGGAATATCAGCATGTATTGTCATGGCCATATGCATGGTGATTTTTAAAGGAGGGTCCGGAATCTCCCGGTCTGTCCGTCTCTATATGTCGGAGTCCGCGTTAGCGGGGGTGGTGCTGCCGGTCGGGACCTTCTTATATAAGCTGATAAGGAGGAGTTATATGAGATGCCGTTTTGCCATGTGTTTGAGAACACTTGTCTGGCTTACCACAGCGTGCGTATTCACTCTACCGGGATGCGGGGGCGGTGGTGGCGGTGAAAGTGGCGGCCAGGGCAGCGTGGTCCCTTTCCAGAGGGAGACGATCGTGGATGCCGGCCGTTACTTTTATTCTCCCAGGCCGGGGGACATTTTTTACTATTCTGAAACCATGTCCATGAGCGGTTTGGGAATGTCCCGGATGATTGAATCCGAAGAAAGGAAAACATATACGCAGGTGGAGGAAATACCGGCTGTCTACGGCTGCAAGGACACCCTTGCCGGGCCCTTTGTGCTGTGCGTAACGACCGGGGATGATGAGACGGTGCGCCAGACCTATTCGACCATGGATGGTATAACCATAATAAGCGATGGATTGGAAACGTTCACAAACGCCTTCTTCATGTCAGGATCAGGGGATGACCTGGAGCCTGACGTCATCATTCTCGGACGGACCTACCGTGCCGTATTGGAGGAGGTCATCTTTTCTTCCGAGACCGGGGATATAGTCGGGACAGAGACAATGGAAATGAGCCAGACCTATGATAATGAGGCCACGATGACCGTACCTGCCGGAACATTCGAGACCCTGCAGTGCACGGTCGAATGCTCCATATCCACGACCAAGTATGGGCGGACCACGGACAGCGTCATGAGCGGTACGATATGGCTGGCAAAGGATATCGGGGAAGTAAAGAGTTCCTATGTCATGACGTTGTCGGCAGGAAACAACACCATCACCTGTTATTACGACCGCCTGTTGTCGGGTGTAACGAAGTCAGTGTCAAATGAGGCGGTGGACACCGACCGTGATGGGACCCAAACAGTCCGGAGCGCCCAGCTTTCGCGGCAGACGGCATGTACGTGGCCGGCTCGGTTAACCGGCTCGATTCCGGGCATGGTCACCGGGAGCTTCCCATGCCCCGCCGGTGTTATTACAAGTTGTCCGAGCAGGATCTCACAAGACCGCTGATGGAATACCGCATACGACAGCACCGTGGGGTCATCTGCCCACCCTTTGTATGTGCAACAGCAGTCAGGTCGTCAGTGAAGATAGCGGATGAACTGGTATCCTCAATTGAATCACTTCCGATCGAGAGACAGGTCCGACTGCGTGGCATTCATTCCTTGATTGGGCCTGTTGCCGGAGATAACGAGAATGATAGAAAGAACCATAAAAAGGAGATGACAAAATGAGTGTGGATCTTACTGTTGACCAAGCCCTGGGTGCGTCAGGCCAATACGTGAAGGATCAGAACGGAAACAGGAGTTCATTGTCGCTGACAAAGGAAGGCAGTGTCGGTGTAGGCCTTGACAAACCCCTACACGCCCTGGATGTGAACGGTACCCTGAGGATAAAATCGACCGACACGGGCTTCGGGCTGCATTTTGTCGGCAGCGACTTTTCCATGGGGGTGAAGGGATCAAACAGACTCATTCTGCAAAAGGGAAGTGATGCCGCTCATGTCCGCGACAGGATATTCGAGGTGGCCCTTGAGATCTCTGAGGACAGGAACACTGTCATATTGAAGGAGTTCCGTTTTGATCATGTCGATGTCTTTCCTGACAATGACAATGCACAATCCCTGGGCCTTCAGGGCAACAGATGGTCTCAATTGCATGCGGTGGATGCTTTTTTTTCAGGTAGCCTAAACCTGGGAAGCCTCAGCACACCGCCTCCCAACGTCCAGACCGTCGATCTTGTCGTTGACCCGAGTACCGGAAGGATTTATCGCAAGAAATAGCATATTGTTGCAAGGGTCGAAAGACCATAATATGCTTTCTTCATGAGCCGGACCCCCCGGTGAAGGGGCACCGGGTAGGAGGGGGCAAGACATGCACGGCTATATTCACGGCTATACCGATACGGAAACGGAGAGGCTTTCGAGCCAGGCTCGGACCCTTGCGGACCTGCTGCACCATGACACGGTCTTTCCTGCCGGGAGCGCCGTCCTGGAGGTGGGGTGCGGCACCGGGGCCCAGACCGTGTTCCTTTCGCGACAAAACCCCCAGTCGCGGATCACCTCCATTGATATTTCACCACAGTCCCTCAACAAGGCCAGGGAAAGGATTGCCCGGGAGCATATCACCAATGTGGTCTTCCAGGAGGCGGACGTATTCCATCTGCCCTTTGAGAACGAACGGTTTGACCAGGTGTTCATCTGCTTTGTGCTCGAACACCTGGGCGCACCTGTGGATGCCCTGGTCAATATCAGGAGGCTGCTCAAGCCCGGCGGCACCGTTACGGCCATTGAAGGCGACCATGGTTCCGCGTTCTTTTATCCGCAGAGTGCGGCCGCCCAGAAGGCCATCGCATGCCAGGTCGAGCTGCAGGCAAGGGCCGGCGGGAATGCCATGATGGGCCGGGAGCTGTATCCCCTTCTCATGAGAGCCGGGTTCATGGACATAAGGGTCTCGCCACGCATGGTATATGTGGATGCGAGCAGGCCCGAGTTTGTGGAAGGGTTTACGAAGAATACGTTCACTGCAATGATCGAAGGCATAAGAGACAAGGCCCTGCAGGCGGGGATCATCGATCCTGCCGAGTTCGACGCCGGTGTGCGTGACCTCTATCGTACCGCTGCCGATGACGGGGTGTTCTGTTACACCTTTTTCAAGGCCGTCGGCGTTATGCCCCCAGTGTCCGGGGAGAGGCCCGGATGACCATGCACGGATCATGACGTAACCCGGGTCGATGAGAACAGGCCTTTGAACACAGGCATCTGCAGGAAATTGAGCCGTGGATTTTGCTCTTGAAGAGATATTAAAACTTTATCCGTTAAACCCAGTGATTTCGCAGCATCAGAAGAATGCTGAATTTACCGGTCGTTTCATGCTGCGAAATCACTGGGTTCAACGGACCTAATAAAAACAATTCCGTTGCACGATTCGGGATAAAGCCATGGATCCCCCCTCCACCTGGCCGGCATCATGCGGACGGATTATTGTTGGTATACCTGAACGGCTTTATGTTATGAGTGAGCATGCAATCCTTCAGGTGGGAAGATGGCTGAGAGACAACCGAATAACCCTCTCCACGGCATCACCCTGGAAAGGATGCTCACGGAACTGGTGGAGTGCTGCGGATGGGCCGAGATGGGGAGGATTGTCGACATCAGGTGCTTTACCCATGACCCCAGCATGAAATCGAGCCTGAAGTTCCTGAGAAAAACCCCGTGGGCGAGGAAAAAGGTTGAAGAACTTTATCGCCGGACCAGAAAGGCCGCCTCTTGATCGAGATCTATGTCGACGCGGATGCGAGCCCGGTGAAGGAAGAGGTATTCCGGGTGGCCAGACGGTATGGGTTCAAGGTCTACCTCGTCTCCAACTCCAGGATGAAGGTGCCGAAAGATCTATCGGTGGAGATGGTGCTCGTCAAGGACCACTTCGACGCCGCGGACGACTGGATCGTAGAGAACATCCATGAGGACGACATCGCCGTATCGGCCGATATCCTGCTCGCTTCAAGGTGCCTGAAAAAGGACGCCCGCGTGATAGATCCCAAGGGACGCGTCTTCACGAAAGAGACCATCGGCAGTGCCCTTGCGGATAGAGAGCTTTCGGCTTACCTCCGCGACACGGGGGACATTACGGGCGGACCTGCTCCTTATGGAAAGCGTGATCGCTCGCGCTTCCTGCAGCAACTGGACGGACTCATACGGACGGTGCTCAGGGGAAGGTGATACACACCCCTTTTCATTATTTCGGCTTCCAGTCGCCCATGAGTTCTTTGGCCTCAGCAAGCTGTTCGGGCGTCATGGTCTTACCCAGATAATCCAGGCTTTTCACCGCACCGGGAATCTTGTGCCCGGATGCCAGGTCAAGCCATATGTATGCCCTCACCGGGTCCTTCGGAACCCCTGCGCCCTGAAGATACATCAGGCCCAGATTATACTGCGCCAGGGCGTATCCCTTCTCTGCCGAGAGGCTGTACAGTCTGAATGCCTCGGCATAGTCCTGTTTTACCCCCGTGCCCTGGTAGTGCAGCACCCCGAGGTTATACTGTGCATCGGCGATCCCCTGGTCGGCCGCCTTTTTGAACCATAGTGCCGCTTCTGCATTATCCTTGGCCACACCCTGGCCGAGATAATACATCACTGCCAGATTATACTGTGACTTGGCATATCCCTTTTCAGCCGATTCCCTGAACCACCTGTGGGCCTCTGCAACATTTTTAGCTGTGCCTTTGCCGTTGAAGTACGCGGCACCGAGCTTGTTCTGGGCATCGAGATTCCCCTGGTGGGCATACAGCTTGAGTTCATCGATGCTCATCTCCCGGTCCCCGGACAGCCCTTCATGGACGAAGACCGCGCAGGCAAGGCCTAAAAGCACCCCGATGGCCGTCACGATGATAGTCTTCCTTTTCATGGCTACGCCCTCCAGTCAGGGGATGGTTGGATAAGATCAATACATGCCTTCCCGGCCATGACACGCAGGCCGGACGGCTTAAGGTGCATGCAGTATATCACAAGATCATGCCCGGCCTGTAGTTTATTCTATGATACCGGTGTGGTCCTCATCATGGGAGGAATTTTATTTGTCAAACAGCCCGAGGTACTGCCCGTATCCCTCCCTCTCGAGGTCTTCCCTGGGGATGAACCGCATGGCCGCGGAGTTCATGCAGTAGCGCAGGCCTGTGGGCGCCGGGCCGTCATTGAAGACATGTCCAAGGTGGGAGTCCGCGTGCCTGCTGCGCACCTCGGTCCTTGCCATGAAGAGACTCCTGTCCTGTCTCTCCCTGATATTGTCCGGTTCCAGCGGCCGGGTGAAACTCGGCCAGCCCGTACCCGAGTCGAACTTGTCCCGAGAGCTGAACAGGGGCTCTCCGGAAACGATGTCCACATAGATCCCCTCGCGCTTGTTGTCCCAGTAGGCGTTGTCAAAGGCCCGTTCGGTCCCCTCCTTCTGGGTCACATCGAACTGGAGGGGGCTCAGCACCCTTTTCAGGATGTCTGAAGAGGGCTTTTTATAAGTTCCCTTGGAGTACATGGGCAGCCTGCCGGTCTCACCGCCTTTCTTGTCGTTTCCCCATTCCTTTTTCAGGAACTGGTCACGGCCCGAGTTCATGCGGTAGAACTTGTACCGGATCGAATTTTTCTTGTAGTAGTCCTGGTGGTATTCCTCTGCCCTGTAGAAGGTGGACGCCTTGACGATCTCGGTTACGACAGGCCTCTCGAACCTGCCGCTCTTGTTCAGCGCCGCTTTAGACTGCTCGGCCAGGCGTTTCTGTTCATCGCTGTGGTAGAAGATCGCGCTGCGGTACTGCGACCCCCTGTCCACGAACTGGCCCTTGCCGTCCGTAGGGTCGATCTGGCGCCAGAACACGTCCAGGAGTTGTGAATAGGTCACCTTCGCAGGGTCGAACCTGACCTGGATGGCCTCGGCATGGCCGGTCCGGCCGGCCGAGACCTCTTCATAGGTGGGATTCGACGTGTGACCGCCCGTGTAGCCCGAGATCACCTCGGTGACGCCGGGCAGTTTCTCAAAGGGCGGTTCCATGCACCAGAAACACCCCCCGGCAAAGGTTGCCAGTTCGTATTTCGTATCGGCCGAGATTCCGTTCGTTGCGCTCAGGACAAGCAGCATGGCCAGCAATCCTTTCAGGAGTTTTTTTATCATGTCTATTCCTCCCAGGTGATTATGAATTAGATGGCAAGTGGAAGGCCAAGGGTTCAACCCGGCCGGGTTTTCCTGCTCACAGGGTCTTGAAGTCGTGCATGATCCGGCCTACATAGAGAGAAAAGACTCCTTGAGATTAGTATTATGATCGTGGCGGGAAAGATGATATCTTCAATCAGAGAGATGAAACACATGGAGGAGAACCTTTGGAAAAACACCACAAGTTTTCCCTTATCTATGTCCTGATCGGTATCTGGGTGGTGCTCATCATCCAGAGCTACATCGCTTCCATGTTCGTGGTGAAGACCATTCCCTACAGCCAGTTCCTGTCCCTGCTCAAGACCGGTCAGGTCTCCGAGATAGCCGTCACCCAGGACCAGATCCAGGGGAAGATGAAGGACGACAAGGGGAAGGTCGAGGAATTCAAGACCATACGGGTCGATCCGGAGCTCTCCAGGACGCTGGAGCAGTACAATGTCACGTTCAAGGGGCAGATCGAGTCCACGTTCCTGCGCGACATCCTCTCCTGGGTGCTGCCCATCTTCCTGTTCATCGGGATATGGTACCTCTTCATGAAGCGCATGGCCGGCCAGCAGCCGGGGTTCATGTCGTTCGGAAAGAACAAGGCCAAGATATACATGGAAAACGAGCTCAGCGTGCGCTTCACCGATGTGGCCGGCGTCGACGAGGCGGAGCAGGAGCTCGTGGAGGTGATCGACTTCCTCAAGAGTCCCGGCAAATTCGGAGAGCTCGGGGGGAAGGTCCCCAAGGGCATCCTCCTGGTGGGTCCCCCCGGCACGGGCAAGACGCTCCTTGCAAAGGCAGTGGCCGGGGAGAGCGGGGTGCCGTTCTTCAGCATGAGCGGGTCCGACTTTGTGGAGATGTTCGTGGGGTTAGGCGCGGCCAGGGTCAGAGACCTCTTCACCCAGGCCAAGGAGAAGGCGCCCTGCATCATCTTCATCGACGAGCTCGATGCCCTGGGCAAGGCCCGTGGCATCGGGGGGATGACCGGGGGCCATGACGAGCGCGAGCAGACGCTGAACCAGCTCCTGGTGGAAATGGACGGCTTCGACTCCAAGGTGGGGGTCATCCTCATGGCAGCCACCAACCGGCCGGAGATTCTCGACCCGGCCCTGCTCAGGCCCGGAAGGTTCGACCGGCATATCCTGGTGGACCGGCCCGACAAGATGGGAAGGGCGGACATCCTCAGGGTCCACCTGAAAAAGGTCAGGACCGAGCCGGATGTGAACGTGGAAAACCTGGCGGCCATGACGCCCGGCATGGTGGGCGCCGACCTGGCAAATCTCGTGAACGAGGCGGCACTGCTCGCGGTGAGGCGGGGCAGGAAGCTCGTGGGCATGAGCGAGTTCCAGGATGCGGTGGAGCGCATCATCGGCGGGCTCGAAAAGAAGAACAGGCTCATCAACAAGCACGAGAGGGAGGTGGTGGCGCACCATGAAATGGGGCATGCCATTGTCGCCATGAGCCTGCCGGGGACTGATCCCGTGCACAAGATCTCCATCATTCCCCGGGGGATAGCCGCGCTCGGCTACACCATGCAGGTGCCCACGGAAGACCGGTACCTCATGAGCAGGACCGAGCTGCTGAACAAGATAGCCTCGCTCTTAGGAGGCAGGGCGGCCGAGGAGATCGTCTTCAAGGACATCTCAACCGGCGCGCACAACGACCTTTCCCGCGCCACGGACATCGCCAAGAGCATGATCAAGGAGTACGGCATGAGCACCACGCTCGGCCAGGTGTATCTGGCCCATGACCGCCGCGCCCAGTTCATCGACATGGGGCAGTCTTCCCGCGGGGATTACAGCGAGGCGACATCCGAGTCCATCGACAAGGAGATCGCCCGGATCATCTCCGACCAGTACGAGGTCGCCCTGGGCATCCTGAACGAGAAGAAGGATGTCCTCACCAGGGGGGCCAGGCTGCTCCTGGAGAAGGAGAAGATCGACCATGAGGAGATCAAGGCCCTGATGCAGGCAGCCTGATCGGTCCTTCCGGCAGCGTACAGCCATGACTGCAGAAACGAAATTCACCCTGAAGAGGACTGTTTCAAGGGGCGACCCCCTGCAGGCCGTGGATTTTCTCGCCCTTCGTACCGGCCTTCCCAAGGCTCGCATCAAGGATGCCATGGCAAAAGGCGCTGTGTGGCTTGAACGAAAGGGCAGGGGGCGTGACCGTCTCAGGCGGGCGACGGCGTCTCTCAGACCCGGGGATAGTGTCGAGCTCTTTTATGACCCGGCCATCCTTTCCATGGACCCGCCCCGGGCACGGTGCGTTGAGGACTTCAGGCACTACAGCATCTGGCACAAACCGGCGGGCCTGCTGACCCAGGGCACGGACTACGGTGACCACTGCTCGCTGCTGCGGCAGGCAGAGTCCTTTTTTGTGCCCAGGAGGGATGCATACCCGGTGCACCGCATCGACCGTGAGGCTCAAGGCCTCGTGGTCATCGCACACACCTCCGGTGCGGCAGGAAGGCTCTCGAGGCTTTTCCAGGGCCGGGATGTGAAAAAAAGCTACCGCGCCGTGGTGCTCGGCATCATGGAATCCGCCGAAGGGCGTATTGACCTGTCCCTGGACGGGAAGGCCGCTGTCACGCATTATTCGGTAGTTTCCGTGGATACCCCGGCTGGAACCTCGACCCTGCTGGTAAAGATAGAAACAGGCAGGCTCCACCAGATACGCCGTCACCTCTCGGCGCTCGGACACCCGGTCATGGGCGACCCGCGCTACGGGAAGGGCAATAAGGACGGCAGGCCCCTGAGGCTCACGGCGTATGCCCTGGAATTCACCTGTCCCTTCACCGGTAACAGGATTGTCTGCACGATCGAAGAAGAAAATCCCCCGGGACGCACGGAATGATGAGCTCTTCCTTCGAGATGGAGATCGTTTCCCGACCCAGACGCGCTGCTGCCAGCTGATGCCGGGGTGCAGGCCGGATGCGATTTCTATTGACTGCGGTTCATTTGTGATTATGAATGAGGAATGGGTTCATTTTCGCCAGACGATCTCTTTTTCCGGTGTTTCTCCATGAACCCTATCCCCGCCACCATAACCACGCTCGAAGAGGGCGTCTTGAAGGAAGTCAACGAGGCCTTTCTGAAGTTCACCGGGTATAGCCGGGACGATATCATAAACAAGACGGCTACTGAAATAAACCTCTGGTCGGAGCCTCTCAAACGTTCGGATATGATCAGAACAATCAGGGAGAAGGGGGCGCTCAGGGACATGGAGGTGCAGTATCTCGATGCTTCGGGAAAGGCTCATGATTGCCTGCTGTTTGTCGAGAGGATCGACTATGAAGGCTCCGAACACCTGCTTTCCATGGTCATTGATATCACCGAACGAAGGCGTAGAGAGAATGCATTTCACGCGGCCGAATCACGCTACCGCGCCATGGTGGAGAATACCCTGAGCGGAGTGGCCATCTTCAGGGCATCGCCCGATGGCCAGGACTTCGAATATCTCGACTTCAACCGTGCTGCGGAACAGATCGATGGCATCAGCCGGGAGGAGGTGCTCGGCAAAGGGGTGCTCCAGTCCTTCCCCGGTTCCAGGGCATCGGGTCTCTACGATGCACTGCAGAGGGTCTTCAGGTCGGGCACGGGCGAATACCTGCCCGTTTATTTCTACCGGGATGAGCGGATATCGGGCTGGAGGGAGAGCTTTGTCTACAAACTGCCCTCGGGTGAGCTCGTGGAGGTCTACTCGGACCAGACGGCGAGGATAAAGGCCGAAGAGGAGCTGCAGGAGCACCGGAGGGAACTCCTGACCCTCATGGGCAACCTGCCCGGCATGGTCTACCGTTCCAGAAACGATCACGAATGGACCATGGAGTCCGTAAGCCAGGGGTGCTACAAGCTCACCGGGTATACCGCCGTCGAGCTGATAGGGAACAGCCGCATCTCGTACGGACAGGTCATCCACCCCAAGGACCGCGACATGGTGTGGACCGAGATCCAGAAGGCCCTGGGGAAGAGGGAGCATTACCAGATAGCGTACCGCATAATCACCTGCAACGGGGAGGTGAAGTGGGTGTGGGAACAGGGGATCGGGGTGTTCTCCGCCGATGACAGGCTGCTCTACCTGGAAGGTTTTGTCGTGGACATCTCCATGCATATCCGTGTCAGGGAGGCGCTCAGGATCAGCGAGGAGAAGTTCACCAAGGTGTTCAATGCCAGCCCCGACTGGGTCTCCATAACCACCCTCGATGACGGGGTCTACATGGATGTGAACGAGGGATATCTCTACTGGTCCGGGTACTCAAGGGACGAGGTGTTGGGGCACACCTCCCTGGAGATCGAAATCTGGGAGCAGCCCGAGGACCGCCTGCGGGTCATCGGGAAACTCAGGGCGCAGGGGTGGGTGCGCAACGAGGAGGTACGGTTCAGGACCAAGGACGGCAGGCTGCGGACGGTGCTCTGGTCTGCGGTGCCCATAACGCTGGAAGGCCAGGAGTGCATCCTGGGGCTGGGCCGCGATATCACCGAATACAAGTATATGGAAAACGAACTGCTGCGCGCCCAGAAGATGGAGGCCGTGGGCAGGCTCGCGGGCAGCATCGCGCACGACTTCAACAACTATCTCGCCGCCATCGAGGGGTTCTCCGAGCTCGTGCTGCTCAAGGCCGGCAATGCCGAGGCGGTGGCGAAGAATGTTTCCAAGATCAGGGACGTGAAGAACTCGGCATCGGCGCTTATCAGGCAACTGCTGTCCTTCAGCAGAAAACAGCCAGCAAAGCCCGTCTCGGTGGACCTCAACGAGGTGATCGATGGCATGCAGGCCCTTCTCGTGCCGGTGATGGGCTCCAAGGTGAACATCAAGCTTCTGCTCGACAAAAAGAAATGTCTCGTGCTCGCCGACCGGAGCCAGCTCGAGCAGGTGGTCATGAACCTGTCGCTCAACGCCAGGGATGCCATGCCCAGGGGCGGCACCCTGACCATAGCCACGGCCCACGTGAGCATAACCGGGCAGACCATGGGCCGGTATGTGGAGCTGAAATCAGGCGAATATGTCCAGCTGATCGTGGACGACACGGGCATGGGCATGGATGAGGAGACAGCCTCCCACGTCTTCGAGCCCTACTTCACCACGAAGGCCGACAGCAAGGGGAGCGGGCTGGGCCTGGCCACCGTGTACACCATCGTCAGGCAGATGGAGGGCAGCATAAAGTTCCGCTCCGAGCCGGGCAAGGGGGCCATATTTACGATTTTGCTGCCGGTGTATAAATGAAAATCCCCGCGATTCACCGCGGGGATTTTTCTTTCCTCTAATCTCTTGGAGTGCCCTTTGTTAAAAGATTAGAAAACCAAGTTAAAAAGGTCTTGGATTTCTTCTTCCGTCAAGGAGCGATCATAGATTCTCATATCGTCCAGCATACCGTTCATACGGTAATTATACACAAAATCATCTCCGATTAAGAAAGTGTTACCTATGTAGGTGGGTTCACTGGAATTGAAATATTCTTGGTAGGACCGTCTTGTTTTATTTGTAATCTGGCCATCTATCCAGATGGCTATCTCAGAAGAATTTATGTTGATCACTATATGTTTCCAGTTATTGGGCTCAAAAGGAAGGTTATTGATTATTGTATAGGTATTGGGGTCAAGAGAGGTGGGATCTTGGTAATATGACGAAGCTGAATCTACGGTATAGTCATCTCCATAAGGGAATAAGCTTATGGCAACTGAACAATTTGAAGACGTACTATCATTATTAATTTTTAAGATGAAACTTCGGTACCCATACCAACTGTACTCGGCAAGTATTGTCTGATGATCATTTACCCCGTCATATCCATCAGTATTTACCCAGAAAGAGATTGCTCCGACCTCATTGATATTCAAGCTATTATTCAGTTGCACATGGTCGTTGGATCCATCAAAGACCATGGCATTCCCCGAAACCCCAGTTGAGAATGCAGGGCTTCCGTACATCGTCCCGGTATAGCCATTCCCGGTAATATCGGTTGCATTATTGTCATCAAACGTCCAACGGGCAATCAAGTTGTTTGTAATATCAGTGCAATCATGTCCATCACAGTTCTGATCTATGCCGTCACCACAGACCTCGGTGGCCCCTGGATGAACAGCGGCATTGCCGTCATCGCAGTCGGTATTGTTAGCCACATACCCGGTTGGTTGGGAGGATGCGAGGGTTGAATGATCCGGATCTCCGAATCCATCTTCGTCAGAATCCATATACCAGGTGCCAAGATCTGCAGTTGCGTTGGCTTCATCTATCCAGAAGTTTGTCTGCCCGACCGCGACTATCCTGACCGTATTGGCACCTGATACGAACTGGGATGAAGCTATGGTGTACCAGAGCCAATCCTTGTCGATAAACAGGTTAGACCAGTAGAGCAGACCATTCACGAACACATCGATATTGCACAGAGACACCCCCTGGTAGGTCGAGCCAAGGGCATGGAACGAGAAATTTCTCGGGTCGGTAAAGGTGAATGTCATGTACCCGTCGAGAGAGTTGATCATCCAGTGCGGCGAGTGCGGCGGATAATTGTACACGCTGTCATATTCTGCCCCCAGATAATCGAAGGTCATATCATTCAGGACCGGGGTCGGGGAATTCAGGATCACGCTAGCCGTTGAGCTGTCACAACCTTCATCCACAAACCCGTCGCAGTCGTTGTCCCTGCCGTCACTGCAGATCTCTGTGGCGCCGGGGTAAGAGTCCGGATCATCGTCATAGAGGTCCCCGGAGATCGCCAAGAGCTCTGAAGCCAGGTAATAATCCGCCCCCGGCCTCGTTGCGGAACTCAACGTCGTCCCGTTGGAGTATCCGTCTCCGTCCGCGTCCATGTACCATGAAACGATGGTGTCCTGGGAGTAACTGGCGTGTACCTGCCACAGGGGATACGCATCGGTATCGCTGTTCGTTGAATCGACAACATAGGCGACGCTTCCGATGCCGTTGCCGTCCGCATCATTTCCCCCTGTTGCGGAGACATAGTCGCTGAAATAGTTCCCCAGATATCCCGTGTAGGTCGAGTTATTGTAGCTGTAGGAAATCGGTGTCGGGGAGTTCCACGTGCAGCTTGAGCCGTATGCATAGGTATTCCTGCTGGTGTTGTTGACCAGGCTGTTGAGATATATGAAGTCGCCGCTGGAGTTGTCCAGGTACATGCCGTAACTGTTCTCCGAGAACACATTGCTCGTGACAGTATTATTGCTCCCCAAGGTGGACATATATATTCCATACTGGTTCCCGCTCGATGTATTCCCGGTGATCATGTTGTTGGACGAGAAGGGGCCTCGATATATTCCGGCACCCGAATTATTTCTCGCAATGTTGTTTTCCACGAGGTTGTTGTCGGACGCATACAGGCTGATCCCGAATACGCTGCGGTGGCTGGCGTCATAACCGCAGCGATTGTTGATGATCGTGCAGCCATCGAAACCGTTGCCGACATATATCGACGCCGAGTAGGGATAGCCCGTGCCTGCAGTGGCTCCATAGATCGTGAAGCCGTCTATGGTCACATAATCCGCCTGCACGTCGAAGACATGGTCGCTTGCGTTCACTGCAACCACGGTCGTGGAGCCGTAACCGTTCTCAGAACGGATGATCACCTGCTTGTCGACATCGACGTTTTCCGTATAGGTGCCGCTCGATACGAGGATTGTGTTCCCGTTGCTCGCCGCATCGACTGCGCCCTGGATGGTGGCATAATCCGCAGGGACCCTGATGGTATCGGGGGTGCAACTGCTGTCCGAACCGCTGCAATCCTGGTCTATCCCATCGCCACATATCTCGGTGGCGCCTGGGTGAATGGAGGCATCCTGGTCATTACAGTCGGTATTGTTCACCACGTACCCGGCAGGGAGAGACGAGGCCAGCAGGGGATGATCCGGGTCTCCAAAGCCGTCTCCGTCTACATCGATATACCAGGTGCCCAGATTTGTAGTGGAATTGGCCTCGTCGATCCAGAAATTAGTCTGTCCCACAGGGGTTATCCTCACCGTATTCATGCCGGTGATGAAATGTGAAGAGGCTATGGTGTACCAGAGCCACGCATTGTCGATATACAGGTTCGACCAGTAGAGGAGCCCATTCACAAACACATCGATGTTGCACAGGGACACCCCCTGGCAGGTCGATCCAAGGGCATGGAACGAGAAGTCCCTCGGATCAACAAAGGTAAACTCCATATACCCGTCGAGATAATTTATCAGCCAGTGGGGAGGATATCCGAAGATGGAGTCGAACGCCGCCCCGAGATAATTGAAGGTCATATTCGAAAACACAGGAGTCGACGAGTTGAACAGGGCGCTGCCTCCCGAGCTTCCACACCCTTCGTCCAGGAAGCCGTCACAGTCGTTGTCCTTCCCATCGCCGCAGACCTCGACGGCACCGGGATGTATCGCCACATCACCATCGTCACAGTCGCCCTGTTCAGGGCTGTATCCATCTCCATCCGCATCTATGCTGGGCGCAAGGAGGTATACCTTGACATTGTCAACCCAGAGTTCGGCCTCGACCTCCGGGATGGGTCTGGTTGAGCTGTATGCCATGTAATACATTTGTACGGATGCAACCGCTGTTTCATCTATTGTTATGTGAGACAGGATATCCTCTACGGGCAGCGAATAATGGGTGTTGACATTCTGAGTCACTTCTATGGCCGCGCTCGTCGGATCGGAGGCAACGGTGTCAAATGGATACGACGTAGTGGCTGCGATATAATCTACTGAACCGATAGTCGTCCCTGAGCTGTCTTTAAAGTTGAAAAATACACCTGCCTTTCCATAATAATTACTGGGGGCCCCTCCCGACGAAGCGGTCCGCACCTCCATATCGAAATCAAAGCGCAGGTCGTCGGAAAAGACAAAGTCGCCGCTGTCGGGTGACAGGGTTATCTCGGTGAAGGAATACTTGTATAAATGGCCCTTTAAGCTTCCATTGCGGACCACGCAATTGGCAGTATTCGTTCCTTCCGCCTGACGTCCCCCCACGGTCCATCCGCTCAGGCAATCTGTTCCTTCAAAGTTATCCGCGAAGAGGGAATCGATTACCCCATCGCAATTATCGTCGACGCCATTGCCCTGGATCTCTTCCTGTCCGGGATGGATGGCCGCATTGCTGTCGCTGCAGTCCGTGAAATCCGCCACATAGCCCGAAGGCTGGGTATTTGCCGTCGTGGAGATCGCCGGGTTGCCGTAGCCGTCGCCATCGGCGTCGCGGTACCACCTTCTCAGGTCGTAGCCGTCGCAGTTCTCGTCGATGCCGTTGCCCACGATATCGGTGGCGCCCGGATGCACGGAGGCTGCAGCGTCGTTGCAGTCGGTGTTGTTCGCCACATAGCCCGAAGGCTGGGTATTCGCAGTCGTGGAGCTTGCCGGGTTGCCGTAGCCGTCGCCATCGGCGTCGCGGTACCACCTTCTCAGGTCGTAGCCGTCGCAGTTCTCGTCGATGCCGTTGCCCACGATATCGGTGGCGCCCGGATGCACGGAGGCTGCAGCGTCGTTGCAGTCGGTGCTGTTCGCCACATAGCCGGTCGGCTTTGACGCGGCTTGTGTCGAGCTGCCGGGATTTCCATATCCATCCCCGTCCGCATCCCTATACCAGGTGGAGAGTGCCACGGCATTTACGGTGACCCGGATCGTCTTGATGCCGGTGTCGCCGTCCGCGTCGGTGACGGTGAAGGTGACTGTGTATGCCCCTGCCGAGGCGAACACCACATTGCCGGGGTCTTCCACGCTTGCATTTGCAGCGCCGCCTCCGAAGTTCCATGAGTAGGTGTAGGGCGATTCGCCACTTGAGACCGTTCCCTGGAAGTTGAGGGACTGGCCCAGCAAGACTGTCGCACCGTCGGTTGGTGAAGTGATGCTTACGACCGGGGTCGTGTCAGCCCTCTCATTGACAGTGATTTTTCTTGTGGCCTTGCTTGTAAGCCCTTGAGCATCAGTCACGGTCAGGGTCGCCATATAGGTGCCCGTTGTGTTGAACGTAATGTTCCCCGGATCTTCAGTCGAGGCATCGGGGGCCCCGCCGCCGAAGCTCCAGGCATAGGTGAAGGGGGAAGCCCCGTATGCCGTGCCCTTGAACACGATGGATTGCCCCTGGGAAATGGTCAGATCCGTGGCCGGTGAATCTATCTGTGCCGAGGGACCTTCAGGATCCAGTTTATCATCGCCGCCGCCCCCGCTGCTTCCTCCGCAGCCGGCAAACAGGGCAAGGATCGAAATGACCAGGAAACATCCGAGGATGCGCGCAGCCCAAGATCGGTTCATAGAAAATCCCCCTCACAGATTGTATCAAGTATCCATAATCAAAAAGACCATGGATGATTCGGTGCCCTGCCCGAAATGGTTCATCACCGAGGCAGGACAGCCCGAGTTGTACCAGCAAGATCAATACCAATATCGGGGTGAAGAAAAATCAATAGGTTATCTATTATGCCAATATGTTATGTAAGGGATAAAGCAATAAACGGCAACAAATATGGAAATAATTTTCATTACTGTCCATGAGATCACGGGCATAGCGTCCCTGGCGCATGGCATGCCCGGCATCTCCCCTTGACAGTCCAGAGCCGTTTTGCCAAGGTCTTACATCATGCCTGCAGAGAAGATTTTCTGGGAAGACCCGTATCTCACCGAGCTCATGGCCGGGGTCACGGGCGTTCACGGCGACACGATCACGCTGGACCGGACGATCTTCTATGCCGCCTCGGGCGGCCAGGAATCCGACAGGGGGACCATCGGCGGCCTGAGGGTCATCAGGGCTGAAAAGATCGGAACCGAGATCCACTACACCCTCGAAGGCCCCCACGGTTTGACTGCGGGTGATGACGTCCTTGTCGCCGTCGACTGGCAGCGGCGCTACCGGCTCATGCGGCTCCATTTCGCGGCCGAGATCGTTCTGGAGCTCGTCAACCAGCTCTTCGGGAAACCCGTTAAGATCGGCGCCAATATTTCCGAGGATAAGGCCCGGCTCGACTTTCTCTGGGACGGCAGGATCTCGGACGTCTTCCCGGTCCTTGAGGAACATGCCCACAGGATCATCGGTGCCGATCTTCCAATCGCGAGCGAATACAGTGACCGGGCACAGGAGAGGCGGTTCTGGGAAATTGAAGGGTTTGCAAAGGTTTCCTGCGGAGGGACCCACCTCCGGCGCACCGGCGAGGTGGGGCGGATACGCCTCAGGCGCGACAACATCGGCAAGGGTAAGGAGCGCATGGAGATCTACCTTGATTGAGTTTTCACATCCTTGCCAATTTATGGTATGAATATCTGAATTGATAACCCACCAGAGGAGGAAATCATGGCTGTCGTGGAATGGAAAAAGGATGGGACCGTCGCCATCCTGACAATGAACACCGCAGAAAACAGGCACAACCCCACATTCGCTGCCGGAATGCTGAAGGCCTTTGACGAGATCGAGGCCGACCAGGAGGTCAAGTCAATTGTCCTTGCCTCCAGTGACAAGAAGAACTGGTCTTTAGGCATCGACCTCGAGTGGATGATGGGCTCGGTCTCGCGCAACGAATCCCAGGCCATCCGTGACTTCATGTATGAGCTGAACAAGATGTTCAAACGGATACTCACCATACCCATGCCGGTGATAGCGGCCATGAACGGCCATGCCTTCGGTGACGGGGCCATCCTGTTCTGCAACTGCGACTTCCGCTTCATGAGGAGCGACAGGGGGTTCTTCTGCTTCCCCGAGGTGGACATCAACATCCCCTTCCTGCCCGGCATGCTCGCCATGATGAAGAAGGCCATGCCCTAC
>CAZRIV010000013.1:136224-138650 GCA_964600235.1 uncultured Bacteriovoracaceae bacterium | reverse complement strand
CACCCGATCCCATTCCGAACTCGGAAGTTAAGCCCTTTAGCGCCGAATGTACTGCATGGGCAGCTGTGTGGGAGAATAGGACGTTGCCAGGACAATTATCAAGGCCCCCGGACGTAAGTTCGGGGGCCTTTTCGTTTTTATGCGTGTGACTTTCTCTTTGAGCAAAAAGAAGGTCATCAAAGAAAACGCATTCCGTTTCACTTCGCTCGGCCAGGAGAAGCTTACCCTCTGAATTTCCTGCGCTTTCTTACTTGGGTCAAGGAGCGGATGCAAAGAAAGAGACAAATATCCTTAAAATAAATCTGTCCCCTGTTACGTTACGTTTTATGTCCTTTCTACAGTATGTATGCAGTTTTTCCGATTTATCAGGTATCATGGGGCGCAGTAATATGACTCGACTTCAGTTCTATTCCTTACCTGAAAGTGTCTGCACGCAGTTCGCTTTCAAGCCGAATCCTTTCATCGCATGGGGCGTGCTGCCCTTCCTAACTCAGTTCCTGACGATCGGCATGGAGCGCATTCCCATCATTGTCCTGGGGTTGATGGTGCTCAACAAAGGCTTGAATCCGGCTATGAATGGCCGGATCGTCTGGAATTATATGTAAATGAAAAAGCTGATGCTTAAAAGAAAGGGAACCTGATGGGGGATGAGGCCATAAGAAAATGTTCCTCCTGCGGACATGTGCTGGAGCCAGGGGATGACATCTGCACGAAGTGCGGGGCCCTCTTTGAGGAAAGCGGAGAGGACAGCGAGGGGGAGGGCTCTATCGGGGCGGAGCTCCTGTCGCTGGCCAACGACTTCCTCTGTGTGAGCAAAATAAGCCCGCAGTGGTTCGAACTGACATCTAGGCCTGGAGCACAGATTCCAGGCCAGAAGGCCACGATAAAATACGAGGCCGTGGCGCAGCTGGTGCCGGAAAAATACCAGGTCCTGTTCTGGGAAAAGATGATGGAAACGCTGCTGGGCATAGACGCTGACTCTTCTCAAGCAGGCCCCATCAATATATCTATTGATGAAAACCAGAAGATCCACGGTCACCTCATGTTCGGCGGCCCTTACGGTTTGCGCTACGACAGACTGCACCGGGTAGTGAGGTCCATTGCGAACGAGCAGGGCTGGCAATTCGAACTGTCCATCTCCAGACCCGTCATGGACTTCACCCCCACCATGGAGGCGCTTCCCTCCCATTCCTCCAGGAAGGGCAGATGGATTCCCGCAATTCTGGCAGTGGCAGTCATCCTCGTGTTTGCTGCAGCGCTGGTCGGGATACTGTCAAAGGAGGCGAAGGAAACACCTGTTGCTGAAAAACCCAAGACCGTTGCCGCAGTGCAGGAGGCTCAGAAAGCAGGTGCAGCACAGAAGCCGGCGGTCTCCACCATATCAGCTGCGATCGATTATAATGCCCAAGGCATGAAAAAGGCCAAGGCCGGGAACATGGAAGAAGCGGCCGGGTTATTTGAAAAGGCCGTACAAGCCAGCCCGGATAATTCCAATGCCTGGAACAACCTGGGATTGGCCCTGCGCAAGATCGGCAAGAAAGAGGAGGCCGTCAGGGCCTACCAGCGCGCCATTGCCATAAATCCCGGCTTCGCCCTGGTGCACAAGAATCTCGGCATCGTGTTCGAGCAGATGGGCAGGAAGAAAGAGGCAGCAGAGGCCTATCTGAAATACGCGCAACTCAATGGATCCGCTGCGGATGCCCGCACCGCCAGAGAAAAAGCCGCGAAGCTTTTGCGCGCAGCAAAGAAAAAGGAGACAAGACCATGAGAAACATTTTATTCATTCGTAACCTGATTCTGCTGCTTTGTTTCCTCCTGGCCTCTGGTTGTGCCGCAACCCAAACAGCCACCAAACCCGATACGACCGACCAGACCCCAACCGATGGTGGTGCCGCTACAGAAACAGCCGCCAAGCCAGCCACGATCCCGACGCCAAAGCCGGTCATGCTTTATGTTGTTTCAAACAAGATCAACCTGCGGGAGTGCCCGTCCGTAAAGTGCAAGGTTGCCGCAGTGCTCAAACTGGGCGATGAAGTCATCAAGCTGGGACAGAGAAAGGATTGGATCAATGTACGAGTAAAGGCCACCAACCGTGAAGGCTGGGTGGCCTCGACCCTAATCGGGAAAAAGCCCAACAAGAAGAAACCCTCTTCCAGGATCAAGGAACAATCGCCTCCACGGGGAAAAGATAAGCAGGAATCACCCGAGTTACAAGAAGAGTTCGCCCCTTGACCCGTCCCCCCCCCCCCCCCCCCCCCCCCCCGACCCAAAGGACGAAAATATAGTTTTAAACTCTCGGGGTTGGTTTGAGTTGCCGCTTATTTTTTTTTACGTAGGAGAATCGGGAAAGAGAATGCAAAATACTCTACCCAATAATTTTATACCTTTAATTTTTACATCTCCATCTTATGCTACTTTATATACTT
>CAZRIV010000013.1:131552-136214 GCA_964600235.1 uncultured Bacteriovoracaceae bacterium | reverse complement strand
CCCCCCCCCCCCCCCCCCCCCCCCCCCCCCCCCCCCCGGGGGAGGAATGGAAAGTTTTATTTTTTCGGCCGTGGTTGCTGAGACGTTCTCGAAGTTTTTTGATCTGCGGGAATAAAACGGGTCAGAGACAATTTTCTCCATACCAATATATCCTCTCTGACCATTATTTACTCCGATCCTTATTTGCCGTGTATCTTCAGGTTCACCCTCTGGTTACGTTTATGACAGAAACCCTGATGGATTAAACCTACAATGTAAAAACTCCGATTTTATGTATATACAGCCTTGGAATAAGAAAGTATCGAGAAAGGATGGGGTTATGAAAGACGAAAGCAGATCAGTGGACCGGTTGCTGGATGTGCTTGCCGAAGCCAGGGATTTGGTAGCCGAGTTTGCGGATGAGGCAAACAGGAGCAGTGCGGCAGAAGTTGCTCTGCGGGAAAGTGAAGAGCGATACCAAATCCATTTTTCCCTGACCAACGATGTAATGTTTACCTTTGACGGGCAGCTCATGATCAGGAACGTATCTTCGAACGTCGAGCGGGTGTTCGGGTACAAACCAGAGGAACTGGCCGGTAAGCCTCTCGCAGAGGCAAACCTGCTACATGCCGACGATATTCAGGAAGCGGTGGAAAAAGCCCAGCACGTCCTTGCAGGGGAGGTGTCCCTTTCCTCCATCTTCCGGTTCGTGAACAAAAACGGCGATATCGTGATCGGCGAGGTGAGCAGTATCCCGCTCAGCCGCGACGGCCAGGTCGTCGAGGTGATCAATGTGGCCCGGGACATCACCAAGCGGGTCAACACGGAAAACTCTTTACGCGAGAGTTCGGAGCGCTACCTGCACATCCTCGATTCCCTGCCCGGTGCGGTATGCATCCTGAAGGACGAAGACACCAGGTTCACGTTCGCCAACCAGGCCTTCTGCGCCCTGAGCGGCCACGAGATCCGCGACATCATCGGGAAGACCCCGGTGGAGCTGAAGCTCCCGGTGGGGCTCGATGATTTCTTTTCCATCGGCAAACCCGATGCCGGCTCTTCCCATGCCAATCTCAGAAAGCAGCGTCTGAAAAAGAAGGACGGCACCACGGCCGATGTGATGGTCTCGTCAGGTACCATGCAGTATGGGGGCGAAGACTGCCTGATCATGGTCATGACAGATGTAACCAACTACAAGCGAAGCCTGTAGCGGATAACCCGCACGGGTGTTCCCATATTTCTGGTATGACAATATATTGTCTTATGATAATCATATAGATCCGGTTTGTTCCAATAAAGCCTTCAAACAATAACATAGAGGGGGGAATTGCGTGATTATCAAAGACAGCGTGGCGATTGTTACCGGGGGGGCCTCGGGGCTTGGGGAGGCATGTGTGAGGGACCTGCTCAAGTGCGGGGCAAAGGTTGCCATCCTCGATTTTGCAGCGGACAAGGGGGAGAAGATTGCAGCCGAACTTGGGAAAAACGTCATCTTCGCCAAGACGGACGTGTCCGACGAAGCGGGGGTTCAGACAGCCGTAAACAAGACCATGGAAGCATTCGGGGCGATACATGTCGCCATCAATTGTGCAGGCGGTGCCCTGCCCTCGAAGGTGCTGACCAAGAGGGGCCCCATGCCGCTGGACGTCTTCAACTACACGATCAAGATCAACCTGGTGGGCACGTTCAATGTGATCCGGCTCGCCGTCGAGCAGATGGTGAAGAACCAGCCCAATGCCGACGGGGAGAAGGGCGTCATCATCAACACCTCGTCCGTGGCCGCCTTCGACGGGCAGGTGGGTCAGGCGGAATACAGCGCTTCGAAGGCCGGCATCGTGGGCATGACCCTGCCCATTGCCAGGGAATGCGCCGACTACGGCATCCGGGTCATGACCATCGCCCCCGGCCTGTTCGACACGCCTTTGCTGGGCGCCCTGCCCCAAGACAAGCGGGAGGCCCTGGGCAGGTCGGTGCCGTTTCCTCAGCGGCTCGGAAGGCCGCATGAGTTCGCCGGCCTGGTCCACCACATCATTGAAAACCCCATGCTGAACGGGGAAGTGATCAGGCTGGACGGGGCAATCAGGATGCCCCCGAAATAGGATTACATGAAAAACGGGACAGATATATTATATGATGATATCCATCTTTTTCCCGTTCTTCACATGAACAAACAGATGCGCCCTGCCACCTGATGGGTGACAGGGCGCATCTATTCCGCCCAGGAGATGGCCGCGGCCCCAGGCATGGTGCGGCCGCCCGGACCTGTCGCTATTTCGCGCCGGACTCGGAAACGACCACCTTGCCGTCCTTCACGGGCAGGGTGGCGCCCGGTTTGAAGGACGTCCGTACGGTCCCTTCCTTGCCGTCGAGCAGGTAGGTCACCTTATAGCCCACCACCTTGTGCGATTCGTCGTATTCCGTGTGGCAGACGCGCTTCGTCGTTGTGACCACGTCGCTCTCCTGCATGCCCTTCTGGACCTGGTTCCCTACAATTGCTCCGCCGACAGCCCCGGCGGCTGCGGCTATCTTCTTGCCCTTTTTCCCGTGGCCGAGTTTATAGCCCAGCACACCGCCGGCAGTTCCGCCAACCACGGTGCCGGTGATGCGGTTGGGGTCCTTAACCGGCGCCTGCTCCTGCACCTGCACGTCCTCGCACACCTCGCGCGGGGTCCGGATGGTTTTGGTGATCTCCTTCACGCCAATGACATCGGCATGGTCCGCTGGGGCTGCCTGCGGGGAGGCAGTCGTTGCCGTGACTGCCGTCGCTGTTACAGCCGGCGCGGGAACCGCTCCGCGTACGACCAGCGGGGCGCTCAGAGAGGTATACTGGCCGTTCGGCCCGGTGTTCACGGTGACGCTCTCGCCGGTCGTCCCGCCGGCCGGCTGCGGCGTCAGGACATACTGCGACGACGGGTAGAGCTTGGCGAACGTGAAGGACCCGTCCGCACCCGATACGGCCTCGAACTGCTCATAGCCCTTGACCGGCTGGAGCTGTTTTGCGGTCACCGTCACCCCCGAGAGTGCCTGACCGTTACTGTCCGTCACCCTGCCTGTCATCCCCGTGTTCTTGCTGCAGGAGCACAGGCAGAAAATTATTACCAGCGCACTGAGTGCGATAACCCATCTGTTTGCCTTCATGTTTGATATCTCCCCTCCATTGCTTTTTCGTTTTCCTTCGATTCCGTATCCATACGGGCAGTTCATCCCTGCTCCCCGATGCAGTCCTGAGTTCACTCCATGGCACGATGCAGGGTGCAGCCTCTTTCATAATAATCCTAATCGAACGCAGATCAAGCGGCTTTTTCATTCCGGTGCGCGTGGGAATCAAAGGGGACGGGCTGCCTGCATGAGGCCGGTTCAATGCAGACAGGACAGGAGCCTCAGAGAAGCTGACCGGGCATATCGAGAATCGATCATGCCTCATAAACAGCGGAAAGAATCATTATCGATACCGATATGACTGTACCAGTCTCGCCTGTTGAACATGAGGAATTGTTTGCACTAGACTGGCCAAGGGGTAGCCGTGTGCCGGATGCTATTCATATGCTCTGTGCTTTCTTGTGTGGCAATGGCAGTATGCCTCGCTGTAAATGGCGCTGTAAATGGGGTCAGAGACCATTTATTGGGTGGAAATCCGGGGGCACCATACTCATTAATTCTGGGAAAATTGCTACGATGCCCCCGGGTTAAGATTACTTTGCCTTCGGTTTCGCGGCTTTTGCTGCTGCCTTCGGCTTTGCGGTTTTTGCCGCAGCCTTCGGCTTTACAGCCTTTGCCGCTGCTGCCTTGGGCTTTGCCTTCTTTGCAACGGCCTTCGGTTTCGAGGCTTTTGCCGCCGCAGCTTTGGGCTTTGCCTTCTTTGCAACGGCCTTCGGTTTCGCAGCTTTTGCCGCTGCCGCCTTGGGCTTTGCCTTCTTTGCAACGGTCTTGGGTTTCGCAGCCTTTGCCGCCGCAGCCTTGGGTTTCGCAGCCTTTGCAACGGCCTTGGGTTTTGCAGCCTTTGCTGCCGCTGCCGCCTTTACGGGCTTCTTTTTTACGTCCTTTTTAGCAACTGTCGTTTTTGCCATAAAATCCTCCTCCCTTAGTTACTCTTTATCTTCTGAGTCTTCATGCTCTTCCAGAACAATGTCTTCCACATCCAGAACATATTCAGTATCAAGTTCATCGACAACCTCATGCAGGTTTTCATTCCCGCCCTGGGCAATAGTGAGTGGTTCTGTTTTTGCCGCGAAGACTGAACGATGTTTTCCCCTGCGCTTACGGGCCGTTTTTATCACGCCGTCAAGCTGATTGGATCCGCATGACGGGCAAAGGGGTTGCGGTTTACCTAAATCATAAAACTTTATCCCACATTTATAACACTTGTACCGCTTCCCAAGGCCAACAGGAGAAACCATAACATGCTGAGTTTGAATCTTTTCAACCGCAACAACATCTTTTTTCTCGGGTAGCTGCTCGGTCTTAAAAGAAACCACCTTTGTCTCGAATTCCTTTTCTCTGACTGCCGGGATTTCTTTTTTCTCGCTCGGCTTCTCTGCCTTCACGACCGGCTTGGCTTTGCTAGATTGTTTCTTCACCGCGGCAGAAAGCGCGGGCTTCTTGGACGGCTTTTCTTTGACTGCCGGGGCTGCTTTTTTCCTGCCTGGCTGCGCCGCCTTCACGGCCGGTTTGGCCTTGCTAGATTGT
>CAZRIV010000013.1:0-131452 GCA_964600235.1 uncultured Bacteriovoracaceae bacterium | reverse complement strand
TTCTTCACTGCGGCAGGTTGCGCGGGTTTCTTGGAAGGCTTGGGCTTGACTGCCGGTGCCGCCTTTTTCCCGCTCGGCTGCGCCGCCTTCACGGCCGGTTTGGCTTTGCTAGATTGTTTCTTCACTGCGGCAGAAAGCGCGGGCTTCTTGGACGGCTTTTCTTTGGCTGCCGGGGCTGCTTTTTTCCTGCCTGGCTGCGCCGCCTTCACGGTCGGTTTGGCTTTGCTAGATTGTTTCTTCACTGCGGCAGGTTGCGCGGGTTTCTTGGAAGGCTTGGGCTTGACTGCCGATACTGCTTTTTTCCTGCTCTGCGACTCTACTTTTCCTGCAACCTTCTTTGCTTCAGGTTTTTTCTTATCGGCTGATGAAACACCGCTCTTATGGGCACCCTTCTTAACTGACGGCCCGGTCTTCTTTTTCTCAGGATGATTTTTTTTGATCTCGTTTCGTGATCGCATCCTTTCTATCCTTTCCAGCCTTAGTCGTAGAGCCGTTCTGGCTTTGTCCTCTTGCCGCCTCAATCATAACATACACCCGATACTGATTGCTTATTCATGCCTGCTTTATTATATCGTTTTAACGATCTAATTTCATTAATGCAAAATAAATCAGGATAATTTTTGTTCCCTATCAAGGGAAAATGAAAATCCGGGGACACCTTAAATTCAAAAACCCATGAACCTGGCATATGGTCATCATATACTATTGTCATACAAAAGATAACTGTATATACCTAACCCATAACATCATTGTCACCAGGAAGGAGTTCATCATGAGAGATGTTGTTGTCATCGGGGCAGGTCTTCATCGCTACGGCGTTTATCCTGAGAAAACCACTGTCGATATGGGCACGGAGGCGATTTCCCTTGCGCTCAAAGATGCCGGCATGGCCTGGGAAGACGTGGAGGCAGCCTACTGCGGCACGGTGCAACCGGGTGTATCCGGGGGGCACGCCATCTGCAACAAGATGGGATATACGAGCCTGGGCATTACCATTGTGGAAAATGCATCAGCCAGTGGATCATGCGCATTCAGGGACGCGTACCTGTCGGTGGCCGCCGGAGTGCATGACATCGTACTCGCCTTCGGCGTTGATAACCTCGGCGCGCAGCTCCTGATGCCGCCGCTCGTTCCCCCTCAACCGCAGCCGCAGCCGAAGCCGGAGAACGCGGCGCCGCCCGAGCCCAGACAGCCTCAGCCGGAGCCGGAGAAGGACGAGAAAGTGGATGCGAAGTTCAGAAGGATGCTCCCTGTCCAGTATTTTGCCGGTCTTGCACACCACCACATGAAGGAGTACGGGGTGACCCGGGAACAGCTGGGCCAGGTTTCCGTCAAGAGCCACTTCAATGCCAGCCTGAATCCCTATGCGCACTTTCAGAAGCCGTGCACGCTGGAGCAGGCCAATAATCCGGCCCGTATGGTGGCGGACCCCCTGACGGTCCTGCACTGCTGCCCCATGGACGACGGTGCCGCAGCGGTGATCCTGTGCGCGAAGGATGTCGCAAAGAAATATACCGGCAAGCCGTGCCCGGCCATCGTGGCGTCCGTTAACATGAGCACGCCTCCTGACGGCGATTTCTTTGTGACGCTGACCAGGCTGACCGCTCGGGAGGCCTACAGAAAGGCCGGCATCGGCCCTGAGGACCTGGACCTCATCGAGTTGCACGACGCCTTCACCATCGAAGAGATTGCCTATATCGAAGCGCTCGGCCTGTGCGAGACCGGGCAGGGCGGGAAGCTGGTTGAAGACGGTGTGACCGCCATCACCGGGAAGCATCCCGTCAACACATCCGGAGGCCTCATCTCCATGGGGCATCCCGTGGGGCCCACGGGCATCGGCCAGGTGGCAGAGATCCTCTGGCAGATGCGCGGCGAGTGCGGCAAAAGGCAGATCCCCAAACCCGTCAATTGTGCCCTGACCCAGATGGTCGGCGCGGGCGGCGTCTGTGTCATCAACGTGCTGAAAAGGTAATCGGGAAAAATGGGGTCAGAGACCATTTCATCAGTACCTGACTGATGAATAAGTCCCTGGCCCCGTTGATTATCGTGACTCCAGTCTCTCTTTGAGGTTTATGAGGCTATTTTCGCCCTCGCGTTCATTGCGCTTCAGCAGCATTTTCTCGGCCAGCTTTCCCAGGACAGGGACGGGGATCTTGTAATCAATGTCCAGGTCCAGTATCGTCGCGTCTCCCTTGGCTTTGAAGCTGTAGGTCCAGGTGCTCTCGATGCCCCCTTTGCTGTTCAGCACGATCCGCTCGTTGGGCACGTCCTCGGTTTTCGTGTTTTCACCTTGGAAATTCATCCCGGCCATCTTCCAGGTCCATTTGTAATGGGTTCCGGCACCGGTGCCTTCCACATCCTTGACTTCGATCAGGTTTGTAATCACCTCGGGCCCATTCCTGGGGTTGTCAACGAAAGAAAAGACCTTCTCGAGTGGTGCCTTGATCTCTATGCTCTTGTGAAATCTTGCCATGCTTTTCACCTCCATTGTTTCATGGTCCCTGTAGAAAAGGGGCCACTCCTTTTTGCCTCTCAAGCCAAACCGAACCTAAGCCTTCCCGGCTCGTGCAGCTCTCCAGGCTTGAAAGCATGGTCTAAGATAAACAGTGAAGCGGCAAGATGATCATCGCATGGTAAACGCAGAGAAACGCTCTGCCTGATAAGATTAACCAATTAAGATAGTGCCGTGTCCTAGAAAGTCAATGCATAAAAGAAGGGAGGGAATATATGGCGAGGAAATCCATAGGGCGCCTTCTCATGATTTCTTGCCTGTACTGTCGTTTCAGGCCTGCCGCCGACCCCTGCTCAAGAGGGAAGGGCGGCAGGCGCAGGACGTCCGTCGGCAATATCCTCTAGCGGTCGTTGAACCGGGGTTCGCGTTTGCCCGTGAAGGCCGCGACGCCTTCCTTCTTGTCCTGGCTGGCGTAGCAGATGCCGAACTGCTCCCGCTCGTACTTCATGGCGGTATGAAGGTCCATGGACATGCCCTCCTGGACGGCCCGCAACGCCGCCTGGACGGCTACCCGGCTCTTGGAGGCCATGGTCGCAGCCAGCTTGACCGCCTCCTCCACCACCGTGCCCTTGGGCACTGCCCTGTTCACCAGGCCGTACTCCTGTGCCTGCTTCCCGTTGAGGAAGTTGCCGGACAGGATGAGTTCCAGCGCCCTGCCTTTCCCGATGAGCCTTGGGGTCCTCTGGGTTCCGCCGTAGCCCGGGATGATGCCGAGCTTGATCTCGGGCAGGCCCAGGGTGGCCGATTCGTCGGCAAGCCTGATGTGGCAGCCCAGGGCCATCTCCATGCCCCCGCCCAGGCAGAACCCGTTGATGGCCGCGATGATGGGCTTGTCGGCGTTCATGAGCATGCTGGTGATCTCCTGGCCCGGGATGAGGAAGTCGGCCCCTTCCTGGGCGGTCTCGAAATCGTTCAGCTCGCTGATGTCGGCGCCGGCGATGAACGCCTTGCCCGCACCGGTAAAGACGATCACCCTCACGTCTTTGTCGGCAAGAGCCTGGGACAGGGTTGAGCGTATGTCCTTCAGAACGGGCCTGCTCAGGGCGTTCATGGGAGGATTGCTGATCTCCATGACTGCAACGCCGGAATCATGTACCGTGTACGAACACATTGTCCCTTCATTCACTTTTTTCATGATACTGTTTCCCCCTGATAAGTGATCCGGCATGCAAGCCGGTAAAAACTGATTTCCTGCTCTAATACGCCCGGCTTCTTGTCTCACCTGTGATTCATGACCCCCTGGCCATCAGGTGAAGATCTGGTTGAACACAAAGCTTATTATGGAAAAGACTATGCTGAAAAGCATGGCCCACCAGATGTTCATGACGGAGAACCCGTCCACAATGGCGCTCGTCAGGAGTACGAGCAGCCCGTTCAGGACAAGGATGAAGAGCCCCAGGGTGACGACGGTGAGAGGCAACGTCAGCACGACCAGGATGGGCCTCAGCAAGGCGTTGACGAGCCCGAGCACCAGGGCGGTGACAATCGCGGCCCAGAAGCTCTGGACCGTGACTCCGGGCAGCAGGTAGGCGGCGGCCATTATGGATATGGTCATGAGAAGCCACTTGACAAGTATCTTCATACAAACCCCCACTGAGCGTCGGTGAAAAAGAAAACAGGTTTTTCCGTGGACGTCATTTGAGCGCGATCCATGTGGCCTTCGCCTTGGCGCACAGCCCGTCGGATTCTGAAAACACTGCGGTGCCCGTATGGTATTTCCTGCCGTCCTGTGCCATATTCCAGCCGATCACCACGCATGGCTCATCTGCTCGTATGTCCTTCATGATTGTTACGGCGAGCTTGCCAAGGACAATGACCCTGGGCATCTCCAGCATGGCGGCAAAGGCGCCGGGGCAGTCCAGTGCCGCCCAGATGAACTCGGGCCTCACCAGTCCATGCTTATCTTCCAGTGCGGCATACGGTGTCCATGGCGCTGCAACCATCTTTTTGCCCGGCACCGGGCCGGGGAAGATCCTCAACCCGTCCCCTGCGTCGCGCTCGGGGCCACAGACGAAGCAGCGGGGAAAGGGGTGAACCCTGAATCCCAGGTAGTCCTTCGATGCATCCTGTGCCCCGGTGTAGGCAGGAGGGGAGGGGACATCCAGTTCGAGGGCGACCTTGCGGGCTTCGGCCACGAGCGTATCGCCGTCCATGAGGGTGGCATGGCCCTCACCCATGATATTGACCTCCAGAGGTCGGTCAAGGGGAGGGGGTATCCGCAGCGTGACCTCTGCAGTGCCCTGGATGAAACCCCCGAGCAGGCCGCACACATAGCCGCCCTGTCCCGACGTTGAAGGTCCGCAGTACTTGCTTTCAATGATCATGGTGCCTCCTAAGTACATTCATTATAACCCATGAAATATATTTTCTCCACGTATAGACTTTGAAAGACCGAGGACCCCAATTTCCGGACATGTTCAGAAGACACCCGGATGGTTTTCATTGGATAGGCCCGCATTATCCTGTTATGCTGCTGGTCTTATCAATCATGCAGGAGAAGCCTATGGAAACGGCGGAAGAGCGCACCAGGCATCTGGAAATGATACGAGAGGTTGCGAACAGCTCACCCTTTTATCGTCATGTGCAGATGCAGGTAACCAAGTTCACTCCTCAGGGGTGCATCATGACCATGATCGTGGAGCACCAGCACACGAACCTCTTCGGCAACACCCACGGCGGGGCTGTCGCGTCGCTTGCTGACTCCGCATGTGGAGTATCGCTTGCCGTAGTCCTCGAACGGGATGAATACGCCATGACCCAGCACTTGGACGTGAGCTATCTCAAGCCCTCCTCCAAAGGCATACTGCGCGCCGAGGGGCGGATCATCTCGCGCGGCAGGAGTTCGGCGGTCCTGGAGGCGGATGTATACAACGAAGCAGGTGAGAGGGTGGCCCATGCCCATACCATCCACAGCATACGCAGGAGGCCTGGCGGATTTGTTCCGGAGGGCTCGAATGAAATGAATGGCAATAAGGACAGGATAGGAAAGCGGGCATGACTTCATAATGGGAAAGATCATTATCGAGGCTGCTGCGTAAAAGGGGACGCTTCTTTTTTAACAGATAAAAGAGAAACGTCCCCTCTATTCACTAACACTCAAAAAGGTATCGAGATCCTATTTGACGTAGAGCTTATTGATCTGATCCATATACTTATCAAACACCACGCGTCTCTTGAGTTTCATGGTCTGTGTCAGCATGCCGTTCTCGATGGTGAAGGGCTCATCGATAAATATGAATTTCCTCGGGATTTCATAGCTTCCGTACTTAGTCTTCAATGCGGAGACGATCTCATTCTCCAGGAATTTCTTCGTCTCTTCCCGGTTCAACAGTTCGGCATGATCCTTGGGCAGGTTATTCTTCTCTGCCCACTTTCCCAGCGCCAAGAAGTCCGGTATTACCAGGCAGACGTTATATTCGCGTCCTTCGCCGTATATCATGGCGTTTTCTATGTAATGGTTCAGCTTGATGTCTTCCTCGATGGCTGCGGGGAATACGTATTTGCCGTTTTCGAGCTTGAACTGCTCCTTGATCCTTCCGGTTATGAACAGGAAGCCGTCCTCGTCGAGGCGTCCGCGGTCTCCTGTCCGGAATCCTCCGTCAGGGGTCATGACGGCCTGCGTGGCCTCGGGCTTGTTGTGGTATCCCTGCATGACATTGGGCCCGTAGATGATGATCTCGCCGTCGGTCGCCTCTGTCCCGGTCACGGACTTGTCGATGACGATCCTGCACATACCCATGACAGGGCCCACGCTGCCTATCCGGTATTTGTCCGGGCGGTTCATGGTGGCGCCGGGCGAGGTCTCGGTCAGCCCGTACGCGTCGTACAGCGGTATGCCCATGTCCCAGAAGAAGTGGGATATTTCAGGGTTCATCATGGCGCTTCCCGTCATGACGCCTTTCAGTCTCCCGCCGAGCCTTTCCCTGATCTTCTTGAACACGATGGCGTCAGCTATCTTGAACTTCAGGTTGGTCATGAAGTTCGACTTCCCCTGAGCGGCTAGCTCCCGCTTCTTCTTGCCGCTCTCCACACCCATGACGAACAGGGTCCTGGCAAGGCCGCCTTCCTCGTTCATCTTGGTCCAAAGCCCATCGTAGACCCTGTTGAAGACCCTGGGCACGGCGACCAGGAAGGTGGGCCTGACCAGGGACAGGTCTTCGGGGATGGTGGTGGCGCTCTCCGCAAGCCCTATCTGCCCGCCCAGGATGCAGCCGACCACCAGTTCACCGAGACCGAAGACGTGGGCCCAGGGGAGGATGGACAGCAGCGAGTCGTTTTCGTTCATGTCGGGGAAGTTCTGGGTTACGGCGTGAGCGTTGCTCGTGATGTTGGCTTGCGTGAGGAGCACGCCTTTCGGGTCGCCCGTGGTTCCAGAGGTGTAGATCAGGATGCAGATGGACGATGGGTCCGGATAGATGGCCTTCACCTGCCTGGCCGAGCCTTTCTTCTCCAACTCGGCCAGCGTATCCGGCCCGTCTCCTTCCATGATGATGACCTTCTCCAGCGTCGGTATGGAGGAGATCGCATTCTTTATCTTGTCGTATATTGCCTTCTTGGTGATGAAGAGCACCTTTATCCTGGCATCTTTGATGATGTATGTCCAGACCTGCTCCAACTCGGCCTCGTACATGGGGACGAACCGGGCATCCAGGCCGCTCGTGGCGAAAAAGCATACCGCCCAGTTCTCGGAGTTGTTCGAGATGATGCCCACGGCATCGTCCTTGTTCACGCCCAGCTGGCTCAGGCCGCTTCTCACGTTGTCCACGCGCTTGCCGAGCTCGGCAAAGGTAATCCAGTCATACCTCTTGAGCGCCTTGTTCTTCGTGCCGATGAAGGGTCTCTGTGCGAATTTCATTACTGACTGGTCGACTATTTCCGGTACATTGTCAGGCCTGATCAACTTATACATGGGTCTCTCCCGTTAGCGTATTTGATTACATGGTGTTACTCTTGTGACCGGTATCACAGGCACCAATTTCATGCAACACCGGGAAAAGGCCTGTCTTCTGCCGTAGGGGAACGGCCTACTGCGACGAGGTCGTGGTAGCGGTAGCCATGCCGGTGGGGTATACGGTCGCAGGCTTATGTGTCCCCCGGCGATGCGGGGACCATCTGCGCTCAGGAGCAGGTGGGGGATACGCTTCTTGCAGCCCCGAAGGGATCATTCGTCATCCTGCCTATGAATCACCCCGAAGGCCAGACGCGCCATGGCGCCATGGACGCCATAGGTGATCTGAGAAATGAGGGGTGTGCGCCTCGTGATACTTTCTCAGGGAGTGCACCCTTGATGCGCAGGTTTACTTACCAAAGGTTGGACCAAATCGTAACAAAGAAGGAGCTGTAGGAGATAATCAAGGACGTGTCCTCAGTTCATTTCTCCGATATTCTCCAAAAAATATTCGATTGATTTTATGCCAGCATGTAGTGCTAAATAGTACCTCCTGGCGAGCAGGAGCAGTACTCTCAAAGATTGACAGTCTGAAGGCATGATCCTGTTAAAAATACTAAAAAAAGAGGTTATCATGGATTACAAATTGATAGAGGTAATAAAGGAGAACCATGTTGCAACGGTGGCCCTGAACAGGGCCGATGGCATGAACGCTCTCAGCTATGATCTGGCGACACAGATCACGGAGGTCTTCCATGAACTGGATGCGGATGATGACGTGTGGGTTGTTATCCTCAAGAGCAACGGGCGCATCTTCTGCGCCGGGTTGGACCTGAAAGACGCCATGTCCAGGGGGTTCATCGGAACTACGAAAAGACTCCTCGACATCCCCATGAAGGAAAAGAACATCTTCGAGTGCTGCCATGCGATTGAAGAGTGCAGAAAACCCGTAATTGCAGCCGTTCACGGCAGGTGCATCGGGGCGGGCCTGGACATCGTCGCCGCCTGCGACCTTCGGCTGTGCACGACCGATGCCGAGTTTTCCATCCGGGAGGCCCGTATCGGCATCGTGGCCGACATGGGTGCGCTTCAGCGGCTGCCTTTCATAATTGGCCAGATGTACACCAGGCAGATGGCCTACACGGGCCGGTTTTTCAGCGCCGCCGAAGCGGCGAAGATGGGCCTTGTCATAGATGCCTACCCCAACCGGGAGGCCATGCTGGCCGCAGCCGGGGCGCTTGCGGAAGAGATATTGGAGAGCGCCCCCCTGGCGGTCCAGAACACGAAGGAGGTTCTGAACTTCAGCCGCTATGCCACGTTGAAGGACGGCATCGCCCTGGCTGTTCACAAGAACATGCTCCTCCTCCCCTCCCAGGACTGCAAGGAGTCTTTCCTTGCGTTCATGGAGAAACGCAAGCCTGACTTCAAGGGGGAGTGAAGAAGAGAACTCCAGGAGGGAGCTGTACTGATACAAGTATGAGGAGCGGAGTCCGTCCCTGATCTGGGACGGACTCCGCCGTTGCAGTTATGGGTGTCATGCCAGGTAATCGACAGACGAGTATGAACCCCCGTAGAGGGATGAGTTCAGATACGAATCCGCCGTGTTCGTGGATTTGCCCATGTTCATCAGATATGCGTTCAAGGCATTTTCGATGATGCTCAACGCGGAAGTTAAAGACGTCGAGGACGATGAATCGTTATCGTTGAGGTATGCCTGGAGTTCTTCGCTGCTCAGTACCCCGTCTCCATTGGTATCGTACGTGGACATGACGCTGTCTGCCTTGGCAGTAGAGGCGGTACTCTCGGATGATCCCGGTGGCGGGGGCGGCTTGATACCGCTTGCATCCATGAAGTTCTTGAACTCGGTGCTGCTCAGCTCGCCGCTGCCGTCTGTGTCATAGGTGGATATGGCGGAACTCGTGTCGATGGTTTGGCCGGTTTCCCCGGATATGTTCTGGGCCCATGCATCCAGTTCGGTTTGTGAAACACCATCGCTGGAGTCGGCGTCCAGGGCCTTGAACAGGTCTTCCGGTCCTCCTCTGCCGGGACCGTCCTGCATGCGCATCATGCCCATGCCCTGATGCATGGTGGATTCCATGAAGGCCTGCATCTCCTCGCTGCTCAGCTCCCCATTCCCGTCGGTGTCATAGGTGGAGATGGCGTTTCCCGTGTCAATACTCACCCCTGTATGGGCAGACAGCTTCTGAGCCATTGTTTCGAGCTCACCGGCCGATATGCCCCCGCTGCCGTCCGCATCAATCTCTTTGAACATCTCTGCAGGGTCAGGCCGTGATCTCGGCATCTGGGTCTGCAGATAGCTCATGTAGCTCTTCGAACCACTAATCCCGTTCACCATGATTATCCTCCTTAGTTTTATCAGGGCCTTCGCGAAGCCTGTGAATGGAGACAAGACAGGCCAGATCCATGCCAGAAATGCTTAAAATGTTTATCATGCCTGGTTTTTCCACCCCTGATAAGTTACGGATCTACAGCTCCTGATCGTCATGGGATCTCCTGTCGTCGAATATCTCATGGGCGCGCTTGAGGAGAAGGGACTTCCAGTTTTTGATCTGATTGGGGTGGACGTTGTGCTCATGTGCAATCTCAGTGAGTGTCTTTTCAGCCTTGATATATTCACTCACTACGATCGCCTTGAAATCGCCGGTATATCGTTTTCGTTTCTTCATCGATTTTATTCCCTGTCATCAGATTGTCCGGTGTAACTTATCAGATTCAACCATCATCGCTCCTACCAATTAGTTTCATTGGTGTTTTCGTTGACAGTTCAGGAAACCATTACCCGTGGCATAGGCAATTTTTACCTCCTCATGATCCGTGCATGCCGCATATCGCCGATGCATTTATCCCTGCGCAGAGGAAAGAGACTCATGATCACCCACAAAAGAGGCAAGGCGCAAATAACACCCAGCAGGGTAAGCATTTCACACGCTCCTGCCAGGGACCTTGCACCCTGTAAAGCAGATGATTTTCACGGAGATGATAATCCTGGATGATCTTTTCATAATCTGCCTCCTCTTACAGGGTGATCCCCGGTTTATTCAGTGTGGCCACAGGCATGTTCCGCCCCATGCATCCGGATGCCCCAGGGAGAGAGCGATATCCCCTCAAGGCATCCGGCAAGGATCATGTCCTGTCTGCCATGTGCGGCTGTTCCGACCACGATCTCGAATCACTCTTCACGTGGTTTCTGCGGTTTCCTGCTCAGTTTTTTATGGAGCTCCTCCTCCTGTTTTTTCGTGATCATGCCGGAGGATACGGCCTGTCCGACCAGCCTGGCAGCCTGCTTGTCCATGGCGGTCTTAAAGGCTTCGAGGGAAATCCCGTATGCATCGAGTATTGCCGGATGCGGGCTGCTGATGAGCAGCTGTTTCACATTCTCCCGGGTAAGCCCGGTCAGCTCCGATAGTACATTGATCCGGATGTAATCATTCAGGAGCATTATCCCCAACGGCACGCCCTGTTCGTGCGGCCCGGTTCCAGGGGGCATGGGCATCATGGAAGGTCCCTGCATCTGTGGTCCGCTCAAAGAAGGCGGTTCTTCACAGAAGGATGTGCCAGACACGAGCATGATGGCAGCCATGACGGCTGCAGTGATGATGGAAGGCTTCTTTATATTCATGGTGAATTCTCCTTTCAGCCTGATTGTAAAAATGCTTCTGCCACAGAACTGTGGAGGAAATATGAAGAAAAGATGTGTTTCCTGTGAGAGTTCACGATTACATTTGAAGTGTGGTCCCACGTGTATTACTGATGGAAACAGGCAATAAGATAATCAAGCGGACGGGTTGCAGACATGTGCCATGAAAACAAAACTCAGTTATAAGATCTTCCTGGCGTTTCTCCTGACGAGCATCGTCATCGTGGTCCTCATGACCGCGATCATGGGGTACTTTGCCAGGCGAAATTTTGAAGATTTTGTAAACAGGATGGAGATGGAGCGGCTCGATGAGCTCATCACGGAGCTTTCAGACTTCTACCGGGCCCATCAGGGCTGGGGATCCCTCAGGGGGGATTCCGGGATATTCCACGAGATGATGAAGCCCGAACCGCCAGGACATTCACCCCAGGGCCCTCCTGGTATGGCGGGGCGGCCTGAACCCCCGGATGGTTTTCGCCCCGGCCCCAAAGAGGTGCCGCGCCCTCCCGGGTCTGACATGGAATCACGCCTGTCACTCTATGATGCCGAAATGAGGCTCATTGCAGGCAGGTCTGTAGCTAAGGGCGATCAAATTCTGAAAGATATTGCAATAGACGGGAAAGTTGCAGGCCGGCTCGGTCTGCAAAAGCGCAAGGGTTTTCAAGGCCCCCTGGAAGCAGGATTCATCTACAGGCAGAGCAGTGCATTCCTGACAATCGGGCTTGCAGCGCTGATACTTGCCGTTCTGGTATCATATGTCTTCTCGCGTCACCTCCTCACGCCCGTGGAACAGCTGGCCGGAGCGGCTCATGCCCTTGCCATGAGAAAGTTCGACACACGGGTCGTCTCACACACCAATGATGAGCTCGGACAGCTGGCAGAGGACTTCAACACCATGGCGCACACCCTGGAACAGTATGAGAACATACGGCGGCAGTGGATTTCGGACATCTCCCATGAGCTCAGGACACCCATTGCAATCCTGCGTGGTGAGATCGAGGCTATCCAGGACGGCATACATGAGGCAAGCAGAGATACCATGGAATCCATCCATGCCGAGATCATGCTGCTGAATTCACTGGTCAATGACCTGCACGAGCTTTCCATGGCCGATACAGGCAATCTTTCCATGAATCTCGAGCAGGTGCATGTCCTGAAGGTCCTGCAGGAGGTTATGAAGATGAATGAATCGAGGTTCTCTCAGGCAGGGATATCCATGGAATCAGACCCGGGTCTTGGTGCGGATATCGTTCTGAGCGCCGATAAAGACAGGCTGTTCCAGCTGTTTTCCAATATCCTCGAGAACACCTTGCGCTATACGGAATCACCGGGCAGGCTGAAGGTGTGGCAGCAGAGTACCGAGACGCAGGTGAACATCAATTTTGAAGACTCGAAACCCGGGATTCCCGACTCGTCACTTGAACGGATATTCGACCGGCTTTACCGGGTCGATCAGTCGCGCTCCCGCAAGGAAGGCGGAAGCGGGCTGGGGCTTGCCATATGCCGGAGTATTGCGGAGCTGCTCGGGGGCGGCATCGGGGCATACCATTCATCCCTGGGTGGCTTGCGGATTGAGGTAATCCTCCCTCTCACAAAGAACATATGATTTCCTGAGGTGTACCATGGCTCAAGAGCACATCTTAATTGTTGAAGACGAGGACAAGATTACCACGATACTCAGGGACTACCTCGAAAAATCGGATTACCGGGTATCATGCCTCGACAGGGGAGACACGGTCCTTCCTTTTATCAAACAGAATTCCATTGACCTCATACTGCTCGATATCATGCTGCCGGGCATGAATGGGATGGAGGTGTGCAAATCATTGAAGGTGTCTTCACAGACCCCCATCATCATGGTTACCGCGAAGGTGGAGGAGATAGACCGCCTGCTGGGCCTGGAGCTTGGTGCTGATGACTATATCTGCAAGCCTTTCAGTCCACGGGAGGTGGTGGCCAGGGTCAGGGCGGTACTCAGGAGGGTCCACCCCGAATCGGCAGGGCATTCAATCAGGGCTGGCAGCATCGTGGTCAACGAGGAAACTCACGAGGTCAAGGTCCTTGGCCGCAGGCTCAATCTGACGCCCATCGAATACGGACTCCTCAAGGTCCTCATGACCCACCCCGGCCGGGTCTTCTCCCGCAGTGAACTGGTGAGCCGCGTGCAGGGGTATGACTATGAGGGGTATGACCGCACCGTGGACACCCACATCAAGAACATCAGGAAGAAGATCAGTGCCTTTCTCCCTGATAAGGAGGTCATATACTCGGTCTATGGGATCGGGTACCGGTTTGAAGTTCCTTGAGTTCATGAACAAGTTCCGGTATGAGATGTCTGTGGATTCCCTGAAGGGATTGGTTCCGGCCAGACGGACCTGCATGGGCATGACGAAGACCGCCCTGTATGGCATTCTATTGGTGTGCAGTATGCTCCTGTGGTCATGTGCGGATGCTCATGCCCTGGAACACGCCATTGTGCCGGTTCACCCCGCCTTTATCACGCCATTTGTCCTGCTGCTCCTGGCCATTGCCTTCATGCCGTTCATCAATGCCGATCTGTGGGAAAGGCGCTACCCCGCATTCTGCGTGGTTCTGGGAGCGGTCCCGCTGATCTACTATTTCTTCATCCTGGAAAACGGAGTGAGGATGATAAGCACGGCTGTTGAATACATCAGCTTCATCTGCCTCATTGGCTCCCTCTTCGTGGTATCGGGGGGTATACACATAAGGATAAAGGGCAGGTCGACACCCATGGCCAATGTCGTGCTGCTCGCCATCGGCGCCGTGGTCTCGAACTTCCTCGGTACGACCGGCGCATCCATGGTCCTCATAAGGCCGTACATCAGGCTCAACCGGTACAGGATCTCGGGGTATCATATCGTGTTCTTCATATTCACTGTGTCGAATATCGGGGGGCTCCTGACGCCCATCGGAGACCCGCCGCTCTTTCTGGGATATCTCAAGGGCGTCCCGTTCTTCTGGGTCATCACCAAGGTCTGGCACATCTGGCTCATTGCCCTGGCGCTGGTCCTCATGATCTTCTACTTCATCGACCACTACAACTATAAGAAGCTGCCCGATGACATGGAGCACGAGATCGAAGCGGCGGGTGAGCACGCCGCGGTAGACGGGCTGCACAACATAGTCTTTCTCATGATCATCATCGGTGCGGTCTTCATGCATGAGCCCATACGTGAGCTGTTCATGGTCGGTGCCGCCGCAGCGAGCTATTACACGACAAAGAATCAGGTTCACGAGATGAACCATTTCAATTTCGTCCCCATAAAGGAGGTGGCCATTCTTTTTGCAGGTATATTCGCCACCATGGTCCCGGCCCTTGACTGGCTAGAATTGAATGCCGGCAGCCTCGGCATCACCAATCCTGCGCAGTTCTACTGGGGCACAGGTATCTTATCCACCATCCTTGACAATGCGCCCACCTATCTCAATTTTCTGAGCGCGGCCTTCGGCCTCCACGGGCTCAGTGTGGACAACCCCGTCCACATGCATGCCATGCTGGGGAACCTGTCGGGCCCGGCGATGCAGCAGTTGCTGCTCCTGCAGGGAAACCATCTCCAGCCCGTAACAGGGGAGAGCTGGAGGTATATCCAGGCCATATCGGCGGCTGCCGTCATATTCGGCGCAGGGACATACATCGGGAACGGTCCGAACTTCATGGTCAAGAGCATAGCGGAACAGAGCCATGTCAGGGTTCCTCATTTTATGGAGTATGTCCTGTATTATTCACTGCCCATACTCACCCCGGTGTTAATCGTCGTCTGGCTCCTCTTTTTCTGGTGAGCCCCGGATCAGACTGACAAGCGGATGTCCACCTGTTCACGTTTTTTTCGTTGATCCAGCCCGCAGGTGGAGCCAGCCGTCATGCACATGGCACAGCGGAATTTGCCATGAATCCGTCTGGCATGAACCTTGTATAGTATTGGTCAATAGCCGTAAACGGGGGAAGGATGAAGGTAGCCTCAGGTGATGTGTTGGCACGACTGGTCCAGGGGATTTCCGCACTCAAGGCACAGCCTGATAAGAATATCCCCGGGAGCCCGGGAGACTTTTCCCGGTTGCTGGAAGAGATGGCCAAGGACGTGGCCGCAGGCCAGGGTGCAGGGATAGACAAGGACAAGCTTACTGTAATGCTCGAGTTCATCAAGATCCGGATGAGCCAGTCGGTCATGAACTCATTCTCGGGCGACGAGGGAGAAGATGTCTCGGCCGACTATACCTTCATGCCCGGGACGCCCCATGTGCAAGGTTCACAACAGGAAGAGTCAAAAGACCGACAGTCCGAGCCCACGGCCGGGTCGGTTCTGCCGCCTGCGGATCTGGATGCCATAATAGACAAGGCCTCTGCGACCTACGGCGTTGACAAGGGCCTTATTACCTCGGTCATCCGGGCTGAGAGCGATTTTAACGCAGACGCCACCTCACCCAAGGGGGCCATGGGGCTCATGCAGCTCATGCCCGACACGGCACGGGACCTTGGCGTGAGCAATGCCTATGATCCGGAGCAGAACGTCATGGCAGGGACCAGATATCTCAAGGGCCTTCTCCAGAGGTATGACGGTGATGTGAGGCTTGCCCTTGCCGCGTACAACTGGGGCATGGGAAACCTGGAGCGCAGCACCGGGAATTTACCGGAAGAGACGAGCAATTATATCGCCCGTATCATGAAAAGCTACGGCAGGCCCCAGGCTTAGAGGGCTGAAGGCTGCCAGGCTAAGGGGTCACGCTGGTCAATTCACTGATAACGGAACTGGATCCTGTTATGGTCTGGATTCCGTCTGTAGCAGTAGTGGTATTATTTGCGACTATCTTTACCGGGCCGATATTCTTCCCATACCAGACACTCGATGAAGAATTGATGGTCAGGGATATTTGGCTGGTTGTTGTTGTCGAAGATGCGGTTTCCTGGGTCCTGATAGCCTCATAAGAGGTTCCATTGACTGTTATGTTCTCCGGTCCAAGAACCCTGACAGTATACCTGGTGTCCAAGGTGCCTACATTTTCGCCTACGGTCCCGGAATCCGGGTCCGAGATCATAAGAGTCTGAGTGCTGTTCATGGTATAATCCGTGCCGATGGTCTTTTCTGCGGGCATATAGCCTGTTGAAATCGTGAGATCTCCATCATTCATAGTGTATACGGATAGATCATCCATCACAATCGGGGTTCCTGTGGCGCTGATGTAAGTGAGGGTATCGACCGTACCATCTATGGTCTGTGTCTCGAGATAATAAGGACCTGCAACGGCACCGGAATATCCGTATTTGCTCGGGATCGTTGGTATCTGTTCATAACTGTAGACCAATGTCTGGGTTGTGGATGCATATGTAGATCCGTCAACAGACGTTACACTGTAGGTGTATGTCCTGGTCTCATCCTTGTTGAAATACTCCTGCGTATTGATGGTCGTGCTCCCAGTGTCTGTTCCTCCTCCTCCGCCTCCACCCCCCCCGCCACCGCAGGCAAAGAGGATGATCCCGATGAGAGATGACAGAAACAGTCTGCGCTTATTCATGATTGTTCTCCTGGACTTTTGAATAGTCTATTTATCGTCATTTTGTGTGGATAACATGAAAGTAATATTAGTTTGGTAAAGGCAAAGATCAACCCGGGTCACTCTTTTTTAAAGGTCCCATGCCTCCCTTTCCCGGCCGTGAACCTTTGGGCGCCTGTAAGTGTCTCATTGCTGGTGATGGATTTCATGCCGTGCCGGAATTCGTTGAGAAAGGCTTGATCGCCACTGAGATCGGTCTGCTCGTGCGCGCTCATGCGGTCATGGCGGAGGCAGGTCTGCGGAAACCGGGCGATTTCACCCGCAAGTTTTTGTGCCTCCTGAAGGGCTGTGCCGTTCTCGACCAGACGGTTTGCCAGTCCCATGGCATAGGCCTCCTCGGCGCCGACAGGCCTGCCCGTGAGGATGAGATCCAGTGCCCTGCTCAGCCCGATGAGCCGGGGCAGCCTTATGGTGCCGCCATCTATGAGTGGTACACCCCATCTCCTGCAGAACACCCCGAATACGGCATCTCTTTCCACCACCCTCAGATCGCAGAAGAGGGCAAGTTCGAGACCCCCTGCCACTGCAAAGCCGGCAACTGCAGCAATAACAGGTTTGCTCAGGACCATTCTTGAAGGGCCCATGGGGGCATCACCTGTTTCGTCAAGGCGGTTATATCCTGTCTTGGAACTGATGGCCTTCAGGTCGGCGCCTGCACAGAAGTTACCGCCTGACCCGGTGAGCACTGCAACGTCGGCGGTATCATCTGCGTCGAATTCTTTGAATGCCTGTGCGAGTTGGGCGGCAGTAGGGCCATCCACGGCATTGCGTACCTCAGGGCGGTTGATGACGATGGTGGTAATACGGTCCTGTTTTGTGGTGATTACATTCATGATATCAGCCTCCTGAGCATGAATTGCTTAAGGGATCTATGGCATTCATCCTTTCGAAAACCTTGTAGATCGCCTGTGTGCCCAGATCATCATATCCCAGGGCTGACGCTGAAGTATAGAACTGACTCGCAAGGGCAAGCCCGGGTAACGAGAGCCTCATCCTGCGCGTCTCATCCAGGGCAATGCCCATGTCCTTGATAAAATGCCTGATAAAGAACCCGGGATGGTAATCGCCCCTGATGATCCGTCTTCCGAGGTTATTCAATGACCAGGAGCCTGCAGCGCCCTCTGAGATGATGTCTATGACCGCTTCCTGATGGAGCCCTGCCTTACAGGCGTACAGGAGAGACTCCACGACCCCGATCATGGTGGATGCAATCAGGATCTGGTTGCTCATCTTGGTGTGCTGGCCGGCGCCGGGCCCCCCCATGAGGGAAATGGTCCTGCCCAGCGTTCTCAGCAGCGGCAGGACATGTTCAAAACTCTCCCTTTCTCCTCCCGCCATGATGGCCAGCGTGGCCTCACGTGCCCCCACATCTCCGCCGGACACAGGGGCATCCAGGGCACGGCAAGCGCGTTTTACCGCCTCATGGGAGATCTTCTGAGCCAGGGAGGGTCTTGATGTGGACATGTCAACGAGGATGGTCCCGGGACTGGCATTGCTCATGATCCCAAGTTCTGAAAAATATACCTCATCCACGTCCTCGGGATATCCAACCATGGTGAAGATGATCTCGCTCTTCTCAGCCACGTCCCTGGGCGAGGAGCACCATGAGGCCCCCATGTCCAGAAGGCTTGAGGCCTTCTCCCTGGTCCTGGTGTGGATACGGACGGGAAAGCCCGCCTTTATGATATGAGAGCACATGGGAGCGCCCATGACCCCTGTCCCGATCCATCCGATGGTCTGCTGCCGCATGGGAACCTCCCCGGGAACTCTTTAAAGACCTTTGCGCGACTCCATATTCTTTGCTGAAAAACAATTAAGATTCAGCCCGTTCATGTCATGGATGGGTAAGTATTTTCTCCCCTTACCGCAGTGCCTTCCTCGGTTATACAGGGGTCTTCCTAATGAAAACGGGATGTCCGTAAAGGGCCGGACCCGTATGACATCGTTTTTGGGGGTATTCCATGCCGGGTGATTTCTTCATGATGATACATAACCCCCTAGAGAACGTATCTGGGATCTCATGATGAATGCACAGGTATCGAGAGAGGCCTTTTCCTTTTCGTTCAGCTCAAGCTCGATGATCTTCCTTACACCGGTTCTGTCAACGACGCTCGGAAGGGCAAGGCAGATGTCATGGTATCCGTATTCGCCGTTGAGACAGATACTTAATGGAAATACCATGCCCCTGTCCATGGCCATGGACTCAACGATCTGAGCAATAACCTCGCCGGCTGCATAGTGGCCGCTATGGCTCTTCATGAGGTTGACGATCGTACTGCCTGCCGTGCGTGTTGACACGGCAATTTTTTCTATCTCCTGCTCGTGCAGCATTCGGTCTATGGGTATGCCGCTGATGGTGGCATGGCCCATGAGTGGGATCATGTTGTCATTATGTGAGCCTATGACCATGGCCGCGACATCATCCACCGAAACCCGGGCTGTCTGTGCTATAAGCTGCCTGAGCCGGACCATGTCGAGGGAGCACCCGAGCCCGAAGATCCGCATGCCCGGACAGAGGCTCTTGAGATGCCAGGTCAACACATCCACCGGATTGGTAATGAGCAGCACCCGTGCATCCGGACTCAGGGACGCGATTTGTGGCGCCAGCATGCCTATGACCCCGGCATTGTGCTTGAGAAGGTCGAGTCTGGTCATGCCTGCCTTGCGCGCCAGTCCGGCCGTGATCACTATGATGTCTGCCGGGCCGGTTTCCTGAAGCCCGGCACATCCGGTAATATACGAGTCGCTCCCCCTGGAAGGCAGGGAATGATTGATGTCCATGGCCCTGCCGCGGCAGAGTTCTTCGTCCATGTCATAGAGGAAAACCTCACCCAGGCGTCTGCCTGCTATGGATGCGGCACTCGACGAGCCCACCATCCCGGCGCCGATGATCAGGATTCTTGGCCTGTTCATGGTCGTCTTCCTCAGGTGACCTTCGCCTTGGCAATAATCCTGTTGAAAATGCCGGGAGTAAACCTGCTGAGATATACACCCAGAAGCTCTTTCCCTCCGATGAGTACCTCGTCCTTGCCTCGTTCTATGGACTGGATTATCTTCTCCGCACAGACCTCGGGCGCCAGCCCATTGTCCTGGGCCTCGTCCATGACCCCGTGACAGGACCCGTCGGCGCACAGGGCGTTTAAGGAGATATTTGTGCGGATGAACCCGGGGCATACGATGAGGACCTTGATGCCCGTTGCTGATAATTCCGCACGTAGCGAATTGAAGAAGCCGTGCAGGGCGTGTTTTGATGCGGAATAAGTCGAACGCAGGGGTGTGCCGAACTTGCCCACCAGGCTGCTTATCACCACGATGTGGCCGGAGCCGCTCTTGAGCATGGTCGGAAGGACGGCCTTTGTAAGTGCCACGGCGCCGAAGAAGTTTGTCTCCATGATTCTCCGGTCCGTTTCCAGGCTGGTATCGGCTGCCGGAGACCTCTGGGAGATGCCTCCGTTGTTGATGAGCATGTCCATGCGGTTGTACTTATCCAGCACCGTCTGTACATTGTCTGGAAAGGTCGATGAATCCTCAAGATCCAGTGGCACTATGAGATGCCTCTCGGAAGATGCGCACTGATCTTTTACCTTTTGGAGCCTGTTCGTGTTGCGGGCGGACAGGACAAGCTGTGCGCCTTTGGCGGCAAGGGCATAGGCCATGGCTTCACCTATGCCGGAGGATGAACCCGTTATCCAGACCACTTTCCCGGTGAATGACATGGAAGAACCTCCTTCTTGAATTCAGGAACAGATTCTAAAAAGTATCGTAAGTATATCTTTTCATATCTCTGTCAGCAACAGTAAGCATGCTTTTATAATCACTCTAAAGATATTGACTTGCTCTATTCTTTTTGCTCATTCTCGTCACTTGCTCCATCTCTGGTCTCTTTGTCCATCTTGAGCAGGCGCCTTGCCTCTTCCTTCATGGCCTGGTCCACATCTTTTTTCATCTGTTCGCCTTTTTTGACCACATCACCACTCATAACCTGTTCCACGGTGTCTGTGATGGTTTTCTTGGTGTCGCTGCCTTCACAACCTGTGAGGGCCAGAATCAGGATGCAGGCAAGGATGACCGGCACTCCGGAGAAGGTCTTTTGGAATAGATTTTTCATGGATACCTCCTTTGTCTGTCTGGATCTGATAAAGCGTATCATTTCAATAGTTCTGCAAGATAGGACTTTAATGCGGTAAGGGCCCGTGTTTTGCCCCCCTGATCTGCCTCGGCCCTTGCGTTCCTGACCAGCTGTCTCAGCCTTGTGCGATCTGCGTGAGGGCATCGTTTCATCAAGTCTTCCATGTGCTCCGCTGTCCCGCTCATGAGGGCCAGTGACGGTTCGTCTGTGTCTGTTTTTACCGCGGCAGCCGGCGCCTGTCTGGGTTGAGAGTATTCATTGAGGACCATTCTGATCTGTGCCGGATCAACCTCACGCATGAGAACGCCTATGTGCTGCATGTGTCTTCGCCTGGCCTCATGGGTGCGCATGTTCTTCATGGATGTGACCGCTTCCAGCAGTTCCTGGGGGATGCCTGATTTCTTCAAATATGATCCGGGCAGTTCCACGAGCCGCTCCCCGAGCTTTTGAAGCTCTATCATATCTTTTTTACGCCTGGTCTTGCTCTTCGGCTCTTCCATTTCAGGAAGCACATGATTATGGATAAGTCTGTCTTCACGCTTCATCGCAGGGTTACCTCGTTTATCCGGTCAGGATGTCCTTTTGTCTCTTTTTGCATACCGGGTCTTTTTCTACAAATATCTTTTCACCGGTGAAGGGGTCTGTCCCGGTATAATACATGAGCGTGGAGTAGGTGGACGGTGTGGGGGTGAATATCTGGACCTGTTCCGGGTTCATCCGGAGGTTCTTGTTGATGAATGACTTGAGCCTCCTCATGTCGGCTTCAGTGCATCCCGGGTGTGCGGCAAGGAAATAGTAGGTAAGGAACTGCCTTTTCCCCTTGTCGCGTGAAATCTTCAGGAACCGGTCCCGGAAATCAAGGAGCGATCCTATGCCGGACTTGCCCATCCTGCCGAGCACCCCCGGCTCCGAATGCTCGGGCGCCAGCTTCATCTGACCTGAAACATGGTGTTCCACGAGCTCTTCTAGATACGCATTCCCATGGCGCTTGTCGGCACATACCAGGTCGTAACGGATACCCGAATTCACGAATGCCTTTTTAAGGCCGGGAATGGCCCGGAGCCTTTTCAGGAGATCGTTCTGCCTGCGATGATCATTCCCCAGATGGGGGCAGATATCCGGGTAGAGGCACCTCCTTTGATGACACAGACCCGGGGTTTTCCTCCTCGTGCAGGCGAAACCATACATATTCGCAGTGGGTCCACCCACGTCCTGGAGAAAGCCCTTGAACGCGGGGTTTGTAGAGAGCTGCCGTGCTTCGAGTATGATGGAGTCTTCACTGCGAGAGACCACACAGGGGCCTTCGTGCACGGTTATGGAGCAGAAGTTGCACTGCCCCAGGCAGCCACGGTGGGTGGTGATGGAGAACCGTATGGTTTCCATGGCCTTCACCGCACCCAGGGCTCGATCCCGCGGATGAACCTCCCGTTCGAACCCGAGATTATAGCTGGCATCGAGTTCCTGCTCCGTGAGAAGGGGCCAGGGTGGATTGTGCACGAGGTAGCGGTCCCGATGCCGCTGATACAGCCCTCTGCCTGCAGCCGAGACATTGTTCCGGTAAAAGGTATGAAACATCTCGGTGAATTTCAAGGGGTCATGGGAGACTTCTTCGAATGACGGCAGCCCTGTGAATCCGTCAGGGATGTCTCTGCTGATGTAGCAGATGCCTGGCATGTCCTTGATATCTTCGCCGCCTTTCAGCCTGCGGGCAAGCTCAACAGCCGGGTATTCTCCCATCCCGTACACCACCACGTCGGCCTTTGCATCAAAGAGGATGGAGCGCCTGATGCTGTCGGACCAGAAGTCATAGTGCGCTATGCGCCGCAGGCTTGCCTCGATGCCGCCTAAAACGAGAGGCTTCCTGCGGTTCGCATACTGCCTGATGAGATTCGCATAAATGATAACCGCCCGGTCAGGCCTTTTTGTATTGAGCCCCCCCGGCGTATAGTCATCGGATTTCCGACGTTTTTTCAGGGGGGTGTAGTTGGCGACCATGGAATCGATGCTGCCTGCGGTAATGCCCCAGAACAAGGCCGGTTCGCCGAGTCTCATGATATCAATTGAGGACCTGATGTCGGGCTGGGAAATGACGCCCACACGGAATCCGGCCCTGTGAAGGGCCTTCCCGACCAGGGCTACCCCGATATGAGGGCTGTCGATATAAGCGTCTCCGGTGACCAGGATGATATCCAGATCATCCCAGCCAAGAACCTTCATCTCATCTCGGCTCGTGGGTAAGAACATGTGATTGTGTCGAAAGGATAGCACAGAGAAGCTGATTTCTCAAATCAGGTGGTTTTGCGCCCAGCTCGATGTCAGCTCCATGACGATGCTCTTGTTTCTGTCCATATGGCCCAGGTGGCCGTTGCCCGGGACGATATGCAGGCTCTTGATACAGGTGAGTGCATGGAACAGCATGTGCGCGCTCATCACCGGATCCACCTTGTCATCCTCGCCATGAATCACAAGGGTAGGGCAGGTTATGCGATGTACCCTCTTGATGGTGTCCACCATGAGGGAAGGGCTTGCCCCAGGGATGGGGAAGGCAGACCACATTTCCAGGACCTTCGGATTTTCCTTCCATCTTCGGTTGACCTCCGGGTCCGATGCCGCCTCTACCTTCTGAAAAGGGCCCACCATGGAGATCCGCAGGTCATCTTTGGTAATGATGCGCTTGATGAGGCCCAGTACCCCCAGGATCCTCATGCCCAGGGATTCAGCCCGGTTCAAGGTGTTCCTCACTGTCGCGTCCAGGGCTATGATGCAGCGTATCCTCGGATCCACAAGTGCCGCCTCGAGTACAGCCGTTCCGCCCGAAGACAGCCCGAATACCCCGATAGACCCCTTACTGATTTCGGGTGTCTTTTCCAGAAAGTCAATGGCGCACCTGATATCCATCACCCAGTCATCCATATTGACGAAAAGGCGACTCCCCCCGCTCGAACCGTGGCCGTGCATATCGATAGCCAGGGATGCGATGCCTCGAGCGGCAAGGTGTTCGCAGAGTTCGTAGTAGTTTTCCTTGAAGTCCAGGGCTCCATGGCTGATGATAAGGGCCGGCAAGGGGACCTGGGCTTTGGGGATGAAAAGGGTGCCGACAATGATGTCAGTGCCCGAAGGGAATGCGATTTCAGCTTTACGGTCCAGTATCATCAGTCACACGGATATGCCCGGCAGAGAAGCATGAGACCTCCTGCCGTGCAAGACATACAGCCTAGAGTGAAGTGTGGCCCGAAGAGAGGGCTCCGCTTGTGGAACCGATATAATCCCTGATGCTCTGTGCAATGGTCTGGTAGGTCCACAACCGCTTTTCATCGTTCATCTCCAGGAGCGTGATCCTGAAACCTTTCCTGTTGCAGCAGAAGCCTGTAAGGGGCACCACACAGATACCCGTAGAGCCCAGGAGATAGTAGACGAAGCGCTTGTCTACCTCGACACCCTTGACCTTGTTCTCGATATATTCCGAGACCTTTGATCCGGCAATGGGAAGTGTCTGCCGGTTGTTCAGGGCTCCATCCTCGAAGAGGACCGACATATAGAAGGCACCTTGGGGCCTGTTCACCTTGATGCCATCTACCCCAGAGAAAAAATTCCATGCCTCTTGGGCCCTTTTCTCGTACATGGCCCTTCTCCGAGCGAGGTGCTCCTCGTATCGGGGGTCACCCATGACAAGGGGTATGGAGTGCTGAGGGAGACTTGTGGAGCAGACCTCCAGCATCTTGGCATTGATGAGGCTCTTGATATAGCGCTTGAAGTTCAGCTTGTCCTGGTTGAAGACCTCTATCCATCCACATCGGCCTCCCGGCCAGGGATATTCCTTTGAGATGCCTCTCAGGGCGATACCCGGTACGTCGGTTATGACCTCGCTCAAGTGTGCTGTCTTGGCCCCGCTGTACACGAGCCTGCTGTAGGTCTCGTCGCAGATCATGAATACCTTGTAGCGCCTGGCGATTTCGACCATCTTGACGAGCAGTCCTCTGGGGTAGACCGCTCCTGTGGGGTTGTCCGGATTAATGATGAGGATCCCGGCGATGGAGTCGTTATACTTGATCTTGTTTTCGAGGTCTGTCAGATCCGGCATCCAGTTGTTATCCGGGTCGAGTTCATAGGTCAGGTGCTCGTAACCCGAATGGGCAGCCTCGGCCGAAGAGTGTGTTGAATAAGCCGGTGACGGTCCGATGACCCGGGCCTCCCGTTTCAGGTAACCGAATATCTTGGCAACGGCGTCACCCAGTCCGTCAAAGAAGATGATATCGTCCTTGGTGACTTGGTACCCCCCGCGCTTGTTCACCAGATCGGCAAGGAACTCCCTGGACTCGGCGACTCCCTGGGTCGCTACGTACCCATAGGTCCTGTCTTCGGATGCCAGTTTGATGATGATATCCTTGATCCACTGGGGAAGCCTTTCTCCCTTGGCAATGGGATCGCCGATGTTCTCCCACGTGATTTCCAGCCCGAGCCTCTTGAGGTCTTCGGCTACGGCAACGATCTGCCGGATTTCATAGGTGAGCTGTTCCGCCCCTTCGTGTACGATGTTTCTTCTCATTTATCAGCTGTCCTGACCTGTAGTTACAGGTCGCGTAACGGATTACGTTTAATTTTGTTTCGAAACATAAACAAAAGATTTGCCGAATGCAATGTGTTTCTTGAGAGTGTGTTATTAGGAGTTACTCCAAGACATGACATGGTGAGAAAACTATCAGGAGCGCGTGTTGGAGGCAATCAAGGGCTCAAACGTATTATGAAGAGTTTCTTTGTCGGTTGCCGTGGATGCATTGTCCCAGAGTTCCATCCTGAGAAAAACCTCTACACAGTCAGGGCAGAGCTGACTCCCGCTAACCTGCTGGATGATCTCGAGGGCCTTGTCTTTTGGCATGCCGGCCCGATAAGGACGGTCGCTTGTCAGGGCATGGTACGTATCTCCGACCGCAGTGATCCGTGCCCAAAGCGGAATTGATGCTCCCTGGAGTCCCTCGGGATATCCCTTCCCGTCAATGCGTTCATGGTGATAGAGAACGATCGGGATGATCGGTGCCAGGGAAGGTACCGGCCGTAATATCTCAGCGCCGATGACTGGGTGTTTCTTGATGATGGCAAACTCATCATCGGTGAGTTTGCCTGTCTTAAGCAGTACGCTGTCGACAACCCCGATCTTGCCGAGGTCATGCAACTTGCCGCCGAGACGTATAAGCTCGATATCTTCCTCGCTGATGCCCATCTTCATGGCGATTTTTGTAGCGATGTCTGATACCGCCTCCGAATGACCCCTTGTGTAGGAATCCCTGGCTTCAAGGGCATTGCAAAGACTTGTAATGCTTGCGAGTATAAGCCTTTGCTCAATTTCAAGACGCTCTTTCTCCTTGTGGAGGAGTAAGAGCTGATCAGAAAGCAGTTTTTCAATGGTAATGACTAGCTGTTCTACATTGAATGGTTTTACGAGATAGGAGTCGGCTCCGAGTTGAAGCATGCGCCTCATAATGGGCCGCTGGTTGTTGGCGCTCATGACTACGAATGGGATGGTTGCGAGTATGGGGTCGGCGTGAACGGCCTGACAGAAGGACTCGCCATTCATCTCCGGCATATCGATATCACTCAGGATGAGGTCGGGTTTCTGGTGACGGAGGAGGTCCAGGGCCACCTTCCCATTCTCTGCCTGGATAATGGTAAACCCTGCATCCTTGAGCCCCTTGCTCACTAATGAGCGGACGGTAAGGGAATCGTCCACGACCAGGATGAGACGTCCTCTCTGGAAGGTGGCCTTGAGAAGGACGTTCCCTATTGCATCGACGAGAGACTCCTTTGACTGTTCCTTGGGGATACAGGCGGTTGCGCCTGCTTGATATCCCCTCTGAATGCCGTCGTCGGTATTCAGCGAATCGAGAATGACAACGGGTATCTGTTGGGTATGTTGGTTGGTCTTGATCTTCCTGCAGAGTTCAATTCCACCGATCCTGGGGAGGTCGACATCGGCTATCACCAGGTCGATGTCTCCCGATGATGCAAGGTCGAATGCCTGTTCACCATCATCGGCAAGGGAGATGAGGGCACCCGACTTGCCGAGTTCGCGGGACAGAAAGCTGCGTACAACTGCGCTTGAGTCGGCAATGAGTATGTGCATACCCTTTGGAAGATCGAGGTTGTCTGTCATATCCTCATCTCAACATTTTGAAAGATAACCTGATGTCACTTTTTTCTTCATAATTTTCAATATAAGGGCACAAATATTCTACGCCTCTTTTCACATATCGGAAGAAAACTGTGGTTTCTTGATCATTGTGAACAAAGAAAGAGGCGTGATGGATGAACCGAATTTTAGTTGCTTGCTGCAACGGCATGGAAGTATTGTGGTGCAGTATGCATCATGATTCCTCGACGGGGACAGATGTACTGATCCATGCCTTGAGAACAGCATGCAGGAGTGTCGCAAGGGGAATGGCGAATACAAGGCCCCAGAAACCCCACAGGCCGCCGAAGACAAGGATTGAGATTATGATCGCAACCGGATGGATCTTCACGACCTTCGAGAGTAACATCGGTGCTATGATATTTCCATCAAGGGCATGCAGGAAGGCATATGCAATGATGAGGTAGATCAGGTTTGCTCCAAGTCCCCATTGGAAGAACCCGATCATGACCGTTGGGACAAACAAAACCGCCGCACCTATATAAGGTACCAATACGGCCAGTCCGATGAGGAGGGACAGGATCACTGAATACTTTAATCCGAGTAGTGCAAAGGCGGCATAATTAATCCCCCACACAAAGAGTATCTCAAGGATCTTTCCCCTGAGGTAATTGAAAAACTGGTCGTATACCTCATCCCAGACCTTGATGGCCAGACCACGTTCTTCCGGCAGATGCCTTTGAATCCACCCCAGGAGCATCTCCTTATCCTTGAGAAAGAAAAACACCAGAAAGGGGACAAGTACCAGGTAGATGATCACCTCGATCAGGCCTCGAAGGGAAGATACGGATATCTGGATGATATCCTTGCCGAGATCGTTGAATTCAGATGCCAGCAGGGCGATAAACTGGTTGATCTTCGCCTCGGAGAGTACTCCAGGAAATCTCTGCGGAAGGAGGAGCAGGTCTGTCTTTATTCTTGCCCCGATAGTTGGGAGATCCTGAACAAGTTGGCCCACCTGATGAGATATGAGAGGCAGCAGAATAATGATCAGGTCAAGGAACAGGGCCATGAAAAGAATGAAAATGAGGTAGACACCTGCGTTTCTCCGCACATTGAAACGGCGCAGCCACTCAATAAGACTATCCAGCAGTAAAGCAATAAGGACGGACAAGAATACCGGCATGAGCATTTTCCCGAAGAAATAGATAAGAATAAATCCGCCCAGAAGGATGATAATGAGTATCATGAGTTGAGGATCTGAAAAATAGAGCTGGAGCCATTTGCGCAGGACCTTTTTCATTGTGCCTCACATAAGCTGAAGGGTGCAACATCTTGCTGCCGCCATGCCGTTATACGGGGCATGCCATCGCCTTGCCCCAGGGGACTGAAGACAGTATAAAAATATACGTTCTTGCAATTACACATTGTCGGGATACTTAAGAGTAAAACATAAGAAGGCACTTCTATGGAATCAGTCCTCAAGGAGTAGAGTATGCCTGGATATCTGCCCATAGGGCATCTTTCGTCATTCATGGTCGGCAACTTGAAGAATATCAGGGGACTATCCTAGGGAAACAAATCATACACTACTGTACAGGGCTAACACTTTGTTGGCAAAGCCCGCAGGGCCATAGCGGCCCTGCGGGCACTTTCATTCGAATGAGAAAGACTACTTGCCGAGCATAGCCTCTTTCAGTGAGTCCTGGGCGGGTTTATCGCTCAGCCAGATGCCGAACAGGGCTTTTTTGAAATCAAGACCCTGGATTGTTGCGGCCATCTGTCCATTTTTGAAGATCTCAACGCCCTTGCCAGGCACATACACGTAATCATAAATGATGCCGTTGGAGAGGTCCTTGAAGACAGCGGTAAAGGCATCTATCTTGGCCTTAATCGGGACGATGTTGCCGTCGGTGGAGTTCTCAAATCCTTCATCAATCGCTGTTTTCATCTTATCAGGGGTTACCATTCCTGACGTGATCTGAAGTTTGATGGCCATGGGTTCATCGGCATTGATGATCTTCTGGGCATCACTGCTTTTCTGCTTCAGATACAGCGCAGCCACATAGACCTTCATCATGAACTTGGTGCGTTTGTCCCCACCATTGAATACAAGATCCTGTCCCCCGGCCTTCATGGTGTCAGGCATCTTGATACCGGCAACATCGGCGGCGAAAGCCGATGCGGATAAAAAGAGCATTGCGAACAGAACTATAAAAACTTTCCTCAGAACCATAATACCCTCCTCGTTTTAGTGGAATTACCGCTTACGGGTTAAGCGTCAACATAGCACTTGCGGTAAGGTATAATCCGTTTGAATCAACACCTTAACCACATGAATTTATCATACCCCGATCTTATGAGTAATTTCAAGAAGGAAACATAACAATCTGTAATGACGATTGTAAAGTAGTGATTAATAACAAGATGAGAATGTATCGGGAATAATGTGTCAAACACAGAGATTGTTTTTTGAGATACCAATAGGTTCAGGTGAGGCCTGATCACTTTTTCTCATCTGGAGCAAGTTCGACAATGGTTGCGCCCCATCCCCCTTCCAGCCCGGAAGCCAGTCGATAAGAGCAAACCCCGGGAAGGTTGCCGAGTATAGTATGGACCATTCTCCGCAGACTACCAGTCCCTTTGCCATGTATGATCCTTACACGCAGGATTCCCCTTTCCCGGCATTCCTCAAGATAGTCTGGAACAAGAATTTTGATATCTTTTGGCCGAAACATGTGGAGATCCAGTTCTCCGTCTACAATGAGCCGTGCTTCGCCGGAATCATCTTCCATAAGGAACCTATCCCGTTTTTCTATTAAAGAGGTTACTTTCTCGGCAATCTCAGGGGCTCCCCGATATCAATTTTTTGCTGAGAAATGAGATTAGAACCCGGGCAGTCTCAAGGAGGGGCACATTTGTGATGAATCCTTTACTCCAAGAGCTTTGTAGATCCCCAGCGTAGCCCGGGCGTTGTTGAGTGTGTAGAAATGTACCCCACTCGCCTTATTTTCCAGGAGTTCGCTGACCTGCCCCGTTGCCCATTCAATACCGATCTTTTCTATCTCATCATGTGATTGAGACCGATTCACCAGTTTTATGAGTTGAGCCGGATAGCGAGCCCCTGCTGCCAGTTCGGCCATCCGTACCATACCGCTCTTGGTTATGATGGGCATGATGCCCGCAATGATCGGGATGGTGATGCCGGCTATGACACATCGTTCGCAGAAATCGAAAAAGTCCCTGTTGTCGAAGAAGAGCTGCGTTATGATGTAGTCAGCTCCGGAATCCACCTTTACCTTGAGATAATCGATCTCTTTGAGTCTGTTCGGGGTTTCCGGGTGGCCTTCCGGGAAACCGGCGACCCCTACGCTCATGTGAGGGAAGTGTTTTTTTATGAATCCGACCAGGTCTGATGCATGGTTGAAGCCGTCGGTGGGGGGGCACCAGCCGGAACGGCCTGCGGGAATATCACCCCTGAGCGCCAGTATATTATCAATGCCGTTTTCTGCGTAGCGTTCCAGGATATTTGACACATCCTCCTGAGTAGAGTCGACACAAGTCAAGTGGGAGACTACTGTAAGGCTTGTCTCCCTCTTGATTCGCATAACCAGCTGATGTGTATTTTCACGCGTTGAACCGCCTGCACCGTAAGTAACGCTGACCCACGAAGGTTTAAGGGGCATGAGGTCGGCTATGGTATGAAAAAGATGGTCCCATGCTGCATCGTTTTTCGGCGGGAAGAACTCAAAACTGAATGTGGGGGAGTTATCACGCAGTATATCTTTTACAAGCATGTTTGGCCTTGTGGATTATTTTTTTAGTTGGTTCACAAAACTATAAGAGTATTTGATAAAATGCAAGGATATGATCACGCCAGGAGCGATATGGCCTTTGCAACCGGGGCAGGGATTTTAAAGGCCCTTCCCTGCAGATAATCTTTAGCTAGTGTATCCATCCAATGGCGAGATGCGCTGACAGACCGTAAAATAACGAGGTGTGTTTTGCCTTGTTGAATGATCTCGAATCCTATGACTTTAAAGACTATGGGGTCTGGTTCACCCTTCAGGAGAACCTGGGCGATGAGGGTCCTTGTGGAAGAATCTATCTCGACTGAAAGTATATGCCCGAACCTGGAGATGTATTTCTCAGCCAGTTTCCTTATGGCAGACGATAGTGCCGAATCTTTGCCGGTTTTCATGGTATCCTTAAAATAACCCATTGAGTGATATTAGGTGAATACACAAGAAGGTTGGAATCTTCAAATAGTACGTGGCCATCAATACCCCTGGGGATTATTTGACTGCCACCTCCATGAATCGATACACATTTCTTCTATGCCTCGTTTCGCAGACCAGCCGAGTTCCAAGTTGGCCTTGGTGGGATCTGCATAGCAGACGGCTATGTCTCCCTCTCTTCTTTCTGAAATCTTAAAGGGTATTTTCCTCCCGCAGGCCTTCTCGAAGGCTTGTATGACTTCAATCACGCTATACCCTCGGCCTGTTCCAAGATTATAAGTGATTACCCCATGAGTGGCCGTGAGTTTTTGGAGGGCGAATAAATGACCTTGTGCCAGGTCAACCACATGAATGTAATCCCTTACGCCTGTCCCGTCAGGGGTAGGGTAATTATCGCCAAAGACCTTCAATTCATGAAGTCTGCCCACCGCCACCTGGGCTATATACGGTACGAGATTGTTTGGTATGCCTGAGGGATCTTCACCGATACGGCCGCTCTCATGAGCCCCTATCGGATTGAAATACCTGAGCAGAGCAATCTTCCATGTTGGATCTGACATGAAGAGGTCCTTGAGGATTTCCTCTATCATCAGTTTGGTGCGGCCGTAGGGATTTGTCGGACCGACAGGAAAGTCTTCCCTTATGGGAACAGAAGCAGGGTCTCCATAGACTGTAGCTGAAGAGCTGAAGACAAGGGTCCTAACAGAGTGCTCGGCCATTACTTCACACAGGGTAAGAGTCCCGGTAATGTTATTGTGATAGTACTTCAATGGAAGCTGGACTGATTCACCAACAGCCTTCAGTCCTGCGAAATGAATCACCGCATCAAACTGGTACTGGTTGAATACATCGGTCAGGGCAAGCCTGTCCAGCAGGTCAACCTGATGGAATACGAGGGACTTGGCTGAAATCTCTTGCGCCCGTTTGAGAGATTCCTCTTTGGAGTTTGAGAGGTTGTCTATCACAACTACTTCATGCCCCGCCTCGAGAAGTTCAAGACATGTATGACTGCCGATGTAGCCGGTCCCGCCTGTTACCAGTATCATCATTGGGCGCTCCCTGGTTATTAAGAATGCTACTGTGCTCCCGATTGAGCTTGTTGCGAAGGAATGGTCTTATTCTTAATGGTGAGAAAATCCACGAGGATGTTGCCGCTTTCCACAAGTTCGGCATCATCTTTTGCAGGTTTGGTACGCTGGGATTCATCCTTGTCGTCATTCAATTGGTCGAGGTTTGTAATAAGCTTTTGACCCTTGGCCTTTCTCAGCTTATTCTCAAGATTAATCCTTCGGGTTTCATTGTCCTTCTTTTCCTGGAGTCTTTGGGAAAGCTTCAAGGAGACCCTTTTCCTGTCTCTGACCTCTTTGAGATAGTTGCTTTTCCCCAATATATAGGTGTAGTCGGGGTCATGGCGGATGCGTGCGGCATGCATGGAGCGGAGTTTGGCCTTGTAGGGGGACATGTCTCCAAAGACATAGTGGGGTACGGCATTAATGGCATCCCAATGCATGGCATCCTTGAGGGAGCTTTCGCCGATAGAACCCTTGTCGTAAAGGCTGGGGTAATACAGATCAGGGACTATTCCCCGGTGCTGAGTGCTTTCTCCGGAGATTCTATAGAATTTTGCCGTGGTGATTTTCAGCTGGCCACGCGAAAGAGACAGGAGCGTCTGCACCGTACCCTTTCCGAAGGTGTTGTCTCCGATTATGACTCCTCTGCCATAATCCTGGATAGCGCCGGCGAATATCTCGGATGCGGAGGCACTCAACCTGCTGACGATAACTGCCAAGGGGCCTGTATAATATGTTTTCGGATCGCGGTCATAAAGTGTTTCTGTCGAGCCGTCAGCAGAGCGTATCAGAACGGTAGGTCCACGCTTGATAAACAAGCCTGTCAATGTGTTCGCCTCGTGTAGCGATCCACCTCCATTATCCCTAAGGTCGATTATTACGCAGTTCACACGTTGTTCATTGAGTTCGCTTAAAAGCCGTTTTACATCCCGGGTAGTGCTTTTGTAGTCGTCACTGTCGGATTGCATTGCCTTGATATCGAGATAGAAGGTCGGTATGCGGATTATGCCGATTTTATAGGTGTTGCCTCCCCGTACTATCTCCATGACTTCTTTGCTGGCAGCTTGATCTTCGAGTTGGACCGTGCCACGCATGATCTTGATCACCTTGGTCTGATGGTCATCACCTGCATCTGCCGGTATTATTTTAAGGCGTACCAAGGTGTTCTTCGGGCCGCGGATAAGATCTACGACATCATCGAGCCTCCAACCGATGACATCGGTGATTTCACCTTCTGGTCCCTGGCCCACTCCAATTATTTTATCGTCGGGCTTCAGCTGTTTTGATCTGTCTGCAGGTCCGGCAGTGATGATTCGTACGACCTTGGTGTGTTCGTTATCGGTAGTGAGCATGGCGCCGATCCCCTCTAGGGAGAGGCTCATATTAATGTTGAAATTTTCGGAAGATCGCGGAGAGAAATACGAGGTATGAGGGTCATAACTTGTTGCCAGTGAGTTCATGAATATGGAAAATACGTCTTCACTCGTGGTTTGGTGGAGGCGTTTAATCTGGCTCCAATAGCGTTTAGAAAGGGTGGTTGAGATCTCAGAGATAGGTTTTCCCTCGAGCCTCATGGTAATAATGTCATTCTTGAACGACTTGATCCATAGGGTCTCCATCTCTGATCGATCAACGGGCCAGGGTGCTTTATCCCGCTCCGTCTCGAGGTACTCATTTTTTTCCAGGGGGATGTCCTTGAGTCCACCCTCGATTTTGTTTATGACAAGCATGAGTCTTTGCGAAAGTCTTTCCTGGTATCTGTTGAATATCATAAATGCCGGATGCACATCCCCTTTCAGAAGACCATCGTCCAGCCTATATCGGTATCTCCCGAATTCCTTGATGTCAGATGCGAGAAAATACATGTGAGAAGGATCGATATCCGAAAGGTAACGATCAAAGGTCTTGCTCGAAAGGGCATCATCAATGGCGACCTTCTTATAATGATTTTTCTTGAGTTCTCTTATGACCTCGAATGTTACTCGCTGGTGTTCCTTCAGGGGTGTCAGTTCTTTAACATAGTCTGAAGGGTTATGGGAATCGGCTGCCAGGGAATCACTTCCGCAGGAGAGAATAACAACTACCAATGAGATTATCAGGATAGATATGTATTTTGATTTCGTGATCATGGAAGTCCGGCCAGTGAGTTCATAATGTGAGCGCTTTATAGCAATTCTTTCGGTAAAATACAACGAAAGGATAGATCAAAGGTCATTTCGGCGGATACTCATTAATCGATATGAGATAATGATTCTTTTTTTGAACGACCATTTCGTGGCTGAGAGGATCGGATGCAACAGCAATTACCCTTTCGAAAATCTTGTGAGAATGATTTCAATAAGGCCTCTGAGGACGGGTATCTTCCATAAGAAAGACGGTATTTTAAACTTCACCTCAATCACAGGTATGGAATTATTGTTCTGTCCTGATGTGAGAAGATTTTTCGTATCGCTCTCTGGGAAAGAAGCGAGAGATACACTCCATTTCACATCTTCCTGGTCCATAGGCTCCTGAGGGTCTGCCTGGCACTGTGATGATGCGCTTGTTGGTTTCCTACCATCTTCCACGACATTCCCATGTACTTGCTCGATATGTTCTACTATTTCAAATGCCTTGATAACCTGGTCGTTTCTGGATGAGGAGCCTTTTGGGTAGTCTGCTTCTTCGGTTGAAGATTTGTCATGCTCGGAGGAGAGAGGCCTGTCATTCTTCCTGCTTGAGACTACATGATTTTCATCCAGTCTTTTTCTTTTTTTGGGGAGTGCCATATCCATTCTCCAACAAGGTGATGATGGTTTTTGCGATCTCCTCCATGTCGCTGATTGCCAGGAGAGACTGATTGTGATGCCGTTTATTTGATCTTACTGATAAGGAATACTCATCCAGGGTGTTTCCTTCACGGTTGAAGTTCTCATACACGGATCTCTCCGGATAGGCGGTGTTTAAACACCTCACATTCTGTGGCAGGATCGCGTTAAAATATTCTGCAATAGTGGTTTTGTTGGCCTTTGGGTGGGTAAAAGACGGAAGGATATGGAAGTTCCCGTTCCTTTTTGGGTCGATCTTAATAACCTCTTTGATGATGGGGTAGAGATTATCTGCAAAGGCCGCCTCATCGTTGGTAGAAGTCCTCATGGGAATGACGACAAGGTCCGATACCGCGCAGGCAAAGCGTGTATGGAGCTTGCCTGTACTTTCGCCGGGTATATCCATTACGATGAGATCGTTGTGGGCGGAAATCGACCTTATGCCATCTGCAAAGACCTCTTTCTGAGAGCTGGATATATGGTGAAATGATATATTATCAGTCTTTCGTCCTACTTCCGACCTTTCATCCCACCAGGTCCTGAGCGTTCCCTGGGGGTCCAATTCAACCAGAGCAATGGATTTGAACATATTGTTAATATGTCTGGAGAAGGCTATGTTCAATGCGAGCGTGCTTTTGCCCGTGCCCCCTTTGGTCTGGACGAAGCTTACGATCATAGGCTGCCTGTATGAGATCGAATCATTGTCTTATCCATGAAAATGTACAATAATAATGTGTTCAAAGATACGGGAACGGGCCATGTGTGTCAAGAAACAAACCATCCAGAATTACAGGGCCGGGAGATGAAAATTACCTGCAGACGCTGTCAATCCAGGTGAAATAATTTTCCAGCCCTCCTATTATGGGTATCATAACGATCTCAGGTATCTCATAGGGATGGTTTTTTGCGATGAATACTTCAATATCTTTGTACAAGACTGATTTTGTCTTTATTGAGAGAATATGCTCTTCATCTCTGCAGATTTCCCCTTTCCATTTATAGAAGCTCCTTATGGGGCTTATTTGAACACATGCTGCAAGGTTCTCTTTTATGATTGATCTGGCAATCTTCTCTGCATGCTCTTCAGTCGGGCATGTGCAGAAAACAACACAATAGGTGACATGGTCGTTCATTGTTAGATGCCTCCTCTAGTCAACAAGGGTTCTCCTGTCAGGATTATGAATGAATGTGGACGGTTCTCTGAGGTCATACTGAAGTAACCTCTATTATGTATTGTATAGAAATGACAAGGAGAATACGCCCAACACGAGAGAAAATATCCTAGATCTTTGCTCTCAGTAGCGTTGTAGATATTCAGTGAGATTGTTGAAAAACCAAATGGATGAAAGGCTGCAGAAAATACGGCCTCACAGAATACTCGACGTTTGAAATATGTTGATCGAGGCTACTGATTTGATGTTCTAATTTTGATAGTTTTGAGCGTGCCAGGGTTTTTCAACAGATTCAGTTAATGACTTCAACAAAGAGGAATCCGGGTATGATCGAGGTGTCCTTTTTAGGGCTTCTTTTTGAGTATATGCGTGAGACCCTTTCATAACTGAGGAAGTCACTGCGGTGAGGGGAGACCAGACTTGCGCTAACATGTCATGGGCTCTTCGGGGACAATCTAAGATCATGCTGAAAGTGTCCATGACATGTCAGAACTGGATCTTCAGCGTTTCTCAGCCATGATTATGAACTTGAGCAGGGGGCTTCATATAGCATTCCTTGAGCAATGTGCTTGAACTGCCGATGATAATGATTACAGGCAAAATATGATAATAAACGATGCTCAAATCACGATGAATTCAAAGAGGTCTCATTCAATAATAGATGAGGCAAGTACATCTGTCAGGGTTTGGATCAATTCAAAACAGACTAGTGCTCAAGATACAGTCAGCATCTCACAAGCGGCAAAATCAAGTACAGAGAGCTGTTCTTGTGGAAACGAGATGGAGGGCCTGGACCCTTCTAGCGAGTTTTATGTAAGCATTGAGAAGCTTATTGCAGAACTCCTGTCGGGCCGGAAGGTCCGAGTCGTGCGTCGTGATGAAGTTGATGGCGATGATAACGGAACAGATAGTGCCCCCCAAGGAAGACCGGGAAATGTAAGGGGAGCAGAAAGTGATCGTCAGGGATGGGGGCTTGAGATAGATAGTGAGCAGGTACATCGGGAAAATGAGGATCTGAGTTTTTCTGCGAGAGGGATTGTTATGACCTCTGATGGAAAGGAATTCGAGGTTTCACTCCGTCTTGATATGAGTAGGGAGTATATAGAAAAGAACAGTCTGACAATAAGGGCAGGGGATGCATTAACAGATCCTTTGGTAATAAATTTGAGCGGTGGTCCAATTGAACTCTCCGGAAAGAAGTTCGCCTTCGACCTGGATTCGGACGGCAAAGAGGAACAGATCTCCGTCTTAAGGCCAGGTAGTGGATTTCTTACAATCGACTTGAATGACGATGGCCTGGTTAATGATGGTGCCGAATTATTTGGGCCCAACACGGGGAACGGATTCGATGAACTGGAAGGGTTTGATTCAGATGGGAATAAATGGATAGATGAAAATGATGAAGCCTACCAGATGCTCAGTATTATGACATTTGATGAACAGGGCATGAGCAGAGTGCAATCTCTTAAAGAAGTTGGTATTGGGGCTATCTATTTATCATACAGTTCAACCCTATTTGATCTCCGTCAACAAGGAACGAATACCCTTTTGGGCAGGATAAAGGGGACGGGAATTTATCTAAGCGAACAAGGAGATGCAGGTACAGTCCAGCAGATAGATCTTGTAACCTGAAAACCTGTTATTAATAAGATCAGTCCATTTATCCATTCAACAGTGGAGCTAAGCTATTTTCGGAAGATACCTCTTGAACACCATCATGGCAAGGAAGACTTGCACGCACCGAGGCCATAAGCAATCAGAAGGGCATAAAATTCTTGGAATAAGTTTGATGTATATTATGCATCCTGCGAAGGTCTCTCCTGAGAAATAATGCCGGTAACTACAGAGAAAACAAACTTAATTTTATCATAACGTTCATGGCTTGATATTGTTTGTGAAACAAAAGAAGCTGGCATGTCTTGGTTCATGCCAGCTCAGAAAGGAGGATGTCCTGTTATGAAGTCATTTTTGTATTGTTGAATCAGCAATCATCATGCCAGAAGTTCTAGGATGATTTTGATATAACTATATGATTAAGACAACTGCACAACTCTATACCTATGGCATGATCGGGTAAGGCTTTTAATCTCTCATTGTATTGTCTTTCTTTGTTATACAAACGTGACTGAATATTAGTGTCTCCATCGGGGATGGCTGAAACCCCTCGCCTTAAGGCGACAGGAAGTTTCAGCGATGTCCCTAGCAAGGGACGAGCAATCAAAGATATAAGGTGCTGAAACATTCTTACCCCGATATGATTTCTTAAGCGGCTGGATAAGTCGAATTTATTCAACGCAGCCGTGGAACCCCTCGACTTTAAGTCGAGGGTGAATTAGTTTCCGATTTCCACACGTGGTAAATTAGATATTACAAGTGTATTGTTGCCTGGAATTAGGGACTTGACTCTCGCAGAATCGAGTAAAATGATCTTTCAGATGCAATATAGTTTTCATTAAGAGCTTTTAATGTCATGCAGATGAGGCTGCTCAGAGTTTTAGGCATATTTGCACTGATGCAATATTGCATATCAAGTGCGTATTCGCATCGGATTGTGAAAGGTGCAGGTTTTTGAGACATGAAGGCTAGCTGATAATACGATTCTCTTCTGTCCGACATAAATGTTGATCTCGCAAGTCAAATGAAAGGAGTTACTTAATCCAGGGATTGTTTTCCTGCAATTAAATTGCTCGTGGAAAGTCGTTTTTGACTCATGAAGGTGTTGCATAAAAGCGAGTATTATGTCTCAAGGGTGCAGCGGTTTTTTCGGAAAAATTTCGTATTTTAGATCACACTGCATGTAACCTAAAGATATAATGAGTTATTAATAATAAATATATACTTGGTATGATGTTTGCTGATACATAAGAATAAATCTCTGTACTTGTTCTGTCTTATTAACGGATTATTAATATTATGTTTGGGAAAGAGGCGCTACTCGGCAGTCCGTACATAGTGGAGTACTTAATAATAAATCAATTGGCTCATTGCTGATAATACAGTAAAGAATATTTAACAAGGGGACTCGGTGAGGAAAGCCGAGGCAGATCAGAAAAAATACTGAGGAGGAGTGTATGAGGAAATTTATAGGATTCTTGCTGGCAGCAGGTTTGGTATTCGTGTTATCCGCTCATGCTTTTGCTGCAACGGTAGAAGAGCGGGTCAAGGCATTGGAAGACACGATAGGAGCATGGTCGTTTTATGGAAGTGCCCGGGTTGCCACCTTCTATCAATCATCAGACGATGAATTCAATGACAGTTATGGGTTGACTGACCTTTCTGGCCCCGATTCCACGACAACACAGTGGGCGCTTGCTGGAAACTCCCGTTTCGGTGCAAGAGTGAAAAAGGGTGATTTCGGGGGCAGGGTAGAAATTGGAGTAACTGAAAGTGGTTTGAGAAATCGTCTGCTTTACGGAACCTACGCCTTCAACGACATCACGATCCTCTGGGGACAGGATTATGCTCCGCTGGGAGACTGGGGGAACAGCAACCAGGTCTTTTCATGGGATAACGACATGGCTGGCTTTGGCATTATAGACGAGAGCCGAGTCCCTCAGGTGAAGATCAGCTATAAGGGACTTCAGGTAGCGCTTGTTAAGAACATTGGTGCAGATACATGCGGTTTGCCAGAGGCTGATGGTGAAACAGTGTTAGTGTCAGAGACAGAAGTCCTTATACCTCACCTTGAGCTGAAATACAGCATGGCCACAGATAAATATTTTGCTGATGCCTTTTGCGGGTTCAACTCATATAAGGTAAAGTATGAGGATATCAATAACAGTTTTGAAGAGACCGTGAGCGCCTATGCCCTTGGTCTAAATGGTGGAGTAACGCTTAATCCGGTTTATGCCAATGCAATGGTTTGGATGGCACGTAATGGCAAACAGTTGGGTCTCAACCAGGCAAATGCTGCTGGTGCTCAACTTGATACAACTGGACATCTCACAGATGATGATGACATGGGTTTTGCCGTTGTTGTCGGTGCTAACCTTCAGAAGATGACTGTTGAGGCGGGTTATGGATATGTACAGTCAGAGTTGGATGTGAGTGGGGCAGAGAAAGACGATGCACAGACCTTCTATGCGCAGGCAGTGATCCCGATAGCAGAAGGGAATGGAGCAAAACTCTCAGTTACACCTGAAATTGGTGTGATCGATTATATGGACGATGCATCCGGTGTCGATGAGGGTTCTGCAACATATTTTGGAGCTAAATGGCAGCTTGATTTCTAAGACTCAAATGCGAAAATATTGAGAAGAAGCCGGGGGATTAACCCGGCTTCTTTTTTTGATTATATATGAAAAATCAAAGACATGAATAGACTATATTGATAATTAGACGTGCTGGTTGTCAATAGGATACGCTACACGAATGGTTTTCATGAAAAAAATTATTGTTGTAATTTGTAACGGATAACCAAAGGTGAGAATTGTAATATCTTTGAACTCTCTATTTTTATTAAAATAATACTTGATTCAAGTATCAGATCAATGAATATTAAATGGTGAGTTGTCGGATAGTAAGATCTGCAATAAGATAGTTGAATAGATACAGTTAAGAAATTATATAAATTGTAACCATTTGATGATATGTTTAAAAACAAATACTTGCATGAAAAATGAATGAGAGGGGGGTTACCTGTGGCAAGTCTGATTTTAGATGATAGGGATCAGCAGTTTGTTCTTTATGAAATGCTCGGGGTTGAAAAAGTCTGTGAGTACCCGAAGTACTCAGAATTCTCTAAGGAAACATTTAATATGATCCTTAGCGAGGCCCGGAAGATAGCCGAGGAGGAGATTCTGCCCACACTTGCAGAGGGAGACAGGGAGGGTTGTAGGCTCATTGATGGCCAGGTTCATGTGCCGAAGTGTTTTCATAAGGTTTACAAGCTATTTTGCGAAGGTGGGTGGGTTGGCATGTCATTTCCCCCCGATCAGGGCGGCCAGGGGATTCCGGAAAGCGTCAAATATGCTGCCATCGAGTGGTTTTATCACAACTTCGCCTTCATTGCGTATCCGTTCGCTACTGAAGGTGCAGCTCACCTTGTCCTAGCTTATGGGACCGAAGCCCAAAAGAAGAAATACATGGAAAAGATGGTCCAGGGTAAATGGGGGGGAACCATGGCACTCACAGAGCCCAATGCAGGTACAGATGTGGGCAATCTGAGCACCAAGGCGATCCGACAGCCCGACGGAACCTTTAAAATTCAGGGCACAAAGATCTTCATAACCGGCGGGGACCAGGACATGGTGGAGAATGTAATCCATCCAGTACTTGCAAGGATTGAAGGCGATCCTGCCGGCACGAAGGGAATTTCAATATTCATAGTACCCAAATACCTTGTCAACAAGGATGGTACCCTTGGCAGACGAAATGACTATGAAATTGCAAAGATTGAAGAAAAGATGGGTATCCACGGCAGTGCCACGTGCCTCATTAATTTTGGTGATAACAATAACTGCTATGCAGAATTGCTTGGTGAGGAACGTCAGGGAATGAAGATCATGTTCCAGATGATGAATGAAGCCAGGCTTGCAGTTGGCCTGCAGGGACTCTGTAGCGCATCCATAGCCTACCTGCATGCACTGCAGTATACAAAGCAGAGGCTCCAGGGGTCTTCCCTCATGGAAATGAAAAACCCCGAAGCGCCTCGGGTTCCCATTATCCAGCACCCGGATGTTAGAAGGATGCTGTTATGGATGAAGTCAAATGTCGAAAGTATGCGGGCAATAACCTATTTTACTGCGTATTGTTTTGATATGCATAAGATTGCTGAAGATGATTCTGAGAAGGATAGGTGGCTTGGATACGCTGAAGTACTTACCCCGATTGTTAAGGCCTATTTATCGGATGTCGGATTCAGGGTTACTGAGAACGCCATGCAATGTTACGGAGGATATGGTTTCTGTAGTGAGTATCCAGTTGAGCAATTCATGCGGGATGAAAAAATTGCATCTATCTATGAGGGGGCCAACGGCATCCAGGCGCTTGACCTTGTCGGGAGGAAGCTCGGGATGAAGAAGGGCGCTTATTTTATGAGTATGCTGGGACTTATGGCCTCGACAGTAACTAAGTATAAGGATATCGATGGCTTAAAAGACTTATCCAAGGCGGTACAGGACAGCGTTAATGCCTTGGCAGACATCGGTCTCTATTTTGGCAATTGTGGCAAGGAAGGAAAGTTTCTTGTGCCCATTAACAATGCTTACCCCTTCCTCATGTTGATGGGAAAGGTAGTATCCGGATGGTTCCTCTTCTGGCAGGCAGGCATAGCAAAACAAAGACTTAATACTATTGTCGAACAAAACGGAGTAGACCCTCTGGACAAGGCGGCAGTGGCTAACCTGGCAAAGACGAACAAGGACATTGCATTCTATCTGGGTAAGATCGCATGTGCACAATATTTCATCAGGAACATTCTCCCGGAGGTGGATGCGGCTGTAAAGGCCATCAGGAGTGAGGACATGTCTTTAATGGATATACCGGAGGAAAGTTTTTCCTCGTAAATTATTAAATGAGGGTGTGGACTCAATTGAGTCCACACCCTCATTTATTCGATTCAAATCTCTTCAATCTTATTACAAATTAACTCCAAAATAATGTGAAGAGATAAATATATTCCATAGATTATATCGCATATTTCTGAGAATACTGCTCGACCATCTTATACTTCTGGACCTTGCCGCTCGCTGTCATGGGTACCGATTCTACGAATTCCCAGTATTTTGGTATCTTATGACGGGCTATTTTCCCTTGGCAGAAGGATACGAATTCATTGTCTGTTGCCTTTTCGCCGGGTTTTAAAATGACAGCAGCAAGAACCTGTTCGCCATATTTATTATCTGGGATACCTACGACATAGACGTCCATTACTTTAGGATTCTTGCGAAGGAATTCTTCGATTTCCCTGGGGTATATATTCTCACCACCACGAATGATCATCTCTTTGATTCGGCCGGTGACCTTAAAGTATCCGTTTTCATCTTCAGTACCTAGGTCTCCAGTATGGAGCCATCCATCTTTATCTATGGCGTGTGCCGTCTCATCCGGCATCTTGTAGTACCCTTTCATCACACAGGAGCTCTTGGTGACTATCTCACCCTGGACATTGCGAGGAACTTCCTCTCCTGTATTGGGATCGATAATCTTGCCTTGAATGTCTGGGAGTAGTCTGCCGACTGTTGAGACACGAAGATCGATGGGATCGTTTCTTCTGGTCATGGTCATGACCGGAGAGGATTCTGTCTGGCCGAACGCTATGACGATCTCCGAACAATGCATTACCTTGAGTACATTGTTCATGGTATCTACCGGACAGGGTGCCCCGGCCATTATGCCTGTCCTTAGGGACTTCATTGAATACTTACTGAAATCCTCATGTCCGAGGATAGCGATGAACATTGTCGGAACACCATTAATCGCTGTACATTCTTGCTGCTCAATGTATTTGAGTGCCTTGGCAGCATCAAAATACTCGGCAAGAACCATAGTAGAACCGTGCACCATACAGTTGAGTGAACTCATCACACAGCCAAAGCAATGGAACAAAGGAACATGTATCAGCAGTCGGTCATTTTCGGTCATGCCCATGACATCACCTACCATCCTGGCATTATTGATGACATTGTAATGGGTGAGCATAACCCCCTTGGGGAATCCTGTTGTTCCCGAGGTATACTGCATATTCACGACATCATGAAAATCGACGTCGTTCTCTCTTTCAGCTAGATCCAGGTCAGAAACTGATCTGCCCATCTGAATGAGCTGATCAAAAGAGAACATTCCTGGTGTATCGTTTCTTTTCCCGACATAAACAACATTCTTGAGGTTGGGCAATTTCGGTGAATTCAGCTTGCCAGGCTCAGCTGTATCTAATTCCGGGATAACTTCTCTGGTGATCATGTAAAAACTGGTATCCCGGTATTCCTCCATGAGCACCAATGTCGTGGAATCGGATTGGTTGAGGATATATTCTAGTTCATTGGATTTGTAGTTCGTGTTTACTGTTACGAGCACAGCGCCTATCATTCCGAGTCCGAACTGCATATATACCCATTCAGGTATGTTTGTAGTCCATACCGATACATGATCGCCGTTTTGTACTCCAAGGGCCATGAACCCCTTTGCAACCTCTTTTGTTTTTTCCAGTAATTCGTTGTAGTTCAATCTGAGACCAGTATCTGGGAATACAAGTGCGTCGTTTTCTGGGAATTTCGATGCGGTCTTCCTGATAAGATTACCCATGGTGATTTCTTGGAATCCAGACATAGGATCGTGCTCCTTTGTTGTTTTTCTTAGCACAAAACTGTTTACATAAACTAATTTAACAAGTTATTTCATAAAAATAACGAATAATATCTGACTAGCATGTCAATAAATCAGTTAACACCATATTGATTTATATGTCAATAAAGATTTATCTGATAGGCCCCCCGTAAGATTCGATGACGAGAAACCAATATGGAATTGAACTTGAGCACCTTGGAAAATTCTTTGTTTGCCACTATGTAATAATTACCACGAATTAATTGGATTATCTTAATCTCTTAAGAACAAACGGAGTGTATCATGGATAGTGATCATGTATTTGCTGAATGCTGGAAATGCGGTGCAAAGAACAGGATTCCCAAATCAAGAATGAATGATCAGGCTTTTTGTGGCAAATGCCATAACGCTGTTAATGCCCGATTTCATGATCATCCCATCTTATCAAATGATAAGATGTTTGATCTAGAAGTATTAGAAAGCTCCTTACCCGTTCTTGTGGATTTTTGGGCGCCTTGGTGTGGACCCTGTAAAATGATGTCTCCGGTTATTGAAATATTAGCGAGAAAGTATGCAGGCAGAATCAAGGTAGTCAAGGTTAACGTTGATGAGAATCCTCGAACTGCATCTCTATACGGGATACGGTCTATTCCGAGCCTGCTACTGTTTCAAAACGGTAGGGAAGTAGAAACAATTATGGGTGCACGGACTCAAAAAGAGGTGGAAGAACACATTGACAAGTTGCTCTCATAGTACAGAAACCAGGGTTAACCTTTTAAAGGTAGATGATTTTAACATGAAATTGTATGATATTATTGGTTGTCGATTTCTTAAAAATGATGAGATTGACAATTGCAGAAATGAAAATAAGTCCTCATGTATTAAGGAGGAAACCCGGGTTCTTGAACATTATTCCGGATAGTATAGATCTTCTATAAAAGATTGATAGGGTATAGATGAAAAGATCCCTGCTTCCTGGTTTACTAAACCATTATCCTCGATATGTTACAAAGACGGTATAGTCTATTTCCAGGATAATAAGAATTAAGGTAAATAATACCAGCAATTTTGTAAGTAATGCATGCGTATATAAGGGGTAGCTCAATGGCATGGAATTTTATGGCCTCGTCAGGAAAGCACAATGCATGAGGGGGGGACTATGCACCTAGGATACATGGGAAAGATCTTGGTGGTGGATCTGACAACCAAAGAGATCAATGAAGAAACCATTCCAGATGAAATCTATGAAAAATTTCTCTCTGGGCTCGGACTGGCCTCACATCTTTTATATAACAGAATCCCCTCAGGTGCTGATCCATTAGGCCCTGATAATATTTTAGGATTTGTGTCGGGCCTCCTGACAGGTACAGGGAGTCTTTTTTCAGGGAGATGGATGGTTGTGGGAAAATCACCACTCACCGGAGGTTGGGGGGATGCAAACTGTGGTGGCTCTTTTTCCCCTGCTATTAAGCGAAGTGGCTATGACGGGATTTTTTTCAAAGGCATCAGTGAAAAACCCGTGGTTTTATATGTGAAGAATGGAATAGCTGAGCTGAGAGATGCACGTCAACTGTGGGGAAAAGATACTGTAGAGACTGAGGAATCACTTAAGAGAGAATACGGTGAAGGTGCCCGGATCGCTTGCATTGGTCCTGCAGGTGAACGCCTCTCTCTGATATCCGGGATAAGTAATGAGAAGGGAAGGCTGGCTGCACGTTCGGGTCTTGGGGCGGTAATGGGTTCCAAGAGACTGAAAGCTGTTGTGCTTGATGGAAAGAAACGGGTCAGAGTTTACAATAGAAGTGAAGTGACTCGCTTGAGCAAGATCTGCAACAAATGGGTGCAGTTCCAGATTCCGCTTGGCCCGGGAGCATTGATGGGGTATCTCGGTGCGCTGTTACGCCTGCTTCCTACTGCCATGGCCATGGACGGCATGATCTATAAGGCGATCCTCCGTCAGTGGGGGACCGGCGGTCTGAACCAGATGTCTCCTGAATGGGGGGATTCCCCCATCAAGAACTGGAAGGGGAGTAATGAGGACTGGCCCATGACAAAATCAAAGTCAGCCAATCCAGACCGCATCAATAATCATGAAAAGATCAAGTACCATTGCTATTCCTGCCCCTTGGGATGTGGTGGTATCTGTGTGATGCCCGGTAAAAACAAAGAGATGGATACACACAAGCCGGAATATGAATCGGTACTTGCACTTGGAGGACTATGTATGAACGAGGATACAGAGAGCCTCTTCGAACTTAACGAGATCTTGAACCGGGCTGGAATGGATACCATCTCTGCTGGGGCAACGGTTGCTTTTGCGATGGAGTGCTATGAGAAAGGCATTCTTACCAGGGAAGACACAGGAGGCATAGATTTAAGCTGGGGAAATACTGATGGTGTAAGAGCACTCATTGAAATGATGATCAACAGAAAAGGCATCGGGGATATCCTTGCAGACGGCACAAAGGTGGCATCGCGCAAGATAGGCAAAGGGGCAGAGAAGTATGCAGTCCATGCCGGTGGACAGGAACCTGCCATGCATGATGGTAGGATGGACCCGGGCTTTGCAGTTGCTTATTCGGTGGAGCCGACACCCGGGCGTCACACTATAGGTGCATATCTATACTACGAGATGTTCCAGCTCTGGAAGAAGGTCGATGGTATACCAAAGAAACTACCTTTCCAACTCTACTTCAAGGACAGCAGATTCGAGGCAAGCGATAAACAAGCACAGGAATCCGCTGCGTGCAGCAAGTATATGAATGTCGTCAACGGAGCAGGCATCTGCATGTTTGGTGCCTTCCTGGGAATCAAGAGGACGCCTACCTTTGACTGGCTTAATGCTGCTACAGGGTGGAACAAGACACCTGAAGAGTACATGACGATCGGGGAACGCGTCCAGACACTGAAGCAGTCATTTAATGTAAAGCATGGCATTGATCCCAAGGCCAATAAACTCAGTGATCGAGCCCTCGGGAGACCACCGTTGGTCTATGGTGCCAACAAGGGGAGGACTGTAAAGATAGATGAGATGATGAGAGATTATTGGACTCAATTCGGTTGGGACACGGCAACGGGAAAACCTACACAGCAGAGTTTGATCAGGCTCGGCATTGAGATCAACTGAGAAAGGTGGAGGATAGATGTCTTTTTCGATTACACAAACATGTGTTGGCTGCCAGGCCTGCAAGAAGGTCTGCCCTGTCATGTCCATAACCGGTGAGAAGAAAGAGATACATAGGATCGATGCTTTAATATGTATTGAGTGCGGTGCCTGCGGGAGGATATGCCCCCATAATTCAGTGCTCGACCAGTATGGACGGATCTGTTCCATGATCAAGCGCACTCAGTGGATGAAGCCGGAGGTGGATGTAAATAAATGTATGTCATGCAATATGTGTATAGAGATATGCCCGGTAAACTGCCTTTCCCTGTCACAGCCGTTTGACTCGGGAAGTCCCCACGGCTATCCATATCTCAAGGACATGAAAGCATGCATAGGGTGTGGGTTCTGCGCTTTGGAGTGCCCGGTCGAGGCTATTAATATGAGTGTACCTGAGGCTCTGGCATGACAGAAGATTCTAACACCTATTGTGCATTTGAGTGGGTTTAAAACCTTCTTCCATTAAAACAAGTGATCTTAAAGCCTTGAGAAATGCTGAATTTGCCTGTCACTGTCAATAAAGGCTAAAGAGACTACTGGTTATAACGGGCCTGTAAAAAAGCAATCAGGTTCACCACGAATCATCTGTCGATGCACGCCTAAAAGTGTATCGGGTGTGTATGGACACATTCAAACGTACAATCTGGGTTTAAGCTGCCTCATGGGTATGATGACCTTACCCATGGATAACATGTATTTCGACGAGGCTCAGATAATATTCTGAGATATCATGGGGATGTTAGACCTACACGGATCCCTGTTTCTGTTCCATCTGGCATAAGGGGGGGTCTTGATCTGCAGGGTTGTGTGGTTTGCTTGGCATTACCACAGGCTAGAACATGATGGCAGTGAGAATGTAATCGGCAATCAGGATGCTTACTGAGGAGAGGACCACTGACTGAGTGGCCGACTGTCCTACACCTTCCGCACCTCCACTCGTGCTGAATCCCTTGTAGCATCCTACTATGGCCAATATTGCGCCGAAGAATGCCCCTTTTATCAATCCGGAAAAGAGATCGGAATAACCTACGTATTCGATAATTCGCGCCATGAATACCCCCTTGTCGATATCGAGTATGGCTGTTCCAACAAGATAGGATCCAATCATTCCAATACTATCGAAAACAAGGGTAAGCATGGGCATCATGATTATGGAGGCGGCAATACGCGGGATGATAAGATATTGAAAGGGATTAACCCCCATTACGACAAGCGCGTCTATTTGTTGTGTGACACGCATTATGCCGAGTTCAGCCGTCATGGCAGATCCTGCTCTGGCTGTTACCATCAAGGAAGCAAGCACTGGCCCGAGTTCTCTGAGAAGACCAAGGGCGGTTGTAGATCCGACAAGAGATTCTGCCCCGAAGAGACTGAATCCGTGATAGGTCTGTAAAGCACTTACCATGCCGGAAAAAATTCCCGTGAGCATAACAACAGGCGTTGAACGGATCCCAATAAACTCCATCTGTTTGAAAAGCTGTTTCATGAAAAAGGGTGGGTTAAGGAGGCTGCTGAGAGCTTGGAAGAAAAAGAGGAAAAAAGCCCCTAGCTCTTCTACAAAAGAAATTGTTATCGCACCAATATATTCAAAAAATTTCATTTGTGCCTGTACCCGGATATCACCCTGGCCACAGCCTCCTTCCAGCCCGAATACATTTGAATCCTGGTTTTTTCATCAATATTTGGTGAGAAGATACGATCAGATCCCCTCAAAGACCTGATTTCTTTACCTGAGTTCCAAAAACCCGTCGCAATACCTGCAAGATATGCTGCACCCATGCCGGTTGATTCGATATGGTTAGATCTATCCACAGGGCATCCCAAAATATCTGATTGGAATTGCATGAGGAAGTCATTCCTGCATGCACCCCCGTCGACTTTAATACCAGAGAATGATCTATTCGTGCACTGTTCGAATGCGCCGATAAGGTCCTTCACCTGAAAGGCGATGCCCTCGAGAGATGCCCGTACAATGTGGGCCTTGGTAGTACTTCGGGTGATGCCTATAACAGCACCACGAGCATACATATCCCAGTAGGGTGCACCTAGCCCGGCAAGGGCGGGAACCATGTAGACCCCATGGGAGTCGCTTACACTCTCAGCAATTGCCTGGCATTGAGCAGCATCTGCAATCAGTCCAAGCCCGTCGCGCAGCCATTGAATGACTGCACCGGCTATAAATACGGACCCTTCAAGGGCATAACAGGGCTTCCCTTTTTCATCGCATGCCAGGGTGAGGATCAGGCCATTTTTGGGGGCAATCTTATTGCCCCCAATATTCAACAGGAGAAAACATCCTGTTCCGTATGTATTTTTTGCCTCCCCCTTATCAAAGCATCCTTGTCCGAATAATGCCGCCTGCTGGTCACCGGCAATTCCTGCTATTGGTATCGCAGTCCCGGTGATTTCGGCTGCGGTTTTCCCGATGACTTCAGCAGATGATACGACTCGGGGAAGCATCGCCCGGGGTACATCCAGAATTTTCAACAGATGGTCATCCCAGTTTTTTTCGTGGATATTAAACAGCATGGTCCTGGACGCATTTGAATAATCGGTTATATGATGCTTCCCTTTTGTGAGCTTGGCAATAAGCCATGTATCTATCGTGCCAAAGGCTATCTCGCCTGATTCGGCCCGTGCCCTCAGGCCCGGGATAGTATCGAGGAGCCATTTAACCTTGGTGCCTGAAAAATAGGCATCAAGTACGAGCCCTGTTTTTTCCTGGATAAGGTTCTCATGACCATTCCTTTTTAAATGGTCGCATATTTCAGCAGATCTCCGGCATTGCCAGACAATGGCATTGTGTACGGGCCTTAAGGTATCTCTTTCCCAAAGGACCGTTGTCTCCCTTTGATTTGTGATGCCGATTGCTGCGATTTCTCGTGATAGGACATCTGCTGTCTTAAGTGCCTTTCCCATGACATCCAAGGTTGTTGTCCAGATTACTTCCGGGTCATGCTCGACCCACCCTGGCTGAGGATATATCTGGGGGAATTCAGAATAAGCTGATCCCACAACCTGGCCCTTGTGGTTGAGGATCATGACCCTGCTTCCGGTAGTCCCCTGATCAATCGCCAGAATATATCCGTCCATGAATCAATTTTCTCCCCAAGTCATCAATTATGCAGCTCTATTCCAAATTTCATGAGGTCCTCGTACAAATAAGAAAGGGGCAATCCAATGACGTTGGTGTAGCATCCATGTATTTCTTTAATGAACATGGATGCAATTCCCTGAACTGCATAAGCCCCAGCTTTGTCCATAGGTTCCCCTGTTGATACATACCATGAGATCTCTTCTACGGTCATGGGCCTGAAGCTTACCCTCGTTCTCACGGCCTTTGAAATCGAACGGTCACCGAGGACTATTGTATACCCTGTGTAAACTTCATGAGTCTCATCTTGAAGGAGACAAAGATAATCAATTGCTTCATCTGCGTCCTGAGGCTTCCCGAGGATTTTCCCATGGATAACGACAATTGTATCCGCTCCAATGACGAGGGCATCAGGGTGCTGACGCCCTACTGCAAAGGCCTTTTCCCTACTGATGCGTAAACAGAATGACCTTGGTGACTCTTCTGGTTTTTGGACTTCTGAAATATTTGGAACAATTACCTTAAAAGGTATTCCCAGGTAGGAGAGCAGTTCTTTTCTTCTCGGAGAGCCCGATGAGAGTAACATCCGCATAGTTCTGCAGACTAAGAGAAAATACTCAGTCTGTCAACTCATCCAGGCTGGATTTCTTATGTACGTTCATTCATGAAGCGGGGCGGGGTTTGACTGCTCTTCTTATAGCCCTTAAGAGATGCCTGATTTTTTTCCAGGATGCCGATTTCTCGTGCAAGTTCTCCGGACTCAGTTATAAGTGATTGGATAAGCTCTTCCTGCTCGTCGTAGAGTTCCTTAATAATTCGAGCAATATTCTTATCTTTGACAAGGTGTTTTGATTCAGAAAACATATGGCTGAGACGGTGCTGTATTTCAAGAGTATCTTGGAATAATAATTCCATCTCAGGGATATTCCCGTGGGATAGGGCCTCTGTTTGTTTACTCAGCTTCGCCTGCCATGATCTGAGGAGTTTCAGGACTGTTTCCGGATTATGGTTTGCCATGATTCCTTAAGCTCCTGCAGATAAGCGACTACTTCATTGAGCGGTTTAATAGTGTTGTGATACTGGCCATCCATAATCTGCCTGATCATATACTTATAGAGTGAATCGAGGTTGTATGCAATTTCACCTGCCTCAAAATTCAAACTGTTGGCCAACTCCCAAAGGATGTTCTGAGCCTTGGTGAGTGATTCACCCATGGCGATATCATTTTTATCCTCGTGGGCCTTGATTGCCTGTTTGATGGAGCTGATGGCACCGTCGTAACATAGGAGGATAAGATTACCCTGATCAGCAGTCTGTATCTGGGTCTTCTTATATGCTTGGTAACCTACGGTGTTTATGTTCACTGAATACCCCCTCCCCACTTAATTACTATTAATACTATCGGTGAGGCTATATAATTCTTTAGATCATTATTGAATGTTTGAGGTTCAGGATATAATAAATGATAATATAATAGGGATATTATCTGAAAGGTATGATGCCCAGCATGGAAATCCTGGACACCATACCTTTATGATCTATTTCAGAGAGGAAAGGGCTTCCTTAATTCTTTCAAGACCTTTTGTAATGTTATCTTCTGAAGTGGCAAAAGAAAACCTCACATGGTTTGGGGCGCCGAATTCACCCCCTGGTACGAGAGCAACCAATGCATTTTCTATGAGGTATTCCGAAAAGGCAGTGGCACTGCCGAACCTTTCCATATAACCATTAATTGAAGGGAAGGCATAAAAGGTACCGTTCGGAGGGGTGATATCGATCCCGGGGATTTCCCGGAGTTTGGAGACAATAAGGTCCCGTCTCTTTTCGAATATCTTTCTTCTGTCCTCCGCAATCAGCTGGGATTGTTCACTCATGAGTGATGTAATGGCGCCTGCCTGTGCAAAGCTGGTTGGATTCGAGGTGCTCTGGCTTTGCAGCCTTTCCATGGCCTTGATTACCCTACTGTCTCCTATGCAGTAGCCTATTCGCCATCCGGTCATGGAATAAGATTTCGAAGATCCATCTACTATGAAAGTCCTTTTCGTGACTTCAGGGGAGATCATCGCAACACTGAAAAACTCAAGTCCGTCAAAGATGATTTTTCTATAAATATCATCCGAGATAATAACAATATCATTTTGAACGCACAGTTCGGCAATCTTCTCCAGTTCTTTTTTATCAATGACCATACCAGTCGGGTTCGACGGTGAATTAATGATAATCCCTTTTGTGCGTTTGGTAATAACCTCGGCAACCATATCGGCATGGAGCTTCATCCCTGTAGGTCTGGTATCGATTGTCACCGGGGCTGCGCCGGTCATTTCCACCATGGGGGGGTATGATACCCAGTACGGTCCAGGGCAGATGACCTCATCACCTCCTTCAAATAGAGTGAGAAAGAGGTTATACAGGCTATGTTTGGCCCCGCAGGAAACGATGATATTCTCAGGGGAGACATCCAGAGAGTAGTCCTTCTTGATATTTGCACAGATGGCCTCCTTAAGCTTGAGAATCCCACCCACTGGTGTGTACTTCGTATTGCCCCGGTTCAGTGCCTCGATTGCGGAGTTTTTTATATTATCTGGTGTATCGAAGTCAGGTTCTCCAGCAGTGAATCCTATTACATCCTTACCCTTTGCCTTAAGCTCATTGACCTTGGCGGACAGTGCCAATGTCGGCGAGCCTGGGATCTTAGATACGAGCTTAGATATCTTCATTGCAAAACCTCCCTAGTGATGTTGCGTAGTATTCATGTGGGGGAACTTCTCAAGGAGTTTGTCCAATGCAGGCTCTGGGACTAAACCTTTGACTGAGCCTCCTGCGGCCGCCGTCGCTTTGACAATGGTCGAACTGACGAAGAGATGGTTATAGTCTGTCATGAGGAATAATGTTTCAGCCCTTTCGCAAAGACGTCTGTTCATAAGCGCGAGCTGCATCTCCAGTTCGAAGTCGGAGATGACCCTCAATCCCCTCAGGATGGCACAAGCGCCGACCTTTTGGATGTAGTCAACGAGCAGGCCTTCGAAAAAATCCACTTCTATCTTGGGGTTCCCCTCAACAGATTTCGTGATCATTTCGATCTTTTCCTCTGTAGTAAACAGGTCTTGCTTCAATGGGTTGTGGCCGACTGCGATGATAACCTTATCGAAAACACATAAGCCCCGACGGACAATATCCAGGTGTCCATGGGTGATTGGATCAAATGAGCCGGGACAGACGGCGATCTTTTCCCTGTTCATTTCTCACTCCTCATGAAATATGATATGGCAGTGTCCCCATATTGTTTTATTTTCCATGCCGCCAAAGTGATTGTCTCTTTTGTTGAGTGTTCCACTACCAATATTCCTCCAAGGTTGAGGAGGTTATATACATGAGGGGCCAATTCAGAGGCAAGACCTTTATGGTAAGGGGGGTCCATGAATATCAGATCAAAAGATGATCCGCATGAATTGATATACGTCCGAGCATCAGATTGAATGATCGTAGAGAGCTGTTGTGCATCTATGCATTTGATATTACGATTAATTATACTGATACACTCCCTGCTCTTGTCAACAAAGGTAACCCGTGCTGCCCCCCTGCTTATGGATTCGATGCCCAGACTCCCGCTTCCGGCAAAAAGATCCAAGACAACTGAGTCTTGAAGATAATGGACGAGTGTAGAGAATACAGCTTCTTTTACGCGGTCGGTTGTAGGCCGCACGTGTGAAGCAGGGCATTCGATCCTGATAGAACGGAATTTTCCGCCGCATATTCTTAAAGACATGGACGCAAGATAAGCGAGAACAGGTTTAAGGTCAATAATGGCGTCGATGAAAAGGCGAACGCACGGATTCAAAACTTAGAAAAAATAATCTCGAGATATCAGCTATGCCCCGTGGGATTCGATCTCCTGTTTGATCTTCTTTACAGCCAGTACAGGATCAGGGGCATCACTGATGGGCCTGCCTATTACCAGAAGGTCTGCGCCTGATTGTATCGCAGACAGGGGTGTGGCAATACGTTTCTGGTCTCCCTTCTGTGACCAGCTGGGCCTGATCCCTGGAGTTATCAGTAATAAGGTTTCAGGGACATTGGAGCGGATATGCACAAGATCCTCTGCGGAGCATACAAGGCCATCGGCGCCGCAAGAGGCGGCAAACTGTGCAAGGAGTTGAACCTGCTCAGATGGTTTTTTATGAATCCCGACCTCCTGAAGATCTTCACCGCCTAATGAGGTGAGCACGCTTACGCCGATGATTCTGGGCCTGTCGATTCCAAGCGCCTGTGATTCCTCAAGTGCTGCCTTGAGGGCTGCTGTAATCATCGCCCTGCCGCCCGAGAGGTGGATAGTCATCATGTCTGCCCCGGTTCTTACTGCCGATTTTACCGCGCCCGCAACCGTGTTCGGGATATCATGGAGCTTCAGGTCAAGGAAGCATTTTATTCCGTTGTCTCTTACAAGTTTAACAACATCGGGGCCGACTGCGGTAAAGAGTTCGAGACCCACCTTGAACCATCCCACATGCCCCTTGAGGGTGCGGACCCATTGTCGGGCTGAATCCATGTTGCCGATATCCAGTGCGAAGATTATCCGATCGTTTTTATCCATGGCAGCTCTCCTATCACCACTTCCCTTGATGATTTATAGGCCTTCAAGATCGTGGAGATATCTTCTACTGTTTTTTCAAGAGAGTCATTCACCACGAGATAGTCATACATATTCCAATGAGAGAGTTCTTTTCTTGCATTCTCCAGCCTTACTCTTACCGTCTCAAGTTCTTCCGTTCCCCGGCCATGGAGACGTTTTGATAGTTCTTCCATGTCAGGTGGTATGATGAGTATGAAACACCCTTGCGAGGCCTTTTCTTTTGCCTGGATCACACCCTGAACATCGATATCAAAGAGTATATGGAGCCCCTCTTGCTCTTTAGATGTGATCCATTGCATGGATGTCCCATAGAGTTGACCATGTACGCTGGCCCATTCCAGGAACGAGTCGGATGCAATCATCTTTTCAAACAATTCCTGTGAGATAAAGAAGTAATCGACGCCATCCTTTTCCCCAATCCGTGGGGGCCTTGTTGTATAGGAAACGGATAGTACTACATCAGGATTGTTCTTTAACAGCGCTTTGATAACAGTTGATTTTCCAACACCGGACGGGCCGGAGATGAAGATCCTCACCGCTACTCCTTCAGGGAGATATTCTCTTTTGAACCACTTCCATCGGAAAGGCGGTTTGAGATGGTTTCTGCCTGAATGGCACTCAAAATCACGTGAGAACTATCAGTAATGATTATGGATCTCGTCTTTCTGCCCTGTGTTGCATCGATAAGCTGACCTCTATCTTTCGCCTCTTCTCTGAGGCGTTTCATGGGGGATGATGATGGATTGACAATGGCTATGATTCTTGATGCTACCACCCCATTATTAAAGCCGATATTGAGAAGTCTGGTGTCAAGTTTGCCCATGCCCGCTCTCCTTTAGTTAAGACAACCTATTCGATATTCTGTATCTGCTCTCTGATCTTTTCCATTTCAGTCTTTGCATCTATAACGATACGACTTAAGGCATGTACCTGATTCTTAGAACCGATTGTGTTTATTTCACGGTTTATCTCCTGAAGAATGAAATCAGTTTGCCTGCCAATCGGTCCTTTCTGGTTTGCGATAGTTTCCTGAAGTGTATGGAGATGGCTGTTAAGTCGTACCAATTCTTCGGTGATATCGCATTTGTCTGCCAAAATTGCTACTTCCTGTTCCAGGCGAACATCATCGATCATGCTGGACTTGTCTGCGAGAAGTGTGCTTAAATTGGCATGCAGCCTATCTCTATATGCTTTTGTCACATCCAATGCAAGATCTTTCATGGACTCGGCCAGGCGAAGCAGATTGCCTGCCCTTGAGAGGATGTCCTTTGTCAAGTTTGCACCCTCAATCTCTCGTGCCTTTGAAAAAGCTTTGATGGCTTGACGCACTGCCTCCTGGACAAGAGGTAATTGATCCACCATATTATCGATCCCTTCTCCCAAGACACCTGGTATGAGAAGGATGTCACGAAAGGTAACCTCGCCCCCAAAGGTCTTTGCCATGGAAGAGAGCTCCTCAAAGTATGTCTTTGCTAATTCCAGGTTTATGGCCAGTTTATCCTGAGTATTGATACCTGTACTTCTGGTTACCGTCACGTCGACCTTGCCCCTGTGTACTACTTCTGAAACGATATCCCTCACGGGGATCTCATAGGCTGAAAGGTCGCGGGGCATCTTCACTCGTATATCCTTGTACCTGTGGTTGACCCCCTTGATTTCCACATGGTATCCGTGGATATCCGCCTGGCCGAAACCGGTCATGCTTGATGGCATTTTAGATGCCTCCTGTATGTTTCTCTTAGTCTGTTGAAGATCGCTATAAGTTCTGTCGACCCATAATCCGGGTAGGTCCATTCCAGCCTCTGGTAAGAATCCCCCCGGAAGATAAGGGTGATTTCTCCCCAGATGCCCTTGCCCAGATAGACACGGTGTGTGTAGGGTTTCGTTGTTGCGAGGCACAGATTCTCCAGGGTGATCAGCCCGGGGTCGATGTTTATCTTTCTATTCCCTTGTTCAAGAAATCTGTTTTCAATATTGTTTGTCTCGATCTTTTTCTCCGGCAGCGAGTCTCTCTCCGCAAGATCTGAGAATGCAAGGATAATGCGATAGAGAGGAGACCCCATCTCTCGACAGTAGTAATCGGTATAGTTAAAAGGCATTGCTTCGGTTTCAAAAAGTACCTGTCCGAACCGTTCTTTCAACAGGGAGATCGCATGGTCCCTCGGTGTGGCCTCATGATAGATCATACTACAAAAGAGCATGACCTTGTCGGGGTAAGACACCTTACTCACCGATCTCCTCCATACATACCTTATAGAGCCTTTCCACTGGTACGCTTGCTGCACCGACTTCGGCAACTACAAGGCCGGCTGCAACATTGGCGATAACAGCGGCTTCTTTCGGACTGGCTCCTGACGATAATGCAAGGGTGAAGCACGCAATAACCGTATCACCAGCTCCGGTTACGTCATAGACCGCCTTTGCCGTTGTGGGTATGTCGGTAGCCCCGTGGTCATCAGTAAACAGGCTCATTCCATGCTCCCCTCGAGTCACCAGAATCATATCGCAGCCAAGCATGGACCTTACCTTCTGTGCGGCCTGTTTAATGTGCTCGTAGTCTTCTATCTTTATACCTGCGCCGAAGCTCAACTCCTTAATATTAGGCGTGATAACGCTGACGTTTTTATAATGAGGAAAATTTCTTTCCTTGGGATCAACGCAGACCGGAATATTGTTCTGACGCGCAAGAGGAACTACCTGATTAATGAGCCTCTTGCTTATAACACCTTTACCATAGTCAGAAATAATGAGTGCGTCCAATTTTCCCAGACAATCCCTGTAAGTGGATATAATCTTTTTAAGTAAGGCCTCCGAGATTAGGGATTTGTCCTCTTTATCGATTCTTGCCACCTGTTGGGTATGTGCAATGATGCGGGTTTTTACCGTTGTTGAGCGTTTGTGGTCGGTGAAGATGGAGTTTGTTGGCAGCTTGAGGTCTTCAAGGATGTCTTTGAGAATGTCGCCATGACGATCATTCCCCCGCACTGCATTGATGATGACCTTAGCCCCCAGGCTCAGCAGATTATTTGCAACATTGCCTGCGCCGCCGAGTTTGAAGAGTTCACTTTGCACATCAACAACTGGTACAGGTGCTTCTGGAGAGATGCGGTCCACCTTTCCCCAGATATATTCATCAAGCATAAGATCTCCGATAACCATGATTCGTTTCGATCCCATGGTATCGAATATCGTATGGAGTTTCTCTTTATTAATCTTCAGCATAGACTAGATATCTTGGCTCCGTGCTCAGTTGTCAAGGAAAAGGGCATCGACAAAGCTTTTTGCATGAAACGGCTGAAGATCATCCATGTCTTCACCAATCCCGATGAATCTGATGGGTATCTCGAATTCATTTGCAATACCCACGATTACTCCTCCCTTGGATGATCCATCAAGCTTGGTCAGCGTGATGCCGGTAACGCCCAGGGCATTGTTGAATTGCCTGGTTTGCTCAATGGCATTCTGGCCGATGGTCGCATCGAGAACGAGCAGTATTTCATGGGGTGCTCCTTCGTATTTTTTACCGAGAACCTTCTTCGTTTTTTTCAATTCATCCATGAGGTTCTCCTTGGTATGGAGTCTGCCGGCTGTATCGATAATGAGTACGTCGTGCCCCCTGGCCATGGCGGCCTGCAATCCGTCAAATGCAACAGCAGAAGGGTCCGCCCCTTCCTGTGACTTGACGAAATCGGCCCCTACCTTATTGGCCCAATGCTCCAGCTGTTCAATGGCTGCTGCTCGGAAAGTATCTCCTGATGCTATGATCACGGATTTTCCCATGTTCTGAAGGTAGTAAGCTATTTTGGCAATGGTTGTTGTTTTTCCTGAGCCGTTCACCCCTGTTACCATGATGACATAGGGTTTAACCCCCTCGGGGACCGCAATGGGAGACTCGCGTTTTTCGAGAATCAGTTCCACTTCTGTCCTGATGGCGCCCAGGGCTGAATCCGGACCATTCAGCGATGGCGCTTTTTTCTTGATTGATTCAAAGAGGGCATATGCGGTTCTCACTCCGATATCAGTGCCGACAAGGGTTTCTTCCAAATCGGTAAGAAGGCCCTGATCAATGGTTGTCGATCTCTTGAATACTGCAGATATCCTGTCGATGAAACCCTTGTGTGTTTTTGCCAGCCCTTTGCCGAGTTTCTCCTCCATCGTTGGTTTTGGCGGAGCCTTCTTTTCAGGTTCGGCAGCTTTTTCCGGTAACGCGGGGGCTGTGGTTGGGGATGGTAATGCTCCGACCTCAGGGGGTTTGGGCAATCTGGGGTGAATGCCGGGCAGCGGCAGCACCCATACATTGAGAACAATGGCGATCATGAGATACAGCCATGAAGGGATGCCCGTTATTGCCGGAATGGAAAAAAGTGCCAGTGCATCAGCTATATAGAGAAAAAAGAAGACATAGCTTAGAAGGAATATAGCGTAATCTTTTGTGGTGAACCTGTAATTCAAGATATACCTCCTCTGTCCGATGTGCCGGATATACCTACCATAGGGTTTGTGAAAGAACAAGATTCTGCTGCCATCAGTTTATCCAGGAGGTTATCATGAAATCATTGGAGAGTACTATATCACGATTCTTATTGTACTGCCCTTGCCAGAAATGTATTGACATGAGATGGTTGTCCGTGTACCTAAATATAAAGCATAAAGTACAACTTAAAGCTTTCAACTTCTTAGGGGGTAAACATGATTAAGACTGCCATTACAGACATGTTCGGTATTGAGTATCCTGTCATATGCGGTGCCATGATGTGGCTCTGCAAGCCCAAGCTTTGTGCGGCCATATCGAATGCAGGGGGTATGGGAAACATCACGGCAGGTAATTATGAAACCGAGGATCAGTTTCGAGCAGCCATACGCGAGGTGAGGAAGCTTACGGACAAACCGTTTATGGTAGGTATAACAATCCTGCCATCTGTTCGCATCACATCGGAACACCATGCAATGTATGCCAAGGTTTGCGCAGAAGAACGGGTTGCAGGCATTGAGGTTTCGGGCACACCGCTCGACAAGGCCCTGGGGAAAAAGACCTTCGAAGATCTAAAGAATGCAGGCGTGAGGCTTTTCCATAAGCTTGGCTCTGTGAGGCATGCTGTACACGCACAAAAGGCAGGCTATGACGGTGTATATGCGGCCGGTTTTGAGGAGGGGGGACATCCGCTAGGGGACGACGTCACCACTATGGTTCTGACTCCGAGAATAGCCGATTCCGTTCAGATACCGGTTGTCACGGTCGGGGGCATAGCCGATGGAAGATCTATGGCTGCAGCCCTGACTCTTGGGGCGCAGGGTGTCATGATGGCGAGCAGGTTCATTGCCACGAAAGAGTGCGACGTCCATGAGAATATCAAGCAGGAACTCATCAAGCGTCAGGAGTTCGAGACCACTATCATGTGCAAGTCCATTGGCCTTCAGGGCAGGGCCTTGAAGAACAAGATAATCTCAGAGGTTCTTGCCGCCGAGGCCGAGGGTAAGGGAATCGAGGCCCTCATTCCTCTTATTGCAGGGCAGCGGATAAAGAAGGCCTGGGAGACAGGGGATGTGGAAGATGCGCCTTTAATGGTCGGCCAGTCCATCGGCCATATCAAGGACATCATAACCTGCAAGGAGCTTCTAAAGACCATGCATGATGATGCCATAGCCCACCTGAAAAAGACATCTAGCCTCATCCAGTAAGGATTGCCCACAAAGGAAAAGCGGTCATGATCCGTGATTGGTCATGACCGCTTGATTTTTTATTTAACCTGATCTGTATATTACGCTTTAGCTTTTTTGGTTGCCGGTTTGCGGCTTGATTTATCCGTCTTCGGTTTCGGATTCTCGGAAGAAGGAACCCTTTGCGCTCCCGTTGCCATTCTTGCGAGATTCATGGATATCTCTTCAGCCTCTTTCACTGTTCGCTCTATTGCCTCTGCAACAGTAGGTATGTCTCTCATGAGTCCTGTTGCCTGACCCACAGGCAGCACGCCGTTTTTAAGGTCGCCATCCTCTGTGGCAACGCGTATAGCCTTGAAGGCATTCGCCATGAATGCAAGCTGCCTGGCGTTCTTCCATCCGGAGGCCATAACGCCCAGGAAGAGTTTGAAGTAGGGGAGATGGAGTTGGTTGGCGATGCCGACGGAGTTGGGCAGGGCTTCAATGAGCTTTCTGATGTTCAGTCCCTGTCGGACGGCATTTCTGGCTGCCTTTGTGTCCAGCACCCTGCACCCGAGACCGTCAAAGCGGGTTGAATACAAGGTATCATAGACTTCCTTCTGGATGGAGAGCTGCTTGTAATTATCATGGAGCGGGCTTTCCTTCGTTGACATAAGCCGGGTTCCCATGGCGGCGGCATCTGCGCCCAGCGCAAATGCGGCGGCAAGCCCCCTTCCATCGGCGATTCCTCCTGCAGCTATTATGGGGATGCTGACCGCATTTGCAATGCTTGGAACAAGGCAGAAAGTGGTGGCATCTCCGCCGTGGGCCGCAGCCTCATGGCCGGTTACGAGTAGTGCATCACATCCATAGTCCTGGGCGCGTTTGGCATGCTTATGGTTGACTACGGTCGCCACAACTTTACCACCATATTCATGAGCAGCTTTGACTATCCAGTCGCCTTTGCCCAGCGAGAAGTTGATGACGGGAACCTTCTCTTCAAGGGCCACCCGTGCATTATCAGCAGCCCCGGGAAAGAGTAGGGTAGTATTTGTCCCGAAGGGCTTGTTGGTAAGAGATTTGATCTCCTTGATGGCAGCGCGTGTCTGTTCGGCATCAAGCGGGCCGGTGGCAAGGATTCCAAGTCCGCCTGCATTGGATACGGCTGCAACCATCTTTGGTACACTAATCCAGCTCATGCCGGAAAGGACAATGGGATGCTTGATACCGAAGAGCTCAGTTATGCGTGTCTTCATATGTTACTCCCTAAGATTGGTTTTTATGAAGAGGACTCCCTCTCGATAATACTCCGTCAGTGTTATAAAGATTAAAGTTAAACTATAAGGTTTATATACTGGAACGATATCTGCATTGTCAAGGTCAGTTTTATACTTTCAGGATAACCTTTCGTGATGAATCGAGCGATATTTTTTAAGCTACGTGCGATTAAGTGCTAAAAAATTATCCTTTATTCCACAGTAATCGTCGTTCTTGATGCATGAGTATCCGGGGTTTTGCCACTGACGGAAGTATCCTTAATAGCTAAGGAAACTTCGTTTGATCCGGGAACATTCAAGGTGATGCTTTGTGTTGCCATATAGGTCCTGGGAGGAATACACATTACGGTCTCATCCCTGGGACTGTAGGTATTCCCGGAAGCTGGGTGGAATGACCATGCATAGTAGAGCGGAAGGTTTCCATTGTAAATTACTGCCTGGAAATCAACCGTGCTTCCTGCCTTGATTACACCACCAAGGGGTTGCCCAATGATTGATACGGAAGGGATGGAATCAGCTTCGGTCTGGCCTTCCTGTGTCTCTGGTCCAAAGACAGAGATGTGCCGAATATCAGAGTTTGTTGCGCCGAGGCTGTCGACGGCTGTAAAGGCAAGGATATAGGATCCTTTGCTTTTGAATGTGTAGATGCCGGGGCTTAGTCTTGTTGAAAATGGTTTCTCATTGTTGATATTCCAGGTGTAGGTGTATGGAGCTTTACCGCCATTTACAGACCCCTGAAGGTCCAAGGACTGGTTTTCGATCATAATTATACTTGAGGATGGTGGAACAATGGATGCGCGGAGTTCTAATCTCGAGAGTGCGTCTTCTGCCTCGGCTTCTGCCTCTGCAAGCTGGTTTAGGGACTTTTCGAGATGGAGTTCTGCTGTCTCGTAAGGAACGAGGCCTCGAGCTTCCTCTTCTGGATAGATGCCGCTGCCGTTGAGTATTTCGAACATTTCTTTTACGCCGGCATCGTTGTCCAGGTCAGGGTTTGAGAAATCCACGCTGATGCCCTTCAGTGAATCAGTGACACTCTGGGGAATTTTTATGCCGTTATCAGGGGTTAGGTCTTCGTCAAGGGACAGAAGGAATCGGCTGATATTAACAGCTTCCGTGCTGAAGTTTGGTTGGGCCGTATTGTCCAGATCGACCGGGGTAATGATGCCTTTTGCTGATGTGCGGCCTAGAACAACGCCTCCAACGGAAAAAGTTATTTCCTCTCCATCATTATAAAAAAATCTTCCTTGAGAATCAGTTGTGCCGGACCAGGTGATGCATCGGTACTGAAGGCCTTCAACTGTGCTGTCAATGAAAAAACCGGTTTTATACGTACCCTCGGGTCTTAGTATGGTTGGGCCTCCACCCCCCTGGCTGCATCCTTCAATAACGATGAGGGTGAAGAATAAAATACCCAAACCCAACATGAGGATAAAATTAGTCCTGGCTTCCGAGAGAACTCGCTGCATATAATATCCCTTCTGCTGATCTGTTACATACGCTAATTAGAATTAAGCTTTTTTGTGTCACAGCAATGTCTGTTGATTGTCTTTATCCATATGCCCTGATGGACAAAGACCTCATGCTTAATCGGGACATGAAGAACTTATGCCTATCCCTGTTTCACGTTCCTCCCATAATGGAGATATTACCCTAACGGTATTATACAATGTGATTAACTCTATCACAAAAAAAAGTAATCAAATGCTTGTGTTGCAAAATTCATGCTCAATGCATGGGGCTTAAATTTCGGTGCGTTATGATCATGTATCTCTCAAATTCAATGGATATTGGAAAAGTATTTCATTGTTTATGGAAAGAAAATATCCAAGTGCTTCATATATTCTAGCTATACAAGCCAACTGCGAAACTCAGGGAAGTTCTGCCCGTGGAGGTTTCTAGCCTTTCTTGTGAGGGCTATCTGGACCACTTCTACGGGGAGTCCATTGATATATTCTAGAGACCTTTGTGCGAACCAGGAGAGCGATTCACTGAGATGAGGAAGAATTTACTCATTCATATCATGGATATTCAATTGGTTATGAATATAGTATGATGAGATAAGGATATGTTTCCTGCATCATTCACTTAGGCTCTTTTGAATGGCGGCCTGAACCCTTCTCTGGAAGAGTCTTCGGATGATATACCCCCTCAGGTGATCTGCCATTTTCGAGATTTCAGTGGTGATGCGGATATTATCCTGGCTTGATAAACCCTTGACGGCATTTTTTCGAAGATTCATCTCATGGTCTACAATTCGATTGCCAAGTTCAACGTAAAAGCTCAGATCGTGAAGATCTTGTCCGAAAGAGATAATTTTTTTAATGACTTCTTTCGCAAAGCGGACATCTTCTTGGTTATAGACGGTTCGCCCTTTCTCCTGGAGATAGGGGACCATGAGCCCGATTTTAAGTGCTGTTTGAAGTTCATCTTGGGATAGACCGGACGCTTCGAGAAACTGGGTCTTGTCCATGGCATTCTCGCATGTCTCAGGTTGCGCCCCGAAGACAGCATCCTCGATAGCTTCAGCCTCATCCAAGCTGAGACCCTGTTCCATTCTCCTCAGGATATTCTTAATAACTGACAAAGGAAAATATCTACGCTCCTGGAGATGACGTATTGCAAGGATTTTCTCTATGCACCCTTCATCATAGTATGCCATGCTTTTATTTACTTTATCCGGTTCCGGAAGAAGCCCTTGGCGTACGTAGTAGCGTATTGTTGAGGGGGGCACGTTACTTTTCTTAGCAATTTCCCCGATTTTCAGCCCCATCACCTTCTCCTTTTAAGCATGAAGTTAAACTATAAGATTCATATAAAACATTGTCTCCCATGTGTCAAAGGTGAGATTGTATCAAGGGCAGCTATTTATGATAGTAGGTCAAAGCCTCCGGAATGAGCGCATGAAGTTGTCTGATGCGTTGTTGGTCAGCAGGGTGAGTAGAGAGAAATTCAGGTGGTGCAGCTTGTTTTGAGGACTTCATCATACGTTCGAAAAAACCGGGTGCTTCTCTTGGGTCATAGCCTGCCTTAGCCATGAGAATCAAGCCGATGCGGTCTGCCTCGTACTCCATTTTCCTGCTGAAGGGAAGGATAACACCAACAGTTGATGCCAGTCCGTATCCTGTGTTTATTGCTTCAATCGCTGCAGGGCTCTTGCTTGCAATGGCGATGTTGAGCCCCTGCTGTCCTAACTGCAAGAGGAGTTGTTCACTCATTCTCTCGCCGCCATGGCGGGCGATGGCATGGCCTACTTCGTGAGCAATAACAAATGCTAGTCCTGCCTCTGTCTGGGTGTACGGGAGGATGCCGGTGTAGATCGCCACTTTCCCGCCCGGCAGGGCAAAGGCATTAACGGTTTTAGCGTTGTCTATTACCGTGAACTCCCAGGCATACCCAGGTTTGTTTGCAACAGCAGCAATACGGGTACCCACCCTTTTGACCATGGAATTGATTTTGGGATCCGTGGAAACCTTTTCCTTCTTAAGGGTCTCCTGATAGGCCTTGAGACCAAGAGACATTTCCTCACCCTCTGATATCAAGAGTATCTGTTTCCTGCCGGTGTAAGGGGCAGTAGCACAGCCATACAAGGAGATGATGATAACGCCAGATATCAAAAACAGGCTTAAAGATCTTATTATGTGTTTTCTCATATGGGTATCTCCTTACAGATCAGGTCTCTCAAGCTCTTTACTATTGTAAAGGATGCTCATCCCCGATTCAACCTTGCAGCTGGAAAATATAAACTGCATGTATGTCATGCAAGAGGTCTGTACCTATGGCATGAAGCGATAGCCCTTGCCTCTGATGCTGATAATATGCTCGGGCCTGGAGGGGTCCTTCTCAATATACCTCCTTATCCGGGAAATAAATGTATCCACGGTTCTGGTTTCAAGGTCAGGATCAAGGCCCCAGACATTTTTCAGGAGCTCAGAGCGAGTTACAATGCGGTCCTGGTGGAGGATAAGATACTGGATAAGGTTTGCCTCATGAGGGGTAATGCGTGATATATTTCCTGAATTATCCATAATCTCCAGGGTGTTGAAATCGACTCTGGTTTCGTCGATCAACAGCACATCCTCATTCTTATACCATTGATAGCGGTCCAACATCCTGTGCACCCTGAGAAGGAATTCTTCCAGGTGAAAGGGCTTGGTTAGGTAATCATCAGCACCGGCCTTCAGCCCTCCAATCTTGTCATCGACCGAGGAGCGCGCAGTCAGGATGAGTACCGGCAGCTTAAGGTTTTCGGCTCTTATATGCTCAAGTGCTTCAACTCCATCCATTCCGGGCAGCATGAGATCGAGAACAACAAGGTCGACACTGGAGCTTTCAAGGATTGCCAGACCTTCTTCAGCTGAGAGGGCGTGGAGTACCTCGTAACCCTCAGCCTCGAGATTGATCCTGAGACCCAGAGAGAGTGCATGGTCATCTTCGATTATGAGAATGCGCCATTTTATTGTCATGATCGAACAGTGGGCAACTGTATCCTGAAGGAGGTGCCCTCTCCCTTATCACCAGTCGTCACTCTGATAATACCTCCATGTGCCTTTATAATATTCTTAACCACGTACAGACCCATGCCGGTTCCGGAACCCCAGAGGCGCGCCCCTTCAGGGAGTCTCTGAAACCTCTTGAATATATCCCGGTATTTTTCTTCGGGTATACCAATCCCTCTATCAGAAAATTCAATAAATGCCCACCTGTCATCCTTCCACATCTTTATATCCACACGAGGGGATAAGCTCGAATAATGAATAGCGTTTTCTATGAGGTTTGAGAAGACCATTTCTAGTGCATCACTGTCCACCAGAACGGGGATAGTATCGTCCTTAGTGTGGATGTGCAGCTCAACATCTTTGAGAAAAACCTCATTATTGAGCCTGTAGGAATAGATGAGTTGGGGTAATGAGGTCGGAGAGAACGTATATGGTCTCCGGCTGGAACTCAGACGGGCGCTTTCCAGAAAATTGTCGACCAGAGATTTCAATCGCTGGGTTACCGTGACCATGCCATTTAAAAGTTCTGTCTTTGTTTCTTCGGGGAGTTCCCGCTTGGCAATTGTTTCAAGATAAAGTTGCATGGTTGCCAGAGGTGTCTTGAATGCATGGGTAACAGAATGGAGGATATGAATCTGGGTTCTCAAGAGGGTAAGTTGCCTCTGATAGAGTATGAAGAGGGCGTATATTCCTGCGAGGATAAGGGTGAAAAGGATGGATACCTCGCTAATGATGACGATATCCCATACGCCTATGGGGCGTATGCTGATATGACGGTAATGGATATACCATACAACTCCAATGACAAGGACTATAAGCCAGGCAATTTGAATAATGATGAGGAGAAGGATGGTAGGCCACCGTTTGGGCTGTTCCATGGTTTATTGTTCATACCACTTGAGGACTCATGGATCAAAGAAGAAATGGAAAAGATGACAGCTGGTTGTAGATCGGTTATTTAAGAAGTGATCTCTCCTGTGAGAGAATTCTGGTTGGCGCGAGTGATGCGTACAGGCAGGATTTTCCCGATAAGTCCCTTTTCACCTGAAAAATTCACAATAGTGTTATGTGACGTTCTTCCATAAACCTGATTGGGATTTTTATGGCTTATTCCATCAACCAGGACATGAAAGGTGTTTCCGATATACTCCCGGTTCTTTTCCAGGGTTATCCTTTTCTGAAGGTTCTGTAACTCCTGTAGCCGCATGCTCTTTTCCTCAGGAGACACCGTATCATCCAGCGCAGCAGAAGCGGTCCCGGGACGAACTGAGTACTTGAATGAATAAAGCACATCAAACCGCACTGTTTTGATGATGTCCAGGGTATCGCTATAATCTTGTTCATCCTCTCCTGGAAAACCCACCATGACATCCGCACTGAATGCAATATCGGGCCTGGCGGTACGCAGCCGCTCGATGAGATCGAGATATGACTGGTGAGTATAATGCCGGTTCATTGCCTTGAGCACACGATTGGATCCGGACTGAAACGGGAGGTGTATGTGACTGCATAATTTGTTGAGGTCTTTAAAGCATGAAATAAGATTATCGCTCACATCCTTCGGGTGGGATGTGGTGAAGCGGATACGTTCCAGAGAGGCTATTGAGCTCAAATCCCTCAATAGATCCGGGAAGGTCATGCCGCCGTTGTAGGAATTGACATTCTGGCCGAGCAGAAAGATTTCTTTGACCCCCCGCGATGTGTGCTGCCGGATCTCCTCGGTGATTTTTCTATAATCCCTGCTGATCTCATGGCCACGCACATAGGGCACGATGCAGTATGTACAGTAGTTGTCGCACCCTTGCATGATGTTAATGTAGGCACGATGACGTTGGTCTGAACATTCTATATCAGGGACTATGTCCATGGACGGGATACAATCTGAAAATTCTATCTCAGTGACAGATTGTTTTTCTTCGAGCACTTTCTTGATGAGGTCGGGCAGCCGGTGCAGTTGGTGGGTACCCAGAATGATATCCACATGGGGCATACGTTCCCTGAGGGCAGTGCCTTCCTGTTGCGCGACACAGCCGGTTACCGCGATGATAAGAGAAGGTCTTTTCGTCTTATGGGCCTTCAGCCTTCCCAGATTGCTGATGGCCTTTTCATAGGCTTTCTGCCTCACGGAACAGGTGTTGAGGATGATAATGTCGGCATCTTTCGTGCCTCCGGCGGGAGAGAAGCCCATTTGAGAAAGAGCTGAGTACATTTTAAGGCTGTCCAGGTCATTCATCTGGCAGCCATAGGTGAATATCTTGATGCGGCCCTTCATGATTCCCTCCATATATCCGAAGATCAAGAGAGTCAAGGGTGCGCCTCTCAGGTAACATATTGTACAAGGCCCTTGCAGGCGCCGAAGCGGTCCTGGATAAACAAACCGGAATATCGGTCCCTAAAGGATATAAGGATTAACGTATAAGGAGAAAGTTGTATATGTGCTCATAATGGTTGAAATTGTGAATGGTTTGCCCTTAGACATCCTGAGACATTATTCCATACCTCCTTGTAGCCGGCCCCGGACATGACGGTCATGCATGAGCTTTTGTAATGAAGTATCCTATTGCAACTTGAAGATCGTGCCGATAAGTATGTGTGATCCATATCCGGAAAGGAGACAGTTGATGAATACGAAGGGTTTTTCCCTCATGGAGATCATGATCGTAGTGGTTATCGTGGGGATCCTTGCAGCTGTTGCTATTCCTGCTTATAACGGATACACAACCAGGACAAGAAGGGCTGAGGCAATCACTGCTTTGGAAACGGTTGCCCTCTATGAAGAGAAGGCACATGCAGAGACAAGCAGTTATGAAAGCATCGCAGACCTCATGCTTAACAGAGGGCTCACCAATCAGGATACGGCCAATTACACCATAACCGTTAATCCCCTGGGAAGTTGGGCGCAGGGTTTTGTGGCCAGAGCAACACCCAAGGCAGGCAGTCCCCAGGCAGGAGACATAACCTTTGCCATTGATTCAAACGGCAACCGTGGGGAATTGAATGGAGCAGCGGTGGCCCCCAATCAAAAGCTATGGAACAGCCTGAAAAAATAGCTTGTACTGCAGTAGTATCTCCCAAGAAAAAGATTACTTCCGGGTAGCTTCTTGTCTTTTCGTATAAATATTGTACGTGATCATAATGGTTGACTGAGTCGCATCCTGCCGTGGCACTTCTTAAAGATCCTGTGCTTAAATCCCGATATCGGCAATAGGTGAAGAAGAAGGGAGGATAAGCTGTTTGGAAAAGACTAATCTGACTAGATCCATCTTGTTTCTTCATTTACTCGCACTCATTATCTTAGCAAGCGGTTGCGCACTCGTGAAGCCCACCAGACACTTCGAAGAGTCAACGCCCATAGACCAGGGTTTGGCCGGTATGTATTTAAGTACAGCGGTTGTAATGCCTTTTGACACAAAGGAGGGTGAAAATTGGGGGGTGTATACGGCACAAAGATTTACAGAATATCTGATCGGCCAAAAGGCCTTCAGACAGGTAACCTGTTCAAACAACATTCAGCCGGGGACGGGCTGCATTATTACAGGGTCGCTGGATCATCTTTTTTATGGGGGTAATGATGCACCTACCACTGTGTTTCTTACGGTAAGGATTCTCAGCGCGGACAAGGCTCAGACACTCTTCCACCATACAGTTAAGGCATCTTCAAGTATGGCTGCATTCCATATGACATGGCTTCGACGTGTAACCGTACCGTCGCCATATGTCGAGGAAGTTTTGAATAACATCCTTGAACGCATGGCAAAAGACATTGCATCGCGAACAAACCTACCAGCGGTACAGACCCCCTGAGTCTGAAAGCAGGTAAGTAAGGCCTTCCATGCTGGCAACAGACTTTACTATTGTAACGGAATCAAGGCCCGGCACTTCATTCCACCTGGTTCCATCCCACCAGTATTTACCGCACCAGATATTGCCGAGGATGTCCTTGTCAAGGCTGCAGATGGCGACCGGCGGCTGTGTGCTCAACTGAACGCCGTCTTTCTGTATTGCTCCCTGAACGACAGACCACACCTCGGTTGCTGATTCGTTGTCCACTGCAAGCACCGCGCAGGTATCGCCACCATAAATCGGTACTTTATTGATGTAATCAAGTCTATATAAACCTACGCTAGTTGCTGCATATACATAATCCGGTCCCTCTGACAGGTCTCTCACCTGTGCAAAAAAGTAATTTCTCCAAGGTTCGGATGTAGATGAAGAATCATAATAATTAAGGCCCGAATCAGTGCCCACCCAGAGGGTGCTCAGCACGTTGACGTCTATTGCCAGGGTTCTTATTGTATCAGAACTCGAACAAGTAGAACATGTCAGGGTAGTTTCAGAGGACGAAGTAAGCTCAATGAGATTATTGCCTGGGGATTCAACACCCCACACCTTGAATTCCATTGTGGTTGGATCAGTTCTGGTGAGCATGGTGTAGAAATCCTTAGCCCAGATGCTTTCCTCATTCGTTGTGGAGGTGATGAACCTGAGCATATTATCTTTCACAGAGGCCCAAATCCCGCCGGTTTTATACTCTGTTTCCTTGGCTATGGTGATGACCTCAAACCCTGTTCCGACGAGATTGCTCTCTAATGCCCTCTGTCGCACCTGGACCTGGAAGGTATGCGTTACCTTTTTCTCATCGTTGTCAGTCCCTGTGCAGGTAATGGTATAAGAACCTGCAGTCTGGGGTGCTATCCAATACGCCGCATAAGGTGTGGCTTCGGGGATATCGAGCGTGCCGCCTGTAGTCGTCCATTGGTAGGTCATCGGAGGATTATCCGTAAGTGTATTAACCTGTACAAAGATCCTTTGGCCCGAGACTGGAGTATCATTCGATATGATCGCATCAAGCAGTGTGGGTTTCGATGATGAGCATCCAAGGATCAAGACCAATAGCGCACATGCAAAGAGAATTTTTTTCAAATCTTCCTCCAAGGGATAATTACTCCCGTGATCTACCAGATCCATGAGTTCAAAGCAATATTCATGAAGGATTGTCATTTGGGGTATGAATTGGTATGATTTGAAAAAAGATTCGCACGTATGGTTGCGGCTGATTTGTCTGGTTTGTTCTTACGTTTGAGATTCGACCTTTATAAAGAAGAATTGTCAATGCCATTGCCCTGGAAGGATAAGTAAGGTTTTTAAGCACGGACATGTTGATGCATTATAGAAGGAGTTTTTATGATTTTAGGTATCGATATAGGAGGAACGCACACCGATGCAGTCTGTGTGGACGGAAGAGGGATCCTTTCCACGGCCAAGACCCTAACGGGGAATGATCTCGTAACCTCCATCCTTGAGTCCATAACAAAACTCGGTGTAGGATTTAAGGACGTAACGAGGGTGGTATTGTCCACAACCCTTTCCACCAATGCCATCGTGGAAAAAAAATATGCAAAGACCGGCATGATCGTCTCGGCTGGACCAGGACTGGATCCTGCGCAATTTTTCCTCTCCGATTCTTTCCACCTGGTGTCCGGAGCCATAGATCACCGGGGTCGAGAATATATTCCGGTCGATACAGATGAAGTCCTTCGCGCCTCGAAACGCATGAAGGATTCCGGAGTGGAGTGTGCCGGTATAGTCTCAAAATTCTCAGTAAGAAATTCCAGCCATGAGGCACGCATATCTTCCCTGGTCAAGGATGATTTCCAGCATATCTGCCAGGGCCACACCATGAGCGGCAGTCTGAATTTTCCGCGGCGTCTGAACACCACATATCTCAATGTAGCAGTCATGCCCGTGCAGGAACGTTTCGTTTCATCCGTGCAGGATGCACTGGCCAGGCTGGGGATTGATGCACCCTTATTTTTTCTCAAGGCTGATGGGGGCACCTATGCCTCATCGGCGGCGAGCAGACTCCCGGTCGAGACCATCCTTTCAGGCCCAGCCGCGAGCATGATGGGGGCCTTGGCGCTGACGGATCAATACCAGGGAGCTGTCCTGGTGCTGGATGTAGGAGGTACGACAACGGATATGGGCATCCTTCTGAACGGTGTTCCAATCCTCGAACTCCAGGGGGTCGATATCGGCGGTCTCAAGACATTGGTGCGTGGGCTCAAGGTTATCTCCGTGGGCGCCGGGGGCGATTCATGCGTATGGACCCAGGATGGGGAACTGAGAGTCGGCCCGAACAGGAACGGACCTCCCGCATGTATGGGGGGGCTGGCGGCAACACCCATGGATGCGTTTGCAGTACTCGGTGGTTACCCTGACGGGGATATGAATAAAGCCGAAGAGGCCCTCCTGCCCCTGGGCAAGGCTTTTGCCATGACTATTCCTGAACTCAGCTCCCGGATTCTCTCGGCCATGGTGGAGAATATCCATAAGGCGGCCCGGGAATTCCTGGATGAGGTGAACAGCCACCCGGTTTACACCATTTATGAGATGCTCCACCCTGACATTATAAGGCCCTCCAAGATAATACTCATTGGAGGCCCGGCCCGTCTGCTCAAGCCATATGTCGAGGCTGCATTCAACCTCGAGTGTGAGGTTCCGGAGCATTTCATGGTGGCGAATGCCTTGGGTGCAGCTCTCGCGAGGACTACCGCGCAGATCACCTTGCTCTCCGATACCCAGCTGAGAAAGCTGATCTGCCCGGAGCTGCACCTGGAGGAAGAGGCTTCCCAGACCATGACTATGGATGAACTGAAGTCCTATGGGTTCGATGCCATAAGGGCAAATGTCTCCCTGCTCGGACTGAGCGATGATGTGGAGTTCAGCATCATAGAGGAACAGTGCTTCAACATGATAAGGGGTTTTTCAACCGTGGGCAGGAACATGAGGGTTAAGATACAGACAATACCCGGAATTCTTCGTGAATGGAGCGGACAATGATCAAGGCCGATAAAAAGACCGGACTGATTTTCTTCCCTGCTTACGACTGGGAGATAACCCCTACGCATCCGGAACGCAAGGAGAGACTCCTCTATACCCAGGACCAGGTGCTGGAGGAGGGGATTCTCGATATCGAAGGCATCCATGAGTTCAAGGCGGGTCTTGCCGACGAGCATGACATCAGCCGGGCGCATTTCTGTGTTCCTGATGTGGGATCACGTATCACGGAATCGCACAACGTATCTGCCGGCGGGTGCATCGAGGCTGCCCGGCTTGTTCTGGAAGGCGTTGTGGATAACGCCTTTGCGCTGGTGAGACCACCGGGCCATCACGCCATGAGGGTGGTGCAGGGTGCCCGGGGTTTCTGCAACATCAATATCGAAGCGGTTATGGTGGAGTGGGCAAGGAAACACTATCCGAGAATCAAGAAGATCGCCATCGTCGATACCGATTGTCACCATGGGGACGGGACACAGGACATCTACTGGCATGACCCTGATGTACTGTATGTCTCCATCCATCAGGACGGCAGAACCTTATATCCGGGCTCGGGGTTCCCTGCAGAGTATGGCGGACCGAATGCCTGCGGGCTCACGTTGAATATACCTCTGCCGCCGAAGACATGCGACGAGGGCATCCTCCATGCAATGGAACATCTCGTCATGCCGGTATTGCACGAGTTCAAACCCGACCTCGTCATCAATTCGGCCGGGCAGGACAATCACTATTCCGACCCGATAACCAACATGTCCTTTACTGCCGGCGGCTATGCAAAACTGAATGATATGCTCAAACCCGACATCTGCGTTCTCGAAGGAGGATATTCCATAGAGGGAGCGCTTCCCTATGTGAATACGGGTATCATACTCGCCCTGGCAGGGGTGGACTATTCTTATGTACAAGAACCGGACCTCGATAGATACGACCTTCAGCAAGACGTGAGGATTTCTGATTATATAAAAAGATTGTGTGAACAGATTTATGGTCTATGGAAGACACGTGACGGATTGAAACCGGAAAGAAGACCCTTCGTCGAGAGGCACCGCAGCGTCTTCTACGATACGGACGGTATTTCCGAGAACCAGCAGGAAGTCTTCCGTTTCTGCGATGACTGTCCGGGCACGTTCAAGATCGAATCTGCCGCATCCACCGGCTATCGCATTCTGGGCGTACATATGCCCCATGGCGCCTGCAAGGCGTGCCGTAATCAGGGGATGGACTGGTACCAAAACCCCGGGAGCGGTTATTATGCCGTGTATCTGCAGGATATGGATCAGGATCAGTATTTATCCCGGAAACTCTAATGCTGAGAAAGAAAAAGAGAGTAGCCCTGGCCCTTGGTGCGGGGGGGTCGCGTGGTCTTGCCCATATCGGGGTTATCCGGGCATTGAAGGAGGCCGGAATTCCCATCGACTGCATCGCAGGGATTTCTTTCGGATCCATCGTCGGGGCACTCTACAGCCTCTATCTGGATATCGACGAGGTAGAGGCGAGGCTCAGGACCTACATGGCTTCCCCGCTTTTCCAGGAGACCATGCGCGATATGGAGTTGCCCGAGGCGGATAAGTCCCGATCGTTTTTCGAGAAGATACAGTCAACCATAAAGCAGGGGTACTTTTATACCAGGGCATTATGGAACAAGTCCTTTATTACTCCTGAGGACTTTGTGGTTCACATGAAGTATCTCGTGGGAGACAAGAAGTTTTCCGACCTTAAATTGCCCTTTAAATGCACGAGCGTTGATCTCGTAACAGGAGACCCCATCATTTTCACGGAAGGTGACCTCCATACGGCACTTACTGCGAGTTGTGCCACCCCCGGCTTTTTCCCCCCGGTGAGATTGCACGGAATGCTGCTTGTGGATGGAGGTGTTGCAGAGATGATACCTTGCTACACGGCCAAGACCTTCAACCCGGACCTCATGATCGGTGTGGATGTTTCCAGAAGCATTGACCCTATTGATGAAGATGCAGACATCCATCACAGCATGGATGTAGTATTTCGCAGCTTTGACATATCCAAAGAGTTTATGAACGTATACATCTCAAAAGATCTTGATTGTCTAATCAGGCCGGATGTAGGTTCGTACCCATGGTCCGACTTCGACCACTTTGACGTGTTTGTGGAGGCAGGGTACAGGTCCGCGTCGGAAAAGGCCGCTCAGATAAGGAAACGCATATTCCGTTTTTGTTTCTAGGGTAACGTCCACAGCAAGTTCTGCCCAGAGCCCGATTTCTGGGGGAATGTAAGATTGCTTTGGTGGTGGCATTGAACGGACCTGTTGAACCCGGATCTTGTGATCGAAGGGGTGTGAAGACTTGATCCGTTAAAGCCGGTGATCTTAAAGCCTTTGAGGAATGCTGAATGTGTCGGCCATTGGGTGGCTTTAAGATCACCGGCTTTAACGGACCTATAAAAAACGAACCCGTTAACCATAGGAATTATCCGTTTCATGCATCCTTGAAAGGGTATCGAGTGTGTATGGAAACGAACAAATGTACAATCCGGGGTGAGAACAGTTTCATGGTCACCTTGAACCCTGTGCTTGAGACCTGCCGGAACGTGCCGGGCATTCATTTACAGAATCCGGGAGTGAATGATCATCATTTTCCTGTCAATAATCTATCAACTTTAACCATAGAAATTTCTAGAGGAAACTGTAAAAAGGGAGCAAGCGGTTATTATGTCTGTACAACTCATTTTAATAAGGAGGCGGATCCCATGGGAATCAGAAAGATGTATGTGAAAAACAGGGATGTATGCAAGGTGACGTTTTCTTTGCCGGGCGATATAGCAAAAACAGCCATTTCAGCATGCATAGTCGGGGATTTCAATGGCTGGGAGGTGGGTGCCACGCCCATGAAGAAATCAAAAGACGGATCTTTCTCTGCAACAATGAACCTCTCCTGTGGCAGCGAATACCAGTTCCGTTATCTTCTCGACGAGGAAATCTGGGAGAATGACTGCAGCGCAGACAAGTACACCTATTCCCAGTATGGAGGCGCGGATAATTCAGTGATTGTTGTTTAAAAACGCCAACCCTACAGGGGGGTAATCCCATGCCAGTATGGTTCGACACCCCCCGTTACTCTCTTCTTCAGCGGCTTGTGAAGAGGGCTTTTGAGCCCTCTTCACAAGTTTTTTTATGAGGTTCTTTTAGAGATTCAAAAGTTTGTCATTCCGCATTACTTTGCTGCCATACCGCCGTCCAAGGGGATGATGGCCCCGGTCATGAAATCCGATGCCTTGGATGCAAGAAATACGGCAAGACCCTTTACATGATCCTCTTCTCCATATCTGAGCAGTGGTATCTGGGCTACGGTGAGATCGAGTATCGGCTTCATGTCGGGTTTGAATATGTATTCCATCATGTCTGTACGGAAGAACCCGGGTGCTATGCAATTGATGTTGATGTTATAGCGCGAGAGTTTCACTGCGAGGTTTTTGGTAAGCACCTCGATGGCTGCCTTGGATGAGTTGTATGCAACGGCCGGGTGGCCTTCTTCGATGGAGCCGCGGGACCCGAAAATGGATGATATATTGATGATTTTTCCGCCGCCCTTTTCCTTCATGATGTTGGCCACCTTCTGGGTGAGATACCAGACACCTCTTACATTTACATCAAAGATCTTGTCCCATTTGTCCAGGGGAAACTCCAGTGTGGGGGCACCCCAGGTTATGCCTGCATTATTCACCAGGATGTCGATCTTGCCGAACTCCTTCATGGTGGCATCCACCAGGCTCGTAATATCTTCCTCTGAACCGGTATCGCACTTCAGTGCCAGTGTTTTTACCCCGAGTTTGCCGAGCTCCTGGGCGGCCTTCTCGCAATTGGCCACTTTTCTCGATGCGATCACTACGTTGGCGCCCGCCTCTGCAAGCCCCTGAGCTATGAATCTACCGATGCCCCTGCCGCCACCGGTGATGATGGCAACCTTGCCCTTCAGATCAAACATCTCTTGAACGTTCATTGAACTACCTCCTGTGGTGGTTTGTATATGTCACGTGAGACCGTCTTTCCTGATTGATCGGTTGAACAACTCTTCGAGCCGTCTGTATGATTCATCCGCCATGTTCTTGTGGAGCGACCTGCCGTGGGCGTCCATGGTCACCAGTGCCGGCAGATTCTTCACGGTAAGGACCCACATGGCTTCAGGTTGTCCGAATTCGCTCAGATGGACCTCTTCAACCTGGATAATGCGCTCTGCCAGGTACTGGGCGGCTCCTCCGGTGGCATGGAGATATATGCAGGTGTGCTCGGACATGGCACGAAGCGACTTCTCTCCCATGCCGCCTTTGCCCATAATGGCCGCGGGTTTGAAGCGTGAGATGATATCCGCTTCATAAGGTTCTTCCCGTATGGATGTAGTAGGCCCTGCCGCCACGATCTTCCATTTTCCGTTTTCCTCTATCACGACAGGTCCGCAATGGTAGATTACAAGGCCTTCAAGGTTTATGGGCGATTCTCCCCCTTCGGCAAGGTATTTGTGCACCTGATCGCGGCCTGTGACGACCCGGCCCGAGAGGCTCACCATATCGCCTGCTGAGAGGCGTTTGACGACATCAGGCTCCATGGGAGAGGTGATGTGCTTCAGATCCATTCCCGGATGTCTCCCTCATTGGTCAGTTCCACGGCGTAACGTCTGGTGGCCCAGCATGAGTAGCTCACTGTTACGAAATAGCTTGCCGGGTGTCTTCCTGCAGAGCCGATTTTTACGCCCAGCAGCGTCGTGTTGCCGCCCAGGCCCATGGGCCCTATGCCCAGGGTGTTTGACTCCTCAAGTATGGTCTGCTCCAAAAATGCCAGAACAGGTTCAGGATTCGTATCACCAAGAGTACGGAAAAGCTGTCTTTTCGCCACCAGATAACCGGAAGCCCGGTCTCCTCCTATACATACACCGATAATCCCGGGGGCACAGCCCTTGCCCTGGGCCTGGAAAACGGCATCCAGTATGCATCGTCTCACCCCGTCCATATCCCTTTGTGCCTCGATCCGTTCCAGGGGAAGGGCATACTGGGTGCTCACGTTTTCCGATCCCCCGCCCTTAAGCATGGCATGAATCCGCACAGGGCCATCAAAAGGTTCATAATGAATCTGTGGGACGTACCTGCCGGTATTGTCCAGGGTGTTCTTTTCGGTGAGCGGATCTACGCAGTTCTGTCTGAGAAGGCCTTCTTCAGTGAGAGCCCTCATGGCATCCACGACGGCTTCGTTTATGAGAAAGACCGACATATCAGGGCGACCCTCCACGATGATCAGGGGTGCCCCTGTATCCTGGCAGACGGGAAGGCGTTTTTTTTGTGAAAGGGATGCACTCTGCATGATGACATCAAGGGTCTCGCACGCTACGGATCCTGCCTTTTCCCTTGATACGGCCTTTTCAATGGCATCCGTGATGTCCCGGGGCAGGACGGTACAAGTCTTGTGGATGAGTTCGTACATGCTCTGCCGTAACCGACTGCGTTCCATGGGCCACCTATAGCACAAGGGGGCAATGGTTTTCAAAGGGTATGGGATTGACGGATATTATGCCTGATAAGATGATGGGTTAGGTATTAATTTGCAGAAGGTCGCCCATGGTGTTCACGTTTGAAAACAAGACCTCGGGATCGCCGTAGGCCCGTATGGTTTCTTCAGGGATTATCAGGGTATCCACCTTCTGGATAAGCGAGTAAATTTTGAAATCCTCCTGTTCCAGAAGCGCTGCGGCGTAAGGAATGACCGTCTTTCGGTAAATGGCATGGAGCGGCTCCCTGCCTTTGGACCACATGGGCATGATGATGTCGTGGGCATCCGCCAGGGTGATCATGTGGGAGATGAATTCGCGATTGAGCCGGAGCATATCCGCAGCGCAGACAAAGCAGTAATCCGAGGTTGCAGCGTTCAGGGCCGTATAAATACCACCAAGCGGGCCGCACCCCGGCCTGATATCTTCAACAACCCTGTACTCGTCCAGGCCTTTGCGTCTATGACCTATAAGGATGGTTTCATCGAAAAGCGGGCTGATGGTTTCAATCACATGTTTGATGAGCGGCTTGCCCTTGAATCCGGAGAGGACCTTGTCGCTACCGAATCGCCTGGACCTGCCGCCTATGAGTACGACCCCGGTCATGAGATGGTTTTCTAGAGCCCAGTCACATGCGCAGTCAAGCATAAAGTCATATGGAGAGATCCCTGCACAATGGTCATGCTCGAGTGATGAACGCAACGAAGGGCTGTAAGGAATGCAGCAGGAGGCCAGCTTCTTTGTGCAGCTCAACAGGGAGCATGGAGTTATGCAAGGATCTCTTAATCGTGATTCTCGCTTGACATGCCCGATGTTCTCATTCAAATAGTGGATAATAGTTCTTTATTGCACGGTGATAGGGAGAGGAATAGTAAATATGATCGTTATCGAGACAGTAAATCTTGCACTCCTCCTCCTATGCCTTAACACTATAGGCAGACGCCCATTGTTTTTAGGTTGTCCATAGTATAAAAGAACAAGACGAGAACCTAAAGGCCATGGGCGATAAGTCCATGGCCTTTTTATTTTTAATGAAAGGAGAAAGAAATGGTTGATCCCCAGAACAAAGTGTTTATCTTCGATACCACCCTCAGAGACGGAGAGCAGTCGCCGGGGTGCAGCATGAACCTGGATGAGAAGCTCCATCTCGCCAGGCAGCTCGAGAGGCTCGGTGTCGATATCATCGAGGCCGGATTCCCGGTGGCCTCCGAGGGTGACTTTGCTTCTGTCAGACAGATTGCCCGCGAAATAAGGGGAGCGCAGGTCGCAGGGCTTGCCCGGGCAAACCTGAAGGACATCGACCGGGCATGGGAGGCCATAAAGGATGCCGCCCGTCCCCGCATCCATACCTTCATCTCATCTTCCGACATTCACCTGAAGTACCAGCTCCGCAAGACAAGGGCGGAGGTTCTCAAGGAGGCATGCGCCGCAGTGGAGCATGCCTGCCGCTATACGGAGAATGTGGAGTTCTCCCCCATGGATGCCACCCGGAGCGATCACGATTATCTGTGTGAAATGGTTGAAGCGGTCATTGCATGCGGCGCAAAGACGGTCAACATACCCGATACGGTGGGGTACGCCATCCCTGACGAGTTCGGTGCGTTGATCGCATATCTGTTTGCAAAGGTTAAGAATATAAGCCAGGCGGTCATCGCCGTGCACTGCCACAACGATCTGGGGCTGGCGGTTGCCAATTCTCTGGCAGCGCTTCGCAACGGTGCACGCCAGGTTGAATGTACCATAAACGGAATCGGCGAACGGGCCGGGAATGCCGCCATGGAAGAGGTCGTCATGGCCATCGCTACCCGTAAGGATCTGTTCGGGCTGTATACCGGCATCAAGACCGAGAACATTTACCAGACTTCCCGGCTGCTCACCCAGATAACAGGCGTGCGTGTCCAGCCCAACAAGGCCATTGTAGGCGCCAATGCCTTTGCCCATGAATCGGGCATCCACCAGGACGGCCTTATCAAGGAAAAGCTCACCTACGAGATCATGACCCCGCAATCGGTGGGCATGCCCGACAGCCATATCGTTCTCGGGAAGCATTCAGGAAGGCATGCGGTCACCAAGCACCTCAAACAGCTCGGGTACGATGTGAGCGAAGACGAGCTGAACAGGGTCTTTGTACGGTTCAAGGAACTGGCCGACGTGAAGAAGGAAATCTTCGACGAGGATCTCGAGACCATACTCTATGAAGAGGTATTGAGGATTGAGGAGAAGTACAAGCTCGTGTACCTGAATGTGGTGAGCGGCAATGTTGCGGTCCCTACCGCAACCATGCAGCTCGAGATCGACAATGAGCTCGTGCAGGATGCAGGGTTCGGGGTCGGGCCGGTGGATGCCACCTTCGATGCAATCAAGAAGATCACCAAGACCGGCTACGACCTGATGAAATTTGCCGTAAACGCCGTGACGGGCGGCACGGATGCCCAGGGCGAAGCCACGGTGCAGCTGAAATACAACAACCGCGCCGTTGCGGGTCATGGAGCGCACCCTGATATCCTGGTGGCATCCGCCAAGGCCTATATCAATGCACTCAACCGCATCGTATGGCTCATGAAGGATGAACAGCGCGAAATCTGACGCGTTCATAGACAAATAAAAAAACATAACCGTTCAGATCATGAATCCTGGCATGGGCAAGCATTCAGCTTGCCCATGCCAGGATTCATGATCTGAACGGTCCAATTTTCCAGCACTATTTATCCCGGATTTTGCGTTTGAAGGTGTCTCAAATTGATCCGTCCAAAGCAGTGATCTCGCCGCTTTTCGATGAATGCCTATTATGCCGGCTGCTTGAGGCGGCGAGATCACTGCTTTGAACGGACTTATGAAAAACAATCTTGCCTGGCACGAACCATATGCCAACGCACTCTTAAAAGTGTATCAGGTACATGTGTACACTTCCTAGCGCACAATCCGGATTTATGCATAGGCGAGGTTTCCCCTAGAGGTGCTTCACATAGATTATCTTGCTGTCGCCAGGGGAGTAGTAGTCCTTGAGCGTTGCCTCCGCATGGTAACCGGAGTTTGCGTAGAAGCCCTGCGTAGGCTTGTAGAGGTCTCTGGAGGCGGTCTCGATATAGATGCGCATGCCATCCATGGCCCGGATTTTATCCTCCGTCATCTTCAACAGCCCTCTGCCCACTCCCTTACCCTGGTGCTCCGGATGGACTGCTATCCAGTAGAGATCGAAGCTGCCTACGGTGCAGGGGACAGGTCCGTAGCAGGTGTAGCCCACGACCTTTCCGGCTTCATCTTCGCAGAAACAGAAGAGATAACTGCTGATGCTCCCGCCGGAGAGGCCTGCTTCAACGAGCTCCACGGCGACATCGACCTCTTCGTCCGTGAAGAATCCCGTGGAATCGACGATGTCCCTGACGGATTCCATATCGCTTTCGAACACCTGGTCTCGATAGGTGAACTTCATGTGCGGGTGTGCCTTGTGTGCGCAGTTGCACCGTATCATTTGCGGACGGCGTCCTGGACGATGCGTTCGATCATGTTATGGTAGGGTACTCCCGCCTTCTCGGACGCGGCCATGAAGCCTCCGTTGGGAGAGATGCACGGGTTGGCGTTGATCTCCAGAACCCAGGGCCTGTTCTGGGCATCCACCCTGACATCCACGCGCGCATAGCCCCTGAGGTCAAAGCCCTCCCAGCACTTCTGAGCGATGCATTTAAGCTCTTTCAGGAGTGGTGCGTCTCCGGGGGGGAAGTCCAGCACCCGGTTCGTCCCCTCGTATTCAGGGGAGCCTTCGATCCATTTGGCCTTGTAATCCACGATCTTCGGCATATCCGCTGCGTAGTCAAAGGTTATCTCCGCAGGGGGCAGGGCCTGCGCCCCAACTGCATCCGCCAGGAGGGCAAGATTGAATTCCCTTCCGTAGATGTACCGTTCCGCAAAACACGGCTTGCCCAGCTTCAGGGTTTTCTGTTTCAGGAGCTCCATGAGCTCGTCCATGTCGCGTGCTGGCACGACAGAATCACCGTCCAGTCCTATGGATGCGTCTTCCCACTGGGCCTTCAGGATGTACTGGTCCGGGAAGGGTGGTTCGCACTCCAGTTGCTTGCCCGGCACCACCCACTCGGGGGTAGGTATGTCCATGAGCCGCATCCATCTTTTGGCCAGGACCTTGTTGGAGGTGATGAACATGGCCTCCGCCCCGGCACCGGTATAGGGTATCTTCAGGTGGTCGAGGTATGAACAGGCCAGGTGAATGAGCTGTCCATCGCCGTTGATGCACTCCACCAGATTGAATACGCACAGCGGGTTTATCTTTTTCAGTTTGTCGGCAAAAGACTTCTTGCCGAGATCAAATGGCAGGATCTGGGTCACATACCCCATTTCCTTCAGCTCGATGTCAACGGCCTCTGCCTGGTCCAGGACATCCTGATCATCTGGCGAGGAGTTTTCATCCACCGGGTGATGAAGGATTACGACGGTGGGGTTCATGGCCTGCCCTTATTGATCCTCGATATGGCGCTGTCAAGGATGCGTCCGATGAGTTCATGATACGTTATGCCCTGAAGCCTGCACATGATGGGCAGGTCGGAATGGACCGGATTCAGTCCTGCCAGAGGATTCACCTCAATGAAGTTCGGTTTGCCGAAGTTGTCCATGCGTATATCTACCCTCCCGCCGTCTCTGCATCCAAGCGTTTCCCATGATCTGAGCGCGAGCTCGCTGCATGAGCCTACGATCTCCTGCTCGGGGATCTGATAGTCGATGATATCTTCGTAATTCGACTTGTTCTGAAAAGAATAGATCTTCTCACCCTCGTGGTGTTTTCTGAACAGGACTTCCATAACGCCTACGACCTGCGCCCCCTGACCAGTTCCTACGATGCCTGCGGTGAATTCACGGCCGGCCAGGTATGTCTCAACGAGCACCGGCTGGCGGAACTCATCCAGCAGATGAGAACATAGTACAGAGAGTTGCTCATGTGTGTCAACCCTTGATGCTTCATTGATGCCCTTACCGGTGCCTTCGGCAACGGGTTTGGCGAACAGGGGGTAGGGGAGGCTGATTGAATCAATATCCTTGTGAGTTTCTATCACTGCGAAATCCGCGGTAGGTATGCCTGCAGAGCGGATGATGGACTTGGTCACACCCTTGTGCAGCGTGAGAGAAAGCACGAACGGGTCAGAGAACGTGTAGGGTATCTGGTAAGCGTCCAGCAGGGCGGGCACCAGGGCTTCACGGCTGATGCCGTACATGCCTTCTGCAATGTTGAACACCAGGTCCCATCTGTGGCCTGCTGCAAGTCTCTTGACAAGCTGCCGGACATTTCCGATGCGGTCTGTGGAGTGTCCCAGCCGGACAAGCGCCTCATCGATCCCCTCGATGGTGTCTATGCGGTCGAATTCGGCGGTCTCTTCGTAAGTGTAACCTTCTTTCAGGTAGTCGTCTCTGAGGTCATACGTGATGCCGATGTTCATGTCTAGGGTGCCGCGGGGCACTCGGTGCGTCTGTCGGGATATCTGAACATCCTGCCCTCGTAGTTTCTCAAGATGATATCACCATCCTGGCGGCCCTGATAATAGTCAGGCAGAAGAGGGATCTTGCCCCCGCCGCCGGGCGCATCCACCACATAGTGGGGCACCGCGTACCCGGAGGTATGTCCCCGCAGGCCTTCGATCATGGCGAGGCCTTTCTCGATGGTGGTCCTGAAGTGGGAGGAGCCGAGGATGGGGTCGCACTGATAGAGATAGTACGGCCGGACACGGACCTTCATGAGGCCGTGGAAGAGCGCCTTCAATGTCGCCACATCGTCGTTGATGCCCTTGAGCAGAACGGTCTGGCTGCCGAGCGGGATGCCGGCGTCCGCCAGGAGGTTGCAGGCGGTCCTCGTCTCGGGTGTAAGTTCGTCGGGGTGGGTACAGTGTATGCTGATCCAGAGGGGCTGGTACTTTTTCAGGATATTGAGCAGCCGTGAGGTAAGTCTCTGGGGCAACACCACGGGGACCTTTGTCCCGATCCTGATCACCTCCACGTGCTTGATGCGCGATATGCTCGACAGCAGATAGTCAAGGTGGCCGTCCGTCAGGGTCAAAGGGTCACCGCCCGAGAGGAGGACATCGCGGATCTGCGGTGTCTGCTCGATGTAGTTAATGGCCTGCTGCCACTGGGAGATGCTTCCCTTGAACTTTCCGTGGTTGCCCACCATGCGTGAGCGTGTGCAATACCTGCAGTAGGTGGAACAGAAGCCCGTGGTAAGGAACAGTGCCCGGTCGGGGTATCGGTGGACAAGCCCGGCTACGGGGCTCTGGTTCTCTTCCCCCAGGGGGTCCTGCGCCTCTCCGGGGGATGAGATGAATTCATCTCCCACAGGCACGACTGCGCGCCTTATGGCCTGCGTTGGATCCGAGGCATTTATCAGACTTGCATAGTAAGGCGTGATCCGAAGCGGCAATCCCGAGGTATGTTTGACGATGCCATTGTACTCGCCGTGGGTAAGCCGGACAATCCGTTTAATCTGATCGAGGCCGGTGAAGCTGTTGCGGACCTGCCAGTGCCAGTTGCACCAGTCCGCTTCGGTGGCCTTGGGAAAAAACTGGTGGAGGAAATAGCGCGAATGCTGGCTGACGGGTATGCGGCCTACAATGGATAGTTTCCGTTCAGGCTCGGTTTTGAACAACAGGTCTTGCACGAGGGCCTTTGATAGCGATGGGGGCTCCTCGGGGGCTTCAGTACCTAAGGGGTCTGGATCATCAAGCTGAACAGACGCTGCGGGACCGTTGTTCTTCATTTTGCAACTCCTCCTTTGGTGAAATATCGGCATGAAAATTTTCGATGATGAATAATAAATGCTGAAGAGATAGGATTACATCGGGGGGGGAGTTTTGTATGCCCGCTCTTGACCATCATGATATGAGAAGTCAATGCGGTGCGGCATCTATCCACTGTGCCGCAAGAATCTGAAATGAATGCCCATTCATTCTCATCTCTCCCAAATCAGCCGGTCCCTTAAATGGTCTGTTTCTCGCCATCTATGAGGTGTAGTCTCTTTTTTTTCTTTTAGACGTTCCTAAAAAAAATGCAAGAGATAAATGCAAAAAAATGAAAAAAAATTTCAGTGGATTTCATATTCATGCCGCTGCTTTTTTATTGCCTTTTGAGATGCGGCGGACAGGGTGCTTATGGTATTGGAGTATGAGCAGCATAAACACCACCTCAGTGAGGTAATGCCATGCAGGGTGATAATCTCGAAAAGCTCGCCATAGCAAGAACAGCGAAGGAAACGCGCGCAGGGAAGAGGTTCAGGACGAAACACCTGCTTCTCATCGTCGCCATCGGGGCTGCCGTTGTCTTCGCCGTTTCCTGGTTGCTGCTGTCAAAGGGGTACGATGCGAGGGTTGCGGTCGTGTCCGAGGTCTATCCGGCACAGGTGCTCAGCAGACTCAACGCAAGCGGCTACGTGGTCGCCCAGCGAAAGGCCGATGTGGCGGCGAAGATCACCGGCCAGCTCGTCACCGTCATGGTGAAGGAAGGCAGCATCGTGAAGGAAGGCCAGGTGATAGCCATGCTGGAGAACCTGGACGCAAAAGCCTTTGTGGAACAGGCACAGGCGAACCTTACGCTTGCCAGGGCACGCGTTGACCAGGCGAAAGCCGATCTGGACAACGCCTCGCTCGATTTCGAGAGAAAGAAGAACCTGGTAAGCACGGGGGTGATATCCCGGGCGGACTTTGATGCAGTCCAGGCAAGGTATCTCGGTTCAAAGGCGTCGTTGGAGGCTGCCCAGGCTCAGGTGAGATCGAGCGAGGCGGCGCTGAAGAACGCCCGGGTGACACTGTCCTATTCCGAGATCAGGGCCCCCTTCGATGCGGTTGTCCTGACCAAGAATGCCGATGTGGGAGACATCGTCACGCCGCTGGGCGCTGCTGCAAAGGCCAAGTCCGCGGTAGTGTCCATAGCAGATCTGTCGTCGCTGCAGGTGGAGGCCGACGTTTCCGAGGGCAACCTCTCCATGGTGAGCGCAGGCCAGCCCTGTGACGTGGCGCTCGATGCCCTGCCCGGCGTGAGGTTCAGGGCCGTGGTGGACACGATCGTGCCCACGGTGGACAGGTCCAAGGCAACGGTCCTGGTGAAGATCCGATTTCTACAGAAGGACGCGCGCATCCTCCCGGAGATGAGCGCCAAGGTGGCCTTTCTTCCCCATGCGCTCAAGCCAGAGGAGCTTGAGCCCATGACCATGGTGAACAGCGCCGCGCTGGTGCACACGGGCAAGGATGTGTCTGCGTTCAGCATTAAAAATGGAAAGGCCTACCGGAGGAACGTGCGCACAGGCAGGACCATCGGAGACATGGTGGAAGTCCTGGAAGGCCTTAAAAAGGGCGAGACCGTGGTGCTGGATCCTCCCGGGGGCATGAAGGACGGCTCCAAGGTAACGATCCTCCAGCAGTGAGAAGGCAGGGCATGGAAAACTACTTTCCCTGAGCATATTCTTTCTGGAGTCATTATCCTGTTGCAGGAGAAGAACTTCAGTGAGGGAGATCGAGAAGCATGAACACGGACATGTCATCACCCATTGTTGAGATCCGCAATGTCTCCAAGTCCTACCGGCGGGGCAGCTATGTAGTGCCGGTCCTGGCCGACATCACCTTCGACATCGCGCGCGGCGAGTTCCTCGCCATCATGGGTCCGTCGGGATCCGGCAAGAGCACGCTGCTTAACCTGATAGCCGGCATCGACCACGCGGACAGCGGCTCCATAGTGGTGGGCGGCGAAGACATCACGGACATGACCGAGACGGAGCTCGCGGCGTGGCGTGCCGGCAATGTGGGCTTCATCTTCCAGTTCTACAACCTCATCCCGGTTCTTTCCGCCTTCGAGAACGTCGATTTGCCGCTGCACCTAACGGGTCTTTCCCGGGCCCAGAGGCGCGAGCACGTGGAGATGGCCCTTTCCATGGTGAACCTGACCGAACGCATGGACCACTACCCGAACCAGCTCTCGGGCGGCGAGCAGCAGAGGGTGGCCATAGCCCGGGCCATTGTCATAGACCCAATGATCCTCGTGGCCGACGAACCCACCGGCGACCTCGACCGCAAATCGGCCGAAGATGTCCTGAACCTCATGGAACGGCTGAACACGGAGCTGGGCAAGACCATCATCATGGTGACGCACGACCCGCATGCGGCCGAGCGCGCGCACCTCATGAAGCACCTGGAAAAGGGTGTGTTCAATTCCGTATGATCCTGCTCAAGATGATCATGAAGAACGCCTTCAGGCGCAAGGTAAGGACCTGGCTTACCATCCTCGCCATGGGCATCGCCATCCTGGCCTTCGGCCTGCTGCGCACCCTGCTCACGGCGTGGTACTCGGGCGTCGACGCGTCGTCGGCCTCCCGGCTCGTCACCCGTAACTCCGTGTCGCTGATCTTCCCGCTGCCCATCTCCTATTACGACAAGATCCGGCACACCGCAGGCGTCCGCGCCGTATCATACGGCAGCTGGTTCGGCGGCATCTACATCAGCGAGAAGAACTTCTTCGCCAGCTTTGCCGTGGAGCCCAGGAGCTACCTGGGGCTCTACCCCGAGATCTCGGTGCCCGAGAAGCAGATGGCGGACTTCCTCCGGGACAGGCGGGGCTTCGTAGCGGGCAGGAAGCTGGTGAAACGCTTCGGCTGGCGCATCGGCGACACCGTGACACTCAAGGGAACCATCTACCCCGGTGACTGGGAGTTCGTGCTCAGGGCCATATACGAGGGCAAGACGAAGACCGTGGACGAGACCATGTTCATGTTCAACTGGGACTATCTCAACGAGGGCGTGAAGAAGGCCTACCCCTCCATGGCCGACCAGGTGGGGTTCTATGTGATCGGCGTCGTCGACCCGCACCTCTCCGCAGAGGTGGCCCGCGAGATCGACGGCATGTTCAGGAACTCCCAGGCCGAGACCCTGACAGAGAGCGAGAGGGCCTTTGTCATGGGGTTCATCTCCATGACCGAAGCCATCGTCATGGTGATCCGCGTGGTCTCGCTTCTGGTGATCGTGATCATCCTGGCCGTGGTGGCAAACACCATGGCCATGACCACGCGCGAGCGCATCGGTGAGTATGCGGTGCTCAAGACGCTCGGCTATTCCGGGTGGAAGATAGGCACTATCATCTTAGGGGAAGCATATGTGATCACCCTGGCAGGGTGCCTCCTGGGCATTGCCCTGACCTTTCCCGTGGTGAGGTTTTTCGCCACCGAGCTTGCCGCCTACTTCCCCATCTTTTTTGTGGAGCCGAAAACCATCTGGCTCGACCTGGGGGCATCCGCCCTGGTGGCCCTGGTGGCTGCGCTCATCCCCATCAGGCAGGCGATCCGGATCCGCATCGCGGACGGACTGAGGAGGATTGGCTAGATGGCCGTTCCCCTGTCCTACAGCTTCCGGAATCTCTGGACCAGGCGGCTCACCACCTTCCTGACCGCTTCGGGCATGGCCCTGGTGGTCTTCGTCTTCGCCGCCATCCTCATGCTGGCCGAAGGCCTGCAGAAGACCCTGGTGGCCACGGGATCGTACGACAACGCAGTGGTGCTGCGCAAAGGGTCCACCAGCGAGGTGGACAGCGGCATAGACAGGAGCCAGGCCTCGGTGGTCCAGACGTTTTCGAATATCGCCTCATACGGCAGGGGCGACCCCGTTCTCGCCAGGGAGGTGGTGATCCTCATCACGCTGCCCAAGAAGCTGGGCGGATCTTCGAACGTCACCATCCGGGGCGTGGGGGTGCATTCGCTCGGGCTCAGGCCCCAGATAAGGCTCGTCCAGGGCCGCATGCCGCGATTCGGCCTGTCCGAGATGGTTGTCGGGACGAGCCTCCTCAAGCGGTTCAAGGGGCTCGACATGGGTGACACGCTGTGCTGCGGCCTGCGGAACTGGCGGATCGTGGGTGTCATGGATGCGGGCAACACGGCCTTTTCCTCCGAGATCTGGGCCGACGCGGACCAGGTCATGCAGGCGTTCCGCAGGCCCGTGTATTCGTCCATCATCTTCAAGCTCAGGGATGCCTCGAAGTTCGATGCCCTGAAATCATCCATCGAAAGCGACCCCCGGCTGACCCTGACGGCCAAGCGCGAGACCGTCTTCTACCTCGACCAGTCCGAGATGATGGCCAAGTTCCTTCGGATCATGGGCTTCTCGCTCACCGTGATCTTCTCCCTGGGCGCCATCATCGGGGCCATGATCACCATGTATGCCGCCGTTGCCAACCGCACCGGCGAGATCGGGACGCTCAGAGCCCTGGGTTTCCAGAGGAGGGCCATCCTCCTGAGCTTCATCATGGAATCGCTCTTCTTAGGCATCATCGGCGGGTGCACGGGACTCGTCTTTGCCTCGTTCATGCAGCTCATCACCATCTCCACGGTGAACTTCCAGACCTTCTCCGAGCTTGCCTTCAAGTTTGCGCTGACACCCTCCATCATTATCCAGTCACTCGGATTTTCCCTTGCCATGGGCCTGCTGGGCGGCACGCTGCCGGCGCTGCGCGCCTCGCGCATGAACATCGTGGAGGCGCTCAGGACGAGCTGATCGCATAGGACCACTGCTGTCACACGGATAAAAAGTATTTCAATTATCAGTGCAGAGCATGTAATAAGGACGGCAGAGCAGCGGTTGTTGCCGTGAGACGGGGCGTGAGACGGGGCTGGCCGGTATGTGGCGGCACCGCTCATGATATCGACCGGAGGATGGAGCGGTCCTTCATCGCCTTTACCGGCAGCCTTGCGCCGGGCTTCTCCCTCTATCCGATCCCAACAGGCCCGGGGGAAAGTGCGGAGGTGGCTATGGGCATGTATGTGGCGGGCGTGATCGTCTTGGTGGTCGTCGCGTGGGCGGCCCTGACCTACAACAGGCTCGTCAGGATGAGGAACATGGTCAGGGAGGGCTGGAGCGGGATAGACGTGCAGCTCAAGAGGCGCGCCACCCTGATACCGGCCCTGGTCGAGACCGTCAAGGGCTACATGGGCCATGAGCGGGGGCTTCTCTCAGAGGTCGCCGAGCTGAGATCCAGGAGCCTCCTGGCCGAGAGGATCGGCGAGAAGGGCGCCATCGAGACCGCCCTGTCGCGGAGCCTGGGCAATCTCCTGGCCGTAGCTGAGGCCTATCCCGACCTCAAGGCCAGCCACAACTTCGGCGAGCTCCACAAAGAGCTCACCGGGATCGAGGACCAGATCCAGATGGCCAGGCGGTACTACAACGGCACGGTGCGCAATCTCAACATAGCCGTGGAGTCCTTTCCGAGCAATATCGTGGCAGGGCTCTTCACCTTCACCCAGGCGGAATTTTTCGCCATTGACGACGAGGCCGACCGCAAGGCCCCGCAGGTCCACCTGGCAGGTCAGGGGTGAAGCGGACCTCCCTCATCCTTGTAATCCTCTTCCTGTTTTCCCTGCCGGCGTTCGCCCAGGGGAAAGAGCGGATCCTGAGCTATGACTCCTTCATCCGGGTAAAACCGGCCGGGGATATGGACGTGACCGAGACCATCAGGGTCGTCTGCGAAGGCGGCATGATCAGGCATGGGATCTACCGCGACTTCCCCACCCGGTACAAGGATGGGTACGGCAACACGGTGAGGGTGGCATTCGAGGTGAAAGGCGTCCTGAAGGACGGCGAGCCGGAGCCATGGTGGAGACAGGACAGCCAAAACGGGGTGCGGGTGTACATCGGCAGCGAGGATGTCCTCCTGAGTCCCGGTGAATACACCTATACGTTGAGCTACCACACCGAGAGGCAGCTGGGCTTCTTCGAGAAGCACGACGAGCTGTACTGGAACGTGACCGGCAACGCATGGGAGTTCGCCATAGAAAAGGCGCGCGCCACGGTGGAGCTCCCCCCGGGTGCCGCAGCGACCTCGAGCGGGGCATACACCGGACTCAAGGGTGAAAAGGGCTCGGATTTCACGGTCGGCAGGGACGACAGGGGCCTCACCGTCATAAGCACGACCAGGGCGCTGAGTCCCGGAGAAGGCCTGACCATCGTGGTCATGTGGCCCAAGGGGTTCGTGAAAGAGCCCACCGGAACAGAAAAGGCCGGGCTCTTCCTCCAGGACAACAGCAGCGCGGCCGCCGGGGCGGCAGGCATCCTGGTGCTGCTCGCCTACTACCTTATCGTCTGGCTCCGGGTGGGTAAAGACCCGGAAAAGGGAGTGATCATCCCGCAGTTCGAAGCGCCCAAGGGCTTTTCCCCCGAGGCCGTGCGCTATGTCATGCGCATGGGCTATGATGACAAGGCGTTCGCCGCGGCAGTCGTGAACATGGCGGTCAAGGGCCACATCACCATTGAAGAGGACGCGCAGGGCGACTATACGTTCACAAGGAAGGGCACAGGCGAGGACGCGCTTTCCGGCGGGGAAAAACGCATCGTCCAGAGTCTCTTCAGGGGAGGTACCTCCATCGCCGTCAAGACGGAAAACCACGCGGCGATCAAGCAGGCCATCAAAGACCTGGGCCGGAGCCTGGCCGTGGAATATGAGAAGATCTATTTCCTCGCCAATTCGAGCACCCTTGTCCCCGGCCTGGTCATATCCGCCCTGGCGCTGGCGGCCATCGTGCTGCTGGGCAGGAACCGGCCCGTGGCCGGGTTCATGACCCTGTGGCTCTCGGGCTGGACCGCCGGATGCGCCATGCTCGTGTACCAGTCCTTCAAGGCATGGCGAACGGCCATAACGAGCCATGGAACGAAGATAACGGGCTACGGGTCGGCCCTTTTCATCACGGCGTTCAGCCTGCCGTTCGTCGGGTTCGAGGGCTTCGGCATCTGGGCCTTTTCCACGGCCACATCTCCCCTGGCGGTCTTGGCCATCTTCATCATCGTGGCGCTCAACATCCTCTTCTACCACCTCATGAAGGCGCCGACCATCAGGGGCCGCAGGATCATGGACCAGATAGAGGGTTTGAAGCTGTACCTCTGCGTGGCGGAAAAAGACCGGCTCAACGAGCTGAACCCGCCCGAGAAGACCCCGGAGGTCTTTGAGAAGTTCCTCCCCTATGCCCTGGCGCTCGACGTGGAGCAGTCATGGTGCGAGCAGTTCACCGGCGTCCTGGCGCGGGCCCGCCGCGAGAGAGGTTATTCGCCCGCCTGGTACGCGGGAGGCGTATTCACCGCCACGGGCGCGGCCGGGCTGGCATCGAGCCTGGGTGCCATGTCATCGAGCATCTCCTCGTCGTCTTCCCCTCCGGGTTCGAGTTCCGGCGGTGGCGGCGGCGGTTCATCCGGCGGAGGAGGCGGCGGCGGTGGCGGAGGCGGCTGGTAGGGCGGGCATGGTTCCGGTCCCGTTCGCGTCCCGGGGCGGTGAAGGAGAAATTCTGCTGACAAGCCGTGAATCCTTGCCCGGATTAACCAGTTCAAGGGCCGGTCTTCAATAGAAAAACCCGAAGAATGAAATCCCCCCGATAAGCCCTGTCCGGAACATAAAAAGACTCTTGTGTTGATAAAGAATCCATGTATGATCGTAATAAGTATTCCTTAAATATCCGCACCAGGGGGTTGAATCATTTAGATACCATATCATTCACCAGAAGGGGGGGCATACAATGGGCAGTGATGTTCATGACGTGAAAGAACTCCGGGAAGATTCCTTATTCGACAACCCTTACCTCATCCCTTTCAGGCGCTCGGACATGAAGCGTTCCCCGTTTTTCTCATCCAGCATCAATCAGAAGCAATTTATCAATGCAATGAACTTCAGGAACTTCGTGGACGACCAGATCTTTGCGCACATGATCCTGACGCATACAAAAGAGGAATTTCTCTTCAAGGTGGTGCCCGGGCCGTGCACCGGGAGCGAGGTGACCTTCTCGCTGCCGGAAGGGTCCATCCACGGCTTTGAGGACTTTGTTTTCAAGGGCCTCTTTGTGGACAACGGGAAGTCCGTGATCATGATGCATGCGGACCCGGTGCTCGTAACATCCCGCCTCCTGGCCGTCAGGCTCGGCAAGACCGGTGTCATCTATCAGTCCCGTCAGGCCAGAAGACACCTGTGCCGGAACGTGCAGGCCCGCGTCACGTATGATGACATGGAATATGCCGGGGCCCTGTACGAGTTCAATCCAACAGGGCTGCGGATCGAACTGAGAGGCATCCCGTGGGCGGATTCACAGCCCCGGGATTCCTCAGATGACATCGGGGTGGACCTCATGCGCGACGGCAGGCTGTTGTTTTCGGGCATGTCCAGGCTCATCCGCACCGAGAACCAGGGCAGGACCATTGTCCTTGCCCCCATGAATGTCCCGCAGAAAAGAAACGGCGAGCGGAAGAACCGCAACCCGCGCCTGAACCTCGTTCCCAGCCCCGAAGTGAAATTCACGCACCCCCTCACCGGGAAGAGGGTCTCCTACGGCATCATGGACATCAACTCATCGGGCTTCTCTGTGATGGTGGAAGCGGACTCGTCGCTTATCATGCCCGGCATGATCATTGAAGAAGCATCAATAGAGTTCGCCGGAGGCCTGTCTCTGAAGTGCCCGGTCAAGGTCGTATACGGGGAAAAGAAGAAAAAGAACTGCATCCGGTACGGGTTTCTCATCACGGATATCGATGTCGCCTCCTACAACCGGCTGTTCAACGTCATATCGAGGGCCGACGACCCCTGTGCGCGGGTGTCCTACGACATGGACATGGCATCCCTGTGGAATTTCTTTTTCGAGTCGGGGTTCATATACCCGGAGAGATACACGGGCATCGCCCGGCATAAGGACGATTTCAAGGAGACCTATCAGAAACTCTACCACCAGTGCCCCGACATATTCGCCAACCTCACCTATGAGCGCAACGGCGTGATCTACGGCCATGTTTCCCTGATCAAGGCCTATGAACGCTCGTGGCTGGTCAACCACCTCGCCACCAAGGACATGGGCCTGAAGATTACCGGCCACTATGTGCTGAAGCAGATACTCAACTATCTCGACAGCATCACGAGGATGCCGTCAGTGGGCATGGATTATCTCATCATCTACCTGCCGCCTGAAAACCGGTTCCCCAACAATTTCTTTTCTAGCGCCCATAAAGCGGTGAACAACCCGAAGCACCTCTGTATGGACACTTTTGCATATCTGAGCATGGACCTGGCCCAGTCGGTCCCCGACCTGCCCAGGGGCTGGACTCTGAGAGAAAGCACTCCCAGGGACATGGGCAAGCTCGGCGACGCATACGGGAAACTCTCCGATGGCATCCTGGTGGACGCCCTGTGTCTCGATCCGCAAAAACGCAACAAGGATTCCATCGAGGACACGTATAAAAAGTATGGGCTCGGCAGGGTGTGCGGCACCTATACCCTGTTCCATTACGACGAACCCCAGGCATACTTCGTGGCGGACCGGAGCGAGCGGGGCGTCAACCTTTCCGATTTCATCAACAGCATCAAGGTGATCGTGCCCCGGGACAGCTCGGTGCCCTGGTATGTGCTGCATGCGGCCATCTGCGGGTGCGGTAGCGATTACGACATGAAGACGGTCCCCGTGCAGGTCTTCCCATGCGAGTACATGGACAGGGCGGGTATCCCGTACAAGAAGCGCCATGTCATATGGGTGCTGGACACCCGCTACCTGGGAGCCAACATGGATGTCATCAAGGACATGGCCCGGATGAATCCCGCCCGGTATCTCAAGGGTGTCGTGAGCAGCTTTATCAGGGGGGAGTGAGGGGGAAGGCTCTTATCTCCATAGCATGATATGGTGGATTGACCTCATCAACAGGGAGCGGCTCCCTGTATTCCTGCACACCCGGGGTCAGGGATATACCGGGGAGCTTGCGCGGTTTTTCAAGACCGAACTCGACCCTGTCATGTTATCCTGCCGCCGAAAATGGACAATACAAGGTTTACTGTGTATAACGGCCGTTCCGGCAGGTAAGTACGGGAAAAACGGAGACCACGTATGAAAATGCATTTCGACAGGGATAACGGCCCCATAGACGAGATAATAAAACAGCTGATCGAGACCGCCGGGGGCATCCAGCGGCCGAAATACATCCGCGAGATGATCATCGCCTCGCTCAAGGCCGGGCAGGAGGACGACAGGAGCGCAGACCTCAAACTCATGAACACGACCCTCAAGGAGATGCGGTTCACGTCCAAGGTCTTCGGCCCCTACCAGGATGTCCGCAAGGTCACGGTCTTCGGCTCGGCGCGCACCCTGCCGGACGACCCGCTGTACGAGATGGCAAGGCTCTTCGGAAAAAAGCTTGCCGAGAAAGGGTACATGGTCATCACCGGCGGGGGGGACGGCATCATGCAGGCCGCCAACGAGGGGGCCGGCTCCGAGCATTCCTTCGGCGTGAACATCCGCCTGCCTTTCGAGCAAAAGCCGAATGCCGTGCTCGAGGGTAACCCGCGTGTCATCACGTACAAGTATTTTTTCAACCGCAAGGTCGCCTTCCTGAAGGAGGCCGACGCCGTGGCGCTCTTCCCGGGCGGTTTCGGCACCCTCGACGAGGCCATGGAAACCCTCACCCTGCTGCAGACCGGCAAACGCAATCCCATGCCGCTGGTGCTCGTGGAAAGCCCCGGGTCCTCATACTGGTCCCACATGGTCGATCTCTTCGAGAAGGAGCTGCTGGGACGCGGCTATATCCATGAATCAGACTTCGCGCTCTTCGAGAGGGTGTGTTCAGTGGACGATGCGGTGGAGAAGATCCATCATTTCTATTCCCGCTACCACAGCATCCGGTATGTGCACGGCAAGCTGGTGATCAGGCTCACCTCGCAGCTCAAGGACGATGACATTGCCAGGCTGTCGGACCGGTTCCATGACATCCTCCTGCCCGGGGGAAGCATCGCGGCATCCGGTGCACTGGAGGATGAGATGGAAGATGCGGATCTTACCGACCTGCCGCGGCTTGTGGTGGACTTCAACCGCAGGTATTTCGGCAGGCTCAGGGATCTCATCGATGCGATCAATGATTTTTGAGGTTGGTTCATTTCCCACAAGCACGGATGCAGTGTTGCGGCATGATGATATTCATATGCAGACTAGGCATGCGGACCGCATGCGATGTTCAAAGACGCCGGCCGAATCTTGACAGCCCTATGATGCCGCATCCTAAAAGCAGCATTGTGCCTGGCTCAGGCACCGGTGAAGCACTTGGCTCACTGATGGTAAGGGTGCTTGAAAAGTAAACCGAGCTGTGGCTGTCAGGGTCGTACTGCTGGAGATAAAAGCCGGATGTGGGGGCTATATCGGTTATCATCAGTGCAATAAGTGCCGTCTGAAGTTCATTCAGGGAAAAACTCCAGCCCAGGGCAACAGAGGCATCAGAGGTCAGGCCTTCGAGGCCGTTTGTATTGTCGAGCGAGCCTGAAAGGACATTGGTGTAGATGTCTCCAAAGGCGTAACCCGGTTCATCGATCTCCCATGACTGTCCTGTGCTCAGGTTGCCATGGCTCCACCCTGTCTCGTTGATGATATGGTTAATCTCTTCATCTATCTCGTAATCAAAAAATGCTATGAAATTATGGCTGCCTGCGGCACTCGTTGACCATGTCAGTGTGCCCAGGCAATCGGTCAATGTCCCGGTAACGGGAGACGGGTCGTTTAAGAGAGAGTCCGAAACTACCCCATCAATATAATACGTCCACTCAACAGGCGTTATGAGGGCTGCACTGATGGGCAACGAGCTGAACACCAACAGGCATACCATGACAATCAGTCTATTCTTCATTTAAGAAACCTCCTCATTTCATTGTAGTGGTTCATGTTTCATTCACTGCTTGATACCTTATCAATTATTAAGCGTTTTCTACGGCATTCTCACAAAGGGGAATGGGTTGTTTTCGCTGTCACATCCGGGACATTCACCTGTATCGAGAGTACAAATTGAAGCACAGGTATCAATTAAATCATAAAAGAACCAGCCCTCAACCCCCCTGAATCTCCAGATCATCCGCTCTTTGCTTAAAGCCGGGCCGTTTACCAGTGCAGGTATCACATCTGTATTACATATGGGGTCATTTGATATAGATGATGTCCATATTCTGAACTGCCGGTCGCTCAGTACAAACAACCTTTTATAATGGCCGGGAGGTATCGATGTGATCATGTAATCGAATCTGGCAGGCGGCTCTTCTTCATAACTGTCGCTTGGTGTAAATCTGATATAGAGGGATTCCCAGTCTCCCGGGGGTTCCTCTGTCAAATCATGACAGACGAAGTCTATAACCTGACTCAAATTCTGCCGTTGCTGGGGATCCTTAAGATCGTACCACACATTATTCATACAGGCAGTATCAGTATTGTTGCCGATATCTACGGGGGTGGGCTCCGAGATGTCCTTGAAACCCACACACATGGCATCGTTTTCAATATAATGATTTTCCCGGCCGAGCCTGCCCTGGTAAACGACATTTATTCTGACGTCCACGGCCCATAAGGGTATATCGGTATCCAGGTCGAAATCGAGCTGGACCGGGATATCGGATCTTATCTCATCACTGCCCACATTACGCTCTTTTACGATGAACATATCCCTGCTGTATCGGGGATAGGGAGGCTCATATATGATGAGGGGGTTTTTAGCCCCGATACGGGGATCCGGGGCGTTCGGGTCATCTGTGAGCAACTTATACTGGATGACGAGAGTAACAGTACCGCCAAGCAATTTTTCGCCAGTACCCGTAGAGTTTTTCACCATGAGCGAGACCTGGTCGAACCCCTGGGTCGTGGGTTCTGATGGCTGTGTGTTTCTGAGGGCATATACGCCGGAGTCGGGAAGGGACACCTCCAATGTCCCGCGGAAGAAGTGGTTTATAAGCCCTGCCGCATATCCGATGGTCTTGGGGATAAGCTTGTCGGCATATGCTTCATGGACCGGGTCATCAAGAAAGAAGGCAAGCGTGTAATCGGTCAATGTGTTTTTTTCATACAACCTGTACCAAACATATTTCGCGCCCACAAAATTATCTAAGCTTTCGCCATGCTTGTCTTTCTTCAGATGCAGGACCTGGTCGACCTTGCCATCTTCGGCTGTGACCATATGGGGGGTAAATGCCAGAGAGCTGACGCTTGTTTCATTCGGGTAGGGGAAATAGTGTTTATTATCCTGAGGCAAGGTATTGGTGAAGATAGTGTACTTGCTCAGGAAATTGGCATTGGTGTATTCGGCAAGACCAGCACTGCCGGTGATCGTAATTCCTGGATTAGAGCCGTTATAAATGCCGTTTCCCCAGTATTCCTGAGGGCTGTCAAAGGATGGGATGGTTACGGATGATGCAAGGTCTGATATGTAAGATGAATCATCTTCTGCATTGCATTTAACACGGTATTCATAGAGATTCCCCAGGTAATTCTTGGGATTGAAGATATGATACCAATGCTCAAGCCTTGTATAATCGAGATGCCCCACAAAGTCATTACGCGTATGAGCTGGCACGCCCATGTCTTCGATGAGGTGGAGTATGCGTCCCAGGCTTTCATACATTTTTTTGAAGTGCTCATTACGGCTGGTTTCGGTGGTGGAGGTCAGGGCATCATAGAATTCTTTTCTGGCAACCTTCCATGAGTAGTCATTGCAACTGCAGTCGCTCTCATATCCGCCTGATGTTGAGCAGTCATAGAAGCCTCCCATTGCCCAGTCCTTGTTGGAGTAACCGATAAGGATATCATCAAGCCCCCCGTTTCTGGGTCGGCTGAAGGTGAGAGAGAGCGGGTTCCAGAAGTGATTGAGCGCGCGTGAGTCCAGGTCCTCGTTCGTGCTGCCGGTTTGGAGTAATTCAGTAACAGTTTTTCCATTATATATTGTACCTATTCCAGCAGTAAGCCCCAGATAAGATTTGAGATAAATATCTAAAACCGATTTTCCTATAACACCCTCAGTAATCTGTGGATGCGTAGTTCGATCATCATACGCTAATGCATTATAATTCATAATTACAATGCACATTATTACGACAAGTATATTCATTTGTTTCATTGAACTCCCCTCCTCTTATTGTCTATTTCCACCTCCGTCCTCTTTTTATCGCGTTCTTTAGATGCGAAAGGTATTTCATTATGGAATGCCTTGTTAAAGAGACGCTTCGGGGCTTCAGAGTGATCACCAAATGTTACTGAGTTCACGAATCTTTCATGCCCAACGAACGAGAACCCTTCCGGCCATTTTCTCATTTTGGCGACACGGTTTTGCTCGTCAAAGTCGGTCCGCCGTGGTCCATGTCGTTCATCAATGTAAATATTTCTCTGGTCCCAGCAGACATAACCCTGTTTGTATATAGTCAGGCGGGGGTATCTGTCCTCGATGAAGTGCCAGTCCCAGAAGTCTTCGATATAGATGTTCCCGTTGGTGTCTGAAAGAGCTTCCTCGATTTTCACCACGACCATGGTCCCGCCTTCGAACCATGCACTTTTAAAGCTGTGCTTCCGCCATATGGCAATGGCCACAGCACCCTCGATGGGTTCTCCCGTTTCCTCGTTGATGACCGTGACCGTAGGTACGGGGTTGCCGCCCATGGCAAAGGTTTCCATGGGCTGAATAATGAGGAAAGAGATAAGGATAAGAATGATGAGCAATAGTATTTTGATCCCGGAATTTATGGTTGTGCTATTCACATTGGCCTCCTAAGACTGATTAAATAAACTGATTCCAAAAAATCCTTGTTCTTCATACACACAAAACTGGATGATGGAGTTGATGTGTTCCCTGTATCATTTCTGCTGAAGCGAGAATCCAAAATGGAGTAAGAACTATTGCCCCCCGGTTCTGAGGGGATGAGAAAGAGGATTTGTAATACAGGTACACAAAGTCATTACGCGTATGAGCAGGCACGCCCATGTCTTCGATGAGGTGGAGTATGCGTCCCAGGCTTTCATACATTTTTTTGAAGTGCTCATTACGGCTGGTTTCGGTGGTGGAGGTCAGGGCATCATAGAATTCTTTTCTGGCAACCTTCCATGAGTAGTCATTGCAACTGCAGTCGCTCTCATATCCGCCTGATGTTGAGCAGTCATAGAAGCCTCCCATTGCCCAGTCCTTGTTGGAGTAACCGATAAGGATATCATCAAGCCCCCCGTTTCTGGGTCGGCTGAAGGTGAGAGAGAGCGGGTTCCAGAAGTGATTGAGCGCGCGTGAGTCCAGGTCCTCGTTCGTGCTGCCGGCTTGAAGCAGTGTAAGTATTGTAGTTCCATTATATGGTGTTTTAATACCACCCGGAAGACCAAGAAAATCTATTAAATAATCATTTAGTGCAGATTTGACTATAACAGCCTCTGTAATCTGTGGATGCGTAGTTCGGTCATCATACGCTAACCCATAGTTAACAAGAATTAGACATAATAATACAACAAGAACGTTCAAACGTTTCATTGCACTTCCCCCCTTTTTCTACTACTTCTTTCTCTAAGCTCTCTTACAAAAAAAGGAGCCTCATAGCGAAAAGCCCTGTTAAATAATTGTTTGGGAGCATCAGTGTAATCATTGTGTGTAACAGAACTAATAAATGTATTATGTCCCACGAAGGAGAACCCTTCAGGCCATTTTCTCATTTTAGCGATGCGGTTTTGCTCGTCGAAGTCGGTCCGCCGTGGCCCATGTCGTTCATCAATGTAAATATTTCTCTGGTCCCAGCAGACATAACCCTGCTTGTAAATGGTCAGGCGGGGATATCTGTCCTCGATGAAGTGCCAGTCCCAGAAGTCTTCGATATAGATGTTCCCTTTGGTGTCTGAAAGAGCTTCCTCGATTTTCACCACGACCATAGTCCCGCCTTCGAACCATGCACTTTTAAAGCTGTGCTTCCGCCATATGGCAATGGCCACAGCGCCCTCGATGGGTTCTCCCGTTTCCTCGTCGATGACCGTGACCGTAGGCACGGGGTTGCCGCCCATGGCAAGGCAGCTGCCAGGGTAAATGAGAAGGAGGTATACGAGAACAATATAAACCATGATGAGTTTATTTCCCTTGGATTGGGTACCTGTTCTTTTCACGTAGTCGACTCCTGTATCTCCAAAGAAACCATGACTTACGATCAGAAACCGTCAATATACCAATGCCCATACGCATCCTGGACAAAGTAGATATAATGGGTAATACGGTAATTGACCCCATTGATTACCTCGTCTTGCTTTATACGGTATTTCGCCAGATATCCTCTCACGCAAACCTGTTCGATATCCTCCATGCCAATGGCTATAGAGGGAAGCTCACTGCTCAAACGGGTAAAGATATTCCGGTACTCTTCCTGTGAAGGGAGTGCAAAATACTCCAGTGCTCCTTCGATGTCGCTGGACAGCAATCTGGATTTCATCCCATCCCATTTTGACCTGATCAAGGAATCCACCTCTGTCTGGTCGGACACGACAATACTTATGGTATCCGAATATGTCACATCACCCTCAACCACCTCTGCAGTGAAAGAGTAAACCCCCGGCACTGTCATTCTCAAATTATATTGATATGTTGTGGAACCATCAAGAAACTCGACCGGTCCTGGTCCGCTTACAAACAGATTCGGGCTCATCGTTGTGAAGGGTGCACTGATACTTAGTGTGGTTTCGAGAGGTGAGACCCCATATGCATCATCCGGTCTGAGGGTGATGAATGAACCATCGGTCTGGGCATGGATTGTTATGGATGTATTCGTCGTATTCCCCTGCTCGTCTGTTGCGTTTACGGCTAGGGTATTGGGTCCATTCTGAAGTGGAACATGGTTGACTAAAAAATTGTTTCCCTGAACAAAAGCGGGGATACCGTTCACAGTCACCCTTGTTTCATTTCCGTATAAATTCAAGACAGTACCTTCCACGAGGATGTCGGGTCGATCTATTTGGCTGCCGTTTACCGGTGATTCTATGTGGATGCTTATGGCGCTGGGTATCTTACTGATGGTGACGGATGATGTTGCCGTTTTCCCGTGACCTGTAACGGTAATCGTGTAGGTGGTGGTTTCCGAGGGGCTCACCTGACAAGATCCATTCACCTTTACAGGCCCTATACCCTGATTTATGGCTGCGGTATCCGCGTATGTGGATACCCAGGTCAAGAGAGATGTCTGGTTGTCGGCAACAGTCTCGGGAGAGGCGGTGATGTGGACGGTTGGTGATATCGGGGTCAGGTGTTGATTCATGATGAAATCTATCCCGGGATAAATGTTCTGGGGCGGATTAACCGTTTCAGTAATGTAACCTTCTTTCTCAAGCTCCACTGATATATGGCCGCAGATAGCCCCGCTCAGGGTAAAAGAGCCGTTTTGATCCGTCATGGTTGAAAGGGAGTGTGCTGAATTGCTTACGCTTACCCTGACATCCTGTAAAGGCTGTGAGTCTGAGGAGTCGTGGATCTGGCCGGTTACGGTGCATTTATATACGGTCAGTGTGGCAGTAGCGTCTGCCGTACCCCCGGCGCCTTGGGCGGTAATTGTATATGTGGTTGTCTCAGTGGGCGAAACCGAGACTGAACCGTTTGGGGCAACTATTCCTATGCCATTGTTTATGCTTACAGCCGTGGCATTGGTAGAACTCCAGTGTAAGACCGCCGAATCTCCTGAGTCAATACCGGCAGGAGATACGGAAATGGTCACAGTGGGCCGTTCGTACACCGTTACCGTGACTGATGCAGTGGCACTTCCGCCAGGACCTGTCGCAGTAACAGTATAGGTGGTGGTCTGCCAGGGAGAGTCCATCAAGGAGCCGGATGCTTCTGCGACCATGCCAAGGGGTTCAATCGTTACGATATCCGCATTGGTGCTTGTCCATGACAAGGTGAATTGATCTCCCTGGATGATAGCCTGCGGATGTGCGCTGACACTCACTGTGGGCTGCTGGTGGACCATTATGGTCGTCTGGTCGGTGACAGGCCTGCCCTGGCTGTTGGACGCCGTAATGGTGTATGTCGTGGTTTCGGTCGGAGAGACGTTCAGAGACCCGCTTGCCCCCACATCCCCGATACCATGGTCGATGGTTACACTCTCAGCCTTGATTGAACTCCAGCCCAGCATGCATGACCCACCATTGATGATCGCATACGGTTCGGCCCATATCCTTGCTCCCAGCAGCACCTCGATATCAGGTATGGAGACCTCATCGTCAGTAACATTGAGGGTCAGGCTTTGATTTGACAGGATATAGCCGTCGCTGGAAAATGAAAGGGTGTATCGGCCGGGCGGGGCATAGAAGAAGTACCTTCCCTGGGAGTCGGAGGTGAAGCAGATATGCATGGTCTCATTCGAAAGAGAGACAATGACCCCTTCAACGCCCGCCCCGTCGGATACGACCCTGCCCGTTATCCTCTCCTTGTGCTCTGCTATGAAATGCCCATAGGTGCTGGGGTAGTTGAAGTCTCCTTCAATGGTGCCTTCGATCTGCCGGTTCCAATTATTCACGATATAGACCCCGTTTATGGAGGGGTCCGGACAGTACACGAAAGACCCGTCGGCCCTGAAGGTGAGATCAGATGGTGAAGCGGCGGGGAACTGGCTTAAAACGCCCAATGACTGGCTGTCTATGAGATAGATCGTCTGAGGCATCTCGGCGACATCGCTCAACCCTATCCTCTGCCCGTCGGGGCTCACCGCGATATGGCACGGGGAAACAGATATCTCAGGCAGATAGGAATGGCTGTCAATGACGGTATTGGTTGTTCCGTCGATCACCGTGAGAGTGCATGAACCGGATGAAACGGCATATACCTTTGAGCCGCAGGGGCTCACCTCCACGTCCCACACCGGATCGCCAGGCTCGGTGACTGCCACCGTTGCGGTCAGCGCCATGCTCGAAGCATCGATGACCCGAACAGTGCCGTTCTCGATCGAGCTCACATAAATGTGCGTACCCTCGTTGTTTATGGCGATGCCGTAAGAGTCCAGGCCCACTTCAACGGATCCAATCACGGCCCCGGAGGCGGTATCGATACTCATGAGCGTGCCTTCATAACTTGACACCCCATAGAGGGTTTTGCCGTCGGGGCTCACTGCGATCGTTGCTGCATAGACGGGGATGTTTCGGGTCAGCGTGTTTGTCGTCGCATCGATGACCGCTATCCCGTTCTCTTCGTTCGTGACATAGACCGTGTCACCGTCGGGGCTCACCGCGACACCATAGGGGCCGTACCCCACCTCGATCTGAGTTGCGACGGTATTCGTCTGCAGGTCCACTACCGTCACGTCGGTTCCTTCCCTGTTGGTGATGTAGGCGTACGGATTTCTCTGTAGCGGCGGTGCAATCACCTCCACGGTCACGCTTGCCGTTGCGGTCCCGCCTTGCCCCGTGGCTGTGATGGTGAAGGTGGTGTCCTCGATGGGATCGACCTCCAGCGAGCCGCCTGCCGCGACATCACCAATACCCTGGTCAATGGAGGCCGAATCGGCATTGGTCGAGCTCCAGGTCAGGGTTGTCGTCCCTCCTAGATTGACGGGGTTCGGTGCGGCCGTGATGTCCACGGTCGGCCTGTGGATCACGGTGACGGTCGCGCTTGTCGCGGCTGTGCCGCCGGGCCCCTGGGCCGTTATGGCGTAGGTGGTCGTATGGGAAGGTGTGACCGTCATGGACCCGTTAACCGGAACCGGCCCTATGGCGTTGTCCAGAAAAGCCGAGTCGGCATCCGCCGACGACCATGTAAGGGTTGCGCTGTCACCCTCGATAATGCTCTGCGGCTGGGCCGACATGCTCACCCGGGGCGCCTGAAGCACGCTCACCGTGGCCGATGCCGATGCCGTCCCCCCCGGCCCGGTGGCCGTAATGGTGTATGTTGTGGTGATCGCGGGTGTAACGGTCAGCGAGCCGTTTGGAGTGACAGGGCCGATCCCCTGGTCGATAGTGACGGTGGCGGCATTGGTGGAGGTCCAGGACAACTGCGACGACTGTCCCTCCAGTATGGATCCGGGAACGGCGGTTATGCTCACGGCAGGAGGCCGGTTCACCACGACCGTGACGGATTGACTGGCTGATCCGCACGGGCTGGCAGCCGTGATGGTATACGTCGTGGTGCTCTGGGGGTGCACCATGATGGTGCCGGATGCCCCGACGGTACCGATGCCCTGGTCTATACTGAGATATGCCGCGTTCTGGGATGTCCACACCAGGGCGCACGGATCACCGGGCAGCACGGCTGATGGGTTTGCCGAGAGCTGAACAGCGGGACTCAGGCATTGGGTCACCGTGGCGGTTGTGGTGTCGGATGCCGTTCCACCCTTAGAGTCCGAGACGGTGAGAGTGACCGGATACGTCCCCGGTGCGGTGTATGTATGGCCGGGGGAAGCGCCGGTCCCTGTGAGGCCGTCACCAAAGCTCCATGCATACGTGAGCGGGTCGCCGTCAGGGTCGTAAGAGGCTGAACCATCGAAGAATATCCCCTGGCCCAGCTCCGAGGTGTAAGGCCCCCCCGCATGGGCCGCCGGGTTCCTGTTGAGCGGCGGCAGCTCGGCCACCTCGATGATGAAGGTCTGATAAACGATGTTTCCTTTAACATCGCTGACCTTGACGGTTACCTCGTAATCTCCCAGAGATGGGGGGACCCAGCAGATGAGCCCTTTTTGGGCATCGATCGTCATGCCGGACACGGGGTTCACAAGGGAATAGGTGAGCGCATCCTTGTCGGGATCGGCTGCATTCACGTCATAGGTATATTCGATGCCCGCGGTGCCCTTCTCTATGGGTACGGAATAGATCAGGGGTTTATAGTTCACCCCGGGCAGCGGCCTGGTGAAGGTTGTATGGGCGCTCATTACGTTGGAATAACGCCACTGTCCTGCGGCATAGGCGCCCACCACATAGCAGAACGAGGCCTCCTTGCCGGGGTAGTCGATGTACACGGCTAAAGAACCCGACACATCGGAAATCTTTGTGAACACGGAAGGGCTGCTCTCCTCTGAACGGTACACCGAATAATAGTCGGCCCCCTGGATTGCGGGCCAGCTTAAACATACCTTGTTCACCTTGGGATACAAAGATTCCATGAAATCAGGTTCGATGGAATAGTAGAGGGTGTATGGGAGCGAACGGCTTATGCCGTCATACGTGATCAGGGATATGGAATACAGGCCCTCGGGAATGAACCCGGCCATGCTCTGGCCGGTCGCCCTGTGAAAAGGGCCGAACCATTCGTAGGTGAGCGGATTGCCCGGCACATTGAATAATGTGCTGTCCAGTTCGATCTCGCCGCCCATTGGCATGTCCTTGTTTGAAACGATATCCCCCTGGAGGTCTGTGGGACAGGCCCTGCCTTCGTTGATCAGCGAAACAGATGGGATACTCAGTAGAATGACCCATAAGAATATTCTCCAGAAGTGAGACACCCGATTTATCGTGAACGAAGACAAACCACGAGAACCAAGACAAGTGCTATTCATCACAAAAACCTCCTCAAAAGGCGTTCAGCAATAGGAGGATAAAAACATACCAATTAAGCTATAAAACAATTATTGCATGCAAAAAACGAGCAAGGTCGTGTTTCTCATAAAGTCAGAAGGTTATGCAATTTGGCTGTAGGAAATTGGTTGTTCAAGGAGAAATGTTTTGACCTTTGTAAGAAATGAAGTTCCACAAATCGGAGTTGACACGGTATCATCCCCATTCCTATAGTCAGGTATGCAACGCAGCCCAAAAAATATTCATAAGGCTTGGCACCTGGCGACATGGACCCTTGCAGAAAACAAGTAAACCCATGAATAACCGTACCATCAGTGTCCTGATATTTTTGCGAACCTGAAATATGGGAGAAATGGAGTGATCTGCGGCCATGTTTCCCTGATCAGGGCATATGAAAGGTCGTGGCTGGCCGATGGAATCCTGGTGGATGCCCTGTGTCTCGATTCACAGAAACGCTCAGCGGAATCCATCGGGGATACGTATAAAAAATATGGGCCGGGAAGGGTATGCACCGCATATACGCTGTCCCATGGCAACAATCCCCAGGCATACTTTGTGGTCGACCGGAGCGACAAGGGCGTGAATCTCTCCGATCTGATCAACAGCATCAAGGTTATTGTGCCGCGGAACAGCTCTGTTCCCTTCCCCTCATCGATTCAAGACTGAAAAATAATGTTGCGAGATATATAAAAACTTATATAATGCTGTCATGAAGCCTCTGGAATTCATGGGATCGAGTCTTGATGACCTCCGTGATTTTCCCATGGAAGTGCGCAAGGCTGCCGGTTTTGAGCTGTATGCCGTGCAATGTGGACTCGAGCCCAGTGACTGGAAACCCATGCAGGTAATCGGCAAAGGGGTGAAGGAAATTCGCATACATGTACTTGGAGAATGGCGGATTATCTATGTGGCGAATCGTGCAGATACAGTTTATGTACTGCACTCGTTTCACAAGAAAGGTAGAAAGACAAACCTGAAGGATACTGAGCTGGCCCGCACGAGATATAAACAGATAGGAGTATAGTGTATGAAGAAGACCTCAACGAAATCTTCGGGAAATGTTTTCACCGATCTCGGATTTCACCAAGAAGAAGCGGCGATATTGAAGATGCGCGCCGATCTGATGGCCGACCTGCGCACATTCATTGATGCAAAGAAGCTCACACAGGCTCAGGCAGCCCAGATGCTCGGCGTCAGCCAGTCTCGGGTGTCGGACCTTGTCCGGGGCAAGTGGGAGAAGTTCAGCCTGGAGATGCTCATTGCCCTAGCAACCAGGGCTGGCATGCGAATCACCCTGAACCGTGCGGCATAGGGACGGGGATGTTTAAATTGTCCTCTTTGTCTCCATTGGTGGGGAAGTCGGTACGATTGAGCACCCCTATCTCGTTGTCCGGGTGGGCGATCAATGCGCGTATGGCCTTATCGTAGGCATTCAGGTTCAGGTGGTCGATGTCTTCATGCACGATCCGTGCGGACATTGGACTGATGTCAAAACCGAGCATCTCGCACCCGACACGGTTTGATTTCGATGAGCGGCATGCCGCCTCCCATGAAGGGGTTGTGACTATCACCGTAGCTATTTTGAATCAGCATGCCAGAATGTCCCCAAAGAATTCCGAGTTGACAGCACCTTACCCCCATTCCTATAGTCAGGTATGCAACTCAGCCCAATATACAGTATCAAGGCGTAGCGCATGGCGACACTGACCCTTGCAGAATGGCTGGCCCGCGCCCAGGGCGACAGGCGGTTCCGGGAGAACGCCACCTCCATCACGCACATCCCGGCGTCTGCGGGCAGCTATGCGCCGTACCCTTCCTGGGTGAACCCGAGGCTCAAGGACGTGCTCGTAAAGCGTGGCATGAAGCAGCTCTACAGCCATCAGGCCAAGGCAATCGACCTCGTGCGGCAGGGCAGGGACGTGGTGCTGGTGACGCCCACGGCCAGCGGCAAGACGCTGTGCTACAACCTGCCCGTGCTCCAGAAGATCCTGGAGGAGCCCGAGACGCGCGCACTCTATCTCTTCCCCACCAAGGCCCTGGCCAACGACCAGATGAACGAGGTTCACGCCCTCATCGGCGAGCTCGAGGCCGACATCAGAACCTTCACCTATGACGGCGACACGCCCGACGATGCGCGCCAGGCCATCCGCAAACAGGGGCACGTGGTGGTGAGCAACCCGGACATGCTCCACACGGGCATCCTGCCTCACCACACCAAGTGGCAGAAGCTCTTTGCCAACCTGAAGTACGTGGTGGTGGACGAGCTGCACGTCTACCGCGGGGTGTTCGGCAGCCACCTCACCAACGTGTTCAGGAGGCTCAAGAGGGTGTGCCGGTTCTACGGGGCCGACCCGGTGTTCATCTGCTGCTCGGCCACGGTGGCAAACCCGAAGGAGCACGCCGAGAACCTGCTGGAGAAGGAGGTGGCCCTCATCGACGAGAGCGGGGCTCCGAAGGCCGAGAAGACCTTCATCCTGTTCAACCCGCCCATCGTCAACCGCGAGCTGGGCATCCGCCAGTCGGCGCTCACCCCTGCCCGCAAGATGGCGGGCGATCTCATCGGCAATCGTATACAGACCATCGTCTTCACCACCAGCAGGCTCAACGTGGAGGTGCTCACCAAGTACCTCAAGGACACCTTCCGGGGCAAGATCCCAACTGACGACCACTTTGTCACCGGCTACCGGGGAGGCTACCTGCCGCACCTCAGGCGCGACATCGAGAAGGGCCTTAGAGAGCGCAGCGTCATGGGTGTGGTGAGCACGAACGCGCTGGAGCTGGGCATCGACATCGGCGACCTGGAGGCCTGCATCATGGCGGGCTATCCCGGTTCCATCGCCAGCACCTGGCAGCAGGCGGGCAGGGCGGGTCGCAGGGCGGGCCACAGCCTGGCCATCCTCATTGCCAGGAGCAACCCCATGGACCAGTTCATCGTGGAGAACCCGGACTACTTCTTTGCCAGAACGCCCGAGCACTGCCGGGTGAACCCGGACAACCTCCTGATCCTGCTCCACCACATCAAGAGCGCGGCCTTCGAGCTGCCTTTCGAGGAGGGCGAGCGCTTCGGCAAGGAAGACCTCATGGAACTGCTGGCCTACCTGGAGGAAAAGGGGGTGCTCCACCGGGTGGACCAGCGCTGGCACTGGGCCGCCGAGAGCTACCCTGCCGACGAGGTGAGTTTGCGCACCATCAATCCCGAGAACGTGGTGGTGGTGGACACCACCGACACCGCCAGCCACAGGGTCATCGCCGAGGTGGACTGGGACAGCGCCTTCACCACGGTCCACGACGGCGCCATCTACATGGTGGAGTCCCAGCAGTACCACGTGGACAAGCTCGACCTGGAGCGCAACAAGGCCTATGTGCGCAAGGTGGACGTGGACTACTACACCGACGCCATGACGTACACCAACGTGCGCGTCATCGACGACTTCGCCAAGAAGATGAACGGCAGCATCATCGTGGAGCACGGCGAGGTGCAGGTGGCGCGCAAGGTGGTGGGCTACAAGAAGATCAAGTTCTACACCTCCGAGAACGTGGGCTACGGTGACGTTACCCTGCCGGAGAAGGACATGCACACCACCAGCTACTGGTTCACCATCCCCTGGGACCTGCTGGACTTCCTGCAGCTGACGCGAGAGGAGATCATCGACGGGCTCACGGGCCTGGCCTACTGCCTGCACCACATCTCGGCCATGCTGGTCATGTCGGACATCCGCGACATGGACCGCTGCATAGGCGACAAGAGCGGCGAGTGGTTCGTGCGCTACGGCAAGGACAGGCGCTTCATCACGTCGAGTCCTCCCCAGGCCGCAACCGTCATGGAGAACGCCTACGACCCCACCGTGTTCATCTTCGATGCCTATCCGGGCGGCATCGGGCTCTCGGAGAACCTGTTCGAGCGGCACGACGAGCTCATGAGCGCGGCGCGCTCCATCATCGGGGCCTGCCCGTGCGACCACGGGTGCCCCATGTGCGTGGGGCCGGTCCTGGAGGTGGGGCCGTCGGCCAAGTCGGCGGCGCTGGCCATCTTAGGCCTGATGAACAGGTCATGAGCATCCGGGACCGGCTCGGCCGCCTCACCGGCGAAGACAGAAAGCCCGTCCAGGCCGACCCGAAGCAGGAGCGTCTCAGCGAGCTTCGCAGAAAGATCGACGAGGTGATGAACCGCCGGGGGCGCCTGGCTCCCCAGAGTGCGCCCCGTCCGGCAACGGGTGCGGTCCCCCTGGAGCGCGTGGTGACGGGAGAGGAGGTGGAGGCCGCCGGGGGGAGGTTCTTCTTCTCGCGCAGCGTCCTTACCGGTACGGACACCCACGGGCATACGCGCATCGGTGAGCTTGCTGGCGCATGCATGGACACGGCGGCGTTCCTGGCAGGTTCCGAGGCCATCCGCGGTTTTACCATCGCAGACGGCCTGTTCCTCGACACCGAGACCACCGGGCTCGCCGGCGGCACCGGGACCTTCCCCTTCCTCGTCGGGCTCGGCTGGTTCGAGGGGGACTCGTTCGTCACCTGCCAGCTCTTCGCCCGGGACTTCTCCGAGGAGAGGGCCATGCTGGCCTTCCTCACCGGGGCTGCGTCCGGCAAGAAGTTCCTGGTCACCTTCAACGGCAGGGCCTACGACCTCAACCTCCTTGCCTCGCGCTTCATCCTGAACCGATCCCGGGACACGCTCTCGGGCATGCCGCACATCGACCTGCTCCACCCGAGCAGGAGGGTCTTCGCGCACCGGCTGGAAAACGCCCGGCTCGTGACCCTGGAGGCGTCCATTCTGGGTGTGAGGCGCACTGACGACGTGCCGGGCCACGAGATACCCCAGCGCTACTTCGACTGGCTCAGGACCCGCGACGGAAGGCTCATGGAAGACGTGTTCCGGCACAACCGGCTGGACATCGTTTCCATGGCCTCCCTCCTGAAGCACCTGACCGACCTGATGAAAGGCCCCCCCGGCTGTGGAGAGTCGCACCACCACGGGGACCTCCTGTGCGCGGCCAGGCTGCATCTCGACCGCGGCTCCCTTGAGGCCGCCGGCCGCATGCTGGACCTGCTGACGAGCTCCGAAATGCCGGAAGTCGCCGCCGGGGCCAAAAGGACCCTTTCCCTCATCCGCAAGAGGTCAGGGGCGTGGGCGGATGCTGCCTCCATCTGGCAGGAGATGCTCACAGCGGACGCCGCAGACCTGTTCGCCGCCGTCGAGCTGGCCAAGTACCACGAGCACCGTTCCCACGATGCCGGGCGTGCCCTGGACATCGTGCGCGCCGTGCTCGAGGGCGGGGCATTATTGAGCCATGAGGACCAGGCAGCCCTGGAGCACCGTCTCCAGAGGCTGCTCGGCAAGGTGTCGAGGGGAGAGGATAGCTGACAGGAAGACGTACGGACTCGGGCAACGCCCACGACTTGAGGGTTCACGGCCACGTGTTGACCAGGTGTATTATTTCTGTTGTCTGCAATAAGAGGTTGGTACAGTAAGAACCTGAAATAATATTCGTTCACATGTCTAATCAATATAATCCTCGGAAGAATTGCTTGGTGACATGATAAAGGGGGATCGAGAACCCAGCTTGATTTTTTCTTTCCAGTGCATTATTTTAGGATAGAGCCAAAAGATAAATTAATAGCACATCTTATTTTAGGTTCACGGCAGGAAAGATGAGACGAGAACTCCAAGGGAGATATGTGGCCATATCAACAGTGGGTGAGAAGGCCAAAGCCTTCATTCCTGCCCCCTTGCCTCCAAGTCCGCCTATAGACTGGACACCGGAACTGCGCAACAAGTTCGACCAGGCACTGCTGGCACTTGGGCGGTTGGACAGTGTCTCGACCTTGCTCCCTGACACATCTCTCTTTCTCTATATGTACATCCGCAAGGAGGCAGTGCTTTCCTCTATGATAGAGGGTACCCAGTCGTCGCTGTCGGACCTGCTCCTGTTCGAGCTGGATCAAGAGCCAGGCGCCCCTTTGGATGACGTGAGAGAGGTCAGCAATTATGTTGCAGCTCTCCATCATGGTCTGCACCTGTTGGAAGAAGGGCTGCCAATATCGTCTCGGCTGTTTCGGGAAATTCATGGTGTTCTTCTAGCCAAGGGTAGAGGCAGCAACCAGACGCCCGGGGAGTTCCGGCGGAGGCAAAACTGGATTGGGGGTACCCGACCGGGAAATGCGGCTTTCGTTCCACCTCCGGCTGAAGACGTGCCGGAGTGTATGAGCAAGCTCGAGCATTTTCTCCATGACCAACCGGTATCGACGCCGGTACTGCTCAAGGCTGCGCTTGCCCATGTGCAGTTTGAGACGATCCACCCATTTCTTGACGGCAATGGCCGTTTGGGACGTCTGCTGATCACGCTTCTGCTCTGTGAACAGAAGGTGCTGCAGAAGCCCATGCTCTATCTCAGCCTCTATTTCAAGACGCATCGTCAATACTATTATGAACGGCTCGACAATGTGCGTCTGACCGGTGACTGGGAAACCTGGCTTGATTTCTTTGCCGAGGCGGTATTTGCCACAGCCACGCAGGCTGCGGAGACAGCGCAGCAGCTCAATGACTTGTCGAATCAGGACCGAAACAAGATAAGCGATTTGGGCAGGGCAGCGGCGTCAACCTTCCGGGTTCACAGGGCTTTGATGGAGCACCCAATCGCAACCTCGGGCTGGCTGGTTGAAAAGACCGGCATCACCTCAGCCACCGTTAATAAGGCGCTCGCTCACCTGGAACAGATTGGTATTGTGAAGGAACTTACCTCCAAGAAGCGTAATCGTCTGTTCAGCTATGCGGGCTATATTGAGATCATGAATCGTGGCGCAGAGTTACCGGGTGCATAATGCATGAACAAGATAATGAATACGATCCCGTGCCAAGTTCATTCGCATGGGTTAACGTGAGCAGACCTTTTCAATATGTCTGGAAGCACCCTTCTCTCCATTGCCCGACTGCCTCGTCTACTTGTGCGCCGAGAAGTCCACACCCCGGGCTCTCCCGCGTTCGTCGAACCAGGCGTCTTCGGTTATGGGAGGCTCGGCGGGCTTCTCCTTGCGCACCAGGCTGATGGCTTCCACCGGGCAGGTGCTTATGCACAGCCCGCAGCCGATGCACTTCTCGGGCGTGATGCGGTAGGCGTCTCCGACCTCGTGGATGGCGCCCACCTGGCAGCGCACCTCGGCGCAGATGCCGCAGGAAATGCACGTGTCCTCGTCTATGGCGGCGTAGTAGGCCGAGTTGACCACGTCCCACGCGGGCAGGCCCAGTTCGTTGATGGCCTTGAGCGGCCCGCAGCAGCACTTGCAGCAGTTGCAGATGAAGAACTGCCCGTTCTGGAAGTTGTTGGTCATGTGCACCAGGCCGGCCTCCTCGGTTTTCTTCAACAGGTCATAGGCCTCCTGCCTGGTGAGCACCCTGCCGATGGGCGACTTGTCGAAGACACCCGGCACGGGGGCCATGGCGAGGCACACCTCCGTGGGTCTGTCGCACGGTTTGTCCAGGAGGCCGTGCTCCTTCTTGCAGATGCATTCGTTCACCATGAAGGACTGGTTCTTTTCGATGAGGGCTGAGACCTTGTCAAAGGGCAGGGCCTCCTGAGACGGCGTGATGGTCTCCTCGATGGGCAGCACGTACATGAGCTGCGGCTTGCCGGCGAAGAACTCCCTGCCGAAATGGGGCATGTACTCTTCGGCCAGCTCCGCCATTTCCCTGTCGATACGTCCCAGCTGGAACTCGAAGATGCCGAACACCCAGGGCATCATCTTGAAGTACCAGGCGCCTCCGAACGGGAGCGCCCAGATCTGGCCCTTCCGGCCCATCTCGATGAGCCTTCCCGTGAGACCCTCGTCCGGGCGGCCCGTGCGCTGGGCGATCTGCCCGGCGGTCTCGAAGGTGAGCCGCAGGTCGCAGAAGAGGTCAGCCTCCTCCGGGGTGAAGATCTTCTTCAAGACGTTGATCTCCACGCCGCCCTCCGTCCGGGGGAACCCGTTGGGCAGCGTGTCCAGGACCTTTGCCAGCCGGTAGTATGCTTCGTCTGCTGTAGTCATGCCGTGTCTCCTTTGATCCATGAGGGATGGTTCCATATCGTGGTTCATCTCTTTTTGCGGGATGGCTTGCCGGAAGCCGGTGAGCCGGCATCACCGGCCGTGCCGTCCGGGTTTTTCCTGAGTGCGCGCTCTTTCTGGCCGGCGATGATGAGGCTGCCCGTATCCATGAGGAAGCCGGTGATCTGGTCCACTGTCATGGGGTCGATGACTTGGTTGTTGATGAGCACGGCAAGGCCGTGGGAAAACACCCACATCTTGTTGAGCACGTCCTTCCGCAGCTCGGTGGCGAGCCCGGCCATGATCTCCTCGTGCTCGAGCCTGGCCATCAGGACATCGAACACATATGCCCGGGACCTCTTCTGCCGTTCGATGCTGTCCGGCGAGCCCGGCTCCCGGTAATACATCATCCTGAAGAGGTTCTTCTCCTCCTGGGCGAACATGACATAGCCCACGCCCATATCGAGAAAGCCGTGCCCCGACCACTTTTTCGTCTGGTAGCCGATGAGCAGGTCGCTGGCGCGTTTCGCGATCTCGTCTTCAAGGTTCTTCATGGACTTCATGCCGGAATAGATGGGCATGGTGGAGGACCCGAGCTCCTGGGCGATGGAGCGTGCCGAGCACTTGTCCCACCCGTGTCTGCGGGTGATGGAAAAGGCCGCGTCAATAATGTCCGGGGTGGTGAATTTTCTGTCAGGCATGAGAACCCTTTCAATAACATCTGTTATATAACAGATGTTATCTATCGTCAAGAAGAATGTTCCCCCCCTTTGCGGATTTCCGGTGGCATGATCATTACATCATTGAATTAATTATGGATAAATGAAATGGTACGGGTGTGGATTCCCTTTTTAACTAGGCGCGTGCGTTTGAAGGGGTTTAAAACCTTTTCCGTTAAAACCGGTGATCTTAACGCCTTAAAATGACCGGCAGATTATGCATTCATCATAGGCGTTAAGATCACCGGTTTTAACGGACCTATAAGAACAAATCAGTTCACCACGGATCATCGGTTAAGAGGCTCTTGGAGTGTATCGGCTTGGAATGGCCACCCTCAAACCCACGATCTGTTGTTAACAAGGCTGTGAAGGTGAAGCCCGAAAGGCTTATTGATCAGTCTTTTTCTCAGCCGACCTTGCGCATTTCGGGTTCGGGTTTCGGGGCAAGGGCGGCCAGGCTTGACTTTTCGGGGTATTTCCCGGTTACGCCCGCATAGAAGGAGCATATTTTCACCATGTCCGCGTCGATATCCCCTGTGGGCATTATCGTGGGCCCGATGCCGCCCGCCTTGCGGCGATAGTCGACAAACCCCAGAACGATGGGGACATGGGCGCCTGCTGCGATATGGTAGAACCCGGTCTTCCAGTAGCTCACCTTACCGCGAGTGCCCTCCGGCGGGATGATGATAATGAGGTTCTCATGCCTGTTGAAGACATCGATGGTACCAGCCACCACGTTGTTGGCCCTGGAGCGGTCGATGGGTATGCCGCCCAGCCAGCGCATGACGGACCCGAAGGGTTTCCTGAACAGGGATTCCTTTCCCATCCAGTATACCTTGGTCCTGAGGGTGAAGGCCAGGAACATGGTGATGGGGAAATCCCAGTTGGACGTGTGGGGGGCGGCGATCATGACGCACTTGGGCACGTCGGGCATGTGTCCTTCGCAGCGCCATCCGAAGGCGGACAGATATGCCCTGGAAATCCAGTACAGGACATTTTTAACCACGGGCGTGTCGAATACGGTATGGTGCATGGCGCTCCTGTCTCGTGATGTGTATGGATGTGCTTGAGAGCAGTAGCACAAATACCGTGCTGCAGGTGTAAAACAAGTGTGAATAAGCGCAGCTTCCATGCGGGATGGTTCATGCCGGATTTTGTGTTTGAAGAGGTTAAAAACTTTTCCCGTTAAAGCAGGTGATCTTAAAGCCCTAAAATGACCGGCAAATTATCCATTCATTAAAGGCTTTAAGATCACCTGCTTTAACGGGCCTATAAAAAACAAATCAGTTCACCTCAAATCATCAGGTAAAGCGCTTTTAGGGTGTATCGGCTTTGTATGGACACGTTCAAACGCAAAATCTGGGTTCATGCCGGCAGGATAGTGAGGCCCAAGCTTTTGGATAGGCGGAACCCCCGGTCGTCCAAGGTGCATTTATCATGCGCGCTTGTGTTTTCCGTGCAACTGTGGGTTAATGCCGGCAGGATGGCCCATGAAAGAGATGGGGCAGTTCTCTTTTTGTGACGGTACGTTATGACGGTCTTTGCAGGATGGGCTAGAGTGGTATGCTGCTTGCTAGACAATCAGGTGAATTCCGGTTTCTGAAGGACATAGAATAGACTAAAGTGTGAGCAGGGGACATGAGAAACAAGAGAAAGAATACCATCAACCTGATGGCAGCCCTGGTGGTTGCTCTGGGTGGGTCTTTGTGCATACCCCTGGATCTTCTCGGGGCAAATGGAGATAACGCCAAGGCACCCCTGTCCGTTACCCCTGATTTCAAGCCCCGGGAAGGAAAATATTATTATAATGTTGATTTTAACAGCGTGAATATCGGCTATGCGACTATCGGCATCGATCGTGACGGGGATTTCTATAAGGTCCAGGTCAATGCCCAGTCCGTGGGCATGGTCGACAGTCTCTACCGGTTGCGGTACCGGGGGGAGTCCATCATGGGGACCGATCCCATATCGCCGGTGGAGACAAAGATGCAGCAGGAGGTCAGGTCCAAAGAAAAGGATATTTCCATAAAGTTCCAGGAGAACGGGAAGATCAAGGCGGTGGAGAAGAAATCGGAAAACGGCAGCACGGTCAAATACGATGTGCGCAATGTCCAGTCGGAAAGGTTCACGCTGGACCCATTTTCCGCGACATATCTCGTACGCGGGCTCGATTGGAAGGTCGGGGCGGAGAAGGTCTTTGATGTCTATCCCGGGAAATACCAGTACGAACTGAGGCTTCGCTGTGAAAGCCTGGTCACCATCGATGTGGGCGGGGAGAAGCGCAAGGCCTGGGTGATCGTACCCAAGGTGACCAACCTCGACCCTTTGAAGAGGGCAGAGGCCCTGAAGAAGAAACCCATGAACACGAAGATCTATCTCTCAACGGACGAGCTCAAGGATGTGCTCAAGATCGAAGCAAGCCATGCGCTGGGCTACTTCAGGGTTCTGATGGTTCGGTTTGATCCCGCAACGGTCCAGACCAGGGAAGCCGTCTCCACACCCAAGGAAGCCGACGGCGGAAACAAGGCCGCGGATGTGCCTGACAAACCTGGTACGGCTCCATCAGGCAACTGATGCGCTTGAGGATATCTTGGCCTCAAACAGGGCTAGCGTGACCCGATGACGTCTGCGAGTTCCTGAACGTGTTCCTCGTCCGTGAGGAACCCGTTGTCAACCACGAACTCTTTTTTGTCCGCCACGATCCTGAGATAGAGTTCATTGTCATCGTGCCAACCCCTTTTCCCCTTCACGACACGCGTGACATCCGACTTCCTGATGGTCCAGTTCCTGAATCCCCTGTGTATGATCATTTCGTCGTCGATCTCCAGGTAGTGCTGCTGCCCCTTGCGGATGATCCATCCGCCCGTGAGGAAGACAACGCCGCATAACATGAGGATAGTGCTCGAATCCAGCACTGTCCCGGAGAAGGCAAGAGAGAGGAACAGGACGCCCAGGACCGGCAGTATCGCAAGTGCATAAATCCAATTATGAAATCGCTTGTAATATCTCATAGCCCATCTCAAACATGTGCAGTCCAATGACCCGAACAGTATATCAATGTATCGGCATCGATTTGCCCTTTATTAAATTGCAGGGGTATCCAATCTAGCCGATGCAATAAAAAAAGAAAAGAAGAATGTGGGGGCAAATTTTGCGCAACGATTATTTTCACTTGATCTAAACGATGAGATTTATAATAGTACTCGATAAAGTGTGTGAGATTAAGATGTGTGAGATTATGAGGGGAAGCGATTGTTCATTTGAGCGCTATGGTTGTTTTGACGCCGACATTCCGACATCCATAAAAACTGAGGAAAGGAAGGCATTATGGCAAAATCTCATGATATGAAGAAACAGGAGAAGAAAAAGCCCCTGAAGTCTGCGAAAGAGAAAAAGCTTGCAAAGCTGGAGAAGAAAAAGAGCAAATAGACCTGTCTGATTCGACCCGTATTCATGGAGGGTTAAGAGAGGGACATCCCCATGAGGACGCCCCCCTCTGAGCTGCTCCTGGAAAAATTACTTCACCTCCACCTGTATATACCCGGTCTGGCCTGTCCTGTGATCCACGACGAGGATCGTGACGGCCTGATTCGACTGGAGGGTGTTAACCAGGGCAATGAACCTCTCGACCCCGTCAATGGGCTGGTTGTTGATCTGGAGAATCAGGTCATTGTTCTCGAAGCCGGCCTTGGCGAGAGGTCCCTTGGGATCCAACCATTTTATGGCAACGCCTTGATTCTGGTTGAGTCCGTATCTGGATGCCTCGCTGTCTTTCACCGGCCTCACGTCCACGCCGAGCTTGGTCTTGAGGGAGGTAGCCATTATCTTTGCGGCATCTTCGAGGTCGCCCACCTGCAGATCAATGGTGATTTTCTTGCCGTCCCGTACTATTCCGAGTTTCACTGTCCGGCCGACCGGTGTCCCGGCGACCAGATTCCTCAGGACCCCGGAATCGGAGATGGTCTTTCCATCCAGGCTCAGGATCACATCGCCCGGCTTTACCCCGGCTTTTGCTGCAGGACCTTCTTTTACCACGTCCACGACATAGGCCCCCTTGGGTGAGTCAAGCCTGAGGGACTTCACCTTGTCAAAAGAGATGTCCTGGAGCGAGATCCCCATCCAGCCTCTTTGTACCTTGCCCGAGCCCATCAATGACTGTGCGATATGAAGGGCCATGTTGCTGGGGATGGCAAATCCAAGCCCTTCGGAACCGCCTGATTGCGATGCTATGATGGAATTCACCCCGATGACCTGGCCATCGAGATTGAGCAGGGGCCCGCCAGAGTTGCCCGGATTGATGGCCGCGTCTGTCTGCAGAAAATCCTGGTATGTGCTCGGGTCGCTTATCCCCTGTCTGTGCTTGGCGCTGATGATGCCCTGGGTCACGGTCTGGTCGAGCCCCCTCGGGTGTCCGATGGCCACGACCCATTCACCGACCTGGACCGTGTCGGAATCGCCGAAGGTGACATGGGGGAGCTTTTCCTTGGTAGTCACCTTTATCACCGCGAGGTCGGTCTTGGGGTCGGTACCTATGATCTTGGCCTGGTACTGGCTTTCATTGCTGAGGATAACCTGTATCTGCGTGGCGCCTGCAACAACATGGTTGTTGGTCAGTATATAACCGTCCTCGTTGATGATCATGCCCGTCCCGATCCCTTTGAGTTCCCGTTTGAATTTCTTCGGTCCCTGGGGGAAGTCGAAGAACCTGCGGAAGAACGGGTCATTGTCAAAGGGGGAGAAGGGATTCGCTATTTCCTGTCTCTGGGTGACCTCGATGTGCACGACTGCAGGGATGTTCTTGTTGGCAACGTTGGTTATGGCATTGCGGAAGTCTCTTTCGCTCAGAGGTTCCTGAGAGGGCGGAGCCTTGGTCACCTGCACCACCTTTGAATCACTCCTGCTTTTTTCTTCAGGACCCGAACTCCTGGGCGCATCCGGTTTTGTGCATGCTGCCATGGATAGTACGAGTATACAGAGCACAGGCAGTAAACGATAAGAAAACCGTTTCATGTAGCCTCCTTTTTCCCGCATGAAAGAAATTGTAGATTAAATAGTACCCTTTAGGATAAATCTCAAGGGGCTATGCAGGGTTTTTCCTTTTTTTCAGCCTGATCATCATGTGCCTTTCTATTATGGTGAATGGGTCTCCCTGCCATAAAAGATCTGGTCTTGTTGAACGATTCTTTCGAAGATCCTGACGAACTGATAAGATTCAGAAGAGGATGTCTTTCTCGTATTTCTGCAACCTATTGATTATACATATGTTGACCTTATATATTTATCATGGAACAAAAATTGCTTATATCAGCCTGAGAATGGTGCCTCGGGAAGGATAGCGCCGGGATGCATCATGGTCGGGAACCAGAAAGCTCGGTTCAGAAGGTGTTTCAGCATGAACATGCATAAGCCGGGCATGTTCGGGGTTAACAGCAAGGATCAGTTGCATCTGTTTGAAGAAAGGCATATTGAAGGCAGTTATCGGGTGGTTGATAACACACTTCAATTGTTCAGTACCATAGGGAGCAACCACTATGCATGAGACATCCGGGCACCGGTATTCCTGTTTGAACCCGATATACAGAGAACTCGATACATACGAGACAATCCAGAAGGTATTCCCACACGGATCAGGCAATGTGAGGACCAGAGGCTTTGGTGATATCATAAAAGCAAATAGACCATAAGCGAAAGAGGTGCGCATGATCACAATGAGAATAGACGACAAGGCATGTACCGCCCGGAGCACCATGACCATCATCGACGCGGCCCGGGCAAACGGGATAGATATCCCCGCACTGGGATACGACCCGAGGGTGAGCCCCCCCGGCACCACTGAGGTCGCCTTTGTGGAAGTCTCTGACGGCGGGCAGGCAAGATTTGTCTCCGCCACATCCACCCATGTCTCGGAAGGGATGGTCGTCCGCACCGAATCGGAGGCCCTGAACAACTACCGCAGGATCTATCTCCAGGCACTGCTGCGGACGCACTATGGCGATTGCGTCGCGCCGTGCGTTCAGCGCTGCCCCGCCCATATCGATATCCAGAAGTATATCTACCATGTGTCTTCGGGTAATTTCTCCGAGGCCCTCGAAGTCATCAAGGAAAGCAATCCCCTGCCCGGGGTCTGCGGGCGGGTATGCCCCCATCCCTGCGAAACCGAATGCCGGAGGAACGCGCTGGACGGCGCAGTGAACATCAACGGCATCAAGCGCTTCGTCGCGGACTGGGACAGCTGCCAGCTCACCTCGTACAAGCCTTCGTGCCTGCCGGATACGGGCTATAAGGTCGCCGTCATCGGCGCAGGCCCGGCAGGCCTGACCGCCGCGTATTTCCTGAGGAGAAAAGGCCACGCCGTCACCATCTTCGAGATGCATGAGGCCGCAGGAGGCATGCTCCGCTGGGGGATCCCCTACTACCGGCTGCCTGAAAAACAGCTGGATGCAGAAATACAGTCCATACTCGATCTCGGTGTGGAGATCCGGTACAACAGGAAGCTGGGAAGAGACTTTACCCTGGAATCCCTGAAGAGAGACGGGTATGCAGCCGTATTTGTCGGCCTCGGTGCCCAGAAGGCCACGGCCATCGGCGTGGACGGCGAGGAATTGAAGGGCGTCATGTCGGGCCTTGATTTTCTCGCCCGGCTTGCCAGGGGAGAAACCCCTGAGCTGGGCGAGCGGGTCATCGTCATCGGCGGGGGCAATACGGCCATGGATGCGGCCCGCAGCGCCATCCGGCTCGGCGCCAAGGACGTCACCATCGCCTACCGCCGCACGCGCCAGGAGATGCCGGCCCAGGAGATCGAGATAGAAGAGGCCATCGAAGAGAGCGTCAATATCCAGTACCTGACGGCACCCGTTTCCATCAGGGCCGCCGGTGACATGCTGCAGATGAACTGCATCCACATGGTTTTAGGCGAGCCGGACAAGAGCGGCAGGCGCCGGCCGGTCCCTGTTGCCGGGTCTGAGTTCACCATCACCGCCAACACCATCATCTCGGCCATCGGCCAGGCCGTGGACGGATTCTGCTTGGCCGACGAGAGCCTCATCGACAAGTGGGGCAATGTGAAGGTCCATCCCGCGACCATGCAGACGGCCACCCCCTGGGTGTTCTCCGGCGGCGACTGCGTCACGGGCCCGGACATCGCCATAGCAGCCATCGGCGCAGGGCAGAGGGCTGCGATGGCCATTGACCAGTTTGTGAGAACGGGTATCGTTTCGCCGTCGGCAGAACCCTATACGTGCAGCAAGGGTGACTGGCGCAGCCTGCCGGCCGATACCTTTGCCGGGGTAAAACCCGCTGACCGCAGCGAGGTGCCCTCGCTCGAACCGGCAAAGAGAAAGAGCAACTTCAAAGAATCCACCACTACCTGGGACACGGACACGGCCATGACCGAGGCCATGAGGTGCCTGTCGTGCGGATGCACCGAGCGCTATGGGTGCGACCTGAGGGACTATGCCAGCCGGTACGGTGTTCAGTTCGACAGGACACAAGCACCCAAACCCCTTCCCATAGACGACAACCACCCCATAATCACCCGCGACACGGGCAAATGCATCCTGTGCGGGCTGTGCCTGAAGGTCTGCCGCGAGATGGAAGGCGTCTCGGCCCTGAGCTTTTACGAGACCAACAATATCCTCACCATCGGCCCCAACGACCACCGACCGCTCGACCTCACCGAGTGCGTGGCATGCGGCCATTGCGCCACCATCTGCCCTACCGGGGCTCTCACCTTGAAGACTGTGCTCCCTCAGGTTTACCGGGCCCTGCAGAATCCGCAGCTTACGGTGGTGGCCCAGATCGCGCCTGCCGTCCGTGCCGCATTCGGCCAGCAGTACGGCATTGCGGCCGAAGACGTCATGCCGATCCTGTCTGCCGGGCTCAAGCAGCTCGGCTTCAACTTCGTCTTCGATACCTGCTGGGCCGCGGACCTGACCATCATGGAGGAGGGCACCGAGTTCTTGGGCCGTCTCGCCGAAGGGGGCGTGCTGCCGCAGATCACCTCGTGCTGTCCTGCGTGGGTGAACTACTGCGAAAAGATGGCGCCCGACATCCTGCCGCACCTCTCCTCGTGCAAATCCCCCCAGCAGATGTTCGGCGCGGTCATGAAGCAGTACTTTGCCAAACAGATGAAGGTAAGGCCCGAGCTGCTCTACTTTGTCTCCATCATGCCCTGCAACGCCAAGAAGTACGAGGCCAAGAGGCCTGAATTCTCAGCCGAGGGCGTCACCGATGTGGACATGGTCCTGACCACCAACGATGTCATCGACATGTTCGCGGAAAGGCACATCGATCCGCGCGCCATAAAGCCCGTCCCGGTGGATGCCTTCTTCGGCAAGGTGAGCGGCGCCGGCATCATCTTCGGCGCCAGCGGCGGTGTGGCCGAGGCGGCGCTCCGCTTGGCGGCGGAACGCGTCATGGGAAGCCGTCTCGACAGCTTCAACTATGAAGGTGTGAGGGGCCTGCAGGGGGTGAAGGAAACCACCATCACCCTGGGTGATTCCAAGGTGCGCCTGGCCGTTGTCAGCGGGCTGCAGAACGCCCAGAAGCTCATCGACCGCATCAGGGCCTCAGACGCCCCGTACGACCTCATCGAGGTCATGGCCTGCCCGGGAGGCTGTATCAACGGCTCGGGCAACCCCAAGCCCCAGCTCGTGAGCGAGACAGCAGACCGTCTCGATGTCCTCTACCGCCTGGACATGGCCGCGCCCATCAGGACGAGCCAGGACAACCCGACGGTACAGGCCGTGTACGAGAACTGGCTGGGAGAGCCGGACAGCGAGACCTCCCACCACGCCCTGCATACCACCTACCACCGTCGTTCCATGCGCCTGGAAACTGCAGTTATGGAAGAAACCCTCAAGGAGCTGCCGGTCATCGATGTGGGGGTCTGCATCGGCACGAACTGTTATGTGAAGGGATCGTGGCGGCTCCTGGAAGGCCTGGCAGCGGAGCTGAAGCGGCGGGGGCTGTCCGAGCGGTTCCGGATCAAGGCACGTTTCTGCACCGGCCAGTGCGAAGACGGTCCCAATGTGATGATCGGCGGCAGGATCATCAGCCGGGTCGATACCACGAACGCCGGGGCCTTTATCGATGCCCACCTGGTACAGCTGCTCGATGAACCCAAGGGGTAAGGAGATCACCAAGAGATGCTCATCATAACCATCTGCGTCGGCAGCTCGTGCAGTCTCAGGGGCTCGGACGAACTGGCCTCCGAGATACAGAGGCTGATCGAGAAGGAGAACCTCCAGGGCCTGGTGGATATCATCGGCGCCTTCTGCATGGACACCTGTTCTAAGGGTGTGTCCGTGCGGGTGGGAGAGAAGGCGTTCAGCGGCATAAGGCCCGAGGATGCCGAGTCCTTCTTTTACAAGGAGATCATGGAACACGTGAACACCAAGCTGCTGAAGAGATGAGTTACCAAGGGAATTGTTGAAGCACGGAGCGTTGGCCCTTTCGAGTAATGAACCACGGGCTTCGTTTCAAAGGAGACCCCATGAGTGAACCGGTCATCATGACGAACCCGGCGCGTTGCCGCGACTGCTACCGGTGCGTGCGCAACTGCGACGTGAAGGCCATACGGGTGAAGGACGGACAGGCCCAGGTCGTGCCGGAGCTCTGCATCCTGTGCGGCACGTGCGTGCGCATCTGTCCCCAGAAGGCCAAGAGTATCACCAGCGCCCGCCAGGATATCCTGGCCGCGCAGCAGGAGGGGCGAAAGATCATCGCCTCGGTGGCCCCGTCGGCCCCTGCGTTTTTCGACGTGGGCAGCTTTGCCGAGCTGGAAAAGGCTCTGAAGGAGCTGGGTTTCCATGCCGCCCACGAAACGGCCGTGGGCGCCCAGATCGTGGGCCAGGCACACCGGGAATATGTCGATAACAATCCTGAACGCTGGCCGGTCATCACCTCGGCGTGCCCGGTGGTGGTGAACCTCATAGAGCAGTACAACCCCGACCTTATCGGTCACCTGGCCCCCATCGTCTCCCCCATGATCGCCCATGGCAGGCTCCTGGCGAAAGAATACGGACCCGACGCCTACATCGTGTTCATCGGCCCGTGCATTGCCAAGAAGAAGGAGATCACCGACGAGGCCGTATCCGGCGGGGTCCATGCCGTCATGACCTTCCTGGGGCTTCAGGAACTGTTCGAGGAGGCGGGCATCCGGTTCGGCGGGATGGTCGAAGCCATCGACGCCCCGCCGCCCGAAAAGGCCAGGCTGTTTCCCATCGAGGGAGGGCTCATCGGCACCGCCAGGATGAACACGGATATCCTGGACTGCCACATGCTCGTGGCTTCAGGCCTGGATGCCTGCCGCGACGTGCTGGAAGATATCCGTTCGGGCATGATGACCGCCGGCCTGGTGGAGCTCATGGCCTGCAAGGGCGGGTGCATCAACGGACCTGCCATGGCGGACGTGAAAGGCGGCATATCGCTGGCGCGCCAGAAGATCATCGCGTTCCACGCCCACAACCCGCCGGATTTGAACGTCGAGAGAAAGGACTGGCCGCCGCTTGAACGCACCTATCGGGACAGGATGGTGCATATGCCGGAGTTCAGCGAAGAGGAGATCCAGCAGGTCCTGCACCGGGTGAACAAGTTCACGCCCGAAGACGAGCTGAACTGCGGGGCCTGCGGTTATTCCAGCTGCCGGGAGAAGGCCGTGGCGACGCTGAGGGGAATGGCCGAGGTCACCATGTGCATCCCCTACATGCGCAGCCGCTCCGAATCGCTGAAGCAGGTCGTCATGGACGTGACCCCCAACTCCATCATCATTTTCGACAACGACCTCATCATCCACGACCTGTCGCCCTCGGCGGAAAAGCTCTTCGGGTGCAAACAGGCGGACGTGGAAGGGAAACACCTGTCCACCCTGATCTCGGTGCTGGACGACTTTATCGCCGTGCGCGATACGGGCAAGCCCGTCATGGGCAAGGCCCGCCGCCTTCGGGAGGACATCATGGCCGAGGAAAACATCGTCCGTGTGGAGGGCCAGACCCTCATGGTCGCCATTATCCGCGACCTGACCAAGCGGGAAAAGGAACGGGAGAAATTCAAGGCCATCCGCAAAGAGACCCTGGAGCGCACCAGGGAGGTGGTGAGCAAGCAGATGCGCGTGGCCCATGAGATCGCGCATCTTCTGGGCGAGACCACGGCCGAGAGCAAGACCACCTTCTCGCATCTGGCCAAGCTGCTCGAGGAGGAGTAAGGCGTTCGTGAGGCAGATCGTCGAGTTCTCCTGGGTAAGCCTGAACAAAGCGGGCGAAGAGCTGTGCGGCGACTCGGTCATGATCAGGGCCCGGCCCGACACGTTCGTGGCCGTGCTCTCCGACGGCCTGGGCAGCGGCGTCAAGGCGCACATACTCTCCACGCTCACTGCCGAGATCGCTGCGCGTATGTCCGAATCGGGGGCATCCATAGAAGACGTCGTGCAGACCCTGGCCGAGACCCTGCCCGAGTGCAGCGTGAGAAAGCTGGCGTACGCCACCTTTGCAGTGCTCACGGTGTCCCAGGGAAAAGACGCCCATCTCGTGGAGTTCGACTCGGCGCCGCTGATCCTCATCCGGGGGGGATCGATCGTCAACCTCCCCATGGAAGAGCGGGTCGTGGGCGACAGGAAGATCAGGGAGGTGCACTTCGATCTGGAGGAAAACGACTTCATGGTCCTCATCAGCGACGGCTACGAGCACGCGGGCCTCGGCGGCATATACCGGCTGGGCTGGGGCTGGAAGAATATCGCCATGGCCGTGCAGCGTTTCGTACAGGCGGGGATCGTGGACACCTTCAAGCTCACCCAGGCCCTGTCGAACACCTGCCTCAAGCTCTATGAGGACAAGCCGGGAGACGACGCCACGGTCATCGGCATGAAGGTGCGTCCGGCCATGGCCGCAACGGTCCTGACGGGCCCCCCCGCGAACAAGGACCTGGACGAATTCGCCGTGAAGCGGCTCATGGGAGTGAAAGGGGAAAAGATCATCTGCGGCGGCAGCACGGCCCAGATGGCGGCCCGGGTGCTGAAGGAAGAGCTCGTGGTGGACTGGGTGCCCCCGGCCAAACGGAAGAAGGGCGCTCCTTCCAAACAGAAGAAGGGCTCTCCGCCGACGGCGCGGCTCAAGGGCGTGGACCTGGTCACCGAGGGCATCCTCACCCTGGGACAGGCGGCGGAGATCCTGAGGGATTGCAGGACCATCTACGACCTTCCCAGGGACGACGACGCCTCCACCCGGCTGGCCCGTTCCCTGCTCACGGCCGACGACATACGTTTCATCGTGGGCACGGCCATCAACCCGAACCAGGTGGCCGACATCATCCGGGGCGAGCCCATGCGCATGGTCTACATCAGGGAACTGGTGCAGGTCCTCACGGAACGCGAGAAGTACGTGGAAGTGGAAAAGGTGTGAGGCGGGCGTCTGGTATAAGTCAGTTCGAGAGGCATAGGGTTGCCCCCCCTGCGGAAACAGGGTTCAGATTCCCGCTTCCCGAACGTAAATAATAAAGATCCTTAGGCAAGGGCAAGAGGTAAGTCATTTGCGAAGCCATTCAGATGCCTTCGATCTTGACAGATAAAAATAGCCATCTTATAATCTAGACAGACTAGACATAAGGAGCGTTCATGAAGCGTGCCTGGCAGATACAGGAAGCAAAGAATAAACTGAGTGAAGTGGTGGAGGAGGCTGTTCATCATGGACCTCAGGTTATTACGAAGCGGGGGGTCGAGGTCGCGGTCATGTTGTCATATGCCGAATTTCGAAAAATGATATCCTCACAGAAGAAGCTTTCTGATTTTTTCCGTGAGTCCCCTCTCGTAGGTGTTGATCTCGATCTTTCCAGAGATCAAAGCGGTTCACGAGAGGATGCCTTCCTGTGAAATTTCTTCTCGATACCTGTGTTATTTCAGAACTGGTTGCGAAAAAGCCAAATCCTGGCGTCCTGGAATGGATTGACAGCATTGATTCAGATAGCGCCTATCTGAGTGTGATCACCATTGGGGAAATTAAAAAAGGGGTAGAGAAATTGCCCGATTCTCAGCGGAGGGCCAATCTTCATGCCTGGCTCACCGAAGATCTGCTTGCCAGGTTCAGCGGCCGCCTTCTCCCTATTGATACAGACGTCGCGCTCGTATGGGGACAACTGGCAGGGTCGCTTGAATCGGAGGGAAAGAAAATGGGGGCGATTGATTCTCTCATAGCCGCCTCTGCGATTTATAATCACTGCAGTCTGGTGACTCGGAATGAGTCGGACTTCAAGCATACAGGCATATCAATTATTAACCCGTGGAAGTAATTCCCTAAAGATAATTGCCCCACATCTGCCCCATAAAGTCTGAGAACTAAGGCCCAGCCTCTACTATTTGGTATTCAAATCCCGGGAGAAATTATTTATCGTGCCGCTTCTGGACTATGACAGGAGTTGTTTTTGAGGATAGATAACATCCGAAAACCTTTACTTTTAGGGCTGTTTTGAAAGCGACAATTTATCGCAGAAAGCAACAATTTGGCAAATGTGATGCTATTGAGTTAGTATCTCTGGTGGGTGGTATTCAAATGCATCCGACGATTATGTCACATTACCTTCACATATAACCCTATGAAAGAAACCGCCTTGAACCAGGTCAATTAAATTGCTAGTATTGATTAAAGGTTGCTCTATCACGGGATGAATTTTCTCTGACTGGGGAACCATTTAGCAACTAAATATACTTTCAGTCAGGATAGCTTATTCTGGCAATAATCCGAGGAGGGACTATCCATGGGTACATATCGTATTCTGGGAATCTTTCGGTTATTGATTATTCTTTCAATTGTGACATTGATTGTTTCCTGTGGAGGAGGAGGTGGTGGCGGAGGAGGTGGTGGCGGAGGTAGTAGTAGCGTTTCCGTAATCTACGTGAAATCAAATGCTTCAGGTGCCGATGATGGTACAAGTTGGAGCGATGCGTATACAGACATGCAGGAAGCCCTTACAGCAGCAAGATCAGGCAATGAGATATGGGTAGCCGCAGGTACTTACAAGCCAACAGACGATACTGATAGGTCTATATCATTTTCTATGAAAAGTGGGGTGTCTCTTTATGGAGGGTTTTCAGGGACTGAGACAACCCGTACACAGAGGAATTGGGACACAAACAAGACCATACTATCTGGTGATATTGGAATTGAGGGTGATTCAGATGACAACTCCTATCATGTGGTAGTAGGTGTCAATAATGGAACGATTGACGGATTCACTATCAGTTATGGGAATGCTGATGGTAGTGAACAGAATCTTTATGGTGGAGGAATGTATAATACTGCATGCAGTCCTGTCATAAGCAACTGTTCCATTTACAGCAACAAAGCTGGAGAAGGTGGAGGTATGTATAACTTCAATAGCTCCCCCACAATTACTAACTGTACATTCAGTTCTAATGAGGGTCATGGAATGTTTAATGAAGGTTCTTATTATGGTACATGTATTCCAATAATAACTGGATGTACATTTTATAATAATAAAAGAGATATATTTGGGTTACCTGATGGTGGTGCTATATATAACCTTTTATGCGGCCCAATAATTAAAGAGTGCACCTTTACTAATAATAATTGTAGCGGAGGAGGGGGGGCAATATATTTCCAAGAAGATAATAACTACTCCTCAAAAATATATAACTGCACTTTCATCGGTAATTCAGCAAGTAGAGGTGGGGCAATATATAACGCAACTCATAATGTTACGGTATTTTCTTCTGTCTTTAGTGAAAATTCAGCTATTCACACCGGGGGGGCAATAGAGGCAAATGTTAGTATGAATCTTATAAACTGTACCTTCATGAACAACATAGCAAGTGAATCTGGTGGAGGTATTCAAGGCGGGTCTTCAATTACAAGCTGCATTCTGTGGGGTAACACAGCTCCTATAAGCTCCCAAATCGATTACACCGGAAACCCCACAATAAAATACTGCTGTATAGAAGGAGGTTATTCTGGAACTGGTATTTATCAGAACATCATTGACCTTGACCCTATGTTTGTCCCCGGCTTTTTATCCTTGCAGTTTGGAAGTCCCTGCATCAATGCTGGTGACAATACAGCTGTCCCATCAGATGCCACAACGGATCTTGCAGGCAATACCCGTATTGTGAACGGAACAGTGGATATGGGTGCATATGAATATCAGCAATAATCTGCTTTGTGATATAGTACTAAAACTGTATTGAGAGCCTAATCCTTGGGGGGTCTTCCCCCAAGGATTTTTCGTGTTGATATCTGCTATAAATCGATGTTCCTTATGGGTAGGGATCATGCCGTTGATAACGCAAAAGAATCATATCAGATAACGTAAAATATTTTTCGCACTTTCGTAAAATCAATTGAAAAAGGTCCT
>CAZRIV010000012.1:0-140295 GCA_964600235.1 uncultured Bacteriovoracaceae bacterium | reverse complement strand
GATTAGTTGCCTTTGGGAGTATCATCCTTTTCTTTAAAGCTTCGATACCGTGAGGTTATCCATAATTGGCTTGCCATTGAGATCTTATCCGGAGATCGAAACTACCAGGAGTTAAAGTCACATTTCAGAACCATCTGTTCCATGAGCCCTTAAGAATTGCATTGTGCTCTTCTTGAATCGAACATATCACTTCCCTGGCATATATGATCCATACGAGATTATTTCCATCTCTTCGCATCAAGAGACCCTGCGTCCACAACCGGATTTCCAGCCGGCGCATTTTGACAGGGGCAGAGCTGCGTGGTAGCATTGATGCATTGTTCAATCTATCAGACGGACAGGAGACCATCATGGTCATAGACACTCCCGGACCAATCAGCAGCAGAATCACCCTTCTGGGAAGGCAGGAGTCATGCGTCTATCACGTGGACGGGCTCAGCGAGTCCGTGCTCATCGGCGGTGGAATGACCTACATCGTGCCGGACATCCTGGATCAGATGGCACAGTTCTCGATCGACGAATCGAAGATAAGCCGCCTGATCATCCTGCACACCCATTTCGACCACGTGGGCATAGCGCCCTTTTTCAAGAACCGGCTTCCCCGGCTGACAATCAGCGCTTCGGAGCGCGGCCGGACCCAGCTCATGCGCCCGGATGTCATCGGTGTCGTCGTGGACTTCAACCGTATCCTCCTGGCGCAGGAGGGTATGGGGGAGAAGGAAAAGGACCTGGGTCTGCCCTTTGAGACCATCGTTGTGGACGAGGTCCTGAAGGACGGACAGACCCTTTCCCTAGGCGATATAACCCTGGAGGTCCTGGAGGTTCCCGGGCACTCATCCTGCTCCATTGCGGTTTACTGCCCTGAGGAAAAGGCCCTGTTCGCCTCGGATGCAGGCGGCGTGCCTTATGCCGGAAAGATCTTTGCCGCAGCGAATGCAAACTTCGACCAGTACCAGGCCAGCCTTATAAAGATGTCCGGCTTTTCTACGGATATCCACTGCGCAGAGCACTACGGCGCACTCACAGGAGACGATGCCAGGACCTTCATGGACCGTTCCATGGAATCGGCCCGGCTCGCCCGCAGCATAATAGAGGAATCCTACCTCAGGACAAAGGATGTGGCCTTGACCACCCGGGAGATCGCGAAGCTGTTCATGGAAGAGGGTGAAGGGTATTTCCTGCCGCGTGAAGTCATGGAGATGGTGGTGGGTCAGATGACGAGGTTCCTGGCAAAATCATTAGATGGGTAAAGGAGGGTTGTATGGCCCTGTACCTTGTGCAGCACGGACTGAGCCTTCCCAAAGAGGTGGATGAAGAACAAGGGCTGTCTGATGTTGGCAGGATAGATGCCCGGCGTGTGGCGGTCAAGGCGCAGGGGCTCGGCGTCAGAGTTTCCCGGATTATCCACAGTGGCAAGGCCAGGGCGCGCCAGACTGCCGAGATCTTTGCCCCGCTTTTGCCCCCCGGGGAAGAATCCCTGCCGGAGCCGGGCCTGAATCCCATGGATGACGTCACAGCCTTTGCAGCACGGCTGGACCCGGACGAGGAACTCATGGTGGTGGGCCACCTGCCCTTCCTGGACCGCCTTGCATCATGCCTGATCACCGGTGCCCAGGAAAAGACCGTAGTCAAGTTCAAGAATGCAGGATTGGTATGCATGGACTACCTGAAGGACTCCCGCTCCTGGGTCATTTTGTGGTACATCACGCCGGAAACGGCCTGAAGGGAAGTCAGGAGCACCCATGCCGCAGGTCATCATCGGCACCTCGGGCTGGAACTACGACCACTGGAGAGGTGTCTTCTATCCGGAAGGCCTGGCCAAGGCCAGGTGGCTCGATCACTATGCCGGGATCTTCGCTTCCATAGAGGTGAACGCCACCTTCTACCGTTTAATGCGGCCGTCCACCTTTGAAAAGTGGAGACAGAAAACCCCGGAAGGGTTCCTGTGGTCCATCAAGGCCAACCGGTTCATAACCCACATAAAAAGATTGAAAGATGTTGCCGATCCTTTGAATTCCTTTATGGAATCCGTAAGACCCCTGGGTGAAAAGCTGGGCCCCATCCTCTTCCAGCTGCCGCCCTCCCTTGCCTTTGATAGGGGTCTGATCCGGGATTTCATTTCCCTTCTTCCCCAGGGCGGACGTTATGTCCTTGAGGCCAGGCACAAGAGCTGGCTCTGTGACGAGGCCCTTTCCTGCCTGAAAGAATCCGGCATTGCCTGGTGCATCTCGGACACCGCGGGAAGATACCCGTATCTCGAGGCGATTACCGCCGGACACACCTACATCCGCCTGCACGGGTCCCAAAGGCTCTATGCCTCCTGCTATACCGAAGGAGAGCTTCAGAGATGGGCATCAAGGATCAGGGAGTGGGGTGTCGATGCCCATGTGTATTTTGACAACGACTTCATGGGGTATGCACCCATGAATGCCCGAAGGCTGATGGAGATCCTTTCATGAGGCGTTATGCATGAGGAACTAAGTACTATTTGAAAATCGCCTCTGAAGGCTTATTATGGACGAGTGAAACAAAAGTAAGGAGGGTTCATGGCACCTATCAAAAGGTCCTTTGCCATAGGCATGGCCGGTCTGTTCATCGGGGCTTCTCTCGTCTCCTTCCTCAGCGTCAGGCTGCATGCGTTTGAACTGAGGAGCACCGCGTTCGCACCGGGCGGCGCGATCCCGCCCCTCTACACCTGCCAGGGCAAGGACATCTCCCCGCCCCTTGCCTGGACGGGTATGCCGAAAGGCACCAGGAGCTCCGTCCTTATCTGCGACGACCCGGATGCGCCGGTAGGCACGTGGATCCACTGGGTCTTCTACAACATCCCCCCTTCCGTGACATCCCTGCCGCAGGGCTTCACAAAAGATGAGAGGCCCGCCCTGGGCGGTATCCACGGCAGGAGCAGCTTCGGCGCCTTCGGCTATGGCGGGCCATGTCCGCCGTGGGGCACCCACCGATACTTCTTCCGGCTCTACGCCCTGGATACGGTGTTGAACCTGAAGTCCGGAGCTGAAAAGACGGATGTGATCAAGGCCATGGAGGGCCATGTCCTGGCCAGGGCAGAGCTCATGGGGACGTACAAAAAGAAATGAACCCGAAGGGGTGATGGCCCCAACGGGTGCTCAATACGTTATCCGGGAGGACAATGATTTGCTCAGAGTCATGAAGATATTCGAACGCTTCATCATCGGTTCACTGATTGTTCTCATGATGGTGGTCGTGCTCCTTGCCACAGTCGAACTGGGCTGGAAGATCGGGCAGGATATCCTCACCCCCCCCTATATGTTGCTAGGGATCGAGGAACTGTTCGATATATTCGGCTTTTTCCTCATCGTCCTCATCGGCGTCGAATTGCTCGAAACGATCCGCTCCTATCTGGTCGACCACATAATCCACGCCGAGGTGGTTGTGGAGGTGGCGATGATCGCCATAGTCCGCAAGGTCATCATCCTGGATGTCAAGGAGCTCTCCAGCCTCACCCTGGTGGGAATCGGGGCGATCATCCTGGCGCTCACGGCTGCATATTTTGTATTGAAGCGCCTGGGGTGCGGCATTAATACATTGAAAGGTTCATAAAAAAGGGACCATCTGTTCATGGCTTCATCCTTGGATCTTCTCGAAAAAGGTCTCCTGAAAAAAAGGGCTGAACACGCCCTGGCGCTGCTCGAAGACTGCCGGATGTGCCCCCGGTCATGCGGGGTCAACCGGCTTGAAGACGGGCAGGGCTTCTGCCGGACCGGCAGGCATGCCAAGGTGGCGAGCTTCGGGCCTCACTTCGGCGAAGAGGCCCCGCTCGTTGGAGAACACGGATCGGGAACCATCTTCTTCAGCTCGTGCAACCTTTTGTGCTCTTTCTGCCAGAACTACGACATCAGCCACCTCGGAGATGGCGTGGAGGTGGGTGCAAAAGAGCTTGCAGGCATGATGCTCGACCTCAAGGACAGGGGATGCCACAACATCAACTTCGTGACGCCCTCCCACGTGGTGCCCCAGATCCTGGAGGCCCTCGTTCTTGCGGCAGATGCAGGGCTGGACCTGCCCCTAGTCTACAACACCGGAGGCTATGACGCGGTTGAAACCATCAGGCTCTTGGACGGCGTCTTCGACATCTACATGCCCGACTTCAAGTTCTGGGAAGAGGAGCCTGCGGAAACATTCTGCCGCGCAAAAGACTACCGGGAGGTCGCGTGCATGGCACTGAAAGAGATGCATGCCCAGGTGGGGGACCTCCATATGGATCCTCAGGGTATTGCCAGGAGAGGCCTGCTGGTGCGCCATCTCGTCATGCCGGGCGGCCTGGCCGGTACGGAAAATGTCATGCGTTTTCTTGCCCGGGAGATATCCAGGAACACCTATGTGAACCTCATGGACCAGTACCGCCCCTGCTACCGGGCAAAGGACGACCCCCGGATAAACCGGAGGATCAAGCAGGCCGAGTACGAGGAGGCCCTGGAGGCGGCCCGGGAAGCGGGCATACACAGGCTGGACCCGCGGGTGAGGCTTTTCTTCCAGGTGCATTGAGGACGGGCACACTTGATCATGACCGAACTCCTCCCTATTGAATGGAAACAAGGGTCTCCGTAGTTTCAGGCCCTGGCCCGGGAGGTTTTTGCCATGCGCAACCGGCTCAAGAACGAGGTAAGCCCCTACCTCCTCCAGCACGCGACAAACCCGGTGGACTGGTTCCCCTGGGGAGAGGAGGCCTTCGACAGGGCAAGGGCCGAAGACAGGCCCGTCTTCCTCTCCATCGGCTATTCATCGTGCCACTGGTGCCACGAAATGGCCCACGAGAGCTTCGAGGACCAAGAGGTGGCCTCCCTCATGAACAGTGCCTTCATCAACGTGAAGGTGGACCGGGAAGAGCTTCCCCACATCGACGCCATCTACATGCAGGCCTGCCAGGTCCTGACCGGAAGCGGCGGCTGGCCCCTGACCATCATCATGACACCCGGGAAAGAGCCCTTCTTTGCCGCCACCTACCTGCCAAAGCACTCAAGACAGGGCCTCATGGGCATGATGGAACTCATCCCCCTTGTCGAAACCCTGTGGAGAGACAAGCGGGATAGGGTCATGGACGAGGCTGCCGAGATCACCCGGGTTCTCAGGCGTTCGATCGCCGTGAGGCCCGGGCCGGACATGCCCCCGGTTCTCCTGGAAAGGGCTTATGAAGAACTCAGGTCGCGCTATGACGGGAAAAACGGCGGGTTCGGCACCGCACCGAAATTCCCCATGCCCCAGACCATCATGTTCCTGCTTCGGTACCACCACCGGACCGGGGACAGGGAGGCCCTGGACATGGCCCTGAAGACCCTGCGCGCCATGCGCGGTGGTGGCATGTACGACCACGTGGGGTTCGGATTCCACCGGTATTCCACCGATGGTGCGTGGCTTGTCCCCCACTTCGAGAAGATGCTCTACGACCAGGCCCTGCTCGCCTATGCCTACACCGAGGCATTCCAGGTGACCGGGGATGAAGGGCTGCGCAGGACTGCCGACGACATCATTTCCTTTGTTCTCAGTGACCTGCGTACCCCCGAAGGCCTGTTCGCGTCAGCACGGGATGCGGACAGCCAGGGCGAGGAGGGAAGATTCTACCTCTGGAAGGCCACGGAGATCAGAGACATCCTTTCGGATGAAGATTATGCCCTGGCAGTAGAGGCCTTCGGTCTGCGCGAACACGGGAACATGCCTTCCGGCCTGCCCCATGGGCTCAATATCATCCACCAGGCGCAGGACGCGGACGTTCTCGCCGGACTCTACGGCACGCAAAGAGAGGCTATCGAAGGGCGTCTTCAGCATATCCTGGGCACCTTAAAGGAAGCACGCTCCCTTGGAGTCCCGCCCATGAAGGACTCCAAGGCCCTGGCCGACTGGAACGCCCTCATGATCGCAGCCCTTGCAAAGGCCGGCTCCGCCCTTTCACGCCCCGAGTATATCAGGGCAGCGCAAAGGGCGGCTGACTTCATCCTGAAAAACATGCTCCGCGAAGGAAGGCTCCGGCATGTTTTCATGAACCATCATGCCCGTCATGAGGCGGGCCTCGACGATTATGCCTTCCTCATCTGGGCGCTCATAGAGCTCTACGAGGCCACCTTTGAGGAGAGGTATCTGACAGAGGCCCTTAATCTGGCTCATGCCATGGTGGAACGCTTCTGGGACCCGACTGAGGGCGGTTTCTTCGGCACCGCAGACGATACCGAGGTACCCGTTGCCCGGACCAAGACCGGCTATGACAACGCGATCCCGTCGGGGAATTCGGTGGCCATGCTCGATTTCTTAAGGCTCGCAGGGCTTACCGGGGACACCTCCTATGCAGACCGGGCCAGATCGATCGGCAGGACCTTTTCCGGCCAGGCAGAGCGGATCCCCACCGCCTTTACCTTCATGCTCTGCGGGCTCGGGTACATGGAAGGGCCGGCCCGGGAGGTTGTCATTGCCGGCGATCCGTCCCGCCACGACACCCTGCACATGATCGAAGCCCTGCGGCACCGCTTCCTGCCCCATGCAGCCATGTCACTGGCCACAGAGGCACCGGACAGACACAGCCATCTTGTGGTTCATGGAAAAGCAACCGCCTATGTCTGCACAGGTTCTTCCTGCAAGGAGCCGACCACGGAGATTGGGAAAATGCTCGAATATCTCACGGAAAATGGGTAGGGTGTATCCGTGCAGATCTTCCTGACCACCTTCACCGCTGTCGCCATGCTGCTGACCATCGGCATTCTGGGATACATCTTGCTGAGCAGGAAGGTGATCGCAGGGCCCGTCTTGGGCCCCCTGTCCGTGCTGGCCATCGACATCTCGCTGCCCTGCCTTACCTTTTCAGGGATACTCAGGAACTTCCGTCCGGAAACAGATACCACCTGGTGGACCCTGCCCCTGTGGTGGCTGGGATCCACTGCCCTTTTCGCGGCCCTCACCTTCATCTGCTCCTTTGTATCCAAGGCCGAATACCGCCGGGAGTTCCGGGTAAGCCTGCTCTTCCAGAACGGGATCTTTTTCCCGCTGGCCATCATTGCCGAGATGTACGGCACCAGCTCCCCTTTACTGGTCGGGCTCTTTCTCTTCACGCTGTTCTACCCGGCCTTCTTCTTCAACGTATCCCCCCTGTTCTTCAGCAGGGGTCTCAAGGTGGATCCCGCCAAGGTCGTAAACCCTGTGCTCGTGGCGACCATTCTGGCTGTTGTGGTCCGCTACGCAGGGATAGACACATTCATACCGAAATTCCTCATCGACGGCATCCAGATGGTGGGAGCCATGTCCGTGCCGTTGCTCATGCTGGTGCTCGGCGGCAACATCTACATCGACCTGAGGGGGAGCGGGAAACCCGCCTACCAGGAAAACCTGAAATTCGTGATCATGAAGAACCTCGTCTTCCCCCTGGTGACCCTCGGGGTGCTCATACTCGTGAACCCCCCGTACATGATCGCGTTTCTCATCATGATACAGGCCTCGGTCCCGCCGGTGACGGCCATCCCCGTTATCACCGAGCGCGAGGGCGGCAACAGAAATATTGTGAACCAGTACATGGTGGCGAGTTTTCTGTTCTCGCTTCTGAGCCTTCCGGCCATGATCATGCTCTTTTCCCGGTTCTTTACCCCGTGACCGAGCGTTCATGTCCCCAGGCGGCATATGCGTCAATGGGACAACCGTACCATCAGCCCCTTGAAATGCCTCAGGGTCGGTCTTACTATAGGATGGTACTGACAAAACAAAACCTCCTCATATTAGGCTCACTGCAATGGTGGGCCACATTTTTTTGTGCTCGACCCAGACGGACTCAGTAACCCCGGATTTTGCTTTTGAAGGGGTGTAAAAAAACCTTATCCGTTAAAGCCGGTGATCTTAAAGCCTTTCAATGACCGGCACACTCAGCATCCCTCAAAGGCTTTAAGATCACTGGCTTTAACGGACCTATAAATTAAAATATGCTCCCCCCCTTATTGACAAAGCCTTCCCGGCGATTATTATTCAGGCTACGAATGCGCGAAGATCGATTTAAGGTCAGGCGCGTTAAGGCTGGGCAAAGCAAGCCGCGGCATGGCAGGCACGGCAAGGCAAGACGTGGTGGGGATTCGCAGGGCTTGTTTTCATGACCCTGTTGGACTGGATGTCCCTCACAACCCGGCCCACTGACCAGGATCAAGCGCATTCACAAGGGCGGGCTATCATGGCCCGCCCTTTTTCGTATACACAAAAAGGCCAGAATACTCCCCCCGGAATGAGAGCACCTCCAATTTCAAACCAATTATTTTAGTTTGCTTGAATGTACGTCCATGCTTCTGCTAAAATGCCATCATAATGATTGCAAGCGTCCACTCAGCCACACTGTGGGGGACTGATGCGCTTGGTGTAATGGTGGAAGCCGATATCCAGGGAGGTCTGCCGAGCTTTTCCGTCGTCGGCCTGCCCGATTCCGCCGTGAGGGAGAGCCGGGAACGGGTACGATCGGCCATCGTGAACTCGGGACTGGAATTTCCACCCCGGCGCATCACCGTGAACCTTGCCCCCGCGGACGTGAAGAAAGAAGGCGGGACCTTCGACCTGCCTGTCTCCGTAGCCATCCTGGCCGCGCTGGGCCTGATCTCCAAAGATATCCTGCAGCACTATCTCTGCATAGGCGAGCTGGGCCTCGACGGCAGCGTCCGCCCTGTGAGAGGGGTCATCTCGGCGGCATTCCTCGCCAGGAACATGGGGCTCAAAGGCATCATCTGTCCCACGGGCAATGCCCGGGAGGCACTTCTCGCAGATGTCGAGGTCCTGCCGGTAAAGAGTCTCAAGGAAGTCTTTGCCTTTCTCAGGGGTGAGGGTGTACCCCCGAGGATGGCACCCCAGGACGAACCCGTGGCGCAAGATGCGGCATATCCCGACCTCTGCGAGATAACCGGCCAGCATCTTGCCAAACGGGCACTGGAGATATCCGCTGCCGGGGGCCATAACCTGCTCATGGTCGGCCCCCCCGGCGCGGGGAAGTCCATGCTGGCAAAACGTCTTCCCTCCATCCTGCCTCCCCTCACCAGAGATGAGATCCTGGAATGCACGTCCATCTATTCAGCCGCCGGACGTCTGAAGAGAAATACCGTCGTCTGCGACCGGCCTTTCAGGTCTCCTCACCATACCATCTCTGACGCCGGTCTCATCGGCGGCGGGATAATACCCACGCCGGGAGAGGTAAGCCTTGCTCACAACGGTGTCCTGTTCCTGGACGAGCTGCTGGAATTCAGACGCAGCGCCCTGGAGTCCATGCGGCAGCCCATCGAAGATGGTCATGTTACCGTCTCTCGCGCCGGTTCGGCCTTTACCTTCAAGGCTGGATTCCAGCTCGTGGGCGCATTGAACCCATGCCCATGCGGGTATCTCGGCCACCCGGACCGCGAATGCAGGTGCCCTCCGCTTCTGGTCGCAAAATACCGTTCACGCCTCTCCGGACCCCTCATGGACCGCATAGACCTTCATGTCTGGGTGGATCCGGTGGATGCCGAGAGCATTCTCTCCCACGGAGGAGACACGGCATCCGCCCCCGTAAGGGACAAGGTGGAGGCATGCCGCATGGTCCAGATCAGAAGAGGGTATCTGAATTCCAAGATCCCTGATGGATCCTTCGATGAGATATGCGGGCTTGAGCAGAAACCCAAAAACCTCCTGGTCACCGCTATGAAGAGATACCACCTGAGCATGAGGGGGTTCACACGGGTCATCAAGGTGGCCAGGACTATTGCAGACCTGGAGGAATGCCCCGACATCCGGGAGATACATATTGCAGAGGCCCTGCAGTTCAGGCCGGAAACCGGCAGTACCCCGTGAGGACCCTGGCCGCGCTCGCAGCCTAAAGGAACAGCTCGCTCACGGATGATCCGGTGTAGGTCCTCTTGATGGCCTCGGCAAGCAACGGCGCCACGCTCAGCACGGTGATCCTTCCACAGGCCTTTGCCGCATCACTCAAGGGGATGGTGTCGGTTACGATGAGGGACTCTATGCAGGATGCGCTTATCCTGCTTATGGCCGGGCCGGAAAGAACGGCATGCGAACAGCAGGCCACGACCTTCCTGGCCCCTGCTTCCTTCAACGCAGCGGCCCCGTTGGTCAGCGTACCGGCAGTGTCCACCATGTCGTCCACTATGAGGCATATCTTGCCCCTCACATCGCCGATGATGTGCATGACATTGGACTCGTTGGCCCGCTCTCGCCTCTTGTCGATAATCGCCAGATCCGCCTTCAGCGGCTTGGCATATGCCCTGGCCCTTTCCACGCCGCCGGCGTCAGGGGCCACGATGCAGAGGTCATTGGGATAGGTATCGCGTATATGCCCCAGCATCACGGGCTTGGCATAGAGGTTGTCCACCGGGATATCGAAGAATCCCTGGATCTGGCCGGCATGGAGGTCCATGGTGAGGACCCGGTCAGCCCCTGCGGTGGTCAACAGATTGGCGACAAGCTTCGCGGTAATGGGCGCACGCGGGGAGGCCTTGCGGTCCTGCCTTGCATATCCGAAGTAGGGGATGACCGCCGTGACCCTCTTGGCTGATGCACGCCTGGTTGCGTCAAGCATCACCAGGAGTTCCATAAGGTGCTCATTGGTGGGGGAGCAGGTTGACTGCACGATGAAGATGTCTTTGCCGCGGATGCTCTCGTGGATGTCCACCGATGTCTCGCCATCGGAGAAACGCTTCACATCGCCGAGGCCGAGCCCGACGCCGAGGATCCGGCAAATGCTTTCGGTAAGAGGCCTGTTGGAGTTCCCCGCCAGGACACAGATGCTTGTGTTCATAATTCCTTCCCTCCGGTTCAGGATGTGCCCGGGCTTGACGGTGTGCTCAATGCATCGGATTCATCAGCCCCCCGGCCCTCTCTGCACGAGGATTACCAGCCACCCTGGAGTATCACGGCTACCGGGAAATTACTATGAGACCTCACAAAGGGGGTTACTCTTTGCAGAATGTGGCTGGGACGGGAGGATTCGAACCTCCATAGCGAGATCCAAAATCTCGTGTCCTGCCATTAGACGACATCCCAGTACCTTGGAAGCCCTCCGGTTGCCGGGACGGAATATATTAGAATTAAACTTCGTTGGCAATCTTTACTTTGTACGACTCCAGGATGGACTTTTCTATCTTGTCCCTGGTCTCCATATTCAATGGATGCGCCGTGTCCCTGAAGGAACCGTCCTTGCGCTTCCTTGAAGGCATGGCTACGAACAAACCCATTGTCCCGCTGATGACCCTCAGATCACGGATAACAAAACAGTCATCGAAGACAATCGAGGCATATGCCTTGAGCTTGTCATTGTCTTTGACCGGAAACACCTTGACCTCTGTAATCTCCATATATATCCCCCGTCAATCTTGTTGTGGGTATATAACTATACCCCTCATGCCGTGCGAGACGGCTCAATGCACCGCACAAGTGAGCTTCCGATTCGTAAACACCAAAAAAAGCCGATCCACTGCCCGACATTCCGGCCTTCAGTGCCCCTGAACTGATAAGCTCTTCCTTTATTCTTGCAAGCTCGGGATAAATATTACACGCCACATGTTCCAGGTCATTCCTGACCCAGTCCTCAGGCTCAATGCAGTGGTACCTAATCTTCTCTATTTTAATTCTACCCTCCTCACAGGTCAATGGCAAGGACAATTTTGAAAAGATCATTGCCGTTGATACGTTAAGCGGGGGGATGACTATCAGGTATGCACGGTCCTTCAGGCTTACTTCCGATAGGGGCTCGTCCCCGCGTGACCCCATGAGCATGGTTTTCCGGTAGATGAAAAAGGGGCAGTCCGCACCCAGCTCCCCTGCAAGACCGGCGAGTTCCCGGTTTTCAAGACCCGCGCCGAAGAGCTCATTCATGGCCATGAGCACGCTCGATGCATCAGAGCTGCCGCCGCCCATCCCTGTGCCCACAGGAACCCTCTTGATGAGCTTGATCGCCACGCCCTGTTGTATGCCGGTCCGCAGGAAAAACAGCCTCGCTGCCCTGTAGGCAAGATTGTCCTTATCAACACATCCGCACCCCGGGGCGTCGAGGGTGATCCCTTTCAAGGCGCTCTCCAGATGGATCTCATCCCCGAATGCCAGCGGCACCATGATGGTGCGCAGTTCATGGTATCCGTCGGGCCTCCTGCCGAGGACCTCGAGGTAGAGGTTGATCTTGGCCGGGGCTAAGACCTTCACGGCACGTCAACAGCCACGAACAGGGGTTTCGACCCCCTCACCACCAGCAGCAGGACGGTCTGGCCTTTCTTCTTGGCAGAGATTGCCGCAAGGTATTCCTCGGTGGAATTGACCGCCTTGCGATCCACCTCCTGGATGATGTCCATCTTCTGGATCTGGCCCTTGAGGTCGCCTCCCTTGGGATCGATGTCCACCACGATCACCCCTCTGGCCTCGGGGATGCTCATTTCGCTCTGCAGTTCAGGTGTAATGTCCATAACCGTGAGCCCCAGCCTGTCCTTTACCCCCTGCTGCCCGTTCTGGGGACCTTTACCGAGCCTGGCCACATGATCGTCCACCCTCTTCTGCAGTTTGGTGGAAAGGTCCAGGGTCCGGCCTTCCCTGAACACGGTGATCATGATCTTGGCGTCCGGCTTCAGGTTGCCGACCATCCTGGTGAGCGCCCTTGAATCGGCAACTTCGAGCGAGTTGATCTTGAGGATGATGTCGCCCGGCTTGATGCCTGCCTTGTGGGCCGGATCGCCGGCATAGACCGTGGTGACCATGGCGCCCTTGGGCTCCTTCATGCCCACGGCCCGCGCGATCTCGGGCGTGACCTCCTGAATGGCCACACCGAGCCAGCCCCGGGCCACCTCGCCGGTATCCTTGAGTTCACGGAGGATCTCCTTTGCCATATTGATGGGTGTGGCAAATCCGATGCCCTGGCCTGATGCCACGATGGCCGTATTGATGCCGATGACCTGGCCCTGCGTGTTCAGGAGCGGCCCGCCGGAGTTACCCGGGTTGATGGCCGCATCGGTCTGGATGAAATTGTCATAGGGGCTCGCGCCGATGACCCGCGACTTGGCCGAGACTATCCCCTGGGTGAGGGTATGGCCGAACCCGAAGGGATTGCCGATGGCGATCACCCATTCACCGATCTCCAGGGCATCCGAATCGCCAAGAACCGCCACAGGCAGGTCCTTTTTTTTTGCCGGATCGATCTTGATGAGCGCGATGTCGGTCTTGTCATCGGTCCCCACCACCTTTGCCTTGAACTCTTCCTTGTCGGCCAGGGAGACAAAGATCTCGTCGGCACCTGCAACCACATGGTTGTTGGTCAGCACATAGCCGTCTGCAGAGATGATGAAGCCTGACCCCAGGCTTCTCTGCTGAAGGTCCTTCTCGGGCATGTTGTTGAAGTACTTCTTGAAGAATTCATCGAACCATTCGTCGTAGCCTGGCGGGGGCTCGAATTTCCGGTACATTTCCTTGTTGGTAAAATTCTTGGTGGTCCGGATATTGACGACCGTGGGTGTGACTTCCTTGGCAAGGGCCTGGAAGCTCGGCAGCGGGACCTTCACCCGGGCCGGTGCGGAACCTTCCTTCCAGAAGGTATCTGCCGCGCTTATGGAACCCGTCCTCAGGCCTGATGCGATAAACATCCCGATGAACGCCGAACACACTGCCACCATGAGCAGGACACCGTAGAAACCCAATTTTTTCCTGATTGTCATTTCTCTTCCTTTGCCACGCTGATAAAGCTCATCCGCAATTCGTAAAGCACCTGTTCCACCAACCGTTCCTCATCAGGGGTGAGGTTCCCCCTGGTCTTTTCCTGGAGAAGATGAATAATGTCGATATTCTGCTGGGCAATGACCAGGTTTTTCTCAATGGTATTGGTCATGGGGTCCGGGACCCTGCCCATGTTCACTATGGCGGCGCTCGCGAAGCTCATGATCAGGGTGGTGAAATCGACGGCCGGCTCGGGACCGTCATGGCCTTTCTTGCCCGGGGACACTCCATCCATCGTCCCCGCCGGGGCGCTTTCACCCGGTTCATCCCGGCCCAGACCCCTTTTATCCGTGAAGGTATAGCCCTTTCTGTCCCCTTTGTTTTCGTCCGTCATGGATCTCTCCCCCGTCACAGCACTGCTCGTTCCATAGCATCAACGATCAACTCTCCACTCCCGCCTTCATGCCCTGGCCCCGAGAATGGGGAACACATTGGATTTCAGGTAGGCTATCTTGGAGTCCACATAGGTGTCCACAGACTTCTTGAGCGCATCCGATATTCTGTAGGGCTGGTCCCTGAGCTCATCGATGCCCTGCCCGGGGCCGTACACACCGCTCCCCACGCTTCCCGCATAGTGGTCCACCGGCTCTATGCCGTTCAGTATGGCCCAGGCCAATGTCCAGCCCCTCACCACGTCGGGCACGCTGTAGCCCCCGCCGCCCAGGGCAAGCACCTTGGTGCAGCTTTTGCGGATCGTCTCCATGACGGAGCAGAACCCGTTATTGGTAAGGCGCAGGTTCGTGAGCGGATCCTTCTTAAGGGTGTCGAGCCCTATCTGGGCAACGACACAGTCCGGCTCGAAGGCGTTCACCATGGGCGGGTAGATCTCGTTGAAGGCCCTGACATACGTATCGTCATCGGTGTATTCGGGCAGCGGCAGGTTGACCGTGAAGCCGCGCCCTCTGCCCTCGCCGATCTCGTTCTCGAACCCGGTGCCCGGATAGATGCTCTCGCCGTTCTGGTGCACGGATATGAACAGCACCTCGTCCGTGTCATAGAAGGCGTCCTGGACCCCGTTGCCGTGATGCGCGTCTATGTCGATATAGAGAACCCTCTTGAACCCCCTCTTCAGGAGACGCTTGATGGCAATGACGATGTCGTTCACGTAGCAGAACCCTTCGGCGTGCCCGTATCCTCCGTGGTGGAGCCCGCCGACTGCGCTGAAGGTCGTGTCCGCCTCGCCGGAGGCGATGAAATCGGCGGACGCCATGGTGGCGCCGAGCACCAGGAGAGAGAAGTCGTAGACGCCCTTGAATATGGGGTTGTCCCCCGTCCCGAGCCCGTAATGAAGCATGGTGAAGTCGAAATTTCCGCTGTTGCACGCCTTGAGGGTATCGATATATTCCTGGGAATGGTACTCCGCCATGACCTGTTCGGTGGCCGCTTCCGGCTTGAAAACCTTGATCCACGGGTGATCCAGGAGGCCGTAACGGTAGCAGAGCTCGTAGACCATGGTGGCCTTATAGGGCTTGAAGGGATGGTCGCTGCTGAGGCTGTAGGTGTCGAACTCGGGTGTGTACACAAAAACGGATTTCATGAAGATGTCTCCTTTACCTGCACTATAAGCACCCGGTCTCCCTCCGGGAAAAAGTTACATCATCAGCTTAGCAGAAGATGAGGGACCGAGGAAGCCATAAAAAGCACGCTTTTATCTCAGGGGCTCTTTCTGTATCATAGAGGGCGCATACTTGATATGCAATACATGGAAAGGAGGTCTGATTACATGCCTAAAGACAAGATCAGCGCCATTGACACCCCGGGTGCCCCCAGGGCCATCGGCCCCTATTCCCAGGCCACCTTGGCAGGTGGTTTCGTATTTGTTTCCGGCCAGATAGCCATGGATCCAGACAGTGGGTCCGTCGTCGAGGGGGGCATCGGGGAACAGACGACCCGAGTGCTCAAGAACATCGAGGCCATCCTGAAAGAAGCCGGCCTTACCCTTGAAGGGGTCGTGAAGACCGAGGTCTTCCTGAAGAACTTCGACGATTTCGCATCCATGAACGAGGTGTATGCGACGTTCTTCCCCTCACGGACCAAACCGGCCCGCTTCACCGTGGAGGTATCGAGACTGCCCAAAGATGTGCTTGTGGAGATCGCGTGCATTGCGTACAGGGGGTGAAGCGAAGCGCAGTCCTCTAAACCCGGATTGTGCGTGTTAAGGAATTCTTCTTATTATGGTAATAAGACTGAACAGTTACCGCAGAGATTAACGTTCTGAGTGAACCGATTGTCACGAAATCTGCTCAAGGGCCTCTTGATTCAACCAAGCAAGCGCTTCTTGTACAGCACGAAGACGAGCACCCGGCCGGTTCACTTGCCACCATCGAAGAGTTCCGCGGGCAGTGTAAACTCCCCCTTCGAATTGAAATACACGCTATTGAACGCAGGTCCGGTGAGTCGCCCGGTCATCTCATACTCAAGCTTTCTGGGGTATTCATCGGTTACGACGTCCATGGCCTGGCGCGCGATGCGGAACACCGAAATACTCACCGGGACGCTAACGATCGTCTCACCGAAGCGCGGTACGCTGCCAACAGTATCGCTAACGCCAGTTGCGAAGCGCTTGCCTTGCACATCCATCTGGATTGACACACCGTTGAAGTCCAGCGGCAAGTCATTGGGATTCTGAATCCGCAGCTTGACCAGCATTCGCAACTCCAATCCCTGACTTTGAAGCGGCTCAACTCCCGCCATGATTACTTCAATGGGTTCGGAGTAGCGAAGGCTGGCGCAGCCACCAAATAAAAGCACTCCAAAGGCAAGCAGAACGAACAGCACGCTTCTAGTTGACATGATGATCTCCGTCACCGCTTACGGTTCGGTCACCTATCGGATACTGGTGTCTGACGATAAATTCCACGGCAGCTCCTGTTTTCTTAAACATAACGTGTAGATCACTGGCGGTTGTAAGCCTTCCGGTGCATGATTTTGACCTCTGGTTGCCATGAAAATCCCAAGGTATGGATGAACCATGACATTAAGTATAAAGCAAGATAGTCATATTTCAAGACCAAAGCATTCTTCATGGTGAAGTTATCTTGAATTGCTGCAGTTGGACCGTTGATGACTGCGGTAAGCCGGTGGTTTCAAGATAGCCTGAAAAGATATGTTATGTTCATGTAATCTATACTTGGAGAAAGCAATCCTAAAAGTACAACTATTGTGAGGTTATCTCATGCTGATCAAAACAGCAGCTATCTTGTGAAGACCTCAACAATATACCCTGGGGATTTTCTTTCACATGGCTTCATGTCTCCTGAACTTCCTCCTCAGGATGATAATCCTTTGCATGGGAAAGGACGAATTCTCTGAAATCACCACCGCGCCTGACGATCTTTTTCATGGAGTCCCTTTTGGCCCACCTGCAGTGGAGCCAGAACCATTGGTCAGGTCTTTCCCGGACGGTCGAGGATATCCATGCATGCATGGCATTGCTGAGCTCCCTGACGGCGCTTGATTTCCAGCAGTCGGAGATGCTGTCTATCTCCTGGTAGTCATTGCCGAAGTCCCTTGAATCGATGGGTTTCGAAAAGCGGAAGACGAAGCGGTCTTTCTCCTTGAAGCCGTACAGGGGCAGGATGACGGCGTCGCCTTTCAGGGCGATGAAGGCAGGGGATGGATTCGTGGGCGCCGGCAGCCCGAGGACGTCACAGAACAGCCGGTACTTGCGCTTGCCCCTCTGGTCGATGATCATGCCCACAATGTGCCCTGCCCTGAGCTGATCGATGTAGTTCTTTACCATGCCCCCTTTGGGAGGCAGAAGGGCGATCCGGTATCTGGCCCGGATCTCGTCCGTTATGGCCTGCACCACCCTGCTCTTGATGTAGTCGGCCATGACACAGATCTCTGCATCGAGGATCCTGGGCGTATTCCCGAGGACCTCCCAGTTCATGTGGGGCGAGATGATCATGATGTTGCGGCCCGAGGCGCGCGCCTGCTCGAAATGCTCCCTCCCCTGAAAGTCCACATATGCCTTGAGCTCGTCGTCGGTCATGTAGGCGGTCCTGATGGCATCGATATAGAGCTCGCCCTGGTTCATGAATACCTTTCTCATGAACCCTTCCGCATCTTCGATGCCCAGGGTTGCGCGTACCTGTATGACGCCCACCTTCATATGAAAGGGCAGGAGCACCGACGCAAGCCGGCCGAAGGATCTCCCAAGGGCCACGGCCCAGCGGTAGGGCATGATGCAGATAAGGCGGATCATTGCCCTCAGGAACGCCAGGTGAATTTTTTCTATTATGGTCATGGTACGTTCATTCCTCCGTGCACAAAGAAAGCTGCTCCCTGTTAAAAATACCCTGCCCTACAAATAAATGCTTGTGACTATGGTGCACAAGTTGTCGGCAAAGAATTCAGTGGTCACACATGATATATAAAGGGAAAATGGCGGAGGGAGCAGGATTCGAACCCGCGGTACCTTACGGCACAACGGTTTTCAAGACCGCCGCCTTCAACCACTCGGCCATCCCTCCGCACGAATTGTCTTTAACCGATAGGGCCGATGAGGTCAACTCCCATGTAGGGCTTCAGCGCATCGGGCACCTTCACGGTGCCGTCTTCCTGCTGATAGTTCTCCAGGATGGCGGCAACGGTCCTCCCCACGGCCAGGCCGCTGCCGTTGAGCGTGTGGCAGAGCTCGGTCTTCTTGCCCTGTTTCGACTTGTACCGGATCTGGCCCCTGCGGGACTGGAAGTCGACAAAGTTGCTGCACGAAGAGATCTCGCGGTACACGCCCTGGGCAGGCATCCACACCTCGAGGTCATAGGTCTTGGCGGACGAGAAACCCAGGTCCCCGGTGCAGAGAACGACCACCCTGTAGTGAAGGCCGAGCTTCTTCAGGATGTCCTCTGCCTCGGAGGTGAGCTCTTCGAGGTCCGTGAAGGAACGCTCCGGATGGGCGAACCGCACCAGCTCCACCTTGTTGAACTGGTGCTGCCGGATGAGCCCGCGGGTGTCTTTCCCGTAAGATCCGGCCTCCCTCCTGAAGCAGGGGGTGTAGGCCACGAGCTTTATGGGCAGGTCCTCCTCGGAGAGCGTCTCGTCGCGGTAGAGGTTCGTCACCGGGACCTCCGCCGTGGGGACCAGGAAGTAGTCGTCGGTCCTGAACAGCTCCTCCTCGAACTTGGGGAGCTGGCCGGTGGCGGTCATGCTGTCGCGGTTCGTCATGAAGGGCGTCCAGACCTCCGTGCAGCCGTGGTCTTTCGTATGCACGTCGAGCATGAAGCTGATGAGCGAGCGCTCCAGGCGCGACCCGAGCCCCCAGCTCACCGTAAACCTGGCGCCGGTTATCTTGGCGGCCCGCTTGAAATCGAGGATCCCCAAGTTTTCGCCGATGTCCCAGTGGTCTTTGGGGGTGAAATCGAACTGCGGTTTTTCACCCCAGGTGCGCACCACCTGGTTGCTCTCGGAGTCCGGCCCCACGGGGACGCTTTCATGGGGAATATTGGGGATCTCCATGGCGAGCATTTCCATGGCGGCCTCGATATCCCGTATCCGGGTATCGAGCTCCTTGATCTCATCGGAGATCCTGCGCATCTCAGCCTTTCCCTGCTCCAGGTCAGGACCCTGACCCCTGGCCTGGGAGATCTTCTGGGAGAACTGGTTGCGGGATGCCTTGAGCTCTTCGGCCTTCTGGATGAGTGCCCGGCGCTCGCCGTCCTTTTCCAGCAGGGCATCGAGCCCGATGGAAGCGCCCCTGTTCTGTAATGACGTTTTCACTAACTCCGCGTTTTGTCTGATATATTTAACGTCTAACATGCACACAGTGTATCAGTTTACCCGGGATCAGTCAAGGAGTCCGAAGGGGCAAAATATCAATCCATATGATATTTAAACGCAAAAACTTGCAATTTCCGGGTGCTCTGTTTTAATGAAGGGGAGAATGCTATGAAGAGGACCTTTAAGATCATTGCAGTTTCCGTGCTCGTTGTGGTCGTTGTGATGGCAGGCTCCGCCCTTTTCTTCACGCGCATCGCAGCACGATCCCCCCAGAAGGTGACAGCGGCCGTCCAGAATCAGCTCAGGAAGCATTTCCCCCTGCCCGTTACCATCGCCAGGGCGCGCCTTGAATGGAAACAGGGCCCGCGCGTCATCCTCACCAGGGTCACCATAGACTCGCCCGGGGCCATAACCCTTCGCATAAAAAGCATCACCGCATACCTTTCGATCTGGAGACTTGTCTTCGGGGATGTGTCGGTCAAGAAGCTCAGGCTCGTGGAGCCTTCGGGAGAAATCGACATCGATGGCCTGAAAAGGCTCAATATCGGCAAGGGTACTTCGGAGCGCCCCGTTGTGATCATATGGAAAGGAGTGGTCAAATTCAATTACCAGGGCATGGACATCCCCCTGCACGACCTGAGCGGGAGGATCACCAGGGACTGGGTCAACCTCAGGGCGCGCACTTTAGGCGGCAGGGTGCTCCTCCAGGCGGACCTTGTAAAACCGGGCAAGATAACCTTCGATGCCTACGGCATCCCTCTTGAACAGCTGGATTCCAGCTTCAGGGGCAGCGCACACATGAGCTTCGCCCTTGAAGATCAGAAAGACGGAAAGACCGGCTCATTCTCTTTCCAGGCAAAGGACCTGGGCCTTCCCTTTATACGGGGGTCCATCAGCAAGGTCGTGGCCTCTGCCTCCCTGTCCGGAGACTCGAACAGGATCGACCTCACGGACATCTCCATCAAGACCCCCCTGGCAGCGGTGGCAGGCAGGGCGTCGGTCAAGGGGCTGCATGGTATCGACAGCCTCGAGGATGCCGTGCTCACCCTGGACGCATCGTCCAAGGAGTTCAACTATGAAAAGGTCGTTGCCGTGCTCCCCACGCAGAGATTCCCGGACTGGCTGAGAGAACTGCTCACGAAACAGATCAGGGGGGGGAGGTCCCGCTTCCCCACGGCGAGATACCACGGCCCCCTCAAGGATTTCCTCTCGGGCGTGGCCCTGATGGACAATCTCTATGTGGTACAGGAACTCAAGGGCCAGAGCTTCAGCGCGGGATATGCCCCTGAAAGGATTACCGGCATTACCGGCAAGGTGATATACGGCAAAGGGGACATCCGTTTCAGCGATATCTCCGGGGCCATGGGCGGATCACGCCTGAAGAGAGTGGACATCGTCTTCCCCGGGGCCATAAGGCCCCTCATGCGTGTGGGGGTGGATGTCGAGCTGGAAATGCCTGCCGCGGATTTCATCCGAACCTGGCATGCCGCCATGGTGCCGCCGGAGATCCACAAACTCCTCGTCCCGGTATCGAAGGTAAAAAACGGCCAGGTGACGGCGAAGGTGTACACCTATTACGATGAAGAGGTGAAGAACCCCTTCACCTGCAAAGGGGATATCCGGTTAAGCGCGTGCTCCTACAGCTGGGGGGACCACACCATTTCCAACCAGTCGGGCTCCATCCATGCGGACAGCTTCTCCACACCACTGCGCATAAACCTTGCCGGGCTGTTCGACAGGATGAATATCAGGAAACTCGACGCACGCCTGGTTGCTCCCTTCGGAGAAAGCCTCTCCCGCTATACGCTCATCGTCGACCGTGTGCCGCCGTTTGGAAAACTCCGCTGGGAAAAGGCCGCCGTCAGGATCACCGGCTCCGGGAGAGGGACAAGCCTCAAGGGCTCATTCGACATGAACGCCTCGGGCATCTCAGCAACAGCGGGCAAGCACTCCTTCTTCACACCCGTGGCCTCGGCAAGGGGTGATTACTCGGCCAGGCTCGAAAGATCCTCTACGATCGAGGTGAGAAACACCCTCATCAGCACCCCCGCGAGTTCCATCAGCGCTACGGCCAGCATCACTCAAGGCACCGGCTCTGCCGCGTTCACGGGAAAACTGCACCTGAAGGACGTGTCCGTGAGGACCTCCCAGGGCATGCAGGCGCTCAAGGGACTGGCGGAAGGATCTCTGAAGGTCTCCTGGTCAAGCCTGGTGTCCTACGACGCGAACCTGACCTTGACCGAAGCGACCATCCCGTACGAGGACGGGTTCATAACCATGGACGGGGACCTTGCCGTCAATACACCCCTCATCTCGTCCGACTCCCTGCGGATCGTCTCCGGGGATACTGCAGTGACGCTGAGCGGCAGGCTCACTACCGGGGACCAGCCGTTCTTCAAAGGCAACGCCCTTATAAAAGGCATGGGAACAGGCAGCACGGGCCCGACCTTCAAGGGTTTCGAAGACCTGCGGGCCGAGGCGGGCCTGACGTTCAAGGACTGCATGTTTTCCAGCCTTCCGGTGGAGAGCGCCACAGCCCGGGCTGAGCTGAAAAACGGCGTCCTGAGTCTCAGCGGTGTGGACGTGGACACCGTCTCGGGAACCGCCAAGGGGACGCTCACCCTCACCTCGGATGGCGTATCGGGCTTTGACATGAACATCTCCACAAAAGGGGCAGACATGCGCAGTCTCCTGCGCGCCACCAACATCAAATCGGCCATCGACGGCACCATGGACATGGAAGGGCGCCTGTACGGCAGTCCCGATTCCCTCAACGGGACCCTTGCCGTCGTGGCAAAAGACGGTGAGATAAGGAAATACGCCCTGGTATCGCAGATTTTCTCACTCTTGAACGTCTATAAGATCATCCAGAACCGGGACATCGACTTCCTGAGCAGCCATTTCACCTACAACCGCATCACCTGCACCCTGGCGATCAGGGACAGCGTGATGGAGTTCAATGATTTCGCCCTGGACAGTAATTCCATCCAGCTTTCCGCCGTGGGTACATACTCCATGAAGACGAAAAAGTTCGATGCGCATATCGGGGTCCAGCCCCTGGAGAGCGTTGACCTGACCATCAGCAAGATCCCCCTGGTCGGCTGGGTGCTTGCGGACGACAAAGGGAAGATGATCGTGGTGAACATGGGGCTCAAGGGCACCATGGACGAGCCCAAGGTCCGGGTGGAGCCCATCAATACCCTGTCCAACACCGTGGCGGCTTCCCTGCTGCGTTCACTGAGGCTCCCGGGCCGCCTCATCGACGAGTCCCTCAAGCTCATCAACGGCAAGGAAAAGTGATCGCCCGTACGGTTCTTCTCACTGCCCGCACCCATGATGGCACCTGCCCGGGACTTTTCAAGCCGGATTGCGCGGATTAAGGGGTGTAAAAAAACCTGTTCCATTCACCTTAGGACTCCGAAGACAACCGGCCTCTTTTCCTAATCCCCGCTCAAGGCCTCTCTGACTTTCTGGGCAAGGGCCTTCAGGGAAAACGGCTTCTGGATGAAGAGCACACCCTTTTCCAGCACCCCGTGGTGGGCTATGACATCGGCCGTATACCCGGACATGAAGAGGCACCTGAGTCCCGGCCTCATGGAGATGAGCCTCTCGGCCAGTTCCCTCCCGTTGATCTCGGGCATGACCACATCAGTGATGAGGAGGTCTATGGTGCCATTGTGTTCTCTGGCCAGGTCCAGCGCCTCGCCCGGAGTCCCCGCCGTGATGACCTTGTACCCCAGTCCTTCGAGGATATGTCTGCCGAGTTTCAGGACAACCTCGTTGTCCTCCACGAGGAGCACGGTCTCCGTCCCCTTGAGCAGTGCCTTATCCTCGGCCTCGGGCGCCGGCTTGCTTGACGTCTGCGCAACGCGGGGCAGGTGGATCGTGAATTTCGTCCCGTGGCCGGGTTCGCTGGCAATGGTGATGAAGCCCTCGTTCTGCTTGACGATCCCGTAAACCGTCGCCAGGCCGAGCCCTGTCCCCTCGCCCACGGCCTTGGTGGTGAAGAAGGGCTCGAAGATGTTGGACAGGGTCTCCAGGCTCATGCCGCACCCGGTGTCTTCCACCGACAGGGCGACATATTCCCCGGGGACGCATTCCAGGTGTTCGGTGCAATACGCCTTGTCGATGATCACGTTAGCCGTCTCGATGGTGACGCGGCCCGTACCGTCGATGGCGTCCCGGGCATTGACCACCAGATTGGCCAGGATCTGGTCGAGCTGGGAGGGATCCATCCTCACGTTCCACAGGCCATGCCCGGGGATGAGCACCAGATCGATGTCCTCGCCGATGAGCCGCTGGAGCATCTTGAGCATGCCGGAAACCGTGTCGTTCAGGTCGATTACCCTGGGATTGGCCACCTGCTTGCGGGCAAAGGCCAGCAGCTGCCGGGTAAGGTCTGCGGAGCGCTTCCCCGCCTTGTGGATCTCCTGCAGGGTCTGGTGGAGGGGGTCCGACGGATCCACCTTCATCAGGGCCATCTCCGTGTAACCCAGGATCGCCTGCAGGATGTTGTTGAAATCGTGGGCCACCCCCCCTGCAAGCCTTCCCACCGACTCCATTTTCTGCGCCTGCATCAGCTGCATATGGAGCCTTTCCCGCTCTTCCTCGGCGGCCCTGCGCTGGGTTATGTCGCGCGACACCCCATGGATGCCAATCAATTGCCCCTTTTCGTCACGGATGGCACTGATGATGTTCTCCATCCAGACCGTGGACCCATCCTTGCGGTAGTACTCGAGCTCCAACCGGAGTGTCCTGTCGGGGTCGGCGGTCCCTTCCGTCTCCAGCTGAAGCTGAGTCCTCAGGACGTCCTCGGCCATGGCCAGGGATTCCGGGGTCAGCCTGCCCATGGCCGACTGGTGCATGCGTTCTTCCGGGGCGAATCCCAGGATCTTTACCACAGAGGGGCTGGTGTAGGTCACCTTGAGGTCAAGGTCCGTGGTCCAGACCATGTCCTCCATCTTTTCCGTGAGGTGACGGTATTTGGCCTCACTGCGCCTGAGGGCCTCATCCGATCGCTTCCGCCCGGTGATGTCCTGGACCGTGCCGAACATGAGCGTGGCATTTCCCTTCTCGTCGAACTCGAGTTCGCCGAAACCTGAAACCCACCGTTCCTGGTGATCGATGTGCCTGATGATCCGGTACTCCTTTTCGAACCGCTTATTCCCGGCCAGGACATGCCCCTTGAGATAGTCGAGCATCTCCTCGCGCTGGTCGGGATGAACGAGGGCTGTCCAGCCCTTTACGTCCCTGGGGTAGTCCTGCCGTATTCCGAATATCTCGTCCAGGGTGGGTGTACAGGTCCAGTATCCCCTCCGGATATCGAGAACATATGATCCTAGGCGGGCGATCTGCTGGGATCTCTGGAGCATGTCCTCATTCCGGCGCAGATCGGCTTCAGCCTGCCTGCGCTCGGATATGTCCCGGCAGAGCGTGAGGACCCTCGGCAGCCCTCCCATCTCCACCACGGTGGCGCTGATCTCGATGGGGGTGATTTTCCCCTCCGGATCAACATAGTCGATCTCGAAATTCCTGATATACCCTTGTAAAAAGCACTGCCTTATAGCTTCTTCGTTCTTTTCCCGTTCATAAGTGGCGGTCCAGTCCAGGACACTCCTGCCCACTATCTGGCTGATCTCGTGGAGGCCGGTAAGGCGCACGTACTCGGTGTTTGCGTCCAGCACAACACCCTTGGAATCAACGATGACGAATCCCGTACCGGTCGTCTCGATGAGCGTCCGGTACTTGTTCTCGCTCTCCTTCAGGGCTTCCATGATGGACTCGCGCTTCTTCTGCTCCCGGTCCATGATCTGGGACTTTACCAGGAGATACGTGACGGCCATGGTGAAGGCAAGCAGCCCCAGGGTGATGAGCGTGAACTTCACCCTGAAGCCCGCCATGGAAGCCATTACCTCGTCTTCGGGGGTGGCGATGACGATGGACCAGAAGGTGCTGCCGATGGGGATGGGCATATATACGGCGTGCTTGCTGACCTTTTCCACCCTGGAACCGCGGATGCGGTCGAAGTGGTAGGTCGTGACGCCCTTCTTCTTTTTCATCATTTCTTTCGCCATGGCGATGATGTCGGGAAAGTCCTTGCAGGTGTCGTACACGCTCCTGCCCACATGACCGGGCACCGGACAGGATATCTCTATCCCCTTTTCGCTGATGACCCAGGCATAGCCGGTCCTGCCTACCTGAATGCTTTCAATGTGCCTCTTGGCCAGGGTGTCGAACGACAGGAGGAATGCGACGGTGCCGTCAAACTCGGTGTTTCTGAATACCGGGACGTGGACGGCAATGGCCCTGAAGCCCTGGACGGCCGTGAAGACATCGCTGATCACGGCCTTGCGGGTCAGCAGGATTTCTCTGACATGCTCCTGGTCCGAGATGTCCCTGCCGATGGCTCCGGCATTGTAGGGAACGGTATGGACGATCCGGCCTTGCGCATCGACGCGGGTTATGCCCTTCACCTCGTCGGCATGAAGGGACTGGTAGTCCTGCATGATGCCCTTTCCCTCGTCGCTCATGACAATGATTCCCGTGAGGTGTGCGAAAAAATCCAGGGTGCTGATGATATGCGCCATATGGTCCTGGATACCCCGGGCCGCCTGGCGGGCAAGGACCATCTGATTCATGTTCAGATCATCGACGGCACGATCCTTGACATCGTTGTAGACGGCGACGAGGGCGGCAATAAAGAATACGAGCACCCCTATGAAAAGTGCGACGATGGCTTTCCCGAATCGCAAGACGCCCCCTCCTTGCCGGTATTCCGCAAGCTTGCGTGCCTGAGCGTAAATATAATCCTCCCCTTGCACCGGGTCAATGCATGCGGCTCTCGGGTTTGCGTGCCATGGTCATGACTACGGACCTTTTCAGGGTCCGTATGCCGCGTTTCCCAAAGAGGTTCGAGGAGAAGCCCGGCCTGCCCCGGGAACTTGATTTAGTCCATGCGGTTGCATTCGTGCCGCATCTTGCCTATTCTATGAGAAAAACCGTTTTCCCGGGGTGACTCGAGTATGGCCGTCATATACCGTCCAGCGCAACCCACGGATATCCAGGCCGTATCCGATGTATACTGGCAGGCCCTTCTGAGGGTCTATGGAAGGCACGGGTTTGAGGACAAACGGCCCTTCTATCCGGTAAATCCCTTCTATGCCTTTGCACTGAAGGTCGAGCCGGCCGGATTCTTCGTGGCCGCAGATGATGAAAGGGTCGTGGGTGCAGCCATCTGCTGGACACGCGGGTCCTTCTGGTTCCTCTCGCACCTCTTCATCTTACCCGAATACCAGGGAAAGGACATAGGAAAGACCCTGCTGGGAGAGGCCCTGGCCTATGCACTCAAGACCGGCGCACGTATCCGCAGTGTCATGACCATGGCCTTCAATCCCGAGTCAATTGCCCTGTATATGAAAAACGGTATGTACCCTGTCCAGGACATCTATCTCATGCAAAGGCGGGCCCACGGGGAAGGGCACAAAAGCAGGCACTCCGGGAGTGCACATCCGGAAGGCATGGCCCTTTCGGGCGCTCAGATGGAGGATCTCGGCCGTATAGACAGAGCCGTCCTGGGAATGAGCCGGGAGCTGCACCATGGTTTTTTCCTGGAAGAAAAAAAAAGTTCCGGCTGGCTCATCCGCTACCGGCAGGAGCCGGCGGCTTATGCCTACCAGTGGCCCGACGGCCGTATCGGCCCCGTGGCGGCCCTTCCTGACGCGCCGTACCGGGACATCCTCAAGTCACTCATCCGGCCTGCCCTGGAAGAAGGCTCGGACTTGAGCCTCATGGTGCCGGGAACCAACAGGATTGCCATGGAAACCGCCTTCTCCTTCGGGTTTGCCGTGAAAATGCCATACCTGCTCCTTTCCTCTCAACCCTTCGGGATATGGGACCGTTATCTCTTCCACTCGCCCGGCATGATGTAGGCGGGGATCATGATCTCTCCACGAACGACCCGTGGATGTATCCGGCCCCCTTCTTTGCGGATTGCCAACACCCCCCATGTATGCTCATAATAGCCTGTAACAGCACCATGAGGGGGAGACACATGGTCATGAAGACTTTCCGTTATGTCCGGGCAAGAGCCCTTCCGGCCGCTCTGCTCATGGTTGTGCTCATTTTCTTTTCATGGTCGTCCCTGCAGGCCCAAAAGATCACTGAGATAAAGATCGGAAACATACTGCCGCTCACCGGGGCATCTGCAAAGGCGGGCATACAGAATCGGAAGGCCTGCGAACTGGCGACGGAGTATATCAATGCCGCAGGGGGCATAGAATCCTTGGACGGGGCCAAACTGGTAAACATCTGGACCAGCAGCAGGGGCGAGGCGGCCTTCGGTGTGACCGCAGCCGAAGTGCTCATCAAGACCGATAAAGTGCACATCATCTCAGGGGCCTGGAATTCGGCCGTGACCTACCCCACCACCCAGGCGGCGGAAAAGGCCCGTATCCCCTATGTGGTCCCCGTGTCGGTGAGGGACGCCATCACGGACCGCGGGTTCAAATACACCTTCCGCATTGCCGCCAAAGACAGCTGGAGGTCCCGCGACCAGTTCAGATTCCTCGCAGAGATGGCCGATGAATCGGAGGTTGAGATCAAGACCCTGGCCCTTGTATACGAGGACGGAGGCTGGGGTAAGTCCATGAAGGACCAGTGGGTTAAACTCGCGAAGAAAGGCGGCTACAAGGTGGTCCTTTCCGAGCCCTATGCAAGCACGTCGAGCGACCTGACCCTGACTGCCATGAAGATCAAGAATGCCAGGCCCGATGTAGTCTTCATGGCCTCCTTCACCCAGGATGCCATCCTGCTCGTCAATGCCATGGCACAGATGAAGGTGGGGGCAAAGGCCGTCATCGCCACCGGGGGAGGCCACGCATCTCCTGCCTTCATCAGGGGCACGGGGAAGAATTGCGAGAACGTCTTCGATGTATCCGAGTGGGAACCCGACATAAAAAGGCCGGGCATAGCAGCTCTCAATGCCGAGTTCAAGAAGAGATTCGCCTTTGAGCTTTCGGCCGAGACCGTGAATGCATTCGTCTCGGTGCAGGTGATCGCCGATGCCCTGGAGCGTGCTGAGTCAACTGATCCCGAAGAGATCCGGGATGCCCTTTCCGACACCGATCTGTGCCGGGGTGATGGAAATCCACTCTTCGATATACTCCCCTATAAATGCATCGAGTTCGACAAGACAGGTCAGAACAAGAATGCCCGTTTTGTCGTGGTGCAGTTCCGCGACGTCGGAGGCACTGTCGAGAGGGTAACCGTATGGCCTCCGGACGTGGCCAGGAAAGATTTCAAGCCGGTCTTCCCCATGCCGTGAGTGCCCCCGGGGAGATGCATGATTCGATCGGGTATGTCTTTTCTCTTTTTACCTGATTTTTCTCCCCCGTCATGCAGGGGGTTGACTATGTTCTTGTGGTCGATACGATAGTATTATACTTTGATCTTCTTGTTATCCGGAATCGATGGTTCTTATACCCTGGGTTCTGAACCTGCCTTAAGGCCGGAGGAGATATGACCCGACTGGATGATTTCGAATCAAAGGATTTCGTTGAACAGGTGGCTCTCCTCGGGTCCATCGAACCCGCAACGGAACAGGATTATATACCCCGCATCATAACGCTCCTGGAGAGGACCCCCTCCCACGAGGCAATCGTGCTTGTCATGAGAGATACCCTGAAAAAACTGTTTTCAAACAGTGAAGAATACACGGCACGCTACCTCACCTCAGAAAACCGTGACATCAGAAAGATCTGCATCGAGGTCGCAGGCCGGAACAAGTTCGCCTCGGCCTTGCCGGCGCTCCATGACATGGCCCGGCAGGCATCCGACAGGAAAGACCGCAAGATCCTCTTTGACGTCATTTACGCCCTTTCTCAGATTCAGCCTGATTCGTCCATTGAGCTGTTCAGGAGATATGTGGACCACGAGGATGCACCCATATCGTCGCTCTGCATAGAGATTCTCGGCTCATTGAACGATGAAGCGACCTTTGAACGCATGCGCGGCATCATATCCGAGGCCCAGTCGGAATCCCACAACGGCCTGTGCGACCTGCCGACGGCGAGCGCCATCACGGCATTGAGCACATTTACTGGCAGGGACGCCATTGGTTATTTCATCACGCAGCTCCATCACAAAAATCCCGGGGTACGCAGGCAGATCCATTTTGAGCTTTCCCGCAAGGGACCGGCGGCCCTCGATGCTCTCAGCTCCGTGTTCGCCACCCACAGCGTCGATTCAAAGATATTTGCCGCAAACATCCTGGGCCTCATGGGGACAAAAGAGGCAGCCGATGCCCTCGTCAGGGCGCTGGATACAAACCGTGGGGCACATCCCAACATCCGTTATGCGATTTACGAGGCCCTGGGCAGTGCGGGCAGCATGGCCGGCCTGGTCTGCCTGGCGGACGGTCTCGCGGAAACCGACCCCATGGTCCTCCTCGCAGTGGTTTCCTCGCTCGACATGAGGCTGAACCAGTGGATCCTGGACAGGATTATCGAGATGATAAAAAAAGGAAACGACCACAGCACATCGCTTGTCCAGGCCATCATCAGATCCGGGGCGGTCAATATCTTCAAAGGCCTCTACAGCGCCGATGCGGCCATTGCCTCCATGCTGATCGAAGAGATCAAGCGTTTCAGCAACGAAGAACAGCTGCAATCCTACCGGAAGATTCTTTCAGAAATAGATTCTCCGCGGGCACCATCCGACCTGAAGACCCTTGAAGGGCTGACGGTCCATGGAGAAGAAATCCGGATACTGGCGGTTGATGACTCGAAGGCCATGCTGAATTTCTACAGGAGCATCGCAGCCTCTCTCGGCATGGGGATCACCACGGCACTGAACGGGAGAGAGGCCCTGGACATCATGGAGACGGGCGGGCATTTCAGTCTGATCATAACCGACATGAACATGCCGGTTATGGACGGGGTGGAATTCACCAGGCACGTCCGCAGCGATCCGGCCTATTCATCTGTGCCCATAATAATGATCACCACCGAATCGGAACGCTCGCAGCATGACCTGGCAAAACATGCCGGGGTCGACCATTTCATGCAGAAGCCCTTCAACGAAGAGAAGCTCAAGGAAAAGATCGCCGGCTGCCTTTAGGCCTTCTTTGAGAAGATACACACGGGCTCCCGTCACGCACGGATCTTTTGGTCATGCTTCCCCTTTCACGAGCTTCATGATCATGTCCGCAGCGGCCTGGAGACCCACCCTGCTCGTGTCTATGCAGAGGTGGTAATTCAAGGAGTCGGTCCAGTCAACCCCGACCATATCCCGAATGAACCTGGCCCTTTTCCTGTCCGAGTCTTCTATTTCCGCCCGGGCCTGATCAATTCCTGAAAGGTTGTGCACCTTCATCAGTCGCTCCAGCCTGAATTCCACAGGGGCGTGGATAAATACCCGGATCACCCCGGGCCTGTCTCTGAGGGCATAAAAGCCGCCCCGGCCTATGATGACCGCATTGTACCGGTCAACAATATCGTTCATGATCCGGCATTCCAGGTTGAACAATTCACGGTCATACACCGGCCGGACCAGGGGGGATGCACATGCAGTCTCCGGGGTTCCCATGGCAAAACCCCTCAGGATATTCTCCAGCAGCCCCGAGGAGCGTTCATCATACCTCTGGAGCCAGTCGGGGTCCGTTTTGAGGTGCTTGGCCGCCAGCCGCAGGATCTCCCGGTCGACGTACTTGAAACCGAGCGCATGAGCCAGCAGATAGCCGATATATGTCCCTCCGCTTCCCGTCTGCCGCGATATGGTTATGGCCGGATGTCCTTGGTCTTTCATGTGTTACTTATTGCTCCCGGATACGGAATAGTCAATGACTTAGGCATTGCACCCCGGCGGGAGGATCTTCAATCCGGTTGATTTGTTTCATGAAATGAATATATACCTGTTAACCGTGGATCAGGCACAGACAGGGCACTACCCGGAGCTCTCCGGCAATGCCGGGTATGGATGGACCGGCCGGGACTTCCCCTTGGAGAACCAGTGGAGCGTCGGGGCATCACTGAACTTCCCGCTTTTCAACGGTTTTCTCACCACCTTGCAGGTGGCGGAGGCCAGGGCGAACCTCGTCAAGGCAAAGGCCAATGAGGATGCCGTCAGGCAGGCCAGGGAAAACCGTGAACTGTCGCAGGGGCGATACGATTCCGGGGTGGGCGGCTCCATCGAGGTGACCGATGCCCTTCCCAGCGAGATCAAGGCCGAGACCGCCTCTATCAATTCCCTGTATTTCTACCGGCTGGCCATTGCCAACCTGGAAAAGGCCATGGGGGTGATGAGATGAGAAAGATCGTCGTCTGCTGGGTGCTTGTGCTGTGCACAGCCGCAGTTTCCATGAATGCCTGTTCGCCCGGGAAGAAGCCCGTCGAGAACAGACCGGTTCCGGTGGTGGAGGCGGCTGCCCAGGAGAAGGACGTACCTGTACAGATGATGGCCTTGGGAACCGTGGAGGCATTCCAGACCATCTCGGTTCGCAGCCAGATCACCGCCCAGATCAGCGAGGTGCTCTTCCGGGAAGGACAGGATGTGAAAAAGGGGGACCTTCTCCTCAGGTTCGACTGCCGCACCGTTGAAGCAGCGCTGAACCAGGCCCTGGCGAACCAGGTGAGGGACAAGGCCCAGGCGGAATTCGCACGTGAACAGGCACGCCGCTATGCAGACCTGGTGAAGAAGGATTATGTGGCACGGGAGGAATATGACCGGGTGCTGGCGAATGCCGCCGCATCGGAGGCTACCCTGAAGGCAGACGAGGCCCTGGTGGAGAGCAACAGGGTCCAGATGCAGTACTGTTCCATCTACTCGCCCATAGACGGCAGGACCGGCATGCTCAAGGTGAACAAGGGCAACCTCGTCAAGGCCAATGACACCGAGATCCTCACCATCAACCAGATGCGGCCCATCAACATCGCCTTTGCCATACCCGAGAAGGACCTGCCCGAGGTGAAGAAACACTCACCTGGGAACAGACTTCAGGTCAAGGCATTTATTCCCGGACAGGAGCGCCCGGAAGAGGGAGAGCTCACCTTTGTGGACAATGCCATTGACAGGACCACGGGGACCATAGCCCTCAAGGCCACCTTTACCAACCATGAGAATCGCCTGGTGCCGGGCCAGTTCGTCCAGGTGGCTCTCCTGCTTGCAACCCTTTCAAATGCGGTGGTGGTGCCTTCCCAGGGTGTGGAGCAGGGGCAGGAGGGCCAATATGTATATGTCATAGGGCCTGACTCAACGGCTGAGATGAGGCCCGTTATCACCGGGACGGAGATAGGGGGTGAAACCGTTATTCTCAAGGGGATCAAGGCCGGGGAGCGCATCGTCACGGATGGCCAGATGCGTCTCACCCCCGGCGCCAGGGTAAACGTCAAGAATACAAAATAGCACCTGTTGCGGTGACGAACGTGAATATTTCAAGCATCTTCATAGAACGCCCCATCATGACAACCCTCGTCATGGTGTCGTTCCTCATCTTCGGCATCGTGGCCTACCGTGCACTACCGGTCAGCGAACTCCCCAACGTGGATTTCCCGACCATCCGCGTTTCTGCACGCCTTCCCGGCGCAAACCCGGAAACCATGGCATCGTCCGTTGCGACTCCTCTGGAGCAGGAGTTTTCAAATATCGCAGGCATCGATTCCATGACCTCGTCGAGCACGCAGGGGAGCACCCAGGTCACCCTGCAGTTCAATCTGAACCGTGACATAGACGCTGCGGCCCAGGACGTCCAGACCGCCATTTCATCGGCCACACGCAAACTGCCCGAGGACATGCCCTCTCCCCCGACCTTCAGGAAGGTAAACCCGGCTGAGCAGCCCATCTTGTTTTTGGCCCTGTCATCAGAGACCCTTCCCCTGACCATGGTGGATGAATATGCGGAGAACCTCCTGGCAAAACGTATCTCCATGATCTCGGGCGTGGCAGAGGTGGGGGTCTACGGTGCGCAGAAATACGCCGTGCGGGTGCAGCTCGATCCGAATGCCCTGGCTGCGAGTTCCGTCGGGATAGATGAGGTTTCAAGCGCCATCGAGTCGGGCAATGTGAACCTGCCCACCGGGACCCTGTGGGGAAGATTCAAGGCGTTCACGGTCGAGTCATCAGGGCAGCTCAAGGACGCTGCGGCCTACCGGCCGCTCATCGTCGCCTATCGCAACGGAAAACCGGTCCGGCTTAATGACGTAAGCAGGGTTATCGACAGCGTCGAGAACAACAAGGTCGCCTCGTGGTACAATGACGAACGGGCCATTGTCCTGGCCATCCAGCGCCAGCCCGGGACCAACACCGTGGAGGTGGTCCGGGCCATCAGGGACATTCTCCCGAGCTATCGGGCACTGATCCCTGCGGCCATGAGCCTGAACATCATGTATGACCGTTCCGAGTCCATCAAGGAATCCATCCACGATGTCCAGGTTACGTTGCTCATCGCACTGTTCCTGGTGGTCCTGGTCATCTTCCTCTTCCTGCGCAACCTCTCCGCCACCATCATCCCCAGCCTGGCTCTCCCCATGTCCATCGTGGGCACCTTCTCGGTCATGTATCTGGCAGGGTACAACCTGGACAACCTCTCGCTCATGGCGCTGACCCTGTGCGTGGGGTTCGTGGTGGACGACGCCATTGTCATGCTGGAAAACGTGGTGCGCCACATGGAACACGGCGAGACCCCGCGTCAAGCCGCCTTCAGCGGGTCCAAGGAGATCAGCTTTACCATCATCTCCATGACGCTCTCTCTGGTAGCAGTCTTCATCCCGGTGCTCTTCATGGGCGGCATTATCGGCAGACTGCTCAATGAATTCGCCGTCACCATCGTGGTTGCCGTCCTCATATCCGGGTTCGTGTCGCTCTCGCTGACCCCCATGCTCTGCAGCATAATGCTCCGCCCCGCGGGCCTGGAGCAGCACGGCAGGGCCTACAGGGCATCCGAGCGTTTCTTCAGCGGCATGCTCAGGGCTTATGATTCGAGCCTCCGGTGGGTGCTGTGCCACAGGCGCACAACGCTTCTCGTCTCCCTGGTTTTCCTCATCGGGGTCGTCTACCTCTATTGGGTCATGCCCAAGGGATTCCTGCCCAGCGGCGACACGGGCCGGATCACCGGATCGACAGAGGCGGCCCAGGGCACATCCTTCGATGCCATGACCGCCTACCAGAAAAAGGTCGCCCGGGTCGTTCAACAGGACCCGAATGTCGATATCGTCATGTCCCGTGTCGGCGGCGGGGGCGGGAGCAGCTCATCCAACACGGGCGGACTCATGATCAGGTTGAAACCGCGCAGCGAGCGCGGCAAGAGTGCCGATGAGGTCATCCAGGACCTCAGGCCCAGGCTCGGCACCATCCCGGGCATCCAGACCTATCTGCAGAACCCGCCGCCCATACGCATTGGCGGGTATCAGACCAAGAGCCAGTACCAGTACGCCCTCCAGAGCCCGGACATCGGCGAGCTCTACCACTATGCACCCCTGCTTGAGGCCAGGCTGAAAGACCTGCCTGGATTCCAGGACGTGACGAGCGACCTGCAGCTCAAGAATCCCCAAGTTTCGCTGAGCATCGACAGGGACAAGGCCTCGGCGCTGGGTCTGAGCGTGCTCCAGATAGAAGAGGCGCTGGGGAGCGCGTACTCCTCCCGCCAGGTTTCCACCATCTATGCCCCGAACAACGACTACCAGGTCATCATGGAGCTGCAGGAGGCCTACCAGTCGGATCCCTCCGCATTTTCCCTGCTTTATATCCGGTCCGCGAACGGCCCCCTGGTCCCGCTGAATACCGTGGTGGACCAGGAAAGGACAGTGGGCCCCTTGTCGGTGAACCACCTGGGACAGCTCCCGGCCGTGACCCTGTCTTTCAACCTCGCCCCGGGCAAGGCGCTGGGTGACGCACTGAAAGAGGTGGAAAAGGCGGCCCTCGCGACCCTGCCCGACACCATCACGGGGAGCCTCCAGGGCACGGCCCAGGCCTTTGAATCATCCATGGTGGGCTTGGGAGTGCTGATCCTGGTGGCCATCCTGGTTATCTATGTGGTGCTCGGCATCCTCTACGAGAGCTTCATCCACCCACTTACCATCCTTTCAGGACTCCCATCCGCCGGCATCGGCGCCCTGGTGACCCTGATGATCTTCGGCATAGACCTCAACCTCTATGCCCTGGTCGGCGTCATCATGCTCATCGGAATCGTGAAGAAAAATGCCATCATGATGATCGACTTCGCCCTGGATGCGCAGAGAAAGGAAGGAAAGGGCCCGCAGGAGGCCATCTATCAGGGCGCTCTCATCCGTTTCAGGCCCATCATGATGACCACCATGTCCGCACTCATGGCAACACTGCCCATAGCCATAGGCTTCGGGGCCGGCGGCGAGTCGCGCAGACCCCTGGGCCTTGCCGTGGTGGGCGGCCTCGTCTTCTCTCAGATCGTTACGCTTTACATCACCCCGGTGACCTACATCTATCTCGACAAGCTCCAGAGGGCCATAGCCGGTTACTTCGACAGACACGGGGATGGTGAAGTCCGGGGTCCTGGCCCTTTATAATGTGCATCATCCGCCACACCCATTACCCGATGCACCTGCATGAAACAGATAGTTCGTGGTGAACTGAATTGTTTTTTTATCGATCCGTTAAAAGCAGTGATCTCGCAGCATGAAATGACCGGTAGATTAAGCATTCCTCAGATGCTGCGAGATCACTGCTTTTAGCGGATCAGGTTTTTACACCCGTTCAAACACACAATCCAGGTTGAACGGTCAAGTTTTCCCCTGCGTGGCACCGTGCCGGAGAGACCTGTAAGGCAATCCCCCTTCTTCAGGTCCACACCCCCGGGATCACCTGCCTGCAGAACCTGCACCTGTTTCCCTCCAGGTTATAAATCCCTGTGAAATACCCCTTGCGCTCGATGAGGAGCCGGCCGCAGGAATGGCAGAAGGTATTGTTCGCCTCGTGCCCGGGGACATTACCAGCGTACACATACCTGATGCCTTCCTTCAGGGCGATATCGCGGAAGCGGTTCAGGGTGGAGATGGGCGTCGGCGGCAGACGGTCGAGCTTGTACTGGGGGAAGAAACGCAGAAAATGGAGCGGATGATCCGGTCCCACATTCTTCAGGATCCAGGAACACATGCGCTTGGCCATGTCCTCATGGTCCGTATAGCCGGGGACTAAAAGGTTCGTGATCTCCAGATGCACCCCCTTTTCGTGCAGGGTCCTGAGGGTGGAGAGGACCGGATCGAGCCGACCGCCGTTGAGCCTCCTGTATATGTCGTCCGATAATGACTTGAGGTTCACATTGGCCCCGTCCAGCACCGTGCACAGTTTGTTCAGGGGCTCGGAATTGATGTAGCCATTGGTGATCATGAGGTTTTTAATGCCCTCCTGCCGCGCCAGCCGCGCGGTGTCGAACATGTATTCATAAAAGGAGATGGGCTCGGAAAAGGTATAGGCAATGGAGGCAGAACCCGTTGCGCGTGCCGCCTTTACCGCCTCGGGCGGAAAAAGCTCGGAAAATCTCACGTCTTCGGGCCTGGACTGCGAGATCTCCCAGTTCTGACAGTTGAGGCACCTCATGTTGCACCCGGCTTCTGCAATGGAGAAGGCCTTTGAGCGTGGCCTGAAGTGGAACAGGGGTTTCTTCTCAACGGGATCAACCACGGCGGAACAGGGGTTCCCATAGGCAATGCTGTAGAGCCTGCCGCCGAGGTTCACCTTGGAGCGGCATACGCTGCGATCGCCCATGGAGAGCTCGCAGTGGTTGGGGCATATAAGGCAGGCCACCCTGTTCCCGTAACTCTTCTGGTAGAACATCCCCTCTTTGGAATATTTCCAGAGCCTGGCAGGTGCATCGCCCTTGAAGATTGTGCCCTTGATGTCCGCCAGGGGGGCTCCATGGGCGCACCGGACAAACCCCGTCCAGCCGTTCAGCGGGGTGCAGGTTATGCACAGCGCCGCACTAGATCGAAGGAATGCTCTCCGGGTGATCTTTGCCATGGCAGACCTGGATCATAATACTCGCAAGCTTGAGCGCGATCAAGACCGCGCAGGCCGTTATAATGCCGAAAAAGGGTATGACCAGGGCGCTCAGGAGTACATTGCCCAGTGCCGCCCCCACGAGGTCTGCGGAAAATGCCCGGGCTGCAACGAGGTTACCACCGCCGCGGGCCCCTGCCACCAGGGGGAACTGGAACCCGCACAAGGCCGCGATGAGAAAGGCGAAGGCGTAGAAAGACAGTTCGTTCAACCCTTGAGAGAATGCGAGGAGAAGACCGGTGAACATGGCCAGGACCACCGCCAGGAGGCCGTCGGAAATGACGAGGTTCCGCCTGATATTTTCCTTAATACGCCGGCCAAGGAGTATTCCCGGGATGAGACCTGCCATGAAGACCGTTATGATGAGGCTGATCTTCATGTAGAGGAAACCCAGCAGGATCTGGAAGGCAAAGAGGAAGAGAATCTCGCTGCCCATGTTCACGAAACCGCTCGTGAACAGGACGAACTCCTCCCGGGACAGCCTGGTGATATAGAAGGCGAAGAACACGGCCAGCCCGAGAAAGAACACCAGCGGATACGACGCGTACTTCGAAAACCACCCCTCGTAGGCAACCCTCACGAGATAGGGCTTCAGATCCCTGTTCACCGGCGCGGACGTGTCCATAAGCCCCATGAGACCATGAATCCTCCCGCTGCTGATATCGCCCGGGAAGAAGTACCCGATGTACTCCGTGGTGATTCCCTTTGCGGCGAGGAGCCCCGGGATGTCGCCGCTCAACGGCCTGCCGCCAGCGATAAAATAAATCTTCCGGCCGGGCAGCACAAGCACGTGGGGGAACACCGAGGAAGCGGTGCTGTAGAGCGAGGACACCTGGGATCGTGCCGCGGCCGAGAGGTAGCTCTCATATCCTTCGGTCGAGAAACTCAGCACGCCCCCCGGATTCAGGCGGGCCTTTGCGAGCAGCATGAATTCCTCGGTGAAGTACCTGTTTGTCTGGAAGGTCCTGGGCTCGGGGTAGTTCACGAGGATGGCATCATACTTCTTCGTTGTAGCTTTCAGGTAGGCACGCCCGTCCTGGGCGATCACCCGCAGACCATGCGCGGGTTTGATGAGGCCCAGCCTCTTTTCGATCTCGGCCAGGTACGGATCGAGCTGGACATAGTCGATTCCATCGGGCCGGTACTTCACCACCTCTTCCACGATCCCGGGAACCGCAGAGACGAGCAGTACTGTTCCGACTCTCTCGATCTGACCCAGGGCATAGTGGCAGGCCTCCTCGGCCGTATACCGGTCCTGGCCGGAAAGGGCCGGCACCCCGTCCACGAAGACGGTATGGAGTTCACGGTCCCTGGTGACGACTATCCTGCCGAAATAGGATTCCTTGTATGAGACGATTACTCCACCCTTAGGCCTCAGCGAGTCCTTCTCCTGCACCATGCCCGCTCCGAGAACGGCAATCGCCCCGACAACCAGGGCTGCAGCAAAAGATCTGTTCATCCCGGAAACAACCAGGAGGGGGCAGGAGACTGCCAGGAGGGCGACGTTCATGGCGAAAAGCGACCCGAAAGGCGTCAGGACATGGATAAGCACCAGGGAAAAGACGGCACCGCCTGCTGCCGCCCCGAGGGAATCCAGGGCGTACACCGTTGACGCCCGGTATGTTTCCTTCTCCGACCTGAGCACAAAAAGGCTGTACGGGAAGAAGATACCGATGAGGAGGGCATACGGCGTTATGGTTCCGAAGACAAAGACCGCGGTCGGGTAGAAGCCCACGGAAGAACCCTGCACCATGATGGTGTTCCGGGCATATCTCTCCACGAGGATGAGCGCGGTGGGGAGCACGGCGATCAATACCGTCATCAGACCCAGGCCCCTTATGGAGACACCGCCTTTGGTAGCCTTCAGGAAGAGGGCGAGAAGCGAACCCATGCCGGTCGATACGAGCCAGGCGAGCAGGATAAGAGAGATGACGAACTCATTTCCCTCGAAACCGGCTAAAAATTCCCGGATGATGACCAGCTGCGCCACCACAGAGGAAGTGCCGGCCGAGAAGACGCTGAAAAGGACCCAGGGGCTATTTCCCCTCTTCAAAATACTGGACCTGGTAGGTCTGGACCTTGAGCCGGCCCTTCTTCCACTCATCGGGGTTCAATCCCGCCTTCATGCACAGGTGGCCCAGGAACTCCTCCTTGTCCGGGAGCTGCTCCCATACCTGGGGAAGGAAGGTGGCCCCGGCATAACCCTGGGAGATGATGAGCCCGTCGATGCCCGGCCTGAGCTTTTTCAGCAGATCCCTTGAATCCGTATAGTCCAGGGGTTTGGGCTCGGTCAGGATGCTCACCTCCACATGGACCTTGTCCAGTTCCTTTTTCGTCAGGGATGAGAACCTCGGGTCCCGGAAGGCCGCATTGAGGGCGTTGTGCCTCACCCCCTCCACCAGTGGCTCCCTGGCCTCGAGGCTGCCTATGCATCCCCTGAGCTGACCGTTCATGGTGAGTGTCACGAAGGTACCTGCCTTGACCTTGAGCGCCTCATCGGCAAGGGCCTCGGCAAGCCTCGGGTTTGCCGGGGGCTGCACCCCCAGGTGCTCCTGAATGGTCGCTCGCGCAAGGGCTACCAGCGCCATGCCCTGCTCCCTGCTAAAGTGCTTGTCCATCGGCTGTCCTCCAAAAAAGGCTATTGCTGCATACCCCACCACCCTGCCGGCATCTCCGTTTGCGTCAGCGCTCGTTGCATAATGAAGCAGAACCGGCTCCCAGGATCCCTTCCGGGCGAACTCCAGGATCACCCGGATGGGTATGGCCCCGCAGGCCCTGTTGCCCTCGGGCGTCAGCCTTTCTCCCTTCAGTCTTTTTATCATGTCAATGGTCTGGGCGTCCCTGCTTTTCGCCTCGCTGAGAGGCAGGTAGTGCGAAAGGTCGGAGCTGGCCACCAGCAGGGTCCTCTCGTCCACGAAAGGCGCAATGGCCCTCACATATGCGTTGATGTCGCCCGGGCCCATGACGACGGGTACAAGGGAGAAGTCGCTCAGATAGGTCTGGAGAAAGGGCAGGACTACCTCCACGGAATGCTCGGTCGCGTCGGATGAGGCGTTGAAGGTGAACGGAGATCCGGGTTTCCTCAGTTTCCGGGCGGCATCAGAGAGCCTTATGGTGCCCAGGGGGGTCCCATATGCATCGGCCGTGCTCACGGAAGCGCCCGAAAAACCGACCCTGTGGTCCGGCCCCATGACTATCACCCGGGAAAAGTGCCTGCCGGAAAGGACCAATGCCGCATGGGCAGCAGTCTGACCAGAATAGACATACCCCGCATGGGGAAGGATCAGCGCCCTGAGTTGTTTATTTTTTGGAAGCCTGACAGGTGAAGCCTGGGCTTGACGGGTGTACCGGGCAATGGTTTCCTTGAGCTCTTCACCGGATGCCGGATAGAACCTGCCCGCATAGACGGCCTTGCGGATGGTGTAGGCATGTGCCGCGGATGTCATGGCCGTGCAGAGAATGAGGATACCGAGGCAACTCAGCAGGGCACTGCGTTTCATACCGGCCCACCTCCCTGGACACTCAGCATGCACCTCTTGCACGCGATGTTCAAGAAGGAAAATTACTCAACAAGGTCGGTCAATATGCAGCTGCACTCACCGGCGTGTTTCTTTTCAGTTCCTTCATGCCCAGCAGCTCGCTGATGGTCTCCTTGAGCTGCGTAAAGTTATGGGACTTTACTACATAGGCATCTGCGGCCATGGTGAGCGGGTGGTTCTTGTAGCCAGAGTATGCCGAGTGGATGATGATGGGGGAGTCGACCTTGGATTTGAGGAGGTGCCCCATGGTCTCGAATCCGTCCATCTTTGGCATGCGGATGTCCAGGATGATGAGGTCGGGGTTCGATGCCCCTTCGGCCTGGAGCATCTTCATGGCCTCTGCACCATCGGAAGCGATCGTCACCTCATAACCGTTTTCAGCGAGTTCTTCCCTGATGAGAAACTGGATATGTTCATCATCTTCCACAAGCAGTATTCTTTTCATAAAAGCGCCTCCCCTATTTCACTGATCTATCCCTGATCTCGGCCTTCATGGCATGCGTCAATCGTAAGCGGGCCGTTTTGCCCTGGAGCTCATGGGCGAAAGTTTGCATATTGGGTGCCAAAAATCATAGCGTTCATTTATTAATGATATTAATATGTTAAAATATTCCATCACATTTATCGTCGTATTATTAACGGTTTCTTGCAGATATGTCATTATTTTGACAATCGGGGAACATATCCTGTCCATTGAATGCCAAAAAAGATTTCCGGCGATCATTATATTTATCTTTTATGGTTCTTTATTCTGAAAACATCTTGTCATTGCCGGCCTGATGATGTAGGCAATAATCAGTTGTCATGCAATATATTATCAGCGCTCCTGTGATGGTGGAGGTCGATCATGAGGATGGAATTCGTCGTGGTTTCCTATCCTGCTTCCCGGGATGTCCGTGTCGATGGGCAGATATCCGGGAAAACCAATGTAACGATCCGGGTCCAGCGGGGGCATCACACATTCGACCTGGGGGAACCACTGGATTATCAGCCCGCATCCGTTGAAAAGCGCATCCGGAAAACGACTACCATAAGGCCAATGCTTATCGATGATTTCCGTCTTTTGGGAGTTGACGCATGAAGAACTCTCTCCCCATAGCCCTTGCCTTATTCATCATCCTTGCCTTCACGGGCTGCGCCACATATCCAATCAACCCTCCCCTTGTCCGGCATGATCCCAAGCCGGGATACCGATTCGAAAACCTCGCGGGACAGGAAAACTCCGAGAGCCTTTTCGTGGTCCTGACCTTCTCGGGGGGAGGTACAAGGGCAGCGGCACTATCCTACGGCGTGCTGGAGAAACTCCGCGATACGAAGATCAAGTGGGAAGGCAGGGAGCGTCGGCTGCTCGATGAGGTGGATGTGATCTCCGGCATCTCCGGTGGCAGCTTCACTGCCGCCTATTACGGCCTGTTCGGAGATGAGCTGTTCGACCCGGAAAAGTTTCAGAAGGTTTTTCTTTACCGGGACATGCAGTCGGATCTGGCTGCTGCCCTGTTCAACCCCGTAAACTGGTTCCGGCTTGCCTCTCCCACCTTCGGCCGGATAGACCTCGCCGAGGAGATCTACGACCGGGAGATATTCCGGAACAGGAGTTTCGGCGACCTGATAAGGCAAGGCCGCCGTCCTTTCATCATGATCAATGCCACAGACATGACCATGGGTACACCATTCACCTTCAGCCAGGATCAGTTCGACCTCCTGTGCTCGGACCTGAGCGACGTGCATGTGGCGCGCGCCGTAGCGGCATCATCAAGCTTTCCTGTCGCGTTCTCCCCCATGACGATAAACAATTATGCCGGTACGTGCTGCTATCAGGAGCCGCCATGGATAAAGACAGCCTCAAAGGACCTGCTCGACAATCCGCCGCGATTCAACCGCGCCCGTGTCGCACGCTCATATCTGAACAACAGGGAGCGCGAGTACATACACCTCCTTGACGGCGGGATTGCGGACAACATCGGCCTGCGAAGCGTCATGGCCGCCCTCGGATCGAATGATGTGTCATGGAGCCTGCCCAATAAAATGAACCAGGGAAAAATCAAAAAGCTCGTCGTCATTGTCGTCGATGCACGCACCGAGCCCGGGACGGAGATGGACAAGACACCCGGCAGCCCCTGCCTGTTCAGGATAGTCGATACCGTGGCAACGGTTCCCATGAGCAACTACTCCTTCGATACCGTGCAGATGCTCCTGGATACCTTTGAAGAGTGGAGAAGGGATTCAGAGTATTATGCCGATTGCGAAGACGTACTCAGGGAAGCCTGCCCAGAGGCCGTCATGCCGGACAAGCCGCCGGTACCTGTTGATACGTATGGGATCTATGTGGGCTTTGACCAGATCAAGGGCACCAGAGAGCGGGAGTACTTCCTGAATTTGCCGACAGCCTTTAGCCTGAAAGGTAAGGAGGTGGACGACCTGCTGGGGGTAGGGCCGAAGATCCTGGAAGAGTCGGTGGAGTTCAGGAGACTCCTTAAAGGGCTGCGAGATTGAGCACACAGGGCAGGAACATATTTCTGCAGGAAGATAATCTTATCAGGAAGGCTTGAAATCTATCCGTAAGTTATATCCAAGCGGCATCTTCATTGTTTTCTTTTCCGTTCCCCGACACCCCCTTGACCGTCCGTATAATTAGGGTATAGAGTCCACCACTATCCCATGATTTTAGACAAGCTCACTGCACAAGGCATCCGCATCACCAGCGTCACGGATAAGGTCCACGTGATCCACGGGAACAACCGCGGCCGGTCGCCCTTCTGCAACGCCTTTCTGGTCCTGGACAAGATAAATATCCTCTTCGACACGGGCTGCGGGCTGGACATCATCGAAAAGCTCTGCAATACCGTCCGCATCGATCAAGCCTTCGTGTCTCACTCGCACCTGGACCACACCTCCGGCTGCTGGCTCCTGCAAAAGGAATCGGGCACCGAGATCATGGTGCCCGAGGAGGACAGCGACTCCATATCGACCGCACAGGGACTGGCCCTGAGGTTTGTGGGGGAAGAGCTCTTCACCACCTGGATGGAGACCTACCCCGCGCTCACCGGTTTCCAGGACTTCACCGTCACCGCCACCTTCAACCAGGAGCATGAGTTCTCAAGCGGATCTCTGGACTTCATGGCCATCTACACCCCCGGACACCTGAACGATCACTACTGCTTCTGGCTGCCGGGCGAGAAGATCCTGCTGGGATTCGATATCGATCTGAGCCCCTTCGGCCCGTGGTACGGCAACCCCGAGTGCGATATCACCCTTTTCAAGGACTCCATCACCCAGGTCATGGAGATGCCCGCCGAGATCTACCTCTCCTCCCATGCACGACCGCTGAAAAACCCGTACATCAAAAAGAGGCTCAGTGCCTATGCGGCATTCTTTGAGGAGCGCGACCGGCAGATCCTCGCCCTGCTCGGCGAGTCTCCTGTCGTTACAACAGCCGACCTCGTGAGGCTCTCGCCCTTTTACGATGCGGATCATGCCTCCATATCGGACGATCTCCTCTGGTTCGGGGAAGAACAGATGATCAGCAAGCACCTTCAAGGGCTTATGGAGAGAGGGTTGGTCGTCCGGGAGGGTGAGGGGTATCGCCTCGGAAACAATTAAACGCGGATTTTGCGCTTGAATGGGTGTAAAAACCTATTTCCGCGCACCTGAGGAATTATCCGTTTCATGCACCTCTTAAAGTGTCCCGGGTGTGGATGGACTTATTCAAATGCACAATCCGGGGTTAACGCTAAAAGATAAACCTTCTCCACGCCACATTCAGCACGATCCCGATGCAGATCAGGTTGATGATCATGAACGAACCTCCGTAGCTGATAAAGGGCAGCGGCACACCGACAACGGGGAAGATGCCGATGTTCATGGAAATGTTGATGAACACATGCAGCGTGAAATAGGCGGCGATGCCGAAGCACAAGAACGCCCCGAACCGGTCTTTTGCCTTGAGTCCCACGGTAATGATCTTGGTAATCAGCATCATGTAGAGGAATATCAGGACCCCTGACCCCAGGAACCCCCACTCCTCGGCCACAACGGAAAAGATGAAGTCTGTGTGATGCTCGGGCAGAAACTTGAGCTGGCTCTGGGTCCCCTGGAGGAACCCCTTGCCGATGAGCCCGCCCGAACCCACTGCGATCTTGGACTGGATGGCATGGTAACCGCTCCCCAGGGGATCGCGAGCTGGATCCAGAAAGGTCAGGACGCGCTGCCTCTGATACTCCTTGAGGCTTAGCCATAAAAAGGGGAGTCCTGCTATGAACAGCCCGCCTAACGTGAGCAGGGTCTTCCTCTTGATGCCGAGCATGAGAAACATGGCCGTTGAGATGAAGGCTACAATGGACGCCGTGCCCAGGTCCGGTTCCAGGAGGATGAGCACGACCGGAATGCCTATGACAGCGGCAGGGAACAGGAGTTCCCTGATGCCGTGGAGCAGGATGTGCTTCTTCTTTTCCGCCCAGTACGCCATCCAGATGATCGCGAAGATCTTGGCGAGTTCGGAGGGCTGCATGCGCAAGGGACCCAGGATGATCCACCGCTGGGCCCCTGATATCTCCCTCCCGATCACGAATACCAGCGCCAGCGTCAGGATGACAAGGCCGTAGAGCGGCCAGGCGGAGTACATGAGGGTCCGGTAGTCCACGAGAAAGGCGATGGCCAGAAAGACCATTCCGATGCAGACCCACAGCATCTGCCGGATGATGATGGAGGTGCCTGCGGCCGTTGTGGAGCTGAAGAGACAGAGCAGCCCAATTGCCATGAGGCATACGGTCGTCAGGAGAATACCCCAGTCAAGGATCTCAGTCAGTTTTGCGTATCTGCTCACGCAACACCCCTTTGTTCAGGTAATACCCCTCGATCACGGCTTTGACAATGGGTGCGCATACGGCTCCGCCATGGCCTCCGTGCTCCAGCAGGGCCACCACGATTATCTCGGGCTTCTCCACCGGGGAAAAACCGAAGAACCAGGCATGGTCACGCAGATGGTAGGGGATATCCGATTCATCAGGCCTTTTGGATACATATCCTCTGGCCACCTGGGCCGTTCCCGTCTTGCCTCCGATGGACAGCTCCGGGGAATAGATCCCATGGGCGGTACCACGCGGATGCTCGACCGCCCCCTTCATGCCGGCCTTGAGGTATTCGAGCTGAAAGCGAGGGATGGCCATGTCCTTTTCAAGGACAGGATCGCCAGCGGCAAGGATCTTGGGCGTATAGACCTTTCCCCCGTTGAGAATCGCGCTCATGACCTTTGCGACCTGCAGCGGAGTGACCATGGTATAGCCCTGCCCGATGGCTGCAATCGCGTCTTCTCCAGGGTGCCAGGGCTGTTTGAATCGCTTCCGTTTCCATATCTTTGTGGGCATGAGACCGCCCAGTTCGTCGGGCAGGGCGATCCCGGTCTTCCTGCCGAACCCCAGGGCTGAACCCGTCACAGCGATATTATCGATGCCCAGGGTCCTTCCCAGTGTGTAGAAGTATACATCGCAGGACTGGATTATTGCACTTACAAGGTCAAGGCTGCCATGGCCGCGCGCCTGCCAGCACCTGAAAACGGCATTGCCGATCCTATAGCTCCCGGGACAGTGAACCCGGGCGTTTGCGTCGAGCACTCCCGCCTGGAATCCTGCCAGGGCGACCACGATCTTCATGATTGACCCGGGCGGATAGGCGCCCCGCATGGCCCTGTTCTCCAGGGGATGCATGGGGTCGTTGATGATCTGCTTCCACTGCTGGGCCGTCATGGAACCGGCGAAGACTGCGGGATCGAAACCAGGCGTGCTCTCCATGACAAGGACTTCGCCGGTCATGGGCACCATGGCCACAACGGCACCCGCCTTCTCGCCTAATGCCTGTGCGGCTATGGTCTGCAGTCCCTGATCAACGGTGAGCTTTACATCCTTACCCGGAGAGGGCTCCTGCTCGCCGAGCACCTTGACCCGGTGACCTGTCGCATCCACCTCGAACACCCTCCTGCCCTTCACGCCCCTGAGGGTATCCTCGTATATAAGCTCAACACCGCTCTTGCCCATGAGGTCACCGGGGGAATACCCAGACTCATCCCCCTGTTCCTCGAGCTTCCGTTTGGATATCTCTCCGATAAATCCCAGCACATGGCAGCCCAAGGTCCCAAACAGATACTCCCGCTCAGGGATGGCCTCGATGGATACCCCCGGCAGACTGAACATCTGGGTCTCTATCCTGGCCACCTGCTCAAAGGTTATGTCCCTGGACAGGATCAGGGGATCATAGGGCTTGCTCTTCTTGCCCTGCCGGATAAGCTGCTGGATATCGAGAGGACTCATGTTAAGCAGAGGGGCGAGCCTTGCGGAAATTTTCCCGGGATTGGATATATCCTCGGGCAGCACCATGACATTATACGCGGGCCTGTTGTCTGCAAGCACGGTACCTGTCCTGTCCATGATCCTTCCCCGGGGTGCCGAAATCGAAATGATGCGTATCCGGTTATTCTCGGAGAGTCCTTCATAGTAAGAACCCTTGATGATCTGCATGACAAACAGCCGGATGAGCAGGATGCCCAGCAGGGCGAAAACGAAAATCATCAGATACAGAGAGTTCTTCTTGATGCCATCGTCCAGATAGGGGTTTGTAATGTTAGGCTTCATGGGCTTTTTTCAGTCGGCCTATGAGCTCGACCATAACCGGGCTCAGGCATCCGGTCAACACCGCTCCTGCAGCCAGGGCGACGATCTCTGACTGGCTCGGACTCATATCATGGGAAATGATTAACGACATGGCCACCAGGATGAAAAAGACCCCGGAAAGAAAGATCTGGGTAAGGATGTTCTCCAGGTAGATGACCCCTTTGAGCAGGCCCATGGCAACAAATGTACACAGATAGATCATGGGGACGAGGCCCGGCCTGGCTCCGGAAAATGCCTGAAGAAGGAGCGAGGTGATAAGTACGAAGGCAATCCCCTGAGAAAACCTCAGGTGGATTATGACCCCGATGATCATGCCCATGAAAAGATCAATGCGCAAAGGGCTCCATATCCCGGGGACCATGGCGGTCTCTATGAAGACGGCAAGGAAGAGGATGCCTATGAGACTAATCTGCGTCCGCAGCACGGTATCCCACCCCGAATACCCCTTCTATCTTGGACATCTCCACGCTCGGGCTGACCATTATCCTGATGAAGATCTTGTTGGGGTCGCGCGTGATCTCGGAAATTCGGCCGATCCTCAGGCCCTTGGGAAAAAGCTCCTCCATACCCGAGGTAACCACCATGTTCCCGACCTCCACGAGTTCATTGGACCGGACATATTCCAGGCTTAGTTCATTGGTCCCCATGCCCCTCACAATGCCCTTGGCGCGGGTCTCCTCTATGATTACGGGAACAGCACTGTTGGGATCGGTGATGAGCAGCACCTGGCTGGTGTGAGGAGAAACCGCAATAACCCTGCCCATGAGCCCCATGGGCGAGACTATCGGCATGCCCTCATAAAAACCGCCGGATTTTCCCCTGTCTATCACCAGGGTCTTGAACACGTTCGTTATGTCCTGGGAAAGCAGCCGGGCAGGAAAGAGCTTATACTCCAAATGCTCATTCTTGAAATCCAGCATCCGCCGAAGATGCTCGTTTTCGATCTTGAGCTCCTTGACGACCATGCATTGAACCCGGACCTGATCCAGCCGCTTCTTCAGCTCTTTGTTTTCCGCACGGGTATTCACCAGAAGGATATAGTCGTTCCAGATGGTCCCTGCAAAACGAAACGGGGCGGTCACCACCTTTTCGAATACAAAGAAGGCCTCCCGAATGGGGTTGAGGCCCGATGAGATCGAACGGTACTGACCCAGGGAAAGCAGCACGGTAACGACCACTGTTGCAAGACAGACGAGGATTATCCTGTATGTGCCGGGTCGTCCCATCAACTCGAAATAGTGACATCCCTCAAGAGCTCGATGTCATCCAAGAGCTTGCCTGCACCACGGGCCACTGTGGAAAGAGGGTCTTCGGCAATGATGACCGGCAGACCTGTTTCCTCGCGAATGAGCTTGTCGAGGTTCTTGAACAAGGCGCCGCCGCCTGTGAGCACAATGCCCCTGTCCACGATGTCTGCGGCCAGTTCGGGGGGGGTCTGCTCCAGGGCCACACGGACCGCGTCGATGATGGTCCTCACCGGCCCCTGGCACGCCTTGCGTATCTCCTCCGAGCTGATGGTAAAGATCTTGGGGATGCCGTCCACCAGGTCTCTCCCCTTGACCTCGATGGTCTTTTCCACATCGTCGGAGGCTGCCGAGCCGATCATGATCTTGATGATCTCGGCGGTCCGCTCGCCGATGAGCAGGTTATACTCCCGCTTGATATACTGCATGATGGCCTGGTCGATCTTGTCGCCCGCCACGCGAACGCTGTTGGTGTATACGATGCCCGAGAGCGATATGACCGCCACCTCTGTGGTTCCGCCCCCGATATCCACGATCATGGAACTGATGGGCTCGGTTACGGGCAATCCTGCCCCGATGGCGGCTGCCATGGGCTCGGCTACGATATAAACCTCCCTGGCCCCTGCCGCCTCGGCCGACTCCTTGACCGCCCTCTTCTCCACCTGGGTAATGCCGGAAGGCACGCAGATGATCACCCGGGGCCTGACAAAGAGCCTGCGCTGGTGGACCTTTGTGATAAAGTATTTCAGCATGGCCTCGGTGGCCTCGAAGTCGGCAATGACGCCGTCCTTCATGGGCCTGATGGCCTGGATGTTTTCAGGCGTCCTGCCGAGCATCTTCTTGGCCTCGGTGCCCACCGCAACGATCCGGTTGATCCCGCCATGCTCCATCTTCACCGCCACCACGGAGGGTTCCGACATCACGATCCCCTTGTCCTTCACATATACCAAGGTGTTGGCGGTTCCTAAATCTATGGCAAGATCATTCGAGAACAGTCCTGAGACCCATTCCAAGACCATACAATACTTCTCCTTTCGCGCTTGAGGATCGTGAAGCTTTTGCCCTCTTAACAAAAGCGAAAGCCTTTTACAAGGGCTTCAGGAGGTATGAGAACCTGTGTTCGGAAGAATACGGACACCCGGCCCGTACGGGCCAAAAAAAGATTACCGACCTCCACCTACTCTTCTGAACCCCCACCCCACTCGGCTCCGCAACAGTTGCGAAAACCTCTCCTTTATGGTAGCAGAACTCCCCTATGAACACCACTTGTAGCATAATCCTTGCAGCCGGGAAAGGCACGAGATTGAAATCGGACTACCCCAAGGTTCTCCATGAGATCCTCGGCTATCCGCTTATCTATTATTCCCTTGCCCTGGTGGGTGACATATCGGAAAGCGTGATCGCCGTAGTCGGCCACGGCCGGGACCTGGTGACAAGCTATCTCGACGCCTTCCATACGGGCATCGTGGTCCAGGAACCCCAGCTGGGTACTGGTCATGCCGTCCTCATGGCTAAGGAAAAGATCGCTCATGCCCATGCCTCCCATATCATCATCCTGCCGGGTGACATGCCGCTGATCCGGAAGGAATCCATTACCGGACTTCTCGATGCCTACCATGCAGCCGGGGCCGACATGGGCATCCTCACGGCCAGGATCACAGATCCCTTCGGCTACGGAAGGATCGTGCGCGACAGGAAGGGCGCTGTCAAACGGATCGTGGAGCACAATGACGCTACACCAAAAGAAAAGAAGATAGATGAGATCAATACGAGCGTATATGTCATCAACAAGGAGTTCCTGCTTGCCTCGGTGGAGCGCATCTGCCCGGACAACACCAAGGGCGAATTCTACCTCACCGATGTGGTGGCCATGGCGGAGAAGGTTCAGTCGTTCACGGTGACGGACCCTGACGAGGCACACGGGATCAACTCCAGGGCTCAGCTGGCCTTTGCCCAGAAAAGGATGCAGCAGCGCATCAACAATGCCCTCATGGAATCAGGGGTGACTCTCCAGGACCCGTCGACCACCTGGATCAGCCCGGCTGCCAGGGTTGAAGGGAACGCCCGGATCTGGCCCGGAACCCACATCATGGGTAAGAGCCTGATCGGCCAGGGCGCAGAGGTGATGCCCCAGGCCTGGATCAAGGATGCCGTCATCGGAGAAAAGGCCGTTATCGGCATGGGCTCCATCATCGAAAACAGGACCATCGATTCCCATGCCGTCATTGATCCCTACACGCGGATATCCTGAAAAAGGCTCCTGATTGACTTTCGTCAGGGGCGAGCCTACATAGTATTCATGGACTGGATTAAGAATATATTCAAAAACAGCAACGACGAGTCCGAGGATTTCTCCATTGAGGAGATCCACGAGGTCATGCCCGTTCTCCCGCTGAAGGATGCCATCCTGCTTCCGGGCGCCGTGCTGCCGCTTATCGTGACAAACCCCACATCGGCCTCACTGATCAGGGAATTCCATGCGACGAACAGCTCCATCGTGGCCGTGGGCATGCGCAAGCCCCATGAGCCCATCCCCGCCGTGTGGGAAAACCTCTTCCGCGTAGGCTGTGTGGCCAAGATCACCAAGGTTTCCTCGGTAAAACCGGGCGAGCTCTCCATCATGATCAGGGGGGTCCAGAAGGTATACCTTGAGGAAAAGGTGGCTGACAACCCCTATCTCAAGGTCCGCATCACCACTCTTGCCGAGAACATGGAGCCCACCAAGCAGGTCTTTGCCCTGGCCCTTTCCACAAGGGAGGTCCTGTCCCAACTCGCACGCATGTCCTACCAGAACCTGGAGAGCGTGCTCACGAACCTGGCCAAGATCAAGGACCCGGCCATGATGCTCGCCACCACCACGACGAACCTGCCGATCCCAGCGGCAAGGAAACAGGGGATCCTCGAGGAGGACGATTTCGAGAAGAAGTTCAGCCTCCTCTACGAAAGTCTCAGGGACGAACTGGACATCCTGGAGCTCTCTTCGAAGATCACCGAGAAGGCCCGAGGCGAGATAAACACGGCCCAGAGGGAGTACTATCTCAGACAACAGCTCAAGGCCATCAAGAAGGAGCTGGGTGAGTCGGGCTCGGACGCCGAGGATGAGATGGAGGAGCTCAGGGGCGAGATCGCAGCAAAAGGACTGCCTGAAGAGGTGAAGACCGAGATCGAAAAAGACCTGAAGCGGATCGCCCGCATGCAGCCGTCTTCCTCGGAGTATGTCACCATCCGCACCTACCTGGACTGGATCCTGGATCTGCCCTGGAACGAGGGCTCGGAAGACAACCTCGATATCGGCAATGTCGAGCGGATACTCGACGAAGACCACTTCGACCTGAAGAAGCCCAAGAAAAGGATCGTGGAATACCTCTCGGTCAAGAAGCTGAAAAACGACCTCAAGGGACCGATCCTGTGCTTCGTCGGACCGCCCGGCGTGGGCAAGACCTCCCTGGGCAAATCCATTGCCCGGGCTATGGGAAGGAAGTTCGTGCGCATCTCTCTGGGCGGGGTGAGGGACGAGGCAGAGATCAGGGGCCATAGAAGGACCTATATCGGGGCGCTGCCCGGCCGCATCATCAACGGCATCAAGACCGCAGGGACCGTGAACCCCGTGTTCATGCTGGACGAGATCGACAAGCTCACCAGGGACATACACGGCGATCCGGCATCCGCCCTTTTGGAGGCGCTGGACCCCGAGCAGAACAGCCACTTCACCGACCACTACCTGAACGTGCCCTACGACCTCTCCAAGGTGTTCTTCATCACCACGGCCAACGTGATGGATACCATCCCGGCTGCGCTGAAAGACCGCATGGAGATCGTTGAGATCGAGGGCTACACCCATGAGGACAAGCTCGCCATCGCCAAGAACTACCTCATACCCCGCGAGATCGAGGCCAACGGGCTCGCGGGCAGGGGCGTGGACTTCCTCGACGAGGCTCTCAGCCACATCATCCGCCACTACACACGGGAATCGGGCGTGCGGAACCTCCAGCGGGAGATCGCATCCGCCTTGCGCATGATCGCCTTCCAGGTGGCAAAGGGCTGCGAGACAGGGTTCGCCATAGACACCGGGTTCATTGAAAAGGCCCTGGGACCGGTGCGCTTCCTGCCGGAGGCAAAGCAGCGCATCCGCATCCCGGGTATAGCCACCGGCCTTGCCTGGACGCCGTTCGGGGGGGAGATCCTCTTCGTGGAGACGGCCCTGGTGCAGGGGAAGGAGGAGATGATCCTCACCGGCCAGATGGGCGATGTCATGAAGGAATCGGCCCGGCTCGGGCTCTCCCTCATCAAGGGCATGGGCTGCACCATCGAGAAGGACCGCTGCATTCACATCCATGTGCCGGCAGGCGCCATACCCAAGGACGGTCCGTCCGCGGGCGTGACCCTGGTCACCTCGATCATATCCCTGCTCACCAACAAAGTGGTGCGCGAAGACCTTGCCATGACCGGAGAGATCACCCTGCGGGGTGTCGTCCTTCCCGTGGGCGGCATCAAGGAGAAGGTTCTGGCCGCACGCAGGGCCGGATTCACCACCATTATCCTGCCCATGATGAACCAGAAGGACCTGATCGACATCGAACCCTATGTGACGAGCGACCTCACCATCCACTTCGTCGAGACCATTGAGGATGTGCTCGCCATAGCCTTCCCCGAGGGACCGGAGGCCGTCTTTGCCGCATTTGCCCACCCAAGCCCCGAAGAAGCCCTCACCGGCTCGCAGGGGACTAGAGTCTAGCGAACGCCTTTTCAGAAGCCGCCAGTGCCTTTTCCATAACCTCGGAGGTATGGCTCGTGCTTACAAAAAGCGCCTCATAGGCCGACGGCGCCAGATATACCCCCTGTTCCAGCATGGCATGGAAGAACCTGGCATACTTTGCCGCATCACAGGCCATTACCTCTTCAAAGGTCCTCACCGGCCCTTCACTGAAAAACATCCCTGCCATGGGGCCAAGGCCGTTTATGGTCATGGGGATGCCTTTGGCGCGCGCGAGATCATGAATCCCTGAGGTGAAGGCAACCATGGCCTTGCCGAGACTGTCGTAGGGGTTCTGTTCCCTGAGCACAGTGAGGGTGGCAAGGCCCGCGGCCATGGCGAGCGGGTTGCCCGAGAGCGTACCTGCCTGGTAGACCGGGCCCAGGGGGGCGAGGAGGTCCATGACCGCAGCCCTTCCCCCGAAGGCGGCAGCAGGCAGACCGCCGCCGATGATCTTGCCCAGGCAAGTGAGATCCGGGGTTATCCCTGCAAGCTCCTGATATCCCCCGAAGCAGAACCGGAAGCCCGTGATCACCTCATCGAAGATGAGCAGTGCCCCGCAAGAGCTGGTCTTTTCCCTGATGGACTCAAGGAATCCCCTGTCCGGGAGCACCACCCCCATGTTCCCGGCCACGGGCTCCACGATGACGGAGGCCACCTCGCCTCCTCGCCTGGCCATGAACGCCTCGAAGCTCGCCGTATCGTTGTAGGGCAGGACCGCGGTCGTGGATGCTGTCCCTTCCGGCACCCCGGACGAGTCCGGGACGCCGAGCGTCAGCAGGCCGGAGCCCGCCTTTACGAGAAGGCTGTCGGTGTGGCCGTGGTAGCACCCCTCGAACTTGACGATGAGCTGCCTGGCCGTGGTGGCCCGGGCCAGCCTGATGGCACTCATAACGGCCTCGGTGCCGGAGCTGACGAAGCGGACCTTGTCCATGGACGGGAAGGCATCGCAGACCAGTTCGGCCATGCGGACTTCAAGGTCGGTCGGAGCGCCGTAGCTCATGCCTATGCCGGCCTGGCGTACAACCGCCTCCACCACTGCGGGGTGGCAGTGACCGAGGATAAGGGGGCCCCAGGAGAGCACAAAATCGATATACTTTTTCCCTTCCGCATCAGTCAGGTACGCGCCTGATCCGCAGGCCATGAACCGGGGCACTCCGCCCACCTTCCCAAACGCGCGGACCGGTGAGTTCACCCCGCCCGGTATCACCTTCTGTGCAGCCTCGAACAGTTCCTCATTCGTCACAGGAATCCTCCTGGCAAAAATACCTCATGGATGTCTTTTTCAGTTCCCTGACGCTCCAGAAGATCTTAAAATCACTGATGCCGGCAGCCTGGGCGATGGATTGGACCGTATCAAGAATCTCCTCTTTCGCTCGCCCATGGATCATGGAGTAGACAGTGTACGGGCCGAACCCATGCCGTTCATAGCAATGGCTCACCGCCTTACAGGCGGCGATTTTCATCCCCGCCTCATCCACTCTGTCTGCGGGAACGGCCCACACCACCATGGCATTGGCCGTGAAGCCAGCCCTGGTGTGCCTGAGGATCGCCTTGATCTCCCTGATCACACCGCCTTGTTTCAGTGCCTGGAGCCGGGAAACAACCTCCTCCACGGGAATGCCGATCTTTTCTGCCCACTTGTCAAAGGGCCGCCTGCAGACTTCCATGTCCCCTTCTGCAAGGGCGAGGAGAGCCTTGTCGATTTCATCAAGTTTCATGGATTGATCTCATCACAGCTTCATGAATGAATCAATGGGGAAGTGGGTCCGGCACGGCCATATGTATTTGTGGTGTTTTTTTGGACATGTTGCATAGTCGCAGGGCCACCATTATTATTCCCATATCCGAACATTACCTGATCCTTTTTGGCCGTTGATTCTGCATGGGGTCCGATAATGCCAGTGTCGATGGCAGTCTCTTCTATGAGTTGTCCGAGTCTGTGCCCTCTTCCAGGACAATGTCATCCATATCCAGAACAAACTCAGAATCGAGTTCATCAACGACCTCGATCACCTCATCCCTCTCTTCCGGGGGTCTGATCATGGGTTCTGTCTTGGCCAAGTAGGCTGATCGACGTTTCTTCTTCCGCTTGAGCATCCTTTTAGCCTCTTCATTATTCTGATCTTCTCCACATGAAGGACAAAGAGGCTGAGGTCTTCCTAGGTCATAAAATTTGGTACCGCATTTGTAGCACTTGAACCGTGTCCCGAGATCGGCCGCAGAAAGAACCTTTTTCCGAGGCGACTTCTTCTCTACAGCTGAAAGCCCTTTCTCCCGGGATGGCTTTTCCTCGACCGCAGCAGGCTCTCTTTTCGTTGATAGCTTTTTCTCGACTGCGGCAGGTTCCTTTTTCTGCGGCGGTTTCTTCACGGCAGCAGACGGGGCTTTTTCCCGGGAGGGCTTTGCCTTGACTGAAACAGACTCCTTTTTCTTTGGCTGCTTCTCTTCTGCTGCGGCTGGCGCCTTTTTCTGGGGTGGCTTCTTTTGGGCCGCAGAAGACCCTTCTCCCCGGGCTGGCTTCTGTCCGGCCGCAGCAGACTCTTTTTTATTAGGTTGCTTCTTTTCGGCTACTTCAATCTTCTCTTTCTTGGTTTGCTTCTTCACTGTCCTATTTGTTAACCGCGTCCTTCAATACTTTTCCAGCCTTGAATCGGGGGGCTTTGCTCGCCTTGATCTTTATCTTCTGACGGGTTTGAGGATTTACGCCTTCTCTGGCTGCCCTTTTGACTACGTTAAAGGTTCCAAAACCTATCAGGGTAACCTTGTCACCTTTCTTGAGAGCGCCCGTAATCGATGCTGTCAGGGCATCTATGGCTTCCAATGCTGCCGTCTTTGATAGCTTCACCTTTTTGGCAATAACATCAACTAAATCAGATTTTGTCATGATATCCTCCTCGAGATTCTCAACCACTTGTCATCATGCCCGTCCTTAAGTACGCACTGATACATAAAGAATGGCTATTAAAGTGGATTGGGTATTATTATCTATATAGTATAATAATAAGCTGATGTCATCTTTTTCATAACAGAAGGGCGGTTTCTCCCGCCGACCCATCCATCGACCAGACCGATCTCCTCATAAAAACCTGCGATACCTTCTTCTTGAAGGTGGAGGAAGCATCAAAGACCGACGCGAAGTTCCATGCGGAACCGATCTCATGCCGACGCCTTTCGTGCCGAAGATCAGGTTATGCATAGGCCGGATCTATACGGACCATGGGATGTGTCTGAAGATCTTCCCACGGTTCTCATCATTAGCGCGAGGTATATTTCATCCCCTCCCACGTTCCGGGGAGCACGATGAGCCAGGAATCCATGGCAAAGAGACCGTCGCTCCTTCTCCTTGCGCTCACGATGACGCGGTTGGTCTTCCTGGTGAGGTGGAACGGTCCCGAACAGCTCAAGACCCCTGTCTGGGGGTTGAACTTCGCATTCAGCCTCTTCTTCTCCGAGAGGAACATATTGATCTGGTCAGGATCATAGAGTCCGGGATTTTTCAGGGTGAGCGACACTGCCGGCAGGGTCGCTGACGGCAAGGTCCCGCAAACGGGGATGCGGCCGGTCACGGGAAGGGGCGGGTTCATGAGTTTATTTACAAAGTCATTCAGTCCCATCTCTGCGCCCACGACGGCCTGTCGGGGAATGCGGTCGGACTCCGAGCCTGCCCCCGTGCCTCCCGGGTCTGACGAGAACATGAGCCTGAACCCCGCGCGCCTTGCGACAGAGCGGGCCGTTTCGTCATACTGCCCGTAGGGATAGGCAAAATATCTGATCTTATGACCCAGGTTCTTTTCCATGAGTTCATTCGAGCCCATGATCTCCCGCTCCACCTCTTTCTGCGTCAGATTTATCAGCCTCGGGTGGGTATGCGTGTGGCACCCCGCCTCACCCCCCCAGGCCTCCACCTGCCTCAGCTGATCCCAGCTCATATAGTTCTTTTTGCCCACGGCATTGGTGAAGACGAAGATGGAAAAGGGGAATCCGTATTTGCGCAGGACCGGCACGGCCTTTTCATACGAGGAAATGAACCCGTCATCGATGGTGATGACCACCCCCTTTTCAGGCACGGGCGTCCTTCCTTCCACGCAGTCGGCCAGTCGGTCCAGGGAAAGAACCGCGTAACCGTGCGATTTCAGATAGGCCATGTGCTGCTCGAACTGGGCGCTCGATGTCGTGGTGGTCGGGAACTGATTCTCGTCGAAACGGTGGTAGAGGAGTACGGATATGTGTGCGGATGCCGCAGAAGCCGTTGGCGGCATCGCTGAAATAATCGCTGCGAAGATGATCGGCAGAAAAAACAAAGACGAACCTCTCCGGAAAATAAGACCCTCCACAGGCCTACTGGAGCCGGTAACGGTCATAATTCTTCAGCTCGTTGTAACCGATGAGCAGTTCCACCCTGCGGACATACTCGAGGCCCATCTCGGAATAGTTGCGCAGGCCCTGCGCCAGGGCATAGGAATCATACGGCGGCCGGCTGAGAGAACGGATATACCTGAGCTGTTCATATTGCGGGTTCGTATTGATATTCCACATATAGTAGTCGATGCAGGACTGGATGTCGCGGAATACCGAGACCGTGAATTTCTCTTCGACGGGACGCTCCCGGGGGACCATTCCATAGTTTGAAGAGGTCCTCAGCCCGAAGATGTTATTCCCTTCGAGAGAGAACCGGGAGGTTCCCCATCCGGATTCAATGGCCGCCTGCGCAAGGATCAAGGACACGGGGAGCACGTTCACCCGCTTGAGGAGTTCCGCAACCATCTCCTCGTTTGAATCTCCATCCACCAGGTACATTCGGGAAAAGGCGATGAGCGTCTGTTCTTCGAGGGGCGTCAGGTACGGCAGTCTTTGTCTTAACTCCTCGATGATCATCCGCTGCTGCATCACCCGCTCATTGGCGTGGAGCACGAGCGGCAGCAGAATCCTGATGAGAGACTGCTTTCTTTCCTGCACGTCGTCGATCTGTGCAAGCCGGTCCTGCAAACTCGCGGTGTATTGATATTCGATGGCCGGACTCTGTACGGGCACGGCAGGAGGTGTTGACCTGCCAGTGACCATCGTCGTCGGTATTAAGGCTGCCCCAATCAGTGAAGCAAAAAAACATACCGAGATAACCGTGAGTTTTCGCGTCTGACCCTTTTTACTTTGTGTACCGTCCATAGTGCACTCTGTAGTGTAGTCATGTGCTCAAACTCGTTTTCTTTAGCTCATTTATTTTCACATGGCAAGAAAAATATGACGCCTTCCCATGAAATTCGAATACCCTCATCCGGTGCCGTTCTGCAGCTGAAAGCCATTTACCAAAAACTTCCTTGCATTATGAATCGTGATTCAGTAATATGATCCGAAACTATTTCGACAGGCAGGCCCTGATCATGGCACAAGACAACGACAAGAGAAAAATGTACCTCACGGTAGCGGATTTGAGCACCATGGGGTTTGCCATGGTCCTGTCCATAGTCATCGGACTTTTTGCAGGCTTCTACCTTGACGGCAAATTCGGCACGGAACCCATTTTTACCTTTGTCTTTCTCTTCGGCGGCATAATGGCCGGGTTCAGGATGATGTACAAGACCTACATGCGATTCTTTAAGGATATTGACTCAGAGGATACTACAGGTGCAAAGCGCAAGTAAGGACCCTGTTCAGAGAAGGATAGAATTCATATCCCTGGCGCTGTGGGCCGCCTTCTGCATAGTCAGCCTTCCGCTGCTGGGCTCGAAATTCGCCCTGGGTGTCCTCCTGGGCGGCGGTGTCTGCCTGGCAAACTATCATCTGCTCTGGAGGCACGCCAAATCCTCGGTCACCCTTGATGCGAAGCAGGGCAAGGCCTTCATGATAAAACGGTATATACTCAGGCTCACCCTAACGGGAGCCGTACTCTATACGCTCATAGCATTGCTGCACGTGGATATCCTCGGTCTGCTCTTAGGCCTGTCGGTCATCATGTTCGGCGTCATGAGCTACGCATGCTACACCTACATCAGTGCAGGAGGAGATTAGTATGGAACACGGGTTTCTCATTCTGGATTTCATCACACATCCGCTCTATGAATTCATTCATGAGACGTTCGGTTGGAAAGACGGCAACCACATGTACCAGGTCACCTATACCTGGCTCTACATGTTAGCCCTCATTTTTATGTCGATATTCGTCTCCAGAAGCCTGAAGATGGTCCCGGGAAGGCTCCAGAACTTCCTGGAAGTAATCATCGGCGGGCTGAAGTCGCTGCTGGTGGACACCATGGGCGAGCACGGCATGAGATTTTTCCCCCTCATCGCGACCATCGCGCTGTTCATCTTTACCTGCAACATGGCCGGAATCATCCCGGGGTTCTACTCACCCACGGCAAACCTCAACACCAATCTGTCCATGGCGCTGACCGTATTCCTGCTGACACACATAGTGGGTGTAAAGATCCACGGATTCAAATACCTCAAACATTTCCTTGGCCCGGTCTGGTGGATGGCGCCCATCATGCTTCCGGTGGAGCTCATCGGACACCTGGCGAGGCCTCTGTCACTGACCATGCGACTTTTCGGCAACATCTTCGGCGAGGACCTTGTGCTTGTGGTTCTGCTGGCACTGGTACCATTCCTCATTCCCATGCCCATGCTTGTGCTCATGATCTTCACATCCATCCTGCAGGCCTTCGTATTTACCCTGCTTGCCATGATGTACATCAGTGGCGCCATGGAGGAAGGCCACTAATCAATATAAAGACGGGCGGGCCTGCGGAAGCCCGCCCTTGTTGTTTTGCATGCCGGACAACGGTGTTGACGGCTACCAGGAAAGCCGGGTAGGATACAATCCTAACCGCCTTTGGTAATATGACTACAATAAAATAGCTTGGAGGATTGTATGAAGAAATTTTTATGCTCATCAGGTGTTTCAGTATTCTTGGTACTTGGTCTTACATCGGCAGTCTTTGCAGCAGGATCTGCGAGCCCTGAGGCTATCCAGTATTTCTCCTGGGCTTCTGTTGCTGCAGGCATAGGCATGGCGCTCGCCGCCTTCGGTACGGGTATCGGTCAGGGATTCGGCGTTCAGGGGGCCTGCGACGGTATTGCCCGCAACCCCGAGGCGTCAGGCAAGATCCTGACCGCACTCATTCTTGGTCTGGCCATGATCGAGTCCCTGGCGATCTATGCCCTGGTCATCGAGCTCATCCTGCTCTATGCCAACCCGTTCATCAAGTTCATGGGGCTCCAGTAAAAACAACGGACTTTAATTACATATCCGGCAAAAAACCGAGGGGCTTTCTCGCGAAAGCCCCTCGATCATTCCTGGGCAGAATACATCACTACTTGAAGACTCGCGTACAACTCCCTTCCCTCAGCTGAATAAATTTTTACCCGGATTCTGCGCTTGAATGTGTCCATACACACCCGATACATTCCAGGAGTACATTGGGCGGATAACTCTCTACATGGATCTGATCACTGCTGATATAAACAGTGTCCACCGGCCCATCAGATTCCTAGCAGGGCCTTGACCTTCTTCTTCTGTTCCTCGTCGGCAAAGTAGAAAGCCGCCGCGCCGCCTGCGAGCAGGAGCAGGGTGAAAGGGCTTAATATAAGCCGGAAGAGCTTCTTGAGCGTTGATCCGATCATGGAGAAAATCCCGCCGATAATGCCGATGGCGATGACATCCACCACGATGAACTTGATGAACTTGAAGGGGGCTGAGACAATTGTTGTTATGAGGTTAAAAAGAAAACGCATGGCCTTACACCTCCTGTTTATGAAAAAATCTTTTGCCCAAGGGGGCTATTGAATCACACGTCTTTCTTTAAGATAAGGTCATCAATCGACCCCAAGGCATCTTTTGATACCTGTGCAGCCCTCTTGTTCTCTTCCTGGATCTTCAGATAGATTTCTTCCCGGTGCACCGTAACGTCCCTGGGTGCCCGAATACCGAGCTTAACCTGGGTGCCCTTGATCTCGACCACGGATACCTGGATATCATCACCAATGGCGACTGATTCGCCGACTTTCCTTGTCAGTATCAGCAATGAAACCCCCAGGGAATGTACTTTCGGGAAACTATTACATGATTATTTCGTTGAAAGCAATGTCTGCATCATCTCATCGCATATTGATATGAGCTTTGCAGCCGCCTGGTATGCGTGCTGGAATTTAAGGAGATCAGACATCTCTTCGTCAAGGCTTACACCGGTGACACTTTCCTTTCTCTGAGTGTACTGGGTAAGGATTATGTCATTGAATTTCTCATTGTTTATGGCGTTCTGCACATCCACCCCCACCTGGGCCACCAGCGAGCTGTAATATGAATCCATGGTGGTATCCACGCCGGAGCCCCCGATATTCGTTATCATCTTATCCTGAAGGTTTGCTATGGCGCGGGCGATCTCGTTGGCCCCCGGGGCGATTCTGCCATCAGTGTCAAGGTATCCCGTTGCGATGAGATTGGGGTTTGCCTCAAGCACCGAATTCACATCAATGGTCTCTGTGATGTCATCAAGCGGCTGACCTGCCGTTTCCGTCCAGGTGAAAAACGTATTGACCCCGAGTATGGCCAGTGCATTGTTTGATGACCCGGTGGTGCCCGGGTTGACGGCAAAGGTGTTTGTGCCACCTGCACTTAACCTCAAGGCGCCGCTCGTTCCTCCTGTGAGTGTTGCCGTGATGGCCCCGCCGGAGGCCGTATTGATCCCGTTTATAAGATCACCTACCGTGTTCCCCGCGGGGGTGACATGATACGTGCCGACCACCTGGCCGTCGGCATCGAACTCCTGGATGTCGAACGAACCTCCCGGCACATACCTACCGCTGAAGAGAAATCCGGAAGAGAGGTCGTCGGCTGTAGAAGAAACCTGGACCGTTCCCGTCATGACGGATACGCCCTGGAGTCCGACGCCTTCCGAATGCAGGCTGTTTACCTGCCAGACAAGCTCCTCGGCCAGCGTGTTCAGCGAATCCAGGTAAGATTCTATCCCCCCTGCATCGCGGGCATTTATGAGCCCTGCCATTTCTCCACCGCTCAGTTTGTTGGTGAGATCAACCGTCCTTCCCGAAGAATCATTCCACAAGACCTTAGAAAAACCCGTGACGGCATCCCGCTCGGTACTCAGCGTATTGTAATCCTTTCCCATCACCAGGGGCGTCCCGCCCAGGACGAACACCATTTCCTGGCCCGAGTTCTCGTCTTCATAGTGGGTGATATTCATTTTCTGTGCGAGCTTGTTCAGCAGGAGGTCCCTCTGGTCCCGCAGGTCGTTGGCATTAACCGAACCCTTCACCTCCACAGTGGATATGCTCTGGTTCAGGTCGGCGATCTGTTTAATGATGCCGTTCACCTCGGTAACCGAGCCCCATATCTTGGCATCAAGGTTTCTCTGGTACACCCTCAGGTTGTAATCGATCTCATGGACCATGGACAGGAGGTTGTCCGCCTTGGCAAGCAGGGACTGCCTCTCAGGGACTCCGTCGGGATTGTTCGCAAGATCGCTCCAGGCGTTCCAGAACTCTCCCATGAGTGCATTCAGTCCGCTGTCACCGGTCTCATTGAAAATGCTCTCGATCTCTTCCATGGCGCTCTTCTGAGCCTTCCAATAGGCATAGTCGGAGGTCTTCTGCTCGACCTGAGTGTTGAGGAAAACATCATTCTGCCTGGTTACTTCAACCGCCTTCACCCCGGTCCCTATCTCCCCGGGCCCCATCTTGATCGCGTTGTTGGCCTCTACGCGCAGGTTCTGCCTGGAATACCCTTCCGTGTTCGCATTGGCGATGTTGTGTGCGGTTATTTCCAGGGCAAGCTGGGAGGAATACATGGACCATCTTGCAATGTCGAGTGCTCCACCGATGCCGGGCATATCAGGCTCCTGTCTTTATGGTATGCGCAGAAACACCGGATTTTCTGCCATCCCTGCTATAGCCGTCCTTCAGGCCGGCAAAAAATATTTCGAGCTGGTCGTTTATCTCGAAAAGCCTCTGGTTCACCAGGCTCTTGGAGGTCTCGTTCATCCCGCCGGCCTTTTTCCAGAGCCTGATCAGTTCCTGCTGGAGGGTACGTATCATGTGCGCCTGGTCCGGCAGCGGTTCTCCCTTTGGCGTCTCATTGTCTTTGCGGTTATGTGCGATGTTTTTCATGAGCTTCTGCTTGAGGGGCATGGATTCCTCAATCGCCTGGACATCTCCTTGGGAGATGAGATCGAGCTCTTTCTGGAGATGGGTATTGAGCTTTTCCACCAGCTCTTTTTCCTTTTGAAGCCTCTGGATCAAGTCCGCATATGTCATAGCGACCCCCTGGTCATGACCATTGTTTATGAGTCTATACCTTATTATTCTTTATCGGTACCATCGCTCGCCTTGTGAACGCCACCCTGCCTGGTCTTCCCGTCCTCGCCGAAATTCTGCCGGATATGCCTCTCGAGGATATCGGCAACGCCGAGCGCCCCTGATTGGCCGATGCTGCGGGCTATCTCCTGGTAGAACATGTCCTTGTAGATCTCATCTGCCATGCTTTCCTCAAGGAACCCTTCGGGCATGGATTCCTTCATGGTCTTCAACAGCTGGTGGGCAAAAAGGGTCTCGAATTCTTTGCACACCTTGTCGAGAGCCTTGACCGGGTCGGACTTGCTCATATGCGCTAGCATGCCGATGTCTCGGATCATATGACCTCCAGATCGGCATACAGGGCTCCTGCTCGTTTGATGGCCTGGAGGACGACGACCAGATCCCGCGGAGATACACCTATGGCGTTCATGGCGGCAACCAGGTCCCCAATGCTCGCCCCGCTTTTCAGCAGGATAAGCCTTTTCCCGCCTTCCTCCACCTGTAATCCTGTCTGCGGAACCACGGCCGTGGTACCTTGTGAAAACGGCAGGGGCTGAGATACCCTGGGCTGTTCCGACACCTTGATGCTCAGGTTCCCATGGGCAATGGCCACAGTCGAAATCTTGACGTCGGTGCCCATGATCACGGTCCCGGTCCGCTCATTGACAATGACCTTTGCCCTGTTGTCCGGTGTCACATCCACGGTCTCGATGAGCGCCACAAAATCAACCAGGCTGTCCTGATACGACTCCGGGACAGCGAGCCTGATGGTGGAGAGGTCAGCAGCACTCGCCACCGGCGAGCCGAGCTTGTCATTGATGGACCTGGCCAGCCTGTTCGCCGTGGTGAAATCGGGGTTGTTCATGATGAGGGTCATCTGCGGGCCCATGGCCATGTCAAGTGACCGCTCGACAATTGCCCCTGCGGGAACAATGCCCACGGTGGGGAAGTTCTTGGTCACACCCGAGCCGGAGGATCCGCTCACGGCAAAGCCGCCTACGGATACGGGGCCCTGACCCAGGGCATACACCTTCCCGTCGGGACCATAGAGGGGCGTGGAGATCAGCGTTCCGCCTGCCAGCGATGTGGCGTCTCCCAGGGAGGAAACCGTGCAGTCCATCTTCTGGCTGCTCTTTGCAAAGGGCGGCAGCGATGCGGTGACGATTACGGCAGCCACATTTTTCATCTTCAAATCATCGGGCCTCACCAGTATGCCCATGTTACGGAGCATATTCGAAACAGAGCGTATGGTATACTCATTGCCGTCCCCGGCCTTGTCGCCCGTCCCGTTCAGGCCCACCACGAGCCCATAACCCGACAGCCTGTTCTCGCGCACCCCCTGAATGGTGACCAGGTCTTTTACACGTATGGCCATGACGGGCTGAGCAACGAATACCACCAGTATGAATGCAAGAATCGTCTTCTTCATGGTCCACCTCAGAACGGCCATATCTTATCGATGGCACGTGCCAGGAAGCCCTTGTTCTGCTGGTCTCCAATGACACCCGCACCATAATAGTCGACCTTCAGATCGGCGACATTCGCCGACAGGACGGCGTTGTTGCCCATGATGTCTTCCGGTCTGACGATGCCGGAAACAGTAATATACTGCTCCTCATCATTGACCCGTATCTGCTTCTTCCCCTTGACCGCAAAATTGCCGGAAGGCAGTATGCGCATAATTCTTGCGGAAACCACGGCGCTCAGTGTCCCCTTGCGCGTTGTCTTCCCGTCACCGTTGAAGGTCGAAGAGGAATCTGTCTGGACCGAGGGATTGATCTTGTAGCCAAAGACTGACGACTTGTCCAAGGGCAGTCCCAAGAAGCTCGTCACCGAATTGTCGGTACTGCTGTCGCGGGATGCCTCGGTGGTGGCCTCTTTGTCGGCAGAGGAGCTTTCCACTATCTGTATGATGATAAGATCCCCCACCCTGCGTGCCCGGTGATCGCAGAACATGTCGGAATATTTGGCGTTCGGCGACCATAAAGACCCCGGGTTCTGTACATGTTCAACCTGCTCCTCCATGGGAGGCGACAACTCCTCCTCCGTGAAATTGACTTCCTTCTCTGCATGGGAACATGCGCTCAGAGCCGCCATTGCCATGATGTAAACCACATATCTGCATACCTTCATTTCCGCCTCCTAGAGCTCGACCTGCACCAATGATGCAGCAATAATGGTGCCAACCACCTGCCTGCCTGAGGAGACATTCTTCACGTGGATGGATTCGTTGAGATACCCATCCTTCATGGCAATGCCCTTGTCCCTCACAACGATGTTTTCTATGCGGGCCTCGATGACGACCGTCTCGCCCTTGAGGATGTCGGGATTGCGTGCCACCTGGGACGGTAGTATGGGAGAGCCTTCGCGCAATGTCACCTTAGCACGCTTGCCCACGCAGTCTTCGAGCCTGGTAAATGCGTTCGGGTTTGAAGAAATATCACAGGATCTCATGGAAAGATCTCCAGGCGCAACAACCCTTCCCCGTGCGACCTTTGTCCTCGCAACAGGGATTTCGGCTATGAGCCGGACCTTTCCGGTAACGACCACCCTCTCTGGATTGACTCCGCTGCCGATGATCATGGCGGCGCTGGTGAACCCGAGATACTTTTCAAAGGAGGAAAATTTTGCCTGTATGGTGTTTTTATCTGCCTGAAGGACTTTCGGGAGCTTTGATACCCGTATGTCGGTAACCTCTATGGTTCCCTTGCCTTTCCAGGGACTGTTTCTGAGAATCTCCCGGGAGAAGACCTTCTTGATGGCCTCTTCGCTCACCTCGACCCTGGAGGATACCACATGGCACCTGGGGGCGCCGGTAATAAGCACAGGCCCCAGGTATCGGGATTTTAACCTTGTTTCCAAGGTCTGTGCCAGGATGCTTATCTCAGATGCCCCCTCGGGCACCTTTGCAATGACGATGTCCGAGAGCGAGGCCGCATCGTCTCCGCTTATATCAGCCAGGTCTGCCAGCTTCACGGTCTTTGAGACGACTGCGCCCTCGGCCTTGAGTTTGACCACCGTTTCCGCAAAGGCCCCGGCAGGGATGAGCATCCCGATGATCAGGCATATCACGAAGACAAGAGCAGGCATCCTATGCTACCTCACCAACGAGTTTACGGTCTGAAGCATCTCATCAGAGGTGCTTATACACTTGGAATTGAGCTCGTAGGCCCTCTGGGCGGCGATCATGTTGACCATCTCCTCCACGGCGTCTACATTGGACATCTCCAGAAACCCTGAGGTAAGTATGCCGAAATTATCCGTACCGGGAACCCCTTCGATGGCATCTCCGGACGCCGGTGTGGCCACATATTGATTCATGCCTATGGGCTTCAGTCCGGCAGGATTGGCAAAGATGTACAGGGGGATATTCCCTGTGGCCAGCGTTTCTCCGGAACTGGAAAGACAGGTTATGGCCCCTGAACTGGATATGGTCACGTTCGCGGTCTGCTCGGGCACGGTAAACTCGGGCTGAAGCCTCTCGCCTCGAGCATTGACGACGTAGCCCTCAGAGTCTATCTTGAATGCGCCGTCACGGGTATAGACCTCTTCGCCATCCGAAAGCACCTGGAAAAACCCGTTTCCCTCGATGGCTATGTCCATGGGATTCTTGGTTTCGAGGTTGTCACCCTGGGAGAAGATCTTTTGGATTGCAAGGGGCTTCACACCCATGCCCACCTGGATACCCACGGGGACGGTCCCTCCGGCAGGAGTTTCACTTCCCGGCTGGTTTACTGTGGCATAGAACAGATCCTCGAACTCGGCCCTGCTCTTCTTGAAGCTCGTGGTGTTCACATTCGCCAGGTTGTTGGCGATGGTGTTCACCATCATCTCCTGCGCATTCATGCCCGTAGCGGCTGTCCACATTGCTCTGATCATCGTTCTCTCCTTTTATGCGACTGTCCCGACATTGCGTATCGAGTAAGAATAGGCATCGTTCACCGACCGGATCACCTTCTGAAAGGAATCATAGGCCCTGGCCGTCGCTATCATCTCCACCATCTCGGAAATGGGCTCGACATTGGCCTTCTCAATACTGCCCTGGACGAGGACTGCGGTCTCTACTGGCTCCGGCGCAAATCCTTCCTTGATCGAGAACATGTTGTTGCCCTGTCTCACAAGGGCCTCGGGGGGAACCTTCACGATCTGCAATGTACTCAGTTCATCTCCGTCCTGGGTTACCTTTCCCGTAGAATCGACCACCAGATGGCCCTTTTCCGGGTCTATGGTAATATCTCCGCCGTTACCCTGGAGGGAGTATCCCTGGGGCGTAACGATGGTGTTTTCCGTACTGAGTTCAAAAGAGCCCGCCCTTGTGTACCTCGTGCCCCTATCGGTGTTGACCACGAAGAAGCCCTCCCCCATCACGGCAATGTCCAAGGCGTTGCCCGTCTTCACGGGGGCACCGGGCGAAAGGTCTATCGATCTGCTTTCGGAGATGACATCGATGGGGACCCTCCGGTACTGACCGGGGTACAAAGAAGAGGTGTCCAGCTGCTTCATAAACTGCTCGAAGCTCATCCGGTCCTTTTTGAACCCGGTAGTGTTCAGGTTGGCTATGTTGTTGGAGATGATGTTCAGCCTGTCCTCCATGGCAATCGCCCCTGCCGCTGCCGTATACATACCCTGATCCATACATGCTCCTTTCTGGGATCATGTGAGCAAACAAGGTGCCAATGCCATGAGAACGGCTTGGATCCATGATTCTCGTCCGGGCATGGAGGCAATTTTTTCCATGTGGGGGGAGGAGATTTTCGGGCGTCCGGGCAAATGGGTGCCGGAGGCAAGATGCATCCATTTCACGGGGTAAGGTCTGCGTGCCCTTATTACGAATCAGACTCGCGCTTATTCCAAGTCCTTATCAAATATATATGATTGTGTCTGATATCCGGAACCTATATATAAAGTTAAAGATTTCTGATGAGAATCCGATAATGAAGGTACGGAAGGCTGGTAAAACACAAGGAGTGTGTATGGAGGTCAAAAGCATCTTCATGAATCTCATCATGAGGACCTACGAGAAGCAGAATGCGTTATCGCAGGGGAAACATGATATGGGGAAACAGGGCATCGAACACGGCGCCGACACTGTCACCCTATCCCAGCGATCGAGCAGGAGGCTCTTCAGGGATATTATGGAAAACAGTTTGCAGAAAGGATTGAACGAGGTACTGATAGATGAAAATTAACACCCCGAACACTGAGGCCCTCAAGGCATATACTTCTCAATCGACTCAGAATGTTCAATTCAACCATAAGGACAAAGAAACCCCTAATTCGACGAAAACCCCTGCGTCCCTGAGCGCCGACAGGGTGAACATATCAAGCACGGTCAAGCTCATGAAAGACATTGTCACTGCCGTCAAAGAATCTCCCGATATCCGGCCTGAAAAGATCAAAGAAGTCTCTTCAAAAATCGAAATGGGTGCTTATGAGCCTGATCTGAATGCAGTGGCAGGAAAATTATTGAGCCCCAACATGAGTGACCGGATCTGATCGGGGAACTGTAATTGTCGTCACATGCCTGAGTGTGACGCTGCCGAAAAAATTCCTCTTTATCTGCCCGAAAGAAAGACGATTCTTAACTGCACCTTCAGCTATATCCAGCGTAATGCCCAGGAGCGAGGGTTTCCACAGCGGGGATACGGTTAACGCTTCTTTCTGATCGGCCCCGGGCCGCCTTGAGATGATATCGAGCACCAGGAAGTATGCCTCGGCGCCGGTTGCGATATTTGAGCCGAGATATGCCCGTTTCGGTGCATGTTTGTAATAATAGGAGATAAACTCCTTGCCCAAGGCAGATTTCACCGTCTCTTCCAGGTAATTCGTCTGGACATATATCCCGTCAAACGACTTGTCCACTTTGCGCAGGAATGTCTCCTCAATAAGTAAGTTGCCCACCAACAGAGGTTTCACTTTGTCTAAAGAGCGGATCTTCATGAGGACAGACCTGATGTCTGCCCCTGAAACCGGGATATAAACCGCATCGGGATTTTTTCCCAGGAGACGCGTGATGGCCTGCGTCGGGTCCTGGCCTGGTTTGATATATGCGATATCCTCTATCCTGCCACCCGTCTTCACCAGGGCCGCGGAAAACAGGCTTGCGAGCCTGACGCTGTCTTCATCCCTGTCGTTCACGACAAGCCCTATCCTTCGGGCACGAACCTCGTCCGTCATGAAACGCGAGCACGCATAGGCCTGATCATCAAGCCCCACGCACATCCTGACAACGGACGGCACCTCTTTTGTCTTCCAGTCGAGTCCGGAAAAAGAGGTTGCGATAAAGGGTACGGGGTCTTGCTTCATGACCCCACCGGCCTTTGCAATCAAATCGGCGGGTACATTCGAGATGATGCCTGATACCTTGTCCTCCCTCAATAGTTTTTGAAGTGTCTGGGAGAATCCCTGGGGTGTTGTGTCCACATCTCTGAACAGAAGTTCAACCGGGCGGCTCGACTTGCCTTTTCCCATCTCCAGGGCCATCTTTACGCCTTCTGCCTGAAGCCTGGAGACCTCGGCAAGCGGCCCCGCGACAGACATGCAGACGCCGATCTTGACCGGCCCGGACCGAGGGTCGGAAGCCTCATTGTTCTTTGCCTGCAGATTATGCCGGCACGATAGAAAAATCCCGGCACAGAGAATGACAACAAGGACGAGAAGGGCGTAAGCCCGTGCGGTACTCGCGGCAAACGTTCCTTCCGTCATATCCTCTCCTCCATGCAAAGCCGGTAGTATATATCACGGAAATATGGTATCCAGGCAATCCTTAAAAGGCACCTTAATCGCTTCACCGGGAGGAACCAGGTGACGACCATCCGGGTATTGGGAAAAGAATACACAGCAGGGCTTGTCATCTTCGACAAGGACGGCACCCTGATCGATTTCAGACTTACTTGGCTCGACATCATTGCCAAGCTCTTGAATGCCCTGGGGGAATACGTGCCCATGACCGCACAGCTGCGCCGCGGGGTTCAGGATGCGCTCGGCGTCTGGGTGGATGAAGGCACCATAGACGGCTCAGGTCCGCTTGCCATGGGTACCTTCAGCGAATGCGACGCCTTGCTGACCTACTGTATCTACCGGGAAGGCATCGGCTGGAATAAGGCCCAGGATATCGTAAGAATGGCAGGTGATCGAATATTCCGTTCGGACGAAAGAAACCGAAGCATCAGGCCCGTGAGTGGCGCCCTTCCCCTCCTGGTGCGGTTGAAGGACAAAGGGATCCCAACCGCCATAGCCACCAACGACAAGGCCTCCGACGCGGGTTCGGACATGATATCCATCGGGGCCGCGCACTACATCGATCTCGTGGTGGGGGCCGACAGCGTCGAGAACTCCAAGCCCGCCCCTGACATGGTCAGAAGGATCTGCGAGCACTTCGGTGTGGAGCCATCCTCAGCCGTGCTCATCGGCGATACCGTGATGGATGCCATGCTTGGGAAGAACTCCGGGGTAGGGCTCACGGTGGGCCTTCCAGGAATCGTGCCGAAGGAGGTACTCCGGGAGCATATGGATGTCGTGGTGGACAGCCTGGATGACATCCAGTGAATGGGGCATGAACTACATCATCGAAGGACTGTCCGCCCCGGGATTATGTACTCATGGATCGTAAAACCTCAGATCCGGATCCCGAGCCCATTGATCATGGCATATGCCTCGGCAATGCGAGATGCCAGATGTCTGCTTCCCCCCGTGGATATGGTATCGGAGGTCGGCGGTTCCCCGGTCTTTGGACCTGAGACAATTCTGAAAAATACAAAGCAGTCCCACTGAAGCAGCCCTCTTTTCAAGAGAACAAGCGCAGCAGGCTGTGGAATATCCATGCCGAAACGGCTGAGCATCAATGCATTTTCCCACACCCTGCATGCACCCCAAATCCTTTTCATAAAAAGAGGTCCATACCCTTTCGAGAATGACACCATCATGTTCTCCTGGCCGACAGTCTGCAGGCCGCACCCGGCAGTACCAACGCACCTGTTTTCCCGACGACAGCGCTGTGCAGCTTCATGGATGGCATGGTGTACTGCGCTGTCATTAATCCGGTAATAAACGGAAAACGATCCTTTCTCCTTTCGCAGAGTGAACCGTCCCCTCGTCCGGTATACCTTACCCACCTGCTTCAATAACAAATCGTCCCTGATTCTGAGGATCTGTTCCCTGATCTTCTCTGTCTCGCTCGTCGAGATTACCCAGTTCCTTTTCCCTGTGTAGCCCTCGATGAAACTATCGAAGTCTGCAATGGACAGCCCCAGCCCGGCAGTGAAAAGATGCGCAAGATTTCCGATAGACCTGCCTCTTCCCACAGGCCTCTTCTCTCTCTTCACGAGGTCTCCATCAATTGAATATATGCATCCCTCCCTCAGCATGAAGTTGCTCAGATTGAGGTCTTCCTGGATTATTCCGTGTTCGTGGTGCTGCGCAATACTTGCCGTGAAGTCATGGAGCAATGCCTCACGCTCCTGTTCGTCCGTGATCCTTTGCAGCGCCAGATCGAGCGATACCCCTCCCTCCAGGTACTCGATCACAAGGGCATACACCTTGTATGTTGCGAGATATCCTGAGTAAATTATCCTCGGTGCAGGAACACCTTCATCTAAGAATGCCCGGTAGCCCCGATCGCTCCTCCTCCAGGCCCAGTACGCCTTGAACCTCGGGTAGTAGAGCTTCACGATCATCCGCATGGAAGCGGATTGCCCATGGCAGGTAATGCGCTTGTTCTGGAAAGTCTGGATAATCTCCGTGCACGTGACTTCACCGGTTTTGGGGATCATTAGTTTAAACGGGGCATGCCTTCGCCCCTTTTTATGATCTTTGATGATACCTTCCAGCACACCCAGGAAGGAATCCTCATCCTTCTTCGGTGACGGCGCAGGGCACATAGAGTCCTTATCAGGATCAGGGATCAAGATATCTCCCATTGAGAATTCTACGATACTAGTTATAACTTTTTTGCCGGTCTTCCAATCGAAAACCTTGTCCCATACCCGCCGCTTTGGCATGGAACTCACACACCCCCGTTGTCCGTGCCTGTCTCAGTGTTCACCGTCAATAAGGTGGAATCACTGCTGCCCCCAGCGGCAAATCCGTTAACCCCGTCTTAACCGGAAACCGGGCCGGGCACGCTTGCCATCATCTTATCTCTCCGATACCACCTCGGCATCGAAGATCTCCCACTGTTCGGGGGTGCCAGGGTCGTCATCCATGTCCGCCTTGGCCCGCAGCATTATAAGGATATCCTCAATATCCTGCGGCAGATCCCGGAGAGAATCCGGCAGGAATACCTCCCTGCGAAAGCCCTTTGTGAGAATGAGGCCGTGGATGCCTGCGTCAAGCTGCGCGATCTGTGTGAATGGCATTGGCGTGCCTATTATGGTAATCTCCAGGCTGACGTGGTCCAGTTCGTCAACGGCGAGGGGCACAAACCGGGGGTCCTTGTATGCGGCATTGCGGGCGTTTTCCATACAGCCCTCCCAGACGGGCAGCACGGGGAGTACCGTTCCCATGCACCCCTTGAGCCCGCTGCCCAGGAAGACGGCCACAAAGACCCCTTTTTTCTCCATCAGGGTCCGGGGCAGGCCCTGGACATCAAAGCCGTCGTTTACCCTGATACCCTTCTCGACAAAGCCCTTCAATGCACTCCGGGCCATGCGGATGAGCAACTTTTTATCATTGGATGAAAGTCCCATGTCTTTGCCTTGAAACGATATTACCCGAACGGCCTGTCTCTTGCCAGGGGAATCGGGAGCCGTCCAGGACAGACCATTTTGGTGTTTTATTGACTCGGTCAGCGAAATTAACTATATATGCGCTCAATTTGAAGCATATGGAGATGTGAACGTGGAAGATCTGAATCCCCTCATCCGACAGCGGATAGAGAAATATGAACAGCTCAAACAGGAATCGGGGGTCAAGCATTTCCCTAATACCTACAGGAAGGATACCGATGTAGCCGTTTTCATCGAGAGCTACAAGGAACGCTCAACTGAGGAACTCCACGAGATCAGTACCGTCCATCACTTTGCCGGCAGGATCATGGCGGCCCGCAAGTTCGGCAAGGCCTCGTTCATCCACTTTCAGGACGGGTCCGGCAGGCTGCAGGCGTTCTTCGAGGAGGCCCGTCTCGGGAAGGAGGCCTACGACCTCTTCAAAAAGCTCGACATCGGCGACATCATCGGCCTGTGGGGTACACCCGTCAAAACCAGGACAGGCGAGCTCAGCGTCTATGTATCAGGGTTCGAACTGCTCACCAAATCGTTCAGACCCCTGCCGGAGAAGTGGCACGGGCTGAAAGATGTCGAGACCAGGTATCGCCAGCGCTATGTGGACCTCTTTGTCTCCCCCGAGGTGAAGCAGACCTTCCTCACCCGGACGAGGATCATCAGCGCACTGAGAAAATACATGGATTCCCACGCATTCATCGAGGTGGAGACCCCCATGATGCAGAGCATCCCGGGTGGCGCCACGGCAAAACCCTTTCTCACGCATCACAATGCACTCGACATGGACCTCTATCTGAGGATTGCCCCCGAACTGTATCTCAAGCGCCTTATCGTGGGAGGTTTCGAGCGGGTTTACGAGGTGAACCGGAACTTCCGCAACGAGGGCATCTCCACCCGGCACAACCCTGAATTCACCATGATGGAATTCTACATGGCCTACGCCGACTACAGCGATCTCATGGACTTCACCGAAGACATGATCTCGAAGGTGGCTGTTGAGGTCCTGGGGACTACGGTCATCCCCTGCCAGGGTGCTACCATCGACCTGACCCCGCCCTGGAAGCGCTATACGCTCAAGGCCGCGGCCTGTGAGGTCGGGGGGGTCGCCCCCGAGGTCATGGAAGATATGGACAAGGCAAAGGCCTTCTGCAGGAACGCCGGCATCGAGCTGTCCGGAAACGAGTCCCTGGGAGACCTCCAGCTCATCATCTTCGAGACGTCGGCAGAGGACAAGCTCATCAGCCCGACATTCGTCACCTCGTACCCCAAAGAGGTATCACCCCTTTCCAGGCCGAACAACGACGACCCGGGCATAGTGGACCGCTTCGAGCTCTATATCGCAGGCCGTGAGATTGCGAACGCCTTCAGTGAGCTGAACGACCCCTTCGACCAGAAGGAGCGGTTCGTCGAACAGGTGCGCCATAAGGCGGAAGGGTCTTCAGAGGTTGACGAAGATTACATCAGGGCGCTGGAGTATGGCATGCCCCCGGCAGCCGGGGAAGGCATCGGCATAGACAGGCTTGTCATGCTTCTCACAGACAGTCCCTCCATACGCGATGTCATCCTGTTCCCCCTGCTTCGCAAAGGAGAATCATCCTGAGATTCGCGCTGCTCTTTGCCAAAAAATATCTGAAGGCCAAAAAGAGTCAGGGCTTCATAAGCTTTACCTCGGGCCTGTCGGTGGTGGGCATCGCCATCGGCGTCATGGCCCTGATCGTCGTGCTCTCGGTCATGAACGGCTTTGAAGACGACATCAAGACAAAGCTTTTAGGCACCCAGTCGCATATCGTCATCTCTCATTTCAGGGGCGGCATAACCGACACAAAGGCCGTGATGGATAAAGCAATGAGGGAAAAGGGGGTGATCGCGGCCACGCCGTTTGTCCTTTCCCAGGGACTGGTCTCCGCCCCCGGGGGGATCTCCGGGGCCGTCATCAGGGGAATAGACCCCGTGAGCGCATCCAAGGTCATACGCCTCAAGGAGATCATCTCGCAGGGGACCAGCGTCATGGGTGATACGGGCGTGCTGGTAGGCTCGGAGCTGGCTTCCTCCTCCGGCATTGCCCTGGGGGACGCCGTGACGCTCATCTCCCCGACAGGTACCATCACCCCGCTGGGCATGATCCCCAAATCCATGACCTTCATCGTCAAAGGGGTCTTCTCCACGGGCATGTACGAGTTCGACAGCAACATGATCTACATATCCCTCGAAGCGGCAAAAAAGCTGTTCATGCTGGACATGGCGACAGGCGTCGAGGTGAAGGTGGATGACATCTACCAGGCGGATGCCATTTCCAAATCCATTGTCAGGGACCTGGGAGAAGGCTACTGGGCCAAGACATGGAAGGACATGAACAAGAGCCTCTTCTCGGCGCTTCGTCTCGAGAAGACCATCATGTTCATCATACTGCTGTTCATCATACTGGTTGCGGCATTCAGCATCATCAGCACGCTCATCATGATGGTCATGGAGAAGCGCAAGGAGATCGCCATCCTGAAGTCCATGGGGGCCACCACCGAGCAGATCCTCAAGATATTCATTACCGTGGGCATGGCCATCGGGACGTCCGGCACGCTGGCCGGACTCGCGCTCGGTCTGTTGCTCACCAACAACCTCAATGCCGTCGTGGCGGCCGTTGAATTCGTTTTCCGCATCCAGGTCATGCCCAAGGATGTGTACTACATCACCGGGCTGCCCACCAAGGTGGACACGCTCGAGGTTACGCTCATCGTGATCGCCTCGCTTATGCTTTCGTTCTTCGCAACCATCTATCCCGCCAGGCAGGCCGCCAAACAAGACCCCGTGGAGGTGATCAGGTATGAAGGATGAGCTGGTGCTCCGTGTGGCAAACATCCAGAAATCCTTCCGCAAGGGGCCCCAGGTCATCGAGGTGCTCAGGGGTGTCGACCTCGACGTTTACAGGTCCGAGGGTATCGCCATCGTAGGTGCGTCCGGTTCGGGGAAAAGCACCATGCTCCATCTCCTCGGCGGCCTTGAAAAACCGGACTCGGGAAAGATCTCCTACGGGACGAACGACATTTCTTCCATGAAGGAAAAAGAGATAGCCCGGTTCAGAAACACAAAGATCGGCTTTGTGTTCCAGTTTCACTACCTGCTCCCCGAATTCAGCGCCCTGGAAAACGTGATGATCCCTGCACTCCTTTCATCGGACAAGCCGCAGGGCGTCAGGGGGCATGCCGAAGACCTGCTGGATCTGGTCGGACTGAAGGATCGCCGGACACACAAGCCGGGAGAGCTTTCAGGCGGTGAGCAGCAGAGGGTTGCCATCGCACGGTCCCTCATGATGTCGCCGGGCATCCTCCTGGCCGATGAACCCACCGGGGACCTGGACAGCGATACCGGCAACAAGATCATCGAGCTCTTCAGCGACCTCAGGACAAGGCTCAAAGTCACCCTGATCATCGCCACCCACAATATGGATCTCGCCCGCACCATGGACAGGGTCCTTGTTCTGAAAGGGGGACACCTTGAACCTACAGCGTAGCGGCCTTGTCGTCTTCCTCCTCTTCACGATCCTGCACTCTGCGGCCTCTGCAGAGCAGCTGTCCGTGAAGACAACGAACAAGGCCATCTCGGATCATCTTGCAGATGTCCCCTGCATAACCATCTCGGACACCGCATCCACTGAACTCCTGCTCGAGCAGCAGGAGGGGATCTACCGTGTCGTTGACACGTCGGGCACAGGATACAGCGCATCGTCCGTCCCCGAGGCCGTGGACGGATACCTCCGTCTCAGAGGCGTCTGCGCCATCAGGGATGTAACCATCAAGGGATATTCCCGCATAAGCAATGATGCCATCCGCTTCCGCATCAAGACGGCCAAGGGCGATATCCTCCACAAGAACGCCGTCAAGAAGGATATCGAAGAGATCTACGCCATGGGGTATTTCGAGAAGTGTGACGCCATCCTGGAAGACAGTGCCGTGGTCTTCGTGGTGAAGGAATACCCAGTCATCATCAAGATAGAAACCAAGGGCAACTCCGAGATCAACGAGAAGGACATCCTGGATGCCATCGGTTTGAAAAAATTCGACATCCTGAACACCAGGATCCTGAAGACCAGCATTGACCGCATAAAGGGTATGTACCGCGAGAGGGGCTATTACCAGGTGGATGTCAAATCCGAGACGACCCCCACCGAAGGGGGGATCGACCTCGTCTTCGACATCACGGAGAACAAGCAGCTCTATATTGAAGAGATCACGTTCGACGGCAACGAGAATATCCCTTCATCCAAGCTCACCGGCTCCCTATGGAGGTTTTCCAGCGGCGTCATAGAGACATCGACGCGCTGGCCGCTGGGCATCTTCAGCCATGAGGGCACCTATGTCGACAACGTGCTCGATGCCGACCTCCTGAGGATAGAACAGTTCTACGGAGACAACGGCTACATACAGGCCAAGGTCGGCAGGCCCAAGATCGATATCAGGGAAGACGACGGCATCTACATAACGATCCCCATCTCGGAAGGCCCCCTGTTCTCCCTGGGCACGATCGATGTGTCGGGAGATCTCATCAAGCCCAAAGAAGAGCTGCTGTCGACCATCGACCTCAAGGCCGGCGACGTCATGAACAGGGCCAAGATCCAGGAGAACATCGAGCGCCTGCGGGACATCTACATGGACAAGGGTTATGCCTATGTCCAGATCAAGACCGAAACCGTCGAGGAAGGCGAAACCACGATCGGGCTGAACCTGCGCATCACCCAGGGCAAACCGGTTACCATCGACTCGATCCAGATCAAGGGCAATACCAAGACCAGGGACAAGGTCATCAGGCGGGAGCTGGAGGTGGAAGAAGGGAAGCAGTTCTCTTCATCCGCCATCAAGGACAGCAAGAGTAACCTGGGACGTCTGGGATATTTTTCGAATACGAACATTGATCCGGTACCCAAAAGCGAAGATACCATGTCGCTGCTGGTGGATGTGGAAGAGACCACAACGGGCTCTTTCTCCTTCGGTGTTGCCTACTCGACTGAAGACGGCCCCATGGGCACCATGGGGCTGAGCGAGATCAACCTCCTGGGCCTCGGGCTCAAGAGCAAGGCGAACATTGAGTACGGCTCGGAAAAGAAAAACTATACCATCGAATTTGAAGAGCCCTGGCTTCTGGATCATCCGGTCTCGCTGGGCATGATGCTTTACAATACGGAAAAGGAATACCTCTACTACACCAGGGCATCGAGGGGCGGGAGGCTGAAAATGAGCTACCCGTTCTATGAGAAGGTCCGCCACTATATCATATACTCCTATGACAACAACGACGGGTTCAAGGATATCGACGATTCCTATGTGGCCTCGCTTACTGAAGAGGATATAGAGGGCGGCATTACGAGCAGCATCACCAACAGCCTCTTCAGAAACACCACCAACGACTACTTCCGACCAACCGAAGGCTCGAATATCGGGGCATCCATCGAGTATGCCGGCATCGGCGGCGATTTCCATTTCACCCGGACCACGGCCACGGCGGCCAAGTTCTTCCCCATCTGGGGAGACAAACTCGCCTTGATGTTGAAGTTGAGATGGGGTACAGTGAACCCCGCCCGTGGTGACAAGCTTCCGGAATATGAGCGGTTTGCCCTCGGCGGGCTGAACAGCATACGAGGATTCAAATACGGCGAGATCGGCCCGAGAGACAGCCTGGATAACACCCTCGGGGGAAGACGCATGGTGGTAATGAACATTGAGACCACCTTCCCTCTGGGCCCGATCCCCGGTCTCTATGGGGTGCTCTTCCATGACCAGGGAAACGGTTGGGAAAAGCGCATTGATCTGACCAACCTGAAAAAGTCCTATGGCGCGGGCGTCAGATGGGTGACACCCATGGGACCGATACGGATCGAATATGCACGGGTTATCAATCCCAGGCTTGACGAGGACCCGTCACGGTGGGATTTCACTGTCGGGGCTTTCTTCTAGGCCTCATAGAACTATTACACGAGAGGAGTACTTATGAAAAAAATTATCGCTTTCTTGTCAGCCTGCCTGCTGTTTGCCGCGACAGGAACCCTTCTTGCGCAGGACACAAAGGTCGCCTATATCGACTCGCAGAAAATCCTCTATGAATCGCAAATGGGCAAAGAGGCATACAAGCAGCTCAACACCCTGAAGGATCAGAAATCTTCCGAGCTCGAGAAAAAACAGGGCAAGCTCAAGACCATGGCCGACCAGCTCCAGGCCAAATCCGCCACCATGTCGACCCAGGCGCGCGAAGACCTGGAGGCAAAGTACGACAAGGAGCTCAAGGAATACAACCGCGCCGTAAAGGATGCCCAGGACGAACTTCGACGCAAGGAGGTGGAGTTCTTAAAGCCGTTCAGCAAGGATCTTGATGGAGTCATCAAATCCTACTGCGAAAAGAACAACATCGACATGGTCTTTGACAAACAGAACAATGCGGTTGTGTATACAAACCCCAAGATCGACATCACGAGCCAGATCATTGCCGCCTTTGACAAGCAAAATCAGGAAAAGAAGGCCAAGGATAAGGCGAAGAAAGACTAACCCATGCTGCTGTCCGGGCTCGTAGAACTTCTTGGCGGGACCTTAAGGGGCCGAGACCTCGATATATCAGGGGCCTCCACCCTCGAGGAGGCGTGCGCCCATGATATAACCTTCCTGGCCAACCCCAAGTACCTGGGGCTGGTGAAGGACACAGCCGCCGGTGCCGTCATTGTCCGGGATGCGCTCGATCTGAGTGTCTCACAGATCATCACCGAGAACCCCTACCTCTACTTCGCCCGGGTGCTGCACCTCATATACCCGGACAAGGCCGTTCGCCCGGGCATCTCGAAGCTTGCATACGTGCATCCCGGGGCACTGGTGCACGAAGGGGCATGCATTCATCCGCATGTCTACGTCGGGGCCGGGGCGCGTATCTTCGAAAATTGCGTACTCTACCCGGGCTGCTTCATCGGTGACGAGGCCTCGGTGGGCGAACACACCATACTGCACCCGAACGTCGTGCTCTACGACGGCTGTGTCATCGGCAGGCACTGCATCATCCACGCCGGCGTGGTCATCGGCTCCGACGGATTCGGCTTCGCCTGGGACGGCCAGCGCCATTACAAGGTTCCCCAGAAGGGCATCGTCATCATCGGCGACCATGTGGAGATCGGGAGCAACTGCACCATCGACCGCGCGGCCCTTACCAGCACAAGGATCGGTACGGGCGTGAAGATGGACAACCTCGTACAGATCGGCCATAACGTGGTGGTGGGCGATCACTCTGTCATCGTCGCACAGACAGGCATCTCGGGAAGCGCCCGTATTGGCTCAGGAGTTGTGCTGGCAGGCCAGTGCGGCGTAACCGGGCATATCAGCATAGGCGACGGCGTCACTGCGGCCGGACGCACCGGCATTGTCACGGATATCCCGGCCGGCAAGGTGATCTCCGGATTCCCTGCCATGGACCACAGGCACTGGCTGAGGGTACAGAACGTCTACAAGGACCTGCCGGAACTCTTGAAACGCGTACGCGAGCTGGAAAGGAAGGTGGCCGAGCTTGTCAAGGATTGATGCAACGGCCCGGATCTCGCCCGGGGCCTCCATGGGCGAAAATGTCACTGTGGGACCATTTGCGGTCATCGGAGACAAGGTCGAGATCGGAGACGGGACCACAATCGGCCCATACTGCATGATCGAGGGCCCCACGAGAATCGGCAGGGGATGCACATTCACCGGGTACGCAAGCATCGGCACCCCTCCCCAGGATCATTCCTACCGGGGTGAAGAGACCAGGCTCTCAATCGGCGATGACAACACATTCAGGGAATTCGTCACCGTAAACCGCGGCACCACCAAGGACAAGGCACTGACCAGCATAGGGAACCACAACCTGCTCATGGCCTATTGCCACGTTGGTCACGACTGCACCGTGGGCAGTAAGGTGGTCATGGGGAACCTGGCAACGCTCGCGGGTCACGTGGAGATCCAGGACAACGCCATCATCGGGGGGCTGTCCGCCATCCATCAGTTCACCCGGATCGGGGCATTCGCCATCCTGGGCGGCGGGTCCATGGTGAGCCTTGACATCGTGCCCTATGCCAAGGCATCCGGTGACAGGGCGCGGCTCTACGGCCTGAATACCATAGGACTGAAACGCAACGGGTTCACCAGGGAACAGATCTCAAGGATCGACAGGGCTTACAGGATCCTGTTCAAACAGAACAACCTCCTGAAGGACGCACTGGCGATCCTTGAAAGGGACTTCCCTGACGCCGAAGAGATCGTGCGGATGAGAACCTTTCTCGCATCTTCCCGGAGGGGAATCACCAGGTGAAGAAGCTTAAGCTTGCCGTGATCGGGGTGGGGTATCTGGGGCGGTTCCATGCCCAGAAATATGCCTCCATGGACAACGTGGACCTGCTGGGTGTCGTGGATACCGACCTGGCCAGGGCGGAAGAGATCGCCCGGGAGGTGGGCACGCAGCCCTTCGATTCCATAGAGCCCCTGAAGGGCCTGATCGAGGCCGCGAGCATCGCGGTCCCCACGTCCAGGCACGCGGAGGTGGCCATACCCCTGCTCGAGACCGGGGTTGCTGTGCTGCTGGAAAAGCCCGTGGCAGGAAGACTCGAAGAGGCGTATGCCATTATCGAAGCTGCTTCAAATGGCGGAGCCATCCTCCAGATAGGGCACCTGGAAAGGTTCAACCCTGCCCTGCTGGAGCTCGCGGGCAGCATCAGAAACCCCATGTTCATCGAGGCGCACCGCATCAGCCCGTTCCGCTCGCGCGGTACGGATGTGGATGCAGTGCTCGATATCATGATCCACGACCTGGACATCATCCTTTCGCTTGTCCACTCGAAGGTCGCCTCCCTGGAGGCCGTAGGCGTCCCGGTCCTGACGGATTCGGTGGACATCGCGAACGCCAGGCTGCGCTTCGAGTCGGGCTGTATTGCAAATATCACCGCAAGCCGCGTGAGCGCCGAGGTCATGCGCAAGATCAGGATCTTCCAGCCTGACTCCTACATATCCCTGGACTTCGCCAAGGCCAAGGTGGATGTCTATACCTTGAGCGAAGCGCGCGAGATACAGCACAAGCACATCGCCATATCAGAATCGGATGCTTTAGCCAGTGAGATCCGCTCCTTCGTGGATGCCGTACTTACCGGCAGTCCCGTGGTGGTGGACGGTTCTGCGGGACTCAAGGCCCTCGAGATGGCTTATGCCATCAAAAACGCGCTTGTAGTGCCGGGACGATGACGCCGAAAAAGATCCTCATGGTGGCTGGAGAGGCAAGCGCCGACAGGCACGCCTCCCGCGCGATCAGGGCGCTCAGGCGGCTCATGCCCGATATCGAGGTGTTCGGCATGGGCGGACCCGAGATGGCGAAGGCCGGGATGGAATGCCTCTTCGGCATGGATGAGCTCTCGGTCATGGGGTTCACCGACGTTTTGCCTAGGATCTTCAAGATCTACAGGATCTATGCCGCCATCAAGCGGCTCATGGACGAGAGGAGGCCTGACCTCTTCATCCCGGTGGACCTGCCGGACTTCAACATGGTGCTTGCCCGGCGGGCCAAGGCCAGGGGATTGCGCGTTCTGTACTACATCGCACCCCAGGCCTGGGCATGGAGACGATCCAGGGCCTCGGCGCTCGCCCGGATAACCGACGGCCTGTCCGTGATCTTCCCCTTTGAGGAGCCCTTCTTCCAGTCATATGGCGTGAATGCCAGGTATGTGGGCCACCCCTTTCTGGAGGCCGAAGAGCCCGGCTTTGCCTCTCAGGCGGCCTGGCCGCCTAAGCGCATCGGGATCATGCCCGGAAGCAGGTATCACGAGATAGCCGCAATCCTGCCCGTCATGATGGACGCAAAACGCCTAATCTCGAAAAAACATCCGGACATCACCTGGCACCTGCCGGTGGCCAGAGGCCTGGATGCCAGCAGGATCGGCCACATGGCGGACCCGGAGGTCCGTCTTGTTGACTCCCTGCCCGAGGTGGATCTGGCCATGGTGAAATCCGGGACATCCTCTCTGGAAATGGCCCTTCGGGGCGTACCCGAGGTGGTGTGCTACAGGACATCGCCCATAAATTATCTCCTTGCAAAGACCTGGGTGAAGGTCGAACATATCGCCATGCCAAACATCATATCCGGCAGAGCCATCGTGCCCGAGCTCATCCAGCATCACTTTACGGGGGAGGAACTGGCAAGGACGCTGAACCGCTACATAGACGACCAGGGACTCTTTGAGGCCGTTCAGGGCGATTACATGGGCATGAGGCGCCTCCTGGGAGAAAAGATCGCCTCCGCTCAGGTGGCATCGTGGGTGCAGGAAATGCTGGAGGCCTCATGACCGAGCTGGGAATCTACCGCAGGCTGCTTTCCTACATCAGGCCCTACCGGATGAAGCTTGTGGTTTCCATCATCCTCACGACCATTGTCGCCGGGACCATGCCTGCCATCGCCCTGCTGGTGAAATATGTCATGGACAAGGTCTTCATCGCCAAGGACCAGTTCTGGCTCACGTTCATGGCCCTGGCCATCATCACCATCTACCTCATCAAGAGCCTCTGCGACTACTTCAGCTACTACAACATGAATGACGTGGGCCAGAGCGTGATCCGGGACATCAGGGACAGGCTCTATACCCACATACAGACACTGTCCATGCCCTATTTCATCAGGACCCCCACCGGCACCCTGATCAGCAGGATCACCAATGATGTGAACATGGTTCAGCTCTCGGTCACGGAGAGCGTCACCGAGTTCATCCGCCAGATACTGACCCTCCTGGGCCTGGTGGCGGCGGTGTTCTGGCGGGACTGGCAGCTTGCCATCATCGCCATGCTCGTGTTCCCCCTGGTCATCTACCCCATCAACCGGTTCGGCCAGCGCCTGAAGCGCTACTCCACCAAGAGCATGAAGGTCATGGGCAATGTCATGAGCATCATGGACGAGGCCATCAGTGGCATCAGGATCGTGAAGGCCTACAACATGGAGGACTACGAGACAAGGCGCTTTGCCGACGAGAACCATGCCTACTACCGGAACTGGATGAAAAGGGTCTCGGTCAGGGCCCTTTCAGGGCCCATGATGGAGCTCATCGGAGGGATGGGCACGGCATTCCTGCTCTGGTATGGGGGAGTGAAGGTCATCGACGGCACCATGACGCCCGGTGATTTCATCTCCTTCCTCACCGCGCTGTCCATGCTCTATGCCCCCATACGCAAGCTCAACAAGGTGAACATCGAGATCCAGGAAGGCATCGCCGCCTCCAAGAGGATCTTCGAGCTGCTGGACACCAGGCCCGAGATCGTGGAAAAACCCGATGCCGTCATTCTGCCCCGCCTCAAGGGGGACCTGGAGCTGAAGAACGTGTGGTTCAGCTATTCCTCGGACAACAACTACGCCCTCATGGATGTCAGCTTCAGCGCCGAGGCAGGCAGGCAGATCGCGCTGGTCGGCGAATCCGGCTCGGGCAAGTCCACCATAGCAAACCTCCTGCCCCGGTTCTTCGATGTGAGCAAAGGCTCCATCCTCGTCTCCGGGACGGACATCAGGGATGTGACCACGAAGTCACTCAGGGAGAACATCGCCATGGTGACCCAGGAGATGATCCTGTTCAATGACACCATCAGGGCCAACATCGCCTATGGAACCCAGGACTCGTCCATGGAAGCCGTCATCGAGGCGGCCAAGGCCGCCAATGCCCATGACTTCATCCTGAGCCTGAAGGACGGCTATGACACCATCGTGGGCGAGAGCGCCGTGAGGCTGTCAGGCGGCCAGCGTCAGAGACTGTGCATCGCCAGGGCCATCATCAAGAATGCCCCCATCCTCATCCTCGACGAGGCCACCTCTGCCCTGGACACCGAGAGTGAGCGCGAGGTCCAGGCGGCCCTCGACCGGCTCATGAAGGGGAGGACCTCTCTGGTGATCGCCCACAGGCTCTCGACCATCGTAGGTGCCGATGAAATCATCGTGCTCAGCCAGGGGCGCATCGTGGAGCAGGGGACCCATGATGAACTCCTGACGAAAAACGGCCACTATGCGAGGCTTTATGCCATTCAGTACGGCAGTTCTTGATTCGCTGTCCCGGGTATATTCCGCCGCGGTAAAGGCCCGTAACTGCCTCTATGACCACGGCGTCCTGAAGACGCACAGGGTGGGGCCCGTGGTGGTGAGCGTGGGCAATATCGAGGCGGGCGGCACGGGCAAGACCCCCTTCACCATGGCCCTGGCGGAAGAGCTCCTCAGGAGGGGCCGCAGGGTCGCCATTGTAACACGCGGATACAGGGGAAAGCTCAGAGGCCCCCTCCTCGTGGGCCCCGAACATTCAAGCAGGGACGTCGGCGATGAAGCCCTGCTCATGGCAAGGCTGACCGGGATACCCGTCATCAAGAGCCCGGACAGGGTAAAGGGCGCCCTTTTTGCGAGGGCCTGCCTGGGCAGCGAGATCATTGTCCTGGACGACGGGTTCCAGCACCGCAGGCTCCACCGGGACCTGGACATCGTGCTCGTGAGCAGGGACCTTGCCCGCGAGAAGCTTCTTCCGGCCGGGCATCTCCGTGAACCTGCAGCCTCGCTTAAAAGGGCGCAGATCATTGTGTCCCTGAAGGATGCCGACCATGCCGGCCTCAAGGCGGACCTGGAGCCCAGGGCCCTCGTGGATCTCCAGGGGAAAACCTCGGATCTCGGTCTCCTTGCAGGCAGGCAGGTACTGGCCTTCTGCGCCATCGGCAGGCCTTCGCACTTTTTTTCCATGCTGGACCATTTGGGTGCGCAGGTTGAGCGCCTTGCCTTCCGGGACCATCACGGCTACACCATTTCAGACGCACAGGAGATCATGGACAGGGCCGCGGGAAAAGATCTCCTGATCACGACGGAAAAGGACCTGGTGAAGATAGACAAAAAGTGGTTCCAGGGATTTTCGGACAGGATGTACGCAGTGCGGGCATGCATCGAGATGCCCGGACTATCAGGGATAGCCGATGAGATCGAACGCTTGGCAGAAAACAGCCGTTTTCCTGGACAGGGATGACACCATCCTGAAAGACCCCGGGTACCTGGGCGACCCCGGGCTCATCGAGATCCTGCCGGGAGCGGCCCAGGCCATACGCAGCCTCAATGAATCGGGGATACCGGTGATCGTCGTCACCAACCAGTCCGGTGTCGCCCGGGGGTTTTTCGATGAAAAAACCCTTCTCTCCATCCATGAAAGACTCAAGTCCCTCCTTGCCGGCCAGGGGGCGACGATCGATGCCATTTACTACTGCCCCCACCACCCTGAAGGCATCGTGGAGGAATACCGCATTGCATGCGCCTGCCGCAAACCCGAGCCCGGCCTTCTGCTCAGGGCCGCCCGGGACTTCGGACTTGATCTGAGGGTGTGTTACCTGGTAGGAGACAAGCCCATCGACATGGAGACCATCCATAAAGTCGGCGGAAAGGGCATCCTGGTCGGCGCCGGAAAAGACACGCCCGGGGGTGCCAGGCCTGATTATTCCGCGGCCGACATAACCGATGCGGTAACATGGATCCTGACGGACATGAAGCAATGAGTCTTCCTGAAAAGGCATGGAACGCCATCGTGTACCACGGCACCCTGGCCATGATGAGGCTCATCCTGGCCCTGCCAGAGCGTCTCGCCCTGGCGCTCGGCAGGTCCGTCATGCTGCTGATGTGGCTCTTCATGCCGCTGCGCCGCAGGATCGTGAGGATCCAGATGGAGGCCGCCCTGGGCATGGGAAACCCATGGCGCCTGGTCATGAAGGTCTTCATGAACCAGGGCGATATCCTGGTGGACACCATCAAGTATGCCTACATGAGCGATGAGGAGATCAGGGCAAGGGTGGTGGTTGAAGGCAGGGAGCACCTGAACGAGGCCCGCTCGAGCGGTCGCGGGATCATGATGATCACCGGCCATATCGGGAACTGGGAGGTTCTCTCGCACATCGCACGGCTTCTTGGCATGGAGTTCTGCGTCATGGCGGACATACGGAAAAACCCGCGGCTGGAATCCATCATCGACGGCCTCAGGGCCCGCTCGGGGGCCACCATCCTCCCCCCCAAGGGCAAGGCCCTCATGCTCATCAGGGAACTGAAGAGGGGCCGTACCATCGGCATGATCATCGACCAGCGCGGCAGGCGCAGGGACCAGACGTTCTGCGACTTCTTGGGCATGCCCGCCCTGACGAACCCGGCCCCGGCGTTCATCGCCATTAAGGGGGAAGCCCTGGTCGTGCCCGCCTATATCGTGAAACAAGGCGGCTTTTACCACATCCGCATCGAAAAGGCCCTCGATGCGGCCGAGTTCGCCCATAAGGAAGACGCGATCCAGCAGCTGAGCGATGCCATGCAGTCCTGGGTGGCATCGGTGGTATCGATTTACCCCCACCAGTGGTTCTGGCTCCACAGCAGATGGGTGAAGCGGCGCCACTTTATCAGGACCATCAGGTCTGCCCGGGACCTCAGATCCCTGTCCCTTTCGCAGGCGCAGGACATCATTGCCAGGAAAAGAAAGCCATGATCACGATAAAATCCGTTCTCCCCTCAGTCAGGTACCGGGCATCCCTCGTTGTGCTGGGCCTTGTCCGCGTCCTTCCCTACCGTCTTGTCCTGTGGTTGTTCAGGTCCCTGGCGGCCATTGCATGCCTGGCAGACCCCTTTCACCGGAAGGTCGCCCAGGTCCAGATCCGCGCAGCACTTGGTACAAACAGGGATTTCATCTACGCCCTGAATGTGTTCATGAACCAGGCGGAAATCCTTGTGGACACCGTGCGGTATGCCTACCTGGGCGATGAGGAAATCAGGCGGAAGGTCATCGTCGACGGCAGGGAACACCTGGAAGAGGCTCAGAAGCAAGGCAGGGGAATCATGATGATCACCGGCCACTTGGGCAACTGGGAGATCCTCTCGCATATCCCCCGGGTTCTGGGCACCCAGTTCTGCGTCATGGCGGACAAGCGGGAGGACCCCCGTCTCGAGGCCATCGTGGACTCCATCCGGTCACGCAGCGGGGCGACCATCCTGCCGCCCACGGGCAAGGCCCTCATGCTCATCAGGGAATTGAAGAAGGGCCGTACCATAGGCATGGTGGTGGACAACCGCGGCGAGAGAAAGGACGGCCTCATGTGCGATGTCCTGGGCATGCCCGCGCCCACGAACCCCGCGCCGGCCTTCCTGGCCATCAAGGGTAACGCCCTGGTGCTTCCGGTCTATGCGGTGAAGATGAAGGACGGCTACCACATCCGCTTCTCAAAGGCCGTCGATGCAGGCTCGTTCGGGCAGGGTGAACAGGGTGTCCAGCGTCTGAGCGACTACATGCAGTCCTGGGTTTCGAACGTCGTCAGGGAGCACCCCATCCAGTGGTTCTGGCTCTACAGCAGATGGCTCAAACGTGGGGATATGCGAAAAATCATCAGGGAACGGCTGGACTTCAGGGAGTATGTCCTCAGCGGGGCGAAATGACCTCCTGTTGAGGTGTCCTAAGCCCGGATTGTGCGTTTGAAGAGGTGTAAAAATCTGGTCAGTTATCGGGTCATTTGAAGTCTTGACTTTTCATGGGTCTCCCCGGTATACCTATGGGGCTCTTCATGAGCCTGAGGCGGCATAGCCAAGTGGTAAGGCGACGGTCTGCAAAACCGTTATTCACCGGTTCAAATCCGGTTGCCGCCTCCAGTTTTATCATTTTCACCTTTATCCGACCCGATTGTTGCGAGTTTAACCGATAATTCAAGGATTTTTACCTTAATGACACCCCCTCCTGCAATAAAACGGATATTTATCCAGGGTTATTTTTCAACAACACTTCCATATCCGACATGTCGTGCCCGGGAGATACTTCCTTTTTATGCTTACCAGCATATACTTAATGCATATAACTTATTTTCCTGTTTACACAGCCATGAATTATGGTAGAACAGATCCTGATACATCTGGGCGGATAACACAGCAAAGGTTTTGTCTGGTTGTATCAAGATCGGGCTTTTATTGACGGAATGCGCCGAATCCGGCCGCATTGCCGCTTGTAATTGAGAACAGAAGATTACGGAAGTACCTGTCACACAGCACCGAAAATAAATCATCAGCGAGGACTGCATGGGGGAAAGAGGAAGAAAGCCACTCGAATTGAGGAAAAAGAACCCGAACGGTGTATTGGTGAAGAGGAATTACTACATCGAAGAGCGTCATGCAAAAGCACTTACCGTACTCTCCGCCCTGACCGGCAAGGAACTGTCGCTCCTGGTGAATGAGGGTATTGGTGAGCTTATCAAAAAATATCAGCCCATGACTGATATTGATCTGCTCAAATTGAAGTCCATCCCGAGGTAAACCCTGTTCAGGGCTCCATACCCTTATGGGCCCTGAACTTACCTCTGGGAAACGCCGTCCGAGGTGTCATTTTCGGGTTGTGCATCCTGATGAACGGGCTTCATGTCTGCCCCTGTTATGGCAGAGGGACAGGTTTGCCCTTTTTTCGCATTTTTGTCGCCTGACCTCTGTGGTCTGCAGCTGTTGCGCCGGGAAGGGGTTTACGCGGCTGCATCATCTGCCTTTGATGGACTCTATGATATTATTCAGTATATCCAGTTCGGCCCGGAGTTCATGGGAGCTTTCCGCGATCGTCCCGGCAATGTCGGTATGGTGTTCAAGGATGTCCCGCGCTCTTGAAACCGCCTCTTCCAGGTACCTGATACCATCACCCTGTTCAAGGCTTATTTCTTTCATGTGAGATATCATCTCATTGATTCCCGATAGTTTATTGATTATTTCGCCAAAATAATCTGATACTTCCGCGACGACTTCCAACCCATTTCCCGTGGCTTCCAGATTCTCCAGTAGGGCCTGCTCGACATCCCGGGCCGCCTCCTCGGCCTTCCTGGCAAGATTGCCCATCTCCTGGGCGACGACCAGGAACCCGTTGCCGTAACCGCCCGCCCGTTCGGCCTCCACCAGGGCATTCAGGGCAAGAAGATCCGCCTGGTAGGCAATCTCTTTTATTGCGCCTTTCAAAGGCTCCATCCGTGAACACGATATGTCGATCTGCCTCATGGACTCACTCATGGCATTGACGAGCCCCATCCTTTCTTGAGCTGCATCGAGGAAGGCCTTCATCTCCGACTCCACGCAAACCGCCTCTTCGCCGCTACGTCTCAGTGCCGTGCCAAGGTCTTCCAGGTTCCTGGATGTCTCGCTCATGACATCGTATTGATCCTGGGCATGAAAGGCCAGGGTCTCGGTTTGAGATACAATGTCACTGGAGGTGGCCATTATCGTCCCTGATGCATCCCTCATCCTGGCGGCCACGCCTCGCACGATCCCCATCAGAGAGTTGATCCTGCGTGATATTTCCCCTGCCTCATCGTCACGCGGCACCACCTTGAGGGTCCCGGTGAGTTCACCTGTTTCCACGATCCTGCCCAACTGTTCCTTCACCCCGGCCAGGGACGCGCCGAAGCCCTTCAGGATCAGGGACGCGAAACCCAGGGTGGCAATCGAGAGCACCAGGCCGATAAGCAGCGTTTCCACCAGGACCGGGCGCAGCTGCGCCTGGATAAACCGGATATCGAGATCGGCCCCCATGACATAGACCCTGCCTGAATCCAGGACCACCGGGACGATGACCGTCCTGAAATCGCCATACTTGTCATGGGATTCCTCATAAAAGACCTTGTGGTCATGAAACGCCTGGACCAGGCTGGGAGCGGCGTTTTCATACACGGTGTAAAAGGGATCGAACGATCCCTTCTGAAGCTCATCATCCGTTGCGCTCGCGGAGGTGAACACGATCCTGTCACCCGATTTCATCATGGTATACAGATAGGTCATACCGGTGGACTTTGCATATGCCGAGAGCCTTCTGACGTTCATGACGTGCTCTGGGACCGGGACCGCGGCCTCTGAATGTATCTTCTCATGGAACCCGTCGGGAAGGATATACCTGATGGCATGGGCGCTCGAAAGGAGCCTGCTGTCGATATCCCTCATGATCCATGATTTTCGGGCCTGATAACCATAAATGGAAAAGATGAGGGTGAATGCCACATTGATCAGAACGACAAAGAGCAGGAGCTTCGTGCGGATTTCAAGCCCCTTCCCCTTTTGTGTCCATCCTTTTCCACTTTCTACTGGAGGCATTTCCCGGCCGATCCCTCCCGGCGATCTTGCGTTTCATCCTCTCTATCGGCTTATGGCACCTGTTTTCATAAGCATAAACCAAGGGTTGCTGAATAAAATTTGACACCCCCCTGCCCCTGTGGCACGATGCAGCGATAACTTTGTCATCAGGTGGTTTATGTCGAAGCTCGTAAGATTCGGTGTATCGGTGGAAGACAGCCTGCTTTTGAAGTTCGACCGCCTTATTAAAAAAAGGGGTTATGCAACCCGCTCCGAGGCGCTGCGCGACCTGATCCGCCAGGAGCTGGTCAAGAACGAGTGGGAAGAAGACCAGGAGGTGGCGGGCACCATCACCTTCATCTACGACCACCACAGGCGAGGCCTTTCGAGCCGTCTTACCGACCTGCAGCACGACCGCCAGGACACCATTATCTCCACCCAGCACATCCACCTTGACCACCACAACTGTCTGGAGATCATTGCCGTAAAAGGCAGGGCCAGCGATGTCCAGGCCCTTGCCCATACGCTGCGCTCCGTCAAGGGCGTACGTCACGGGGCCCTGAGCATGACCAGCACCGGCAAGGATATCGAGTAGCCCCTCCCCTGGTTCAACAAACCCTAAGAGATCAGACCGGGGGGGGGACACCCCGGCTTTAATGATTGAATCTTCTTGCCTGATAAAAACCGATCGTGCTAACGCTAGTTAAAAATTGATGGTATCTCGCTTGAATAAGAACTCAGCAACAGGTAACCCCATCATCAAGACCGATCGGAACGAGTCGAGCGCCCCGGGAAATCATCGGGCATACCCAGTGTATCGGCAGCATCGCACCGCATGGCCCAGGATAATCGCACTCATATTCTTCCTGCCCGCGGCGTTTCTTCTTGACCCGTGCGTTTATGCCCTCGACTGTTCCGGCACGGCATCCATCGAGCTTATCAATGCCAGCGGGGAAAACACCTGGATTTCAGAATTCAGCAGCGGCAGCAGCAAGCTGGTCTGGCCCATAGACCTCAAGACCATCGGCCTCGGCATCGGCGTAAAGGCGGCAGACCTCCTCGAGGCCGAACTCAGTCTGGCCACCGCCCCGTGGGGATCGAGTTCCGGCTGCATGGAAGACTATGACTATCTCGATGAATCCATGTTCCGCGCAAAACCGCTCCATGAAGGCATCGATCTGTACTCAAGCAGCGAACTCGACGCCAAGACCCTTATCATGGCCGTGCAGACACGGGTCTTCCCCCTGAGGACCAGGTTCCTCCAGGCCGGTATTACCGCAGGTTACCGCCAGGAGGAATACGATTACCGGGCATACAACACCCGCCAGAAGGGCTACGGGCCATGGCAGGATCAGTCCGCCGATATCACCGGTCCGACATCCTTCTATTCGTTGAACTACGACATCTTTTCTTTGGGTCTCGCGCTGAGATCGACCCTGGAAAACATTGTCCTGAACCTCGAGGTCTCTTCTCTGCCGCTGGTTTACGTCACCGATGAGGACGAACACCTCAAACGCAACAGGATGCTCAAGTCCGACACCTCCGGGTCCGGATACCAGACATCCTTCTCGGGCAGCTTCAAGCTCTCGCAGAACTGGTCGGTCTTTTCCAGGTACACCTTCATAAGGATCAGCACCAAGGGCCACCACGATCAGTACTGGTACGGGGACGACCCGGTAACCACCTACGACGATACAGGCTACAGGCTCGACGGGGTGAGAACCGAGATCAAGCAGAACAGTATCCGCCTGGGCATCGGTGCATCCAGACAGTTCTAGAGGGGGTAAACCCCTGCACCGGCCACTGCCTCCGGCATGAAAAATACCATTGCATTTCGTGCGGCACCCTTTTCCTACAGGACAGGAATGGCGCATAGGCCCTATAAAAATACCGGCTTCTTCTCGCATTCGTTGCCTGAGTCATTATTATTTTGCTATAACAGGTGAAGTTCCGGGATACCGTGGAAAGTCACCTGTCCCGGCCCCACTGACCGGCTTCATGAAAAAGACAAGGACACGTATGAATATTGCGAAAAGTACCCTGATCCTCATCATCGGACCGAACCCCCTCTACCAGAAAAATATGAAGGCGCTGCTCGAAAGAATCGGGTTTACCCATGTGAGGTTTTCCCACGACGGACCAACGGGCTGGGAGGTCATGAAGCAGACGGACCCGGGCATCGTCATCGCCCAGTGGGATATGCCCGAGATGAACGGAATAGCACTGCTGAGGCTGATCCGCTCCGATTCAATCCATTCGGACACACCCGTTATCCTGTGGACCAGCGAGATCTCCAAGACCGACGTCATGAAGGCAGGCGAATCCGGCGTGAATGCCATCCTGGTGGAGCCCATCAACATAGAGAACTTCGAAAGGAAGATTACCCTGATCCTCGAGTTCGACATAAGCCCGACCACGAAGAAGGCAAAGACATACCTGGAAAAAGGCGACGAGTACACGAAAGCGGGTCTGTTCGACATGGCGTTGAAGGAATACGAGAGCGTCCTGTCCATCCTCGAGTCTGCGGAGGTCTATTACAACATCGGCTACATACATACCACAAAGGGCGAGTATGACGAGGCCCTTGCCGCCTTCAGAAAGGCGACGCAGATCAACCAGCTCTTCGCCAAGGCCTACCAGGCCATGGCAGACGTATACAAGACCATGGGCAACCACGATATGGCCAAGAAGTTTCTCAACATGGCAGGCGACATATACATGGAGCGGGACATGCATGAACAGGCCGAGAGCATATTCAATGAGATCATCTCGCTCAACCCCGACACCACGAATGTATACAACAGCCTGGGCATCATCTACCGCAGGCAGAGCAGGCATGCGGACGCCGTGAAGGTCTACAGGAAGGCCGTGAAGATCGATCCTGACGACGAGAACATCCATTTCAACATGGGCAGGGCCTACCTTGAGATGGGTGAAACCCTCCTGGCAAAGGAATGCTTCATCAATGCCCTGAGGATAAATCCTGCCTTTGAAACGGCGTCCAACATGGTCAAGGCATTGGAAGCCATGGAAAAAGGTGCCTGATACCGGCCTATTCGTACCTGCACAACTCGAACACCTTGCGGTCCTGGGTTGCCACGATATGGTAGAACTTGTCCTGAGGTATGTAGATGTACGGGACATCCTCTTCGCGCCGGTAGAGAAAGTGGGAGAGGATCATACGGTTCACGGCCCTGTGCCCGATGATCATGATGTTGTCGGGCCTCTGGTTCAGATAAAACGCCTTCTTGATGCCGATCTTGATCCGCTCCTTCATGGTCGCATAGCCTTCGCCGCCCGGGTAGGTGTAGTTGTATTTGTCAGCCTTGCGTGCCGAGTGGATATCGGGCTTGTAGCGCTGGATCTCGTCATAGGTCATGTCTTCGCAGATGCCGGCATAGATCTCGTTGAACTCCTTCAGGCGCACGATGGTGCAGTCGTCCTGCAGGGCCTTGATGGCCCCGGCCGTCTGAATGGTCCGGTTCAGTTCGCTCGTGAAGATGTATGATATCTTCTTGTTCCGGAAAAACCGGCCGAGCGCATCTGCCTGAGCCCTGCCCCTGGGGGTGAGATCGGGATTGCCTCCGATACGGTCCTCCAGGTTGAAGAAGGTCTCGGTGTGACGGATGAGAAAGAGGCTTTTCACCACGTCGGTTACCAGACAGTCCCTGATGCGGGAATAGAGAGGTAGCTGGTCTTCTATCTGCTCCGCCAGGACCCGGTTATGAAGAGAATCCATGGTGATGTAGTTGCGCTCGACATGCAGGGGGTTGTAGATCATGCGGTAGTAATCGATGCGCTTCTTGAACTCCCTGATGGCCAGTTCTTCGCTGAGCTTCGAGAATTCGGGCGAGCGCACCTTGTGGGAGATGCTCACATCCACGATATGCTCGTCGTTGTTGATGCACTCGATATAGAGGATGGGGTGGTCCTGCAGATTCTCTTCAATGAGCTCGCGCCTGGACCTGCTTACATTGGTGGCGTCAAGGATGGCGACCCGGCCCTTGTTCTTCAGATACTGCCTGGCCCGCTTGATGTTCATGAGCGCAAACTGCTTGCGCACTTCCATGGTGTCCTTGTTCAAGGGGTTGTAGAAGTCGGACATCCAGGTGTCTGCCGGTGCATACTTCCTCCTCAGCTCCCCGTTGTTGTAGATCATGGTGGGGATGGAATTCTTCCTGAAGATGTCCTGCATCCGGAAGGCCACGGTGGACTTGCCCTGGGAGGGCAGACCCACCATCACGATATAGAGCTTGTCATCCTTGATAGTCATACGACCAGCAATATCATCCGGCAGGGGGGCAAGACAAGGTCTTTTCCTCCCGCATTCCCAGTGCAGGGCACTCTAAGAGCTGATAATTCTTGCACAACCCCCACCTGGCCCCGTTGACGGTAAAATGAAGATGAGTTCCCGAACAACGCCTTCAAATCGGCTCCAGCGCGTGATTCGGGGGAACCGGGCAGAAGAGAAAAACACCTTGACTTTTCCCCTGCTCAGCCGTTAGAAGAGCTAAATACGTTGGGGGATGGTCTAACGGCAAGACGACGGACTCTGACTCCGTTTATCTAGGTTCGAATCCTAGTCCCCCAGCCACGGATATGGTCCCATCGTCTAGTGGCCTAGGACAACGGCCTCTCACGCCGTAAACAGGGGTTCGATTCCCCTTGGGACTACCAACGCTGAGAAGATCCCCGGTGTACCGTTTGGTGTACCGGGGATTTTTCTTTAACCCCGCGCGGGGGGCGACAGGTGATCCCCGTGCCCACGGTATAGTTTACCATGTTTCAATCCACGCCCCCGCGCGGGGGGCGACCCAACTTCTTGAACAATTCCTCGTTCGCAACATTGTTTCAATCCACGCCCCCGCGCGGGGGGCGACTGAACGTGGCGTACTTGGTGTCCTGGTTGTCGATGTTTCAATCCACGCCCCCGCGCGGGGGGCGACGTATTATTAGAATCAGCGTAGCACCATAAACTTGTTTCAATCCACGCCCCCGCGCGGGGGGCGACTGATGTGTGCGTTCAAAGAGCCTTAGACGCAATGTTTCAATCCACGCCCCCGCGCGGGGGGCGACAAATATCGTTCCGGCAGTCTTAATGCTGGATTCTGTTTCAATCCACGCCCCCGCGCGGGGGGCGACGGCAACATCTATGTAGCGACCACGGGTAACGACACGTTTCAATCCACGCCCCCGCGCGGGGGGCGACAACCTTCTTGGCAACGGGATCACCCGTATCCTGGGTTTCAATCCACGCCCCCGCGCGGGGGGCGACCAATACCATCATAACTGGATCGGATAGTATATTCGTTTCAATCCACGCCCCCGCGCGGGGGGCGACCAAAGTGGTAATCATTGTTAATTGCTTCTTTCTTGTTTCAATCCACGCCCCCGCGCGGGGGGCGACAAATATCCAGGCCGGGAAGACGTTGGAAGGGAAGTTTCAATCCACGCCCCCGCGCGGGGGGCGACGATGTTATTTCTTCAACGCTACAAGACAGCATTCTGGTTTCAATCCACGCCCCCGCGCGGGGGGCGACTCGACACTTGGGATGAAGCCTACAACTACCTTTTGTTTCAATCCACGCCCCCGCGCGGGGGGCGACACGGGAAGTGCCGGCAGTGCTACGACCATGACCGGTTTCAATCCACGCCCCCGCGCGGGGGGCGACGGTGTGGTTTGTGGCCCTCTCCAAGACACAATCGACGTTTCAATCCACGCCCCCGCGCGGGGGGCGACCTCATACCCAAGTACATTGTTAAGAAGACGATGGTTTCAATCCACGCCCCCGCGCGGGGGGCGACTTCAGATGGGCAAGCCATGTGCCGGGTATGGACTCGTTTCAATCCACGCCCCCGCGCGGGGGGCGACAAAGTTCATCACTTTCATGAACTCGCTAAGTGAAGTTTCAATCCACGCCCCCGCGCGGGGGGCGACCTGATGGCCTCGCACTCATTGTCCGACGGATACATGTTTCAATCCACGCCCCCGCGCGGGGGGCGACTAAAGACAACACAGATTTAAACACCAAGATGAAAGTTTCAATCCACGCCCCCGCGCGGGGGGCGACTGTTTCCTTCTATCTTTTTATTTTTACAAGAGCATATTCGACGGTTTGCGCGGACCATCGGCTTTCCCGTACATACACCTATTCGCTTGTCAAAGAGCACCGTGTATATTATGCAAAACCCTTGCGTTACAAACGCCGCGAACATCCCGGCAATTATATGTGAGCTCAAGGTTCGCGCCTGTTCACACAATCAAGGTCCCTTCCTGGTCAATGGATTTCTTTGCACCCACATGCTCCACCCTGCGCTTCCAGTTGGACCCCAGATAATAGAACCTCAGGCTGTCCATCTTCGGATCGATCTCATCGATCAGCATCTGCTTCAGGACAACCCACTGGGCAGGATCGACAATGCACTCGAACACGGAGAATTGAACACGCTGTCCATAATCCTGGCATGTCTTCGCCACTCTCCGGAGGCGACCCTGTCCTCCTGATTCGGTTACTGCAACATCATAGGTAATGAGCACAAACACTAAAAGCCTCCTATTTCCAGATGAACGGGGGATACCCGTCGAGGTCTCCCCTCAGATACCGCGCAAGCAGCAAGGCCTGTATATGGAACAGCATCCCGATTGTCACCTTTTCGTTGATGAAGGCATGGTTGATTTCCTCTCTCTTCCTCTCCTGATAAGTAACAAGGACTTTTTTTCGGGTTTCATCCGACATCAGGACCGCACCAGAGTCCATTTTATTGAAGCCCTTTGCCTGGACCTGTTTCAGGTTGATGAGAGAGAGCGCAAGCCTGTCAGCTAGAAAGGGCCTGATCTCTTCCATGATGTCGAGCACCAGGCTGGGCCTGCCGGGCCTGTCCCTGTGCAGAAAGCCAACTGCAGGGTCTAATCCGACCGTCTCAAGGGCGGAGCGTATATCATGGACAAGCAGGGTATAGATGAACGACAGCAGACAATTCACATTGTCCAGCGGAGGCCGTCTGTTTCTTTCAGCAAAAGGAAAATCATCCTTCTGTGAAACAATGAGCTGGTCGAACACGCTGAAATAGGTATGTGCCGCATCCCCTTCGAATCCGCGTACTACATCGAGGTGGTTGTCCTTTTCCAGGAGGTCAAGATATGAGGTCAGCCGCCGCACGGCGAGCCCGAGCTTTTCCGTATCCATGGAATCCTTGTCTCCGTGGTCCCGCATGGCCCTCTGGAGAACTGTCCTACTGTTGGCGATCTTGCCCACAAGAACCATCCGTGCCATGCCCGCCGAAAATGCCTGATCATCGGCACGGCGATACTGTTCCCTTCGAAGAAGCACATTGCCCGATACCGGACCCTGCACCCGGGCCAAGAACCGTCCATTCTCGGTGAGAAAGCTCAGTCCCACCCCGTTCTCTGCACAGAACCCCATAAGAAAAGGGCTGCATGCCACATTCCCGAAGCATACAATTCCGCCAAGGGTATGGATGGGCACCCTCAGGCGGACCTCCTTTTCAACATTGACGACAACGGTCTCCCTCTCTTTCGAGAGATAGGCGCCCTGGGTAGTTATGAAAAGGGTATTCAGATGCTTCTTCATGGCTCGTTTACCATCCTTGATATGTAACCCTTAACACTTCTCTTTTTCAGCATTGTCTTGGGCAGGCAGATCTCTACAAGCGAGCACCTGTCGCACCGCTTGGAATAAACAGGAGGAGGCGTTTGTCCTGATGCAATGAGCTCATGGGTGCGCAGTGCAATCCCTTCTGTCTCGCTATGCAAAGATTCATCGAATACCACATCCAGCCTGTGCCTTGTCCGGCCGTAAAAGAGCGCGCCTTCGGTTATATGTACATCCAGCATCTCTTCGAGGCACAGGGCCTGGGCGCAGAGCTGGACCTTGTCGGAGTCATCCTTTTTCGGTTTACCCCGCTTGTACTCCACGGGATAGGGCAACCAGCTATTGTCCTCCAATCGATGGAACTCAATCACATCTGCCTTGCCTATGAGCCCGAGCCTCAAGGAACGAAGCGGTACACCGTTCTCGGTGCGTACATCGCGCCGCGACTCTCGCCTCTCATCATGGATATATTCATGCATGATGCGACCTTCGGCAGTGAACACGTTCTCCGTCCATATTTGCTCGATATGGATAAGAGCACAGCGGCGCGGGCAATAGGAATAATGCGCAAGCGCTGAAATTGAAATGGGTTCATCTTCAGAATACGACATGATCCTAATTACCCCACCATCTTATATGATACCTGCATCCCCGATACCCTGACTGAACGCCTCAACAGAAAGCACACCGGCCATGTAGCCAATGAAATCATCATAGTCATAAGTCCACTTGTATACTCCAAGGTGACCAGTAAACTCCGGGATACGTAGGGCATCAATCCGATATGCCCATATTTGCACCGATGATTTTTGTATGTCCCGCCAATCAACGGGTTCATGATTCTCAAGTTTGTTAATCAGATCATCGCCAACAACAACGATACGTGTGTCAGTCGTTATGACATGGAAATCTTTCTCAACCTGAGGGAACCGCAACTCATCTTCTGATTTGATGAGTTCATTGGTAAATTTACCAGCAAGCCGAATCTCGCGTTTGAGAGCGTCTGTGCAGAGATTAGACGATATCTGAGAGCCACCACTAATAAGATCAAGCAGGATCTTTGATGAATCTTTCAGCCCAGGATGTTTTTTGAGAAGCTCTTCTTCTTTGAGAACAAATGTCCAGACTGTTTCCGCTTCAACATGTTCATGGCGATTAACGCGTCCGGCGGTTTGAAGCAGGGAGACCAGCGAAGCAGCTTCCCGCACCCCGGTCTTGAAAGATAGGTCAACGCCAGCCTCAACGCAAGATGTTGCTATAAGCGTCCAATCGGTATCATTGGCATTCAACAATCGTGATTTTATCCGGTCAAGCGTATGATCCCGGTCAGAAGGTGTTAGCGCCGTGGATAAATGTTCCACGGATGATCTGCCGAAGCGCTTTGCATACTCACGCGCCACCACGGCGGCGCTTTGCACGGTGTTGATAATCACCATACGTGGGCCGGGCAGTGAGGCTACCCATTCTACAAGGTCTTTTGCACCCAAAGGGTTATCATTAAATTGGTATGATATCCGCACCCCTTCATGTTTCATCAAACTCTCGCGTAACACCACCGGCATGATCTCCGGTATATCCGGGGCTTCCTTGTCAAACTCCTCAATTTTCCAGAACCGGTTAAGCGAACCTGACGCCATAACCCAATAGCAACCCCACTCATGCGCGAAACCCTTGATCCATCGCCAGGCTAACGGCAACAATTTAGCTGGCAGGGCCGCATGCGATTCATCAATGAATACCGCGCTGCCCGGTAGATTGTGGAGTTTCCTTAAGGTAGCAGGGGTGTTGGATGACAGCGTTTCAAAGAAACTGACTGCCGTGGTTACAATGATGGGGGCTTTCCAAAGCGCTGTGAATTGACGGCTGAGTCTGTATTGAAAATCCGCACGGTGGTGTAATTCTGCAACCACATGCTCAGGATTCTCCCCTTGCAGGACAAGTGCTTCACGATAGATTTTGACTGACTGACTGATAATATTGGTAAAAGGCAGAACAACAATAATCCTTCGAAGACCACGCTTCTGAGCTTGTGCCAAAAGATGCGCCATAACCGCCGTGGTTTTTCCTGTTCCGACCGGGCTATCGCATGAAACGATATTCTCTGGTATCTCCGCATAACGGCAAGCCGCATAGACCTCTGAACGTAGATGTGAACGCTCGTTATTGGTTTTCAGTTTCTCGACAAACTGATCGAGGGCAGCAAGACGATCTGCCGGCCGTAAGAAAACAGAGGGTTCATCAACGTATTGATCCCCATAATGAATGGCCGTATCGGTATGATCTCCATCAACAAGACAGGAAAGGGCGATGCGATAATAAAGGGACACATCACCTGAAATGCCATCGTTCGTGATATTGCCCCCTTCTTCCTTCTGCTGTGCTTGTTGGTGCGCGTTGATTAGTTCTGGAAGAGTTAGGTTCACCCTTTTCAGGACGGTCTCATCCCTATCTCTGAGAACATGCTTTTCATCGCGGTTTTGCTCCTCGATGAAATCAGGAAGTCCGATATGATGAGATCGAACGAGGACAGCACCGGGGGGGACTTGAAGCGTATCCAGCAGATAGGCGGTCCCGGCATCGGTGTGCTGAACGGGCAACTTTTTTGCCTGACGTTGCCCAGAGAGTACCTCTTGGTTTTTATCGTCCAACTTCCCTAAATCATGAAACTCGGCCGCGATAGTTACTATGTCTTTTAGAAGTTTACCGTCGTAAGCTGCATAGTGGGCTGCCTCATCGGCCGCCTTGGAAGCTCTCTCAACTACGCTGCCGACATGCGCGGCGTATTCTTGAGGTGGGATGCCTCGTTTCAAATCAGCGCTGTGGCCAAGCAGCATCAGATTTCACTCATCAAGTCAGTAATCGAAACCTTCCCTTTCAACTCAGGTGTAAGCTCATTTCGTACAATATAATCATTCCATGATGTTGAAGGCAGCATAGGTTCATCACCCTTGCGGTGCGGCGTCAGAGCTTCGATCAATTTCCAATCCGCGCAACTGCCCAGCGCGTTCTGGTGCTCCATGTACCAAGCATGCCGAATGCGTACATCCGGACGAATGGCTGAACGGGTGTGATCATAGGCATAGGGGATAAGCGCTTTCAGTAGATCAATATCTTTCTTGGTGCATCCGGATTTATGGGCATTACTTGGATTGATATAGAACGGCATGCAGTAAACACCGTGTTCGACTACGCGGTATGCCAGCGGGGCCATGCCCTGATTCTTGCCTTCTTGTACTCCGGCCTTGTTCGTATTGGTGTGCCTTTGAATAAGAACCGGGGCTACTGAAAGACCCATGGTAAATTGTGCAACGCCAGTTTTGATGTAACCTTTGTTACCTCCCTCTTCAAGAAAGGTGTTTCCAAACAACCGCCCATCCCAATATTTCTGGACGAACGTACTTTTCAAAAATTGTTCCTGATCAAAACTCTTGATGTCTTTCCCCATCTCCGAGGTGATAGTTTTTCTGTCACGACCTCGGGATTCGAGGATCGCGAAGTAATCTTTATTTAGCTTGATTTTCTCACATACAGCATTGAAAACCAGACCATCTTTATCCTCAACCAAGTCACGAAGCTTACGTTTGAAAGATACCGGGGAGATTTCACCAAGCCCATTCGGACGCTGGCGCGGGTCGCTTTCACGATCGGGATCGCCATTGGGGTTGGAATTCACTACTTCAATAACCAATAGGCCGGTAACACGCTTGATATCGCTCATATTTTATCCTTTCATTAATTATTGGTTGGTTCGTCTATTTGAGAATTGCCGGAGATATAGCCGAGCAGGAGCTGCGCCCTTGCCGCATCATCGAGACGGACTGGCATAGGCTTGTCACGTAACTGCACCTCTACCAGTCCAAATTCTTTGAGAAAGTATCGAGATAGCCCGGCGGAATCTGAGGAATTCGTCCGTGCCCATCCAAGATAGGGTGCAATACGCAAAGCCAATTGAGCAAGGGCTTGAGTAGGACTATCAAGAGCCGCTGCCATCAAGGCATTGCCGAGTAATTGCGGCGGCAGGCTGTTACCTCGTACTTCCTTGCAGTACAGAGCATGAAGCTCATCAGCCAGTTTCAGTATTCTTCCGACTAGATAAGGTGGATTATGCATGTAATGCTCCTTTCGGATGCCAAGTTTCCAAAGCAAAAGTCCCAGGATAGGCGGCATCAATTGTTTTTGTGTGTTGGGGCCATCGAGTTTTAGAACTCCATCAGGACGATGCAGGATGTCGCCCAATGAACAGAACATCCCTTTGCCATTTTGAATGGCCACGCTGAGTAAATGTGGAACCTGGCGCGGTGCCACAGATTCATCCAGCAATAGTTCAATACCTGCTGTTTTTGGGATGGACTGGACATCGCCACTACTTGTGCCGTCAAATTTCCAGATGCGATTCAGGCAATCAGCAATTTGCAAAGGAAAGGGGGTTGCCAATTCAGCAGAAATAATTTTACCTTTCTCGTTACCCCAAGCTCTTATGCATATAACCGGGATGTTTTTACTTCCTGCTTGCCATTCCTGAGCAGCTTCAGCCAAACCTTGGGCTGAGTAGTTGCTGTAAAAAACCACTTTGGTGCGGGCTTTGTCCATCTTGCGAAGGGAAAAAACCCGGAGTTCGATTTCCTTGAGAGGTTTAGAAATACCGCTCAGACTGGTTATTACGTCATTTGCGCAATTTTCGAATCGCGCTTCACTGTCATCGTTTTTTCTGGCGCCGAGACAAGCCGCAAGCTTGGGCGGTACTTGGGGTAAACATGTTGGATAAGCAAAGAGTAGTTCCCTGCCATCCGCACGGCCCCATGTTTGGCCTTCTCGATCACCTGAAGCTAACCATTCCAGGGACCTTTTCGTACGTTTGCGGCTGGTTTCGCCTATATGAAATGATTTTGCATCGATAGTCCCATACCGGTATTGACAGGGCGATTCGCTGTTCATTGCACGAAGCTTAACTGCGCCAAGGATAGGGAGTTTTACTTCGGGAAGTTTGTCTGCGAATCCATTGCTTTCACCACCAAAAGCATCAAGATATTCATTGCTAGTATTCTCTTTGGTGCTAGCTGAATTCAGAAGACATTCGTTGATGTATTGAATGACCTCTTCATGCGCTATGGGGTAATCATCCCAATCCGGCACATCCAGAAAAACCGAAACCGAGCCCCGATCTTTTTCAGGGTTCATGGTTGGAGAACCTTCATGGAATAAAACTGAAAGCAAAGATCTGGTAGATTCACCTTTTTCAAGTGATGCATGAATATATGATGCAATAGCCTGGAAGAATTTTCCGGAACCACCATCACTCAAAAGCTTCACCCGTTCGCAGAGCTTAATCAGCGCGCCATAATCGCCAGGCGAACCACAACATTTTTGATTGAGTTCCTGGGGAATCGACCCAAGACATTTATCCATCTTTTTATCGAATTTTGAATCCCAGTTTTTCACATGTTCGCTAGAGATCCACTCTTGAATGAGAGGTAGATCAATGGGTTCATTGTCTTCACGCCACTTCTTCAATAATTTTTTCTTATCATCGTCCGTTATTCGATAAAGGGGTTGGATGTTGAAGCCAGGGAATGAATTTCCATTGCTTGGCTCCCACTTGCGAAGGCATGCCACAAGCTCCACTTGCATAGGGTCAATTCCAGCTACAGAGCCCTCTGGGCCAATAAGAATTTTATAGCACGGTTTCTTTAGCGAAGCATTCGGCAGCGGTTTTAAATCCTTGTGCCAATCTTGAGTTTTGATGCCCGGCATCGTCTCAAGAACTTTTGAAAGATGATACAGCTCATTCAACATATTGAACTCCTTGTTTCGAGAATTCCAATACGCCTGCCTGTATTGTGACATCCTGCTCATAGGTGAATGCGCATTCCGATGCATAGCCTTCCGAAAAAACCTCGCGCAGCATGGATGGTATCACCATGTTGATATCGCTCTGAACTTCCGTGTTTTCACGGAAAGAACCGAAGTAACTCGGTCCGAATTCCTTCCAGCCGAGGAAGGGAATCGTAAAGCATTGCCCCCGGCCAAGACGGCGATAAAAGATATCCTGATAGGCATGTCCGGGTGATGTTGTTTTACCGTCCCACTTTCGGGCCATACCCGGCACACGTTCTTTGACCGACCTGGGAACAGGGGCAACCTCTGCATAGAGCCGATAGCAAACATCGATGAGCACCGTTGCAAGGAGTTGGAATCCACCCCCTCCGGCAATCACCCCAGATTTGCGAAGGGGACCACCATAGTTCGTCTGGTAGTTGTGATATTGAACCGGCGCACAGATTTCGACCTTTGTTGGACAAATCTGCACCACCGGTCCCCAGAGAACAGATTCAAAAATCCCTTTAACTGCTGAATACGTTGGGGCCGGATAACTCACTGGACAATCACCGGTATCTGGCCGGGTCCACATAGCAGTGTTACCTGATATTTCCATTTCAATCTTATAAGTCTCATTCATCACACTAGATCACCTCTTTCAAAGAAAATTACCTTTGTATTATCATATCAATTGCTGTAGAGTTAAATTAATTATTTGTATTTGATTATATGGAGGTAATTAAAAACTGATTTTATGTCCGTGAAACCCTCTAAAGATAATTTTATAGATCACTTTACAAGCTCAGATAGACATACACTTTGGAATAAAAATGGTTTTAGTTTTTGGCTTAGACTTAGAGGTATAGCAGTATCCTTTTTGATTTCATTATCGGCAGGGGGAATCATAACATGGGGTATGTGGCTTAATAAAATATTTATATATTATGTTATTTCACCTTTTATTATTTTCATGTCTATTGCTATTATTATTCCATTTGGACTTTCGTCAGGTTTATTCATTGCAAGAAGTTTGCTCATTAAAAAGCTGAATCTAAATGAAAAGTTGCACAATACAGTTCATATGCTAAGGGACAACATAACTGATTCTCGAGAATTGTCTTATACCGGTCTAACAGAAGAAGCTATTACTGCTTTATTTTATAAATATTGTGATGAGATAGCCACTTTAATAGCCGACTTTCATAGAGAGATGTTGGGAGACTCTACAATTAATTGTGCAATAAGAGTAGCTATATATAATAAGGTAAAAAATTCACTAACATATTATTCTGTTGGTATTTCTAATGGATTCAATCCAAATAGGAAAAAAAAGCGTGCAGAAATCCCAGCTGATTCAGGGTTGCCCCAGTATTTTTCAAGGCAATGTAATAGTAAAGGAGTATTAGTAATCCACAACATAGAGAAGGCTGTGAAGAAAGGTGTTTATCATTACACAGAGAATGATACAGCTTATCCGGAGGATTATAAAACCATAATGATTGCCCCCATAAATGGGTTAGATATCGATGGTAATTCAGCGTTATTAGGACTGCTACATTTGACGTCAAAAAAAGATCCCTTTTGCCAAGACTATGTTGATGATATATGTGCATTTGCAGATGTGATTGCGATTGGTGTACCTCAACTTGTTGAATACTTATTTGAAGGGCTTATTATACATAAACAGTTAGTTGCGTTCAAACAAAAGGACGAGCAGCAAAAACCAAATATTGATTCCTTTGGAGGGAAAACCCATGGGGAGGAACAACCAGTCGACCCAGAGCAAAATGACTGAACTAATGACAGAACTTGAAGACCAAAAATTTCAAGAGGATAGGAAGCCTAAAAATTTCGGTTTTAAAGTTTTTGTAATTTGTAACCCTTCATCTATTAATGCTGAAGAGATACTAGAGCAAAGAGAAGAGATCCTGGGGCACAGAAATTCAAAAGAGAAGGATCAGATCGTCAATCAACACCATAAAGAAATAACTATGTAATCATTCGGTAAACTTACGAACGAGGCCCCCTTTTTATGTGATAAGGGGAGTCTCTATCTGATATGACAGATCATGAATAGTAAAGTAATAGCTACTTGAACAAGCATAAAGATATCGACCAATTCACAGTCCGATATAATTTTCTATCATTCACCTCTCACGCCGTAAACAGGGGTTCGATTCCCCTTGGGACTACCAACGCAGAAAAGATCCCCCAAAACCGGAAGGGTTTCAGAATCGTGTCCGTCCTGACGATATGGGTATAACAGACATACCTATTCAAATCTTCCAGAGGAGATTGGGATGAACACGACCGCCATAAGATTTCAAGCTTATCTGATGATTACGATTCTTTTCATATCGCTGTCCGGGTGTGCGACAGCACCCAAGAGCGCTTCCACACAGCACAAGACGATCTACGAAAAAATCACATCCGACCCTCCAGGGGCCTCGATATACTGGGGAGAAATCGAGAACCATCTCACCTTCACCGGCAAGACAACACCTTTCTCTCGGCCGAACAACGCAGAATCGCCCATCTTCAAGAGCTGGTTCTACCAGGTCAAGAAGGACGGCTACCATGATTCCAAGGTCGTCCTGATGCCTTATACTTCCGAAGACAGGGTCGTGCATTTCACCCTGAAGCCCAAAAGGACCCCTTCACAGGCGCCAACGGCGACGGCCAACGTCACCGGGATGGTCAGGGTGACCAACAACTCCAACCTGGAGTTTTATCCCCAGCCCAGCCCCGACGGCAGGGAAGTCCTGGTTCATGTCATTGACCCGGCAAGACAGGGGTATGAGTCGTACGGCATTGAACTGGTCAAGGTCGGAGGCACGGAAAGAAGGACCATGGCCGGCAACTATGCAGCCTATCCGTCATGGTATCCCGATGGAAAGCATCTTGTCTATTCCTACTATAAATCGGGGAATCCCATACTGGTCAAGGCCCCGGTGCAGGGAACAGGCATGACCTTCATAACCCCCAAGTCTCCGGGTTCTCATGATCAGAAGGCACACCTCAGCAGTGACGGGAAAAAGATTGTCTTTTCCACCGTGGTCGGGAACACGGATTTCATCTGCTCCGTGAATCCGGACGGTTCGGACCTGAGGGCCTATGTGGAAGGTACTTCGCCCGGATGGAACGGCACGGGCTCCGTGATCACGTTCACCAGGAGGGTCGGTGAGCATTCACATATCTTCACCTATGACCTCAGGACCGGCAAGGTGGCTCAGCTGACCAGGGGGGATTCCAATAACGCGTCTCCCTCGTTTTCACCCGACGGAAAATGGATCCTGTTTTCCTCCGACAGAGAGGTCATATCTCACCTGTACCTCATGAAACCCGACGGCTCCAGCCTGGTCCAGCTGACAAGGGGTGACTCCCAGGAGATCGACCCTTCCTGGTCCGCCGATGGAACCATCTATTTTTCAAGCGATGCCGGCGCTGCCGAATCGATTGAAAAACCTTCGGCATGGAATCATTCAAACATCTGGAGACTCAGGCCCGTTCTGAAATAGGCTTTCACGGACGGGTTTGTTGCGCACTCCCGCATAACCCAAAAAGCATCCTTCCCCTTGAATGGCAGGAAAGGGCGAAGGATGGGGCCGACAGCCCCATCCTTCAGGGGGTTTGGTATACCGGACCTGGACGTCAGGATATACCGCGGGCTTTCATGATTACTTCCTGAAACGACGGCCTTGCGGGTTTCATCACCCCGCCATGAGCGCCTTGCCCAGCGTCATGATCTCGGCCTCTTTCGTGCCTTCGTAGAGCTCCAGGATCTTGGCGTCGCGGTACCACTTGGACACCTTGTATTCCTCCATGTAGCCGTAGCCGCCGTGGATCTCCACCGCCGCGTTGGCGCAGAACACCGCTGACTGGCCGCCGAAATACTTTGCCATGGCGGCCAGGTGATGGTCCGGCCTGCCGGCGTCCAGCAGCCAGGAGGCCTTGTAGACCATGCCCTTGAGCGCCTCCACCCTGATGGCCATCTCGGTGAGCTTCTGCATGGTGATCTGGTAGGCCCCGAGCGGCTTGCCGAAGGCGTTCCTCTCCTTGGAGTACTTGACGGATTCTTCAAGGCACGCCTCGCACAGACCGAGCGCCTGGGCCGCTATCATGACCCGGGTAGTGTTGAAGAAGTGCATGAGCTGGTAGAAGCCGTTGCCGCGCTTTCCCACGAGGTTCTCTTTTGGCACGCGCACGTCTTCGAAGGCGATCTCGGCCGTGTCGCTGGTGCGGATGCCCAGCTTGCCATGGAGCTTGGTACGGGTGATGCCCGGGGTGTTTGCTTCCACGATGAACTGGCTGAAGCTCTTGTGCACCTTCTCGGCAGGGTCGGTGACGGCCTGGACCACCATCCAGTCGCACACGCTGCCGTTGGTGATGAACATCTTGCTGCCGTTGATGACGAAGTTCTCGCCGTCCTCGACGGCCCTGGTCTTGTAGCCGGCCACGTCCGTGCCGGCGTTCGGCTCGGTGTAGGCGCCCGCCACCACGGCGTCGCCCGCGCAGACCGCGGGGAAGTATTTCAGCTTCTGCTCGTGGGTGCCGTAGTAGTGCACGTTCTCGGCACCGAAGGTGGCCGCGGTGATGGAGAGCGAAAAGCCCAGGCATGCACGCGCCAGCTGCTCGGTGATGATGGAGTTGCCCAGGAAGCCGACACCTGCTCCGCCATACTGTTCATCGATCCAGCAGCCGATGAGTCCGTTCTCACCTGCCTTCCTGCGGACATCGGGCATATATACCTCATCGTGATCGGCCTTCTCGGCCACCGGGGCGACCTCGTTCATGGCGAACTTGTAGGCCATATCGGAAAGCATTCTCATCTCTTCGGTCAGTTCGAAATCCATCTGGCTATCCTCCTTTGAAAGGGTTGTCTTCTCGCTTTAAGTATAATCATAAGGCCACTAGAGCATCTCTATGGCCGTGGCCATGGACACCCCGCCGCCGCCGCACAGCGATGCCAGGCCCAGGGTCTTGCCTTGCTTCTTCATGGCGTGGATGAGCGTCACCATGATCCGGTTGCCCGTGGCGCCGATGGGATGACCCAGCCCGATGCCGGATCCGTTCACGTTACAGATCTCGCGGTTGAGCCCCAGCTCTTTCTCGCACCCCAGGTACTGGGCGGCAAAGGCCTCGTTGAGCTCGATAAGTTCGAAGTCCTCGAGCCTGATCTTGGAACGCTTCATGAGGCACCTGACGGCGGGAACAGGGCTGAGGCCCATCATGGTGGGATCGCAGCCGCCGTATCCGACGCCGACGATCCGCGCCAGGGGCTTAAGGCCGAGCTCTTTGGCGCGCCCGGCCGACATGATGATCATGGCGCTGGCGCCGTCGTTCAGACCCGATGCGTTGCCCGCCGTCACCTTCCCGACCTTGGGAATGAACGCCGGGGGAAGCTGGCTCAGGGCCTCCAGGGTAAGCCCCGGGCGGAAGTGCTCGTCCCTCTCGAAGATCCTGGGGGGCTTTCCCTTCTTCTGGGGGATCTCCACGGGCACGATCTCCTCTGTGAACGAGCCGTCCGTGCTGGCCCGCTCCACGTTGTTGTGGCTCCTGAGCGCGAGTTCGTCCATCTCCTGGCGGCTGATACCGTACATCTGGGCCACGAATTCCGCTGTGTGCCCCATGATGTAGGGCTTCCCCTTGTAGAGGTCATAGGGAGCAGCGCCTGCCAGAGGAGAGTCCTGGGGGCAGGGATTGAACCTTGACCCGCACATGAGCCCTTCGGTGAGCATGTCGTCGAGCGTGTTGTTCTGGAGGCGGTACCCCCAGCGGGCCCCTGGCAGGGCGTAGGCAACCCCGGACATGTGCTCGGCGCCGCCTGCCAGGATGACGTCGACCAGGCCTGCCTGGATCATGGCCATGCCCGAGACGACGGCCTCCATGCCCGAGACGCACACCCGGTTGATGGTTACCGCGTTCGCCGCATACGGGATACCCGAACGGATGGATGCCACCCTGGCCAGGTTCATGGAGGTGTGGTGCTCGTACATGTTCCCGAAGCGCACATCTTCAATAATGACAGGATCTATGCCTGCCCTCTTCACTGCCTCTTTCATGACAACAGTGGCGAGATCAACCACGTGCAGGTCCCTGAGTGTGCCGCCGAAGGTTCCGATGGCCGTGCGGCATGCCGATACAATGACCACGTCTCTCATGATGTCCGTCTCCTTTCGCTTGGTCCGCTTATACCTTCATCAGATATGTGCAGGTCTCGTCATGGGGTGCATCGCCTCTTCCCCCGTGCCGGGCAGGTGCCTTTCACCGGCGACTTCACGGTACGCCGCCAGGTCCGTGTAGATCTCTTCTGTCAGAGGATTGAGCCTGTACCGCACGATCCTGTATGCATGGTAGCCGAACACGGCGACATTGGATGCCAGGGCCAGGCCGCTGACGACCCACAGGGCCGCTACGCTGTGGGATGACTTCACCGCGAACATGGAGGTGTCGACAAAGGCCGGGAAGCACATGACGAACATCATCCAGATGGCCAGGGTCTGGGCACGGTGCTGCAGCCAGGCGCCCGTCCTGATGAAGAAGGACGGGATGGTGCATGAAACCAGCAGTGCCGCACCTGCATAGAACGCGTGGTCGGATACGCAGTTGTACACATAGGCGAAGTTCCACAGGTCGTACGCGATGATCCAGAACCAGAGCATGTCGGGCCAGAGCATATCCTTCTTCTTATCCCGGCTGATGTAGATGCCCATCCATCCGGAAATGGTGATGATGTTCAGGAGCCCGGCAATGCCGTTCATGATGTTCCAGGGCCCGCCAACCATGAGCACGCCGTCCACGACGCCGTTGAAGCCGTAGCACTGGAAATCGCGGATGACGGCCTCCAGTATGTTGAAGGCCAGGATGAACGGCGGGAACATGAGGAGGTATTTGTTGGCGCTCGCACCTTTTATGTGGCGCAGAGCCAGGAAACCCAGGCATCCGGCCAACGCCGAATAGACCTTGGCCCAGTGGAACCAGGTCCCAACGCTGGAGCCCTTTCCTGCGGTATCGGGCCAGACGGTGAAGGTGAGGACAAGGGGCAATGCCAGAAAGATTGCCAGGGAAACCCATTTGTTCATGCGGGCCAGTTCATTGACAAGCATGAGGCCTGCAAGAACTATGAACCACATGAGGATGGTGTACCAGGTCAAGGGTTCGAATAAGAACATGGTGTATCCTCCTTTGGGTATGGACGAAGAGGAACAGCGCCTGAACTGATGGAGTGTGCGATGCTCATCACGGTTTGAAAGCGCTGTCCCTCTCTTTCCAGCTGATTTTTGCTAGGGGGCGATCGCTATCTCGAACGCGTCGTAGCGGTTCCTGTCGAGCCAGATCTTCATGTCCTCGGCCTGTCTGACCAGCTCGTCCTTGAACATGGGGTGCGCGATGCCGATGAGCGCCTCGGCCCGCTCCCAGGTGGACTTGCCCTTGAGCTGCACGATGCCGAACTCGGTAGCCACGTACTGCACGATGGACCGGGGCACCGTAACGATGGAGCCGGGCCGCAGCGTGGGCACGATCCGGGACTGGAGGTTGCCGTCCTTGTCGGTGAAGGTGGACGATATGCCGATGATCCCCTTGCCGCCGCGCGAATTGAATGCCCCGAAGATAAAGTCGAACTGGCCTCCCGTTCCCGAGATCTGGGCCGTGCCTGCGGACTCGGAACAGACCTGGCTGAACAGGTCTATCTCCACGGCGTTGTTGATGGCCACCACCTTGTTGTTCACGCCGATGATCCTCGGGTCGTTGGTGTAGTTCACCGGGTAGGAGGCGCAGGCCGGGTTGTTGTGGAGGAACTCGTAGAGCTTGTTCGTGCCCATGGCAAAGGTGTAGGCCATCTTGAACCGGTCGATGGTCTTGCAGTTCCCGGTCACCTTGCCCTCGTTGTAGAGGTCCACCATGGAATCCACCAGCATCTCCGTGTGGATGCCAAGGTCCTTGAGGTCGGATTCCGCGATCATGTTTCCGATGACATTCGGCAGGCCGCCGATGCCCAGCTGCAGGCAGCAGCCGTCCTCTATCTCCTTCATGATGTGCGTGGCTATCAACACTTCCGTCTCGGTGGGTACGGCGGGCTTCACCTCGAGCAGAGGCGTGTTATCGCCTTCCACCACATAGTCCACACGGGATATGTGCACCGACTCCTGGTTACCTCCCAGGCAGTGCGGCAATGACTCGTTCACCTCCACCACGACCTTCTTGCCCTTGGTGATGGCGGCCGAGGTGATGGAGTTGCACAGCCCGAAGTTGAAATACCCCTGCTCGTCCATGGGGCGCGCTGAGACGAACACGAAATCGTAGTCCTTGTATTTTCTCACCACCCGGGGGCCCTGGTGATAGGTAAAGGGCACGTAGCTGCACAGACCCTGCCGGTAGAGCTTGCGGCCCACGCCCGACATGTGCCAGTCGTGGTAGATGAAGTGCTGCCTGTTGGGGTCGGCCTCTATGAACTTGGGCACCTTGGTGATGCACACACCCTCGACGATTACGTTGGCCAGCTGGTTTGCGCGGCCTGCCAGGGCCTCATCGAGCGCGTCGGGCCTGAGCACGAACTCACCGAAGAAAATCCTGTCGCCTGACTTGACCATGCGGGCCACCTGATCTGCGCTGCGGAGCTTCTGGAGATATTTCTTTTTCGTGAAATCGTTCATCGCGCACCTTCCTTTGTCTTCATGTCAAAAGGATTCATACCGTTTTCCTGCCTTTGTCCCCGTGCCTGGTTTTCATGGTTTTACCGTACGGTAACTTTTGGGATTTATGAATCAGGTGAACACCCTATTTCGCACTACGTTAGACCCGTATTTAGGGCTTTTGTGTTGATCCGTATTGGGGTAATTGGAGAAGGTAACCCTTTTCAAGAGGATAGTGCCGCATGTCGAAGAAGCCGACCTACGATGAGCTCGAAAAGAGAGTCAGGGAGCTGGAGAAAGAGTCGCTCAGCCGCTCAAAGGCCAAAGGGGCCCTGAAAAAGTACGACCTGATCTTCTCCGCCATACAGGATCCCATGGGCTATATTGACCGGGACTATACCTGCCTGGCCGTCAATGACGTGTTCCTCAAGATGTTCAACCGGTCCCGTGGCGAGATCGTGGGGCACTGCCTGGAAGAGGTGCTGGGAAGGAAGACCTTCGAGAACCTCATGAAGGACCACCTGAACAGGTGCCTGGAGGGGCAGGAGACTTCCCTTGAGGACTGGTTCGAGTATCCCTTCTGGGGCAGGCACTACCTGTTGATGAAGTTTTACCCGTTCTTCGAGGAGGATGGCTCGGTCTCGGGCATTGCCGTGGTGGCAAAGGACATGACCACGCACAAGATCGACCAGATCGCCCTGCAGCAGGCCCGGGACGACCTGGAGGAGCAGGTCATACAACGGACCGCCGAACTGAGACAAGCCAATGAGCAGCTGAAAAAGGAGATCGTACAGCGCTCCCGCGTGGAGGAGGCGCTCCGCCAGAGCGAGGAGATGCTCCGCGCCCAGTACCGGGGCATCCCGGTGCCCACCTTCACCTGGAAGAAGACAGGGGACGACTTCGTGCTCGCCGACTACAACAAGGCGGCGGAAGACTTCACAAAAGGCCTCATCGGGGAGTTCGTCGGCAGGACCGTGCGCGACATCTACCACGACCGGCCGGACATCATCCAGATCATGGCGGTCTCGTTTGCCCAGACGAGCACCATCAGGCGGGAGCTGGCCTACCGCATGTTCACTACGGACGAGGAGAAGTATATCGCCTTCACCTCGTCGTTCGTGCCGCCGGACATGCTCATGGTCCACATGGAGGACATCACCGAGGCCAGGCTCAGCAGAGAGAAGCTCATGCGCTCGGAGAAGAACCTGCGGATCCTCTCCTCCCAGCTCATAACCGCCAAGGAGGAGGAGCGCAAGCTCATCGCCCACGAGCTCCACGACAGCGTGGGACAGTCGCTCAGCTCCATCAAGTTCAACACCGAGAACATTATCAGCCGCATGGAAAAAGGTTCTGCAGAGTGGGGGCTGTCTGCCCTGAAGGATAGCATCCCGCTGATCCAGGCCGCCATCGAGGAGGTGCGGCGGATCTCCATGGACCTGAGGCCTTCAATCCTGGACGACCTGGGGATACTGGCCACCATATCGTGGTTCTGCAGGGAGTTCGGGACCATATACACCGGTATCGCCGTGAACCGGAACATCGAAGTCGAAGAGGCGGACGTACCGGAGAACCTGAAGATCATCCTGTTCAGGATCATCCAGGAGGCCCTCAACAACGCGGCCAAGCACAGCAGGGCCGATGCGGTGGACATATCGCTCACCAGGCAGGAAAACCGCATCGAGCTGACCGTCTCGGACAACGGGGCGGGCTTCGACGTTCAGGAGGCCATGCTCCGGGAGGACAGGGGCATGGGCCTTGCCAGCATGGAGGAGCGCACCGACCTCTCGGGCGGCCTCTTCTCCATCGACTCGGTAAAAGGCATCGGGACCATCGTCATGTGCTCGTGGCGGGTGTAGGCTGGAAGCTGGAAAACTATAGGGATATTTTTATCCAGCAGGAAAAAATTGACCCGTTCAAAAGGGATGAGACCGCCCAAAGGCGGTCTCATCCCTTTTGAACGGGCTTAATCAACATCGTTGAGGATATACCCTTCTCATGGAGTTTCATCCTCCGAGAGTCCCTTGTCCGACTCCGCCAGGCCGTGCTCCATGGCGAACTTCGCCAGGGCCAGGGTGCTGTGGAGGTCGAGCTTCTTCATGATGTTGTCCCGGTGCTTCTCCACGGTCTTTATGCTGATGAACAGCAACTCGGCGATCTCCTTGTTCTTGTGCCCTTCCGCGATGAGCTTCAGGATCTCCTTCTCCCGCTGGCTGAGCGTGTCCAGCGGGGTGCGCACCTCGTCCTTCTTCCCTGAGAGATATCCCGAGATGATGGTGTCCGAAATGCCGGGCGACAGGTAGGGCTTCCCCTCCAGCACATGGGTGACGGCCTGCATGAGCTCCTGGTGGGTCGACTCCTTCAGCAGGTACCCGTTTGCCCCGGCCTTCAGGCTGGCCATGACGTATTCCTCGTTCTTGTGCACCGTGAGCACCAGGACCTTGGTGTCGGGGCAGCACCGCTTCACCTCCCGGATGGCATCTATCCCGCTCATCTTGGGCATGGAGAGGTCCATGAGGGCCAGGTCGGGCTTGAGCTCGGAGATCACCCGGACGGCCTCCAGCCCGTCTTTCGCCTCGCCCGCGATCTCGAGGTCCGGGTCCTGGGAGAGCAGCGCCTTGAGGCCTTCCCGCAGGATGGTGTGGTCTTCCGCTATGACGATTCTCTTCTTGCCGGCTACGCCCATCCAATCCCCCCGTATGCCAGATATGACCTGCCGGGGCGGATTATATCCCACCTGGCATCCCAAGTGAAGCCTCTGCTGCTATTTCTTATCGAGCACCTTCCTGATGGTCCGGGCCAGCGTCCTCATCTCCAGGGGCTTCAGGAGAAAGGCCCGGATGCCGATAGCCCTGGCCCGCTCTTCCGAGACATGCTCGCTGTACCCGGTGCACAGGACAACCGGTATGTCGGGCCTGATCTCCATGATCCGCTGCGCCATTTTATCCCCCGTCAACCCCGGCATGGTCATGTCGGTGATCACGAGGTCGAACTCATGGGGCCTCTCCTTGAAGAACTCCAGGGCATCGACGCTGCTTGTCTTAACACTCACCTTATATCCCAGCTTGCTCAGCATCTTTTCTGCGAGGGCCGTCAGGGCGGCTTCATCGTCCACGAACAGTACGCGTTCCGTCCCGGTGGAAAAGGGCTCTTTCCCGGATGTTTCGGCAGCCTTCTTGTCCGCCTCGATCTCGGGCAGATATATCTCGAAGGTGGTGCCCCTGCCCGGGACGCTCCTGCAGATGACAGCGCCCCTGTGACTCTTCACGATCCCATGGACCACCGAGAGTCCCAGACCTGTCCCGCGGCCCAGCTCCTTGGTGGTGAAATAGGGTTCGAAGATCCTCTCCATAACCTCGGGCGGCATGCCGTGCCCGGTATCGCTGATGGTCAGCTTCAAAAATTCACCAGGGGCCACATCGAGGCCTTCGGCAACAACCTGTCCCAGGCTTACCCTTTTCAGGCTCACCTCCAGTATGCCGCCCGCCTCGTCCATGGCATGGGCCGCATTGGTGCAGAGATTCATGATGATCTGGTGGATCTGCGTGGGATTGGACAGCACAAGTCCGGAATCCGCAAGGTCCTGGCGGATCTCGATGGTCGTGGGGATCACCGAGCGCAACATCTTGAGCGATTCCTTGATCACGGTACGCAGGGCCAGGGGCAAATAGGCTGTTTCCGCCTTGCGGCTGAAGGTCAGGATCTGACTGACCAGGTCCTTGGCACGGTCGCCTGCCTTGAGCACCTCGCTGATCTCCGCCTTTGCCTTTTCCTGGTTTGAAATGTCGTCAAGGGCAAGCTCTGAATACCCGATGATGGCTGCGAGTATGTTATTGAAGTCATGTGCGATACCGCCCGCCAGCGTCCCGATGGACTCCATCTTCTGGGCCTGGGAAAGCTGCATCTCGAGCCTCATTTTCTCCTCAGCCGACTTTTTCCGCTCGGTGATGTCGCGGGTTATGCCCAGAAAGCCGATAAACCTCTTGTCCTTATCACGCAATGAAGTAAAGATAGTTTCCGTCCAGATGGCCGAGCCGTCCTTGCAGAGTTCCTCCAGTTCCAGGGTTCTCTTTCTCTGTAAATCTTCCGGCTCTCCGGCCTCAATGGCCAGCTCTTCTCCGAAGGCCTCCATGGCCGCCTTAAGAGAACCCGGGGTCAGGACCTCATCCACGCGCTGGGACATGGCCTCTTGTACGGTGTACCCCCTGATCCGCTCGACAGAGGGGCTTACGTAGGTGAACCTCAGATCGGCATCCATGGTGAAGATGATGTCGGTGGCGTTCTCGGCCAGCAGGCGGTAGCGCGCCTCATTCTCTTCGAGGGCCTCTTCGGCCCTTTTACGGTCGGTTATGTCCACACAGGTCCCCTCGTAGCAGAGGAGGTTGCCCTGGTGGTCCCGCACGTTGTGGGCGTTCATGAATACCCAGGTATTCCGGCCGTCCTTGCGCCTGATCTGTACATCGAAACCATCGAACCGGTCCTTCTCCCTGAGTATCCCCATCAGCCTGGACCGGTCCTCGGGATTAACATAGAGCTGCTGTGCGATATCGACGACACCAGCCACCATCTCTTCGGGTGAACCGAACCCGAATATCCTTGCAAAGGCAGGGTTTACGGTGAGATATCGTCCATCCTTGGTTGACTGATATATCCCGACCACGGCATCTTCGAATATCTCTCGATACTTTTCCTCACTCTTCCTGAGCTCTTCGACAGCCTGCTTGCCTTCGGTGATGTCCCTGATCGATTCAATGGTCCCGATAATTTCGCCTTCACTGTCATACAGCGGCGCGGCAATGGCCCAGACATAGGCACCCTTTCCCTGGTAAAGGCCCGGGGTAAAAACCTCGGCATAAATGGCATCGCCCTTGCGGGAGATATTCGTGTATCTCGACAAGATCTCCTCATCCTTGCCGAGAAAATCCATGAGGTAAGGCCCGGGCTCGCCGTAAAACGGCACCATGGCCTCGAAGTGGTCGCGGCCGAGGATATGTGCCTTGGGCACCCCGGTCATCTCCTCCATGGCCCGGTTCCAGGCGATGATCCGCTTGTCGCTGTCGGTTATGATGGTGGCGTCCGGGAGGAACTCGATGATGTTCTCCAGCCTCCTGTTGGCCTCTCTGAGACGCTCCTCCGCCTGTTTGCGTTCGGTGACATCGCGCATGATGGCCCACATGCCCGCAGGTCTCCCCTCTTGGTCGCGCATGAGGTATGCGCGCAGCTCCACCGGGAAGACGGTCCCGTCCTTGCGCCGGTATTCCTTTTCATAGATGTCCGAGTAGCCCCTGGCGAGAACCTCCTTTTCAATGATCTTGGCCTCGAAGGCGCGCCACTTCTCAGGGGTGATGTCCTGATAGGCCAGTTTTCTGATCTCATCCGCATTATATCCAAGCATGGCCAGGTACGCGTCGTTGCATTCAAGGATGGTCCCATCCATGGCAACATACACAAAGGCGTCCATCATACTGTCATAGAGCCTGTGGTACCTGGCCTCGGATACCCTCAGGGCATCCTCGGCGTGTTTGCGCTCGGTAATGTCACGGAAGTCCCATACCCGCCCGATCTCTTTTCCTTCCAGGATCATGGGGCAGGAATACCGTTCGAACACCCTGCCGTCCTTGAACCTGAGCTCGCCGAAATCCTCCCGGGTGCTCCTATAGAGCTCACTGACCTTGTTTTGAAAACCTTCCGGGTCTTCGAGCTGATCACGCACAAAGGCCTGGAGATTATCGTCGTCCTTTGTCTCCTGAAGATCCTTCGGTATCCGCCACATCTGGGCAAACCGCCGGTTCATATGGGAGATCCGGCCCTTGCCGTCCACCACCAGGATCCCGTCGGCCGTGGTGTTGAAGGTGGCCCGGAGAAGTTCCTCTCTCTCTCGCAGCGCCGCCTCGGCCTTCTTCCGCTTGGTGATTTCCAGGAAAAATGCTGTCATGCGGCCGGGCCCGGTCTGGAATGCAAAGACCTCAAAGGCGCCGGCAATGTCCTTATCCTCGTATCTGATCACCTCCTGTACCCAGTGCCTGCCCGTGCGCGCCACCTCACGATAGTTCTCGGCCACCACAGTATCTTTCAGCATGGGGAATGCCTCCTCGATCTCCCTGCCGATGAGGGAAGCATGGTCGAGGTTCAGGATGCGGTCCGCCGCCGGATTTCCGCCCACAAAGATCAACTGGCCCTCAGCATTGAGTTTATAGCTGTGGGCGCCAAAGGGGGCATTGTCGATGATCTCACGGATGCGCGATTCGCTTTCCTGCAATGCCCGCTGTGCATGCTTGCGCTCGGTGATGTCCACGTTGGTACCCTCGAAATACAGTACTTCCCCTGATGCATCCCGGACCGTATGAATATTGATGGAGATCCAGAACCTGGATCTGTCTTTTCGGAATACCTCCACCTCATAGCCCTGCACCTTGTCGTCCTCCCGAAGCATGCGCACCATCTCTCGGCGGTCTGCAGGATTTACGTAGAGCTCCTGAGCGATATCGTGAACGGATTCGATCATTTCCTGAGGCGACGAGAACCCGAACATCAGGGCAAAGGCAGGGTTAACGCTGAGATACCTGCCTTCGGGCGTTGTCTGGAAGATCCCCTCGGTGGCGTCTTCAAAGATCTTCCGGTACTTCTCCTCGCTTGCCTTGAGGGCCTCCTGGGCCAGCCACCTTTCGGTGATGTCTATGCAACTCCCCTCAATGAATGCCGGGGCTCCTCTCTCGTCATGTACCAGGCGGACGTTCAGCATTGCCTTCATCGTGCTCCCGTCGGAGCGTTTGAACAGGACTTCACTCCCCGTGACCTTACCCTCCAGGGTGAGGCGTTCGATTACGGCCATCCGTTCCCGTATATCCGCATAGACCTGGGACCCGATGTCGGTCAGCTTTAAAACGGCATCCTGCGGTGAATCATACCCGAGCATCCTGGCCAGGGCCGAGTTGCACATGATAGCACGCCCGTCCAGGGTAGTCCTGAAGATGCCCTCGATGGCGTTTTCGAAAAGCATCCGGTAGCGCTCCTCGCTTTCATGCAGGGCATCCTCGGCGCGCTTCCGTTCGGTGATGTCCCGCAGGACACTGTGTACCTCCACCACCTTGCCCTGTTCATCGCGGATGATCTTTCCCAGGGTCTCCGTCCAGATGGTGGCCCCGTCTCGTCTGATCATGCGGAACTCGGCACGGTACCAGTCTTCCCCTGCCTCCCGTGAAGCCCTGAAGGCTGCCCAGACGCCTTCCATGTCGCCCGGGGCAACGAAGTCCCCTGCCATGCGGTCGATCATTTCCTCGGGCCTGTAACCGAGCATGCGCTCGCACGAAGGCGTGGTGTAGATGATCGTGCTGTCCGGCATATGCCGCGAGATCATGTCCGTTGCATTGTCTATGAGCAGGCGGTGCATCGTCTCGCTCTCACGCAGGGCCTCCCCGGCCTTCCTGCGCTCTGTCATGTCCCGGACAACAGCCACTGCATATGCAGACCCTCTCACTTCCACCAGACGAAGGGTCATTTCAACAGGTATGGACCCGCCTCTTTTCTTGGACAATGAGACCTCGACATGCACGCCATGCTTCAGAACTGCCTTCCTCTTCAGTAACGCGCCGATTTGTCCGGATTCAGGTGGCGCCAGCAGATCAATGAAAGACATGGCCAGGAGCTCGTCACGGGAATATCCCAGCTGGCGGCACGCCGATTCATTCACATCGGTCAGCACGCCCGTGGGGATCCGTGCAAGAAAAACGGCGTCCAGGCTCTGGTCAAGCAGCGTCCTGAACAGCTCCAGGTCCACAAGGCGCTGCTGCAGCTCGGGGTAGTAACTCTTCCGGATCGACTGCCCGCCAAGGCCTATGATCTTGGCGCGCAACGCATCCCAGTCATCGGGCTTGTCAGAACGCCTTTTCATAGATCCCCTCGATATCTTCCCGGTTCGGCCTTCTAGGGTTCGTGACCATGCAGGCATCCTGCATGGAGCTCTCAGCCAGGCTCCTGATATCGCCCCGGGAAGTACCTATCTGCCCGAGGGTTTGCGAAACACCTGCCTCACTCTGTAAACGCCTCACCTCGCCCAAGACGGCCTTCTTTTTCCGGGCACGCGTCATCCCCTGCAGGTGCAGCCCCATGGCCTCGCCGATTGCGCAATAGCGGTCCGGAACCGCGCTGAAATTATAATCCATCACATAGGGCAGGAGAATGGCATTGCAATGCCCATGGGGAAGGTCAAGCAGGCCGCCTAAGCTGTGCGCCATGGCATGGACCGCCCCGAGACTGGCATTCGAGAAGGCAAGCCCAGCATGAAGGCTGCCAAGCATCATGTTGCTGCGGAGCTTCATATTCTTCGTATCAGCCAGGACCTGCTGCAGGTTGGACGATATCAGGCGGATGGCTTCCAGGGCATGCAGGTCGGTAACCGGTGAGCTTGCATTGGAGACATAGGCCTCTATGGCGTGTGTAAGTGCGTCCATGCCGGTACATGCGCTCAGCTGGACATCCATGGTGGTGGTAGTAACGGGGTCGATCAGGGCGACATCGGGTACCACTGTCTTGCTGATGATGGCTATCTTGACCTTCCGGAGCGTGTCATTGATGATGGCAAACTGGGACACATCCGCCGAAGAGCCTGATGTGGTGGGAATGCAGATCAGGGGCGGCCCTGGGACACTCACCCGGTCGACGCCTTCAAATTCCAGGATAGGCCTGCTGTTGGAGCTGACTATGCCGATCCCCTTGGCACAGTCCATGGGGCTCCCTCCCCCTATGGCCACGATGACGTTGCAGCCCTGTTCAGATAATACACGTGCCCCCTCCATGACCTCCTGAGCCCGGGGGTTGGAGGTAACCGACGAAAATACCGTACAGGCCAATCCCTCCATTTCCAGGCTGGCAAGCACATCAGCAGCCCACCCGGCTTCCATGACCCCCGGATCGGTGATCACCAGCACCTTGAGTGCGCCGAAGTTCCTGGCATACTGACCGGCCAGATGCCTGGCGCCTTCACCAAAGACAAACTCCGGGGCCATGAATTTTCGTAATTCCAGTTCTGCTGTTCCGGCCATGAGATCCCTCCTGGATCCTTGAGGATAAGTTCCTGTACAAGTCATGGGCAAAATATAAGAACATGTATCACTCCCGCGAAAACAGGGGCCCATATGTTCTTGGAAAACACGAAGTCCCGCTTCAGCAGGGATGACTACCTCTGATCTTTTTCAATAAGTTCATTAAATATATCCAACTGCTTATAATACGGTTAAACTCACATGAGTCAAGCGAACCCGACTTCGTTGCTCATCCTGAGATTTGTGAGAGACGTGGATCTCATCCTGTAGAAAATTGAAATGATACTTCCGGATCTGATCCGCCCGGGAAATTGTCCGAGGTTTAAAATGGACTGATCCTGTGGTATACCCTATATGTCGTTTGATACCGACAATCTTGGTGATATAAACTATCCAGACTCGAGGTTTGAAACCATGGCAAAACCATCAGACAACGACAGCACGAAAGATACCGGACCGCTCGCAGTGGTCTCGGTAGATTTCATCCGAACCATCATCAACGAGCACATGCGTTCCGGCAAGTACGACGGCCGGGTGAACACCCGTTTTCCCCCCGAGCCCAACGGCTACCTGCACATCGGCCACGCCAAGTCCATCTGCCTGAACTTCGGCATAGCAGCCGACTATAAGGGGATCACAAACCTGCGCTTCGATGACACCAACCCAAGCAAGGAAGACCAGGAGTACATCGACTCCATTATCGAGGATGTGCACTGGCTCGGCTTCGACTGGGAAGACCGCATGTACTATGCCTCGGACTATTTCGAGAAGACCTACGAGCTGGCCGAGGAGCTCATCAAGAAGGGCCTGGCCTACGTGTGCGACCTGAGCGCCGAGGAGACCAGACAGTACCGCGGCACGCTCACCGAGCCGGGCAAGGACAGCCCGTACCGCAACCGGGGTGTGGAGGAAAACCTGGACCTGTTCCGCCGCATGAGGGAGGGCGAATTCCCTGACGGCGCCAGGGTGCTCAGGGCCAAGATCGACATGGCATCCCCCAACCTGAACATGCGGGACCCCATCATCTACCGGATCCTGCGCTCCACCCACCACCGCACCGGAGACGACTGGTGCATCTACCCCATGTACGACTACGCCCACCCCATCTCCGACTCTTTGGAGAAGATCACCCACTCCATCTGCACGCTGGAGTTCGAAGACCACAGGCCGCTCTATGACTGGTTCCTGGAAAAGCTCGACATGTACCGATCCCAGCAGATCGAGTTCGCCAGGCTCAACCTGAGCTATACGATGATGAGCAAACGGAGGCTGTTAGAGCTGGTGCAGCTCGGCATCGTCTCGGGCTGGGACGACCCGCGCATGCCCACCATCGCGGGGCTCAGGCGCCGGGGCTACACACCGGAGGCCATCAGGAAGTTCTGCGAGCGCATCGGCGTGGCCAAGAAGGACTCCATGGTGGATATGGCGTTGCTGGAGTACCATATCAGGGAAGACCTGAACGAGAGATCACCCCGGGTCATGGCCGTGCTGAAGCCGCTCAAAGTCACTATCGAGAACTACCCTGAAGGAGCTACTGAAGAATTCGAGATCCCGTTGCACCCCGACAACACTGCCATGGGCTCCCGCAAGGTCCCCTTTTCCCGCACGCTCTACATCGAGCAGGACGACTTCATGGAAACCCCGCCGGATAAGTTCTTCCGCCTGGCCCCGGGCCGCGAGGTGAGGCTCAGAGGCGCCTACTTCATCACGTGCACAAGCGTGGTGAAGGACAAGGCCGGGGTAATAGCCGAACTGCGCTGCACCTACGACCCGGCCACCAGGGGCGGAGATGCCAAAGACGGCCGCAAGGTGAAGGGCACGCTCCACTGGGTGTCTGCCGGGCATGCGCTCACCGCAGAGGTGAGGCTCTACGACAGACTCTTCAGCGTGGAGAATATCGGGGCCGAATGTGAACGGACCGGCAAGGACTATAAGGAATTGCTGAACCCCGAATCGCTCGTGACGCTCAAGGGCTGCAGACTGGAACCCTCTGTTGCAGGAGCGGCACCTTTGAACGGCTACCAGTTCGAGCGCCAGGGCTATTTCTGTGTGGACCCCAAGGACTCCAGGGATGGTTCGCCCGTCTTCAACCGCACCGTGACCCTGCGGGACTCCTGGGCCAGGATCGAAAAGAGCGCGGGCGCCCCGAAGCACCCGGCGAAAGAGAAGAGAGCGGATCAGAAGCCGAAGGTTGGAGAAATGGCCGCCCCCGGCAAATCTGCAGAAGCCACCATGGATGACTTTTCAAAGCTCGACCTCAGGGTGGGAAAGATCATGGAAGCCTCCCTGGTTGAAGGCTCGGACAAGATGGTCAGGCTCATGATCGACCTGGGCGAGGGCAGGAACCGCCAGATCTTTGCAGGTATCCGCAGGGCCTATCCCGACCCGGCGGGCCTGGTGGGCAGGAAGGTCGTCGTGGTGGCCAACCTCAAGCCCCGCCAGATGAAGTTCGGGCTGTCCGAGGGCATGGTCCTGGCCGGCGGACATGGAGACATCTGGAGCGTCTGCACCTTTGATGGCGACCCCGACCCCGGGGACAAGGTATCCTAGCCCGGCTGAGGAATATTCTATAAAGTTACGGCAGGTATCCGACCGATCAATATGCTATTCCCCTGCTTTAAAAAGGCCTTCGAAAGAATAAAGATCGAGGGAATCCTTGGGGTTTCAAGGGGAAAAGCCAGACGGAGATTGTGGGGGATGAAGGACAGCACGACTAATCAGCATGCCGGGGCAGGATCGGCTGAATGAACCTGCTCAGCTCCATGAAAAATCTCTCCACCCGCATTACTGCCGTAAAAAGCAGTAATGGATCGAAATCAACGGATTACCACCTGCAGTGGACAAGCTCCCTCTCCCAGGTGGATGACCTCCTGGACAAACTCATCATCGCGTCCGAGAAGGACTTCCTCAGGATCGCAGAAAACCTCCAGGAATATTATTCGCGCGCCCAGAGGATGTGCGACAAGTCGAGCGAGGTCGTGGAGCTCATGACCGGCGACGCGCTGAGAAGAACGACTGACGGGCTCCATGAAATCCTGGAAGAGCTCAAAGGGCATATCGGGGAGTCTCAAACCCATTTCTCACAGATCAGTCAGGTCTTCCAGCAGCACCGCGCAGAGCTTTCCAAGATATCATCCAGTATCGAGTCCTTCAAGCTGCATGTGCTCAACCTCACCATGCTGGGCTTCCTTACCCGTGTGGAAAACGCGCACATCTCCACCGATAATTCCGGCTTTTCAACCCTTACCGACGATGTGAGGAACCTCTCGGATGTCATCAAGGAGAAATCATTACATATCAATACGGTTTCCCGAAACGTGCAGTCGTTCGTCTCTCATGCCCTTCAGAAGATCACCGAGTTCGAAAGGAGCCAGAGCGAGAGCGCCCGCACAACCCTGGACAAGGCCATGTCGAACCACCTGGCCCTGGAGCGCAAATTCAAAACCACATCCGAGTCGGCACAACTCGTCGAGCGGATAAACAAGGATATTGCCGGCAGCATCGGCGACATCGTCATATCCATGCAGTTTCACGACATCACCCGCCAGCAGCTCGAGCACGTGAAAGAGGTCCTGGACCACTTGTGCACGGAAATCAGTGAAGAAGGCTACACGGAGATCGAGCAGGCCGCCATGGTCAGGGATGTCCTGAAGCTTCAGCACGCCCAGCTGAACCAGTCCTATGAGGAGCTGGCCGATGCCTCCTTCAAGGTCATTGCAAGCCTCCAGAACATCACGATACACGTGAGCGACGTGCTCATGGAAACCCAGGAAGTCGCCTGGGCCTCGGATACGAAGGGGCAGTCGTTCATGGAAGGCCTCGACAGCGGGATAACCTCCGTCATCGAGTGCATCAGGGCCATCGCCGAAGAGCATGCCAAACTCAGGGATACGGTCAATTCCGCCAGCGAGATGGTTTCCGAGATGTCCGTTTTTGTCAGGGATATAGAATCGCTGGGTCTCAACCTCCAGCTCATAGCCCTGAATGCACGGATCAAGGCCGCTCACCTGGGGAAAGAGGGCGCCATGCTCGACACCATCTCGGGGAATATATACGAGCTCTCGAAAGAGGCGCGCGAAGACACCAGAGACCTACGCAAGGTGCTCTCGAACCTGGTGGACATATCGCTGCGCTTCAAGGAGGACATGCTCCTCATGCAGGACAAGCAGGCGCAGACCATCGCGATGATGGTGGACAACCTGAAGGACCTCACCTCATCCCTTAAAACCATAAACGGATCGATACATGTCACACTCGGAGAGATGCAGGACCTGGGGGAAGATCTCCTGAGAGACCTCGAGAACACGGAAGACAGGATAACGGTCCACGAGCAGGTGGAGAGTTTGTTGAGCAAGGTCATGAAGGCCGTGGAGGGGACTGCCGAAAGCGCCCGGGAAGTCTGTCCTTCCGGCATGGAAATGCTGGCCTCGACCCTGCTCTCCAAGCTCGGCAGGCTCTACACCACCAAGAGCGAGCGGGACATCCACGTGAAGCACATCGAACCGGGCCGAAAAGGCAACCAAGGCGACGATGCATCGGCACCCGGAGATGACAACTGGGAGAATCTGGAACTCTTCTGACAATACCCTCGGCCCCTTGCTGGGGCTGCGGCATGGGCCGCGTCAGGCAAACCTGATAACTGGCCTGATTGAAATCATGCATACCCCTCCATGAGGCTTCTGCCCGTTGAGAAAAACTTACCCGTACAGATGATGGATATGGCCTGGTACAGGCCATATCCATCATCTGTACGGGCTTAATATACCCCGGACTGTGCGTTTGAAGGAGGTTAAAACCTCTTTCCGATAATATCAGTGATCTTATCGGACCTGCAGAAAACACTCAAGTTCACCACGAATCATCTGTCGATGAACGCCAAAGGGTGTATCGGGGGTGCATGGACACAAACAAATGCACAATCTGCGATAAATATGTCTGATATCGTCGTCTACAAAAGGTTTTTTTTCTCGCAGGGCCTTGCAATGAGGCATTTCGCGAATAATTTATTCATGGGATACTCATCTTACCTGCTATAATGATATGGTTTTTATGATGTGAGCTTAGAGGGGGTACAAAAGGCAATGGCATCCGAAAAGAAACCACGTGCCGGGAAAAAGAAACCTGCCTTGAAAAAAGAAGGTTCGGCATCTGCCCGCGACATGCCGGTCCCTGCCATGGAGAAGGAATCATTGTGCGAACCTGCCCTCACGATATCCCAGCTGTTGGACTTCCTCCCCGACCCCACCTTTGCCATTGATCTCAAGGGAACGGTGATCATTTGGAACCGTGCCATGGAGAAGCTCACCGGGGTCAGTGCCGATAAAATGCTCGGAAAGTCGGACCATGAATATTCCCTGCCCATCTACGGCACACGGAGGCCCGTGCTTGTGGACCTCGTACTCCACCCCGGGTTTGACATAGAGAAAACCTATACCTCCCTGCTCCGCCAGGAGGAAGGCATCTATGCCGAGACGACGGGCCTTCCCCTGAAAAGGCACCTCTGGATCAAGGCAAGCCCGCTGTGCGACAAGACCGGGCAGGTGATCGGGGCCATTGAAACGCTGCGCGACATCACGGACAGCAAGCTCACCGAGAGCGCCTTAAAGAAGAGCGAGGCGAAATACCGTGACTTTTTCACCAATGTGTCCGACTACCTCTATCTCCATGACCTGGAGGGCAACTTCATCGAGACCAACCTGGCCACCAAGAAGGGGTCGGGCTATACCGAAGCCGAGATCAGCAACCTCTCGGTGAAGGATCTCCTGCCCGAAAGGCACAGACACCGTTTCCAGAATTATATCCAGAACGTCCTGAGCAAGGGCACCGACGAAGGGTTCCTCACCATCAAGAACAAGTTCGGGATTGAACGGGTCCTGGAATACCGCAACTCGCTGGTCACCGACCAGGAGGGAAAGCCCGCGGCCGTACGCGGCTCGGCCCGCGACATAACATCCAGGCTTCGTGCCCAGCAGGAGCTGAAAAGAGAACGCAACTTCATCACCTCCATCATCCAGACCTCGCCTGCCTTCTACGATGCCATAGATCCTCAGGGAAAGACCGTCTTCATGAACGAGGCCATGCTGAATGCCCTTGGATACAAGCTCGATGATATCGTGGGCAGGGACTATATCGAAACATTCATCCCCAGAGAAGACCATCTGGAGTTCAAGGATGCCATGGAGCGGATGATCGGGTCCAAAACCCCTGTCGTGCATGAGAACAGGGTCCTTACCAGGTTTGGGGAAACCCTGACGGTGCAGTGGCAGGGCAAGGCCTTGTTTCGCGAGAGCGGCGAAGTGGACTTCATTTTCGGCATCGGGATCGATGTGAGCGAACACCGCCGGGCTGAAGAGCTCATGAGGGTATCCGAGAAGAAATTCCAGGCAGCCTTCCATTCGATCCCGGAACCCATATGCATCATAAACCCCTCGACACGCCGTATCATAGATATCAACAGGGCGTTCATCGCATGGTCGGGATTCGACAGGGGCGGGATTATCGGGAAAACCACCGCAGAACTCAATGTCTGGGTCAACCCTGCAGACCGCAAATGGTACATGAACGAACTCATCGAGGGGAACAATATCGAAGACGTGGAGGTCCAGCTCCAGAACAGCTCCGGCATGATCCGGGACGTCATCCTCTCGGCGACACTGGTCGACGTGGAGGGCAAGACCTATATCTTCGCCCTGGTCCATGATATCACCGACCTGAGAAAGGCTGAAAAAAGGCTCAAGAAGAGCGAGCAGCAATACCGCATCCTGGCGGAGAACGCATCGGACGTGATCTGGGTCATAGATACGAACCTTGCATGCACCTATGTGAGCCCCTCGGTACAAAAGCTCAGGGGCTTCACGGTCGAAGAGGCCATGAAACAGACCCTCGATATGGTCCTCAGCCCTTCTTCCTATGCAGCTGCCATGGATGTGCTGAAAAAGGACCGGGTGCTTCAATGGAAAAAGGACAAGCCCGGCCCAGGGTGGTCCAGGACCCTCGAACTTGAAGTGCTCCGCATGGACGGCTCAACGGTATGGACGGAAACCACCATAAGCATAGTCTTTGACGAGAACGGCTCGCCCAAGGGGATCCTGGGTATCACACGGGATATATCCGAGCGCAGGAAAGCGGCCGAATCACTCGCCGAACACCAGAGAAAGCTCGAAACCCTCATGGGCAATATGCCGGGTATGGCATACCGGTGCAGGAACGAGCGGGACTGGACCATGGAGTTCGTGAGTGAAGGCTGCCTTGCGCTGACAGGGTATTCCTCGGATGAGCTCATCGAAAACCGTGGCGTTTCCTACAACGAGCTCATTCACCCCCATGACCGCGAAAAGGTATGGGAAGAGGTCCAGTCCGCACTCCAAGGCCACGTCCACTTCCAGATCTTCTACCGGATCGTAACGAAGTCCGGTGAGCTGCGGTGGGTGTGGGAGCAGGGAATCGGCGTCTACTCACCTGCCGGGGAACTGCTCTTCCTGGAGGGGTTCATCACGGACATGACCGAGCGCAAGCATGCGGAAGAAGAGCTGATCGAGAGCGAGAAACGCTACAGGCAATTGATCGACCAGGCTGCCGACGGCATCTTCCTCGTAGACCAAAACGGTCGGTTTATCCTTGTGAATGCAAAAACCTGCGAAATGCTCGGCTACCGTGAAGACGAACTGCTCGGGCTTAACGTTCTCGACACCTACCCCGATGAGATCCGCGGGATGGGCCGGCAGCGCCTTACGACGCTCGCCTCGGGCGAGAACCTCAGGTTCGAGCGCCCCATGAAAAGGAAAGATGGAAGCATATTCCTCGTCGAGGCAAGCGCGTCTAAACTTCCCGATGGAAGGATGCAGGCCATTATCCATGATATAACCGCACGCAAGCGCGCCGAGGCCGACCTGCAGAAAAACCGGCTCCTGCTCGAACACGCCCAGAAGATCGCCAGGATCGGCTACTGGGAGTTCGACCTCTCCAGGGGAACCGTGTGGGCCTCCTCGGAGGCATATCAGATCTACGGCCTGGGAGAACACCAGTGGACCATAGAGGAGGTCAAAAAACTCCCCTTGCCTGAATCCCGCCATGCCCTGGATGAGAAGATGCAGCGCCTGACCGAGCTCGGAGAGAGATATGATGTGGAATTCAAGATCAGGCGTCCCACGGACGGGGCAATAGTAGATATCCACTCCATAGCCGAATACAACCCGGCCGACCGGAAGGTCTTCGGCATCATCCAGGACATAACCGAACGCAAGCGCTCCGAAGAGGCCCTGAGACAGAGCGAGGAGCGTTTCAGAAAAATGGCCGAGGCCAGCCCGGAGATCTTCTGGATCACACTGCCCGACTGGACCAAGGTCATCTTTATCAGCCCCGCATTCGAAAAGATTTCCGGCATACCGTGCGAAGAGCTCTACAAGAACCCGGGCCTGTGGCTTGAGCTCGTCCATAAAGAAGACCAGGATTTCGTGGTGAAAATGACTGAGAAAACAGAAGACAGGGAGCATGAATACGAGTTCCGCCTGGTGAGGAAAGACGGCGCCATACGGTGGATAAGAAACCGGCGCTCCGCTATCTGCGATGCCCAGGGTGCAATCATCTACCTTACAGGCATCGCAGAGGACATCACCGAGAAAAAACAGGTCGAGGAAGAGCGCCTCTTATATGAAAACCGCCTCATGCGCTCCCAGAAGCTCGAGGCCATAGGCACTCTGGCCGGCGGCATCGCCCATGACTTCAACAACATCCTGTCCGCCATCATCGGCTATTCAGAGCTGGCAAAGGATGACCTGCCCGAGGGAAACCCCACCGCCGAATATATCGAGGAGGTCCTCAAGGCGGGCACGAGGGCCAAGGACCTGGTCAAGCAGATCCTCACTTTCAGCCGCCAGATCGAGCCGGAGCAGCACCCGGTACGGGTGCACCTCATCATCAAGGAAGCGCTCAAACTGCTCAGATCATCCATCCCCAGCATCATTGCCATCAACCAGAACATCGATCCGTCTACGGACCCGGTCCTGGCTGATCCTACGCAGATCCACCAGATCATCATGAACCTCTGCACCAACGCTTATCACGCCATGCTCGAGAGCGGCGGGGAGCTCATGGTGACGCTGGATGAGGTATCCCTGGGTCCCGAGTTCACATCCGTGCACCCGGAGCTTTCCCAGGGGAAACACGTGCGGATCGCCGTAAGCGACACCGGGTGCGGCATGGACGCCGAGACGTTAAAGCGCATCTTCGATCCCTTCTTCACCACCAAGGAAAAGGGCAGGGGTACGGGCCTCGGGCTGGCAACGGTCCACGGGATCGTAACCGGGCTCGGCGGGACCGTCGTCGTGAGGTCCGCCGTAAGCAGGGGAAGCACCTTCGAGGTCTATATCCCGGTAGTCCCCGAGCAGGCAGAAGACGAGGAGGAACCTGATGACGCCCTGATACGGGGCTCAGGGGAATCCATCCTCCTCATCGATGACGAGGTGGCGATCCTCCAGTTTGCCAGGGCCATGCTCGAACAGCTCGGCTACAAGGTGACGTGCATGTCGTCGAGCACCGAGGCCCTGGGGCTCTTCAGATCCTCGCCGGACGCCTTCGACCTTGTCATCACGGATATGACCATGCCGGGCATGACCGGGTCGGTCCTGGCGGTGGAGATCATGAAGATACGGCACGTGCCCGTCATCCTCATGACCGGTTACAGCGAGTCCATAACCCCGGAGGAGGCCCTTTCGAAAGGGATTGAAGAATACATCGAAAAACCGTTTACCAGACAGGCCATTGCCCGCTCGATTCAAAGGTGCCTGATGGAACGCAAGCATCAATAGTGATAAGAGATTAGACAGGCTCCGGTTCAGTTCCGCATCATGAATGGTTTCCTCAAGCATCCATGGGGAGACAGGGGAGTTATACGAACAATGGAAAAGAAGAATCCTTCGAGAAAAAGCGCTTCCACGACAACACTCCTCCTCTCCCAGGCCATTGACTTCCTGCCCGACCCCACCTTTGCCGTTGACCTCACAGGAAAGGTCACCGTCTGGAACCGGGCCATGGAAGAGATGACCGGCATACAGGCCTTTGACATGATCGGAAAGGGGGCGTACGCATATTCCCTTCCCTTATACGGCGAAAGACGCCCTATCCTCATCGACCTCGTTCTCCATCCCGATCCTGACATGGACAAAAAATACGCCTTTGTCCGCCGCGAAGGGGATACCCTCTACGCCGAGACAGTGGGGCTGCCCTCCGGGAGATCCCTCTGGGCCAAGGCAAGTCCCATCTACGACAAGACCTCCCGGATCATCGGCGCCATCGAGTCCATACGGGACATCACGGACAGGAAGCAGATCGAGAAGGCCCACACCGATGCCCTGACGCAGCTTACGGAGCTTATTGATTTCCTGCCTGACCCCACCTTTGCCATAGACCTCACTGGCCGGGTTACTGTCTGGAACCGGGCCATGGAAGATCTCACACTCATACCCGCCAAGGACATGCTCGGCAAAAAGGACTATGAGTATGCCATTCCCTTCTATGGCACCAGACGACCCATGCTGTTGGATAACATCCTCGATCCGGCCAAGGAACTCAGGGAAGACTACTCGTATTTTAAAAAAGAAAAGGATATCGTCCTCGCCTTGGGCGAGGTAAAGATCAACAGCAGAAAGATAACCCTCTGGGGAAAGGCGAGACCCATCTATGACTCTCAGGAGAACATCATAGGTGCCATTGAGTCTGTCCGTGACATCACTGAGGCAAGACAGACCGAAGAGGCCCTGCGGCAGAGCGAGGCCCGATACCGTGACATCTTCTTCAATGTATCAGACCTTTTGTATCTTCATGATCTTAATGGCAATTTCATCGAGACCAACCTCGCATCCAAGAGAAGTACCGGATACACCCATACCGACCTGGAAAATCTGAACATCAAGGATATCCTGCCGGAGCGCTTTAAGGTCCATTTCAACGACTATATAAGAAGGTTGCTTGAAAGCGGCTATGACGAAGGACTCATGACCATCATCACCAAAACAGGCGCTGAGATGGTCATGGAGTACCGCAACTCCCTCATCATCGACGCTGAAGGCAGACCCGCAGGAGTCCGCGGTTCCGCACGCGACATCACCTCAAGGATCAGGGCCTCGCGGCAGCTCAGGAAGGAACGTGATCTGACCGTATCCATCGTGGAGACTTCTCCTGCCTTCTATGACGCCATCGACCAGCTGGGCAGGGTGCTCTTCATGAACCAGTCCATGCTGAACGCCTTGGGTTATTCGCTCCCGGAGGTTGCGGGGAAAGACTACGTTGAGACATTCATCCCTGAAGAAGACCGTGCGGTCTGCAGGGATGCCATGACCCGGATGGTCACGTCAAGGGAACCCGTCGTGCATGAGAACCAGGTGAAGACCAGGGACGGCAGGAACCTGCTCATCCAGTGGCAGGGCAAGGCCGTATTCCGCGATACCGGTGAACTCGAGTTCATCTTTGGCATCGGGATCGACGTCACGGATCGAAGGCTTCTTGACAAGGCCCTGCGCGAAAGCGAGGAGAAATACCGCGCCATCTTCGAAAACGCCAACGAGGGCATCTATCAGACAACGCCAGAGGGACGGCTTCTGAGCGTGAACCCCGCCCTTGCCCGGATGTTCGGCTTCGCGTCACCAGGGGAGATGATCGAGCAGGTCAAGGATATGGGCCGGGAACTGTACGTGAATCCCAGAGACCGGGAGCATATGCTCCGCATACTCAGAGAGCAGGGCGTCGTGGATGGTCTCGAGGTGGAAATGCGCCGGCAGGACAAAAGCACCTTCTGGATATCCATACACCTTCATGGCGTCTATGATGCATCCGGGAACATTGCCTACCTCGAAGGGACGAATGTTGACATCACCAAACGCAAGCGGGCGGAGGAGGCGCTGAGGGAAAGCGAGGAGCGGTTCAGGAGGATGGCCGAGGTGAGCCCGGAGATCTTCTGGATGGCAACGCCGGACTGGGGCAGGACAATCTACGTGAGCCCCGCCTTCGAGCGGATCACGGGCATCACCATTGCTGAAGCATACCAGAATCCCAGGGTATGGCTCGACATTGTTCACGTAGAAGACATGGACCTCGTCACCTCCATGGTCGGATCCGTGCAGCAGCAGGACCTGGAATATGAATTCCGCATCGTCAGAAAAGAAGGGTCTGTAAGGTGGATAAACATCAGAAGCTCGGTGGTCAAAGACGCACAAGGGATTCCCTTGTACCTCACAGGCATTGCCGAGGACATATCGGAGCGGAAGCGTTCGGAAGAGGAGATGAGGGCCTATGAGGCCAGGCTGCTGCGCTCCCAGAAGCTCGAGGCCATCGGGACACTGGCCGGGGGCATCGCTCATGACTTCAATAATATCCTGTCGGCCATCATCGGCTACTCGGAGCTTGCCCTGGACGATCTGCCGGAAGACAACCCGGCGCAGGATAACATCCGCGAGGTCATCAGGGCCGGGGACCGGGCCAGGGACCTGGTCAAACAGATCCTGACCTTCAGCCGCCAGGTGGAGACCGAATACAGGCCCGTCAAGGTCCAGATCATAGCAAAGGAGGCGCTCAAGCTCCTGCGGTCCTCCATCCCCAGCACCATCACCATCACCGAACACATACAGCCTGATGCCCATCCAGTCCTCGCGGACCCGACCCAGATACACCAGATCATCATGAACCTGTGCACGAATGCCTACCATGCAATGCTGCCGGCAGGCGGAGAGATGAGGATCTCCCTGGAGCAGCTCCGCCTGGACAAAGAATTCAGCCTGCAGCACCCGGGGCTCCGCGAGGGGATGTATCTCAGGCTCATGGTGGACGATACCGGCTGCGGCATGGATGTCGAGATACTCAAGCGGGTCTTCGACCCCTTTTTCACCACCAAGGAAAAGGGCAAGGGGACAGGCCTCGGCCTGGCCACGGTCCATGGCATAGTGACCTCACTCGGCGGTACCGTGTTCGTAAGCTCCACCATCGCGCATGGGAGCACCTTCGAGGTATATCTCCCCGCCTTCGAAGGAGAGCCTGACGATTTCCATAAGGCCGAACAACCCGTGGTGCAGGGCAAGGGCGAAACCATCCTCCTGGTGGATGACGAGGAGGCCATCCTGCAGTTCTCCAAAGCCATGCTCGAACACCTCGGATATAAGGTTGAGAGCTCGTCTTCCAGCATGGCGGCCCTGAAGGCCTTCCAGGCTCACCCGGACACATTCGACCTGGTTATTACCGACCAGACCATGCCTGTCATGTCCGGATCGACCCTTGCCCGGGAGATCCTCAACATTCGCACGGTGCCCATTATCCTCATGACAGGATACAGCGAGACCATCACCCCTGAAGAGGCACACTCTCAGGGTATCGAAGAATATCTGGACAAGCCCTTTACCAAGGCAAACCTTGCATGCGCGGTCCGGAGGTGCCTGAAAAAATGATGTATGTGAACACGCGGTCTTCAGGGAAAACCTGTTGCCCCCATGGGCAAATTATGAAAAGAAGAAGGCATGATCCATCGAAAAGATCTCTGAACGGCAATCCGGCCGAGAGATGCTCTCGGGGAGGCCTTATGGGGAGGTCGCCACGACCATGATAAACGCCAGCATTCTGATAATCGATGACGAGGAGAGCATCCGCCACACCTTCAGCACCTTCCTGTCCAGAGAGGGATACCAGGTGTCAACCGCGTCCGATTACGTGAGCGCCCTGGATCTGATAACCAGAAAGGAGTTCGATTTCATCCTCACCGACATCATGCTGGGGACACATTCCGGGGTGGAGATCCTCCGGGAGATCAAGACGCGGGGCATTATCGCCCCGGTCATCATGATCACGGGCGAGCCCAACATCGACAACGCCGCCGCATCACTCAGGTATGGTGCCTTCGACTACATCACCAAGCCCATCAAGAAAGAGACCCTGCTCCGCGTCACCAAGCATGCCCTGCAACACAAGGCCCTGCTGGACGAGAAGCTCTTCATCGAGAAGGAAAGGGAACGTTACCGGTCCCACCTGGAGGCCATTTTCCGCTCCGTGGAAGACGGCATCGTCTCCGTGGACAACTCCATGGGTATCATCGAGGCCAACGAGTCATTTGAGCGCATCTGCGGGATCTCTCCCAAGAGCCCCCGGTGGAATGACAAGGAATCGGACTGCACGAAAAGATGCTGGAAGGTGCTTGAGGATGCGGTGTCCAAGCACAGGACCGTGCAGGAGTACCGCATAGCCTGCGATCACGCTCACAAGACCCATGGGGTGATCGTCCTGAACATCTCGCCCCTGAAGGGGAAAGACGACACCCCTCTTGGAGCGGTCATGGTCATCAGGGACATCACCAGGCTCACCAGCCTGGAGCGTGAGCTCCAGGAAAGGAACCAGTACCATAACATCGTGGGCCGGAGCACCCGGATGCAGGAAATCTACACCCTGCTCGAAAACCTCAAGGACATAGACACCACAGTACTCATCACCGGCGCCAGCGGAACGGGCAAGGAACTGGTGGCCCGGGCCGTCCATTATGGAGGCACACGTGCGCACAGGCCCTTTGTGGTGGTCAACTGCTCCGCCCTGGCCGAAAGCGTCCTGGAAAGCGAGCTCTTCGGGCATGTGAAGGGGGCCTTCACCGGTGCCATAAGGGACAAGGAGGGACGGTTTCAACTGGCCGATCACGGGACCATCTTTTTGGATGAGATCGGGGATATATCGCCAAGCATCCAGCTCAAGCTCCTGCGGGTACTCGAGAACAAGGAGATCGAGCGGGTGGGTGACGCCACGCCCATAAAACTCGATGTGCAGCTCATTTCGGCAACGAACGCCGACCTGAGGGACAAGGTGAGAAAAGGGGAGTTCCGCGAGGACCTCTTCTACCGCCTCAAGGTCGTGGAGATCCACCTCCCCGCGCTCACGGACCGCAGGGATGACATCCCTCTGCTTGCGAGCCATTTCCTGTCCGTCCTCCAGAAGAGGTTCCACAAGGAGATATCATCCCTCTCCGAGCGCGTGGAGAAGATCTTCATGGACTACCCCTGGCCGGGCAATGTCAGGGAGCTCTTCCATACCCTGGAGCATGCCTTCGTGGTCTGCCGCAGAGAGACCATCGACGTGGAGGATCTGCCGCCCGAAATCCGCGGCTGGTCACCCGTGGATAGGCAGCCCGCCAAGTCAACCCATTCGGAGCGGGAAGACATCCTCGATGCCCTGAAACAGACTGGGTGGAACAAGGTCAAGGCGGCCAGAACCCTGGGAATCAGCCGTCAGACCATCTACCGGAAGATGAAGGAATTTGGTATCCAGGGGGCTGACGACAATCTGTAACATAGTTACACCTGTGTAACAGGCTTCCTGTAACATGTTACACTCTCCTGCCTTGCAATTACCGTTCTGAAACCTTGCCCATGATCATTTAACTTATTGTTTATTCGATGTTTTATCTTTTTTTTTATCCCTTCACGCCCCATGGCATGCATCTTGGGTAAAAGACAGAGTTCCCGGATATTCCGGGAGGTCATTAAGGGACTACAGGAGAAATAATGCCAGGAGCAGAGCTGGTAAGCCACATCAGGATCGATGCCATGGATGCTTTGCGAAGCGAGGAGAAGCCGGTGCTTGCAGCTTGTATCAGGGATGATCTCGATTATCACACGACCCTCGAAGGACTCGAGACCGTGGCGATCTATGCCGGCCCTGCCTTGAGGATATGCGTCATCCTCGAAGACCTCCTGCCCTTTTTCGAAAGCCGCTACGGGGTCACCGGCACCCCCACCTTCCTTCTCCTGCAGGGCGGCGAGCTCAAGGATTCCCTCATGGGAAAGAGCTCCGTCCAGACACTCATGGACTTTGTCATGCCCTTTATCCAGGGAAAAGCAAAGGACGGCACACGCAGGGCAGAAAACGCCGGAAAGACACAGCCTGCGGCAGGCCGGAAAAGACCGCACGACATGAGCTCTCTGGCCAGGACAGGCAAAAAGCGGGGCGCCCTGTGAAGAGCGCATCCCGCCCGTTGATGGAATTCATAGCTCAACCCCATACCTTGCCCTCTCTCCCTGCCCGGAGAGAGGGCCCTTTTTGAAGGGGAAGCCTAAACATATTAACATACCTCAGGCAACGATGAGGTAACATAAAGGGGGTAGAAATGTTCAAGAATCTTAAGCTCGGCACGAAACTCATACTGGTGGGGTCGATCCTTATCCTGATCCCCATCTCCATCGTGGGATATCTATCGGTGAGCAGGGCGACCACGGGTCTGACCGAACTCGAAAACGAAGAGCTCCTGGCCGTGACCAAATCACTCACTGAGACCGTGGAGCATTCACTGATCGGGGAGATGAGGGTCGTCAAGGATCTTGCCGTGGGCAATTCCACCATCAAGGCGGCTACCGCCGTGGCCAGGGCCGGGGTCGAAGGCGCTGCGGCAGAGGTGGCGGATCTCAATCATAAACTCAAGGTCTTTGCCGAAACCGAAGGCCTCAAGGAAAACTCCCAGGTGGTCGTGGCCGCTGACCAGCGCGGAGTGGCATTTGCCTCATCGGACCCGAAGTTCATCGGTGTATCCGTGGCGGACAGGGGGTATTTCAAGGACGCCATTGCGGGCAAAGGCAACATCGGCGAGGCGGCCCTCAACAAGGTCACGGGCCAGCCCTTCGTACCCATAGCGCAGCCCATTATTTCAGCTGACGGCAAGGTCGTCGGGGTCATCGCGAATATTCTGGACATAGGATACTTAAGCGAAATGGTCGTGAACACCAAGACCGGCAAGACGGGTTACGCCTTCATGGTCAATAAGGAAGGCGTGCTCATAGCGCATCCGGTCAAGGAGAACATCCTGAAGCTCAACCTTGCGGAGCTGGACGGCATGGGGGATATCACCAAGAAGATGCTCGCCGGCCAGGCCGGAGTCGATCAGTATGTGTTCAAGGGCATCGCCAAGACCGGGGGCTTCGCACCGGTCAAGCTCACCGGATGGAGCATCGGCCTGTCCCTGCCCGACGAGGAATTCCTGGCACCCGCCAAGGCCGTGCGCAACATCGTGATGGCCGTCGGGATCATCTCGTTCGGCATAGCCTTTGTGGTGTTCTTCCTCTTCTCACGCATCATCACGAGCGGGATACGTAAAGGCGTGGATCTTGCCGTCCATGTCTCGGAAGGCGACCTGACGGCCGACATCGATATCCAGCAGAAAGACGAGATCGGCCAGCTTGCCGATGCCCTGCGTAACATGATGGGCAAACTGAGAACAATCGTGGCCGACGTCCACAGCGCGGCCGACAACGTGGCTGCAGGCAGCGAACAGATGAGCTCCACGGCCGAGCAGATGTCCCAGGGCGCTTCCGAGCAGGCCTCGGCGGCCGAAGAGGCGTCGTCCTCCATGGAGGAGATGGCGTCGAACATCCGCCAGAACGCGGACAATGCCCAGCAGACCGAGAAGAT